>NZ_JBNWAE010000006.1:0-318844 GCF_050496565.1 Pseudomonas shirazensis
GGCGGAAGCCCTGCCCCAAGTCATCCACGTTCAGGCTCAACGGGTAGTTGGTGCGTTCCTGGCCCTCCAGTACGTCGATGCCTTGCCACGCCTGCCGCTGTTCAGCGCTGGCTTCTGCGCCATGGCGGTAGTTGAGCATGGCGCTGAACAACGGCAACGGCGCAGCTACAGCGCTGCAGCGCTGGGCCAACGCCAGGGAGGCGTGTTCGTGCGCCAGCAGGGCACTGAGGCGCTGATGCACGGCCTGCGCCCCTTCGCGCAGGCTGATACCACCCAGGTCGACCCGCAGCGGCAAGGTGTTGATGAACATGCCCAGCGCCCGCTCGGCACCCTCACCGCCTTGCAGGCGCCCCAGCAACACAGTGCCGAACACCACGCGGTCGTTGCCGCTGGCAGCGGCCAACAGGCGCGCCCAAGCCAGGTGGAACAGGCTGGCGACACTGATGCCGATTTGCCGTGCCTGGCGCCGCAGCCCTGCGGCCAGTTCGGCCGACAGCGCCAGCTTGGCTTCTTGCATGCCAAGGCCATCGCCTTGCACATCGCCAAGGCCGAACGGCAGCGTCGGCTCGTCGACATCTGCCAACTGCGCGCGGAAGAACGCCTCATGCTCGGCCTGACTGATACCCAGGCGCGCCTGGGCTACGTAGTTGCGATACGGCACAGGGATCTGCACCGGCGGCGTGCCCTGCAGGAAGCCCAGCAACTCCTCACCGACCACCTCCAGGGCGGTGTGGTCGAGGACGATGTGGTGGAACTGCAAAGTGGCTTCGATGCATCCGCTGCCCAGTACCTGGCGATGCAGCAGACGAATCAGAGGCGCCTGGCCCAGGTCCAGGCCAACGGTAGCTGCATCGTCGTCGCGCAGTACCTGCAGCGGCGCGCGACGCCAGACCACTTGCACAGCCTGCGGCAGGCCGTCCCAGAGCACGGCGGTACGCAGCACATCATGGCGGGCGATGACCTGGTCCAGGGCGCTGGCGAAGGCTTGCAGGCGCTCGCCGTTGTCAAAACGCAGGCGGGAATACAGCACATAGGGATCGTGCTCGGCGTTCAGGTGATGGTAAAGGATACCTTCCTGCAGAGGCGCCAGCGGATAGATGTCCTGCACGTTGGCCGCACCACCCGGCACGCGCGCGACGATGCGATCGATCGCGGCTTGGTCGAGGTCGATCAGGCTCAACAGGTCTGGGGTGATGTGGGTGCAATCGGCAGGGATGCGGTTTTCCGGTACCCGCACTTGCATGTTACGCCCCAAGGTCTCGGCCAAGGCCGCGACGGTCGGCTGGCCGAACAGGGTCCGTACATCGACTTGCAGCCCTTCCAGGCGCAGCCGTGCGGTCAGGCTTACCGCCAGCAGCGAGTGGCCGCCCAGCTCGAAGAAGTTGTCGTGCCGGCCTACTTGCTCCACGCCCAGCAGTTGCGCCCACAGTTGCGCCAGCAGGGTTTCGGTCGGCCCCTGCGGCGCCTGGTAAGGGCGCTCATGCAATGCGGCATCCGGCGCGGGCAGCGCTTTACGGTCCAGCTTGCCATTGGGCGTCAACGGCAGCTGGTCGAGGTGGATGTACTGTGCCGGCAGCATGTGCTCCGGCAGGTCTTGCAGCAGTGCCTGACGCAGGCTGTCCGCCTCGGCCAGCTTACCAGTGAGGTAGGCGACCAGGCGCGGGCCACTGGTCGGGGCGTCGTAAGCCAGCACCACGGCATCGCGCACACCGGGCACACGCAGCAGGCAGGCTTCGATCTCGCCTAGCTCGATGCGCAGGCCGCGGATCTTGACTTGGTAGTCGTTGCGGCCGAGGAAGACCAGCTTGCCATCTTCGCGCTGGCGCACCAGGTCACCGCTGCGGTAGAGGCGATCGCCGTCGACGAAGGGGCTGGCGATGAAGCGTTCGGCCTGTTGTTCGGGCAAACCCAGGTAACCCCGGGCGACACCCGCGCCGCCGATATGCAGGTGGCCGACCACGCCCCACGGTACCGGTTGGTCGTAGTGGTCAAGTACATACAGCCGGGTATTGTCGATGGCCGTGCCGATCGGCAATGCACCGTGCGGCAGGTCTGCGCCCGGTTCCAGCGTCCAGGCGCTGCAATCGACGGTGGTTTCGGTGGGGCCATAAACGTTATGCAGGCGTACACCAGGCAAGCGCTCGCGCACTTGGCCGGCCAGTGTCTGGCTCAACTCGCCGCCACCGCAGACGATATCCCTGAGGCTGACGCAGCGAGCGCTGGCAGGTGCTTCAAGGAACTGCTGCAGCAATGCCGGCACAAATTGCACCACGCTGACCTGCTGCGCCTGGATCAATTGCGCGAGGTAGTGCGGGTCACTGTGGCCGTCCGGACGGGCCAATACCAGGCGTAGGCCGCTGCACAACGGCCAGAACAGCTCCCACACCGAGGCATCGAAGCTGACCGGGGTCTTGTGCAGCACGGCGCCTTTGCCAGGCACCTGGCAAAGGCGCTGGCTCCAACGCACCAGGTTGACCACGTTGCGGTGTTCGACCATCACCCCCTTGGGCTGGCCTGTGGAGCCGGAGGTGTAGATCACATACGCGAGGTGCCTCGCTGTCAGTGCGGCTACGCGAGGGTTGCTGATCGGCTGGGCATCCCAGCAAGGCTGATCGAGGTCGATCAACTGCAGCGGGATGGCGTGTACGACATCTCGGGTAGCGCCGTGCACCAGGACGGCCAGCGGCGCGCTGTCGCTCAGCATGTGGCGAATGCGTTCTGCAGGGTAACCCGGGTCAACTGGCACATAGGCGCCGCCTGCCTTGAGGATGGCCAGCAAGCCAACCACCATCGACAGCCCGCGCTCGACGCAGATCGCGACACGGTCATCCGGTTTGACGCCCAAGCCGATCAAATGATGGGCAAGCTGGTTGGCCTGCTCGTCGAGCTGGCGATAGCTGAGCTCGCCATCCTCGGCGACCAGGGCAATGGCAGTGGGTGTGTACCGAACCTGGGCCTCGAACAGCCCGTGCAGCGTTTGCGCCAGGTCTTGAGGCGTTTGCGGGGCATTGGCCAGCTGTTGCTGGCGCTCATCAGGCGTCATTACCGGCACCTGCTGCAATAACGCGTCAGGCGCGTGCTCAAGCGCATCCAGCAAACCGTGCAGCACCTGCAGCAGCTGATCGCAGACCCGCTGCGCGCCCACCTGGGCACTGACCTGGGCGGTCAGCCGCAGGCCATCGCCCAGGTCGTCCACGTTGACGCTAAGCGGGTAGTTGCCATGGCCGCCGCTGGGCAGTGCCTGGATGCCTTCCAGGGCTTCGCGTTGCGCTTGCTGCTCGGGCTGGCTGGCGCCATGCCGGTAATTGAGCATGGCACTGAACAACGGGGTCGGCGCAGCCACGCCGCTGCAACGCTGGGCCAAGGCCAGCGAGGCGTGCTCGTGCACCAGCAAGGCACTCAGCCGCTGGTGCGTCAGGCGCACCCCCGCGCGCACGCCTAGCCCGTGCAGGTCCAGGCGCAGTGGCAAGGTGTTGATGAACATGCCCAGACCGCGATCAGCCCCGGCGCCCCCTTGCAGGCGACCCAGCAGCACGGTGCCGAACACCACACGGTCTTGGCCACTGGTGGCGGCCACCAGCCGTGCCCAGGCCAAGTGCAGCATGCTGGCAGCGCTTACGCCAAGTTGCCGGGCCTGGCTGCGCAGGCGTCGGTACTGCTCGGGCGCCAGTTGCACCGTAGCCAATTCGAAGGTACTGGCCTGGCCCTGCAGGTCGGCCAGGCCATAGGGCAGAGTCGGCTCGTCGATGTCGGCCAGCTCGGCGCGGAAGAACGCTTCGTGCTCGGCCTCGCTGATGGCCAGGCGCGCCTGGGCCACGTAGTTGCGGTACGGCACGGCCGGTTGGCTGGGCTGCTCGCCGCGCAGGTGATCGCGGATCTCTTCCAGCACCACCTTCATGGCCGTGTGGTCCAGGGCGATGTGGTGGAACTGCAGGGTGGCTTCGAGGCCTTCGCTGCCTGCCTGTGGGGTTTGCAGCAGGCGCATCAATGGCGCATGGCTAAGGTCGAGCGGGCCAGCGGCTTCGCTGCTATTGACCAGCACCGAGCCCGGCACGCTGCGCCATACCACCTGCACAGGCTGCGCCAGGCCGTCCCAGAGCACGGCAGTGCGCAGAATATCGTGGCGTGCGATGACCTTGTCCAAGGCCACGGCAAAGGCCTGCAGACGGGCCTGGCTGTCGAATGCGACGCGCCACTGCAGCAGGTAGGGGTCTTCGTCTGCAGCACTCAGGTGATGGTAGAGAATGCCTTCCTGCAGCGGTGCCAATGGGTAGATGTCCTGCACGTTGGCAGCGCCACCTGGCACGGTGGCGACGATGCGCTCAATCGCGCTGGCGTCCAATGTCAGCAAAGGCAGCATAGCTGGGGTGATTTGGGTGCAGCCAGCTGGAATGCGGTTCTCGGGCACGCTGACCTGGCGACCCGTGCCTAGCGCGGCAGCCAGTGCAGCCACGCTGGGCTGGCCGAACAGCACCCGCACGTCAGTGTGCAGGCCCTGTTGGCGCAAACGTTCGATCAGTGCCACGGCCAGCAGCGAGTGGCCGCCCAGCTGGAAGAAGTTGTCGTGCCGCCCTACCCGTGGCACGCCCAGCACGTCGGCCCAGACGCTGGCCATGGCCGCTTCTGTTTCGCTGGCAGGGGCTTCATAGCCCTGGCAGATCAGTTGCGCCGCGTCCGGTTCAGGCAGGGCCCGATGGTCCAGCTTGCCATGGCTGGTCAACGGCCATTGGCTCAGGCGAATGAACGCCTGCGGCACCATGTGCCCCGGCAGGCTAGCCTGCAGCGCTTGACGCACTAGCTCTACCGCTACTGGCGCCTGTTCGGTGAACCAGGCCAGCAGACGCTCGCCGCGGACCAGTACCACGGCATCGGCAATCCCGGCCTGAGCCGTCAGCGCGGCCTCGATTTCACCCAACTCCACGCGCACGCCGCGGATCTTCACCTGGTCGTCATTACGGCCGAGGTAGTCCAGCGTGCCGTCAGTGTTCCAGCGCACTAGGTCGCCGCTGCGGTACATGCGCGCGCCGGGCTTGCGGCTGAACGGGTCGGCGACAAAGCGCTCTTCGCTCAGCTCAGGGCGATTGAAGTAGCCCCGCGCTAGCTGTGCGCCACCGATGTACAGCTCACCCACCACGCCCACCGGCACCGCTTGGCGATGGCCGTCGAGCACATAGACGCGGGTATTGGCAATCGGCTTGCCGATGTGCAACGCCGCGCCCGGCAAGACCTGGCCAGACGTGGCGACAACCGTGGTCTCGGTCGGCCCATAGTTGTTGACCAGGGCGAATCCTGGATCGCGGTCGAACTGGCGCAGGCGGTCGCCACCGATCAGCAAGGTGCGCAACGTCGGGTGTTGCCGTTCGCGGCGCAACGCCTGTTCGGCCACTGGCGTGGGCAAGAAACTGACGGCCAGCGGCTGCTCGAGCCACCAGTCGAGCAGTTCATCGACATGTTCATTGCCGATATGCGCGGGTGGCAGGTGCAGCGTCGCCCCCGCACACAGCGCCGGCCACACTTCCCAGGCCATGGCGTCGAAGCCAAAGCCGGCAACGCTCGAGGTACGCACACCGGCCTCCAGCGCGAACGCGTGGCAGTGCCAATGCACCAGGTTGGCCAGGGTGTGATGCTCGATCATCACGCCCTTGGGCTGGCCGGTGGAGCCGGAGGTGTAGACAAGGTAGGCCAGCTGCTGCGGATCCAGCCCAGGTACACGTGGGTTGCTGCCCTGGGAGTCATCGGCTGCGGCCTGGTCCAGGTCTAGCCGGGGTATGCCAACAGGCAGGCCAGCAATGCCCGCTTCGCTCAGCACCAGGGCGGGCGCGCTGTCGGCCAGCAGGTAGGCAATGCGTTCGGCCGGATAGCCCGGGTCTACCGGCACATACGCGGCGCCGGCCTTGAGCACGGCCAGCAAGCTGATCACCCGCTCGACGCTGCGGCCCAGGCACAATGCCACACGGTCACCGCAGCGCACGCCGCGTGCGATCAACTGGTGCGCCAGGCGGTTGGCCCGCAGGTTCAACTCCCCATAGCTGAGTGCCTGGCCATCCTGGGTCACCGCCGTGGCATCCGGGGTCTGGGCTGCTCTGGCCTCCACCAGCGCATGCACCGTCTGTTCTTGCGGGTAGTGCCGTGTGGTGGCGTTGAAACTGCCCAGCAGCTGTTCGCGGGCTTCGTCGCTCAGGATCGACAAGCTGTCGACCCGCGCCTCCTGCCCTCGCTGCAAGGCCTGCAACAGTTGGGTGACGGCATTGACCATCCAGGCGGCGACCCGCGCCGCACCGATCCCTTCAATGGCCAGCACACTGAAGGTGAACCCCTCACCCAGGTCATTGACGCTGAGGGTCAACGGGTAGTTGCTGCGTTCTTCGCCACCGAGCAGGCGCACGCCCTCCCAGATGGCCTCGCCAGTGGCCTCGTCGGCGCTATGCCGATAGTTGAGCAAGGCACTGAACAACGGCGCGGACGCGGCCACGCCACTGCAGCGCTGGGCCAAGGCCAGCGGCGCGTGCTCATGGCCCAGCAAAGCCGAAAGGTTGCGATGGGTGGTGCGCACGGCGGCACGCACGGTCAGCGTGGTGTCCACCCGCAGTGGCAGGGTGTTGATGAACATCCCCAACGCCCGGTCGGCGCCCTCGCCGCCTTGCAGGCGCCCCATCAGCACCGTGCCAAACACCACATCATCGCGGTTGGCCAGCACGCCAAGTACGCGCGCCCACGCCAGGTGCATGAGGCTGGCGGCACTGACGCCCATTTGCCGGGCCTGGGTGCGCAAACCGTGGGCAACGTCGCCGTCCAGTGCCTGAAACGCCGTTTCGATGCCGCGGCCATCACCCTGCACATCTTCATAGCCCAGCGGCAAGGTCGGTTCTTCGACATCCGCCAGCATCTCGCGGAAGAACGCCTCATGGCCCGCCTGGTCACCCAGACGAGCCTGGGCCACGTAATTGCGATAAGGCACCGCTGCCGGCAGCGTGTGCCCTTGGCCGCACAGCAAAGCGCGCATTTCGCGAGCGACCACGTCCATGGCCGTGTGATCGAGGGTCAGGTGATGGAACAGCAGAATCGCCACCACCTGGTGGTTGGCGGGGTCCAGGCTGTAATACAGGCGGGTCAATGGCGCCTGGGTCAGGTCCAGCCGGTGGTGCCGCGCATCGAACCGGGCATGCAACTGCTCGACCCGCGCCCGGCCATCGTCATCGGCCAGGTCGTCGACTTCGCTGACCACCAGCTCGGCCTTGCGCCAAACCACTTGCACCGGCTGCGCCAGCCCTTGCCAAAGCACGGCGGTGCGCAGGATGTCGTGGCGATCGATGACCTGTTGCAAGGCACCAGCCCAGGCCAGCAAGCGCTCGACACTGTCGAAGGCCAGGCGGGTCTGCAGCAGGTAGGGGTCGCCCTGCTCAGCGCTCAGGTGGTGGTAGAGAATACCTTCCTGCAGCGGCGCCAGCGGGTAGATTTCCTGCACATTGGCGGCGCAACCCGGCACCGTTGCGACGATGTCGTCGATGGCTGCCTGGTCCAGCTCGATCAGGCTGAGCATAGCAGGGGTGATGCGTTCGGCCTGCGCGGGCACACGGTTGGCCGGCACCTTCACCTCGTGGCCGATACCCGCCGCGCCGGCCAGGGCGGCCAGGGTCGGTTGGGCGAACAGCACGCGCACATCAATCAGCAGGCCAGCCTTGCGCAAGCGCTCCACCAACGTTACCGCCAGCAGCGAGTGGCCACCCAGCTCGAAGAAGTTGTCGTGGCGCCCTACTCGCTGCACGCCCAACACGTCGGCCCAGATCGCCGCCATCGTCGCTTCGGTTTCGCCACTGGGCGCCTCAAAGGCCTGGCCGAACAACTGCGAGGCGTCCGGGTCAGGCAGCGCACGGCGGTCGAGTTTGCCATGGCTGGTCAGCGGCAGCTCATCGAGGCGCACGAACGCAAGCGGCACCATGTGCGCCGGCAAGCCGGCCTGCAGGGACTGGCGCAAGGCGTCGAGGGCGACGGGTGCGGTCTCGGTGAACCAGGCCAGCAAACGCTCGCCGCGCACCAGCACCACCGCGGCGTCGATACCCGGCTGCGCCGCGAGGGTGGCCTCGATTTCGCCAAGCTCGACCCGCACACCGCGGATCTTCACCTGGTCGTCATTGCGGCCGAGGTAGTCGAGGGTGCCGTCGGCGTTCCAGCGCACCCGATCACCGCTGCGGTACATGCGTGCATTGGGCTGCTCGCTGAACGGGTCAACGAGAAAAGCCTGTTCGGTCAGCGCTGGCCGATTGAAGTAACCCTGCGCCACTTGCGCGCCGCCGATGAACAGCTCACCCGCGACGCCGACCGGTACTGGCTGCAGACCTTCGTCCAGGACGTAGACGCGGGTGTTGGCGATTGGCCGGCCGATGTGCAGTGCGCCGTTGGCCAAGACCTGGCCAGAGGTGGCGACCACGGTGGTTTCGGTCGGCCCGTAGTTGTTGATCAGGGCAAAGCCCGGCGCTCGCTCGAACTGACGCAGGCGGTCCCCGCCTACCAGCAAGGTGCGCAGGGTCGGATGCTGATGTTCGCGGCGCAGGGCCTGCTCGGCTACCGGGGTGGGCAGGAAGCTGACCTTCAGTGGCTGCAGCAGCCACCAGTCGAGCAGCTCATCGACATGCTCGTTGGCGATGTGCGCGGGTGGCAGGTGCAGCGTGGCACCAGCGCACAGGGCAGGCCAGACCTCCCAGGCCATGGCATCGAAACCGAAGCCGGCCACGCTTGAGGTATGAGCATCGGCGTCCAGCTCAAACGCCTGGCAGTGCCAATGCACCAGGTTGACCAGCGTGTGGTGCTTGATCATCACGCCCTTGGGCTGGCCGGTGGAACCGGAGGTGTAAACCACATAGGCCAGTTGCTGCGCGTGCAGCCCAGGTCGCTGTGGGTTGCTGTCGTGCGCAGCGCAGGTGTTGAGCTGATCCAGGTCCAGGCGCGGCACCTCAGCCGGCAGTCCGGTCACCGTAGTCACGCTCACCACCAGTGCCGGGAGGCTGTCAGCCAGCAAGTAGGCAATACGCTCGGCTGGGTACGCCGGGTCCACCGGCACATAGGCCGCGCCCGCTTTAAGCACTGCCAGCAACGCAACCACGCGCTCGCTGTTGCGCGGCAGGCACAGCGCCACGCGGTCGCCCACCTGAACGCCGCGTTCGATCAGCTGGTGAGCGAGTTGGTTGGCACGGCGGTTCAGCTCGTCGTAACGCAGCGCCTGGCCATCCTGCAACAGCGCAACCGCAGCCGGTGCAGTGGCAGCGCGGGCCTCGACCATAGCGTGTACGGTCTGCCCCTGCGGGTAGCGCTGAACGGTGCGATTGAACGCTTGCAGCACCTGATCACGCTCGGCCGGCGGTAATACCTGCAACCCTTGCAGCGCTGCTGTGGGGGCGTGCTCCAGGGCATCGACCAGGCTTGCCAAGACCTGTTCGAACTGGACACACAGGCGTGCTGCGCTCCACTCCGGCAGGCTCTGTACCGTAAGGCGCAGCGCGTCGCCTAGGTCGTCGACGCTCACGGTCAGCGGATAATCGGTGCGCTCCTCGGCACCGACGATATCGATGCCAGCGGCCACCGGGATGACTTCGGCGGCATCACCGGCGTCACTGTGCCGGTAGTTGAGCAGGCTATTGAACAGCGGCGTCGGCGCGGCCACGCCGCTGCAGCGCTGGGTCAAGGCCAGCGAAGCCTGTTCGTGGCCGAGCAAGGCGCTGAGCCTGCGGTGGGTGGCCAGCAGGGCTTCACGCACGCTGGTTGAGCCCAGGTCAATGCGCAACGGCAGGCTGTTGATGAACATGCCCAGCGCCTGCTCGCTGCCGTCGCCGGTGGTCATGCGGCCTAGCAGCACGCTGCCGAACACCACCTGCTGGCGGCCCGACAACTGCCCGATCAGCCGGCCGAAGCCCAAGTGCAAGACGCTTGCCGGGCTCACCCCGAGTTGCCGTGCCTGGCTGCGCAGGCGCAGGCACAGCGCAGGCGGCAGGGTCAGGCGGGCTTGTTCCAGTTGCGCATCGCCTTTGTCCTGCAGGCCGAAGGCAAGCGTGGGCTCATCGATGTCGCTGAGCATTTCGCGGAAGAAGCGCTCATGGGCGTCCTCATCCAGTGCCTGGCGAGCGACGGCCAGCACATTGCGAAACGGCATGGGCGCAGCCAGACCGTCGGACTGGCCGGCGATGTGCGCCTGGATTTCCCGGCGCACGATATCCAGGGCGGTATGGTCCATCACCACGTGGTGGAACATCAGCAGCGCCACCCACGTCTCGCCCTCGCCTTGCGCGTGCATCAGCTGCATCAGCGGTGCCTGACGCAGGTCGACGCGATACTGGCGCGGGTCGAAGCGCGCGCACAGCTCGGCCAGGGCCGTGCTGCCAGCCACCGGCACGGCTTCGCGGACCAGCGTCGCCTCTTGCCAGACCACCTGCACCGGTTGGTCGAGGTATTCCCAGTGCAACGCGGTGCGCAGGATGTCATGGCGCTGGATCACCCACTGCAGCGCCTCGGCGAAGGCTTCCAGGTGAGTTTTGCTGGCGAAGCGCAGCTGCACCTGCGCCAGGTACGGGTCACCCTCGGTGGCGGACAGGTGCTGGTACAGCATGCCCTGCTGCAGCGGGGCGAGTGGGTAGATGTCCTGAACGTTGGCCGCTCCGCCTGGCACACTGGCGACGATGCGGTCGATGGCGTCCTGGTCCAGGGTGACCAGCGGCAGCATATCGGGTGTAATCCGGAAGGCTGGGCTCAGCCAGTCGTCATCGCGTTCGGCGAGCATCTCCAGCAGCGCCGGCTTGTGCCGTGACAACGCCTCCCACAAGCTGTCGTCCAGGGTATCGTCATCGCCGAGAACGATCAGGTCCTGGTCTTCACGCTGGAGTCGGATCGCATGGGTGGAAAGAGCAGCCATCAGTTCGCTGAAGTGCATCGGTAAGCATCCTGCTTTGCCTGGAATGGGAATCGTGTACACGCTAAAGGAACGTGACCGGTCGGTCTGACATGGGAAGCGGGGACAATTGGCGCACGCTTGTGGTGCAGGATCGGCCTTGCCGGGCCGCTCCCGCACTTGCAGCGAACGCAAATAGCAGCACGCGGTTAGATGCGCCTGCGCTTGCCCAGGCTGGGGATGGTGGTCTGCGGTATGACCACCTCGGTTTGCTCTAGCCGGGTGCTGGCGGCCAGCGCGGCCAGGGTCGGTTGGCTGAACAAGGTGCGGGCATCGACATGCAACCCGGCCTGGCGCATGCGTGCCACCAGGCTGACCGCCAGCAATGAATGACCGCCCAGTTCGAAGAAGTTGTCGTCGCGCCCAACCTGCTCGATCTTCAGCACATCCGTCCAGATCTCGGCCAGCGCCGTTTCCAGCTCGCCGCGCGGGGCTTGGTACTGACGGCTGATCACCGACTCGGCCCCGGGCGCTGGCAAGGCCTTGCGGTCGACCTTGCCGTTGTTGCTCAACGGCAGCTCGGCCAGGGCGACGAACGCCTGCGGCACCATGTAGTCGGGCATGCGGGCCACCAGGTGGCTGCGCAGCACTTCAAGCGCAGGCGCGCTGCTGCCCTCGCGACAGGTGAAGTAGGCCACCAGGCGCTCTTCGCGCATCAGCACCACGGCTTGCCCGATGGCCGGATGCGCCGTTAGCGACGCTTCGATTTCCCCCAGCTCGACCCGCAGCCCACGCAGCTTGACCTGGAAGTCGTTGCGGCCGACAAAGTCCAGCTCACCGTCCAGGCGGTAGCGCACCAAGTCGCCGGTGCGGTACAGGCGGTCGCCTTCGACGAACGGGCTGGCGATGAAGCGCTCAGCCTGCAACGCCGGTAGCCCAAGGTAACCACGGGCGACGCCGACGCCGCCAATGTGCAACTGGCCCACCGCACCGAGTGGCACCGGGCGGTCATGCGCATCGAGTACATACAGGCGGGTATTGGCGATCGGCCGGCCAATCGGCGGTGCGATCAGCGGCAGCGGTTCATGGGGCTGCAGGGTCCAGGCGGTGCTGTCTACAGTTGCTTCGGTCGGGCCATAGACGTTGTGCAGGCGCACCGCGGGTAGGCGTTCACGCAGGCGTCGCACCAAGGCCAATGTCAGTTCACCGCCGCCGCAGAAGATGTCGGTCAGGCTGGTGCAACGTTCAACACCCGGCTCTTCAAGAAACTGATGCAGCAGCGCCGGGACGAATTTGATTGTGGTCACCTGCCTGGCCTGCACCAACTGCACTAGGTACGCAGGGTCACGGTGCCCGTCAGGGCGTGCCAGGACCAGGCGCAAACCGGCGGTCAGCGGCCAGAACAGCTCCCAGACCGAACCGTCGAAGGTGAACGGCGCCCGTTGCAGCAAGGCATCGCCCGGGCGTGGTGGGCAGATGCGCGCCCCCCAGTGCATCAGGTTGCACAGGCCGCGGTGTTCGACCATCACCCCCTTCGGAGTGCCAGTGGAGCCCGAGGTGTACATCACGTAAGCCAACTGGTTCGGCCCCAGACCCGGCACGAGCGGGTTGGCTGCCGAGCAGGTCTGCCAATCGCCACGGTCAAGGTCGAGCACAGGAACCGGCATTTGCGCGAACAGGCCCAGGGTGGCGCCGTGCACCAGTAGCACTGACGGCGTGCTGTCTGCCAGCATGAAGCGCAGCCGTTCGGCCGGGTAAGCGGGGTCGAGTGGTACGTAGGCGCCGCCTGCCTTGAGCACGCCCAGCAGCGCGACCATCAGTGCAACGCCACGTTCGACACACACCGCCACCCGCGCGTCTGGCCTTACTCCCTGTGCGATCAAATAGTGGGCCAGGCGGTTGGCCTGGGCGTTGAGTGTCTGGTAATCGAGGCTGCCGTCCTCGGCCTGCAGCGCGATGGCACGGGGTGTGCGCCGCACCTGGGCTTGGAACAGCGCAGGCAAGGTATGCCTGACCGGACTTTGCGAGTCTTCGGTGGCGTTGAAGCCATGCAGCATGCGGTCCAGTTCGCCGTCAGGCACCGCGCATAGTGCCTCCAGGCGGGTGCTGCGGCGCTCGGCCAGGGCATTGCCCAGTTGGCGCAAGGTGGTCATCAGGTAGCTCAGCACCCGCTGCGCGCCAATCGCACGCGGTGCGCGCAGGGCAAGCTGGAGCCCGTCGGCATGGTCATCCACCGTGAGCGCCAGGCCATGGCTTTGTACTTCACTGGCTTCGGCCAGCTCCACGCCCGGCAATACCGGGCCGAGCGTCACTGCCCCTTGGCGGTAGTTGATCAGGCTGTCGAACAGCGGCGTGCCAGCGGGCAAGCCACTGCACTGCTGGGCGAGGATCAACGGCGCATCTTCATGGCCGAGCAAGGCAGCCAGCCGCGCATGGGTTTCGCCCAGCGCCTGGTCGACCGAGCGGTTGGCAAGGCCTACCCGCAAGGGCACGCTGTTGATGAACATGCCCAGCGCACGATCAGCCCCGGGGCCAGCCATGCTGCGGCCCAGCAACACGGTGCCCAGGGTGACCTCATCACGCCCGCCGAGGGCGCCAAGCACCTGGGCCCAGGCCAGGTGTAGCAGGCTGGCGATGCTCACGCCATGTTGCCGGGCCTGGCTACGCAACAGGCCCGCCAACGGCGCGTCGATGGCCTGGCTGTGGCTGTGCAGGTCCCTCTCATCGACCGGCTCGCCCCCCAGCCCCATAATCGGCGCAGGCGGTTCGATGCCTGCCAGTTGCTCGCGGAAGAAGGCTTCGTGCTGGGCCTGGCGCTCGCGGGCAGCGCTCAGCGCCACGTAATTACGGTACGGCACAGGGGCCGGCAACTGCTCGCCGCGCCCCGCCATGAAGGCTTCCAGTTCGCCCAACAGCACCTGCAGCGAAACGGCATCGTTGACCAGGTGATGGAAGCGCAGCAAGCCCAACCAACGTCCCTGCTGGGCATCCTCGGCGCAGGCCAGCGCCATCATCGGTGCCTGACGCAGGTCTAGGGGCCGTTGCTGCGGGTCGAAATGGGCGCGCATTTGGTCGGCAATGCTGCCTTCGGGTGCCGCCCCCGCCCAGTTATCCACCGCCAGCAGCGCCTGGCGCCAGATTACCTGCCGGGGCTGCTCAAGCCCCTCCCATGCCAGGCTGGTGCGCAGGATGTCGTGACGGTCGATCACCTGCTGCAACGCTTCGGTGAAGGCCTGCAACTGGCCGTGGCTGGCGAAGGTAAACAACGCCTGCTGCTGGTACGGGTCGCGTGCATCCATGACGTGGTGGTAAAGCAGGCCCTGTTGCAGCGGCGCCAGCGGATAGATTTCCTGTACGTTGCCGGCGCCGCCCGGCACCGTGGCAACGATGCGGTCGATGTCGGGTTGCGACAGTTCGCCGAGGCTGAGCATGCCTGGCGTGATGTGCTGGCACCCTGACGGAACGCGGTTGGCCGGTACGCTCGCGGCTTCACCAACCACTGTGCTGGCCGCGACGCTGGCCAGCGTCGACTGGCCGAACAGTACCTGCACATCAGCTTGCAGGCCTTGCTGGCGCATGCGCTCGATCAGTTGCACGGCCAACAGCGAGTGGCCGCCCAGCTCGAAGAAGTGATCGTGGCGCCCTACCCGCTCCACCTGCAGCAGTTCGGCCCACAGCAACGCCAGACGCTGCTCGAGGTCTCCCAGCGGCGCCTCGTGTTCGCGGCGTACCTTGGCGGCTTCGTCCGCTGTCGGCAAGGCACGGCGGTCGAGTTTGCCATTGGCGGTCAATGGCCAACTGGCCAGGTTGACGTAGGCCACCGGCAACAAAGCGACTGGCAGGCGCTCGCGCAGGTGGTCATGCAGCGCCTTGGGCAGCACTGCCGCCTCGCCAATGAACCAGGCCTGCAACTGACCTTCGCGCAGCATCACCACACACTCGCGCACCGCCGTGTGGCTGGTCAGGGCAGCTTCGATTTCGCCCAATTCAACCCGCACACCACGGATCTTCACCTGGTCGTCATTGCGCCCGAGGTACTCCAGCGTACCATTGGCCAGCCAGCGCACCAGGTCGCCCGTGCGGTACATGCGTGCCCCGGGTAGCGAGCTGAAGGGGTCGTCGAGAAAGCGCTCGGCGGTCATCTGCGGCCGGTTGAGGTAGCCTCGAGCCACGCCCTTGCCGCCCACATACAATTCGCCTGGGGCGCCGATAGGCAGCAGACGGCACTGCTCATCGAGCACATACAGCTGGGTGTTGGTCACCGGGCCGCCGATATGCAGCGGGCCGCCAGCGATCACTTCGCCCGACGTCGCCACCACCGTGGCTTCGGTGGGTCCATAGTTGTTGATCACACGGCAGCACCGCTCGCGGGCCAGGCGCCGCAGACGGTCGCCGCCAATCAGCAGGGTCTGTAAGGTCGGGTGCAGCTCGCCTTGGGCGAAGGCATATTCGGCCACCGGGGTGGGCAGGAAGCTGACATCCAGCGGCTGGGCGCGCCACCAGCTTAGCAAGGCGTCGATGTCTTCAGCACCGTCACGCACCGGCGCCAGATGCAGGGTCGCGCCACTGCACAGCGCCGGCCATACCTCCCAGGCCATGGCGTCGAAACCGAAGCCGGCCAGGCTCGACTGGTGGCGCCCGGGGCCCAGGTTGAAGGCATTGCAGTGCCAGTCGACCAGGTTGGCCAGCATGTGGTGCTCGACCATCACGCCCTTTGGCTGGCCCGTGGAGCCGGAGGTGTAGATGATATAAGCCAAGTCGCTGGGTTGCGGCTGCACAGGCGCTGGCTGGGCGGCGGGTGCCGTGTTCCAGTCCCAGCGGTCCAGCACGATCTGCGGCAGGCCATGGGGCGGAAGGCGGTCCAGCAGCCGCGACTGGGTCAGCACCACAACCGGCGAGCTGTCTTCCAGCAGATAGGCCAGCCGCTCCTGCGGGTGGGCCGGGTCGATCGGCACGTAGGCGGCCCCGGCCTTGAGCACGGCCAGCAGGCCGACCAACGTGTCCAGGCCGCGCTGGGCGACCACCGCTACCCGCTGATCAGGCTTGGCGCCAAGGGCTGCGAGGTGCAGTGCCAGCGCGTCGGCACGGCGATCGAGCTCGCCATAGCTCAGGCGCTGGCCGTCGTGCAGCGCCGCCACAGCGTGTGGCGTGGCGCTGGCCTGGGCCTGGATACGACTATGGATCAACGCCTCACCTTGTGAGGGCGCTGCTTGCGCCGTTGCATTCCACTGGCGCAGGCGGGCGTGTTCGCGGGCGGTCAACAGGTCGAACGCCGCGATGCTTTGCTCGGGCTGTTCCAAGCCTTGCTCCAGCACATGCAGCAGGCGCTCGGCCAACGCCGAAACGTCCTCTTCGCTGAACCAGGCGCGGTTATGCACCAGGTGCAGGCACGCGCTGTCACGTTGGCTGTTGCAGCGCAGGTGGATACTCAAAGGCGTGGGCTCGTGGCCATTGCAGATCATCACCGTGTGGCCGGGCACGTCATCGAAACGCAGGTCGTTGCCATCCTCCTCGAACGACACCATCAGCTCGAACAGTTGCGGCCGCTCTTCACGCAATGCGCCGAGGTTGCGGTTGAGTTCGCTAAGGGCGAACCGCTGATGGCGAAAGTCCTGCTTGAGCGCATCGCGGATCCCCTGCACCAGCGCGGCAAACGAGCGTTCACGGCCGAAATCCATGCGCAGCGCGCTGACTTGGGTAAACAGCCCAAGCGTTGACTTGAACTGGGCGTTGCCACGGTTGCGCACCGGCAGTCCGACCACCCATTCGTCACGTTGCCAGGTCCGTGCGCTGCACACGTGCAGCGCTGCCAACAGCACATGGAATGGCGAGGCCTGCAAGGCAGTGCCCAGGGCGCGCATACGCGCCAGCAAGTGGCTGTCGAAGGGCTGTTCAAATGCCGCACTGGGCGGCGACAAATGCTGCGCATTGCGTTCGCGGGGCGCCAGCAAGGCGTCGGGTAACTGCTGGTACTTCGCCAGCCAGTAATCGCGGTCGCGGTCATGGCGGGGCGAACCCTGGTACTGCGCATCGTCCTCGATGAACACGCGGTAGGACGGTGCGCTGTCTGGCAATGCCAGCCCCTGCCCAAGCAAGCGGTAATGCTCGGCAATCTGTTTGAACCACTGGTCCACGCCCCAGCCATCGAGCACCAGGTGATGAGCCTGCACGGCTAACAGATAGCGCTGCTCGCCCAGACGGATCAATGTCGCCCCCCACAGCGGGCTGGCGTCCAGGCAGTACGGTGTCTGCATCTGTGTTTGCAACAGGCCTTGGGCAGCGAAGAAAGGGTCATCCACAGCGCGGACATCATGCTGCACCAACTGCACATCGAGGGATTCGGCGAAGTACTGGCGGGCTATGCCACCTTGGCCCGCTTGCATCACCAGCACTGTGCGCAGGCCATCATGCTGGGCGGCCAAATGCACCAGTGCCCGGCTCAGGCGCTCGGCGTCCACCTCGCCGGCCAGTTCGACGTAGGCGCCGATGTTGTACAGCGGCGAGTTGCCGTGGCTGATCTGATCCAGCCAGATGTCGCGCTGGGCAACGGTCAGGGCAAAGGTTTGGGCGGCAGGCATGATTCGGCAGGTCCTTCTGGTTGATCATCCGCGGATTCAAGCACTCCACTTTCAGGCTGTATGGCCCCTGAAACCCGGACACGCCTCAGCGCTGTCAGATAGCTGCTGAAAAACATGTAGGACATTTGCCACAGCGGCTGCCCGGCTTGGCCTACGCCAAGAGTCATCGCCCGGGATCATGCGCTGATCGCCACGATTATGACGTCAATTTGCTGGCCTACCCGCTCGTGTGCAGCGTCTGGCCTGTAGGTCAGCTGCCCCGCTGGCCCGCGATCGATGGCACTTTCTGTCCCTGTTTTCCATTACAGACGCCGCCCCGAGGCCGCGCTTGAATACCGCCACAACCCGCTCCCAACCCGGAGGACTCGCCTGGGCCACCACCCGCCGTAACGCTTTCGATCAAGGACGATGACCCCATGAAGCTTACCGACAGCCTCGTACACCACCCCGACCCTCAACTATATCTGCAACTGGGTGAACTGATCGCCAGTACCGGTGCCGCTGGCTTTGCCGAGCACATGTTGCACCTGGTCGATGCCCAAGTGCCGATCCACAGGCTCGACCTCAGCGAATGGACCCTCGACCCGCGCGGGTCCAGCATCAGCCGCATCAGGGTACTCGGCAGTGCCGGCCCAGCCCCCGAACTGCCCGGCATCGACCCTCTGCGCCACCCACTGCTGCAGAGCATCATGCAGATGAAGGACCCGCTGTTGATCGAATTCAAGGCACCCCCGGTTACTGACCACCCGCGCCACACTGCCCACCAGTGCAACCTGGTGTCTTGCAGCGGTGCCCGGCGCTGGGTCATCTGCTTTCATCGCCTGCCCAGCCAGCGTGGCTTTTCATTGGGCGAGTTGTCGCAGTTGAAAAGCCTATCCGACACCTTGCTGCCCCTGATGGAGCACCACGGCCAGTTGCTCCACCAAGGGGCCGCGGGGCATACCGGGTCGCCGCTGTGCGATCTGCAGGCAGGCACCTTACGGCAGTCCTTTGGCAATCGGCTGGTCCAGGCAGACGTGCGGCTCTCGACGCGTGAGCAGGAAGTCTGCCTGGGCCTGCTGACCGGCGGAACGGTGTCAGAAATGGCGCAACGGCTGAACGTGAAGAACAGCTCGATCGAAACATACCTCAAGCGCGCCACCGCCAAGCTGGGGGTCAGTGGCCGCCATGGTTTGACCAAATGGATGGCCGGCGCCTGACCCCAGCGAGACCTTCTGATGCCCCGATCCAGCTTTTTCCTGTGCGCAGTGTTGTTGTGTGGCTGTTCCTTAGCCCCTGACTACCAGCGCCCAGACCTACCCGTCGCCCTCCACTACCCGCAAGGGCCGGCCTACGTTGGCAATGTGCAGAAGCACCCGACCGTCGAGGACTGGCGCCAGGTGTTCCACGACCCAGTGCTGCGCCAGCTGATCGACAGCGCCCTGGCCAATAACCGCGACCTGCGCAGCGCGGCGCTCAATGTCGAAGCGTACCGCGCCCAATACCGCATTCAGCGCGCCGAGCTGTTGCCAAAGGTCTCGGCCAATGGCCAGGGGCAACGCCAATACCTGCCGTGGCGCATGACCGGTGCCGACCAAGGCATGATCAGTTCTACCTCGGCGGCGACACTGGGGGTGAGTGCTTATGAACTGGACCTGTTCGGTCGCTTGCGCAGCCTCAGTGACCAGGCGCTGTTGACCTACCTGGCCAGCGACCAGGCCCGCCGCAGCACCCAATTGAGCCTGGTAGCCAGTGTCGCCAGCGTGTACCTGACCTGGCGTGCCGATCAGGAACTGCTGCTACTGGCCAACGAAACCCTGGCTGCAGACGAGCGCAGCCTGCGCCTGACCGCCAACCAGCGACGCGCCGGCACTGTTTCGGCCCTGGACCAGATCCAGGCGCGGACCAGCGTCGACAGTACCCGGGCGGCCGTCGCCCGTTACAAACGTCAAGTCGCCCAAGACCTCAACCAACTGACTCTACTGGTGGGCGCCCCTGTGGCCGACGACCTCGGCGCCTTGCGGCTGGCCGACGAACAAATCGCCGGCTTGCAGGCCGGACTGCCGTCTGACCTGCTGCAACGTCGCCCGGACATTCTCCAAGCCGAGTACCAGCTGCGCGCCGCCAACGCCGATGTTGGCGCCGCCCGCGCCGCATTCTTCCCGAGCATCAGCCTTACCGCCAATGCCGGCAGCACCAGCCCGGCGCTCAGCGGGCTATTCGATGCAGGATCCGGGACCTGGTTGTTCCAGCCACAGATCCACCTGCCGATCTTCACCGCCGGCAGCCTGCGCGCCAGCCTGGACTACGCCAAGTTGCAGAAGGACATCCAAGTGGCGCAGTACCAAAAAGCAATCCAGGGCGCCTTCCAGGAAGTGGCAGACGGCTTGGCGGCGCGAGCGACTTACCAGCGCCAACTGCAGGCACAACGCGACTTGGTGACCTCAAGCCAGCGTTACTACAACCTTGCTGAACACCGCTACCGGGTCGGCGTGGACAGCAGCCTGACCTTTCTCGACGCGCAACGCTCGTTGTTCAGTGCCCAGCAGGGGCTGATCAATGACCGCCTGGCGCAGTTGGTGGCAGAGGTGAATCTGTATGCGGCATTGGGGGGTGGGTGGCGAGAGAGATCGGACTTGCGGGGGGCTTCTGCTGCAAGGGTGAAATAGGTGGGGCTTGAGGGGCGTACGTGGGTTTAGACTGGATACGCCGTGTTTTGTTTTCCATGGACGATGCGACTCAAGAAATCGGGAGCATATCCAGAGTGGATGCACAGCGATTGAGGATAACGCAGTAGCAATAGTGCGCATGCAAAAAGCCCAGCGCGAGGCTGGGCTATGGCGTTTCGGCCTGCACTGTCTACTGGCAGACGCACCAGACCCGAGTCTTCGTCGACACCGATATGTGCTCGTGATTGCATATTGCCAGAGCAACGGCGTGCCCCGCCAGCGCCTGAGTTGTACGGCAGCTCTGCAGCGAGTGGCTAATAGGAGGTAGAGGAATGGGGCCGGCCAAGCCGGTCTGCGACAATGGCTGAGATGAGATCCATCCAACCAATCCCCTCATCCCTGGCAAGGCATGGCTTGAAGGTTTGCGGAAACGACAAGAAAAGTGCGGAAACGGTGAGACGCGAGCAGAGGCGAATCTTTTTCCCAAAAAAACGCAAAAAGCCCTGAATAATCAGGGCTTTGAATATGGCGGAAGCGTAGAGATTCGAACTCTAGGATAGTTGCCCATCGACGGTTTTCAAGACCGTTGCCTTAAACCACTCGGCCACGCTTCCGGATACAGCGGGCGCCATAATACCGTAATGAAACACGCTGTCAAACTCTCTGTGTCGCGGCCTGCGGTGGCTCTGGTATGCTCTCAGCATCCATAGGTTTCTACCCACAGGAGTGTCGCCATGCGCGAACAGGATTATGCCCTACAACACGGCCAGCAGGCCGATCAACTGGAGGTCAGCAAGGTCCTGCGTAACACCTACAGCTTGCTGGCGCTTACCCTTGCATTCAGCGGTCTGATGGCGTTCGTTGCGCAGCAGATGCGTGTCGGCTACCCGAACATCTTCGTGGTGCTGATCGGCTTCTACGGCCTGTTCTTCCTCACCGCCAAACTGCGTGACTCGGTCTGGGGCCTGGTTTCGACCTTCGCACTGACCGGCTTCATGGGCTTCATTCTTGGCCCGATCCTCAACCGTTACCTCGGCATGGCCGGTGGTGCGGAAGTGGTCAGCTCGGCGTTTGCCATGACTGCGCTGGTGTTCGGTGGTCTGTCGGCCTACGTGCTGATCAGCCGTAAGGACATGAGCTTCCTCAGCGGCTTCATCACCGCTGGCTTCTTCGTCTTGCTGGGCGCGGTGGTTGCGAGCTTCTTCTTCCAGATCAGCGGCCTGCAGTTGGCGATCAGCGCTGGTTTCGTGCTGTTCTCGTCGGTCTGCATTCTGTTCCAGACCAGCGCCATCATCCATGGCGGCGAGCGCAACTACATCATGGCGACCATCAGCCTGTATGTATCGATCTACAACCTGTTCATCAGCCTGTTGCAGCTGTTCGGCATCATGGGTCGTGATGACTGATCGTTGATTGACCGGTAAAACGGAAAAGCCCGCTTCGGCGGGCTTTTTTGTGGGCGACGTTTGGCGGTGGCCGACATCGCCAGGCGTATTCAGCCAGACACAGATCTGAAGCGCTGCATTTAGGCTACCCGAATCGGCCAGCGGCCCTTAGAATGCGCTCCTTTTTCTTCCGGGGCAGCTACCCATGAGTTCGATCGAACAAGGGCCCGGCGCGGCAGCGCCTGACAATGAACTGGTCCTTGGCCTTGAGGACAAGCCGCGGCCGCTGATTGCCATGCTCGCTGCCCTGCAGCATTTGCTGGCGATCATCGTGCCGATCGTTACCCCGGGCCTGCTGATCTGCCAGGCGCTGGGCGTTTCAGCGCGGGATACCAACCTGATCGTGTCGATGTCGCTGGTCATCTCGGGGATTGCCACCTTTGTTCAGTGCCGCCGCTTCGGGCCGTTTGGTGCGGGGCTGCTGATCGTACAGGGCACCAGCTTTAACTTTGTTGGGCCGTTGATTGCCGGTGGTGCGCTGATGGTCAAGCAAGGCACGCCGGTCGAAGGTGTGATGGCGGCGATCTTTGGTGTGGTGATTGCCGGCTCCTTCGTGGAGATGGGCGTGTCGCGCATTCTGCCGTTCATCAAACGTCTGATCAGCCCACTGGTGACCGGCATCGTGGTGCTGATGATCGGCCTGACCTTGATCAAGGTCGGTTTGATCAGCATGGGCGGTGGCTTCACGGCGATGGCCAATGGCACCTTTGCCAACGGCGAAAACCTGCTGCTGTCGGGCGTGGTGCTGGCAATCATCGTGCTGCTCAACCGCATCCCGGTGGTGTGGATGCGCAGCTGCGCCATCGTCATCGCGCTGGCGGCGGGCTATGCCCTGGCCGGTTATATGGGCCGGCTGGACTTTACCGGCATGCACGAGGCGGCGCTGTTCCAGGTGCCGACGCCGCTGCACTTTGGCCTGAGCTTCTCGTGGGCGCTGTTCATTCCGATGCTGGTGATCTATCTGGTGACCTCGCTGGAAGCCATTGGTGACGTCACAGCGACCAGCAAGGTATCGCGTGAGCCGGTCGAAGGCCCGGTGTGGATGCAGCGGATCAAGGGCGGCGTGCTGGTCAACGGCGCCAACTCGCTGCTGGCTGGTGTGTTCAATACCTTCCCGAGTTCGATCTTCGCGCAGAACAATGGCGTGATTCAGCTGACCGGGATTGCCAGCCGCCACATTGGTATCTGGATCGCTGCCATGCTGGTATTGCTGGGGTTGTTCCCGACCGTTGCCGGCGTGATTCAGGCAGTGCCGGAGCCAGTGCTCGGTGGCGCAGCGATGGTGATGTTTGGCGCCGTTGCCGCATCAGGAATCAATATCCTCGCCAGCACCCGCCTGGACCGGCGTGCCCTGCTGATCATCGCGGTATCGCTGGCCTTGGGCCTGGGCGTGGCGCAGGTGCCGGAGTTCCTTGCGCACATGCCGTCGGCGCTGCGTAACGTGCTGGAATCGGGCGTGGCCACCGGTGGTATCTGCGCGCTGGTGCTGAACTGGTTCTTGCCCGAGAGCAAGGCGCAACAGTGAGCATTGCCCCGCCGGTAGCGGAGGCGGGGCCGTTTTGCTTTATCATGGCCGGATCACGTTGCAAGAGCCTCCCATGAAATTCGCCATCGCGGTTTTTTCCCCGGCCCATGCGCCCTCCTCGCGCCGCGCCCTGCGCTTCGCCGAGGCGGCGCTGGCCGGCGGGCACCAGATTGCCCGCCTGTTCTTCTATCAGGACGGGGTGCACAGCGCCTCGGCCAACGTCGTCACGCCGCAGGATGAACTGGACGTGGCCGCGCAATGGCGCGCTTTCATCGAAGGCAACCAGCTCGACGCGGTGGTGTGCATCGCCGCCGCCCTGCGCCGCGGCGTGCTGGATGCCACAGAAGCCAACCGCTACCAGCGCCCGGCGGTGAATTTGCCGGCGCCGTGGGAGCTGTCGGGGCTGGGCCAGTTGCACGAGGCGGCGCAGGTTGCCGACCGTCTGGTCTGTTTTGGAGGCGATTGAAGTGGCCAAATCCTTGTTGATCATCAGCCGCCAGGCGCCGTGGAGCGGCCCGTCCGCACGTGAAGCGTTGGACATCGCCCTGGCGGGCGGCGCGTTTGATCTGCCGCTGGGAATGCTGTTCATGGATGACGGCGTGTTCCAGCTCGCCGCTACCCAGCAGCCGGCCGCGCTGCAACTCAAAGACCTTGCCGCCAACCTACAGGCGCTGCCGATGTTTGGCGTCGAAGAGCTGTTCGTCTGCGCGCACAGCGTGGCAGAGCGCGGCTTGGATCCGGCAAGCCTGAGCCTGCCGGTCGAGGTGCTGGATTACGCAGCGCTGGCTGCATTGATTGGCCGTTTTGACCAGGTGGTAACGCTTTGATGACGACCCTGCATGTAATCAGCCACTCGCCATTTGGCGACAACCGCCTGGCCAGCTGCCTGCGCTTGCTCGGCACCGGAGACGCCATCCTGCTCTGCGGCGATGCGGTTTATGCGCTGCGCGCAGGCACCGCGCCGCAGCAACTGCTACAAACGGCACAGTTGCAGCACCGCCTGTTCGCCCTCGCTGAGGATGTCCAGGCGCGTGCCATCGACAGCACCTTGGCCGAAGCGGTGGACTACCCCGCCTTCGTCGAGCTGTCGTTGCGCTTTGACAAAGTGAACAGCTGGCTATGAGCGCGTTGACTGTTGGCGAGCACCATATCGCCCTGGACAAGGACGGCTTTCTGCTCGACCTGCAAGACTGGTCGCCCGCCGTCGCCGAGGCGTTGGCCGAGCGCGAAGGTATCGCGCTCAGCCCTGAGCACTGGGAAGTGCTCGAGGTGCTGCGTGGGTTCTACCAGGAATACCAGCTGTCACCGGCCACGCGCCCGCTGATCAAGTACACCGCGCTCAAACTGGGCGTGGAAAAAGGCAACAGCCCGCACCTCAACCGCCTGTTCAATGGCACTCCCGCCAAACTTGCCGCCAAGCTGGCGGGCCTGCCCAAGCCGACCAATTGCATATGACCGAGCCACTCCCCGAACCGCGCCCGCTGACCCTGCACACCCCTGCCGAGCACCCGTTCGCCGAATTCGTGCGCATCCTCGGCAAAGGCAAGCGCGGCGCCCGCGGCCTGAGCCGTGAAGAAGCCCGTGCGGCGATGACCTTGCTGCTTGAAGGCAAGGTCGAGGACACCCAACTGGGCGCCTTCCTCATGCTGCTGCGGCACAAGGAAGAAAGCGCCGAAGAACTTGCCGGCTTCACCGAAGCCCTGCGCGCGCACCTGCAAGCGCCGCAGATTGCGGTCGATCTGGACTGGCCGAGCTATGCCGGCAAGAAGCGTCACCTGCCGTGGTACCTGCTGGCGGCCAAGTGCCTGGCAGGCAATGGCGTGCGCATCATGCTCCACGGCGGCGGCGCGCACACCGCCGGGCGCATGTACACCGAACAGTTGCTCGAGCTGCTGCAGATCCCGCTCTGCCGCGACTGGGCAGCGCTGGCGCGCACCCTGGATGAGCAGAAGTTGGCGTTCTTCCCGCTGCAGGACTGGGCACCGCAGTTGCAGCGCATGATCGACCTGCGCAACACCCTTGGCCTGCGCTCGCCGATCCATTCGCTGGCACGGGTGCTCAACCCGCTGGCGGCGCGCTGCGGCCTGCAAAGTATCTTCCACCCGGGCTATCAGGCCGTGCACCGCGAGGCCAGCCGCCTGCTCGGCGATCACGTCATCGTGGTCAAGGGCGACGGCGGCGAGATCGAGATCAATCCGGACGTGGCCAGCCATCTGTACGGCACCAGCGGCGGCGAGAATTGGGACGAGGAATGGCCCGCCATGAGCGCCCAGCGCCATGTCAAACCGGCCACCCTGCAACCCGAGCACCTGCTGGCGGTCTGGCGCGGTGAGGCGCAGGACAGCTACGGCGAAATGGCCGTGGTCGCCACCATGGCGCTGGCCCTGCGTGGCCTGGGCAAAGATCGCGATCAGGCCTTTACCGACGCGCAGCGGTTCTGGGCGGATCGCAACAAGATCGGCTAATTCGATAGATACCACGCAGTCTTTGCGCTATTTATTCGAACGCTAGTCCCTAGACTGGGCTCCAAAGACAAATCACTTTTGTACAAGGAGCTCGGCATGGGCCTTTTGATTGACGGTCGCTGGCATGACCAGTGGTACCAGACCAGCAAGGACGGCGCGTTCCAGCGCGAGAACGCCCAACGGCGCAATCAGCTGCCCAAGGCCGAAGCCGGTCGCTACCACCTGTATGTGTCGCTGGCCTGCCCATGGGCGCACCGCACGCTGATCGTTCGCGCGCTCAAAGGCCTTGAGCCGTTGATCGATGTTTCGGTGGTGAGCTGGCTGATGGGCGAGCATGGCTGGACCTTCGATCAGCAGCAAGGCTCCAGCGGTGATCACCTCGATGGCCTGCAGTACATGCACCAGCGCTACACCCGCGACGACCCCAACTACACCGGTCGCGTCACCGTGCCGGTGCTGTGGGACAAGCAGGAACAGCGCATCGTCAACAACGAGTCGGCCGAAATCATCCGCATCTTCAACAGCGCCTTCAATGCGCTGACCGGCAATCACCTCGACCTCTACCCCGAAGCGCTGCGCCCTACCATCGATGCGCTCAACGAGCGGATCTACCCGGCCATCAACAACGGTGTCTACCGGGCGGGCTTCGCAACTTCGCAGCAAGCCTACGAAACCGCGTTCGATGAGGTGTTCAACGAACTGGATCATCTCGAGCAGCTACTGAGCGGCCAACGCTACCTGGCGAGCGAGTACCTGACCGAAGCCGACGTGCGCCTGTTTACCACGCTGGTGCGCTTCGATGCGGTGTATCACGGCCACTTCAAGTGCAACCTGCGCCGCCTCAGCGATTACCCGAACCTGTCCAACTGGCTGCGCGAGCTGTATCAGTGGCCGGGCGTGGCCGAGACGGTGAACATGGAGCACATCCAGAAGCACTATTACCTCAGCCACAAGACCATCAACCCCAACGGTATCGTGCCCAAAGGTCCGCTGCAGGACTTCAACGCGGCGCATGATCGTCAGCGCTTGCCGGGTAAAGGTATCTGGCAAGGCGCTTGAGCCGGGCCCGCCACCGCGGTCTGCGCGGTGGCATCTCAAGCGCACTCAGTCGCGCATGAAGCCGCCGTCCACGTCCATGATCTCGCCGGTGACGAACCCTGCCTCGGCCGATGCCAGAAAGCACACCGCTGCGGCAATATCCCGCGGCGTACCCGCCCGGCCCAAGGGCATCTGCGCCAGCACCTGAGCGCGGGCCTGCGGTGCCAGCACACTGGTCATTTCGGTGTCGGTCAGGGCCGGTGATACCGCGTTGACGGTGATGTCGAACGGCCCCGCCTCGCGCGCCAGGCCTTTGGTCAGGGCGATCACCGCCCCCTTGGCGGCGGCATAGCAACTGTTGCCGAGCAACCCTCCCCCACGCTTGCCGGCCACCGAAGCGATATTGATGATGCGCCCGCAGCGGCGCTCCATCATGCCCGGCAGCACCGCCTTGGCGCAGAAGAACACGCTGTTGAGGTCGATCGCCATGACCCGGTTCCACTCCGCCGTGGTCAGTTCCAGCAGCGGTACGGTGGAGACGATGCCGGCATTGTTGACCAGGATATCGACCGGCCCGAGCAGCCGCTCCACCTCATCGACCATCGCCAGCACCTGCTCCTCCTGCGCCACGTCCACCGCCACGCCGATGGCCTGAATGCCCTGCGCACGCAGCGCTTCGGCAGCTTGCTCGGCTGCAATCGGGTCAAGGTCGGCCAGGGCCACCTGGGCCCCGCAATGACCAAGCGCGACGGCAATCGCGTGGCCGATACCGCGGGCGGCACCGGTCACCAAAGCGGTGCGGCCAGCGAGGCTGAAGTTCATCGGGGCGTAGGCGGCAGCTGTACTCATTATTGTTATTTCCTTGATGAAGGGCGAACTCAGGCTCACCCCCTGCGCAGCAAGGGGTGTTCAAGCAAAGCGGATCAGGTGGGTTGCAGCTCAGGCTCGGCGGCAGGCGTCCAGCGCCAGCTGTTCCTTGAGCGGAGGGATGTCCAGCCGACGCAGCACCCGGTACAGCGAGGGTCGGCAGATGCCCAGCTCGCGCGCGGCCGCCGACATGTTCCAGCGGCAGGTCTGCAGCACTTCAAGCACATCGGCCCGCTCGTCACCGGCGCGGCTCGGGCGGATCGGCGTAACGTTCGGCACCACTACGCGCACAGGTGCGCTAGTGGCCGGCAGCTGGGCGATAAAGTCCACTGGCAAATCGGCGCGGGTGATCCGCGCGCCTTCCATCACCGCACAGGCATAGCGGATCACCGCGCGCATCTGGCGCAGGTTGCCCGGCCAGGCGTGGGTCAACAGCAGCGACCAGACTTCGGCGCTGATCACCTGGCGCGGGTCACAGCCCGGCAACTCATGGGCGACCATGTTGCACAGCAGTTCGCCGCGGTCGGTGCGCTCGCGCAGCGGCGGCAGCTCGACCACGCCGGTGGCGATGCGGTAGAACAGGTCTTCACGGAAACTGCCGTCGGCAACCCGCGCCGACAGGTCCTGGTGGGTCGCACAGACCAGGGCGAAGTTGACCGGTACGCTGCGTTCGGCGCCGAGCGGGGTCACCTCACGTTCGGCGATTACCCGCAGCAAGCGCGTCTGCTGCTCGTAGGGCATGTCGCCGATCTCGTCGAGAAACAGGGTGCCGCCATCCGCCTGCTGCACCTTGCCCTTCTTGCCGCCGGGCAACGCCCCGGAAAACGCCCCACGGCTGTAGCCGAACAGCTCGCTCTCGATCAGCGTCTCCGGGATCGAGGCACAGTTGAGCGCCACCATCTGCGCGGCGCGGCGTTGGCTGTGGGCATGCAGGGCGCGGGCGAGAATCTCTTTGCCAGTGCCGGTTTCACCGCGGATCAGTACCGCGATGCCGCGCTCCATCAAGCGCAGCGCCCGGCGAAACGCCTGGCGCACTTGCGGGTCACTGTCGTGGGCGATATCGGTTTCGGCAACTTCGGCGTGGCAAACAGCAGGGTCGGTCAGGGAATGCATCAGCGTCACCTTTTATTGTTCTATAGCTTGTGACTATGTCGGCGGGCGACGCTTGTGGCGTGGCCGGGGCCGATGGGGTGTGGCCTGATCACATTAGGTAGGCGGACTTATATTTTCCAATACATAATCAAGCATCCACTGATACCTTTGCGAGCATCATGATCGAACTTCGCCATCTTCAGTACTTCCGCACCCTGGCCGAGACCCTGCACTTCGGCCGCGCCGCCGAGCGCCTGCACATCTCCCAGCCGCCGCTGTCACGACAGATTGCCCTGCTGGAAGAGGAACTGGGGGTGAAGCTGTTCGACCGCTCACGCCGGCGGGTCGAGCTGACCGAGGCCGGGCAGCGCTTTTACCTGGATACCGGCACGGTGTTCGCCGCCTTCGAGCAGGCCAAGCGCAACGCCCTGGCGGCGGCACGCGGCGCTGCCGGCGAATTGTCGGTGGGGTTCATGATGTCGACCGCCTACAGCATCACCCCGGCGATCACCCGCCGGTATGCTGCGCTGTTTCCGCAGGTCAACCTGAAGCTGACCGAGACCCTGCCGCTGGACCTGGCCCAGGACATCAGCAGCGGCCACAAAGACGTTGCCATCATGTACCGGCCGCAGGACTGCAGCGGGCTGGAGACGGTCACCCTGTACCGCGAAGAGATGACCCTGGTGCTGCCTCCCGGTCACCGCCTGATGCAGCAGGCGCTGATCGAGCCGCAATCACTGGCGGGCGAGCCGTTCATCATCGTGCCGCGGCGGATCGCCCCGGCGCTGCATGACATGATCTGCAACTACTGCCTGCAACACGGTGTGACGCCGAACATCGGCATGGAGATCAACCTGCAGCAGACCATCGTCAACCTGGTCGGCGAAGGCCTGGGCGTGGCCATCGTGCCGCGCTCAATGCGCAACATGCGCCTGGCCACCACCAGCTTCAAGCCGCTGCGCAATGCGCCGGTAATCGAAGTTGTGGCGGTGTGGAAGGCAGACAATCACAACCCGTGCATTGCCACCTTCGTCGAGGCGGCGCTGCAGGCCGGCGAGCAGGCTACGCGTGAAGACCACGCGCAGCGGCTGCTGGAGGGATAACGCTCAGATTTCGAGGATGCCCGAAGCCATGAAGCCGCCATCCACCGGGATCACATGGCCACTGATGTAGGAGGCATCCTCGGACGCGAGAAACGCCACCGCCCCGGCCATCTCCGCCGGCGTGCCATAACGGCGCAGCGGCACGGCGCGGGCATACGATTCACGGGTAGCCGCCGAATGCAGCGCCTGGGTCAGCGGCGTATCCACCGGCCCCGGCGCGATGCCGTTGACGGTGATGCCGTGCTCGGCCAGCTCCACGGCCATCTGCCGGGTCAGGCCGATCACCGCCGCTTTCGACGTGCCATAGGCGGTACGGCCCATGCTGGCGCGCATACCGCTGATCGAGGCAACGTTGACGATGCGCCCCCAGCCCCGTTCGCGCATCAGTTGCGCGGCGTGCTGGCTGCAGAGCAAGGTGCCGGTCAGGTTGATGTTCATCAAGCGCTGCCAGCCTTCAAGCTCGGTATCGAGAAACGCCTGTGTGCGCGCCACGCCGGCATTGTTGACCAGCACATCGCAGCGGCCGAAGCGCTCGCGCAGCGCGGCGAACAATGCGCTGATCGACTGCGCATCACCGACATCGATGGCCATCGCCTGGGCCTCGATGCCCTGCACCCGCAGCCCGGCGACCATCTCCTCTGCCGCCGCCAGGTTGATATCGGCCACCACTACCGTGTGGCCATCGTGGCCGAGGCGCTCGGCAATGGCAGCGCCGATGCCCATGGCAGCCCCGGTCACCACCGCCACCCGACCATAGCCCGGCGCGTTGCGTGTTGTTGTTTTCGCAGCTTGGCTCATGACAGGACTCTCTTAAAGGAAACCAATGGAAATCCACGGGAAGCAGGCCACCACCGCCAGCGCTACCAGCAGCGCCCCGAGGTAACCCCAGACGCGGCGAATAACGTGGTCGGAGGAGGTTTTGCTGATGGCGCAGGCGGCATAGAACCCCACCCCCAACGGCGGCGCGAACAAGCCCACGCCCATCGCCAGGATCACCACCATGGCGTAGTGCACCGGGTGAATGCCGAGCATCTCTGCCAGCGGGAACATCAGCGGGCCGAACAGGACGATGGCCGGAATGCCTTCAAGCACGCTGCCCAGAATCAGGAACACCAGAATCGTCACCACCATGAAGCCGAAGGTGCCGCCCGGGATTTCCTCGATCAGCTCCACCAGCGAGGCGGAGAAGCCAGATTGAGTCAGCGCCCAGGCCATCGCCGAGGCCATGCCGATGATCAGCAGGATCGCCCCCGACAGCGACGCCGCTTCCAGCAGCATCGGATACAGCCGGGCAAAGTCGATATGGCGCATGAACAGGTGCATCACCAGGCCGACCAGCACCACGTAGGCGACGCCAATCGTCGACACCTCGGTCGCGGTCGCCGCGCCTTCGAGCACTGCCACGCGGATCAGCAACGGCAGGGCCAAGGCTGGCAAGGCGATGAGGAAGGTCTTGCCCACCCGCGACATCGGCGCGCGCTCGATCTTCGGCGCGTCGTCCTTGCGCGAGCGCCACCAGCACACCGCGGCGATGGCAATGGTCGCGACCACGGCGGGCATCAGGCCGCCAATGAACAGCGCAGTGATCGATACGCTGCACACCGCACCGATGGTGATCAGCACCAGGCTCGGCGGAATGGTCTCGGTCATGGCCCCGGTAGCGGCCAGCAGCGCGGCCAGTTCTTCGGGCTTGGAGCCGCGTTTTTTCATCTCAGGGAACAGCGCCGGCGCGACTGCAGCCATGTCGGCCACCTTCGAACCGGAAATCCCCGACACCAGAAACATCGCCCCCAGCAGCACATACTGCAGGCCGCCACGCACATGGCCGAGCAGCGAGGCCATGAAGTCGATCAGGGTGCGGGCCATGCCCGACAGCTGCAGCACCACGCCGAGCAGCACGAACAGCGGCACCGCCAGCAAGACCAGATGCGACATGCCCTCGTCCATCCGGCCGACCACGATCGACAGCGGCGCATGAGTCACCAGCGCCAGATAAGCCATGGTCGCGGTGCCGAAGGCGAAGGCAATCGGGATCCCGCCAAACACGCAGGCGCCGAGCAGCACCAGGAAGAACACCACCAGGTTGTAGTTACCCATGGCCGACAGCAGCGGCTGCGCCAGCCACAACACCGCAGCCACTGCCGCGACCGCCACCAGCCCGGCCATGAACTGGCGCACCGTTGAATATCGCGCCATCCGCGCCACCGCAGCCAACAACATCAAAACCGCGCCAACCGGCAAGGCCGCCGCCCGCACACCGTCGGGAATGCCCAGCGCCGGCGTGGTGATCGACATCTGTTCATGCGAGTGTTCCATCGCTGGCGAGATGATCATCGCCACGAACAGACACACGATCAGCGCCGACAACGTCTCGCTGAACCCGCGCCAGGCAACCGGCAGCTTGTTGACCAGGGCCGACATGCGCATGTGCTCGCCGCGGTCCAGCGCCAGCACCGCGCCGAACATCGACAGCCAGATAAACAGCGACGAGGCCAGCTCGTCGGTCCAGATCAGCGGGCTGTGCAGCACATAACGGGAGATCACCCCCGCCAGCAACACCAGCGTCTCGATCACCATCAGGGTGACGGCGAGTGCGCCAACGACGCGCATGATCCAGCTGTTCAGACAGATCAGCGCCCGGGCCGGCAGGCGCAGCGATTGGTTGGGGGCCATGACGGCTGGCGCGCTCATCAGGCCAGCTTCCCGGAGAACTGCTCAAGAATCGCCCACGCTTCGTCGCCGAACTTGCCATGCCAGTCGGCATAGTAGTTGGCGCTGCGCAGCTTCTCGCGGAACGGCTCGGCCGGCGAGTCGACCAGCTCCAGGCCTTTGCTCTTGAGGGTGTCGCGGGTGCTGCCTTCAAGGGTGGCAAGGTCGGCGCGCTGGGCCATCACGGCCTTCTCGATGTGTTTGCGCAGCACCTCTTGCAGTTCAGGCGGCAGGCGCCCGATCGAAGCGCTGTTGCCCAGCATCCAGAAACCGTCCCAGACGTGGTTGGTCAGCGAGCAGTATTTCTGCACCTCGTACAGCTTGGCCGACGACACCAGGGTCAGCGGGTTTTCCTGCCCTTCGACGATGCGCGTCTGCAACGCCGAATAGACTTCGGCAAAGTTGATGCTGGTCGGCGCCGCATCCAACGCGCGGAAGATTGACATGATGATCGGGCTTGGCGGCACGCGCAGCTTCATCCCGCGCAGGTCATCAGGGGTGGTCACCGGGCGCGTGCTGGTGGTGGTCACGCGGAAGCCGTTGTCCCACATCCGGTCATAGGCGAACAGGGTGCCGGTCTTGGCGATCTCGCTGCGCACATGGGCGCCGAGCGCGCCGTCCATGGCACTCCAGACCTGCTGGTAGTCCTTGAAGGCAAAGCCGACCGCGCTGATCTGCACTGACGGCACCATGGTGCCGAGGATCACCGGCGACAGCGAGAACAGGTCGACCGCCCCCGAGCGCACCTGCGCCAGGGTGTCGGTGTCGCTGCCCAACTGGCTGCTGGGGAACACCTGCACGCTCAAGGCGCCGTTGGTTTCCTCCTTGATCGCCTTGGCCATTTCCCGGGCACGGATATTCATCGGGTGGCTGATGGGCAGGTTGTTGGCAAACTTCAGTTTGAAGTCGGCGGCGCGGCTGTTGCCGCTGTACAGGCCCATCCCGGCAGCGGCGACAGCAGCCCCTGCCAGCGAGGCGGTCTTGATAAAGGAACGGCGGGTGAAATCGCTCATGAAGCTCTCCTGACCTATTTGTTCTTATTGATCGAGTTGCGGCGATGATAGGCATGTTGTTAGCAATACGGGTGCCACGCTCGAGTGACAGCGCTCAGCAAGCCCCTCTGCAGGCTCGCAAGCACCGGTCAACTGACTGATTTATCTCGAGAAAATATTTATCTGAGGGCTTGTTAGATTTTGTGACAGACCTGCTGGAGGTGCCGTGCAGGTGTAACAGGTGTCTCCTTGAACTGTCGCCCTGATAGTCAAGGCGACACCTGTAGACCGCCATTCGCTACCGATAACCACCCTGTTGCGGCAGCAAAGCCCCAGCCTAGAGCGCTCGTACCGCCCTTGGCACCGCCCTTGCTATTGACCTCGCAAACAACATCATGCGAGGACGCACCTCATGGATTCCCCGGTCATCAGCGGTTGGTACCACTCCCCTTTCGGCAAATTTCCCGATATCGACCCCGAGCAGATGATGGCCGATGCCGCCATCGGCGCCCTGCAGCACGCCGGGCTGGACGCCGAGCAGATCGACTCGGTGCACGTCGGCCACTTCAATGCTGGCCTCATCTACCAGGACTTCCCTTCCGCACTGCTGGCCAATCACCTGCCGGCGCTGCGCTTTACCCCGTCGGTGCGGGTTGAAAACGCCTGTTCGACCGGCTCCGCAGCGATCCACTCGGCGCTGCAGGCCGTGCTCAGCGGCCAGGCCCGCCATGCTTTGGTGGTGGGCTTCGAGAAGATGAACGGGCTGCCTACTGCCGAAGTCGGCAAGATTCTGCTCAAGTGCTGTTATGCCCGCGAAGAAGCGCAGATCGAAAACGGCTTCGCCGGTGTGTTCGGCAACATCGCCCAGGCCTACTTCGAGCGCCATGGTGATCAGTCCGACGCGCTGGCGATGATCGCTGCAAAAAACCACGCCAACGGCGCGCTCAACCCGTTTGCCCATATGCGCCGGGATGTCGGCTATGAGTTCTGCCGCAATCCGTCCGAGAAAAACCCGTTCGTGGCCGGCCCGCTCAAGCGCAGCGACTGCTCGCTGATCACTGATGGCGCTGCGGCGCTGGTGATCAGCCGTGCCGAACAACTGCCCGGGCAACAACCGGCGGTGCGCTTCCGCGCTGCGGTACAGGTCAACGATTACCTGCCCCTGTCACGCCGCGACCCGACCGTGTTCGAAGGAGCCGCACGGGCCTGGCAGCAGGCCTTGAGCGAAGCTGGCCTGAGCCTGGCCGACCTGTCGCTGGTCGAGACCCACGACTGCTTCACCATCGCCGAACTGCTCGAGTACGAAGCCATGGGCCTGGCCCCACGCGGCCAGGGCGCGCGGGTGATCGCCGAGGGTATCAGCCGCAAGGATGGCCGGCTGCCGGTCAACCCGTCGGGCGGGCTCAAGTCCAAAGGCCACCCGATCGGCGCTACCGGCGTGTCGATGCACGTCATGGCCGCCATGCAGCTGACCGGCCAGGCCGGCGACATGCAGTTGCCGCGGGCTGATCGTGCCGGGGTGTTCAACATGGGCGGCGCGGCAGTAACCAACTACGTCAGCATCCTGGAGGCTGTGCAATGACCGGGATCGACAATGTCATGAACCTTGGCGAGCTGCTCGCGCAGATTGCCCGACGCCTGCCCGATGCCCCAGGCTTCATCCGCGGCGCCGACAGCTACAGCTGGCAGCAACTGCTGACCCGCGTCGACAGCGTCGCCGCTGCCCTGCGCGAGCGCGGCCTGGGCAAGGGCGACAAGCTGCTGGTGCACTCGCGCAACAATCTGCAGCTGTTCGAGAGTGCCTGGGTGGCATTCCGCCTGGGCATGGTCTGGGTGCCGACCAACGTCCGTATCACCCCGCCCGAGGCCGCTTACCTGGGCAGCTCCAGCGGCGCGGTGGCGATGCTTTACGACGATGGCATGGCGGCCTATGTCGACGCAGTGCGCGAAGCTTCGCCAGCACTGCGTATGGTCATCGCCATCGGTGCACCGCGTGACGGCGAGCTGAGCTACGACGCCCTGCTCGACCAGGGCGCTCCGCTGCAACCAGCGTTTCGCCCAGCCGAGGTCAGCTACCACGACCCGCTGTGGTTCTTCTACACCTCCGGCACCACCGGCCATCCCAAGGCCGGCATCCTCACCCATGGCCAAATGGCCTTCGTGATCAACAATCATTTGGCCGACCTGATGCCGGGCCTGAGCCCACAATCGCGCTCGCTGGTACTGGCGCCGTTGTCCCACGGTGCCGGTATCCATGCCCTGATCAACGCCGCCCGCGGCGCGGCCTGCGTGCTGCCGGCCGGCGACCGGCTGGACTGCGACGAAGCCTGGCGGCTGGTCGAGGAGCACCGGGTCGACAACCTGTTCACCGTGCCGACCATCGTCAAGATGCTCACCGAAGACCCTGCCGTCGACCGTTATGACCACAGCAGCCTGCGCTACGTGATCTACGCGGGCGCGCCGATGTACCGCGCCGACCAATGCCACGCCCTGCGCACCCTGGGCAAGGTGCTGGTGCAGTACTACGGTCTGGGCGAAGTGACCGGTAATATCACCGTGCTGCCGGCGGACTGCCACGATGCCGAGGACAGCCCCCAGGCCAAGGTCGGCTCCTGCGGCTACCCGCGCACCGGGATGCAGGTGGCAATTCTCGACGAGCACGGCAGCGAACTGCCAACCGGCAGCGATGGCGAGATCTGCGTACGCGGCCCGGCGGTGTTCGCCGGTTACTACAACAACCCCAAGGCAAATGCCGAGTGCTTCCGCCATGGCTGGTTTCACACCGGTGACCTCGGCCACGTCGACCAGGAGGGCTATCTGTTCATCACCGGGCGCGCCTCGGACATGTACATCTCCGGCGGCTCCAACGTATATCCACGCGAGATCGAAGAGGCGCTGCTGACTCACCCGGCAGTCACCGAAGTGGCAGTACTCGGACTGCCCGACGAAAAGTGGGGCGAGTGCGGCTGCGCCGTGATCGTGGTCACTGCCGAGGTCAGCGACGAGCAACTGCTGGCCCATCTGGAGCCGCGCCTGGCCCGCTACAAATGGCCAAAACGCTTCGTGCGCTGGGCCGAGATGCCCAAGTCGGGTTACGGCAAGGTCGTCAAAAAACAGATCCGCGCCCTGCTCGATGCCAGCGAGGCGCCGCTATGAACCCGCATTTTGAAGAGCGCAACGGCGTGCGCGTATTCATCCACGGTGGCCAACCGCAACAGCCGCGCTTGCTCGACTGCGAAGTGCCGGACTGCGAAGAGCTGCGCGTAGTGCTGCCACTGGCCTGCAACGTTGCCCAAGGCCTGCTGCAGGCGCTGGAGGGCCGCCGCTATCGCAGTGCGGTCGGGCGCATCCTGTGTGGCGGCGCGGCGCACCTGAGCTATCACCGCATGGTCACCACCACTGACCAGCAACGGCCCTACGACTACGGCCAGGCGGTGGTGCTGGACGGCTACATCACCTTTGTCAGCGGCGCCATCACCGTCGGCCGCGATGCCCACGGCGCGCCGCTGCTGCACTGCCACGCCGGCTTCATCGACCGCGACGGTCAGCAGCATGGCGGCCATTTGGTGCTCGACCGGCTGGTGGTCGGCAGCGAGCCGCTGGTGCTGCGCCTGTGCCTGTTCGACCAGGTCGCCTATCAGGTCAAGCCTGATGCCGAAACCCACTTCAACCTGCTCCATCCGGTGTTCCAGGAGGCGTCATGAACACTGCAGCAATCCACAGCGAAGCGCAGGTACAGAGCGGTCGGCTTGGCCGCCTTGTGGTGGCCCGGCTCAAGCCCAACGAAGACATCATCGACAGCGCCGAGGCCCTCTGCGCCAGCCACGGCATCAGCCTGGCGGTGGTCCGTGGCGGCCTCGGCAGCCTGATTGACGGCGAGCTGCAGTACCTGGGCCGCAGCGGCATGCAGGACATTCATGTGCCAGGCCCGGGGGTGGAAATCCTCAGCCTCAGTGGCGAAATCGCCCCCGGCGCGAGCAGCCTGCAAGCGGTGCTGGCCGACGCCGACGGCAAGATCTTCGCCGGCCGCCTGCAGCGTGGCCGCAACCTCTCGTTCATCACCGTCGAGCTGACCTTGCAGGAATGGCTGCCTGACTGACTGCCCTCACTGAAGAGCATCACCCGGGCGTTGCCGCGCCCGGCTTTCTTGCGCCCGCGCGTTGGGCGCCCCACTGCATCAGGAAAACAACAATGACAAGAAAGCCCTTAATGCACCTTTCACTGCTGACCGTTACCAGCGCCCTGCTCGTCCCCGCCGCCCAGGCGGCCTTCATCGAAGATGGCAAGGCCACGCTCAACCTGCGCAACTACTACTTCAACAACGACATGCGCGACCGCCCCGGTGCCGCCGGGCAAAGCAAGACGGCCGAATGGGCGCAGGGCTTCATGCTCGACTACAAGTCAGGCTTCACCGACGGCAAGCTCGGCTTTGGCGTCGATGCCCTCGGCCTGCTCGGGGTGCGCCTGGACGGCGGCGCCGGCAATCATCGCGGCAGCTCGATGATCCCCGACGACAGCGACGGCAGCGCCGTCGACGAATGGAGCCGGCTGGGCCTGACCGGCAAGATGCGCTTGTCCAAAACCGAAGCGCGCTATGGCACCTTGCAGCCCAAGCTACCGATTCTGGTGGCCAACGATGGTCGCGTGCTGCCGCAGACCTTTGAAGGCGGCATGATCACCTCGCAGGAAATCGACGGCCTGACCCTCATCGGCGGGCGTCTCGAGCATGCCACCGGGCGCGCCTCGACCAACCGCTCGGGGCTGGCCGTGGCGGGCGGCACCGAGCAAAGCAACGAGTTCATCTTCGCCGGTGCCGACTACCAGCTGAGCAAGGCGCTCAAGCTGCAGTACTACGCCGCCCAGCTCGAAGACTATTACGTGCAGCACTTCGGCGGCCTGGTCCATGTGTGGGCGTTAGGCGACAACCAGTCGCTGACCACCGACCTGCGCTATTTCAAGACCGATGCCAGCGGGCGCAACGATTCGGCCAGCGGGCGTGGCGAGGGTTATCGCGTCAGTGGCCTGGCGGATACCCCGGGCAAGATCGACAACGATACCTGGAGCGCCATGTTCACCTATGCCATTGGCGGGCATAGCGTACTGCTCGGGCATCAGCGCGTGTCCGACAGCGGCAACTTCGTCCAGCTCAACCAGGGCAATACCGGCGAAGGCGCCGCAGGGTCGAGCATCTACCTGTTCACCGACCGCTTGGTGACCAGTTTCACCCGCGCCGGCGAGCGCACCACCTTTGGTCAGTACGGCTACAACTTCGCCGCACTTGGCGTGCCGGGGCTGGTGGCGTCGGTCACTTACTTGAAAGGCACGAATATCCGCATGGCCTCAGGTGGCGACGAGAAGGAGTGGGAGCGCGATATCGCCCTGGATTATGTGGTGCAGGGCGGCACCTTCAAGGGGCTGGGATTCAGTTGGCGCAATGGCATGTTGCGCAGTGGCGTGCCCAGCGAGTGGGATCAGGATCAGAACCGCTTGACCGTCAGCTATTCGGTGCCGCTGTTCTAGGCCGGCAACCCTGAAACGACGAGGGGCCATTGCCACAGGTTTCTACAACCTGACAGCAATGGCCCCGCGTTTCAAACAGAACAGCGCAGCTCAGTCCTGAGTGCCTTCGAACCAGGCCAGCTTCTCGCGCAACTGCACCACCTCACCCACGATAACGAGAGTCGGCGCATGCACTTCATGCTCAGCCACCATCGCTGGCAGATCTGCCAACGTGCCGGTGAACACACGCTGATTGCGCGTGGTGCCCTGCTGCACCAAGGCCGCTGGCGTAGTCGCCGCACGGCCATGGCGGATCAGTTCGGCGCAAATCGTCGGCAAGCCGACCAGGCCCATGTAGAACACCAGGGTCTGCCCAGGCGAAACCAGATCATGCCAGGGCAGGTTGCTGCTACCGTCCTTCAGGTGACCGGTGACGAAGCGCACTGACTGCGCGTAATCACGGTGAGTCAGCGGAATACCAGCGTAGGCCGAGCAACCGCTGGCCGCGGTAATGCCCGGCACCACCTGAAACGGAATGCCATGCTCGGCCAGCTCTTCGATCTCTTCGCCACCGCGGCCGAAAATGAACGGGTCGCCGCCCTTGAGTCGCAGCACACGCTTGCCCTGCAAGGCCAGCTCAACCAACAGCTGATTGATCTGCTCCTGCGGCACCGAGTGATCGGCGCGGCGCTTGCCGACGTAGATCCGCTCGGCATCGCGCCGGCACATGTCGATAATCGCTGGCGCCACCAAGCGGTCGTACAGCACCACATCGGCCTGCTGCATCAGGCGCAAGGCGCGGAAGGTCAGCAGGTCCGGATCACCCGGGCCAGCCCCCACCAGATACACCTCACCGCCCTGCTGCACCGGTGCACCGTCGACCATCGCCTGCAACAAGCGCTCGGCTTCAGCGCCTTGCCCGGCCAACTGACGCTCGGCAATCGGGCCCTGGAATACCGCCTCCCAGAAGCCGCGGCGCTGGTTGACGTCCGGGTACAGCGTTTTCACCTGATGGCGAAACCGCGCGGCAAGCCCGGCCAGCTCGCCATAGGCCGCCGGAATCCAGGCTTCCAGCTTGGCCCGGATCAGCCGCGCCAGCACCGGCGCATCGCCGCCACTGGACACTGCTACCACCAACGGCGAGCGATCGACGATGGCCGGGAAGATCACCGTACACAGCGCCGGCGCATCGACCACATTGACCGGCAGGCTGCGTGCCTGCGCTTCGGCTGACACCTGAGCATTGAGCTGCGGGTCGTCGGTGGCAGCGATCACCAGCCGGCACCCTTCCAGATCCGCGACCTGATAGCCACGTACCAGCACCTCGCCGCCGGTTGCCTCGGTCAAGCTGATCAGCTGGCTGTCGACCTGCGGCGCCACCACGCGCAGCGCGGCGCCGGCATCAGCCAGCAAACGCGCCTTGCGCAGGGCGATTTCGCCACCGCCGACGACCAGTACCCGGCCGCCCTGCAACTTGTGAAACAGCGGCAGGTAATCCATTTAACCGATGACCTCGACGCCGCCCATGTACGGCTTGAGCACTTCCGGCACACGGATCGAACCGTCGGCCTGCTGGTAGTTCTCAAGCACTGCAACCAGGGTCCGGCCTACCGCCAGGCCGGAGCCGTTGAGGGTGTGCACCAGCTCAGGCTTGCCGGTTTCCGGGTTGCGCCAGCGCGCCTGCATACGGCGCGCCTGGAAGTCGCCACAGTTGGAGCACGAGCTGATTTCGCGGAACTTGTCCTGGCTCGGCACCCACACTTCCAGGTCATAGGTCTTGACCGCACTGAAGCCCATGTCGCCGGTGCACAGGGCCAAGACCCGGTACGGCAGCTCCAGCAGCTGCAGCACGCGCTCGGCGTTGGCGGTCAGGCCTTCCAGCGCTTCCATCGACTTGCTCGGCTCGACGATCTGGACCATCTCGACCTTGTCAAACTGGTGCTGACGGATCATGCCGCGGGTATCGCGGCCCGACGCACCGGCTTCGCTGCGGAAGCACGGCGTGTGCGCAACGAACTTGATCGGCATCTGCTTGGCGTCGATGATCTCGCCGGCAACGATGTTGGTCAGCGACACTTCGGCGGTCGGGATCAGGTAGAAATCAGCTTCGCCTTCGCGGCTGATCTTGAACAGGTCTTCTTCGAACTTCGGCAGCTGGCCAGTGCCCTGCAAGGCAGGCGCTTGCACCAGGTACGGGGTGTAGGCCTCTTCGTAGCCGTGCTCGCTGGTGTGCAGGTTGATCATGAACTGCGCCAGGGCGCGGTGCAGGCGGGCGATCGGGCCACGCAGCAGGGCAAAGCGCGCGCCGGACAGCTTGGCCGCGGTCTCGAAGTCCAGGCCACCGCTGATTTCACCCAGGGCAACGTGGTCTTTGACCTCGAAGTCGAAGGCACGCGGGGTGCCCCAGCGGCGCACTTCGACGTTGCCGTCTTCGTCTGCGCCGACTGGCACGCTGGCGTCCGGCAGGTTGGGGATGGTCAGCAGAATGCCGTCCAGCTCAGCCTGGATCTCGTCCAGCTCGGTCTTGCCGACCGCCAGTTCGTTGGCCATGCGCTCGACATCAGCCATCAGCGGCGCGATGTCTTCGCCCTTGGCCTTGGCCTGGCCGATCGACTTGGAACGGGCATTACGCTCAGCCTGCAGCTGTTCGGTACGGGTCTGCACCGCCTTGCGGCGCTCTTCCAGTGATTCGATGCGCGCGACATCCAGGCTAAAGCCACGGGAGGCCAGGCGATCCGCCACTTCCTGAAGTTGGCCGCGTAACAGTTTGGCATCGAGCATATCGTTCTCTCGTTATAGGTGTGTTGGTTCAGAATTTGGTTAGCGACAGGCCGGCCCAGGTCGCAAGCAACCCGCCGCATACGCTGATAGCGGTATAGCCCAGGGCCAAGGGTATCTGGCCGTTTTCCAGCAGGCGCACGGTGTCCAGCGAAAATGACGAAAACGTGGTCAGCCCGCCGAGAAAACCGACGATCAGACCAGCGCGCAGCTCGACCGGGACCATCGGTTTGGACAAAAACAGCCCGTACAGCAGGCCGATCAGCAAGCAGCCGACCAGATTGACCGCCAGCGTACCGAGATAGAAGTGCCGTGGCCAGTGGGCGCTGACCCAGTTGCTGGTGGCAAATCGCAGCAGGGTGCCAGCGACGCCGCCGGCGCTGACGGCCGCAATCAGGGCAATCATGGTTTTCTCCGCTGGCGGGGGCTGTTGCGATCGAGCTCGGCGAGGTGGCGCAGCTTCTCGCCGATCTTCAGTTCCAGGCCGCGTGGCACGGGCTGATAGTAAGGTCGTGGTTCGAGTTGATCCGGGAAGTAGTCTTCGCCTGCGGCGTAGGCATCCGGTTCATCGTGGGCGTAGCGGTATTCTTCGCCGTAGCCCAGTTGCTTCATCAGTTTGGTCGGTGCATTGCGCAGGTGCAACGGCACTTCCAGCGAACCGTGCTCGGCTGCCTCGCGCATGGCCGCCTTGAAGCCCATGTACACCGCATTGCTCTTCGGCGCGCAGGCGATGTAGGTGATGGCCTGGGCCACTGCCAGCTCGCCTTCCGGGCTGCCAAGACGCTCCTGCACGTCCCACGCCGACAGGCACAGGCTCAGCGCCCGCGGGTCGGCGTTGCCGATGTCTTCACTGGCCATGCGCACCACACGGCGGGCGATGTACAACGGGTCGCAGCCGCCATCGAGCATGCGCGCGTACCAGTACAGCGCGCCATCCGGGTTGGAACCACGCACCGATTTGTGCAGCGCCGATATCTGGTCGTAGAACGCTTCGCCGCCCTTGTCGAAACGCCGGCGGCTGTCGCCGAGCAGGCTTTGCAGCAGATCAACGCCGATATCAGCGCCATCTTCGGCCAGGTCCGAGGCGTTTTCGAGGAAGTTGAGCATGCGCCGGCCATCACCGTCGGCAGCGGCCATGAGCATCTTGAAGGCTTCATCGCCCACCGTCAGCTGACGCTTGCCCAGGCCGCGCTCCTCGCTGAGGGCGCGATTGACCAATTTGCGCAGGGCATCCTCGTCCAGGCTTTTGAGCACATAGACGCGCGCCCGCGAGAGCAAGGCGTTGTTCAATTCGAATGACGGATTCTCGGTGGTCGCACCGATAAAAATCAGTGTGCCATCTTCAACGAACGGCAGAAACGCATCTTGCTGCGACTTGTTGAAGCGGTGCACTTCATCGACGAACAGGATGGTCCGCCGGCCGTATTGAGCAGCCTGCTGCTTGGCCACCTCGACCGCCTGGCGGATCTCCTTGACCCCGGCCAGTACCGCCGAGACCGTTTCGAAGTGGGCGTCACAGAACTGCGCCAGCAGCCGCGCCAGTGTGGTCTTGCCAACTCCCGGCGGGCCCCAGAAGATCATCGAGTGCAGCGCCCCCTGCTCCAGCGCCTCGCGCAGCGGCTTGCCGCGCGCCAGCAGGTGCTCCTGGCCTACGTACTCGTCCAGGTTGGACGGACGCAGCCGGGCAGCCAGTGGCTGAGAGACGGGTTCGCTACGAAACAGGTCCATGACGGCCTCTGATTACTCCTGGATGACGTCCGCGCCTTTCGGTACATCGAACTTGAATTTGTTAGCCGGCACCGGCTGGTTGGCCTTGACCGCAGTGAACAGGATATTGGTGCGCTGGCCTACGCTGTCGATCAGTTGCATGTCGTTGATCAGGCCCTTGCGGAACGAGATGCGCAGGGAATCGAACAGGGTGTCCTTGGTTTTCGGCTTGAGGGTGAAGTCCATCACCTCGCCTTGTTCCTTGGAGGTGATATCGAAGCTCTGACTGATCTTGGAGACATCACCGGACAGCAGCAGCGCTGGGGTCTGGTTCAAGCGCACATCGAGCTTTTTCACGGTGGCCTGCTCCAGGTCCGGGTCCCACAGGGTGACCTTCTGACCGTCGGACACCACTACCTGCTCCTGCGGCGCATCAGTGTGCCAGTAGAACAGGCCCGGGCGCTTGACGGTCATCTCGCCTGCGGTTTCCTGCAGGCTGGTGCCGCCGGCATCCAGGGTCAGTTGGGAGAACCTGGCTTCGATGGTCTGCGACTTCTCGAGCAGTTCGGTCAGGCGCTTCACATCGCTCTCGCCGGCATGCGCCGACAGGGTGCCCAGAGCCAGGGCGGAAACCAACAGCATGCGAATCGCGCGCATGGAAATCCTCGTTGAACAGTAGATGGGCCGGGCGCCGTGATTGGCGCCCGGCAGGGTGATGATCAATCGCGTGGGCCGCCCGGCGCAATCACTTCGCGCGAGCCGTTGGTGTTCATGGCGGTGACTACCCCAGCCATTTCCATCGACTCGATCATCCGCGCGGCGCGGTTGTAGCCGATTTTCAGCTTGCGCTGCACCGCCGAGATCGAGGCGCGGCGGCTTTCAAGTACGAACTGCACGGCTTCGTCGTACAGGGCATCGGTTTCGGCATCATCATCACCGCCACCGCTGCTGCCTTCAAAGCCGCTGCCGGCCTCTTCGACGCCATTGAGGATGTCGTCGTTGTAGTCCGGCGCGCCACGCAGCTTCCACGCTTCCACCACGCGGTGGACTTCTTCGTCGGAAACAAAGGCACCGTGTACGCGGATCGGCAGGCTGGTGCCCGGCGGCATGTAGAGCATGTCACCGTGACCCAGCAGCTGTTCGGCGCCGCCCTGATCGATGATGGTCCGTGAGTCGATCTTGCTCGATACCTGGAACGCCATACGGGTCGGGATGTTGGCCTTGATCAGGCCGGTAATGACGTCAACAGACGGCCGCTGGGTGGCGAGAATCAAGTGAATACCTGCCGCCCGCGCCTTCTGCGCAATACGGGCGATCAGTTCTTCGACCTTTTTGCCGACGATCATCATCATGTCGGCGAACTCGTCGACCACCACAACGATGGTCGGCAAGGTTTTCAGGGTTGGCGGCTCGTCATCCATGCTTTCGCGACGGTACAACGGGTCATGGATGACCTCACCAGCTTCCTGGGCGTCCTTGATCTTGCGGTTGAAGCCGGCCAGGTTCCGTACGCCCATGGCTGCCATCAGCTTGTAGCGGCGCTCCATTTCGGCAACGCTCCAGCGCAGGGCGTTGGCGGCGTCCTTCATGTCGGTGACTACCGGGCAGAGCAGGTGCGGAATGCCTTCGTAGATCGACAGTTCGAGCATTTTCGGGTCGATCATGATCAAGCGGGCGTCTTCCGGCCCGGACTTGAACAGGATCGACAGGATCATGGCGTTGACCCCCACCGATTTGCCCGAGCCGGTGGTACCGGCCACCAGCAGGTGGGGCATCTTCGCCAGGTCGGTGATTACCGGCTTACCGCCGATGTCGTGACCCAGGGCCAATGCAACCGGTGACTTGGCGTCATCGTACTGGGACGACGACAGCACCTCGGAGAAGCGCACCATCTGCCGGTTCTCGTTGGGGATTTCGATGCCCACGGTGGTTTTGCCAGGGATCACCTCGACCACCCGCACGCTGGTCACGGCCAACGAACGGGCCAGGTCTTTGGCCAGGTTGGCGATACGGCTGACCTTGACCCCGGCTGCCGGCTGGATCTCGTAACGAGTGATCACCGGGCCAGGATGGATCGAATCAACCGAGACCTCGACACCAAACTCCTTGAGCTTGATTTCCAGCAGATGGCCAACACCGGCCAGGGATTCTGGCGAGTATTCGATTTTCTTTTCTTCGGCCGGATCGAGGATCGAGATCGGCGGCAGAGTGCCTTCGACGGCGCTGTCGACGAACAGCGGCGTCTGTTTTTCCTTGAGGATGCGCTTGCTCGGCTCCGGCGCCTTGACCGGGGCGGGCATGATCACCGGTGCCGGCTGCTGCACGCGCTGGGCAACGTGCTTGGTTAGCGCGTCGTCACGCTCGATGATGCGTTCGCGCGCCTTGAGCTGCTCGCGCTTGTCGGCCACCACCGGCGCTACGACCGTATCGACCTGCTCGTCGACCTCACGCAGCTGCGCCACCAGGCGTTTGCGCTCGTTGCGCGCTTCCCACCAGCGATTGGCCGCGCCTTGCACCAGCTCGAACAGGTCGAGGGTGATCTTGCCGGTCATGTCCATGACCTTGAACCAGGACAGATCGGTGAACACGGTCAGGCCGAACAGGAACAGGGCAATGAACATCAGCGTGCTGCCCTGCACGTTCAACAGGCTGCGGGCCAGGTCGCCGAGGCTCTCGCCCAGCGCGCCGCCGGCCGAGAACGGCAGGCTTGCCGACGGGTGGAAGTGGATATGGGCCAGGGCTGCGCCCGACAACACCAGAAACACCAGGCCGATCAGCCGCCAGGAGAACAACCAGCCACTCCACTGCCACGGCTGGTGCCGCTCACGGAAGATCTGCCAGGTCTTGATCCCCAGCAGCAACGGGAAGATATAGGCGAAGTAGCCCAGCACCATGAACAGAATATCGGCGAAATACGCGCCAGCGCGGCCAGCCGCGTTCTGCACCTGATCGACATTGCTGGTGTGGGTGAAGCCTGGGTCGGCGGTGTCGTAGGTCAGCAGCGCCATCCACAGGTACAGGCACAGCGCGCCGACGGCGATCAGCGCACCTTCCTTGAGGCGATAATGCAACTGCTGGCGCCACATCGGTACCGGCAGAGGGGGCGGAGTTGCGGTGGATTTCTTCAAAACGCGTCTATTCCTGCGCTTGCTGCGCGTCCAGTAGTGATCGACCCGATGTCCGGTCAATGAACCCGTACTTTTAACATTACTGCCCACCAGCCGCCATGGCGGCGCGCCGGATGGGCGCGAACGGTGAGCAATCTTCAATGGGTGTAATTTGAGCACGCATTGCCTTGCGTGACAAAGGCTTATGCTGTGTTTTTGCACAGGTGTGACAACAAAGCGTCGGGTTGGTGCCGATTGCCTGAAAAATCTGCTGGCAATTGCCTTGGCAAGCGTCAGCGCTGCGGCTTGGCGTTGGATTGACCTGCTGACGAGGGCGGGCCATGCTGTCAGCCCTCCCCTCCCCCACTGCACATGACGCCCATGCTGACCTGGCTGACCCGCGACTCGCTGACCTTTCCGCCCCTGACAAAGGCTCTGCAGGAGCCCAACGGATTACTTGCCGCTGGCGGTGACTTGAGCCCCGCGCGCCTGGTGCAGGCCTATCGGCATGGCTGCTTTCCGTGGTTTCAGGATGGTCAGCCCATCCTCTGGTGGTCACCCGACCCACGCACGGTGTTGTTCCCCGACGAGCTGCACGTGTCACGCTCGCTGGCCAAGCTGATCCGCCAGCAGCGTTATCAAGTCAGCTTCGATACCGACTTCGAAACAGTGATTGCCGCCTGCGCCGCGCCACGCGACTACGCCGACGGCACCTGGATCACCGACCCCATGCGCGCCGCCTACTGCGAGCTGCACCGGCGCGGCTTCGCCCACTCGGTTGAAGTGCGCGAGAACGGCGAGCTGGTTGGCGGCTTGTACGGCCTGGCCATGGGCCGGCTGTTCTTTGGCGAGTCGATGTTCAGCCGCGCCGACAACGCCTCCAAGGTCGGTTTCGTGACCCTGGTCGAGCATCTGCGCGCCGCCGGTTTCGTTCTGATCGATTGCCAAATGCCCACCAACCACCTGCACAGCCTCGGCGCCCGCTCGATCAGCCGCGCCAGTTTTGCAGAGCACCTTGAACGCCACCTTGATCAGGCCGTCGACGTCAGCTGGGTTCGCTAGGCGAGTTTGCCCGGCTGGCTTACACTTAGGACTACGTCTTGCAGAGGGGTCGATCATGACAGAGTTGGCGCGGTTGAAGTTCTATGCCACTCAGCCCCACTCCTGCAGCTACCTGCCCGATGAGCAGGCGACCACGCTGTTCCTCGACCCTAGCCAGCCGATGGACGTCGATGTGTACGCCGACCTCTCCGAAATGGGCTTTCGCCGCAGTGGCGACCACCTGTATCGCCCGCATTGCCAAAACTGCAACGCCTGCGTGCCGGCGCGCATCCCCGTCGCCCGCTTCATCCCCAACCGCCAGCAGCGACGCATCCTCAAGCGCAACAGCGACCTGCAGGTGATTGCCGCCCGGCCGTCGTTCAAGGAAGAATATTTCGACCTGTACCGGCGCTACATCGAGCAGCGCCACAGCGACGGCGACATGTATCCGCCCAGTCGCGATCAGTTTTCCACCTTTCTGGTGCGCGATCTGCCATTCTGCTGGTTCTATGAGTTTCGCCTGCACGGGCGGCTGCTTGCGGTGGCGGTATGCGATATGCTGCCCAACGGGCTGTCGGCGGTGTACACCTTCTACGAGCCGGATGAAGAACGCCGCAGCCTGGGGCGCTTCGCCATTCTCTGGCAGATCAGCGATGCACTGCGCCAGAACCTTGAGGCGGTGTACCTTGGCTACTGGATCAAGAACTGCAAAAAGATGAGTTACAAGACCCAGTATCGCCCCATCGAACTGCTGATCAACCAACGTTGGGTCAGCCTCAATTGAAAGCATTGGCTTGAAATACTCTTTTCGGGCATAATCCACGCCACTTTTTTGCCCGGTGCAGTTGCGCGTCGGGCCTACACTGGATACCGAGGGCTTTACTGCATGTCGAAAGAAGACAGCTTCGAAATGGAAGGCACTGTCGTCGACACCCTGCCCAACACCATGTTCCGCGTGGAGTTGGAAAATGGGCACGTCGTAACCGCGCATATCTCCGGAAAAATGCGCAAGAATTACATCCGTATTCTCACTGGCGACAAGGTTCGCGTCGAACTGACGCCTTATGACCTGAGCAAGGGCCGCATCACTTACCGCGCCCGTTAAGCTCCAGCCATGAAAAAGCCCGGCCAATGTGCCGGGCTTTTTTGTAGGCAAAAAAAGGGCCGCCGAAGCGACCCCTTCTCCTCGATCAAGCCACTTCGGCAGTGGTCTCGAAGTCGAACACCAACTCGCCATCACGCAGCTCGATGTGCACCACACCGCCATGCTCGGCCAGCTCACCGAACAGGATCTCTTCAGCCAATGGCCGCTTGATCTTGTCCTGAATAAGCCGCGCCATCGGCCGGGCGCCCATCTGCACGTCATAGCCGCTGGCAGCCAGCCAGCCACGCGCCTCGTCACTGACCTCGAGCAGCACACGCTTGTCTTCCAGCTGAGCCTGCAGTTCGATAAGGAACTTGTCGACGATGCTTTTGATCGTCTCGTGGCTCAGGCGACCGAACTGGATGATGGTATCCAGGCGGTTGCGGAATTCCGGCGTGAAGCTCTTGCGAATGACTTCCATCGCATCCGACGCATGGTCCTGATGGGTAAAGCCGATGGAGGCCCGCGCCGCGGTTTCAGCGCCGGCGTTGGTGGTCATGATCAGGATCACGTTGCGGAAGTCCGCCTTGCGCCCGTTGTTGTCGGTCAGGGTACCGTGGTCCATCACCTGCAGCAGCAGGTTGAAGACTTCCGGGTGGGCCTTCTCGATCTCGTCGAGCAGCAGTACGCAGTGCGGCTGCTTGGTGATCGCCTCGGTGAGCAAACCGCCCTGATCGAAACCGACATAGCCTGGCGGCGCACCGATCAGGCGCGACACGGTGTGTCGCTCCATGTACTCGGACATGTCGAAGCGCACCAGCTCAACACCCAGCGCCTTGGCCAGCTGACGCGCGGCCTCGGTTTTGCCGACACCGGTAGGGCCGGCGAACAGGAACGAGCCTACGGGCTTGTCCGGGGCTTTGAGGCCGGCTCGCGACAGCTTGATCGCGGTCGACAGCGAATCGATCGCCGGATCCTGACCAAATACGGTCAGTTTCAGGTCGCGCTCCAGGTTACGCAGCAGCTCTTTGTCGGAGCTGGATACGTGCTTTGGCGGAATCCGCGCGATTTTCGCGACGATATCTTCGACCTGCGCCACTTCGATGCGCTTGACCCGATTGGCCTCCGGCTGCAAGCGCTGATAAGCGCCCGCCTCGTCGATCACGTCGATGGCCTTGTCCGGCATATGCCGGTCATTGATATAGCGCGCAGCCAGCTCGGCAGCGGCGCGCAGGGCCTCGTCGCTATACTCGATGTGGTGGTGCGACTCGAAGCGGCCTTTCAGCCCGCGCAGGATGCCCACGGTGTCTTCCACCGATGGCTCCGACACATCGACCTTTTGGAAGCGCCGCGCCAGGGCCCGGTCCTTCTCGAAGATGCCACGGAATTCCTGGAAGGTAGTCGAGCCAATGCAGCGGATATCACCTGATGAGAGCAGTGGCTTGAGCAGGTTGGACGCATCCATCACACCGCCCGAAGCAGCGCCGGCACCGATGATGGTGTGGATCTCATCGATGAACAGGATCGCCTGCGGACGTTTGCGCAACTCACCCAGCAGCGCCTTGAAGCGCTTCTCGAAGTCACCGCGGTACTTGGTCCCGGCCAGCAGTGCGCCGAGATCGAGCGAATAGACCACGCTCTGCGCCAGCAGGTCAGGCACCTGACCATCGACGATGCGTTTGGCCAGGCCTTCGGCGATGGCCGTCTTGCCGACCCCCGCTTCACCGACCAGCAACGGGTTGTTCTTGCGCCGGCGAGCGAGAATCTGCGCTACGCGCTCGACTTCCTGCTCGCGGCCCACCAACGGATCGATACGGCCCTGACGCGCCTGCTCGTTGAGGTTGCTGGCGTAGGTGTCCAGCGGATTGCTCGAGGACGACGTTTCGCCACCCTCTTCATCCTGCATGTCCTGGTCGCTGTCCGCGCTCGGCCCGTGGCCCGGCACCTTGGAGATGCCGTGGGCAATGAAGTTGACCACGTCGATACGGGCCACACTCTGCTGCTTGAGCAGAAACACGGCCTGGCTTTCCTGCTCGCTGAAGATAGCTACCAGCACATTGGCGCCGGTCACTTCACGCTTGCCCGAACTCTGCACATGGAACACCGCGCGTTGCAGCACGCGCTGGAAGCCCAGGGTTGGCTGGGTCTCGCGGTCTTCGTCGTGCACCGGGATCAGGGGTGTGGTGGAGTCGATGAACTCTTGCAGGTCGTGCTTGAGCTTGTCGAGATTGGCGCCACAGGCGCGTAGAACGGTTGCGGCCGCCTCATTGTCAAGGAGTGCCAACAGCAGATGTTCGACGGTCATGAATTCATGACGCTTCGAACGGGCCTCCTTGAAGGCCAGATTGAGGGTGACTTCGAGCTCGCGGTTTAACATAGCTTCACCTCATACCCAAGTGGTCGGCGATTAACCGTCCTTCTCGATTTCACAGAGTAGCGGATGCTGGCTCTCCCGGGCGTATTGGTTGACCTGCGTCGCCTTCGTTTCGGCGATGTCGCGGGTAAACAATCCGCATACTGCCCGCCCCTCGGTATGGACGGTCAGCATGATCTTGGTCGCCAGCTCGCGGTTCAAACTAAAGAACGTCTCGAGCACTTCGACGACGAAATCCATTGGCGTGTAGTCATCGTTGAATAAAACCACCTTGTACATGGGTGGCGCCTGCAGGATCGGCTTGGCTTCTTGAACAGCCAGACCGGAGCCATCGTCCTCGTTGGTCTGAGGACCATCCTGATTGAATGTTAGTCGAATCTGACTGTGTGCATGCATGGAAAGAATTTCATCACATCGACAAGTTAAGGTAGTGGGTTGACCGCATAGGGCTGGCGCCGGCGCAGGCGCCGCATGACCTTGACTATCGGCAAAACGGTGTTACAACCAATAGAACCCACCGTGGGCGATAAAGATCCGCGCAGTCAACCAGATTTTTCGCAAGGTTCGTATGCGGATACGTGGATGATACTCCAGTGATGGAGTCCTTTGCAGAGGGACATAGGGATGACAAGCGGTAAAGTCAAGTGGTTCAACAATGCCAAGGGCTATGGGTTCATCAATGAAGACGGCAAGAGCGACGACCTCTTCGCCCATTATTCGGCCATTGAGATGGACGGATACAAGACCCTGAAGGCGGGTCAATTGGTGAGATTCGAGATCATACAAGGCCCCAAGGGCCTGCATGCGGTCAAGATCCAGGCAGCCACTGCTGACTCTACTGCACCAGTAAATACAGTGCCTGAGCCTTCGACTGTGGGCGCCTGAGCCACTTCTCTGCTGCTGTGAATACGAACAGACCGATCGCCTGTTTAACAGGCGATCGGTTTTTCGTGTCTACATGTGTTTGATCATCTCATCGCCAAAGCCTGAGCTACCCACCAGCGTAGCGCCGTCCATCAGGCGCTCGAAATCATAGGTAACGGTTTTCGCCGCAATTGCGCCGTTGGTCCCTTTGATGATCAGGTCGGCAGCCTCGATCCAGCCCATGTGCCGCAGCATCATTTCGGCTGAGAGGATCACCGACCCCGGATTGACCTTGTCCTGCCCGGCATATTTGGGCGCAGTACCGTGCGTCGCCTCGAACATTGCCACGGTGTCCGACAGATTCGCCCCAGGCGCAATACCAATGCCACCGACCTCTGCCGCAAGCGCATCGGACAGGTAGTCGCCGTTGAGGTTGAGCGTGGCAATCACGTCGTACTCTGCCGGGCGCAGCAAGATCTGCTGCAGCATGGCATCGGCAATCGCATCCTTGACCACCACCTTCTTGCCGCTCTTGGGGTTGGTGAACTGCATCCACGGCCCGCCGTCGAGCAACTCGGCGGCGAATTCTTCCTTGGCCACCTCGTAGCCCCAGTCCTTGAACGCGCCCTCGGTGAATTTCATGATATTGCCCTTGTGCACCAGGGTCAGCGACTCGCGGTCATTGTCGACAACATACTGCAAGGCCTTGCGCACCAGGCGCTTGGTGCCCTCCCTGGAGACCGGCTTGACGCCAATGCCACAGTTCTGGTCGAAGCGGATCTTGGTGACGCCCATTTCTTCCTTGAGAAACTTGATCACCTTGATTGCTTCGGGCGAGCCGGCCTTCCACTCGATGCCTGCATAAATGTCTTCGGAGTTTTCCCGGAAGATCACCATGTCGACGTCTCCCGGCTTTTTCACCGGACTCGGCACGCCCTCGAACCACACCACCGGGCGCAGACATACATATAGGTCAAGCTGTTGGCGCAGGGCCACGTTCAACGAGCGGATGCCGCCGCCGACCGGCGTGGTCAGCGGGCCTTTGATCGACACCACGTATTCCTTGACTGCGTCGAGGGTCTCTTGCGGCAGCCAGGTGTCCTGGTCATATACCTGGGTAGCTTTTTCACCGGCATAGACCTCCATCCAGGCGATCTTGCGCTTGCCGGCGTAGGCCTTTTGCACCGCGGCATCGACCACCTTGATCATCACCGGGGAGACGTCGACCCCGATTCCATCGCCTTCGATATAAGGAATGATCGGGTTGTCGGGCACATTGAGCGAATGGTCGGCATTGACGGTGATCCTGACGCCGTCGGTCGGCACCTTGATTTTCTGGTATCCCATGCTTGCACTACTCCGGAGTCGGGTGTGGGTGGACATCATGCGATCCAATCAGCCTAAACCACATCTGCCGACCTGCAAGGCCCGCTCTGCACCTGCGGCAATGCACCACATTGCGGCTTAGTCTTTGGTCTTATAAATGCGCTGATACCACTTGGCCTTGCTGATTAGCCCAAAGGGTTTGGTATACTCCGGCCCTGACCGTAAGGTCATGGGGGCGAATCCCCGGAAATCGCGGCTTGCCCCCGGCCCTCGAAGGCCACAAAGTCTGGGCTGTTACCGCATCCCAGCCGCTTGACGCTCGACTGATGCATCCACCATCACCGCTCGCAGCCTCTCGACCTTTTGCCCATGGCGCGCCGTGGGCGATGCGCCTACCCAGCGCAGCCCGAGACTCGAGTACGCTCAGCAAAACAGAGAGTTAACCCGCATGCCCACCCGCTCTAAGATCATCTATACCTTCACCGACGAAGCCCCTGCCCTCGCCACCTATTCGCTGCTGCCGATCGTCGAAGCGTTCACCGCCTCGGCTGACATCGCCGTCGAAACTCGCGACATCTCCCTGGCTGGCCGTATCCTTGCGGCATTCCCGGAGCAACTCGGCGCAGACAAGCAGGTAAGCGATCATCTGGCGGAGCTGGGCCAACTGGCCACCACCCCTGAAGCCAACATCATCAAGCTGCCGAACATCTCGGCCTCGGTGCCTCAGCTCAAGGCTGCGATCAAGGAACTGCAAGCCAAGGGTTACGCCATCCCTGACTACGCTGACGAGCCTGTCAGCGCTGCCGAAAAAGAATCCCGCGCGCGCTACGACCGCATCAAGGGCAGCGCCGTGAACCCGGTACTGCGCGAAGGCAACTCCGACCGCCGCGCGCCGCTGTCGGTCAAGAACTACGCACGCAAGCACCCGCACAAGATGGGCGCCTGGGCTTCCGACTCGAAATCGCACGTGGCCCACATGAGCCAGGGCGACTTCTACGGCAGCGAAAAAGCCGCACTGATCGAAGCTGACGACAGCCTGCGCATCGAACTGCTGGACAAGAACGGCGCAACTACCGTTCTGAAGGAAAAAACCGCTGTCAAAGCCGCTGAAGTGGTTGACTGCGCGACCATGAGCCGCAAAGCCCTGAAAGCCTTCATCGCCGAGCAGATCGCCGATGCCAAGGCCAGCGGCGTACTGCTTTCGGTGCACTTGAAAGCAACCATGATGAAGGTTTCCGACCCGATCATGTTCGGCGTCATCGTCGAAGAGTTCTACGGCGAAGTGCTGACCAAGCACGCTGCAGCGCTGGCCGAAATCGGCTTCAATGCCAACAACGGCATCGGCGACCTGTACGCCCGCATCAAGGACCTGCCAGCTGACCAGCAAGCGCAGATCGAAGCCGACATCCAGGCCCTGTACGCCGTGCGTCCAGCCCTGGCGATGGTCAACTCCGACAAAGGCATCACCAACCTGCACGTGCCGAGCGACGTTATCGTCGACGCCTCGATGCCGGCCATGATCCGTGACTCGGGCAAGATGTGGAACACCGCCGGCGAGCTGCAAGACGCCAAGGCCGTGATCCCGGACCGCTGCTACGCCGGTATCTACCAGGCTGCCATCGAAGACTGCAAAGTCAACGGCGCCTTCGATCCGACCACCATGGGCAGCGTACCGAACGTTGGCCTGATGGCGCAGAAAGCCGAAGAGTACGGCTCCCACGACAAGACCTTCGAAATCAAGACCGATGGCGTCGTGCGCGTCGTTGATGGCAAAGGCAACGTGGTTCTGCAACAGAACGTCGAAGCTGGCGACATCTTCCGTATGTGCCAGACCAAAGACGCGCCGATCCAGGACTGGGTCAAGCTGGCCGTCAACCGTGCCCGCCTGAGCGGTACCCCAGCGGTGTTCTGGCTCGACCCGGAACGCGCTCACGACGGCGTGATGATCGAGAAAGTCCAGAAGTACCTGAAAGACCACGACACCACTGGCCTGGACATCCGCGTCCTGCCACCGGTCGAGGCGATCAAGTTCTCCCTGGCCCGTATCCGCGAAGGCAAGGACACCATCTCGGTGACCGGCAACGTTCTGCGCGACTACCTGACCGACCTGTTCCCGATCATGGAGCTGGGCACCAGCGCCAAGATGCTGTCGATCGTGCCGCTGATGAACGGCGGTGGTCTGTTCGAAACCGGCGCTGGCGGTTCGGCACCCAAGCACGTGCAGCAGCTGGTTGAAGAGAACTTCCTGCGTTGGGATTCGCTGGGTGAGTTCCTCGCACTGGCGGCCTCGCTCGAGCACCTGGGCGACACCTACGCCAACCCACGTGCCAAGGTTCTGGCCAACACCCTGGACCAGGCTACCGGCAAGTTCCTCGACAACAACAAGTCGCCTTCGCGCAAGGTTGGCGGTATCGACAACCGCGGTAGCCACTTCTACCTGACCCTGTACTGGGCTCAGGCTCTGGCTGCACAGAGCGACGACGCTGCGCTGCAAGCACGCTTTGCCCCGCTGGCCAAGACCCTGACCGAGAACGAAGCGACCATCGTCGCCGAACTCAACGCGGTACAGGGCAAGCCAGTCGACATCGGTGGCTACTACGCCCCGGATGCCGAGCTGACCGCCAAGGTGATGCGCCCAAGCCAGACCCTCAACAACGCGATTGCTGCGCTGTAAGGCTCGCTTGAAGTAACCCCACAAACCCCGGCCACGCACCGGGGTTTGTGCTTTTCAGGGTTTGTCATCAAGGCCCACTGGGGCTGCTGCGCAGCCCAATCGCGACACAAGGCCGCTCCTACAGAGAGGTCGTACGCGGTCCCCTGTAGGAGCGGCCTTGTGTCGCGAAAGGGTCGCAAAGCGACCCCAAATTCGAAAGGACACCACAAATGACCTGGCACCCCCACATCACCGTAGCCACCGTGGTCGAAGACCAGGGCCGCTTCCTCTTCGTCGAGGAATTCAAAGCCGGCCAGCACGTCTTCAACCAACCGGCCGGCCACCTCGAACCGAACGAAACCCTGCAACAGGCCGCCTTGCGCGAAACTCTCGAAGAAACCGCCTGGGATGTCGAGCTGACCGGCGTAATCGGCATCTACCTGTACACCGCCCCCAGCAACGGCGTCACCTACCAACGCATCTGCTTCGCCGCCCGCCCCGTCCAACATCACCCGCAACGCGCCCTCGACAGCGACATAACCCGCGCCCTGTGGATGACCCGCGCCGAGCTGCTGGCCGAGCCACAACGCTGGCGCAGCGAGCTGGTACCGCGCTGCATCGACGACTACCTGGCAGGCCCGCTGCACAGCCTCGCCCTGCTGCGCGACTGACGCGCGCGAGCGGGCCTGATAGAATCGACCTTTTTCCCTGATACACATCGGTAACCATGACCAGCCCAGCACTCAAAGACCCCGCCAAGACCCGCGTCATCGTCGGCATGTCCGGCGGCGTCGACTCTTCCGTCTCCGCCCTTCTGCTGATTGAGCAGGGCTACCAGGTGGAAGGTCTGTTCATGAAAAACTGGGAAGAGGACGACGGCACCGAATACTGCACCGCCCGCGAAGACCTGGCCGACGCCCAGGCCGTGTGCGACCGCATTGGCATCAAGCTGCACACGGCCAACTTTGCCGCCGAGTACTGGGACAACGTGTTCGAGCACTTCCTTGAAGAGTACAAGGCTGGGCGCACGCCAAACCCGGACATCCTCTGCAACCGCGAGATCAAGTTCAAGGCCTTCCTCGACTACGCGCTGTCGCTCGGTGCCGACCTGATCGCCACCGGCCACTATGTACGCCGCCGCGATACCGGCGAGCTGACCGAGCTGCTCAAGGGCCTGGACCCGAACAAGGACCAGAGCTACTTCCTGCATGCCGTCGGCGGCAAGGAAATCGCCCGCACCCTGTTCCCGGTCGGCGAGCTGGAAAAACCCGAAGTGCGCTCCATCGCCGAGAAACACGGCCTGGCCACTGCCAAGAAAAAGGACTCCACCGGCATCTGCTTCATTGGCGAGCGGCGCTTCAGCGACTTCCTCAAGCAGTACCTGCCAGCCCAGCCGGGCAACATCGAAACCACCGAAGGTGAAGTCATCGGCCGGCACCACGGCCTGATGTACCACACCATCGGCCAGCGCCAGGGGCTGGGCATCGGCGGCCTCAAGGACGCTGGTGACGACCCGTGGTACGTGCTGGTCAAAGACCTCGCCCGCAACGTGCTGGTGGTCGGCCAGGGCAACGAGCACCCATGGTTGTTCTCCCGCGCCCTGCTCGCCTCGGACATCTTCTGGGTCAACCCGATCGACCTCACCACCCCGCGCCGCCTCACGGCCAAGGTGCGCTATCGCCAGGGCGACCAGGGTTGCACCCTGGAACGCACCGAAAGCGGCTACCGCGCCGTGTTCGACGAGCCGCAACGTGCGGTCACCCCCGGCCAGTCGGTGGTGTTCTACGACGGCGAGGTGTGCCTAGGCGGCGGCGTGATCGAGACTGCCGAGCCGTGGAGCCCGCGCCCATGAGCAACCTGCACGAGCAGTTGATTGCCCTTGGCGGCGTGTTTCAGGCTGCGGTGCTGGTCGACAAGCTGGCACGCACCGGCCAGTCCAATGACGCCGAACTCGGCTGCATGCTTGGCAGCCTGCTGGTGATGGACCCCAAGGACACCCTTGAGGTGTTCGGTGGCGATGACCTGAACCTGCGCGACGGTTACCGCGCCCTGGTCGGCGCACTCGAGCGCGAGCCCAGCAGCCTGCAGCGCGAGCCGCTGCGCTATGCCCTGTCGATGCTCGGCCTCGAGCGCCAGCTGGCCAAGCGGGGCGACCTGCTGGAAACCATCGGCAACCGTCTGCCGCAGATCCAGGGCCAGGCCGATCACTTCGGTCTGACCCACGAGAACGTCATCGCTTCCAGTGGCGCCTTGTATCAGGACACCCTGAGCACCTTGCGCCAGCGCATTCAGGTGCATGGCGACATGCGCTTCCTGCAGCAAGCCAGCAACGCCTCGAAGATCCGTGCCCTGCTGCTGGCCGGGATCCGCGCCGCACGCTTGTGGCGTCAACTGGGCGGGCACCGCTGGCAGCTAGTATTCAGCCGACGCAAATTGCTCAACGAGCTGTACGGCATGATGCGTACCACCCCCTGAACACCGCGCATCCCCGCCTTGCGCGGTCCATGTAGGAGCGGCCTTGTGTCGCGAAAGGCGCGCGTAGCGTGCCCGGCAATTCTAGGGTGCCGCGCAAATCTTGGGGCCGCTACGCAGCCCTTTCGCGACACAAGGCCGCTCCTACACGGACCGCGCCAAGCATTGAAACGGCTCGACCTTTGGTCAGCCACCCGACCTCGGCGCATTTTTCATGTATGATATGCGCCCTCCAAAAGCCTGACTGTCCGAGAACACCCCATGCAGCTTTCCTCGCTCACTGCGGTTTCCCCTGTAGACGGCCGCTACGCCGGCAAAACCCAGGCCTTGCGCCCTATTTTCAGCGAATACGGCCTGATCCGTTTCCGCGCCCTGGTCGAAGTGCGCTGGCTGCAACGCCTGGCCGCTCACCCGCAAATCGGTGAAGTGCCGGCATTCTCGGCCGAGGCCAACGCCGTTCTCGATACCCTTGCCAGCGATTTCCAGCTGGCCCACGCCGAGCGCGTCAAGGAAATCGAACGCACCACCAACCACGACGTCAAGGCCATCGAGTACCTGCTCAAGGAGCAGGCTGCACAACTGCCTGAGCTGGCCAACGTCAGCGAGTTCATCCACTTCGCCTGCACCAGCGAGGACATCAACAACCTGTCCCACGCACTGATGCTGCGCGCCGGCCGTGATGACGTGCTGCTGCCGCTGATGCGCCAGATCGCCGAAGCGATCCGCGCGCTCGCGCACCAGCATGCCGACGTGCCGATGCTGTCGCGCACCCACGGCCAGCCAGCCTCGCCGACCACCCTCGGCAAAGAGATGGCCAACGTCGTCTACCGCCTCGAGCGCCAAATCGCGCAAGTCGCTGCCGTGCCGCTGATGGGCAAGGTCAACGGCGCCGTCGGTAACTACAATGCGCACCTGTCGGCCTACCCGCAGATCGACTGGGAAGAAAACGCCCGCGCCTTCATCGAAGACGAGCTGGGCCTGCAGTTCAACCCGTACACCACCCAGATCGAACCGCACGACTACATTGCCGAGCTGTTCGACGCGATCGCCCGCTTCAACACCATCCTGATCGACTTCGACCGCGACGTCTGGGGCTACATCTCGCTGGGCTACTTCAAGCAGCGCACCGTTGCCGGTGAAATCGGCTCGTCGACCATGCCACACAAGGTCAACCCGATCGACTTCGAAAACTCCGAAGGCAACCTCGGCATCGCCAACGCCCTGTTCCAGCACCTGGCCAGCAAATTGCCTGTTTCGCGCTGGCAGCGTGACCTGACCGACTCCACCGTGCTGCGCAACCTGGGTGTGGGCTTCGCTCACAGCGTGATCGCCTACGAAGCCAGCCTGAAGGGCATCAGCAAGCTGGAAGTCAACACTCAGCGCATCGCTGCCGACCTGGACGCCTGCTGGGAAGTGCTCGCCGAACCGATCCAGACCGTCATGCGCCGCTTCAACATCGAAAACCCCTACGAGAAGCTCAAAGAGCTGACCCGTGGCAAAGGCATCACCCCTGAGGCGCTGCTGACCTTCATCGATGGCCTGGACATGCCAGCCGATGCCAAGGCCGAGCTCAAGCAGCTGACTCCTGCGACCTACATAGGTAACGCAGTCGCGCAGGCCAAACGCATCTAAGATCACGCCTGCGTCTGACGCCCGGCCTAGCCGGGCGTTTTTATTCCCGGACGAAAATTACGTTTTTTCAATAGGTTGAACATGAATTCTGATACTCCACTTCAGCTGCTTGGCGGTTTGACTGCTCGCGAATTCCTGCGCGACTACTGGCAGAAGAAGCCATTGCTGGTGCGCCAGGCGTTCACCGACTTCGAAAGCCCGATCGACCCTGACGAGCTGGCTGGCCTGGCCCTGGAAGAGGAAGTCGAATCGCGCCTGGTCCTTGAACACGGCGAACGCCCGTGGGAGCTGCGTCGCGGCCCGTTCACCGAGGACGACTTCGCCACCCTGCCAGAGCGCGACTGGACCCTGCTGGTGCAAGCGGTCGATCAGTTCGTGCCGGAAGTGGCCGAACTGCTGGAAAGCTTCCGCTTCCTGCCAAGCTGGCGCATCGACGATGTGATGATCAGCTATGCCGCACCTGGCGGCAGCGTTGGCCCGCATTTCGACAACTACGACGTGTTCCTGCTGCAGGGCCACGGCACCCGCAACTGGAAAGTCGGCCAGATGTGCGACAGCGACAGCAAGCTGCTCGAGCACGCCGACCTGCGCATCCTGGCTGACTTCGAGCAGACCGACGAGTGGCGCCTGGAGCCGGGTGACATGCTCTACCTGCCGCCACGCCTGGCCCACTTCGGCGTTGCCGAAGACAACTGCCTGACCTACTCGGTCGGCTTCCGTGCGCCAAGCGCCGCTGAAGTGCTGACCCACTTCACCGACTTCCTCAGCCAGTTCCTGCCGGACGAAGAGCGTTACAGCGACGCCGACGCCCAGCCAGTCAGCGACCCGCACCAGATCCAGCACGACGCCCTCGATCGCCTCAAGGCGCTGCTGGCCGAGCACATGGGTGACGAGCGCCTGCTGCTGACCTGGTTCGGCCAGTTCATGACCGAGCCACGCTACCCTGAGCAGGTCGCCGGCGAGCCGCTCAAGGAAGAAGAGCTGATCGACAGTCTGGAGCAAGGCGCTATTCTTATCCGTAACCCAAGCGCGCGTCTGGCCTGGTCGGAAGTCGATGACAACCTGCTGCTGTTCGCCAGCGGCCAGAGCCGTCTGCTCTCGGGGCACCTGCGCGATTTGCTGAAAATGATCTGCGCCGCCGATGCGCTGCACATCGAAAACCTGGGCCAGTGGCTCAAGGATGAAGAAGGTCTGACCCTGGTCTGCCAGCTGGTCGAACAAGGAAGTCTGGGTTTTGCCAATGAATAGAATCAGCGTTCGGCTTGCCGATTGGATCAAGGACAACAGTGACATCCGCCGCATCCGCGATGCGGTGTTCGTTGCCGAGCAGCACATCCCGCCTGAGCTGGAATTTGACGCCGAAGACCCCCAGGCCGTGCATTTCCTGGCTCTTGAGGGTGACTACCCGATCGGCACCGCGCGCCTGCTGGCCGACGGCACCATCGGCCGCATCTCGGTGCTCAAGGACTGGCGCGGGCTGAAGGTGGGCGACGCGCTGATGCATGCGGTGATCGCCGAAGCCCAGGCCCGCGACCTCAAGCAACAGACCTTGAGCGCCCAGGTGCATGCCACGCCGTTCTACGAGCGGCTGGGCTTCAAGGTGGTCAGCGAGGAGTTCCTCGAGGCCGGCATCCCCCATGTGGAGATGGTGCGCGAGTCCTGCGACCTCGTCTGAGCAACATCAGGGCCGGTTAACCGGCCCTGTTTCGCAGCGGGCTGCAATGGCCCGCTGTGTGCTCTGCAACATTGCCTCACCAGCAAGCTGTATATACATACAGATAAAACTTGCCTGACGGCGCGTCTTTGTCCATCCTGACGCTCATCGTCTGCCCATGAAGCGTTCTCGGCCATGCGCCTGTTTCTCTGCGAAAAACCCTCCCAGGCCAAAGATATCGCCAAAGTGCTCGGCGCCACCCGCCGCGGCGACGGCTGCTTTCAAGGCACTGACGTCTGTGTGACCTGGTGCATCGGCCACCTGCTTGAAACCGCCCCGCCCGACAGCTACGACGCCCGCTACAAGCGCTGGAGCCTGGACGACCTGCCGATCATCCCGGGCCAGTGGAAGATGCTGGTAAAGCCGAAAACCGCCAGCCAGTTCAAGGCAGTCAAACGTCTGCTGGGCGAAGCGCGCGAACTGGTCATCGCCACCGACGCCGACCGCGAAGGCGAGATGATCGCCCGTGAGCTGGTCGAGCACTGCCGGTACCGCGGCCCGATCCAGCGTCTGTGGCTGTCGGCGCTGGACGATGCCTCGATTCGCAAGGCGCTGGCCAAGCTGCTGCCCGGCAGCGAGACCTTCAGCCTGTACCATTCAGCCCTGGGTCGTTCGCGTGCCGACTGGCTGATCGGCATGAACATGAGCCGGCTGTTCACCCTGCTCGGGCGTCAATCCGGTTATCAAGGCGTGTTGCCAGTCGGCCGCGTACAAACCCCGACCCTGCGCCTGGTGGTAGACCGCGACCGCAGCATCGCCGACTTTGTACCGGTGCCGTTCTGGGCCATCGACGTGCAGCTGGAGCATGCCGGCAGCCTGTTCAACGCCCAGTGGCGAGCACCTGAAGATGCCTGCGATGACCAGGCCCGTTGCCTCAACCAGAGCCTGGCCCAGCAAGCCGCCGCCGATATGGCTACGGCTGGCAGTGCGCAGGTCAGCAAGCTGGTCACCGAGCGCATGCGCGAAGCCGCACCGCTGCCGTTCGACCTGGGCACCCTGCAGGAAATCTGCTCGAAGAAGTTCGGCTACGGCGCTCAGGAAACCCTCGACATCGCCCAGGCGCTGTACGAAACCCACAAACTGATCACCTACCCGCGCAGCGACTGCGGCTTTCTGCCAATGAGCCAGCATGCCGAGGCGTCGGCCATTCTCGCTGCATTGCAGCGCGCCGATGCCAGCCTGGCGCCGCTGCAAGCGCACCTGCAGGCACAACGCCGCTCGCGCGCCTGGAACGACGCCAAGGTCAGCGCCCACCACGGCATCATCCCCACCGCTGCCGCCAGCGACCCGGCGCGCCTGCCGCCGAAATACAAGGCCGTTTACACCCTGATCCGCGCGCGTTACCTGGCGCAGTTTCTGCCCAACCATGAATACGACCGCACCCAGGCTGATTTCGACTGCGCCGGCCACGCTCTGCGCGCCGTCGGCAAGCAGATCGTCGAAGCCGGCTGGCGCCGCGCGCTGCCAGAGGCGCTGACCCCGGCCAAAGGCCGTGAAGCGCCGCCGGCGCAGGTGCTGCCAGCTTTGCAGCAAGGCCAGGCCTGCGCAGTGCGCAATGTCCAGCTCAAGGACCTGTGGACCCAGCCGCCCAAGCCCTTCACCGAAGGCGACCTGATCAAGGCGATGAAAAACGTCGCCAAGCTGGTGGACGACCCCAAGCTCAAGCAAAAGCTCAAGGAAACCACCGGCATCGGCACCGAGGCCACCCGCGCCAGCATCATCCAGGGCCTGCTCGACCGCGGTTATCTGGTCAAGAACGGCAAGGCCCTGGCCGCCACCCCGGCCGCGTTCAGCCTGATTGACGCCGTGCCTCGGGCAATTGCCGACCCGGGCACCACGGCGATCTGGGAGCAGGCCCTGGACATGGTTCAAAGCGGCGAAATGACCCTCGAGGAATTCGTTGCCCGCCAATCGGCCTGGATGGGCAAGCTGGTCGAGCGCTGCAGCGGCATGCGCATGACCATCAACGGCCCGCTGGTGCCCGCCGGTGGCAATAAGGCGCCCTGGAGCAAGAAGCGCCGCGCGGGCACCAAGGCCAAAGCGGCCGACGGCAAAGCCAAGACGGCCAAGCCGCGGGTAGCCAGACGCAAGGCCGCGACCTGACCCGCTGGAGTTGCTGCGCAGCCCCGTGGCTGGCGAAAATCGCGCCAGCTGCTAGATTTTTCAGGCTGAATCACAGCGCCGTCTAGAGCTCGCAATGACCCCCACTACCCTGCTGGATGAAGTCCGCGCGTTTCGCAGCCAACACCCCGAAGTGCGCTACGTCGACCTGATCAGCCTGGACATCCCCGGGCATTTCTACGGTAAACGCTACCCCATCGACATGCTCGAAAAGCTCGCCGCCGGCAGCCCGTTGAAGCTGCCGCAGAACTGCGTGCTGCTCGGCGCCCAGGGTGGCTTGTTCCCGATTGGCGATTACTGCTTCAACGATGGCGACCCGGATGCACTGCGCCGGCTGATCCCCGGTACGCTCAAGCCGGTCAGCTGGGAAAACCAGCCACTCGGGCAGATGCTGATCAGCTCCGACGGCACCGACGCGCCCATCGAGTTCGAGCCGCGCGAGGTGCTCGCCCGGGTGCTGCAACGCCTGCAGGCCCGAGGCATTCGCCCGGTGGTGGCGTTCGAGCTGGAGTTCTACCTGTTCGACCGCGCGCTGCAGGACGGCCTGCCGCAGTTTCCCCGCGACCCGCTCAGTGGCGATCGCGATGACCAGCCCAACCTGCATATCGAACGCCTGTCGCGCTTCTCCGAAGTGCTGCACGACATGGTCGAAACCGCCAATGCCCAAGGCGTCGATGCCAACGTCATCACTGCTGAACTCGGCCCGGGCCAGTTCGAGATCAACTTCGGCCACTGTGACGACGGCCTGCGCGCCGCCGACTGGGCCGCCCTGTTCTGCCGCAGCAGCCGCGGTGTGGCGCGCAAGCACGGCCTGCGCGCCAGCTTCATGAGCAAGCCCTACCTGCAGGCGCCCGGCAGTGGCATGCACGTGCATGTGAGCCTGTACGACAGCAGCGGCAACAATGTGCTCGCCGCCGACCAGCAGCGGCCGTTGCGCCACGCGGTGGCCGGGTGCCTGGAACTGCTGCCGCAGTGCATGCCGATCTTTGCCGGCAACCACAATGCGTTTCGCCGCTATGGCGCCATGGTCAACGCCGCCAGCCGCGCCAGCTGGGGCTTTGAAGACCGCGACGCGTGCATTCGCATTCCCGAGTCCGACTCACGCAACCTGCGCATCGAGCACCGCCTGGCCGGCGCCGACGCCAATCCGTACCTGGTGCTGGCGGCAATACTCTGCGGCATGGAGCAAGGCCTGGCGGCCCGGCAAGAACCGATTGCCCCGCTCAATGATGATCGCGCCAGCGGCATCGACTTTCCCAAGGACATGCTTAGCGCGGTGGCCGCGATGCAAGCGCATCCTGCGGTCAGTGCCGGGCTCGGTGAGGAGTTTGTGAAGGTGTACTGCGAAAACAAGCGCCAGGACCACCTGGCCTTCATGGATGAGGTCAGCGCGCGCGAATATCACTGGTTCCTGTAGCGGGCGGCAAAACCGCCTCGATACTGGCCACACTCGGCGGTGGCGTTTACCATGGCAGCCTTTGGCGCGGCCTTTTGCCGCGCACTGCCGCTAAGCCTGAATCCTCATGCCTTTCGAACTCTCCGTTGAACCGCTGACGCTGCTGATCCTGACTCTGGTTGCCTTTGTTGCCGGCTTTATCGACGCCATTGCAGGCGGCGGTGGTCTGTTGACTACCCCTGCGCTGTTGACCGCGGGCATGCCGCCGCATCTGGTGCTGGGCACCAACAAACTCAGCTCGACCTTCGGCTCGGCAACCGCCGGCTTCACCTACTACCGACGCAAGCTGTTCCACCCGGCGCAGTGGCGCCCAGCCCTGTTCGGCACGCTGGTAGGTGCCCTGCTCGGCGCGGTGATCGCCCATTACCTGCCGGCGGAATGGCTGAACAAGATGCTCCCGGTGGTGGTGTTTGCCTGCGGCATCTACCTGTTGTTCGGCGGCACGCCCAAGGCACCGCTGGACGCCGATGCGCCGATCAAGAAGACGTGGCAGTTGCCTCAGGGCTTTACCCTAGGCCTCTACGACGGCGTCGCCGGGCCGGGCACCGGCGCGTTCTGGACGGTGAGCACGCTGCTGCTGTATCCGATCGATCTGGTCCGCGCCAGTGGTGTGGCGCGGAGCATGAACTTCGTCAGCAACGCGGCGGCGCTGACGGTGTTCATCGCCTCCGGCCAGGTCGACTATATCGTGGGCCTGGCCATGGGTCTGGCGGTGATGGTCGGGGCGTTCTTTGGTGCACGCACGGCAATCAGCGGCGGCAGCAAGTTCATCCGCCCGGTATTCATCACCGTGGTCCTCGCGCTGACTGTGCGCCTAGCCTGGCAGCACTGGTTCGGCCAGGCCTAAGCGGCGGGCTACATACAGATCGATCAAGTGCCGGGCAATCGAACGCCCGGCCGGCAGTGGCGGCAGTGCATGCACGTTGAACCACTGCGCGTCCTCGATCTCGTCCGGCTGCATGACGATCTCGCCGCCAGCGTACTCGGCGTGAAAACCGAGCATCATCGAGTGCGGGAACGGCCAGCACTGGCTGCCGACGTACTGGATGTTCTTCACCTCTACCGCCACCTCTTCACGCACTTCACGCACCAGGCAGTCCTCGGCCGACTCGCCCGGCTCGGCAAAACCGGCCAGGGTGCTGTACACCCCAGTGACAAAGCGCGGTGAGCGCGCCAGCAGAATCTCATCGCCGCGGGTGACCAGCACGATCATGCTGGGCGAGATGCGCGGGTAGCTGCGCAGGTCGCAGCTGGCGCAGTGCATGGCCCGCTCCCAGTGGATCTGGGTCATGGCCTGGCCGCAGCTGCCGCAAAAGCGATGCTCACGCGCCCAGGTGCCGATCTGCGCCGCGTAGCCCAGCAGCTTGTAGATATCGAAGTCGCCTTCGAGCATGAACTGGCGCAGGCCGCGCCAGCCGCAACCGCTAACCTCGGCGGCGCTGCGCAGCTCCAGGAGGAACACCGGCTCACCGTCGAAGTGACCGATGCCGTGCTCGCAGAGGATGTCCAGGTCCTGGCGCTTGAGCCATTCGCGCGAGAACAACACGCCGTTATCGTCCAGCAGAAACCCGTCCGGGCCGCGGGCCACGGCCAGCCCTCCGGCGACATTGGGATCGAGTACTGCGCTAGTCCAGCGTGCTGACATGGTGGGCTTTCCTTCAAGCGCGTCCACCGCCTCGGTCAGTCGGCGAACGTCGGTTTCTGTTTGCTCATGTGAGCCGCAACGGCGACCCGCAAGTCTTCGGACTGCAGCATGGCGGCGTTCCAGGTCGCAATGTACTCAAGGCCATCGGCGATACTGTGCTCGCGCATGTAATTGAGCATCTGCTTGCTGCCGGCCACGGCAATGGGGGATTTTCCCGCAATTTCACGGGCAATGGCAAAGACTCCGTCGAGCAGCGCCGCGTGATCGGGGTAAACCCGGTTGACCAGGCCGATCTGGCGCGCCTCGTCCGCCTCGACATGGCGCCCGGTGTAGGCCATTTCGCGCATCACACCATCACCAATGATCCGCGGCAGGCGCTGCAGGGTGCCGACGTCGGCGGCCATGCCCATGTCGATTTCCTTGATCGAGAACTGCGCGTCGCTGCTGCAGTAGCGCATGTCGCAGGCCGAGATCAGGTCGATGGCGCCGCCCAGGCAGTAACCCTGGATCGCTGCCAGCACGGGTTTGCGGCAGTTGTCGACGGCGGTGAACGACGCCTGCATGTTGAGGATGGTCTTGCGCAGCAGGCGCGCATTGCGGCCGACGTCCTTGCCCAGCTGGTTGGCCAGCGAGGTCAGCATCATCAAGTCGATACCTGACGAGAAGTGTTTGCCGGCGCCGCTGATGACCACTGCGCGGACCGCATCGGTGTCATCGATCCACTGGAATATCTCGATGATTTCCTGCCAGAACGCCGCGTTCATCGCGTTGATCTTGTCCGGGCGGTTGATCTGTACGTGAGCGATGTTGTCGCTCAGTTCGACTGTAAACGCGGTGTAGTCGGTCATCGGCGGCACTCCGGTGGCACAGGGGGTCTGCGCCGGACTATAGCGCACCCTCATGGCGGTACTTGTGCCAAAAGCGGGACTGCTGCCCTTGCGCAGTGAGCGTGCTTTGCGGCACCGTGCGCGACTGCAGAATCATAAGGATACAAATTCATGGAACGCTCCCTGCCGGGCACCCTCGCCCATTCGTTTCTTGGCCAGGCGCCGCGCTGGTACAAGGCGGTCATCTGCCTGTTCCTGCTGCTCAACCCGCTGGTGCTGGCCACTCTGGGCCCGGTAGCGACGGGCTGGCTGCTGGTGATCCAGTTCATCTTCACCTTAGGCATGGCACTCAAGTGCTACCCGCTGATGCCAGGCGGACTGCTGCTGATCGAGGCGTTGCTGCTCAAGCTGACCACCGCCCAGGCGCTGTACGACGAACTGCTGCACAACTTCCCGGTGATTCTGCTGCTGATGTTCATGGTCGCCGGCATTCACTTCATGAAGGAGCTGCTGCTGTTCCTGTTCTCGAAGATCCTGCTCGGGGTACACAGCAAAACCGTGCTGGCGCTGCTGTTCTGCGTACTGTCGGCGTTCCTCTCGGCGTTTCTCGATGCACTGACGGTGACGGCCGTGATCATCAGTGCGGCGGTGGGTTTTTATGCGGTCTATCACCGGGTCGCTTCAGGGGCCAATCCGCGTGAAGACTCAGAGCTTGGCAGCGACCAGCAGGTCGCCCAACTGCACCGCGAAGACCTCGACCAGTTCCGCACCTTTCTGCGTAGCCTGCTCATGCACGGCGCCGTCGGCACCGCGTTGGGCGGCGTCTGCACGCTGGTCGGCGAGCCGCAGAACCTGCTGATCGGGCATGAGCTGGGCTGGCACTTCGCTGACTTCTTCTTCAAGGTCGCGCCGGTGTCGCTGCCGGTACTCGGTGCCGGTCTGCTGACCTGTGTCGCGCTGGAAAAGCTGCGCCTGTTCGGCTACGGCAGCCTGATGCCGACGCGCGTGCGCCAGGTGCTGGCCGCCCACGCGGCCGAGGACGATGCCGCACGTACGCCGGCCCAGCGCCTGGCACTGTGGGTGCAAGGGCTGGCGGCGCTGCTGTTGATTGTCTGCCTGGGCCTGCACATTGCCGAAGTCGGCTTGATCGGCCTGATGGTGATCGTGCTGATCACAGCCTTCACCGGCATCACCGATGAGCACCGCCTGGGCCGTGCCTTCCAGGACGCCATGCCATTCACCGCGCTGCTGGTGGTGTTTTTTGCGGTGGTGGCGGTGATCCACCAGCAGCAGCTGTTCAGCCCGTTGATCGCAGCAGTGTTGGCCCTGCCGCCCGAGCAACAGCCGGGCATGCTCTATCTGGCCAACGGCTTGCTCTCGGCAATCAGCGATAACGTGTTCGTTGCCACCATCTACATCACCGAAGTGAAGCAGGCGTTCATCGACGGGCGCATGAGCCGCGAGCACTTCGAGACCCTGGCGGTAGCGATCAATACCGGTACCAACCTGCCCAGCGTGGCCACACCCAACGGCCAGGCAGCGTTTCTGTTCCTGCTGACCTCTGCAATCGCGCCGCTGGTGCGCCTGTCGTACGGGCGCATGGTGTGGATGGCGCTGCCCTATACCGTGGTCATGGGCGGCCTGGGCTGGTATGCGGTGACCTACTGGCTGTAACCGGCAGTGCTCAGGCGCTCTGCCGGCGCATGGCCAGGATCGCAGCGCCAAAGCCGATGAAGGTAGTGCCCACCACCCGGCTGACCCAGCGGGCGAACTGCGGCCGGGTCAGCACGCCTTTGGCCCGTGCTGCGAGGCTGGCGTAGACCGCCAGCGACAGCAGCGACAGCGCCATGAAGATCGCGGTCAGGATCAAGAACTGCGGCAGCAATGCCGCGCCCTGATCGATGAACTGCGGAAACAAGGCGGTGAAAAACATGGTCGCCTTGGGGTTGGTGGCTGCGGTCAGAAACGCCGACTTGTACAGCTTCAGCCGCGTCGGCCTGAGCACCTTTACCGGTGCCGCGCCCGCCTCTGCCAGCATCGGATTCTTCTTCAGCAGCTGCTTGCCGCCGAGATAGAACAGGTAGGCGGCACCGAGAATCTTCACCGCGTTGAACAGCACTTCCGAGCTGGCCAGCAGCGCGCCCAAGCCGAGCATCGCCGCAGCCGACAGGCAAAACAGCCCGCTGACATTGCCCAACGATGACCAGATCGCCGAACGTGCGCCGTACTGAATACTGTTGTTGATCGCCATCAACGAAGCCGGCCCGGGGCTGGCAATGGCGATCGCGGCGACCAGGGTGTAGGCAAGTAGCGAGTGGCTGTCCATGGCGTGTAACCCGATGAGAAAGTGAGATGCTGCAGCGTTTTGCTGTGCATTAGAGGTTCCGATGCTAAAGCACTCGCTCACCCGGCATAAGTTACAGATGCCCCTGAATCACGCCATACAGAGCCATCGCAGATTCATCCGGACCTAGCGTCTTGCACGCGAATCTTGCCGGCGAACACCCTGAAGCCGAGCGTATTGTAAGCCAGGGTGATCGGCGCAATGATGGCGAAGCCAACCAGCATGAACGTCTGGCTGATGGGTGAAGAAGCCGCCTCGGACAGGCTCAGGTCTGGCGGGATGATCAGCGGAAACAGCGCCAGCAGCATCAACCCAAATGCAACCGCCACCACGCCCAGTGCCATCACCAGCGGCAGCCAATGCCACCGGCTGCGCCAGGCCAGGTGATAGCCGAGCAGCAGCAGCGTCATGCTCACCAGCGCCGGCCCTGCGATCCACGGTTCGGACAAGCGCTGCCAGTAGCGCTGATCCATGTCCAGGGTGCAGACCAGCACTGCTGCCAGCAGGCTCAATGCCAACAGCGACAGATAGCGAGCCTGGCGCCGGCTGCGCTGGTGCAGATCGCCCTCGCTGCGCCAGTACAGCCAGCAAGCGCCCAGCCACAGATAACCGGCGACCAACGCCAGGCCACACAACAAAGGGAAGCTGCCCAGCCACTCCCAACCATCACCGCTGTACTGCCCGGCCTTGTGCGGCACGCCCTGCAGCAAGGTGCCCAGCGCAACTCCCTGGCACAGCGTGGCCAGCAGCGAGCCGCCCAGCAACAGCGCATCGGCCATGCCCTTGCGCGGTAGATGCTCGCGAAACTCGATTCCCACCGCACGCACCAGCAGCGCCATGAACATCAGCAAGAACGGCACATACAGCGCCGGCAGCAAAATCGCGTAGGCCAGCGGAAACAGCGCCAGCAAACCGCCCCCGCCGAGTACCAGCCAGGTTTCGTTGGCATCCCAGATCGGCAGAATCGACAACACCATGACCTGGCGCTGCTCAGGTCGCCGATTGATGCCCATCAGCATGCCCACACCCAGATCGGTGCCGTCGAGCATCACATAGGTCAGCAGCGCGAAGGCCAGTGCTCCAGCACTGAGCAAGGTCAAAGCATCCACGCCGAACATGCTCAGGTCTCCTCGCTCAAGGCCGGCGCCGGGCTGCGCTCGTCTGGCTCGGGTGGTTTGCCCAGCAGGCGCAGCAACAGCCATAGGCCCAGGCCAAATACCAGCGTGTACACCAACAGAATCGCCAGCGTGGCCCAGATCACTTTCGGCGCGGCCACCGGCGACAGGCTGTCAGCCGTGCGCAGCAGGCCATAGACCGTAAACGGCTGGCGGCCGACCTCGGTGACGATCCAGCCGCTGAGCATGGCGACAAAGCCCGCCGGCGCCAGCGCAACGCTCGTGCGTTGCAGCCAGCGGGCGTGCCACAACCGTTCGCGCCAGCGCAGCAGCAGGCTGGCGAAGCCCAACGCGGCCATCAACACGCCAAGGCCGACCATCACGCGGAAGGCGTAGAACACGATGGCCACTGGCGGTAAGTCGGCCCGCGGGAACTCGTTCAATGCACTGATGGTGCCGCTCAGGTCATGGGTCAGGTACAGCGAACCGAGGCGTGGAATCGCCACTTCGAAATGATTGCGCTGCTCGGCCATGTCAGGCACGGCGAACAGCCTTAGCGGCTCACCGGCACCTGCTGGCGGGCGGGTCCAGCTGCCTTCGATGGCAGCGACCTTGACCGGCTGCACCTGCAGCGTGTGCTGCCCGTGCAGGTCGCCAGCAATGATCTGCACCGGTGCCAGCAGCGCGATTGCCCACAGCGCCATCGAGTACTGCAGCCGAGCACGCGGATTGCCCGGCTGGCGCAGCAGATGCCAGCCCGCAGCGCCGGCGAGCATGGTCGCCGTGCCCAGCATTGCCGCCAGCAGCATGTGCGTCAGCCGATAAGGGAACGACGGGTTGAAGACGATCGCCCACCAGTCCTCGGCGAGAAAGCGGCCGTCGCTGGCCAGCGAAAAACCCGCGGGGGTGTGCATCCACGAGTTGGCCGAGATGATCCAGAAGGCACTGACGAGCGACCCCAGCGCCACCGCGCAGGTCGCCAGAAAATGCAGGCGCGGGCCGACCTTGTTCAGGCCGAACAGCATTACCCCGAGAAAGCCCGCCTCAAGAAAGAACGCCACCAGCACTTCATAGAACATCAGCGGGCCGATCACCTCGCCCGCCTTCACCGACAACACTGACCAGTTGAGGCCGAACTGATATTCCATCACCAGCCCCGACGCCGTGCCGACCGCGACGGTCAGGGCGAAGATCTTCAGCCAATAGCGGTACAGGTCGAGACAGTGCTGATTGCGCCGCCACAGCCACAGTGCCTCGAGCACCAGCAACCACTGCGCCAGGCCAATGCTGAAGGCGGCCAGCACGATGTGAAAGCTGATGGTGATCGCGAACTGCGCACGCGCCGCCAGCAACGCGGCGCCGGCGTCAGCGGCTTCAAACAATCTGCTCCCCCTGCGGCAGTGCGCGCTGCAGGTCCTGCGCCGAGGGCTGACCTGGATGCAGCGTCACCGGCACCGACTTGGCCGCCGGCACCTTGCTCCGTTCAGCGTGATGCCACAGCGGGATCAGCGCGTTGCACTCCGGGTAATAAGCCGCCGCGCAACCTGCCGGGATGTCGTAGGCGATGATCTGCATCGGCCCCACTTCGCGGCGCACTTCAGGCTCGACGGCGGTGCGCAGGTTGACCCAGTCGCCCGGGGCAAAACCCAGCCGAGTGACGTCGCTGCGGTTCATGAACACCACGCTGCGAGTGCCATGCACCCCGCGAAAGCGGTCGTCGTAGCCGTAGATGGTGGTGTTGAACTGGTCGTTGCTGCGCAGCGTCATCAACTGCAGTACATCACGCCGCTCAGGGCTGACGGACACGTCATCATCCTCATCCAGGCGCCCGGCCGTGACGAACTGCGCCTTGCCCGACTCGGTCTGCCACTTGCGCTCGCAGGCCGGCAGCGGCCGATGGAAACCGCCGCGCTGCCACATGCGCGTTTCCATGTCGTGAAAAATCTGCGGATACACCGCCGCGATCGCCTCGCGTATCAGCGCGTAGTCACGGCGCCAAGCCTGCCAGGGGATATTCGCCTGCCCCGCGGTCAGGGTCGCTTCGGCCAACCCGGCAATGATCGCTACTTCGGCGCGCAGGTGCTCGCTGGCCGGCTCAGCAGTGCCGCGCCAGCCATGCAGGCAGCCGGTGCTGTCTTCGGTGCTGTAGCTTTGCGCCACGCCGTCCTGGCGGTCGATCTCGATACGCCCCAGGCACGGCAGCAACCAGCCATCGCGCCCCGGCAGCAAGTGGGTGCGATTGAGCTTGGTGGCGACCTGCACATTCAGCTCAAGGTCGGCCCAGGCCGGCTCCATTCGCGAAGTGTCCGGGATGGCCCGCAGGAAGTTGCCCCCCAGGCCGATGAAGGCTTTCACGGAGCCGGCAAGAATGCCTTCGCAGGTGTCCACGGTAGCCAGGCCCATCTTCTCGGGCACCTTGAAGGCGAACAGCGCTTCGATCTTTTCTACCGGCACCTTGGCCGGGTCTTCAGTGATGCCGACCGTGCGCTGGCCCTGCACGTTGGAGTGGCCACGTACCGGGCACACCCCCGCGCCGGGCTTGCCGATGTTGCCGCGCAGCAGCAACAGGTTGACCAGCATCTGCACGTTGGCCACGCCATGGCGATGCTGGGTCATGCCCATGCCGAACACCAGCATCACCCGCTCACTGCGGGCATACACCGTGGCGGCGGCTTCCATCGCTGCGCGGGCCAGCCCCGAGCGCTGCTCGAGGGTAGCCCAGCTGTAGCTGTCGACCTGTTCGACGAAGCTGGCAAAACCCTCGGTATGTTCAGCGATGAAGGCATGATCGAGCACCGCCGGCCGGCCCTCGACATGCGCCACGCGGTCCATCTCCAGCAGCGTCTTGCTGATGCCAAGCACCGCCGCCAGATCACCGCCGATGGCCACCTGGTGATACTGGCTGCTGATCACGGTGGAGTCCGGGCCGAGCATCTCGCGCGGCGACTGCGGGTTGACGAAGCGCTCCAGGCCGCGCTCGCGCAGCGGGTTGAAGGTGATGATCGGCACCCCGCGCCTGCGTGCATGCTGCAGCGGGTGAAGCATGCGCGGGCTGTTGCTGCCGACGTTCTGGCCAAAGAAAAAGATGCAGTCGGTCTGCTCGAAGTCTTCCAGGGTAACGGTGCCGACCGGCACGCCAATGCTCTCCTGCAAGCCGACCGAGGTGCTCTCGTGGCACATGTTGGAGCTGTCTGGCAGGTTGTTGCTGCCGTAGGCGCGGGCAAACAGCTGGTACATGAACGAGGCTTCCAGCGACGCCCGCCCCGAGGCGTAGAACACCACTTGCTCGGGCAACAATCTGCGCAGGGTCTGGCCGATTTCACGGTGGGCTTGCTCCCAACTCACCGGCAGATAACGATCAGTGGCACGGTCGTAGCGCAGCGGCTCGGTCAGGCGCCCATGCTGCTCAAGGTCGTGGTCACTCCAGCTGCGCAGCTCGCTGAGGGTATGCCGAGCGAAGAACTCAGGCTCGGTGCGCAGCGCGGTCAGCTCCCAGGCGGTAGCTTTGGCGCCGTTTTCACAGAACTCCAGCGCGTGCGGATTGCCCGGCTTGGCCCAGGCGCAACTGACGCAGGCAAAGCCATCGGGCTTGTTCTGCTTGAACAGCGCTTTGGGTGACTTGGCCAGGGCCTGCTCACGCCAGAGGATGGTCATCACGGAGCGCGCCGACCCCCAACCTCCCGCCGCCGAGAGATAGGGCTTGAAGCGGGCGTGCGGATGAATGAGCGACGACATGGCGTGCCTCGGTTGGCTGGAGATATGTCTAGATATTACGAGGTGAACCTGAGCGCTAAAGTTCAGGACGGTTGCGCTATCTGGCAGCCCACGCTGCCGGTGTAGGAGCGGCCTTGTGTCGCGAAAGGCCAGCATAGCTGGCCCGGTGGCATCAGCGGCGAAGCTGAAAATTTGGGGCCGCTACGCGACCCTTTCGCGACACAAGGCCGCTCCTACACGGACGTGAGATATTTCGCGTCAAGCAGCCAGGCGCCCGCTGGCGATCGCCCCGAGGCCGCCAGCATGGCGCGCAACAACACCGCGCAACCTGCACCCAGATCTTCCGGCGTAGCGTTCTCGATTTAGCCCACCCTGCCGGTGTAGGAGCGGCCTTGTGTCGCGAAAGGCCAGCGAAGCTGGCCCGGCGGTATCAGCGGCGAAGCTGAGAATGTGGGGCCGCTATGCGACCCTTTCGCGACACAAGGCCGCTCCTACACGGACGTGAGATATTTCGCGTCAAGCAGCTAGGCGCCCGCTGGCAATCGCCTCCGAGGCCGCCAGCATGGCGCGCAACAACACCGCGCAACCTGCACCCAGATCTTCCGGCGTGGCGTTCTCGATTTCGTTATGGCTAATGCCGTTTTCGCACGGCACGAAGATCATCCCGGCCGGCCCGAGCTCGGCAAGAAAGATCGCGTCATGCCCTGCCCCGCTGACGATATCCATGTGCGACAGCCCCAGCGCACCAGCAGCACTGCGGACGGCCTCAACACAGGTCTTGTCGAAATACAGTGCAGGGAAGTCTGCAGTCGGCGTCAGCTCGAAACTCAGACCATGTTTGGCACAGGTCGCTTCGATCACCGTTTTGACTTCGGTGATCATCGCTTGCAGCTGATCGGCTTCAAGGTGACGGAAATCCAGGGTCATGCGCACTTCGCCGGGGATCACGTTGCGTGAACCGGGATACGCCTGCAGGCAGCCGACCGTCCCGCAGGCATGCGGTTGATGGCTGTGCGCGGTGCGGTTGACCGCTTCGACCACCGCCGCCGCGCCGACCAGAGCATCCTTGCGCAGGTGCATCGGCGTCGGCCCGGCATGCGCCTCAACCCCGCGCAGGGTCAGGTCGAACCACTTCTGGCCAAGCGCGCCGAGCACCACGCCAATGGTCTTGGCCTGATCCTCAAGGATAGGCCCCTGCTCGATATGCGCCTCGAAATACGCGCCCACCGGATGGCCGAGTACCGCGCGCGGGCCGGCGTAACCGATGGCGTTCAACGCCTCGCCAACGCTCACGCCTTGCGCATCGGTCTTGGCCAGCGTCTCTTCCAGGGTGAACTTGCCGGCGAAAACCCCGGACCCCATCATGCACGGCGCAAAGCGTGAGCCTTCTTCGTTGGTCCACACCACCACTTCCAGCGGTGCTTCGGTTTCCACGCCCAGGTCATTCAGGGTGCGGATCACCTCAAGCCCAGCCATGACGCCGAAGCAGCCGTCGAACTTGCCGCCAGTGGGTTGGGTGTCGATATGGCTGCCGGTCATTACCGGCGCCAGCGCGGGATTACGCCCGGGCCGACGGGCAAAGATATTGCCGACTGCGTCGATGCTGACGGTGCAGCCAGCGGCCTCGCACCACTGCACGAACAGGTCGCGGGCCTGGCGGTCGAGGTCGGTCAGGGCCAGCCGACAGACACCGCCCTTGGCCGTGGCGCCGAGGCGCGCCAGTTCCATCAATGATTGCCACAAGCGCTGGCTGTCGACGTGGCTGTGGCTGGATTGCAGGACATCCTTGGCAGGGGTCATGGGCATATCTCCTCAGGCAAATGCGTGGCTGCGTAGTTGTGCGTCTGGCTTCATGGCAACGGCTTGGCCAGGCGCACCGGGCTGCGTGCGGCCAGCGGGCCGAGCACGTAGTACAGCGCCGCACCCAGCAGGGAACCGGTGAACCAGCCGTAGTCGTAGAACCAGCTGAAGCTGCTGTTGCCGATCGACATCAGCGTCAGCGCCACTGGCAGGGCAAAGGCGACGAAACCGGCCCAGTTCCAGGCCGGATAGACGTCGTCGCGGTACAGCCCGGCCAGGTCCAGTTGCTGGCGGCGGATCAGGAAGTAGTCCACCACCATGATCCCGGCGATTGGCCCGAGCAGGCTCGAATAGCCCAACAGCCAGTTGGAATACACGCTCTCAAGGCTCAGGTCGGAAACGATCCAGCCCAGTTTCTTCAGCAGCTCATGGCCCATCAGCAGCAGGCCGATAACGCCGGTGAGCAGCACGGCGCGGGTGCGCCCGATCAGGCGCGGGGCGATGTTCTGGAAGTCGTTGGTTGGCGAGACGATGTTGGCCGCGGTGTTGGTCGACAAGGTAGCAATCACGATCAAGGCCATGGCCAGCGCGACCCAGCCTGGGCTCTGGATGCGGCCGATCAGGCTGACCGGATCAGAGATCGTTTCCCCCACCAGCGACGCCGAGGCCGCGGTCAGCACCACGCCCAGTGAAGCGAACAGGAACATGGTCAGCGGCAGGCCAAAGATCTGCCCGAGAATCTGGTCCTTCTGGCTCTTGGCGTAGCGGCTGAAGTCGGGGATGTTCAGCGACAAGGTCGCCCAGAAGCCGACCATCGCCGTTAATCCCGCGCAGAAATAACTGACCACGCTGGCGCCTTCCGGGCGTTTTGGCGGCTGCGCCAGGAGTTCGGTCATCGACATGTGCGGCAAGGCCCAGAACAGCAGGCCAAAACCGACCGCCACCAGCAGCGGCGCCGAGAGCGTCTCCAGCCACTTGATCGACTCTGCCCCGCGCAGCACCACCCACAGGTTGAGCACCCAGAAGATCATGAAGCCGATCACCTCGCCGGTGCCGGCCAGGGCTTTCCAGCCATCGAAGATCGAGCTGAGAAACAGGTGAATGGCCAGGCCGCCGAACATGGTCTGGATACCAAACCAGCCACAGGCAACCACCGCCCGGATCAGGCACGGCACGTTCGAGCCGATGATGCCGAAGGACGAACGCAGCAGCACCGGGAACGGGATGCCGTACTTGGTGCCGGGAAAGGCGTTGAGGGTCAGTGGGATCAGCACGATCAGGTTGGCCAGCAGGATTGCCAGCAGCGCCTCGCCCACACTCAGGCCGAAATACGCTGTGAGCACACCGCCGAGAGTGTAGGTCGGCACGCAGATGGACATGCCCACCCACAGCGCGGTGATGTGCCACTTGTTCCAGGTGCGTTGGTGCACCTTGGTCGGTGCCATGTCGTGGTTGTAGCGCGGGCTGTCGAGCACGTCGGCGCCCTCGGACAACTCGCACAAGCCGTCCTTTTCGATCACTTGCGATCTGCTCTGTTGCATGGGGCCTTCTCCAGGTTTTTCTAATTGTTTGCTCATCGGGCTAATGCGATGGCCGGAGTACCACCAGCAGTACTGCACCTGCGGCCCGGCCTGGCTGCGGGCGCACTCAATAAACGTGCCGAGTCGGCCAAGGCCTGTCTCGCTTGCCGCCGCCGGCCGCAGGTAACGTGCTGTTGTGCAAAGCATTCAAGTCAATGTTCGGTGTTGCCCTCAGTGGTGGCGGCGGGTGAACGTCAAAGCCATTCACGGCTGCGGGTTTCAAACTGGTGCAGGCAATTTATTTTCAGTCTGGCGTGCCTGTGTATCGCTGGATTTAAACATCTGATTTCGCATGAGAAATCTTGACCAAATTGGCATCTTGTCAAGTGCGTCAAAATGGTGAGCGGCCTCACCATTTTGGTGAATTTTGATTTTTATCTTTATAAATCAATATCTTAATAACGATATATGCTTATAAAAATATTTCTTGAACAATAGTAGATCAACAACTAGATTTCATTCTTGTCAGCTCTGACAGGATTGAAAATATCCTCCAGCTACTGGCAGCACGATAATTTCAAGAACCGGCCAAGACCGGTCAGCCTGCGAGGAAGACGGCATGTCCCTGATGATCCGTGGTGCCACCGTGGTCACCCACGAAGAGAGCTACCCCGCCGATGTCCTGTGTGTCGATGGCCGTATCCAGGCCATTGGGCAAGACCTCGATGTGCCCGCCGGCTGCGAGATCCTCGATGGCAGTGGCCAATACCTGATGCCTGGTGGCATCGACCCGCACACCCACATGCAGTTGCCGTTCATGGGCACCGTGGCCAGCGATGACTTTTTCACCGGCACCGCTGCCGGCCTGGCCGGCGGCACCACCTCGATCATCGACTTCGTCATCCCCAACCCGCAGCAGTCGCTACTCGAGGCTTTTCATACCTGGCGCGGCTGGGCCGAGAAGTCGGCCAGTGACTATGGCTTTCACGTCGCCATCACCTGGTGGAGCGAACAGGTTGCCGAAGAGATGGGCGAGTTGGTGGCCAAGCATGGGGTCAACAGCTTCAAGCACTTCATGGCCTACAAGAACGCGATCATGGCGGCCGACGACACCCTGGTCGCCAGCTTCGAGCGCTGCCTGCAACTGGGCGCGGTGCCGACCGTGCATGCCGAAAACGGCGAGCTGGTCTATCACCTTCAGCAAAAGCTGCTGGCCCAGGGCATGACCGGCCCCGAGGCACATCCGCTGTCCCGCCCGCCACAGGTGGAAGGTGAAGCCGCCAGCCGTGCCATCCGCATCGCCGAGACGCTGGGTACGCCGGTGTATCTGGTGCACGTCTCGACCCGCGAAGCACTCGACGAAATCACCTACGCCCGGGCCAAGGGCCAGCCGGTCTACGGTGAAGTGCTGCCCGGCCACCTGCTGATCGACGACAGCGTCTATCGCCACCCGGACTGGTCCACCGCCGCCGGCTATGTGATGAGCCCGCCGTTCCGCCCGCGCGAGCACCAGGAGGCGCTGTGGCGCGGCTTGCAGTCCGGCAACCTGCACACCACTGCGACCGATCACTGCTGCTTCTGCGCCGACCAGAAAGGCGCCGGGCGCAATGACTTCAGCCGCATCCCCAACGGCACCGCCGGCATCGAAGACCGCATGGCCGTGCTGTGGGACGCCGGCGTCAACAGCGGCCGGTTGTCGATGCACGAGTTTGTCGCGCTGACCTCGACCAACACCGCGAAGATCTTCAACCTGTTCCCGCGCAAGGGCGCCATCCGCGTTGGTGCCGACGCCGACCTGGTGCTGTGGGACCCGCAAGGCACACGGACGATTTCGGCCAAGACCCACCATCAACGGGTCGATTTCAATATCTTCGAAGGCCGCACCGTGCGCGGTATCCCCAGCCACACCATCAGCCAGGGCCGACTGGTCTGGGCCGACGGTGACCTGCGCGCCGAAGCGGGCGCTGGACGCTACCTGGAACGGCCTGCCTACCCCTCAGTGTTCGAAGTGCTCAGCCGTCGCGCCGAGCACCAGCGCCCGACGCCCGTCGAGCGCTGATTCAGCCTGCAAAGCGCACCGGCCCGGGAGAGGCCGGGCGCAGCCGTATTGCTGTTGTCTGCCATCAACCCAGACCGGCCAGGCGAGTAACCGCCGCCTGTACCGACAAAAAAAAGAGAGAGGCTCCAACCGTGATCGATGCCCTGAAGCACTTGCCGCACCCGCGTGCCGGCGCCGAACAACTGGCCGATAACTTCGGCGATCTCGCCCCACCCCTCACCGCCCGCCAGGCCGCCGTGGAAAGCGCCCGCTGCCTGTATTGCTTCGATGCCCCGTGCATCAACGCATGCCCAAGCGATATCGACATCCCCTCGTTCATCCATCGCATCAGCGACGACAACCTGCAGGGTGCGGCCGAGAAGATCCTCTCGGCCAATATCCTTGGCGGCAGCTGCGCGCGGGTCTGCCCGACCGAGATCCTTTGCCAGCAAGCCTGTGTGCGCAACAACGCCCAGGAATGCGCACCGGTCCTGATCGGCTTGCTGCAACGCTATGCAGTGGACAACGCCAATTTCAGCGAACACCCGTTCAAGCGCTCACCCGCCAGCGGCAAGCGTATTGCCGTGGTCGGCGCAGGCCCGGCCGGGCTGTCGTGCGCGCACCGGCTGGCCATGCATGGGCATGACGTGGTGATTTTCGAAGCGCAAGAAAAGGCCGGTGGCCTCAATGAATACGGCATCGCCCGCTACAAGCTGGTGGACGACTACGCCCAGCGCGAGGTCGACTTCCTGCTCGGCATCGGTGGCATCGAGATTCGTCATGGCCAACGCCTGGGCGCCAACCTCAGCCTGACCGACCTGCATCAGCAATACGATTCGGTGTTCCTCGGTGTAGGCCTGAATGCCGTGCGCCAGTTGGGGCTGGCGGATGAAGAGGCACCTGGCCTGCTCGCGGCCACCGAATACATCCGCGAACTACGTCAGGCGCAAGACCTGAGCGTGCTGCCACTGGCTGAGCGCTGCCTGGTGATCGGCGCCGGCAACACGGCCATCGACATGGCCGTGCAGATGAGCCGCCTCGGTGCCCGTGACGTCAACCTGGTGTATCGCCGCGGCCATGCCGACATGGGCGCCACCGAGCATGAACAGGATATCGCCAAGGCCAACCAGGTCCGCCTGCACACCTGGGCGCGCCCCGATGCGGTGTTGCTGGATGACGTGAGCCGCGTGCGTGGCATGCGCTTCATGCGTACCGAGATGGTCGACGGTCGCCTGCGCGACACCGGCGAAAGCTTCGAGCTGGCTGCCGATGCCATCTTCAAGGCCATCGGCCAATGCTTCGACGACGCCAGCCTGAGCGACCCACTGGCGGCGCAACTGGCCCGCGACGGCGAGCGCATTCGTGTCGATCAGTGCCTGCGCACCAGCCTGCCCGGCGTGTACGCCGGCGGTGACTGCACGGCGCTCGGCCAGGACCTCACCGTACAGGCAGTGCAACACGGCAAACTGGCCGCTGAAGCCATTCATGCCCAACTCATGCTCAATGTGGAGGCCGCATAAATGGCCGATCTGTCGATCGTATTCGCTGGCATCAAGGCGCCCAACCCGTTCTGGCTGGCCTCCGCACCACCTACCGACAAGGCCTACAACGTGGTCCGCGCGTTCGAGGCGGGCTGGGGCGGTGTGGTCTGGAAAACCCTTGGCGAAGACCCGGCCGCAGTCAATGTGTCGTCGCGCTACTCGGCGCACTTCGGCGCCAACCGGCTGGTACAGGGCATCAACAACATTGAGCTGATCACCGACCGTTCGCTAGAGATCAACCTGCGCGAGATCACCCAGGTGAAGAAGGACTGGCCGGATCGCGCGCTGATCGTTTCACTGATGGTGCCCTGTGAAGAGGAATCGTGGAAGTTCATCCTGCCGTTGGTCGAAGCCACTGGCGCCGACGGCATCGAGCTGAACTTCGGCTGCCCCCACGGCATGCCCGAGCGCGGCATGGGCGCGGCCGTCGGCCAGGTGCCCGAGTATGTCGAGCTGGTCACCCGCTGGTGCAAGACCTACTGTTCGCTGCCGGTGATCGTCAAGCTGACGCCGAACATCACCGACATCCGCCAGTCGGCCCGCGCTGCCCATCGCGGAGGCGCCGATGCGGTGTCGCTGATCAACACCATCAACTCGATCACCAGCGTCGATCTGGACCGCATGGTGGCCCACCCTATCGTCGGCGATCAGAGCACCCACGGCGGCTACTGCGGCTCGGCGGTCAAGCCGATCGCGCTGAATATGGTGGCGGAAATTGCCCGCGATCCGCAGACCCGCGGCTTGCCGATCTGCGGCATCGGTGGCATCGGCAACTGGCGTGATGCTGCCGAATTCATCGCTCTGGGCAGTGGCGCGGTGCAGGTGGGCACGGCGGCGATGCTGCATGGTTTTCGGATTGTCGAGGACATGAAAGACGGCTTGTCGCGCTGGATGGATCAGCATGGCCATCAAAGCCTGGAGGCGTTCCGCGGTCAGGCCGTGGGACACACGACCGACTGGAAGTACCTGGACATCAACTATCAGGTGATCGCCAAGATCGACCAGGATGCCTGCATCGGCTGTGGCCGTTGCCATATTGCCTGCGAAGACACCTCGCACCAGGCCATCGACAGTACGGTCAAGGCAGATGGCACGCACATCTACAGCGTGATCGATCAGGAGTGTGTGGGTTGCAACCTGTGCCAGATCACCTGCCCGGTCGAGAACTGCATCGAGATGGTCCCGCAGGACACCGGCAAGCCGTATCTGAACTGGACCCAGGACCCGCGCAACCCCTACCGCGAAGCCAGCTGAGGGCTGAACAGCGGCTATACAGTGCGCCGGGCCCGAGCCCGGCGCAGCTGTTTCAGGGCTCCAGACCGATCCCGCGCAGGATCACCCCGGTCACGGTCTGGATGGCGCGCTCAAAGGCCATGTCCGACAGCGGCTCACCGCCGTTGAGCAACGTCACCTGATAACCGAAGTCGGCGTAGTGCTGGGTTGCGGCCCAGATCATGTACAGCAGCGCCGACGGCTCGACCGGCAGAATTCGCTGTTCTTCGACCCAGCGACGGATCTTGGTCTCCTTCAACTGCGCCCACGGCACCAGGCTTTCGTCCAGGCTTGTGCCCAGCAGCGGCGCGCCGTGGAGCATCTCTTCAGCCCAGATCTTGGAGCCCAGCGAGCGCGAGCGCGAGTGGCTCATCTTGGCCCGGATATAACTGGTCAGTACCACCCGCGGGTCGTCGAAACGCTCGAAGCACAGGGCGTCCTGCTTCCACACTTCGAGCAGGTCCTGCAGCACGGCGCGGTACAGGTCGTCTTTGGTGTTGAAGTAGTAATGCAGGTTGGACCGCGGCAGCTCGGCCTGCTCGGCGATATCGCCCATCGACGTCGCGCCGAAGCCCTTCTCGGCGAAGACCTTTTCGGCAGCGTGGAGAATCTTTTCGACGTTACGGCGGCGGATCTCGATCTTGTGGTTGGCCATGGCCTGTCCAAAACGACTGAAACCCGTCAAGGCTAACAGTTTTGCCGGCGTTACTCACTCGGCAAGCGGCGCCCTGCGCTGCAAGCGTTGCAACAGGTAACGGCCAGCTGCCAGGGCCCAGACCAACAGCGCGATCACGCTGACGCTGAACAGCATGCCCGCGACGCCGCTCTGGCTGATCAGCTTGCCGGCGAAGAACGGGAAGCCGAAAACGCCGATGAAATACGCCAGGCTGAACAGCAGCAACGCCTGCGCGGTCAGGTGCGGCGGCGCTTCATTGGCGGCCAGGCCATTGATCACCGAGTAGTTCAGGCCATAGCCGATGCCCAGCACGCCGGCAACCAGCACATAGCTGAGGCTGTCATGCACCCAGCTGGCAAAGCCCAGCACGGCGATCAGCATCAGTGTGGTCAAGGCCAGCGAGGTCGGCAGCGGACTGCGTTTGACCACCCAACCGGCGATCAACAACCGGCAGGTAATGGCGGCGCCCATGAAGCCGATGAAAAACAGCGAGTAGTCTAGGCCAAGGCTTGCCGCGTAGCTGGTCTGAAAACTGCCCATACCGCCGAAGATAGCCCCACCCAGGCCGACCATCACGATCGACAACGCCGAGCGCGAGCGCAGCACCTCGGCCGCCGAGCGCAGGCTGATCTGTACCGGCTCGCTGGGGCGCTGCTGGGCGATGGCAGTGGCTGCGCCCAAGCGCCAGAAATAGCCACCGCCCAGCGCTGCGGTCAACGCGGCAGTGATGAAAGCCGCCTGCACCGGCAGCCCCGCCAACGCGGCCAGCTTGCCCACCAACGGGCCGCTGCCGATGCCGGCCAGCATGCTCCCGGACAACAGCGCAAAGCAGTGCGTGCGCCGCGCTGGCGCGACCATTGCCGCGACCATGATTGGCCCGACGGTGTAGAACACACCCCAGCCGATGCCAAGCAGCGCGCCGCAGGTCATCAGCATCAAACCCAGCCCCGGCGTCAGGGCAAAGCCCAAAGAAGCGAGCACAAGGCACAATGCGCCCAGCGCGATACAGCGGGCCGAGCCTAAACGCTGCAGCACATGGCCGGAAACCAGCACCGCGATCAGCGTACTGACCATGGCCACCGCAAATACCTGACCGGCATCGTGCTCGTTACCGCCGAACGAGCGCACCAGCAGCGACAGTAGAAAGGTCGCGCCATAGGCAATCGCCAGCAGGAAGCTGGCAAAGCAGAAAGTACCGAAACGAGGGGTAGCAGGTGAGTTCATCGGCACGATCCTTGGGCGACTGGGAGCTGATTTCTAACACGGTCCGAAGCTGGGTTAGGCATGCCAATGCCGGAGTTGAGTTAACCAGGATTGTATCTTTCAGCCTGGCTGTCCCAGCTCGCTACAGATCGCGGGCCATCAGCCACTGCTCCTTGTCCCAGGCCTCGAAACGCTCCAGCACGTGCCAGCCGCGCTTGGCGTAGTAAGCGCTCTGGTCGTGGGTGTGCAGATATAGGCGAAGGATACCCAGTGAGCTGGCGTGGGCGCAGATCGCTTCGATCAACTGCGCCGCCAGCCCCCTGCCGCGGGCTTCGGGTTCGACCAGTACACATGCCAGCCAAGGGCCGAGGTCTGCGCGCTCGGGCAGGTCAGCGGCTGCCAGGCAGGCGCCGCCGAGCAAGCGCCCCTGCTCAATCGCGACCAGGCATTTCCAGTCACCGTTACGCTGGCCCTCGGCGAATTCCGCTTGCCAGTCTGCCAGCGGCTGCGTTGCGTATTCGTAGCTGAATTGCTGGTGAAGCCGTTGCGCCATGTCGGCGCAGTGGTGCATGTGATGTTCGAGCCAGTGCAGCGAATGCATGAGCAAATCCTTTACAGGCAGATCCCTGAAGACCGCATTGGCCCGTGTAGGAGCGGCCTTGTGTCGCGAAAGGCCAGCGAAGCTGGCCCGGCGATGTTGTGGTGAGGTATAAATCGTGGGGCCGCTGCGCGACCCTTTCGCGACACAAGGCCGCTCCTACACGGGCCAATGCGGTTTATGGGCAGCATTCAAGCACAACGCGCCCGCGCTGGGCACTGCGCTTTGTGCAGGTTCAACGCGGTGTTGATGATGCCGATATGGCTGAACGCCTGGGGGAAGTTGCCGAGCATGCGCTGCCCGGTTGGGTCGTATTGCTCGGCCAGCAAACCGAGGTCGTTGCACAGCCCGAGCAGGCGCTGATACAGCGCCTCGGCCTGCTCAGGGCGGCCCTGCAACACGTACACGTCAGCCAACCAGAACGAACACACCAGAAACGTCCCCTCCCCCGACGACAGCCCGTCGCCGCAACTGTCAGTGTCATAGCGCAGCAACAGGCCATGCTTCAGCAACCGGCTTTCGATCTGCTCCAGGGTCCGGACAAAACGTGGATCGTCGGCTGGCAAGAATCCGGTCAAGGCAATCTGCAGCAGGCTGGCGTCCATTTCGCTGGAGCCGTAGGCCTGAACGAAATGCTCACCGCTTGGGTCGAGCCCCTTGGCACAGACTTCGCGGTGAATCTCGTCCGCCACCCGGCGGTAATGCTGGCCGCGCTCAAGCTCCTCTTCGGTGGTCTCCGCCAGGCTCGCGGCACGGTCAAAAGCGACCCAGGCCATGACCTTGGAATGCACGAAGTGCTGGGTGCCGCCGCGCACTTCCCAGATACCCTCATCCGGCTCGCGCCAGATGCTTTCCACATACGGCAGAATCAACCGCGCAATCGCCGCACTGCGGGGGTGACGCGGCAGGCCGCCCTTGATCGCCTGGGTCATGGCATCGGCTACTTCGCCATAAATATCCAGCTGATGCTGGCCTGCCGCAGCGTTGCCGACCCGCACTGGCTGGGAGTGCTCGTAACCAGCCAGCCACGGCAGCTCATACTCCTGCAGATCACGTTCGCCGGCCAGGCCGTACATGATCTGCATCTGCTCAGGGTTGCCCGCCACCGAACGCAGCAGCCATTCGCGCCAGGCCTGCGCTTCGTCGAAGTAGCCCAGGTTCATGAAGGCCAGCAAGGTCATGGTCGCATCGCGTAGCCAGCAGTAGCGGTAGTCCCAGTTGCGCTCACCGCCGACCCGCTCCGGCAGCGAGGTGGTCACCGCCGCGACGATGCCGCCCGTGGGCGCATAGGTCATCGCTTTGAGAGTGATCAATGAACGCCGCACCTGCGCGCTGTAGCGGCCAACGTCAGGGCAGCGGCCCGCAAAGCTCTGCCATTCGTTGAGGGTATGGGTAAACGCTTCGTCCACATCGCAGTCAGGCTGCACCGGCAGATGCGAAGGCTGATGGCGCAGGCTGAACACCTGGCGCTCGCCGGCAGCGACGCGAAAGCGCACGCCGGTATGGTGATCCCAGGCATGGGTGGCGATGCTGCTCGCGAGGATCAGACGATCAGGCCCAGCCACGGCGCTGAGGGTCAGCGGGTCGATCTTTTCCACCCACGGCACGCTGCGCCCGTAATCAAAACGCAGCACCAGGTCCATCTCGAAGCTGGTCTCGCCAGCAAGCCCTTCGACAATGCGAATCACCGAGTTGGTGTCACCCAGCGGCATCAGATCGAGCACCCGCGCCCGACCGCTGGCGGTGCTGTACACCGTTTCCAGAATCAGGCTGTCTTCGAGGTATTGGCGGGTGCTGCTCTGGACTGGATCGGAGGGCGCCAGGCGCCAGCGGCCGTTTTCTTCGTTGCCGAGCAAGGCGGCAAACACCGCCGGGGCATCGAAGCGCGGCAGGCATAGCCAGTCGATCGAGCCGTCGCGGCTGACCAGGGCGGCGCTACGGCAGTTGCCAAGCAGAGCGTAGTCTTCGATCGGGGCTGGCATTGAAACTCCTTGGCATGGGTTGAACAGGTTTGGCGGGGTAAATCACCGAAAAGTTCTACCGACCCAGCAACATCAGCCCAGGCTGTGCCACTCGCGCTTGTCACGGCTGAGCAGCTCGTTGCCCGCTTCCGGACCATCCTCGCCGGCGGGGTATTCATGCACCTTGCTCTCGCTGGCCCAGGCATCGAGAAACGGCTGCACGGCACGCCAGCCGTTTTCGATGTTGTCAGCGCGCTGGAACAGCGTCTGGTCACCGGTCAGGCAGTCGTAGATCAGCGTCTCGTAGCCGGTCGCCGGCGGCATCTTGAAGAAGTCCTTGTAGGCAAAGCCGAGCTCGACATTCTCCATGATCATCTCCGGGCCCGGGCGCTTGGCCTGCAGGTCGAACCACATGCCTTCATTCGGCTGGATCTGGATTTTCAGGTAATTGGGCTTGGGCCGCTCCAGTTCCGATTCACGAAACTGCGCGTACGGCGCCGGCTTGAAGCAGATGGCGATCTCGGTGTCGCGCACGCTCATGCGCTTGCCGGTACGCAGGTAAAACGGCACCCCAGCCCAGCGCCAGTTGTCGATCATCACCTTCAAGGCAACGTAGGTTTCGGTCTGGCTGTCGGGGGCTACGTTGGCTTCTTCGCGGTATCCCGGCACGCGCTTGCGGCCTTGCTTGCCGACGCTGTACTGGCCGCGTACCGAGTTCTTCAGGGCCATCTTGGTCGACCAGGGGCGGATGGCGCCGATCACCTTGGCCTTCTCGCCGCGCACCGCATCGGCGCCGAATGCCGCTGGTGGCTCCATGGCGACCATGGCCAACAGCTGGAACAGGTGATTGGGGACCATGTCGCGCAACGCGCCGGTGTTGTCGTAGAACGCACCACGAGTTTCGACGCCGACGGTCTCGGCAGCGGTGATCTGCACATGGTCGATGTAGTGATTGTTCCAGAACGATTCGAACAGGCCATTGGAGAACCGGCTGACCAGGATGTTCTGCACCGTCTCCTTGCCCAGATAATGGTCGATGCGATAGATCTGGCGTTCATGCATGACCTTGAGCAGGCAGGCATTGAGCGCCTCGGCACTGGCCAGGTCGGTGCCAAACGGTTTTTCGATCACCACCCGGCGAAAGCCTCCAGCCGACTCATCGAGCAAGCCCGCCTCGCCCAGCCGCTGCGCTACCTCAGGGAAGAATCGCGGCGACGTGGCCAGATAGAAGATGGCGTTGCCATGGCGGGTGCCCTCGACGCGCTTGGCCAAGGCCTGATAGGTGGCCGGATCAAGGAAATCACCGGTCTGGTAATCCAGCCGCTTGGCCAGCCGCGCCCAGACCTTTTCATCGAGGTTCTTGGTCGCGCCCTCGCCCTGCTCGCGGTTGGCCATGAAACTGTGCAGGCGCTCGGCAAACTCCTCGGCACTGGCAGCGTTGTGGTCAACGCCGACGATACGCAGATTGCGATCGAGCAGGCCGTCGCGGCTGAGGTTGTACAGCGCCGGCATCAGCAGGCGCTTGACCAGATCACCACTGGCGCCGAACAGAAACAACGTGCACGGCGGTGCTGCGGGTATCTTCGCTTGGCTCATGGGCGCTTGTTCTCGACATGCCCACCGAAGCCCAGGCGCATGGCCGACAGGACCTTGTCGCCGAAGGTGCCCTGCTGCTGGCGTGAACGGAAGCGGGCAAACAGCGCGCTGGACAAGACCGGTACCGGCACGGCCTGCTCGACGGCGGCGTCGATGGTCCAGCGGCCTTCACCGCTGTCCGACACCGAACCACTGAACTGGGCCAAGGCCGGGTCTGCGACCAGCGCGTCGGCAGTCAGGTCGAGCAGCCACGAGGTGACCACGCTGCCACGGCGCCAGACTTCGGCGATTTCTGCCACGTTCAAATTAAAGCGCTGGGCCTCCGGCAGTTCTTCACCGCCCTTGCTGCGCAGCAGGTCGAAGCCTTCGGCATAGGCCTGCATCAAGCCGTATTCAATGCCGTTGTGGATCATCTTCACGTAGTGGCCGGAGCCTGCCGGGCCAGCATGGATATAACCATGCTCGGCACGGGCGTGCTCACCTTCGCGGCCCAGGGTGCGGGGGATCTCGCCAACGCCTGGGGCCAGGGCGCTGAACAGCGGCTCAAGACGCTCGAATACGTCCTTCTCACCACCGATCATCATGCAGTAACCACGCTCCAGGCCCCACACGCCGCCGGAGGTGCCGACATCCAGATAATGCAGGCCACGCAGGGACAGCTCGGCTGCGCGGCGCATGTCGTCTTTGTAGAAGGTATTACCGCCGTCGATGATCGCATCGCCCGGCTCGAGCAGGTCGGCCAGCTGGCGGATGGTCTGCTCGGTCGGCTCACCGGCCGGCAGCATCACCCACACGGCGCGCGGGGCTTTGAGTTTTTGAATCATTGCACCCAAGTCGTGGGCACCTTGGGCGCCTTCATTTTCCAGGGCGGTGACCGCGTCGCGGTTGCGGTCATGGACCACGGTACGATGCCCGGCACGCATCAGCCGTCTTGCAATATTGCCGCCCATGCGGCCCAGCCCGACGATTCCCAGTTGCATGTGGCGTCGCTCCCCTCAGAAATAGATAACAAGGCGTTTCAGGTTTTCAGATTAGTCCAGCTCATCGGCAAAGGGTTCAGCGACGAACGGCCTGACCACCATAAACAAAAAAGTTCCCAAGCTTGCAGAAAGAATTCAGAATGCGCGCCGTATGAGCGGCTACGCTTAGAATGTCACTAGCCAATTGCGAGGTGTGCAATGGGTACCTTGATGCAAAACACTCCCGTCCAGACCCTTTTTGTTTCCGTTCGCCGTGATGAACTGCGTCGTCTGAAGGAAGAGCGTGACCTGCTGTTGCAACAGGTCGCGCAGTTGAGCCTGCAGCTTGAGCAGGGCAAAAACAGCGAAAAGTCCCTCATTAGCTGAGGCCCTTTACCTACATTTATCCCGCGCAGTTGTTTCTACCTTGGAAGCCTCGCAGGCCCATCCGGCGGCCTGCTTCCAAGGAGTTTCAGCATGAATCGCACCTCCCTCTACTTATCTGTAGTGTTCCTGTGCTTGCCTGCGTACGCGACGGCGGCGATCACACAGTGCCAGCCAGTCGCCGACGATGACGTGCTGTCGCTGTTCAGCCAATGGAATGCCAGCTTGCAGACCGGTGATCCTGCGGCCGTGGCCAAACTCTATGCAGCAGACGCGCTGTTGCTGCCCACGGTGTCCAGTCTGCCGCGGTTGAACACTGCCGAGCGTATTGATTACTTCAAGCATTTTTTGGCTGACCGCCCATCCGGCACACTCAATAGTCACCACGTCAGCATCGGTTGCAACCAGGCATCACTGGCCGGGCTGTACACATTCGATTTTGCGGCGACCGGCAAGCAAGTGGCCGCTCGATATACCTTTACCTACAACTGGACCGGCAGTGAGTGGCTGATCAGCCATCATCATTCCTCGCTGCTGCCTGCTGACTGAAGCTTGTGGAAGGCTTTGCAGGGCACGGCAGGCGGGCGCCAAAAGAGCTGCGCGGCAGACAATAAATAAGTTGAATTGGGAACCATTCGCTTTTATCTTGCGCCCGGTCCTCAATCAACTGTGCCTGTCTGCCAGGGGCGTCGCATGTCGCTGCATGAAACAGATTCGATCATCCCTCTTGATGTGCTCTACGGTACCCAGCGCAGCTGGCTGCAGGCATGGCTGCGGCGTTCGCTGGGCTGCTCGCAGCAGGCTGCCGACCTGGCGCAGGACACCTTCGTGCGCTTGCTCGTGCGTAACCAGCCGATCAGCGACCGCGCGCCGCGGGCGTTGCTGGCGCGCATCGCCCGCGGCCTGGTGATCGACCACTGGCGCCGCGATGCACTGGAACGCGCCTACCTTGAGACCCTGGCCCTGCAGCCAGCGGCCAGCTTCCCTTCGCCTGCAGTTCGCCATGAGGCGCTGCAATGCCTGGAGCGCATCGCGCAGATGCTCGACGGCCTCAAACCTGCTGTGCGTGAGGCGTTTCTGCTGTATCAGTTGAGCGGAATGACCCACACGCAAGTGGCCGAGCAGTTGGGTACTTCCTGCCGCACGGCCGAGCGGCACGTCGCCAGCGCCCTGCTCCACTGCTATCGGGTGTGCTTCGAGGACGCCCTGTGAACGCGAGCGCGGAGCGACTGCCGGAGGCGATCGTGTGCAAGGCCATCGAGTGGCAGATGCGCCTGCGCGATCAGCCGCACCACCCCGAGTTGCAGGCGCAGCTAATGGCGTGGCGGCAGCGCGATGGCCGGCATGAGTTGGCCTGGCTGCGTTGGGCCAGTTGGCGGGTCAGTTTGACCCCGGGCGGTTACCGGACGCAGCGCAGACCTCGGCAGTGTTACGCAGGGCCGAGGTTGATGTGGGTCGACGGCGGATGCTGTCGTTGCTTGGGGTGGGTTTGGCGGTTGGCAGTGGCGCCTTGCTGTTGAGCCATACCGCGCCTGGCTGGCGGAGTGACTTTGCCACGGCTACCGGGGAGCGTCGACGGGTGCCGATGGCCGCTGGTGGTGAGGTGCTGTTGAACACCGACAGTGCAGTGGATATCGAGGCTGGTCGGGTGCTGCTGCGATCGGGTGAGGTATTGCTGGATGGGCCTAGCTGGGTTGCCGGTTGCCGCTTCGCCAGTTGTGAAGGGCGCGGAGCGCGAGCGGTGGTGCGGGAGCGGGCTGGGTTCACTGAGGTGCATGTGGCGCGGGGGCAAGTGCTGGTGTGCTCGGCTGGCGGGGTGCAGCAGTTGGCTGCGGGGGATGGGGTGGCGGTGGATGGCGCAGGGGTCAGGCCGTTGGTTGGCGTGGGCATCGATCCATTTGGTTGGAGTCGGGGGGTGTTGGTTGCCAGTGATGTGGGGCTTGGGGAGTTTTTGGCCGAGGCTGGGCGGTATCGGGTTGGGTGGCTTGGGTGTGATGCTGAGGTTGCCGGGTTGCGTTTGAGTGGGGTGTTTCGTTTGGGTGACCCTGAGGGGTTGCTGGGTAATATCGAGCGGTTGTTGCCGGTCAGGGTGGTGGAGCGGACGCGGTGGTGGGTTCGGGTTGTGGCGGTTTGATCTGTGGTTTGCTGCTGGTTTTGTGAGCTTATCCATTTGATTTATTGCGAGTTATGGCCCCTTTCGCCCTTACGGCGAGTCCCTTTTGGTCGTGGCCAAAAGGAACCAAAAGCCGTCGCTCCCACATACGGCCCCTACGCTGCGCTGCGGGGTTCCCTCACTCCGGCATTGCTCCCGGGAGGACCGCGCTGAACGGGCCATCCTGGCCCGCAGCGCTTGCCGGCCATCCATGGCCGGCACCTCCCTTCGCAATGCCTGCGTTCGGCCTCCTGAGGTCGCTGGTAGATCAAGATCAAGAGCACGCCTCGCTGCGCTGGCGCAGAGCGGGATTGCTGTGGCTGTCTGATTTTTGTTTGGTTTAAGATCGCCGGGGCTGCTGCGCAGCCCTTTCGCGACACAAGGCCGCTCCTACAGGGACCGCGTAAGTCGCTGGTACGCGGTGTCTGTAGGAGCGGCCTTGTGTCGCGAAAGGCCAGCGGAGCTGGCCCGGCAATCTAACGGCAGACACGATCGCGAACCCCCACTGACCCGCTCTGCGCCAGCGCAGCGAGGCGTGCTCTTGATCTTGATCTTGATCTACCGGCGACTCAGGAGGCCGAGCGCAGGTCTTGCGAAGGGAGGTGCCGGCCATGGATGGCCGGCAAGCGCTGCGGGCCAGGAGGCCCGTACAGCGCGGTCCTCCCGGGAGCAAGACCGGAGCGAGGGAACCCCGCAGCGCAGCGAAGGGGCCGGATGTGGAGCCAAGCATTTTTTTGGTTACTTTTTTGGGGCGTCTGCCAAAAAAGTGACTCGCCGTAAGGGCGAAAGGGGCCCACAAACCCACCACAAAAAACGGATAAGCCCCAAACCCCAAAAGCAAAAAACCCCAGCACCACCAAAGGCACCAGGGTCTCTCACTCACAAGCCAACCAAATCAGCTATCAGGAAGGCACAACCACAGCCTGCCCACTCATAGCCAGATCAACCAACTCCCGGTTAGCCACCGCATACATCGCATAGTCATGCCCCGAAGCACTGCGCAGGTCATCCAGCATCGCGCGCCAGCGCTCCACCATCACCCGCCGCTGCTCGGCCCACAACGCCACCCGCGCATCCATGTCCTGCGGCGCATCGGCCATCTGCAGCACAGAAATGGTGATCGCCCGCTGCTGCAGGTCGATGTCATCACGGAACGCCTCACGCGCCAGCGCCTGCCAGTTGTTCTCCACCGGCAAGTTGCTGATCTCCTGCAGGTACCAGGTCAGATCCAACGCACTGCCCACCGCGAAGAACGCCTTGGCCACCTGCGCCGGGTCATGCCCGGTCACATCCGAAGCCTCGATGATCGGCAACAGCGTGTACAAGTGGGTGGTGCCGGCAACCATCCGCGCCAGCAGCTCAGGCACGCCAGCCTCGACGAAGCCCTGATAACGCACCTGCCAGCGATCACGGGTCGGCCCTTCCAGCAGCTCGTCCAGTTTCAGCCCAAGCTGGGCGATCTTCGGCCCGAAGTGCGCCACATCACGACCGGCATCCTGCTCGTTGCGACGGCTACGCAGGAACCAGCGCGTAGCGCGGCGGCCTAGACGCATCAGCTCATCCATCAAGGTCAGCTGAATCTCGGCCGGAACTTGATAGTCCAGTGCCTCGATCTGGCGGAACCAGTGCGGCAGATGGAAGATGTCACGCACGATCACATAGGCCCCGGCGACGTTGGCCGGGCTCATGCCAGTCGACTCCTTGAGGCGCTGAACAAAGGTGATGCCCATGTTGTTGACCAGGTCGTTGGCGATCTGGGTGCTGACGATCTCGCGCTTCAGACGGTGACGGCGCATGGCCTCGCCGAACTGATTAAGCAGTGACGGCGGGAAGGCCGTCTCCATGTCGCGGGTCAGGTAGTCGTCATCCGGCACCTGCGATTTCAGCAGTTGCTCTTTGAGGTCGATCTTGCTGTACGAAATCAACACCGACAGCTCGGCCCGGGTCAGGCCCTGGCCTGCAGCCAGACGCTCGGCCAGTTGCTCTTCGGACGGCAGGAATTCGATCGCCCGATCAAGCTTGCCGCGCGCTTCCAGGTCGGCCATCAGGCGCTTGTACTCGGCAATCCGCTCGCGTACGCGACGGGCCGCCAGCGACAGCGCCTGGGTCTGCTTGTAGTTGTTGCCCAATACCAGCGCGCCAACTTCTTCGGTCATGCTGCCGAGCAGCTGGTTGCGCTGCTTCTCGGTCATGTCGCCACCCTGCACCACTTCGTTGAGCAGGATCTTGATATTGACTTCGTGGTCGGAGCAGTCGACGCCACCGGCGTTGTCGATGAAGTCGGTGTTGGTCGCGCCGCCGTTGAGGCCGTACTCGACCCGGCCAAGCTGGGTCATGCCCAGGTTGCCGCCCTCGCCCACTACCTTGCAGCGCAGCTCATTGCCGTTGACGCGCAAGGCGTCGTTGGCCTTGTCGCCGACGTCGGCATGGCTTTCGCTGCTGGCCTTGACGTAGGTACCGATACCGCCGTTCCAGAGCAGATCAACCGGCGCCTGCAACAGCGCGTGCAGCAGCTCGGTCGGCGTCAGACGGTCGGCTTCGATGGCGAAGCGTTCCTTCATCTGCGGGCTGATGCTGATGCTCTTGGCGCTACGCGGGAAAATCCCGCCACCTTCGGACATGATGCTGGTGTCGTAATCGGTCCATGCCGAACGTGGCAGGTCGAACAAGCGCTGGCGCTCGGCGAAGCTGCTGGCCGGGTCCGGATTAGGGTCGATGAAGATGTGCAGGTGGTTGAAGGCAGCCACCAGCTGCAGCTTGTCGGACATCAGCAAGCCGTTGCCGAAGACGTCACCAGCCATGTCGCCGACGCCGACCACCGTGATCGGATCTTCCTGGACGTTGATGCCACGCTCACGGAAGTGGCGCTGCACGCCCACCCAGGCGCCGCGGGCAGTGATGCCCATTTTCTTGTGGTCGTAACCGGCCGAACCGCCCGAGGCAAATGCGTCACCGAGCCAGAAGCCATAATCGATGGCAATGCCGTTGGCGATGTCGGAGAAGGTCGCGGTGCCTTTGTCGGCTGCCACCACCAGGTACGGATCGTCATCGTCATGCCGCACCACGTTGGCCGGTGGCACGACGCCGCCGTCCTTGAGGTTGTCGGTGATGTCGAGCAGGCCCGAAATGAAGATGCGGTAGCAGGCGATGCCTTCAGCGGCGATGTCGTCACGGCTGCCACCCAGCGGCAGGCGCCGTGGCAGGAAGCCGCCCTTGGCGCCGACCGGCACGATTACCGAGTTCTTCACCTGCTGGGCCTTGACCAGGCCGAGCACTTCGGTGCGGTAATCTTCTTCACGGTCCGACCAGCGCAGGCCGCCTCGGGCGACGTTGCCGAAGCGCAGGTGAACGCCTTCGACACGCGGCGAGTAGACGAAGATCTCGAACTTGGGCACCGGCTTGGGCAGTTCGGGGATCAGCTTGGGGTTGAACTTGAAGCTGAAGTACGACTTGGCCTGGCCGCTGCTGTCCGGCTGGTAGAAGTTGGTACGCAGGGTGGCCTTGATCAGATCCAGGTAGCGACGCAGGATGCGGTCTTCGTTGAGCACCTGAACGTCATCCAGGGCGCTGTTGATGGCCTGCTCCAGACGCAGCTGCTTGTCTTCCAGATCATCCTGGGTGAGCTTGCGCGCCAGGTAGAAGCGGGTCTTGAACAACCGGGTCAGCTCGCGCGCGATGTCGGTGTGGTTGTTCAGGGTGCTGGCGATGTAGCCCAGATCGAAGCCTAGACGAATCTGCTTCATGTAACGGGCGTAGGCGCGCAGCAGCGCCACATCACGCCATGGCAGGCCGGCGGTCAGTACCAGGCGGTTGAAGGCGTCGTTTTCGGCGTCGCCCTTGACGATATGGATGAAGGCATCCTGCAGGGTGTCGTTGAGCTGCTGGATATCCAGGCTCAGGCCTTCGCTGTAGGTGAAAGCAAAGTCGTGGATCCAGTACTCGCGGCCATTAGCGTGGCGCAGGCGGTACGGGAACTCACCCAGCACACGAAGGCCAAGGTTTTCCAGGATCGGCAGCACGTCCGACAGCGCCAGCGGGGTATCGGCGTGGTATAGCTTGCAATGCAGCTGACGTTCGCCGTACTGGCTCAGCGGCTGATAGAAGCTCATCGCCAGCGGCTTGGCTTCGTTCAGGGCCAGCACATGTTGCAGGTCGACCACCGCCGAATGGGCGCCAAAGCGCTCGCGGTAACCCGCCGGGAAGCCCTTGGGGAAGTCGGCGAGGATATTGGTGCCCTGGGCTTCGCCGAAGTTTTCCACGACCAGTGCGGAGTAATCGTCCTGCCACGAACGGCAGGCCTGAATCACTTCGTTTTCCAGCTGTTGTGGATCGATGTCGATGCGGTTCTTCGGGTCGACCCGCAGAATCAACTGCACACGCGCCAGCACCGACTCGGAGAAGAACGTCCAGAATTCGCAGTCGCTGGCTTTCAGGCGCTCCATCAGCACTTGCTGGATTTTCTGGCGTACTTCGGTCGAGTAGATCTCGCGCGGCACATAGGCCAGGCAGTAGCAGAAGCGGCCGTAAGGGTCTTTGCGCAGGAACACGCGGATCTTGTTGCGCTCCTGGATCTGCACGATCGACATGACCGTATTGGACAGCTCGTCGATCGGGGTCTGGAACAGGTCGTCGCGCGGCAGCACTTCAAGCACCTGCGCCAGTTCCTTGCCCAGGTGGGCCTTGGCGTCGAAACCGGAGCGGCGCTCGACTTCGGCTACCTTGCCGCGGATATACGGGATGGCATGCACGCTCTCGCCATACACCGACGAGGTGTACAGGCCCATGAAGCGGCATTCCTTGATGACCTTGCCGTCGGCATCCAGCTGGCGGATCGACACATAGTCCGGGTAGGCCGGGCGGTGCACACGGCTCGGCAGTGCAGCCTTGGCGAAGGACAGCAGCAGCGGCTCGTTGAGGTAGGCCACAGCGTAGTCTTCGATGCGCAGCTCTTCGGCGGTCAGGCCGATGCGCAGGCGACGGGGCAGACCGAGGAAGGACTGCTCGTCGTAGTTCATGCGACCGCCGTCGGCGCCGCCCTCTACGGTAAATTCTTCGTAGCCAAGGAAGGTGAAGTGGTTGTCCAGCAACCACTCGAGGAACGCCTTGACCTCGGCCTTCTCGTGCTGGGCTTGCGGGTACGGAGTCTGCTCGACCAGCGCCGCCACTTCGCGCAGCTTGGCTTTCATCGGTTCGAAGTCGGCAACCGCAACGCGCACTTCAGCCAGGACCTGTTCGATTTCCCGGGCCAGCGAGCTCAGTTCGGCTGCGTTGGCACAACGGTCGATTTCCAGGTACATCAGCGATTCATGTTGAACGCCGTCACCGTGGGTGCCTTTGGGCAGCAGCTCGAGCAGCTCGCCTTTGGCGCCGCGGCGCACGCTGAGCACGGTGGTCTGCAGGGTGTGGATGCTGTAGCCGCGGCGGTTCAGCTCGGTGCGTACCGAGTCGACCAAAAACGGCAGGTCATGGTGCAGGACTTCGACCACGCTGTGGGTCGACTGCCAGCCATTGCGCTCGTAGTCGGGGTTGTACACCCGCACCAGCGGGGTTTCAGGGTCGAAGCGCTCGATGATGCGCCAGGCAGACAGGGTGCAGCCAGCCAGGTCGGAAAGCCGCCGCTGGGTAAGTTCGTCCAGAGAGATGATGCCGAAGAACTGTTCGGCGAACAGTGCCACTTGTGGCAGTGACTGTTCGCTGATGTGCTGCGCCAGGGCCGCTTGCAGTTGGTGCTGGAAGTCGGCTTTGCTGGCTGCGGTGAAAAACGCCATCTGTGGTACTCCGCTTGGGCTTTGTTTTGTAGTGAAGCGTCGTGCATGTGCGTGTTGCCTGGGATCAACAATAGCAACCCGCGGCAAAACAGGCCGATGAAACCAGGCGCTGAGCGTGTTCGCCACGCTCATCTGTTGGGTACCTGCAAAAGCGACTGCCAGTGGCTGTGCCTTTACGGGGACCCATCGACTGCGCAGCTTAACGACTGAGCGGTCACCGCGGCTTGCAGCGCTGCGACATATTCGGTCAATGCCCGGTAACATTCGTTTATGGAACGGCCCAAGACTGGCAGAATTCCATTTCATTTCGTCAATTCGAGCCGACCATGCAACTGACCACCCCCATGCTCTTCGCCACCCCCTGCGATGATGAAGAAGACAACATGGCGACCCTGTGCTGCCACAGCGACCAGGGCCAGATGTTCCTGCTGACCCGCTATCCGGACGAAGACACCGTCGACCTGACCCTGGACGATGAGCCGTCGACCCTGGACGGCATCAAAATCACCTTCAGCGCCAAGCGCCTGCTGCTGGAAGTTGCTGCCGGTGACACCGACGCCCTCAAGGGCGACGAGACCCTGGAGATCGTACTGACCAGTGACGGCAATGATCTGGCCGAGATCGACGAGACCTTGCGGATCATTCTGAACGGCACCGGCACCTACGTGAGCGAGCTGTAACCTGGCTGAGTTGGAGAAATAATTGACAGACACAGCGGGCAACGGGCATTGTCTGACAACCTGATCAATAGGCAACTCGTCCATGCTAGAGCTACAGCGCCCAGATACCCTGGTAGAACGGGTCGTCGGCGCCATCCGTGCGGAAATCGACAGCGGCCGCCTGGCTGCCGAAGCGCGCCTGCCCACCGAACAGCAACTGGCCGAGCAACTAAACGTCAGCCGCTCGGTGGTGCGCGAGGCAGTGGCTCAGCTCAAGGCTGATGGGGTGCTCATCGCCCGGCGTGGCCTGGGCTCGTACATCTCACAGACGCCCCATGGCACGGTGTTTCGCTTCCCCGGCAGCAACGGGCGCAAGCCTGACCTGGTGCAGATGTTCGAAATGCGCCTGTGGATCGAAACCCAAGCGGCCGCCATCGCTGCCCGTCGCCGTGACGCCAGCGACCTGAGCAACATCGCTGCGGCGCTGGAGCAGATGCTCGACCCGCGCAATGACCTCGCTGCCGCTGCGGCCGCCGACGTGGCCTTTCACCGAGCCATCGCCGAGGCCAGCAAGAACGACTACTTCGTCGCCTTTCATGACTTTCTCGGCAGCCAACTGGCCGCCGCGCGGCAGCGTGCCTGGGAGAACTCGGCGTCGCCTGCGGTGGGCGGCCCGGCAGACGCCAACCGGGAACATCAGGCGTTGTATCAGGCCATCGCCGATGGCGACCGTCACGCCGCTGCGAGCTGTGCCGAAGCGCATCTGCGGGCCTCGGCCAAACGCCTGAAAATCGAGCTTCCCGAACTGAACTGAGCAAACCGACCCCTGCCCTATCAGGGCGGGGTTTTTAACGCACCACTTAGTCTGACAACCTGATAAGCAGATCCACTGACAAGAATGCCAAGGTACCCTGCATGACTTACGACTACTTGATCATCGGCGGCGGCATCGTCGGCCTGGCCACCGCGATGGCACTGCTCGATCAGCGCCCCGGCGCTTCGTTGCTGATCGTGGAAAAAGAGGCCAGCCTCGGTCGCCACCAGACTGGCCACAACAGCGGCGTGATCCATGCCGGGATTTACTACGCGCCTGGCAGCCTCAAGGCCGAGCTGTGCAAACGCGGCGCGCAAGCGACCAAAGACTTCTGCAGCGAACACGGCATCCATTTCCAGGTCTGCGGCAAACTGCTGGTTGCCTCCAATGAACTGGAGATGCAGCGCATGCAGGCGCTGTATCAGCGCTCGCAGGAAAACGGCTTGAAGGTCGAGCAGCTCGACGCCGCTGAGCTCAACCGCCGCGAACCCAACATCGCCGGGCTCGGCGCGCTGTTCGTCGATGCCACCGGGATCGTCGATTACCGAGAGGTCTGCCAGGCAATGGCCAAGGTAATCGAACGCGCTGGCGGCGAGCTGCGCCTGTCGACCAGTGTCCATTCGATCAAGGAATACTCCGAGCACGTCGAAGTATGCAGCGACGAGCACCGCTGGCAGGCACGCCAGCTGGTGGCCTGTGCGGGTTTGCAGTCCGACCGCCTGGCACGCCTGGCCGGCGTGCGCATCGATCACCAGATCATCCCGTTCCGCGGCGAGTACTACCGCTTGCCTGCGAGCAAGAACCAGATCGTCAACCACCTGATCTACCCGATTCCGGATCCGCAACTGCCGTTTCTGGGGGTCCACCTCACCCGCATGATCGACGGCAGTGTCACTGTCGGGCCAAACGCGGTACTCGGCTTTGCCCGCGAGGATTACCGCAAGTTCGCCCGCAACTGGGCCGATATCGGCGAATTCGCGCGCTTCCCGGGCTTCTGGAAAACACTCTGGAACAACCTCGGCTCGGGCACTGCCGAGATGAAGAACTCGCTGTTCAAACGCGGCTATCTGCAGCAGTGCCGCAAGTACTGCCCGTCGCTCGAGGTCGACGACCTGCTGCCTTACGAAGCCGGCATCCGTGCCCAGGCGGTGATGCGTGACGGCAGCCTGGTACATGACTTTCTGTTCGCCGAGACACCGCGCATGGTGCATGTCTGCAATGCGCCCTCGCCCGCTGCCACCTCCGCCATCCCCATCGGCCAGATGATCGCCGAAAAGATCCTCAACGCCCGCTGAGCTGCACCCCTAACTACAAAGACAATAAGGACCATCAGATGTCGGTACATCAAGCAGCAGTGACCGCAAGTGAAACCCCCGAACAGACACGCAAACGCCTGCGCAAAGTGGCCGCAGCGACCATTTTCGGCTCGATGCTGGAGTGGTACGACTTTTACCTGTACGCGACCATGGCCGCGATCGTCTTCTCAAAGATCTTCTTCGACGCCAGCAACCCTGCAGTAGCATCGCTGCTGGCGTTCTCGACATTCGCCATCGGCTTCATCGCCCGGCCCTTCGGCGGCGTTCTGTTCGGCTATCTGGGCGACCGGTTCGGACGCAAACACGTACTGGTGATCACCTTTTGCATGATGGGCGTCTGCACCGCGCTGATCGGCTTGATCCCAAGCTATGCAACGATCGGCGTGTGGGCGCCGATCCTGCTGGTGGTGATCCGGATCATCCAAGGCCTGGGTGCGGGCGCAGAGCTGTCGGGGGCGGCGGTTACCTCCTATGAACATGCCAGCGAAGGCAAGCGCGGCAGCCAAGGCGCCTGGCCAGCACTGGGCCTGAATCTGGGCCTGCTGCTGTCGTCGCTGACCGTCTACCTGCTGACCATGAACGGCAATGACTTCCTGCTCGCCGGGGGCTGGCGCATCCCGTTCATCGCCAGCATCGTGCTGGTGGCCGTGGGCCTGTGGGTGCGCAAGAGCATTCCGGAAACCCCAGACTTCAAGGAACTCGATCGCTCCGACGCCAAGCCGCAGGTATCACCGCTGAAACTGCTGTTCAAAAATGACCTCAAAGGCCTCGCCGTGGTGTTCTTCGTGGCCATCGGCTACAACGCCCTGAGCTACATCTTCAAGACCTTCTCGCTAGCCTACCTGACCCAGTTCAAGGGTGTAGAGGCGCACGTCACGTCGCTGTCGGTGACCATCGCCAGCCTGGTTGCGATCTTTGCCGTGCCGTTCTTCGGTTGGCTGTGCGACCGTTGGAGCAGCAAGACCGTGCTGATGCTGGGCGGCGTGCTGTCTGCCCTGTTCGCCTACCCATTCCTGCAGTTGCTGAGCACCGGCGAGCCGAGCATGATCTACCTGGCGATCGGAATCGGCACCGGGATTCTGGCACCGATGATGTTTGCCCCGCAGGGCTCGTTCCTCAGCCGCCAGTTCCCGACCCAGACGCGCTCATCCGGGTTTGGTACGGGCCGCGAAGTCGGTACCGCCGTGGCCGGCGGCCTGGCGCCGTTGGGCGGGCTGGCCCTGGTAGCCAGCTCGGCGACGCATTCCACCGACGGCGTCGCACTGATGCTGACCATTGCCGGGATACTGGTCGTGGTGTTTGCATTCTTTGACCAAGGCCGCAAGCACTCCAGCTCGAAAAACTGACGGCCGCCCGGCGCCACCGCCCTGTTGGCGACCTTACCGCAAACAGGGCAGTGGCCCGTGACGCCCAACAGCCTGTGCCAGCGATAAATTTCGCCTCTGCCATTGGTCGTCACCACCCCGGATGGATTAAAGTAGCAGGCCCTGCCCGGGCTGCCTGCTGGCAACGTCCCCGGCCCCTCTCCAGGAACCGTCGCCGATGGAACACCGTGAAGCGCTGAACGCGCTACGCACCTTTCTTTCCTCCCAGATCCTGGGCCAGGAAAAACTGGTCGAACGCCTGCTGATCGTCCTCCTTGCCGACGGCCACATGCTGGTCGAAGGCGCCCCGGGGCTGGCCAAGACCAAGGCGATCAAGGAGCTGGCCGAGGGCGTCGAGGCGCAGTTCCACCGCATCCAGTTCACTCCCGACCTGCTCCCGGCCGACATCACCGGCACCGAGATCTACCGCCCGGAAACCGGCAGCTTTGTCTTCCAGCAAGGGCCGATCTTCCACAACCTGGTGCTGGCCGACGAAATCAACCGTGCCCCGGCCAAGGTCCAGTCGGCGCTGCTCGAGGCCATGGCCGAGCGCCAGGTCAGTGTCGGCCGCAGCACCTACGACCTGTCGCCGCTGTTTCTGGTGATGGCCACGCAGAACCCGATCGAGCAGGAAGGCACCTACCCGCTGCCCGAAGCGCAGCTCGACCGCTTCCTGATGCACGTCAAGATGGGCTTCCCTGACGCGGCAGTCGAGCGGCGCATTCTGCAGCAGGCCCGTGGCGAGGCACTGAATGGCGAGACCAAGCCCGAGCGGCGGGTCAGCCAGCAGGCGATTTTTGCTGCGCGCAAGGAAATCCTCGGCCTGTACATGGCCGATGCAGTAGAGGAATACCTGGTGCAACTGGTGATGGCCACGCGCACCCCGGCCAAGTTCGACAGCGATCTGGCCGACTGGATCGCCTACGGCGCCAGCCCACGCGGCTCGATCGCCCTTGACCGCTGTGCACGCGCGCACGCCTGGCTGGCAGGGCGCGACTTCGTCAGCCCCGAGGATATCCAGGCGGTGCTGTTCGATGTGCTGCGCCACCGGGTGATCCTGTCATTCGAGGCGGAAGCGGCCGGGGTCGATCAGGACCGCGTGGTCCAGCGTATCCTCGACGTCGTCGCAGTCGCCTGAAGCCATGCCTGCCGCCCAGTTGGCCGAACCCGGTATCCGCACCAGTCTCAGCGAGCTGATCGACATGCGCCACCGTGTGCGCGAGATTCAGCTGTTCTCGCGGCCCGGCCAGCGCAGCCCACTGGTTGGCCTGCACCTGTCGAAGCTGCGCGGACGTGGAGTCGACTTCGACCAGGTGCGGGTTTATCAGGCCGGCGACGACGTACGCAACATCGACTGGCGGGTGACTGCGCGCACCCAGGAGCCGCACACCAAGCTGTTCCATGAAGAGCGCGAGCGGCCAATCTTCATCATGGTCGAGCAGAGCCAGCGCTTGTTCTTCAGCTCAGGGCTGACCTTCAAGTCGGTGCTGGCCGCTCAGGCGGCTGCGCTGTTCGGCTGGGCGGCACTGGGCCACAACGACCGCATCGGCGGGCTGGTGTTCGGCGACAACGAGCACTACGAGGTCAAACCGCGGCGCAGCAAGCAAAGCCTGTTGCAGTTGCTCAACCGCCTGGCCAAGGTCAATCAGTCGCTGCACCCCGAGGCGGTGCCTCAGGCCGACAGCCTGTCGCTGGCCCTGCGCCGGGCGCGCGAGGTGCTGCGCCCGGGTAGCCTGGCCATCGTCATCTGCGATGAGCGCGCCCTCAGCGAAGGCATCGAGCAGCACCTGTCGATGCTCTCACGCCACTGCGATGTGCTGCTGATGCCGGTCTCCGATCCACTCGATCATGCCCTGCCTGCCGCCGGCCTGCTGCGCTTCGGCCAGCGCGGCGCGCAACTGGAGCTGGATACCCTCGATGGCAATCTGCGCCAGGCCTACCGCCAGCAAGCCGAAGCGCGGATCGAGCGCTGGGAGCTGCTGGCGCAGAAACTGCGTGTGGTGCTGATGCCGCTGAGCACCCAGAGCGAGATGGTCGAGCAACTGCGCGAATACCTCAACGCGCAGCGCCCGGGGCACCGCAAGTGAACCCGCTGGACGAACTGCAACCGTTGCTGGCGCCGCCGGCGATCAGCCTGTGGCCGCCCGCGCCAGGCTGGTGGCTGCTGCTGGCCCTGCTGCCGGTACTCGCCTGGGGCCTGTGGCGAAAGCGCCACTGGCGCCCGGGCAAACGCCGCGTAGTGCGCGCCGAACTGCCGCTCGACCCGGTCCGCGAAGCAGCGCTGGCCGAACTCGCCCGCCTGCCCCGCCCCTACGACGGCGCGCCAGCCGGTGCCTGGCTGCAGCAGATCAACGCGCTGCTCAAACGCCTGTGCCGCAACCATTATCCGGGCGCCAACAGCCATACCCTGAGTGGCCGGCAGTGGCTGGCGTTTCTCGACAACCGCTGCCCGGCGGCAGGTTTGACCCGCTGGATGGTGCTGGTCGAAGGCACCTACAAGCCCGAGTGCAAGCTCGACGACAAAGCCATCGTCGGCCTTAGCCAGGCGGTCGAAACCTGGATTCGCAAGCATGTTTGAGCTGGCCTGGCCGTGGATCTTCGTGCTGCTGCCGCTGCCGTGGCTGGCGCGGCTGGTGCTGCCGGCTGCGGACAGCGGCGAGCCGGTGCTCAAGGTCGGCTTCATGAACGAACTCGAAGGCCTGGCCGGGCGCCGTGCTCGCCTCAATCTGCCCACCTGGCGCCAGCAGGCGCCGTTCGTGCTGATCTGGCTGCTGCTGTTGTTGGCAGCGGCGCGCCCGCAGTGGCTGGGCGAACCGGTACCGGTGGAAGCCAGCGGTCGCGACCTGCTGGTGGCAGTCGACGTGTCCGGTTCGATGGACTTTCCCGACATGCAGTGGCAGAACGACGAAATCAGCCGGCTGGACCTGGTCAAGGCGCTGATGGGCGATTTTCTTCAGGAGCGCCAGGGCGACCGGGTCGGCCTGATCCTGTTCGGCAGCGAAGCCTACCTGCAAGCGCCACTGACCTTCGACCGACGTACCGTGCGCACCTTCCTCGACGAAGCGCAGATTGGCATCGCCGGCAAAAATACCGCCATCGGCGACGCCATTGGCCTGGCCGTCAAGCGCCTGCGCCAACGCCCGGCGCAGAGCCGGGTGCTGGTGCTGATCACCGACGGTGCCAACAACGGCGGGCAGATTCATCCGCTGACCGCGGCCCGCCTGGCGGCCCAGGAGAACGTGCGCATCTATACCATCGGCATTGGTGCCAACCCTGAAGCCAGCGGAACGCCCGGTTTGCTCGGCCTCAACCCAAGCCTTGACCTCGACGAAGCGTCGCTACGGGAAATTGCCGACATCACCCACGGCAAATACTTCCGCGCCCATGATGGCGCCGAACTGGATGCCATCGGCGACAGCCTCGATCAGCTTGAACCGGTCGCCCAGCAACCGACCCAGACCCGCACCGCCAAAGAACTCTACGCCTGGCCGCTGGCCCTGGTGCTGCTGCTCAGCGTGCTGTTGGTGATTACCACGCTGTGGCCAGACAACCTGCTGCAGCGCGTCCTGCGCCGACCACGTTTTCTGCAACCGCACCCTGAGTGGCGCCAGCGCCTGAAGCGTTTGCGTCTGCGGAGGCGGCGATGATCGATCTGTGGCCCCAATGGCTGCGCCCGCTGTGGTTGCTGGCCGTGCCGCTGCTCGCCTGGCTGCTGTTCAAGCTGTGGCATCGGCGCAAGCGCGCCGGCCGCTGGCAGATGATTCTGCCGACGCAGTTTCATGCGGTGTTGCTCGGTGGCGGCAGTGGCAGCAACAGCAAGCTGCCATGGATCGCCCTCAGCGGCGCCTGGCTATTGATCGTATTGGCCCTGCTCGGCAGCAGCTGGCAGCGCGTCGAGGAAACCCGCCAGCGCCCGGCCGACCCGCTGGTGATCATGCTCGAGCTGACCCCGCAGATGCTCGCCGAAGACAGCCCGCCGAATCGCCTCGAACAGGCCCGGCGCAAGATCCTCGACCTGCTCGAGCACCGCCGCGACAGCCAGACCGCGCTGGTGGTCTACGCCGGCAGTGCGCACACGCTGGTGCCGCTGTCGGATGACCTTGGCACCACGCGCAACCTGCTGGAAGCGATCGACCCGTCGATCATGCCGCAACCCGGCCAACGCGCCGACCTCGCCGTGCAAAAGGGGCTGGCCCTGCTCGCCCAGAGCGGCCTCGGCCAAGGCCGCCTGCTATTGATCGGCTCGTCCCTGAGCAACAGCGAGCGCGATGGCATTCTGCGTGCCCTGGGCCGGCAAGGGCCAAACCTGTTGATGCTCGGCATCGGCAGCAGCGAAGGCGCGCCGGTCCGCCAGGCCAACGGCGAGTTCCTCAAGGATGAGCAAGGCGCAATCCTCTTGCCACGGCTGGACAGCGCCAGCCTCAAGGCCTTCATCAACAGCACCGGTGGCCGCTACCGCCACGCCCGCATCGACGACCTCGACCTGCGCGGACTGGGCCTGTACGACAACCCACGCGCCCTGCGCAGCGACGGCCAGACCGTGCAACTGGACAGCTGGGCCGATCAGGGCTACTGGTTGCTGCTGCCGCTGCTGCTGTTGGCCGCCTGCGCCGGGCGGCGTGGCTGGCTGTTCTGCCTGCCGCTGCTGTTCTGCCTGCCGCAACCCAGCCAGGCCTTTGAATTCAACGACCTGTGGCTGCGTCCCGACCAGCAAGGCCAGCGCCTGCTCGAACAGCAGCGCCCCGCCGCTGCCGCGCGCCACTTCGAAGACCCGCAATGGCGCGGCATGGCCCTGTACCAGGCCGGCGACTATGAAGGCGCGGCCAAGGCCTTTGCCCAAGGCAGTTCCGCCGCCGCGCACTACAATCGAGGCAACGCACTGGCTCGCGCCGATCAGCTGGAAGCCGCCCTGGACGCCTACGAGCAGGCCCTGGAACGGCGTCCGGATCTGCAAGCGGCGCTGGATAACCAAGCGCTGGTCCAGCAATTGTTGCTGCAGCGCCAGGCCAAGGCGAAAGCCGAAGAACAGCAAGCCAAGGAAGATGCACAAAGCGCCCCCGGCAAGGACACCGACGGCAACAGCAGCTCGGCCAACGATCAGGCACCCGGCGATGCCGATCAGCCGCAAGCCAAGGCCGGCCAGGAACAAGGCGACAACGCCAGCAACACCCCGCCCCCCGCCGGCAATCAGGCGGGTGACGACGATAACCTTACCCAACCACCGCAACGCCCAGTTTCCACCAGCCTTGATGGCGAACAACGCCAGGCCCTGGAACAGTGGCTGCGGGAGATCCCGGACAACCCTGCGCAGCTGCTGCGGCGCAAATTCTGGTATGAACAGCAATTGCATCAGGAAACCCCACGATGAGTCGCTGCGGCGTCTTGCTTGTCAGTCTGCTCTGGATACTTCAGGTCCAGGCCCAACCGCCGCTGCAGGCCAGCGTCGATCGCACCCGCCTGGAAGCTGGCGAAACCTTGGAGCTGATCCTCGAAAGCGAGGACGTCACCCAGTTCGGCAAGCCCGACCTGCGTGCCCTGGAGGGCGACTTCGATGTGCGTGGCACGCGCCAGCTCAACAGCCTGCACACCCTGGATGGCGAGACCCGCGCCAGTACCCGCTGGATCATCACCCTGCTGCCAAGGCGCAGCGGCAGCCTGAGCATTCCCGCACTGCAACTGGGCCAGTCGTTCAGCCAGCCGATCGAGGTGCAAGTGCTGCAGGCCGGCGACAACCGCCCGGAAAGCGCCTCGCAGGTGTTCGTCGAGGCTACCCTGGACAGCAACGATGTCTACGTTCAGGCCCAGGCCGTGCTGAACCTGCGCATTTATCATTCGGTGTCGCTGTATGACGACAGCAGCCTCAGCCCATTGCAACTGGACAACGCCAAGGTCGAGCCGCTGGGTGAGTCGCGCACCTATGAGAAAGAGATCAACGGCGTACGCCATGGCGTGATCGAAACCCGCTACGCGCTGTATCCGCAGCAAAGCGGCACGCTCGATATTCCACCGATGACGTTTACCGCCACCGCTGCTGCGGCTGATACCGGCGAGCAGCCGTCCGCGGCCCCGCGCGCAGGCCGCCAGGTCCAGGTCAGCTCGTTGCCGCTGCGCCTGAACGTGCGGCCGATACCGGCCAATTACCCTGCCGGCGCCGCCTGGCTGCCGGCGCGCAGCCTGACCCTGGAAGAGCACTGGAACCCGGACCCGAGCAAACAGACCGTGCAGATCGGCGACTCGCTGACGCGCAGCATCACCCTGCGCGCCGACGGCCTCTCCAGCACCCAGCTGGCGCCGCTGCCGGCCACCGAAATCATTGGCCTGCGCCGCTACCCGGACCAGCCACTGCTGCGCAACGAGGTCACCGAGCGCGGCATGACCGCCAACCGCGAAGAGCGCGAAGCGCTGGTGCCGACCCACAGCGGCGAGTTGACCCTGCCGGCGCTGGAAGTCACCTGGTGGAACACCCGCGAAGACCACCTGGAAAACACCAGCCTGCCGGCGCGCAGCCTCAGCGTGCAGGACAACCCGGCCCTGAGCGCCGAGACGCCGGTGGGTGACAGCAGTTCATCCAGCCGCCTGCTCTGGCCGTGGCAACTGGCAACCCTGCTGCTGGCCCTGAGCAATGTGCTCGGCTTCACCCTGTGGTGGCGAGCCCGCTCGCAGCCGGCGGTGTTGCGCGCGGCGCAGACCGGCCCGAGCCCGCGGACCTTGCTCGATGACCTTAAACGCGCGTGCCAGGCCAACGACCCGCAGGCAACCCGCCAGGCCCTGGATGCCTGGGCGCGCCAGCATCCGGAGACACTGGCCGAGATGGCGGCGCGCTTCGTGCCGCTGTCGGATGCGCTGGATGGCTTGAACGGCGCGCTGTACAGCGAGAGCGGTCAGCACTGGCAGGGCGACGATCTGTGGCGCGCGATCAATGCCATTCCGCCGGCCGAACAGTTGCTCGACCCGGTCGGCGATGGCGGCAGCTTGCCGCCGCTCTATCCGAAGTAGCCCGGCGCGGCTGACCCGTTGAGTTACCATACGCCGCGACCACTGCTTCCCTCGAATTCACTTCAAACAGGTTATTCATGCGTCTGTTCCACACCTCCGACTGGCACCTTGGCCAAAGCCTGCATGGCCAGGAACGCGACTTCGAGCACGCCTGCTTTCTCACCTGGCTGCTGGGCCAGCTGCAATTGCGCCAACCCGATGCGCTGCTGATCGCCGGCGATATCTTCGACACGGTCAACCCGCCGGTCAAAGCCCAGGAGCGGCTCTACCAGTTCATCGTCCAGGCCCACGAGCAACAGCCCAAGCTGGACATCGTGATGATCGCCGGCAACCACGACTCCGGCTCGCGCATCGAGCTGCCCGGCCTGCTCATGCGCCGCCTGCGCACCCATGCCCTGGGCCGGGTGCACTGGCTCGACGAAGGCCAGCTGGATGCCGAGCGCTTGCTGATCCCGCTGACCAACAGCCGCGGCAAGGTCGCCGCCTGGTGCCTGGCGCTGCCGTTCCTGCGCCCAGCCGAAGTCACCGGCCCGCAGCTGGGCGACGACTATGTGCAGGGCATCACCCAGGTGCACCAGCAACTGATCAACGCCGCCGTGACCAAACGCAAGAAAGACCAGGCGCTGGTCGCCATCAGCCATGCGCACATGGCCGGCGGCTCGATCTCGGAAGACTCCGAACGCAGCCTGATCATCGGCAACGCTGAAGCGCTGCCGGCCAAGCTGTTCGATCCAGCCATCAGCTACGTTGCCCTGGGCCATCTGCACAAGCCGCAGAAGGTCAACCGCGAGGAGCGCATCCGCTACAGCGGCTCGCCGATTCCGTTGTCGTTTGCCGAGATCGGCTACCCGCACCAGGTGCTGGAGATCGAGCTTGAAGGCAGCCAACTGGTCAGCGTCGAGCCGCGCCTGGTCCCACGGGCGGTGGCGTTGCAGCGGATCGGCCCGGCGCCGCTGGCCGAGCTGCTCGAGCAACTGGCCGAGCTGCCGGTGATCGACCTGCTGGAAGACCCCAACCGCCAACCGTGGCTGGAGGTGCGCGTGCGCCTCGACGAACCGCAGCCCGACCTGCGCCAGCAGATCGAGAGCGCCTTGCAAGGCAAGGCTGTGCGGCTGGTACGGATCAGCGCCGAATACGCCGGCCGCAACGCGCTGGACGAGGACCAGTTGCAGTTCGTCGAACTCAGCCAGATGACTCCGCAAGACCTGTTCAGCCGCGTCTGGGAACAGGCCTACGGCAACCCGGTCGATGAGCAGACCCTGAGCGACTTTGCCCTGCTCCTGCAGGATGTACAGCTGGAGGAGGAGCAGCCATGAAGATTCTGGCCATTCGCCTGAAAAACCTCGCCTCGCTGGCAGGCCCGATCGACATCGACTTCACTGCCGAACCCTTGGCCAGTGCCGGCCTGTTCGCGATTACCGGCCCCACCGGCGCCGGCAAGAGCACCCTGCTCGATGCCCTGTGCCTGGCGCTGTTCGGCAGCGTGCCGCGGCTCAATGACATCGGCCGCGAGGCCAAGGTGCCGGACGCCGATGGCGACATCCCCACCTACGACCCGCGCAACCTGCTGCGGCGCGGCACCGGCAGCGGCTATGCCGAAGTCGACTTCGTCGGTATCGACAGCAAGCGTTACCGCGCCCGCTGGGAGGCCAACCGCGCCCGCGACAAGGCCAACGGCAAGCTGCAACTGAGCCGCCAGAGCCTGTACGACCTGGATGGCGAGCAACTGCTGGGCAGTGGCAAGAACGAATACAAGCAACTGGTCGAGGCACGCCTGGGCCTGAACTTCGAGCAGTTCACCCGCGCTGTAATGCTCGCCCAGAGCGAATTCAGCGCGTTCCTCAAAGCCGATGACCGCGAGCGCAGCGAGCTGCTGGAAAAGCTCACCAACACCGCTATCTACACCCGCCTCGGCCAGCGTGCGTTTGCCAAGGCCAAGCAGGCTGGCGAGCTGCATCAGGGCTTGCAGGAGCGCGCCAGCCACTTGCTGCCGATGGCCGAAACCGAGCGTACCGAGCTCGATCAGCGCCTGGAACAGGCGCAACAGCTGCTCAAGGCCGAGCAGGCTCGCGAACGCGAACTGGACCAGCAACGCGCCTGGCTGCGCGACCAGTTGCAGCTGCAACAGCAACTCAGTGCGGCCCGCGAGGCCTTGCACAGCGCCGAGCAGGACTGGCAGCAACTGGCCGGACAGCGCCTGGACCTGCAACACCTCGAGCGCCTGGCGCCGCAGCGCCATCAGTTCCAGCGGCAACTGGCGCTGGCCGGCGAGCTTACCCCGCTGGCCGCCGCGGTCGCGGCGCAACTGACCCAGCAGCATAGTCTGCACAGCCACAGCGAGCAGTTGCAGCAGGGCCTGCAAGCTGCCCGCGAGGCGCTGGCCCAAGCCCAGGCCAAGCACACCGACAGCGCAGCGAACCTGCGCCTGGCGTTTGCCGCTCAGGACAACCTGGCCCGCCTCGACACCGAGCTGGCGCAGTTGGGCAGCGTCGTTGCCCAAGCCGATCAGGCCGTCAGCGAAGGCCAGTCGCAGCTGCAGCAGCTTGAGCAGCAACAACAGCACAGCCAGCAGCAGCTCGCCGCCATCGACGCCGCGCTGGCCGATAGCGCCGCCCTGGCAGCCATCAGTGGCGCCTGGCAGGCCTACCGCGGTCAGTTGCAGCAACTGCTGCAGATCGGCAACCGCCTCAGCCAAGGCCGCGACGAACTGCCCAGCCTGCAAGCCCAGGCCAGCCAGGCCAATGCCCTGCTGCAGGAGCAACACGCTGCGATCGAACTGCTGTTCCACGAAGCCGGCGCCGAACCGCACGCCCTGGCCGAACAGCTGGACCTGCTCGGCACCTTGCTCCAGGAGCAGCGCAAGCAGCAGCGCGCGGTCGAGCAATTGTCCCGCCTGCACGCTCGCGAGCAGGAGCTGCAACACACCCTGCACAGCGTGCGCGAACGTCAGCAGCAAGGCTTGCAGCAGCGTCAGCAACTGATCAGCGAAGGCCAGGCGGCCAAGGCCGAACTGGACACCGCCGAGCAGGCCCTGACCCTGACCCGGCAACTGCTTGAACGCCAACGCCTGGCGCGCAACACCAGTGTCGAGGAGCTGCGCGGGCAACTGCGTGATGGCGAGCCGTGCCCGGTGTGCGGCAGCGCCGAGCACCCGTTCCATCAGCCTGAAGCCCTGCTGCAAAGCCTGGGCCGGCATGACCAGGTCGAAGAGGCTGCGGCGCTGGCCCAGGTCGAGGCACTCAACGCCCGCGTGGTCGAGTTGCGCACCCAGGTCGGCATGCTCAACAGCCAGGGCAAGGAGTACCAGCAGCAACAGTTACAGCTGAGCGAACAACTGCAACCGCTGCAGCAGGAGCTGCAAGCGCACGCCTTGTGGCCATCGCTCAGCACCCAGACCGACAGCACTCGCAGTGCCTGGCTGGACGGCCAGCTGCGCCGCCTTGAAGAAGAAATCAACCGCGACGAGCAGCGCCAGAGCGCCCTGCTCACCCTGCAAAAAGACGCCGCCCGGCTGACCCAGCAAGTGCAGGCCGCCAGCGACGCGCAGCAGCAAGCACAGCAGCGCCTGGATCAGCAGCACCAGGCGATGGCCGCCGATCAGCAACGCCTGGAACAGACCCTGGCCGATTTTGCCGAGATCCTTCCCGGCGATATCCTCAAGGCCCTGCGCGACGAGCCAGCCCACGCGTTTCTCGCCCTCGATCAGCAAGTCGCCCAGCGCCTGCAACAGCTGGAGCAGCAAAAGGACGAGCAAAACGAGCAGCAACAACGCCTGCAACAGCAGCAGCGTCTGGCCGACCAGCAGCAGAGCCGCCTGCAACGCCAGAGCGAGCTGCACCAGCAACTCACAAGCCTTGCCGAGCAGCAGCAACAAGCGCGCAGCGTGCTCGCCGAACTGCTTGGCGAACACGCCAATGCCGGTGCCTGGCAGCAGCATCTGGAGCAGCAGGTCGAGCACGCCCGCAGCGTTGAGGCCAGCACCGCGCAGGCACTGCAGGACGCCCATAGCCAAAGCGTGCAATTGGCTGCTGAACTCAAGGCCAATCAACAACGCCAGCAAGCCTTGGAGCAGGAACAGCAGACGCTGCAGGGCCAGATCAGCCAGTGGCGAGCGGCCCACCCAGAACTCGACGATGCGGGCCTGGAGCGCTTGCTCGGTGTCGATGACGCCACGCTGGACGCGTTACGCCAGCAACTGCACAGCGTCGACAAGGCCATCGAGCAAGGCCGAGTACTGCTGCAGGAGCGCGAGCAGCGCTTGCACCAGCACAACCAACAGGCCAGGACCGAGCTGTCCAGCGAGCAACTCGAACAGCACCTCGCCGACTTGCAGCAGCAACTGGCCGGGCACGAACAACAGTGCGCCGAGCTGCGCGCGCAGCAGGCCGACGACCAACGCCGGCAGCAAGCACACAGCGCCCTTGCCGCTGAGATCGAGCAGGCCCGGCAACAGTGGCAACGCTGGGCGCGCCTGAACGACTTGATCGGCTCGGCCTCGGGCGATGTGTTCCGCAAGATCGCCCAGGGCTACAACCTCGACCTGCTGCTGCACCATGCCAACAGCCAACTGCGCCAGTTCGCCAAGCGCTATCGCCTCAAGCGCGGCGGCAGCGCCCTGGGCCTGTTGGTGCTGGATACCGAAATGGGCGACGAACTGCGCTCGGTGCATTCGTTGTCCGGCGGTGAGACCTTCCTGGTATCGCTAGCCTTGGCCCTGGGCCTGGCCTCGATGGCCTCGAGCACCCTGCGCATCGAATCGCTGTTCATCGACGAGGGCTTCGGCAGCCTTGACCCCGAGTCACTGCAACTGGCCATGGATGCACTGGACGGCCTGCAGGCGCAAGGGCGCAAGGTGGCGGTGATCTCCCACGTGCAGGAGATGCACGAGCGCATCCCGGTGCAGATCCAGGTGCGGCGCCAGGGCAATGGCCTGAGCGAGGTGGAGGTCTGCGGATGATCCTCTACTCGTTCCGTCGCTGCCCCTGGGCCATGCGCGCACGGCTGGCGCTGGCGTATGCCGGCTGTACCGTCGAGGTGTATGAAGTGTCGATGAAGCACAAGCCGGCCGAACTGCTGGCGTTGTCGCCCAAAGGCACGGTGCCGGTGCTGGACACCGGCGCCGAGGTACTGGAAGAGAGCCTGGATATCATGCGCTGGGCCTTGCGCCAGCATGATCCGCAGGACTGGCTGCTGCGCGATGATCCAGCGGCAGCTGTGCGGACGGACGCCCTGATTGCTCGCAATGACAGCACCTTCAAGGCTCAGGTCAACCTGTACAAATATGCCGAGCGTTACCCCGAGCACACTCGCGAGGAGTATCGCCAGCAGGCCGAATCATGGCTTGAGGAGTTGGAAGCGCTGTTGCAAGGCAGGCCGTATTTACTGGCGCAACACCCAAGCCTGGCCGACGCTGCGTTGCTGCCGTTGCTGCGCCAGTTCGCCGGGGTCGAGCCTGCGTGGTTCGCCCAGGCGCCCTACCCCCAGCTGCGTAGCTGGTTGCAGGGCTGGCTTGCGTCAGACCTGTTCAAGGCGGTGATGGCGCGCTGACTCAGTCGAGAAACTTCAGGTCAGACGGTGCCGGCTGGTCGAACTTCTGCAGCGTTTCACCAAGCTGGCCGGTGCGTGGGTCGCGGTGCATGACCACGATCTGATTGCTTTTCTGATTGGCCACCAGCAAATATTTGCCGCTTGGATCAATGGCGAACTCACGTGGGTGGTCACCCTCCACCGAACGCCGCTGCAACAGGCTCAACTGGCCATCTTGTTTGCCGACCGAAAACACCACGATCTGATTCGCCGTGCCGCGATTGCTGACGTACAGGAAACGTCCATCGGCTGACAGGTGCAAACCGCCGCCGGCCTTAGCGGCCACGTCCTGACTGTCGGTCAGCGGCAGACGCTGGCGCTCGATCAGGGCATCGTCACGCACATCGAACATCACCACTTCAGCGCTCATCTCGAGGGTCAGATAGGCGTGCTTGCCCAGCGCGTCAAACAACAGGTGGCGCGGGCCGCTGCCCGGCGGCAGGCTCACCGAGGCCGGTGTTGCCGGGCTCAGCGGCTGCGTCGCGCTGGCGCCGTCGTAGGCGTAGACAAACACCCGGTCGGCACCCAGGTCACTGACGTACAGGCGCAGGCCTTCGGCCGAAGGCACGACCGAATGCACATGGGCGCCGGCCTGGCGCTCCGGGTTGACCTTGCTGGGCGTGTGCGCCAACTCCTGCACCTTGTCGCCGAGCTTGCCGTCCTTGGCCACTGGTAGCACCACCAGGCTGCCACCGGGGTCGGGCGCGACCGCGTAGTTGGCGACGAACAGGTAGCGCTGATCCTGGCTGAGGCTGGCGTGGGTCGGCTCATCGCCGGCGCTGGACACCTGGTTCAGCGGCGTGATCACGCCCTTGCCGCTCACTGCAAAGCTGCTGACATGGCCATTCGGGGTTTCATTGACGGCGAACAGCAAGCGCTGATCAGCCGACAGCACCAGCCAGGACGGGCTGACCGCCTTCACCACCTGCAGCGGGGTCGGCTCGATCCGGCCCTTGGCCGCGTCGAACTGATAGCGATAGATACCCTCGCTGGCGGTGCCTTCGGTATAGCTGCCAACCACCAGGGTGGCGGCCTGCGCAGTGCCAAGCACAGCGCTCAGGGCACTAGCGCTCAACAGGGTTTTCCAGCTGCGATTGATCATCTTCTTGGTCGTCATCGTCATGCTCGTCATCGTCTTCGTCCGAGCCGTAAACGGCACTCATGCAGACTAGCTCATGCTCGCCCTGATCATCGTTGAGGCGCCACTCTTCGCCTGCGCCGACTGCGGCCGCGACCTGTTCGGCAGTGAATTTCCAGCGTTTGAGGTTGCGCCCGTCCATGCATTCGACCACCAGGCCGTTGGCGTCGAAGGTGAAACCGAAAGCGTGCAGGCCGTCGATCAGGAGCATGTCGCTGGTGGCGAGGGCAGTGGCGAGGGTGGTCATGGGGCTACCTTGATGCGCAAAGCGCCCAGTATAACCAAACCCGGGCCAGGCCCGCTGCTCAGCGCAGCGGCCTGACCCGCGCAAGCGTCAGTGGGCGAAGATCGAGCCGCCCTGCTTGCCTGCCAGTTTCTCCGGTTTGATCAGGAAGCGCGCCAGTGCCGGTAGCAGCCACAGCGCGCCGAACATGTTCCAGAGCAGCATGAAGGTCAGCATCAGGCCCATGTCGGCCTGGAACTTGATCGCCGAGAAGATCCAGGTGCACACGCCGATGGCCAGGCACAAACCGGTGAACAGGACCGCCTTGCCGGTCGAGCGCAGGGTCTGGTAATAGGCCTCCTGCAACGGCAGGCCAGCACGCAGGAAGCTCTCCAGGCGGCTGTAGATATAGATGCCGTAGTCGACCCCGATACCCACACCAAGCGCTACCACCGGCAAGGTCGCGACCTTGACGCCGATGCCCATGAACGCCATCAGCGCGTTGCCCAGCACCGAGGTCAGCACCAGCGGCAGGACGATGCAGAGCATCGCGGCAAACGAGCGGAAGGTGATCAGGCACATGATCGCCACGCACAGGTAGACCAGAATCAGAATGGTCAGCTCGGCCGACTTGATCACCTCGTTGGTGGCCGCCTCGATGCCGGCATTACCCGCCGCCAGAAGGAACTGCAAGCCGTCGCGGTTGTGGGTATCGGCAAAGGCCTTGGCCGCGGCGGTGACGCGCTCGAGGGTTTCTGCCTTGTGGTCGTTGAGGAACACCAGCACCGGCGCCAGCGAACAGTCAGCGTTGTACAGGCCATCGGCGCGGGCCACCGAGCTGTTGAGCACATCCGGGTTGCGCGAGAGGGTTTCCCACTTCAGGTTGCCCTCGTTCATGCCGCGGATCATCTGCTTGGAGACACTCACCAGGGAGATGGCCGACTGCACGCCGGGGGTGTTCTGCATGGTCCACATCAGCTCGTCGATGGGGGCCAGGGTCGAGTGGATCGAACAGCTCTCCGAGGGCGTCTTGACCATGATCACCAGCACATCGGAACTGGTCGAGTAGTTGCTGATGATGAAGTGGTTGTCCTGGTTGTAGCGCGAGTCCGGACGCAGCTCCGGGGCACCCGGGTCGAGGTCGCCGATCTTCAGGTTCTGGCTGTACCAGAGACCGCCGCCAAAGGCGATCAGCGCCAGCGCAACCGACACCGGTGCCACTTTAGGGCTGGCAAAGTTGGCCAGCAGGCGCCAGAACGGATGCTCGCGGGTAGCGTCACGCTTGGAACGCTCGACAGCCTTTTTGCTGATGCCGACATAGGAGATCGCCACCGGCAGCAGGATCAGGTTGGTGAAGACGATCACCGCGACGCCGATCGAGGCGCCGATGGCCAGCTCGCGGATCACCCCGATGTCGATGATCAACAGAGTGATGAAGCCCACCGCGTCGGCCAGAATCGCGATCATCCCCGGCAGAAACAGTTGGCGGAAGGTCCGCCGCGCCGCGGTCAGGGCATTGTCGGCGCCACTGGACTGCAGGGCGATGCCGTTGATCTTCTGCACCCCGTGGGAAATACCGATGGCAAAGATCAGGAACGGCACCAGCATCGAGTACGGGTCGAGGCCAAAGCCCACCGCGTGCATCAGGCCCAACTGCCAGACCACCGCCACCAGGGTGGTGATCAACACGGCGATGGTGCTGCGGATACACCAGGTGAACCAGTACAGCAGGACCCAGGTGATCGCCAGCGCCACGCCGAAGAACAGCACCACCATCACCAGGCCGTCGATCAGGTCACCGACCTTTTTCGCAAAGCCGACGATGTGGATCTTCACATTGGGGTTCTGCGCCTGGAACTTGTCGCGGATCTTCTCTTCCAGCTGGTGCGAGAACTGCTGGTAGTCGAGCTTGATCTGCTTGCCCGGGTCTTGCGGATCGGGGTAGCTCTCCAGCAGCGGCACGTCGACGATGCTCGACTTGAAGTTGTTCGCCACCAGGCGCCCGACCTGGCCGGACTTGAGCACGTTGTCGCGCAACTGATCGAGGCTTTGTGCGCTGCCATCGTAGGTGTTGGGGATCACCTCGCCACCGGCGAAGCCTTCTTCGGTGACCTCGGTCCAGCGCACGCTGGGGCTCCACAGCGACTTCAAGCCGGCGCGGTCGACGCCCGGGATGTAGAAAACCTCGTCGTGGATCTGACGCAGGGTCTCCATGTAGTCCTTGTCGAAGATGTCGCCATTGACCGCCTCGACCGAGATGCGCACGGTGTTGCCGAGGTTGGCCAGGTCATTGCGGTGCTCGAGCATCTGTTCGATGAACGGGTGCTGCAGCGGGATCATCTTCTCGAAACTGGTCGAGGGGCGGATTTGCGTGGCCTGCCAGAACAGCAGGATGCTCACCAGCAGGCAGAGGCCGATCACCACCGGGCGGTTGTTGAAGATGATCCGCTCGAGCAAGGTGGGTTTGTCCTGATGGTGCTGGGGCATGTCAAAGCGCTCCGGGCCGGTCATGGTTGCTGCTCCTCGGCGCCCTGGCCGTTGGCCAGGTGGATGCCGCCCTGCCCGACCAGCAGCAAGCCGCCGTCGGCCAGGCTGGTGACGCCGGCCAGGGCGATGCGATCGGCGCGGTTGAATACACTGAAGGTCAAGCCGTCGTCACGACTGCGCAGCACGCTGCCGCCGTTGCCGACCAGAACGATGCTGCCATCCTCGAGCAGCGCCGCGCTGGCCAGGCCGAACTTCAGCGGGCCGCGGCTGGCGTTCAGGGCGATCTGTTGCCAGCTGTCGCCGAAGTCACTGGAGCGGTAGAGATTGCCCCGCAGGCCGTAGGCCAACAAGGTGTGCGCCTGGGCAGTGCCGAGCACGCCGAACAACGAGCCCTCATAGGGGCCCTCGACGCGCGCCCAAGTGGCGCCGTTGTCGTTGGAGCGGAACATGCTGCCCTGCTCACCGACGATGAACAGGCCTGAGTCCTTGATCGCGGCGATGCCATTGAGGTGCAGTTGATCGGGGTTGTCGAGGCGCTCGGCGACGTCCTGCCAATGCTGGCCGCCATCGGTGGTCTCGAGCAGCGCCCCGTAGGCACCGACGGCGAAACCGTGCTGGGCGTCGATGAAGCTGACGTCGAGCAACGGCGCTTCGCGGGCGAGGTCTTCGAACTGCTTGCTCCAGGTGGCACCGCCATCGCTGCTGGCGAGGATCTGCGCGTCGTGACCGACTGCCCAGCCGCGCTTGTCATCGATGAAGAACACCGCCGTGAGCAGTTGCCGGGTCGGCACGCGGGCCTGGCTCCAGGTCTTGCCCTGGTCGTCGGAGAACAGAATATGGCCGCGATCACCGACCACCACCAGGCGCTTGCCAGCATGGGCGGCGTCAATCAGCAGGTTGTCGACCGCCTTGGCCGATTCGGTCGAGTATTCCTCGGCGGCGGCGGCGGCAACGCTGCCGCTCCAGATACCCAGCAGCAACAGTGCGCCCGCGGCCAGTGGCCTGGCGTGCGCCATCACCCGTTCCCTCATGCCTGTCCCCTATTCGTATTGTTCTTGATGGGTCATCCAGTGCAGGCACTGCAAGAAGCCTGATTCAGAGGCCTGCAACAGCTTTGAGCCATCCTAGCGGGGAGTTCTGCGGCAACACAATTGGCGGGACGTTATGTTTTGTTAACGGCGACAGCACCCTGCAGATTCGATTCGTGTAGGAGCGGCCTTGTGTCGCGAAAGGGTCGCGTAGCGGCCCCAGATTGTAGCTCCGCCGCCAGCATTGCTGGGCCAGCTTTGCTGGCCTTTCGCGACACAAGGCCGCTCCTACAGAGACCGTGGTGCTGGCCGAATTTATGCCAGGCTTTTGCTGACCACCTCATAGACGTCACTGGACAAGGTGCCCGACGCCAGAATCCGCTCCAGCTCGGCCTCGTGTAGGAGCGGCCTTGTGTCGCGAAAGGCCCGCATAGCGGGCCCAGCAATGTCAGCGGCGGAGCTGAAATCCTGGGGTCGCTCCGCGACCCTTTCCGACAGGTCCGGCGCCCCGGCAAGGCCGCTCCTACAGAGACCATGGTGCTGGCCGAATTTATGCCAGGCTTTTGCTGACCACCTCATAGACGTCACTGGACAAGGTGCCCGACGCCAGAATCCGCTCCAGCTCGGCCTTCATCAACGCCTGACGCGCATCATCGTACTTGCGCCAGCGGGTCAGCGGCGCCAGCTGGCGCGAGGCGATCTGCGGGTTGAGCGCATTCAGTTCGATCACCAGATCCGCCAGGAAGCGATAGCCGGAACCGTCGGCCGCGTGGAAGTTGACCAGGTTCTGCCCGGCAAATGCGCCGATCAGTGCGCGCACCTTGTTCGGGTTCTTCAGGGTGAAGGCCGGGTGCTGCATCAGCGCCTTGACCCGTGCCAGGCCGCCCGGCAACGCGCTGGCTGCCTGCACGCTGAACCACTGGTCCATGACCAGCGGGTTGTCCTTGAAGTGCTCGGCGAAGGCTTGCAGCACTTCGGCGCGCTCGGCCTCGAACGGCGAGTTGACCAACACCGCCAGCGCGGTCAGGCGCTCGGTCATGTTGTCGCTATCCTTGAACTGCTCAAGGGTCGCCGCCAGCACCTGCGGCTTGCCGCTGAGCATCAGGTACGACAGGGCTATGTTCTGCAGGCTGCGCCGGGCGAAGTGCTCGGCGGCCGCCACATATGGCGTGCGCCGCGACACTTCACGGTTGGCCTGGTAGCGCGCCCACAAGGCGTCGAACAGCTGCTCGGCGATCTGTTTGCGGGCAAATTCGCGGGCCGCGTGGATCGCGTCGACGTCGGCCACCTGGCTGATCTCGGTCAGATAGGCCTCGCCTGGCAGCGAGAGCATTTCCGCGACCATGGCCGGGTCCAGCGCTTCATTGCCGATGACCGTGGCCAGGGCAGTGATCAAGCGCGGATCGAGGCTCAACGGCTGGCCGGCCTGATGCTGACCGATCAGCTCCTGCAGCACTTGCACCGACAATTGCTGGCCGGCTTCCCAGCGATTGAAGCCGTCGCTGTCGTGCTGCATGAGGAACATCAGCTGGTCGCGGTTGTACGGGAAGCTCAACTTGACCGGCGCACTGAAGCCGCGCAGCAGCGACGGCAATGGCTTGGCGGCGATGTCGAGGAAGGTGAAGGTCTGCTCGGGCTCGGTCAGCGACAGCACGCGGTTGCTGCCCTGAGCGCTGGCTTCGCCGTCCAGGCGCAGCGGCAGGTCGTTGCCGTCGGCGTCGAGCAGGCCCAGCGCGACGGGAATCACGAACGGCAGCTTCTCGCGTTTGTCCGGCGTCTGCGGGCAGCTCTGGCGGAAGGTCAGGCTGTAGCGCTGTGCGGCGCTGTCATAGGTTTCGCTGACCTCGAGGCGCGGCGTGCCGGCCTGGCTGTACCAGCGTTTGAACTGAGTCAGGTCGACACCGTTGGCGTCTTCCATGGCCTTGATGAAGTCATCGCAGGTAACGGCCTGGCCGTCGTGACGCTCGAAGTACAGGTCGCTGCCCTTGCGGAAGCCCTCGGCGCCGAGCAGGGTGCGGACCATGCCGACCACTTCAGCGCCCTTCTCGTAGATGGTCAGGGTGTAGAAGTTGGAGATTTCGATGAAGCTGTCCGGGCGCACCGGGTGGGCCATCGGGCCTGCATCTTCGGCAAACTGATGGGTGCGCAGGTACGCCACGTCTTCAATGCGCTTGACCGTACGCGAGTTCATGTCGGCGCTGAACTCGGCGTCGCGGAACACCGTGAAGCCTTCCTTGAGCGACAGCTGGAACCAGTCGCGGCAGGTGATGCGGTTGCCGGTCCAGTTGTGGAAGTACTCGTGCGCGACCACCCCTTCAACACGCTGGTGGGCGGCGTCGGTAGCCGTTTCGGCACGCGCCAGCACACAGCTGGAGTTGAAGATGTTGAGGCCCTTGTTTTCCATGGCGCCCATGTTGAAGTCGTTGACCGCAACGATCATGAAGATGTCCAGGTCGTACTCACGGCCATAGACTTCCTCGTCCCAGCGCATCGACTTCTTCAGGCTGACCATCGCGTGCTGGCACTTGTCGATGTTTTCTGGCTCGACATAGATGCGCAGCGCCACATCGCGGCCTGACTGGCGGGTGAAGGTGTCTTCGACGCACCAGAGGTCGCCCGCCACCAGGGCGAACAGGTACGCCGGCTTCTTGAATGGGTCTTCCCAGGTTGCCCAGTGGCGGCCATCGTCAGCCGGGCCGCTGCCGATCGGGTTGCCGTTGGACAACAGGATCGGATAGCGATGCTGCTCGGCGATCACCGTGGTGGTGAACGTGCTCATCACATCCGGGCGGTCGAGGTAGTAGGTGATCTTGCGAAAGCCTTCGGCTTCGCACTGGGTGCAATACATCGACCCCGACTTGTACAGGCCCTCCAGAGCCGTGTTGCTCTCGGGGTGAATCTTCACCGTGGTGTCGAGGGTAAACGTCTGCGCGTTCGGATGCAGGGTCAGGCTGTCGTCATCGAGCTGGTAATCGCCAGCGCTCAGGGCCTGGTCATCCAGTTGCACGCTGACCAGTTGCAGTTGCTGACCGTTCAGCACCAGCGGCGGCAAGCCTTCGCCACGCGCCGGGTTGCGGCGCATCAGCAGTTGCGCATGGACCAGGCTGTGGTCCTCGAACAACTCGAAGGTCAGGTGCGTCTCGTCGATCAGGTACTCGGGCGCCTGGTAATCCTTGAGGTAGATCACTTGCGGTTGTTCGGTGCGCATGTGGCTGTCCTTTTACTGATGCACGGCCAACTGGTAGGCCGTGTACTTGCGAATATTGATCACGCCGGTATCGAAGATCAGGTACTGGCCCTTGATCCCGAGCAGCGTGCCCTCGATGACCGGGGTCTTGTCCAGGTTGAGGCTGACGATCTTTTTCGGATAGGCCTCGACCGGGTAGCGGATCTCGACCACTTCGGCATCGGGCAGTGGCTGGATCGCCTGCAGGCCAAAACGCTGGTGCAGGGTGCGGATACCGTCGGCGCAGGCGTCGAATATCTGCTCGCGAATCGCCGCCAGGTCGAGCACCTCGGCATCGCCCTTGAGCAGGTTGCGCCAGTTGGTGCGGTCTGGCACCTGGCTGCGCAGCACGTCTTCGACCAGGCCCGACTGCTGCCGTGTGGAAACGCGCATGATCGGCAGGGCCTGAATGGCGCCCTGATCGAGCCAGCGGGTTGGCAGCTGAGTAGCGCGGGTGATACCGACTTTGACCCCCGACGAGTTGGCCAGGTAGACCACGTGATCGGTCATGCAGAACTGCTCGCCCCAGGACGGCTCGCGGCAGGTGCCGGCGTCGTAGTGGCAACGTTCCGGGGCCATGATGCACAGGTCGCACTGGGCCAGCTTGGTCATGCACGGGTAGCAGTAGCCCTGGCTGTAGCTGGTCTTGGTGCGCTTGCCGCAGTGGCTGCAGTGGATAGCGCCGAGGTATTCAAGACGCACGGTCTTGCCGATCATCGGGTTGACCGGCACCAGCGCATCACCCAGGCGAAAGCTGTATTGCGCCACCGGTGCCTGCAGTTGCACCGACATCTTGCTCAACGAGCCACGAGCGAGTTCGATCAATGTACCGAGTCCGACTTGAACAGAATATTGGCGATGGGCGCCGACTTCGAGGCGCACTCTTGTGGGCCCATGTAGCCGGTACGCTGGTCTTCCGGCAGGTTCTGCAGCTCCCAGGCGATGACCGCCTGCAGCGACAGCTCTTTCTGCTCGACGGTGAGCTTGCGCCCGTCGGACCATTTGCCCAGCTCGACCGCGAGCTTGAGGCTCTGGTAGATCTCGGGGGTGATGTTTTCAATCATTTGGGCGAACGTGGACATTGTCTCTCCTCAATCAAGCCGACAGTTTACGCCGCGCCAGCGCGCCACCCAAGAGCCCGGTCAGGCATCCGATGAGCAGGCCGCCGACATGCGCGGCATTGGCGATCTGGCCGAAGCCGAGCTGGCCGACCACGCCGGTCAGGCACACCACCAGCCAGATCAGCATCATCACCAGTACGCCCTTGGGCAGGCGGTAATGCGGGTTGGGTGCCAGCCACTGGTACAGCCAGACGTAGCCGAGCAAACCGTACAACACGCCAGACAACCCGCCGAACAGGCTCGGGCCGCCGACCAGGTGCTGGGCCAGGTTGGAGATCAGGCTGAACAGCAGCGTCAGCAACAGCAGCAACCATGGCCCCTGGCGCAGCTCGATGCGCTTGCCCAGCTCCCAGTACCACATGCCATTCATGGCCAGATGGAGGAAGCCGAAGTGCAGCAGCATCGGTGACACCAGCCGCCACCACTGGCCATCGCTGAGGCCCTGGGCCAGCGAGTTGAAGTACAGGTACTCGCCCTGCACACGGAAATCGAGAAAGGTGAACCAGCTCAGGGTCGACAGGTTGTCGCCCAGCCCGGTGATTGCCGCCACCACCACACACAGCAGCAGTACGCCAGCCGTGACTTTGCACGCGCGGGCCTGCTGGGCCAGGGACGGTTGCCTGGGCAGGCTGGCCTGAGCCGCGGCCGGCAGTTCGATCTGGTCATTACCTTCGGGGTAGCGCTCATACAGCTGGCGGACATCCTCGAGCAAGGCCTGCGGCGCCCACAGCACCTGTTCCTCGCCCTCCTCGCTGACCCGGTGCGGCACCTGCAGGCGGCGCAGCAGGCTGACAAAACCACTGAGGTCGACGGTCAACGGCAGGCGCAGCACTTCGATCACATTCATTGAGTGTCCTGTGGGCGCTCGACATCGACCCAGACGAACTTGTGCGGGTCGATGCGGGTTTCATCATCCAGGCGATAGGCAGCCAGTTTGCCGTAGAGCACGGCGCTGTAATCCAGGCAGGCCAGATTGGGCCGGATCGGCGCCGGACGCCCACTGCGCCAGTAATGGCCGACGAACAGCATCGGTTGCGCCTCGTCATAGCGCAGCAAAGCGTTTTTCTGGGTATGGCTGAGCGGCGCGCTGGCCACCTCGTCCGGCAAGGCATCGGGCTGGAACACGATGTCGCCGTAGGTCTGCGGGTCTTCTTCCCAAAACTTGGTGCGGAAGAACGCACGCGTCAGGCCATCACCACCGGTCAGGGTGAGGCCATCCGGCAGGCGCATATCGGTGCCGCGCAGGAGGCGATTGCACACGGTCGAGGCAAAGCTGCCGGACACACCCGAGGCCTGAATGAAGTGCTCGTCGATGCAGCCGCTTGGGTACTGCGGGCGCAACTGCTCGATCAGGCTCGGGTCCCAGCAGGCGTGCACCAGGCGGAAGCGCCCGGCATCGACAAACAATGGCAGCTCGTAGAACCAGGCCAAAAAATCGTGCCAGTCGCCCGGGTGCTGGGCGAACTGGGTCAGGGTTTCGTCGATCAGGCGCGCGTTGCGCGGCGTGTGCTCACGGACAAATGCCTTGCCACTGCCCGGCAGCGCCGGGGTGACCCAGGCCAGGGCGTTGTACTCATGGTTACCCATGATGCAGAACGCCTGACCGGCCACGACCATGTCGTGGACGATATGCAGCGCCTCACGAATACGCGGGCCACGGTCGACGATGTCACCGAGGAATAACGCCTGGCGCCGAGGATGCCGCCAGACCCCGCCCACGCGCTTGTAGCCGAGGGTATCGAGCAGGCGTTCGAGGGTATGTGCACACCCGTGCACGTCGCCGATGATATCGAAACTGCGCGCCGGATCGAGCATCAGTCGCCCCCACCCCCCAGGCGGCTGCCCCAGCCGAGCTTGGTGCGGCAGACTTCGTAGTAATTGTGATCGAGCGGGTGAATCAGGCGCAGTTTCTGCGGCTTCTTGCTCACCGTGATGGTATCGCCGGGGGCGCAGGTGAAGTGGTTCTGGCCGTCACAGGACACCTGCGGGTAGATCTGCAGGTCCTGCGAGACGACGATCTTCAGCTCGCTGTTGCCATCGACCACGATCGGCCGGCCCGACAGGGTGTGCGGGTACATCGGCACGATGACGATGGCGTCGAGCTTGGGATGCATGATCGGCCCGCCGGCCGACAGCGCATAGGCGGTCGAACCGGTGGGGGTGGCGACGATCAGGCCGTCGGCCTTCTGGCTGCAGACGAACTGGCCATCGATGTAGATTTCGAACTCGATCATCCGCGTCGACTTGCCCGGGTGCAGGACCACGTCGTTGAGCGCGTCGCCCTGGCCAATGGCTTCGCCGTGGCGGCGCACTTCAGCCTGCAGCAAGAAGCGGTTTTCAACCAGGTAGTGGCCGTCGAGCACTTCGGCGACCTTGACCTCGAGCTCATCTGGGCGGATGTCGGTGAGAAAACCCAGGTTGCCGCGGTTGATGCCAAGCACCGGTACATTGTGCCGGGCCAGCGCGCGGGCGGCGCCGAGCAGGCTGCCATCGCCGCCGACCACGATGACCAGGTCACAGACCTCGCCGAGCAGCTTGCGGGTCGAGGTCTGCAAGCCATGCCCTGGCAGCACTTCGGCAATCGTGTCCTCAAGGATCACATGCATGTGCCGGTCGAGGAGGAACGTTTTCAGTCGGCGAATGGTGTCGAGCACCTGTGAACTGCCCAGGCGGCCGATGATACCGATATTGCGAAATTGCTCCATGGTGCTCCTGCAAGGCCGTGCGGCGGGTAACGATAGACAGATTATGGTCGAAACGACCGTCCAGCGGCAAACCGGCTATGCTCGCAGGATGACGCCATTCACCGAGCTGCGCGACCTGCCCCGCCGTTTGCGCCGCCCTGCGGTGCGCGATCTGGCCTGGGCGCTGTTGTCGCCGCCGCTGATGCGCGATCTGCCCGCACCACAGCGCCATCCATTGACCGCCAGTGGCTGGGCTGCCGACCCGCAGCAGCTAGAGGATTGGTTGCTGACGCTGGACGGCGATGATCGACCGCTGCGCGATTGGCTGGCGAAGATGACCAGCCGGCGCCTGGGGCTGTATTACGAGGCCCTCTGGCAGTTCGCCCTGAGCCACGCCAGCGGGGTCGAACTACTCGGCGCCAATCTGCCGATCCGCGCAGGCGGCCGTACTCTGGGCGAGCTGGATATCCTCCTGCGCGACCGCGACGGCGTGCATCATCTGGAACTGGCGATCAAGCTCTACCTCGGCCCGGCCAACGGTGCAGGGCCAGACTCGATGCGCTGGCTGGGGCCAGGATGCCATGATCGGCTTGACCTGAAACTGGCCCACCTTGTCGGTCATCAGTTGCCCATTTCTGCTCGCCCGGAGAGCCAGGCGCTGCTTGCCGAACTTGGGGTGGATCAGCTCCAGGCGCACCTGTGGCTGGGCGGCTACCTGTTCTATCCGGGCATGCTGGCAGGCCATCCTCCAGCTGGCGCAGAACCTGCGCACTTACGCGGTGACTGGCTGCATCGGCGCGACTGGCTCGGCTACCGCAGCAGCGCAGCAGAGGGCCGCTGGCAGATACTGGCGCGACAGCACTGGCTGGCGCCCGCGCGTATTGAAGACAGCGAATGCTGGACGCCAGCGCAGTTCGCGCAGTGGCTGATGCAGCTGGACCCGTTCGCACCCGCGCAACTGCTGGTCAGGTTGACCCAGGCCGAAGACGGCGCCTGGGAGGAGCAGCAGCGCTTGTTTCTGGTGGCGGACAGCTGGCCGCACTTGCCGAGCTGAACGGTAGGCCGCCAAGGTTTTCGACAGATTCACGCAAATATCCGCGCAGCCTTCGACCTGTAGCAAAGAAATCTGTCAGCCATCGATTAGAGTTAGCGATACGCGCCAGCAAGAGCGCCTTTTAGACCGGATAAGTGAGGAGTGACCATGGTTTCATCCAACCCGCCGGCGCATTACGCGCGGATTTCGATTGCCCTGCACTGGCTGATGCTGGTGTTGCTGGCAAGCGTCTATGCCCTGATCGAGCTGCGCGGCCTGTTCCCCAAGGACAGCGCCGAACGCAACCTGATGAAAGACCTGCATTTCATGTTCGGTCTGACCGTGTTCGTGCTGGTCTGGCTGCGCCTGGCCATGCGCCTGGTCAACCCGACGCCGCCAATCGTGCCCAAGCCGCCGGCCTGGCAGACTGGCCTGGCGCACCTGGTGCACCTGCTGCTGTACCTGCTGATGATCGGCATGCCGCTGGCGGGCTGGTTGATCCTCAGCGCTGCCGACAAACCGATCCCGTTCTACGGCCTGGAGCTGCCAGCGCTGACCGGGCCTGATTCGGACTTTGCCAAGTTCATCAAAGGCTGGCATGAGCGGGTCGGTGGCTGGGGTTACTGGCTGATTGGCCTGCATGCACTGGCCGGGCTTTACCATCACTACATCAAGCGCGATAACACCCTGGTGCGCATGCTGCCCTACAAGTAACCGCGTCGGCCCTGCAGCCCGCCTGTGTGGACGAACAGCAGGCGGCTGCCGGGACTGAAGCGCCCCGCCTCGACCTGATCGCGCAGCGCCAGCAGGGCCTTGCCGGTATATACCGCCTCCAGCGGCAGGCCACTGTACTGTTCGCTGTCGGCGATAAACGCCAGTAGCTCATCATCCATGCGCGCAAAGCCGCCACGGCAAGCGTCATGCAACTGGTAGCCCTGCTCGCCTGCCAACGCTGCAACCGTCGTCGCCACCCCGTGGTCGGCCGGCACCGCAAGGGCGCCGTGCACCGTTCGCGCGCCGGCTTCGGCGAGCACCAGGCCAGCCAAGGTGGTGCCAGTGCCAACGGCCAGCCACCAGCCATCATAGTCATCCCAGCCCAGATGTGGCAGTTGCTCGCGCGCCTGCTCGACGATCAATCGGCAACCCTGCGCGCCTGCCATGCCGCCACCGCCCTCGGCGATGCACTGCCAGCCGGGGTAGCGCGCTTGCCACTCAGCCCAGAACTGCGGCTCATGTCGCGCCCGGTAGCCACCATAGCCGAGCCAGTGCAGGTGCATGCCCAGGGCTTGCAGGTCGCGTACGGTCGGGGTGTCCTGCGCATGGCCACGCAGCAGGCCGGCGGTGGCAAAGCCAAACCGTTTGCCGGCAGCGGCCAGCGCGTGCAGATGGTTGGAGTGGTTGCCGCCCAGGCTGATCAAGCCCGGGGCCTTGTAACGCCGGGCTTCGAGCAAGTGCTCGCGCAGCTTGAACCACTTGTTGCCGCTGATCAGCGGGTCGATCAGGTCCAGGCGCAACACCGCCAGCTGGACGTCAGCGCGCTGAGTCCAAGGCAAGCAAAGCGGTTGTAGAGGTGCCTGAGGCAGGCAGGAGAATTCGGCAGACATCGGCCGAGTCTACCAGCTTGGGGTCGGGGCCGCGCTGCAGCCCCGACCCTCACCGTTACAGCTCGGCGGCCAGGCGCGAGCCCTGGTTGATGGCGCGCTTGGCATCCAGCTCGGCGGCCACATCGGCGCCGCCGATCAGGTGCACCGACTGCCCCGCTGCAACCAGCCCGTCCTGCAATTCGCGCAGCGGATCCTGGCCCGCACAGATCACCACGTTGTCCACCGCCAGCAACTGCGGCTCGCCATCAGCAACGCGCACATGCAAACCGGCGTCGTCGATCTGCAGGTACTCGACGCTGTTGAGCATCTGCACCTGCTTGTTCTTCAGGCCCGTGCGGTGAATCCAGCCGGTGGTCTTGCCCAGGCCGTCGCCGACCTTGGTCTTCTTGCGCTGCAACAGGTACACCTGGCGCGCCGGCGCGTGCGGTTCGGGCTTGACCCCGGCCACACCGCCACGGGCTTCGAGCGCAGTGTCGATGCCCCACTCTTTCCAGAACGCCTCGCGGTCGAGGCTGGTCGCCACGCCCTGGTGCACGAGGTACTCGGACACATCGAAACCGATGCCGCCTGCGCCGATCACCGCAACGCGCTGGCCGACCGGGTTGCGCTGCAACAGCACATCCAGGTAATTCATCACCTTGGCGTGGTCGATGCCAGGGATAGCGGGGTTGCGTGGGACAATCCCGGTGGCGAGGATGATCTCGTCATAACCGCCGGCAATCAGCTGCTCGGCGCTGACCCGGGTATTCAGGCGCACGTCGACGCCGGTGAGCTGCAGCTTGTTACGGAAATAGCGCAGGGTCTCGGCGAACTCTTCTTTGCCCGGCACACGCTTGGCCACATTGAACTGGCCGCCGATCTCGCCTGCGGCGTCAAACAGGGTGACCTGATGGCCGCGCTCGCCAGCCACGGTGGCTGCCGCCAGGCCCGCCGGGCCAGCACCCACCACGGCAATGCGCTTGGCCTGAATCACCGGCAGGTAGTTCAGTTCGGTTTCATGGCAGGCGCGCGGGTTGACCAGGCAACTGGTCAGCTTGCCGCCAAAAGTGTGATCAAGGCAGGCCTGGTTGCAGCCGATGCAGGTATTGATCTGCTCGGCCTGATCGGCTGCGGCCTTGTTGACGAACTCTGGATCGGCCAGGAATGGTCGCGCCATCGAGACCATGTCGGCGTCGCCAGCAGCCAGCACGGCCTCGGCGACTTCCGGCGTGTTGATACGGTTGGTGGTGATCAACGGGATATTGACGTGCCCACGCAGCTTGGCCGTGACCTTGCTGAACGCCGCCCGCGGCACCTTGGTGGCGATGGTCGGAATGCGCGCCTCGTGCCAGCCGATACCGGTATTGATCAGGGTGGCCCCAGCCTGCTCGATGGCCTTGGCCAGCTGCAGAATCTCTTGCCAGTCGCTGCCGCCTTCGATCAGGTCGAGCATCGACAGGCGGAAAATGATGATGAAGTTCGGCCCCACCGCCGCGCGCACGCGGGTGACGATCTCGACCGCCAGGCGCATGCGGTTGGCATAGCTGCCACCCCAGCGGTCGGTGCGGTGGTTGGTGTGGGCGGCGAGGAACTGGTTGATGAAGTAGCCTTCCGAACCCATGATCTCCACGCCGTCATAGCCGGCGCGCTGAGCCAGCTCGGCGCAATTGACGAAGTCGGCGATCTGCTTCTCGATGCCGGCCTCGTCCAGCTCCTTGGGCTTGAACGGGTTGATCGGCGCCTGGATCGCGCTAGGCGCCACCTGGCGCGGGCTGTAGGCATAACGACCGGCGTGGAGAATCTGCAGGCAGATCTTGCCACCCGCCGCGTGCACCGCCTGGGTGACGATACGGTGCTGCTCGGCTTCCTCGGGCGTGCTCAACTTGGCAGCGCCGGAGTACACCCCGCCCTCATCATTTGGCGCAATGCCGCCGGTGACCATCAGGCCGACACCACCGCGTGCACGCTCGGCGAAATACACTGCCATGCGCTCGAAGCCGCCTGGGCGCTCCTCCAGGCCGGTGTGCATGGAGCCCATCAGGGTGCGGTTGCGCAAGGTGGTGAAGCCAAGGTCAAGCGGGGCCAGCAGGTTCGGGTAAGCCATGGAGCAACTCCACATGGGCAAAAATCACGGGATGCGGGCGCCTCGCCGGTTGGCGGGGCCCGTCGGTTATCTGCCATCGACATTAAACAGCCGTTTGAACCGGCTCAATGATCCAAACTGACAACTTATTGATCCTGCTGCACAGCAGGTCTACCCTAAGGCTCCTTACATTCGATGGTGCCGCAGCGGTTCATGCGCAAACTTCTCGCAAGCGCCCTGGCGCTGGTAATGATCGCCGCGTTGTGTGGCTATGGTTTCTGGACGCAGCAGCGCCCTGAAGGCCACTACTTGTCTGACCTGCGTATCGAGCTGGCGCTCAATCAGGGCAGCCCCGGCGAGCGCGGCAACTTGCTCGGCATCGAGCCGCTGCTCTACCCCAGCGACTATCAAAACCTGCAACGGCTGCGCCTCAAGCTTGCCGCCTACCTGGAGCAGGCCCGCGAACAGGGGCTGGTGAATCCGCGTACGGTGGTGGTGCTGCCTGAGCATATCGGCACCTGGCTGTGGGCGCGCGGTGAAAAAAACGAGCTGTATCAAGTGACCCAACGGCGCGAGGCCGAGCAATGGCTTGAGCTGAGCAACCCGCTGCGCTACGGCCTGGCGATGCTCTGGGCGACCGGCGACGACCGCCGCGCCGATGCGCATCTGCGCATGAAGGCGGCGCAGATGGCCACCGACTATCAGGCCTTGTTCAGCGGCCTGGCGAAGGAATTTGGCGTGACCCTGGTGGCCGGTTCGATTGTCTTGCCCGCGCCCTATGTGGAGAACGGCGTGCTGCACGCCGGCAGCGGCCCACTGTTCAACAGCAGCCTGGTATTCGCCGGCGATGGCAGTGTGCTCGGCCAGCCGCAACGCCAGCAGTTTGCCGACAGCGAAGTGCGTCGTTACATACAGGACGGGCGCGAACAGCCCCTCCAAGTCGTCTCGACGCCTGCTGGACGCCTCGGCGTGCTGATTGGCAGTGACAGCTGGTATCCGGAAAATTATCAGCGCCTGGCAGATCAGTCCGTCCAACTGATCGCCAACCCGGTATTTCTCAGTGGCAAGCACAGCTGGGACGCACCCTGGCGCGGTAATCGCCATCAGGATGCCGCCGCCGAGCTGCCGCTGCAGCGTGGTCAGGTCAGCGAACAACAGGCCTGGCAGCAACTGACCCTGGCCGCAAATCCCGACCTGGCCAGCATCAGCGTGTTCATGCGTGGCCAATTCTGGGAACTTGGCGCTGACGGTCAAGGCTTTGCCAACCACGCTGGCGGCCAACTGGCCGGCACTGCGCAGCACGGCGCGCGCCTGCTCAACGTGTGGTTGTAACGCCATGCCCAGGCCGCGTGTGCGCCTCGGAGAATTGACTGTAGGGTTCGTCCAGCCCCTGGCCGAGGCCCTGCAACAGCTGGGGCATGACCCTACGCCATTGCTCGAGCGTTACGGCCTGACCAGCAGCCGCCTCGCCCAGCCTGGCGCGCGCTTGTCGATACCGCGCTATATGCACCTGGGCCATGCAGCAATCCAGCTCAGCGGCGAGCCGGCCTTGGGCCTGCGCATGGGCAGTCTGAGCCGGCTGGCGCACACCGGTCTGGCCGGAGTCACTGCTGCCCAGGCTCCGACGCTCGGCGAAGCCGCCCGCACCTTGCTGCGCTTCGAGCCGCTGTATGCGGCCAATTACCGCGGCAATTCGGTGTTTGTAGAAGACACTCAAGGCGCCTGGCTACGCTTTTATTCGATCAGCCCCTACAACGACTACAACCGTTTTGTGGTCGACTCGCTGCTGTCAGGCTGGCTCGCGCAGTTAGGCCAGCTTGCGGGTCAGCCAGTGCAGGCAGAACGAATCGAGATCGAATTTGCAGCGCCAAGCTACGCGGCGGAATATCAGCCACTCTGCGCCACGCCTGTGCATTTCGCGGCTGACGGTAATCAGCTGCGCCTGGGCCGGGCCACACTTGAGCAGGCCAACCCGCAGCACTGTCCCAGCACCTGGCAGCATCTGCTGCAGCTTTGTGAGGTGGAGCTCACCCAGCACACCCGTGTACGCAGCCTTGGCGAACGCATCACCCATCTGTTGGGGCCGCTGCTCAACGGCGGGCGCGAGCCTGACCTGGAGGAAGTCGCCCGCCATCTGCAATTGCCGACCTGGACCCTGCGCCGCAAGCTTGCCGAAGAAGGCACGCGCTTTCGCAGCCTGCTCAACGACACCCGCCAGGATCTGGCCGAGACCTACATCCGCGATACGGAGCTGGCCTTCGGCGAGATTGCCTATCTGTTGGGGTTTGCTTCAGCAGAAGCCTTTCAACGGGCGTTCAAGCGCTGGACCGGCCTTACCCCAGGGGAATTCCGGCGTAATCAACGGCGCACCGGCTAGAGCTCGGTGGCGTCGTCTGGCTCGGGGGCGTCCAGTTCATAGGCCTGATATTCGAGCAGCTCTTCCTGATAGTCGTCCATCGCCCTGCTTCCTCTTCACTCATGATATTGGCTCATGTCGCCACGCTAAATCGGGCGCATGACGCATTGATGACAAGCTTATGAGTGATAAACGTAGCAGGGGTTCGAATGATTACCCTGGGCAAGCTGTAACAATAAACTGCAAGGCCGATTGAGGCCTTGCAGAGGCCGTTTACATAGAGGCTGGAGCAGCCTCGCTGGCCGGAGCCTCCTGCTGCACCTGGATCGGCGAAGCCTCGTTGGGTGGCGCGATCGGCTGCGAGCTGCGGCTGTCGTCTACCACAGGCGCGGCAGGTGCCTCGCTGACGGGAGCAGCGGCCGCTGGGGCGACTACAGGTGCTTCGGGAGCCGCTGGGGCCGCTGCCGGCGCGACCGCTGCAGCCGGAGCCAATGCGGCCGGCGCTGGCGCTTGCTCCGGCAGGCCCAGATCTGGCGCTGGCTGCTCAGCCTTGGGCGCTTCGACTTTGGCTTCAGCCTTTTTCGCCTTCTTCGGCTTGGGCTTGGGCAGGAAGCTCTCGACCAGCGCGAAGTAGCGCTCATAGAACTGCGGCGCTGTGACGGTTTCGCTGGCCACCTTGACCATCGAATCATCGCTCGAACCGATTGGCATAGACACCGAGCCAAGAATGCCTACGCCAAGGCTGGCCGAGGTATTGGACTTTTTCAGCGCGTAGCGATCCTGCAGGGCGTTGGCGAACATGGTCGAACGCTGGTCATCGCTGCTGTCTGGCGCACAGGTGACACTGAAGCTGATCTGCAGATGGTTGTCGCTGTTCTGCTGAAAACTCTTGTTGCCGGCGATCTGGTTGTCGCCCGTGCTGGTGATGATATAACCCTGGCTGAGCAACGCGCGCCGGGCCGCTTCGCAGGAACCGGCGTCGCTGACCGGGAAGCTGCGCGAGTAGGTGCCCGAGTCATCGAAGTTCTCGTGCTCGTAGATTGCAGGTTTTTTCGAGGAGCAACCGGATACGCCCGCCAGCACAAGGGCCAGCCCGAGCGCACCGAAGACGGATGATCTGGACATCATGAATACCGGATTGGTCGAATGGCGCCTATTGTGCAACACATGCCCGCTGACTTAAACCGTTGATCTGTGAAGAGGCTGTCAGGTTTGGGTGGTAATGACTCAGAAGGTGAAGCTTTACGCGGTCTCTGTAGGAGCGGCCTTGTGTCGCGAAAGGGCTGCGCAGCGGCCCCAGATTCTGAGCTTCGCCTCCGACATTGCCGGGCCAGCTATGCTGGCCTTTCGCGACACAAGGCCGCTCCTACGGGGGACCGCGTTATCTAGCGGATCATGTTGTATGCGTTTCTACCGCAGAAACAAAAAAAGCGACCCTAAGGTCGCTTTCTCTGTGTGCTTCAAGGCGTTCAAGGGGCCTCGAAGCGAAGATGGCGCAGCGGACGGGACTCGAACCCGCGACCCCCGGCGTGACAGGCCGGTATTCTAACCGACTGAACTACCGCTGCGTATCATTCAGGCTTGCGCCTGTTTGAAACTGGGATCTGACCTACAGCAACCTGTGCTGACGGTTCAGGCACAAAAAAAGCGATAACGTGATCGCTTCTTTTGTGTTGCTTCGAGGCGTTCAAGGGGCCTCGAGGCGAAGATGGCGCAGCGGACGGGACTCGAACCCGCGACCCCCGGCGTGACAGGCCGGTATTCTAACCGACTGAACTACCGCTGCGTATCGTTCAGGCTTGCGCCCGATTGAAACTGGGATCTGGCACAAAGGCTTGGCCTTTGAACCTCAGACCGGTGACAAGCACCCATCTGGAGAAAAGTGGCGCAGCGGACGGGACTCGAACCCGCGACCCCCGGCGTGACAGGCCGGTATTCTAACCGACTGAACTACCGCTGCGCATAGTGGACTTGCGTCCTGTTCCTCTCTACCGGCGCGCCTCTTGCGAAGCTGACCAGTCAGGAACATCTCAGAAAGTGGTGGGTGATGACGGGATCGAACCGCCGACCCTCTGCTTGTAAGGCAGATGCTCTCCCGGCTGAGCTAATCACCCATATTCGCTTCAAGTGTTGTCTAGTTTTACCTAGTCTTGCTTGTTACGTTTACTTCGCTGAGGCCGCGAAATTTACGCAGGTACCGATGCTAAGTCAATACCCCCATTGAATTTTTTTTCAAAAAGGGCAAAACGGATCAGGTATAGATCATCTTGCGGCTCATGCCGCCATCCACTACAAATTCCTGACCGGTAACGAACCCGGCCTGACGCGACAGCAACCAAGCCACCAGCGCCGCGACGTCTTCCACTGTCCCTACCCTGCCGGTCGGATGCTGAGCATGGTCGGCATCGGTCAACGGCTCTGCCCTGCGCTGGGCCGGGTCACGTGCGTCGATCCAGCCCGGGCTCACCGCGTTGACGCGGATCTCCGGGCCCAGGCTCATGGCCAGGGCGTGGGTCAGCGCCAGCAGCCCGCCCTTGCTCGCCGCATAAGCCTCGGTATCAGGCTCGGATTGACGTGCACGGGTCGAGGTCAGGTTGACGATGGCGCCGCCATGAGCACGCAGGTACGGCGCACAGTGCTTGGCCAGCAGCATCGGGCCATTCAGATTGACCGCCAGCACCCGGTTCCACTGGCTCAAGCTCAAGCTCTCGAGGGTATGGTTGTGCGGGTTGGCGATGGCGGCGTTGCACACCAACGCATCGAGGCGACCAAACTGGCCAAGCACCTCGGACACCCCGGCGCTGACCTGGGCTTCATCGGCAACGTCCATGGTGATGAACCAGGCATTGTCGCCAAGGGCCTTCGCCACCTTGGCACCGCGCGGGCGGTCAAGGTCGCTGAGGACCACTTGCCAGCCCTCGCAGATCAGCCAGGCGGCAATGCCCAGGCCGATGCCGCGAGCGGCACCAGTCACCAGGGCGACCCGACCGTTATGATCGGGCTCGCCGCCCTTCCAGTCGATCACAGCGCTGCCAGCCCACGCGCCAGGTCGGCTTGCAGGTCAGCAACATCTTCCAGGCCAACCGCAATACGGATCAGGCTGTCACGGATACCCGCCGCTTCACGCTCCTGCGGCGACAGACGGCCGTGGGAGGTGGTCGCCGGGTGGGTGATGGTGGTCTTGCTGTCACCCAGGTTGGCCGTGATCGAGAGCAAACGGGTGGCATCGATGAAGCGCCACGCGCCGTCTTTGCCGCCTTTGACCTCAAAGCTCACCACTGCACCAAAGTCACTCATCTGCCGCTTGGCCAGTTCGTGCTGCGGGTGGCTGGCGAGGCCAGCATAGTGAACTTTCTCTACCCCATCCTGCTGTTCTAGCCATTGCGCCAGCGCCTTGGCGCTCTCGCAGTGGGCGCGCATGCGCAGCTTGAGCGTCTCCAGGCCCTTGAGGAAGACCCAGGCGTTGAACGGGCTGAGGGTCGGCCCTGCGGTACGCAGGAAGCCCACCACTTCTTTCATCTGCTCGCTGCGCCCGGCCACTGCACCGCCCATGCAACGGCCTTGGCCATCGATGAACTTGGTTGCCGAATGCACGACGATGTCGGCACCCAGCTTCAGCGGTTGCTGCAGCGCTGGGGTGCTGAAGCAGTTGTCGACCACCAGCAGCGCGCCGCGGGCATGGGCGATCTCGGCCAATGCGGCGATATCGACCAGCTCGGCCAGCGGGTTGGACGGCGACTCGACGAACAGCAGCCTGGTGTTGGCCTTGATGCCCTGCTCCCAACCGCTGAGCTCGGCCAGTGGCACGTAGTCCACCTCGACGCCAAAGCGCTTGAAGTACTTCTCGAACAGGCTGATGGTCGAGCCGAACACGCTTTGCGAGACCAGCACATGATCACCGGCGCTGCACAGCGCCATCACCGTCGACAGGATCGCCGACATGCCGGTAGAGGTGCCAACTGCCTGCTCGGCGCCTTCCAGGGCCGCCAGACGCTCTTCAAAAGCGCGCACGGTCGGGTTGGTGTAGCGCGAATAGACGTTGCCCGGTGTTTCACCGGCAAACCGCGCAGCTGCATCGGCAGCCGTGCGGAACACGTAGCTGGAGGTGAAGAACAGCGCGTCGCTGTGCTCAGCCTCCGGCGTGCGGTATTGACCGGCGCGCACCGCCAGGGTGTCGAAAGCGACACCCTCGAGGTCGCTGTCCAGTCGCCCGGCATCCCATTGATCCGTCATGCCGTCACTCCCACTCAGTTGTTGTAGAGGTCGATGATCGCGCTGACAGCCTGAGTCTTGACCTTCGCCGCATCGTTGCGATTTTGCTCGATACGGTCCAGATAGGCGTCGTCGATGTCGCCGGTGACGTATTCACCGTCGAACACTGCGCAGTCGAAATGCTCGATCTTGATCTTGCCGCCACCGACCGAATCGATCAGGTCTGGCAAGTCCTGATAGATCAGCCAGTCGGCGCCGATCAACTCGGCCACCTGATCGGTGGTACGGTTGTGGGCGATCAGTTCGTGGACACTCGGCATGTCGATGCCGTAGACGTTGGGGTAACGCACTGCCGGGGCAGCGGAACAGAAGTAGACGTTTTTCGCGCCGGCCTCGCGGGCCATCTGGATGATCTGCTTGCAGGTGGTGCCGCGCACGATCGAGTCGTCGACCAGCATCACGTTCTTGCCGCGGAATTCCAGCTCGATGGCGTTGAGCTTCTGGCGCACCGACTTCTTGCGCGCGGCCTGGCCGGGCATGATGAAGGTACGGCCGATGTAACGGTTCTTGACGAAGCCTTCGCGGAACTTCACGCCCAGGCGGTTGGCCAGTTCCAGCGCCGCGGTACGGCTGGTGTCCGGAATCGGGATAACCACGTCGATGTCATGCTCAGGACGCTCGCGCATGATCTTGTCGGCGAGTTTTTCGCCCATGCGCAGCCGCGCCTTGTACACCGAGACGCCATCCATGATCGAGTCAGGACGGGCCAGGTAGACGTGCTCGAAGATGCACGGCTTGAGCATCGGGTTGTGCGCGCACTGCTTGGTGTGCAGCTGGCCTTCTTCGGTGATGTACACCGCTTCGCCCGGTGCCAGGTCACGGATCAGGGTAAAGCCGAGCACGTCGAGAGCGACGCTCTCGGAGGCGATCATGTACTCCACGCCTTCGTCGGTGTGACGCTGGCCGAACACCACCGGGCGAATGCCGTTGGGGTCACGGAAGCCGACGATGCCGTAGCCGGTGATCATCGCCACTACCGCGTAACCGCCAACACAACGGCTGTGCACGTGGGAGACCGCGGCGAAGACGTCTTCTTCGGTAGGCTGCAACTTGCCGCGCACGGCCAGCTCGTGGGCGAACACGTTAAGCAGCACTTCCGAGTCGGAGTTGGTGTTGACGTGTCGCAGATCGGACTCGTAGATCTCCTTGGCCAGCTGCTCGACGTTGGTCAAGTTGCCGTTGTGGGCCAAGGTGATGCCGTACGGCGAGTTGACGTAGAACGGCTGGGCCTCGGCCGAGGTCGAGCTGCCCGCAGTCGGGTAACGCACGTGGCCAATGCCCATGTGGCCGACAAGGCGCTGCATGTGCCGCTGCTGGAACACGTCGCGCACCAGGCCATTGTCCTTGCGCAGGAATAACCGGCCGTCATGGCTGGTGACGATACCAGCAGCATCCTGGCCGCGGTGTTGGAGGACCGTAAGCGCATCATACAGCGCCTGATTGACGTTCGACTTACCGACAATACCGGTGATGCCACACATGCGACGCAACCCCTACTTTGATGAAACTTGAGTGAATAGCGCTCAAGGCCGCGATGGCCCCAGCAACTGTTCCTTGAACGGAAGATCAGCAGGTGCGCTGATCCCACTGGACATCCACTGGCTGGTGAAACCCAGGATAAGGTTTTTCGACCAGTCAGCGACCAATAGAAATTGAGGTATCAGGCGCGACTCTTGCCACCATGGGTCCTGTTGTACAGGGCCAAGGCTGAGCAGACCGACTGCCACGACAACCAAAAGGGCTCCACGGGCGGCGCCAAAGGCCATGCCCAGAAAGCGATCGGTGCCGGACAGCCCGGTCACGCGGATCAGCTCGCCTATCAGGAAATTGAGCATCGCCCCGACAATCAGCGTGGCGACAAAAAGAATGGTACAGCCGGCGATGACTCGTGCCGAAGGCGTCTGGATGTAGCTTTCCAGGTACTGCGCCAACGAGCCGCCGAACATCCAGGCAACCGCACCCGCGGTAATCCAGATGACCAGTGACAGGGCTTCCTTGACGAAGCCGCGTGTCAAACTGATCAATGTGGAGACGGCGATAACAGCGATGATCGCCCAATCAACCCAGGTAAATGCCACGGAGCCGCCTGCATACGTTTGAGGCGGCGCATTTTACCAGAGCAACGGGCTGGGAGTAAGCGGAATGTCAGGGTGTTGCTTCACCAGCGCTGGCGACGCTGGCAAAGCGACATTCCGGACTCAGTTGCGCTCGGGCTGGAACCGGGTGACAAAGCCCTTGAGCTTCTGCTGGCGGTTGATCACATCACGCAGGCGCTCGGCCTCGGCGCGCTCGATCAACGGCCCGACGTAGACCCGGTTCATGCCATCGGCAGAACGGATGTAGGCGTTGTAACCCTGGCTGCGCAGGGTCTTCTGCAAGTTGTCGGCACCGGCCCGGTTGGACAGACTGGCCAACTGGATCGACCAACTGACCGGCAGACCGTTGGTGTCGATCTTGGAAGCGGCGGCAGGCTTGCTGGCGGCGGCGCTGGCGGTGGCTGGCGCTGGCGCAGTGACCGGCGCACGGTTCTCGACCTTGGGCGCAGGCGCTGGTGCAGTTACCGGCGCTGGCGACGGTGCCGCACTGATCGGCTGGCTCGGCGTGGACGGTGGCGCGGTCGACTCATCGACCACCACCGGTGGCTGCTCGACGATCGGCTGCTGCTCGGGCACCTGGATCGTCTCGACCTGCACCTGCGGCAAGCTCGGCATGGCCGGTGCCTCGGGCGCATCGACCCGGACCTGGCGCATCTCGTCTTCGCGGGTGAACAGCATCGGCAAGAAGATCACCGCCAGTGCAACCAGCACCAGCGCACCGACCATGCGCTGTTTCATTCCCTTATCCAGCACTGCCATTTACTCCGCCCTCAGGAGCCTGCTGCTCAAGCCATTGCAAGGCCTGGGCAACACAGAAAAACGAACCGAACAGCACGATCTGATCATCGCCGGTCGCGTGTGCGCACTGGCCCTGCAAAGCGGCCTCGACGCTGGGGTAAGACTTCACCGACTGGCCAAGGTTCGTCAAGGCCTGCGCGAGCTCGCCAGCGGGGCGACTGCGCGGGGTGTCCAGCGGTGCCACGGCCCAGCTGTCGAACAGCCCTTGCAGCGGCGCGAGTACGCCGTCGAGGTCCTTGTCGGCGAGCAGGCCAAACACCGCCAGGCGTTTGCCCAGTGGCGGCCTGGCAGCCAGCCGCCGTGCCAGGTACTCGGCCGCATGCGGGTTGTGGCCGACATCCAGCAGGACCTCGACCGGGGTACCCTGCCAGGTCAGCGAACGGCGGTCGAGGCGACCGGTCATGCGCGTGTCCAGCAGGGCCTGACGGACCTGCACCGCGTCCCACTCCAGCCCCATCAGCAGATAGGCCTGCAACGCGAGCGCGGCGTTTTCCATGGGCAGATCGAGCAACGGCAGGTCATGCAGTTCGACCGCCGCGCCATCCAGGGCCCGACCGCGCCAGTGCCAGCTATCAGCACCCAGGCTCAGGTCAAAATCGCGGCTGCGCAGGAACAACGGGCAGCCCAGCTCGCGGGCTTTGTCCAGCAACGGCTGCGGCGGCTCGAGATCGCCACACAGGGCCGGTTTGCCCGGACGGAAGATGCCCGCCTTTTCGAACGCCACCGACTCACGCGTGTCGCCCAGGTATTCGACGTGATCGACGCCGATACTGGTGACCAGCGCCAGATCGGCATCGACCAGATTGACGGTATCCAGCCGCCCACCGAGGCCGACTTCAAGCACCACGGCGTCCAGCGCCGACTGCTCGAACAGCCACAATGCCGCCAGGGTGCCCATCTCGAAATAGGTCAGAGAGGTGTCACCGCGTGCAGCCTCGACGGCGACAAACGCCTCGCACAGGCGCTCATCGCTGGCATCGACGCCATCGATGCGCACCCGCTCGTTGTAGCGCAGCAGGTGCGGCGAGCTGTACACACCAACGCGCAGGCCCTGGGCCTTGAGCAACGCTGCGATAAAGGCACAGGTCGAGCCCTTGCCGTTGGTGCCGGTAACCGTGACTACCCGCGGCGCCAGCTTGCCCAGCCCGAGCCGCTGCGCCACCTGTTGCGAACGCTCCAGGCCCATATCGATGGCTGAAGGGTGCAACTGCTCGAGATAGGCGAGCCATTCGCCGAGGGTGCGCTGGCTCATCAGGCGACGGCCGCCACTTCCTGCACCAGGGCCTGGGCAGGCGTTGGCTGACCGGTCATCTGCGCCAGCAGACGGGCCAGACGTGGACGCAGCTCAGGACGGGAGATGATCAGGTCGATGGCACCGTGCTCCAGCAGGAACTCGCTGCGCTGGAAGCCTTCTGGCAGCTTCTCGCGCACGGTCTGCTCGATTACGCGCGGGCCGGCAAAGCCGATCAGCGCCTTGGGCTCGCCGACGATCACATCGCCGAGCATCGCCAGCGAAGCAGAAACGCCGCCGTAGACCGGGTCGGTCAGCACCGAAATGAACGGGATGCCTTCTTCGCGCAGACGCGCCAGCACTGCCGAGGTCTTGGCCATCTGCATCAGCGAGATCAACGCTTCCTGCATGCGCGCACCGCCGGAAGCGGAGAAGCAGATCATCGGGCAGCGATGTTCCAGGGCATAGTTGGCAGCACGCACGAAGCGCTCACCGACCACTGCACCCATCGAGCCACCCATGAACGAGAACTCGAAGGCGCTGACCACGACCGGCATGCCCATCAGGGTGCCGCTCATGGAGATCAGGGCGTCTTTCTCGCCGGTCTGCTTCTGCGCGCCGACCAAACGGTCCTTGTACTTCTTGCCATCGCGGAACTTGAGGCGGTCGACCGGCTCCAGATCGGCACCCAGCTCGGCACGGCCTTCGGCGTCGAGGAAGATGTCGATGCGTGCACGGGCACCGATACGCATGTGGTGGTTGCACTTGGGGCAGACGTCGAGGGTCTTTTCCAGCTCCGGGCGGTACAGCACGTTCTCGCAGGCCGGGCACTTGTGCCAAAGGCCTTCAGGCACCGAGCTTTTCTTCACCTCGGAACGCATGATCGAAGGGATCAGTTTGTCGACTAACCAGTTGCTCATGCTTCGTCTCTCCAGTATTTGACGGACGGGGACCGGTCGCGCCGGCCAAGCCCTGCCCTTGAGCTCAATTTTTTCAAATGATTCGCTACCAGCTCGGTTCCGTGGCCCGCGGTAGTGCGGTGCCGGCCGGACGACCGGGCCGTGTTCAATCTGTTCGGCTGCGCCACAGCGCGCGCCGGGCAGCACCAGGCTGCGAAAGCTATGGACGATGGCGCGCGGCCAGCCGTCACATCTGCACTCATGCCTGGCGCACTGCGCGCATGAACGCTTCGATCCGCGCCGCGTCCTTGATGCCTTTGGCCTGCTCGACGCCGCCGCTGACATCCACCGCATACGGCTGCACCTGGGCAATCGCCTGGGCGACGTTGTCTGCGCTCAGACCACCGGCAAGGATGATCGGCTTGCTTAACTGCGCCGGTACCAACGACCAGTCAAAGGCTTCACCGGTGCCACCGGGCACGCCGGCGACGAATGTATCCAGCAGGATTCCGCTGGCGCCTGCATAGAGCTGGCAAGCCGCCTCCAGATCATCCCCGGGACGCACCCTGAGGGCCTTGATATACGGTCGGTTGAAGCCCGCACAGTCGCTCGGGGTTTCGTCGCCGTGGAACTGTAGCAGGTCCAGCGGCACGGCCTCGAGGATCTCGTTGAGTTCGCAGCGTGAGGCATTGACGAACAAGCCGACCGTGGTCACGAACGGCGGCAGCGCGGCGATGATCACCCGCGCCTGGTGCACGTCGACCGCGCGCGGGCTCTTGGCGTAGAACACCAGGCCAATGGCGTCGGCGCCCGCATCGGCAGCAGCCAGGGCATCCTCGATGCGGGTGATCCCGCAGATTTTGCTGCGCACGTTGCTCATGGAAGGCGAACCCTCGGAAATCGGTAAGGGGCGGATGGTAGCAAACGCTGGGTGCCGCGTCAGTCCGCCAAGGTATCGAAGCCGCTGAGAAAGTGTGGGCCGATGTAACGCTGGGGCAGCACGAACGGTTCGGGATACTCGACCTGGACCAGGTACAGCCCGTACGGATGCGCGGTAACCCCGGCCTCCCGCCGATCGCGGCTTTCCAGCACTTCGCGCGCCCAGGCCACTGGCCGCTCACCGCTGCCGATGCTCATCAACACCCCCGCGATGTTGCGCACCATGTGGTGCAGGAAGGCGCTGGCGCGGATATCGAGCACGATCATCTGGCCGTGGCGGGTCACACGCAGGTGGTACATCTCCTTGACCGGCGACTTGGCCTGGCACTGGCTGGCACGAAAGGCGCTGAAGTCGTGGGTACCGAGCAGGCATTGAGCAGCTTGGGCCATGCGTTCGACGTCGAGCGGGCGGTGGTTCCAGGTGACTTCTTCGGCCAGGTGCGCCGGGCGGATCGGGTCGTTATAGATGACGTAGCGATAGCGCCGAGCGTTGGCCTTGAAGCGGGCATGGAAGTTAGCCGGCATGACCATCGCCCAAGTCACGCTGATGTCATGGGGCAGATTGAAATTGGTACCCATGGTCCAGGCGCGCTCATCACGCAGCGCATTGGTATCGAAATGCACGACCTGACCACTGGCATGCACACCGGCATCGGTGCGCCCGGCGCAGGACACGGTAATCGGTGCATTGGCCACCTTCGACAGGGCCTGCTCAAGCGCCTGCTGAACACTCGGCACGCCACTGGTCTGGCGCTGCCAGCCACGGTAGCGGGCGCCCTTGTATTCCACGCCCAGGGCAATCCGGGAGAAGCCTTCGGCCGCCGATTCGGCCCGGTCGATGTCGATGATGTCCAAGTAACTGAAACCTGTGGATGGAACAAAAGGCGGCAGTATAACGACAACGGCAGCCGATAGGGCTGCCGTTGCCGGGCAGGCGCCGTGTCGGCCCTGCCCCGTTTTTGCTGAACTGGCTGACTACACCAGACGCGAGAGCATGTCCTCAGCTTCGCTGCGCTGGGTGTCGTCGCCGTCCTTGACCACTTCATCAAGGATGTCCCGCGCGCCTTGATGGTCACCCATGTCGATGTAGGCCCGCGCCAGGTCAAGCTTGGTCGCGACCTCATCAGCACCGGAGAAGAAGTCGAAGTCCAGATCGTCCAGCGGCTCCAGCTCCTGCTCGGCATCGGCGGCCGTGAACTGCGGCTCGAGCGGCGGGGTTTCCAGGCTCTGCGACAGCTTGTCGAGTTCGGCGTTGACGTCGTCCAGCTCGGAGGCGAAGTTCTGCGCTGCCGGCGAGTCGTCGTCCAGCGATAGCGACAGGTCGAAGTCGTCTGGCAGCTCCAGCTCGGAGATCGGATCGAACTCGGGGATCTCGTCGAATGCGGCCAACTCCGCCGCGACATCTACCGGCGGCTCTGCTGCTGGCGGCTCGACTGCTGCGTCGCCGACGTCAAGGTCGAAGTCAGCCAGGTCATCGACAGCCTGCGGTTCGGCCTGGGCTTGTGCCTGGGCCAGCAGCGCTTCGAAATCATCGTCCGCGTCGGTAGCGGCAGCGACAGGCTCAACCGGCTCGCTCAGCTCGGTTTGCGGATTATCGTCAAGCGTTACCGTGAGGTCGTCCTGGGGCAGCGCCTGAAGTGGCTCATCCAGCAACAGGTCGTCGTCCAGGCTGAGGTCGAAGGCAGTGTCCAGATCGTCCTCGGCAACCGGCTCGATATCGGCCAATGCGGCCGGCTCGGGCTCAGGCTCTGCTGCAGGTGCTGGCTCGGGCTCGGTGACTACCGGCTCGGGCTCGAAAGACAGGTCGTCAAGCACCGGCTCGGGCTCGGCAGCAGCCGGGATGTCCTGCTCGTCCTGCAGCAGCTCCTGCACATATTGCTCGTCCAGCTCAGCCGCCAGCGCCGCAGCACCGAGGCCGGCAGCTGCCACTGCAACCATGGCTGGGAAGCGCTCGCGTAACGAGTCGACTTCGGCTTGATTGGCCGGGCTGGCTGGCAACTGGCGTTCCTGCTCGACGAAGGCGTTTTGATCGCCCTGGCGTGCGTAGACTTCCATCAGCTTGAGGCGCAGATCGCTGCGCTCCGGCTCGGCAGCAACCGCTGGTTCGAGCAGGTCGGCGGCGTGATTCAGGCGACCACGAGCCAGGCTCAGGTCGACTTCTGCGAGCAGTGGATCAGTCGCCTCAGCCTGAGCTTCAGGCTCGGCTTCCACTACCACCGGAGCAACCGGCACCACCGGCTTCTCGGCCGCTGTCGCCGCTGCTGCCGATGCTGCGACCACTGCTGGTGCAAGGGTGACGCTCGGCGCCGACATGTCCAGACCGTCGAAGCTGCCAGGTGGCAGATCCAGATCAGGGTTGCGCTCACCCTCCTCCGACAAGGCACGGGCCATGCGCAGGTGTTTTTCGGCCTCCTGGTCTGCCTTGCGCTTACGCGCCAGCAAGAGCAGGAGCAACAGCAGCACGAGCAGCGCGGAACCGGCGATCAGCGCCAGCAACAGCGGGTTGCCGAGCAACTGGTCCAGAGCGCTCTGCTCTGGTTTGACCTCGTCTGCAGGAGCGACTTGCGGCGCAGTATCCACAGCAGCTGGTGCAGGCGTGACCACCGGCTCGGCTGGAGTCAGTTGAGCATCTACAGCAGGCTGAGCAGGCGTCTCTGCACCAGGCAGCGCAGCCGCAGCGGCCGGGTCTGGCTCGGCTGCGCCTTGCGCTTCAAGGCGGGCCAGCTGGTCGTTCTTCATCTGGATCAGACGCTGCAGCTTGTCCAGCTGGCTCTGCAAGTCGGTCATGCGGCTTTTCAGTTCGTCGTTGTCACGACGGCTGGTGTCCAGGCTTTCCTGGGCCACGGCCAGCTTGTCACTGACCGCCTTGGCATCGTTCTTCGCGGTCTTGCCGCCAGGGGTCACCAGGCGCAGGTTGTCGCCTTGAGTGATCTGCGCAGGCGTGGCTTCAGCAGCACCGCGGCGAGTGGCATCCAGCTGGCGGGCGCGCGGCCCGAGCCTGCGCCCTTCGCGCCAGGCGGCATATTGCTCGGCCACATCGCGATTGGCCTCACCCTGCGGGATGCTCTGGATCTGTTGTTGATCGGGCAGGCGCAGCACCTGACCGACCTTGAGCTGGTTGATGTTGTTGCCGATGAACGCGTCCGGGTTGAGTGCCTGGATCGCCAGCATGGTCTGCTGCACCGAGCCACCCTGGCTGTTGCGCGCGGCAATCTGCCAGAGGGTGTCGCGGCGCTTGGTGGTGTAGTTGCCGGCACCACTCACGGCCGGGTTGATATTGGCTGCAGCAGGCTGCGCGCCCTGGGCCTGGGCCTGGTCGAGAAGGACGCTGTAGTCACGCAACAGACGCCCCTGCGGCCACATTACCTGCACCAGGAACTTGACCACCGGCTCCGGCAACGGCCGGCTGGAAGTAACCCGCAACACGCTCTTGCCGTTGGGGCTGAGCACCGTGGTGAAGGTCAGGTCCTCGACGTAGGACGGATAGGCCACCCCGGCCTTGGCGAACTCTTCGCGCGAAGCGAGGCTAGGCGCCACCTCGGCAGCGGTGAGGTCGCGAACGTCGAGCAGTTCGATCTCAGCGTCCAGCGGTTGGTTTTGCGCCGACTTCAGTGTCAGCTCACCCAACCCCAGAGCATTGGCCATGCCAGACGACAGCGCCGAAGCTGCCGCCATGGCCAGAACCAGTTTGCGAATTCGAAGCATGACCTCTTCCCTTGTATGAATCGTCCCGAAACCTGCATGCGGTGCAGGACAAAAGTGCTCAGCAGTATCTTTTACAGCCTGTGTTTAAGCAACAATTGGCCAACCTGCACGGCGTTGAGTGCCGCACCCTTGCGCAGGTTGTCGGTGGTCAGCCAAAGGTTGAGCTGCTCTGGCTCATCAATTCCGTGCCGTACACGACCAACATAGACCACGTCTTGGCCGACTGCGTCACCCACCGGTGTCGGATAATCATCCGCTTCGACCAATTCGATGCTCGCCGCCGCCTCCAGTGCCTGGTTCACCGCACCCAGATCCACCGGGCGCCGGCTTTGCACGGCCACACTCAAGCTATCGCCGAAAAACACCGGGACTTGAACGCAGCTCACAGAAATCTTCAACCCGGGCATGTCCAGCAGCGCGCGCAGCTCCTTGACCAGGCGCCGCTCTACCGCGCTGTGGCCGTGCTCATCAACCGCGCCGACCTGGGCCAACACGTTGAACGCGATCTGCCGATCGAAGAAGCGCGGCTCCAATGGACGCGCATTGAGCAGCTCAGCGGTTTGCCGGGCCAACTCGCCCACCGCTTCCTTGCCCTGGGCCGACACCGCCAGGCTGGCCATGACCTGCACCCGCTCGATATCGAGCAGGCCCTTGAGCGGCGCCAATGCCACCGCCAGAGCCACTGCACTGGCACTTGGGCTGGTGATCAGCGCGGGCAGGCTCAGGCCGGCCACCTGCTCGGGATTGACTTCTGGCACCAGGGCAACGGCGTGCTCAAGCTCGCCGGACAGGTCGATCACGCTGCAACCGGCAGCATGGGCCTTGCTGGCGAAGCTGCGGCTGACCGCCGGGCCTGCAGCGAAGAAGGCCAGCTTGACTTGGCTGAAGTCGAAGCTGTCGACCTCACGCACGCGCACCTTTTTGCCGGCGAACATCACACTGCTGCCAGCCGATTCCATGCTGGCCAGCAGATGCAGGGTGCCCACCGGGAATTCCAGCTCTTCGAGAATCTGCACGAGGGTTTCACCGACGCTGCCGGTGGCGCCGATCACGGCGATATCTAGGGGTTGGCTCATGGGAAGTCCTCTGCTGAAACGGCGGGAGCGGCACTTTACTTGGATTCTCAGCCTGGGGGTACCTTGGCCTGGCCATCTACCGCCCATAAAAAAACCCGCGCTGGGCAACAGCGCGGGTTTTTCTTCAGTGCAAACGCGATCAGCGCTCCAGCAGAATCCGCAGCATACGGCGCAGCGGCTCGGCAGCACCCCACAGCAGCTGGTCACCGACGGTGAACGCGCCTAGGTACTGGCTACCCATGTTCAGCTTGCGCAGACGACCAACCGGCACGTTGAGGGTACCGGTGACGTTGGTCGGGCTCAGCTCCTGCATGCTGATTTCACGCTGGTTCGGCACCAGCTTCACCCATGGGTTGTGCTGGCTGATCATGCCTTCGATATCGGCCAGCGGCACATCCTTGTTGAGCTTGATGGTCAGCGCCTGGCTGTGGCAACGCATGGCGCCGATGCGCACGCAGATGCCGTCGACCGGGATCGGGCTCTTGAAGCGACCGAGGATCTTGTTGGTCTCGGCCTGGGCTTTCCATTCCTCACGGCTCTGGCCGTTGGGCAGCTCTTTGTCGATCCACGGGATCAGGCTGCCGGCCAGCGGCACACCGAAGTTTTCGGTAGGGAAGGCTTCGCTGCGCATGGCCTCGGCAACCTTGCGGTCGATGTCGAGGATGGCGCTGGCCGGGTTGGCCAGGTCTTCGCTGACGGCAGCGTTGATGCCGCCCATCTGCTTGATCAGCTCGCGCATGTTCTGCGCGCCAGCACCGGAGGCGGCCTGGTAGGTCATGGCGCTCATCCACTCGACCAGACCGGCTTCGAACAGGCCACCCAGGCCCATCAGCATCAGGCTGACGGTGCAGTTGCCGCCGATGTAGTTCTTGGTCCCGGCATCGAGCTGCTGGTCGATCACCTTGCGGTTGACCGGGTCGAGGACGATCACCGCGTCATCCTGCATACGCAGCGACGATGCCGCGTCGATCCAGTAACCCTGCCAGCCGGCTTCGCGCAGCTTGGGGAAAACCTCGTTGGTGTAGTCGCCGCCCTGGCAAGTCAGAATGACGTCGAGGGTCTTGAGCTCTTCAATGCTGTAAGCGTCCTTGAGCGGAGCAATATCCTTGCCCACATTCGGACCCTGGCCACCGACATTGGAGGTGGTGAAGAACACCGGCTCGATCAGGTCGAAGTCCTGCTCTTCCAGCATGCGCTGCATGAGCACGGAACCGACCATTCCACGCCAACCGATCAGACCTACACGTTTCATCGCAACTACACCTTTGCTAAAAAGTGGGCCGCCACCGAGGATATTGGCAGCGGGCCAGAGAGATTACAGATTCCGCAGCGCCGCGACTACTGCATCGCCCATTTCCTTGGTGCCAACCTTGTTGCAGCCGGTCGACCAGATATCACCCGTACGCAGGCCTTGATCGAGCACCTGGCTGACCGCCTGCTCGATGGCCTCGGCGGCAGCGTGCTGATTGAAGCTGTAACGCAGCATCATCGACACCGACAGGATGGTCGCCAACGGGTTGGCTACGCCCTGGCCGGCGATGTCTGGCGCCGAGCCGTGGCATGGTTCGTACATGCCCTTGTTGTTGGCATCCAGCGAGGCCGAAGGCAGCATGCCGATGGAACCGGTGAGCATGGACGCTTCATCCGAAAGAATGTCGCCGAACATGTTGTCGGTGACCATCACATCGAACTGCTTGGGTGCACGCACCAGCTGCATGGCGGCGTTGTCGACGTACATGTGGCTGAGTTCGACGTCCGGATAATCCTTGGCTACGTCTTCGACCACTTCACGCCACAGCTGGCTGGACGCAAGTACGTTGGCCTTGTCGACCGAGCACAGCTTCTTGCCACGCACGCGGGCCATGTCGAAGCCAACCCGGGCGATCCGGCGCACTTCGCTTTCGCTGTATGGCAGGGTGTCGTAGGCCTGACGTTCGCCGCCTTCCAGCTCGCGCTGGCCACGCGGGGCGCCGAAGTAGATGCCGCCGGTGAGTTCACGGACGATGAGAATGTCCAGACCGGAGACGATTTCCGGCTTCAGCGAAGAAGCATCGGCCAGTTGCGGGTAGAGAATCGCCGGACGCAGGTTGGCGAACAGACCCAGCTGCGCACGAATCTTCAGCAGGCCGCGCTCTGGACGAATGTCCCGCTCGATCTTGTCCCACTTCGGCCCGCCGACGGCGCCCAACAGTACCGCATCGGCGTTGCGCGCGCGCTCCAGAGTGGCATCGGCCAATGGCACGCCATGGGCGTCGATGGCAGCGCCACCGATCAGATCGTGCTCCAGGGCGAAACCGAGCTGGAACTTGTCGTTGGCCAGCTCCAGCACCTTGACCGCTTCGGCCATGATTTCCGGGCCGATACCGTCACCTGGGAGAATCAGAATCTGCTTGCTCATGCTTTTCTCTATCCGTTCAAACGGCGCGGCCGCCATGGCCGCACCGAACAAAAATTAATGCTCAACCTGCGCGCTGCCTCAGGCTTCGCGGAACAGCCATGGCTGGCTGGCGCGGTGCTTGGCTTCGAACGCCTGGATCGACTCGCTATCCTGCAAGGTCAAGCCAATGTCGTCGAGGCCATTGAGCAGGCAGTGCTTGCGGAAGGCGTCGATCTCGAAGTGCAGCACCTTGCCGTCAGGACGGGTAACGGCCTGCGCCTGCAGGTCGACGGTCAGCTGATAGCCTGGAATCGCTTCGACCTGCTTGAACAGCTCGTCGACTTCTTCGTCGCTGAGGATGATCGGCAGCAAGCCGTTCTTGAAGCTGTTGTTGAAGAAGATGTCAGCAAAGCTTGGCGCGATGACGCTGCGAAAGCCGTATTCGTCGAGGGCCCACGGGGCGTGCTCACGGCTTGAGCCGCAGCCGAAGTTTTCCCGGGCGAGCAACACACTGGCACCTTGGTAACGTTCGTGGTTGAGCACGAAGTCCTTGTTCAACGGGCGCTTGCTGTTGTCCTGGTAAGGCTGACCCACATCCAGGTAGCGCCATTCATCGAACAGGTTCGGGCCGAAGCCGGTGCGCTTGATCGATTTGAGAAACTGCTTGGGGATGATCTGGTCGGTGTCGACGTTAGCGCGATCCAATGGCGCGACCAGGCCGGTGTGCTGGGTAAAGGCTTTCATGCTGCGCTCCCTTGAATCAACTCGCGGACATCGATGAAGTGGCCGGTCACCGCGGCAGCGGCGGCCATTGCCGGGCTGACCAGGTGGGTACGACCACCGGCGCCCTGCCGACCTTCGAAGTTACGGTTGGAGGTCGACGCGCAATGCTCGCCGCTTTCCAGCCGATCCGGGTTCATCGCCAGGCACATCGAGCAGCCCGGTTCACGCCATTCGAAGCCGGCTTCGATGAAGATCTTGTCCAGCCCTTCCTTCTCGGCCTGAGCCTTGACCAGGCCCGAACCCGGTACCACCATCGCCTGTTTGACGGTAGCGGCGACCTTGCGGCCCTTGGCGATTTCGGCGGCTGCGCGCAGGTCTTCGATGCGCGAGTTGGTGCACGAGCCGATGAACACCCGATCAAGACGAATATCGGTGATCGCCTGGTTGGCGCTCAGGCCCATGTACTTGAGCGCGCGCTCGATCGAACCACGCTTGACCAGATCCGGCTCGGCGGCTGGATCCGGTACACGCTGGTCAACCGCCAGAACCATCTCTGGCGAAGTGCCCCAGCTGACCTGTGGCTTGATCTGTGCGGCGTCCAGCTCGACCACGGTATCGAATACCGCATCGGCGTCGGACACCAGCCCTTGCCAGGCGGCAACTGCTTGCGGCCACTGGCTGACAGTCGGCGCGTAGGGGCGACCTTCGACGTAATCGATGGTGGTCTGGTCGACAGCGACCAGGCCAACCCGGGCACCGGCTTCGATGGACATGTTGCAGATGGTCATGCGGCCTTCCATCGACAAGTCGCGGATGGCGCTGCCAGCAAATTCCATGGCATGGCCGTTACCGCCGGCGGTGCCGATCTTGCCGATCACGGCAAGGACGATGTCCTTGGCGGTCACGCCTTCGCCCAACCGGCCCTCGACACGGACCAGCATGTTCTTCATTTTTTTCGCGACCAGGCACTGGGTGGCGAGCACGTGCTCGACCTCGGACGTGCCGATGCCGTGGGCCAGTGCGCCGAAAGCGCCGTGGGTCGAGGTGTGCGAGTCGCCACAGACCACGGTCATACCCGGCAAGGTGGCACCCTGCTCTGGGCTGATGACGTGCACGATGCCTTGGCGAATGTCGTTCATCTTGAATTCGACGATGCCGTATTCGTCACAGTTTTCATCGAGGGTCTGCACTTGCAGACGCGAGACCTGGTCAGCGATGGCCTCGATGCCGCCCTTGCGCTCAGGGGTAGTCGGCACGTTGTGATCGGGCGTAGCGATGTTGGCGTCGATCCGCCAAGGCTGCCGTTTGGCCAGACGCAGGCCTTCGAATGCCTGGGGCGACGTCACTTCGTGAATGATGTGGCGATCGATGTAGATCAACGACGAACCATCGTCGCGTCGCTTGACCTCATGCGCATCCCAGAGCTTGTCGTAAAGCGTTTTGCCGGCCATCAGACTGTTCCTCATCAGCGTCTTTCTATGCCAATAACCCCTTGGCTTGTACGGACGATGCTATGGGTTTAGATTGAATAACTCAAATTGATAATTTTTATGCTTTGGATAACCAAAAGGAATACCGGCAGTGGACCTGGCCAACCTCAGTGCGTTTATCGCCATCGCCGAGACCGGCAGTTTTTCTGGCGCAGGTGAGCGCCTGCATTTGACCCAGCCCGCCATCAGCAAACGCATCGCTGGCCTTGAACAGCAACTGGACGTGCGCCTGTTCGATCGGCTGGGGCGCGAAGTGACCCTGACCGAGGCCGGCCGCGCCCTGCTGCCGCGTGCCTATCAGATACTCAATGTACTCGACGATACACGACGCGCCCTGAGCAATCTCACCGGTGAAGTCACGGGTAGGCTGACCCTGGCGACCAGCCACCATATCGGTCTGCACCGCCTGCCACCGTTATTGCGGGCTTTCACCCGCCAGTACCCGCTGGTTGCGCTGGATATTCAGTTCCTCGATTCGGAAGCGGCCTACGACGAAATACTCCACGGCCGGGCCGAAATCGCAGTAATCACCCTGGCCCCCGAACCGCAAAATCTGGTGCGCGCGGTACCGGTCTGGGACGATCCGCTGGATCTGGTAGCTGCCCCCGAACACCCGCTGGCCAGTAGCGCGACAGTAAGCCTGGCTGACGTCGCCCGGCATCCGGCAGTGTTTCCCGGGGGCAATACCTTTACCCACCACATCGTCCAGCGCCTGTTCGAAAGCCAGGGCCTGACACCCAACATCGCCATGAGCACCAACTACCTGGAAACCATCAAGATGATGGTCTCGATCGGCCTGGCCTGGAGCGTGCTGCCGCGCACCATGCTCGATGATCAGGTGGCGCCCATCGTTTTGCCCGGCGTAAAGCTGAGGCGGCAGCTAGGCTACATTCTGCACACCGAGCGCACCCTTTCGAATGCCGCCAAGGCATTCATGGCCCTGCTCGACAGTCACGCCGGCAGCGCCTGACGGTTCGTCGGGGGCGGCACACCACTCTCAGGGACAGGTCACTCGCCAAAGGTCTGGTATCGATGCCCAAATCAGCTAACCGTTTTCCGCGCTTGCCGCGTATTCCTGCTGTCGATCCGCAGGACTCGGAGTTGGCCTGGCAGAACGCCCCACAGTTGCTGGCGGCGCTCAATGGCGCGCAATTGGGCGCTTGGCTGTGGGATATCGACAGTGGCCGAATCAGTTGGTCGCGAGGCACCCAGGCGCTGTTCGGCTTCGATCCACAGCAGCCCTTGCCCAGCGATATCGACTACCTTGACCTGCTCCCGGAGGAAGACCGCGCGCGTACCCGCCTGGCGTTTCAGGCGGTGGTCAATGGCGAGCCGATCGAGCAGGCCATGCGTCATCGGATTCGCTGGCCCGACGGCAGCCTGCATTGGCTGGAGGTCAGCGGCAGCCTGACCCACGACCGTAATGGCCGCCGGCAGATGATCGGCGTGATCCGCGAAATCACCCGCCAGCGCGACCGCGAAACAGCCTTGATCAACTCGGAAAAGCGCTTCGCCAGCCTGTTTCACATGAGCCCCAATGCCATCCTGTTGAGTCGGCGCAAAGACGGCATGCTGTTCGAGGTCAACCAGCATTTTGAAGACATGTTCGGCTGGCCGGGGGCGCAGATCGTCGGCAAGACCAGTATCGAACTGGGCCTCTGGGTGCATCCGGAACAGCGCCAGCAAGTACTGGAGGCGACCCGCTACAGCACCGGCCCGATCACCATGGAAGTGCAGTTTCGCGGCAGCGGCGGCAAGGTCCACGACGGCATCCTGTGCACCCAGAGCATCGAGCTGGAGGGCGTGACGTTTCTGCTCACCACTTTTGTCGACACCAGCGAGCGCAAACGCGCCGAGCTTGCCCTCAAGGACAGCCAGGAACGCCTTGACCTGGCGCTGGACTCTGCCCAGCTGGGCACCTGGGACTGGCACATCCCCAGCGGCATGCTCTACGGCTCGGCGCGCGCCGCGCAGCTGCATGGGCTGGAGCCGGTGCCGTTTCATGAATCCTTCGAGGCGTTTTTCGAGGGCGTGCCAGAACATGAGCGTGAGGCCATGCGCCAGTCTTATCGCAGCTTGCGCGAAGGCCCGGCGGGCAGTTACCAGATTACCTACCGGGTGCAGCTGGAAAATGGCGCAGCGCGCTATATAGAAAGCCGCGCCCGCCTCTACCGTGACGAGCAGGGCAATCCGCTGCGCATGGCTGGTACCCTGCTCGACATCACCGATCAGGTCGAGCGCGAGCAGCGCCTGAGCGCCTCTGAAGAAAAATTCGCCAGCCTGTTCCAGGTCAGCCCCGACCCAATCTGCGTCACCCGTCAGGACAACGGCCAGTTCATCGAGATCAATCCGGCCTTCAGCCAGACCTTCGGCTGGAGTGCACAGCAAGTGCTCGGCCGCACCGCCGAAGAGATCGGCCTTTGGGCAGAGACTGCCGAACGTGCCCAGCGCATCGAACACGTGATCCGCGAACGGGCGCTGAGCAACGTCGCAGTCGTGGTCAACCACCGCAGTGGCGCGCCCATGACCTGTGTGATTTCCAGCCGCCTGATCATGGTCGACAACCAGCCGTGCAGTGTGACCTCACTGCGCGACATCACCCAGCAGCAACGCGCCGAAGCGGCAATCAAGGCCAGTGAAGAGAAATTCGCCAAGGCGTTTCACTCCAGCCCCGACGCCATCACCATCACCGTGCGCGCCAGCGGCCTGTACCTTGAAGTCAACGACGGCTTCTGCCGCCTGACGGGCTACAGCATTGACGAAGTGATCGGGCGTACCGTGCACGAGCTCGGCATCTGGGCCGACGACACGCAACGGGCGACCTTGCTCAGCGAGATCAAACTGCGCGGGCGGGTGCACCACCGCGAGATGCTCGGGCGCAACAAACGCGGCGAGCTGCTGACGGTGGAAGTGTCAGTCGAGCCGATTACCCTGAATGCCACCGAATGCCTGCTGCTGACCGCGCGCGACGTCAGCCAGCTGAAAAACGCCCAGGCGCAGATTCGCCATCTGGCCTACCACGACCCGCTCACCAACCTGCCCAACCGCGCCCTGCTGATGGACCGCCTGAGCCAGCAGATCGCCCTGCTCAAGCGGCACAACCTGCGCGGCGCGCTGCTGTTTCTCGACCTCGATCACTTCAAGCACATCAACGACTCACTCGGTCACCCGGTCGGCGACATCGTGCTCAAGGTCATCACCGCCCGGCTCGAGGCCAGCGTGCGCCTGGAAGACACCGTGGCGCGCCTGGGCGGCGACGAGTTCGTGGTCTTGCTAAGCGGCCTGGAAGGCAGCCGCGAGGCGGTTGAAGGCAAGGTCCGCGAACTGGCCGATACCCTGCGCGAATTACTTGCCGAGCCGATGTCTCTGGACGGCCAGCGCCTGCAAGTCACCCCCAGCATTGGCGTTGCCTTGATCCCCGATCATGGGGCAACGCCTGCCGACTTGCTCAAGCGCGCCGACATTGCCCTGTACCGGGCGAAGGACTCCGGGCGCAACACCACCCAGCTGTATCACACCACCATGCAAAAGGCCGCCAGTGAACGCCTGCGCATGGAGAATGACCTGCGCCAGGCGTTGGCCCGCGGCGAACTGGCGCTGCACTTTCAGCCGCAGGTGGATGCCCGCGACAATCGCATTGTCGGCGCCGAGGTACTGCTGCGCTGGCATCACCCGCAACTGGGGCAGCAACCGCCCTCGCAGTTCATCCAGGTGCTGGAAGAAAGCGGGCTGATTCTGGAGGTGGGCAGCTGGATTCTCGACGAGGCATGTGATGCCTGCGCCGGCATGCTCAGCGACGGCCTGATCAAGGCGGACGAGTTCAGCCTGTGCGTGAACATCAGCCCGCGGCAGTTCCGCCAGAACGACTTTGTCGGCAGAGTGCTGCGCAGCCTGGACGACTATCGCCTGCCCCGGCACATGCTCAAGCTGGAGATTACCGAGGGCATCGTGATCCAGAATCTGGAGGACACCATCGCCAAGATGCGTGAACTCAAGGGTTACGGCGTGAGTTTTGCCATGGATGACTTTGGTACCGGTTACTCGTCGCTGACCTATCTCAAGCGGCTGCCGGTGGACACATTGAAGATCGACCAGTCATTCGTGCGCGATGCGCCGATAGATCCAAACGATGCCGAGATCGTCCGCGCAATCGTCGCCATGGCTCGCAGCCTTGAGCTGACGATCATTGCCGAGGGCGTCGAGCTGAGCGAGCAGTTGGCGTTTCTAGAGCGGCTGGGGTGCCATTTGTATCAGGGGTATTTGCATAGCCGACCGCTGCCGCTGAGCGAGTTCAGGCAAATGTTGCTCGAGGCACCGGCGGATTATTGAGATCGCGAGGTGCTGCACGGCCCCCTGTAGGAGCGGCCTTGTGTCGCGAAAGGCCAGCGTAGCTGGCCCGGCAATGTCGGCGGCGGATTTGCAATCGGGGGCCGCTCCGCGCCCCTTTCGCGACACAAGGCCGCTCCTACACGGGGCTGCGTGATGCCTGAGATTGGGTCATCACGCAGTCGTGCAGGAGCGGCCGGGTCGGTCGGATGGAGCCGCTAGGCGGCCCCAGTCGATGGTTAGTTCAACGCTGGCTTGTCAGCACTGATCGGAATCCGCTTGGCTTTGGCTTCTTCCGGCACGACGCGCAGCAGTTCGACGCTGAGCAGTCCGTTGGCCAGGCCTGCGGATTTCACTTCGATGTGGTCGGCCAGGCGGAACGACAACTTGAAGGCACGCTGAGCGATGCCCTGGTGCAGGTAGGTCACTGCATCGTTGCTGGCGTCGCGTTTGCCGCCAGTAACTGTCAGTACACCCTTCTCAACCTGCAGTTCAAGGTCTGATTCCTGGAAGCCTGCTGCTGCAACCACGATGCGATAGTGATCATCGCCATGTTTTTCCACGTTGTAGGGCGGGTAGCTGCTACCGGCCTCGTTACGCGCCGCGGATTCGAACAGGTCGTTGAAACGGTCGAAACCAACGGAATGGCGGAACAGTGGTGCAAGGGAGAAAGCGGTAGTCATGGTCATAAACTCCTGAAAATCAGCAAGTGAGTCAATCCGCGACCCGAATTCGGCATCGCGTACTAAATAGATATGGCTCGAGCAACCGCTTTCAAGAGTTCAACGAAAAAAATTTTTAAAATTTTCTCAGGCCACTGCTTCACAGGGCAGTTGGCTGATGCCGGCACCCAGCAGCTGGGTGATCCGCTGACAATCATCGACCCGGCGCAGTTCGGCAAACAACAGCACCGCTTCCGGATAGCTGCGAGTCAACATTGCCACCCACTGCTTCATCCGCCCCGGCGCATAGCGCGGCGACAGCTTGGCCTGGGCCTGCCGCCAAAACTCGCGCAGCAACGGCAGCAGCGCCTGCCAGGCAAGTGGCTGATACTCGCGCCCAGCCCGTGCAGCAGCAATCTGCAGGCCCAGATCAGGCCGCGAGACCAGGCCACGGCCGAGCATGATGTCTTCAGCGCCGCTGACTTCACGGCAGCGGCGCCAGTCGTCCACGGTCCATATCTCGCCATTGGCGAACACCGGCACCTTGACCACGTCCTGCACCCGCGCCACCCACTCCCAGTGCGCCGGCGGCTTGTAGCCCTCGACCTTGGTCCGCGCATGCACCACCAGGTGCGCCGAACCGCCTTCAGCCAACGCCGTCGCGCAGTCGAGGGCGCCATCCGGGGTATCGAAACCCAGACGCATCTTGGCCGTGACCGGGATGTGCGCAGGCACCGCCCGGCGTACTTCACGCACGATCGCGTGGAGCAACTCCGGCTCTTTGAGCAACACCGCCCCGCCGCGGGACTTGTTCACCGTCTTGGCCGGGCAGCCGAAATTCAGGTCGATCACCGGCGCGCCAAGCTCGCAGGCCAATGCAGCATTTTCAGCCAGGCACACCGGATCGGAGCCAAGCAACTGCACACGCATGGGCACACCTGCCGCAGTCCGCGCGCCGTGGCGCAGTTCAGGTGCGAGCTTGTCGAACTGGGAAGCTGGCAGCAGGCGGTCGCAGACGCGAATGAACTCGGTCACGCACCAGTCGACGCCGCCGACCCGGGTGAGAACGTCGCGCAGGATGTTGTCGACCAGCCCCTCCATGGGGGCCAGGGCAATTTGCATGGATGGCTCTCGCGAAAAAGGCGGCAGTCTAGCAAACAATCAGACCGGCTTAGACGCCGATCAGCGCCTGACCATAACCTTCGATGAATTCACCCGGCATACGCTTGGGCCTGCCGGTCGACAGCTCGATACAGACAAAGGTGGTTTGCGCGCGCAGCAGGGTAACGCCGTCGCTCGGGCGCTTGAGCTGAAAGCGGCGAGTCATGCGCAGGCGCTGGTCCCAGTCGACGATCCAGGTGGCCAGTTGCAGCTCGTCATCTTCGTAGCCGGCAGCCAGGTAATCGATTTCGTGGCGAACAACGGCCATGGCCCGGTCGAGACGGCGGTATTCGGCCAGGTCCAGACCCAGACGCTGCGAGTGGCGCCAGGCGCAGCGCTCCAGCCAGGTGACGTAGACCGCGTTGTTGGCGTGGCCGAGGCCGTCGATGTCGTCGCCGCCAACGCGTAGGTCGATGATGAATGGCGATGCCAGATCCCAGCTCATGCGCGCTCCGAAGGTCATTGAACGCGTTGAGTGTACCGGATGCTCACGCGCTTTGGCGTGCCGGTGTGGCAGCGCGCGCCAGCAGCTCAAGCACGCCTTCGACCAGCAGCGGGTTGGCCAGCACCCGCTGGTGGCCGCCCTCTTCGAGCATCAGCAAGCGGCTGTCGAACCAGGCCTTGTGGATCAATTGCGCTTCGCTGGCAGCGACCAGAGGATCATCACTGGCGTGCACTATCAGGCCCGGCAGCTCGAGTTGATAGCCGTTGACGTCGAGCCGGGCGACTTGCAGGCCGACATCCTGCTCGACCAGGCGAATAAACGCCGCCCGCGCCCGCGCCGGCATGCCCAGCCGCTGGGCAAAACCGCGCAATACCCCGAGCAGTTGCGCCGGCGCGGCAATGCTGACCGCAGCCTCCGTGCGCAAGCCCCATTGCAGCGCCAGCAAGACACTGGCGCCACCCATGGAATGGCCAATCACGGCGCGCAGCGGCGGCAGTTCGGCAGCGGCTTCGAGCAGCGCCCGGGCAAACAGCGCCACATGCGCCTGGCGGCCCGGAGAACGTCCGTGGGCCGGCCCTTCCAGCGAGACAACGGTATGCCCGGCTGCCACCAGCGCATCAATCAACGCGGCAAACTGGGTTGGCCGCCCTTCCCAACCGTGCATCATCAGCACTGTCGGGCCCTGGCCCCAGCGCAGCGCCGACAGGCCGAAGCGCAAGGTGATGCGTTCAGCTGTCGCCAGCAAGGGCAACTCCCATTGCCGCGGCGGCAGGTTGCGCGGGGTCATGAATGCGCGGCGCATCTTGCCCGCTATATGCTCGGGGGCCAGCCGGCCCAGGGTACCGTTGACGCCGCGAATCCAGCTCAGGGTAGTCATCGTCGATGCTCCAGTAAGGTTGCTAGATGACCGCCGACTTGGCGGCGCGCAGGATTCGGTCGGACAGCTCACTGGTGCCCAGAGCCCGGGCCAGCGCCAGGCCGCCGATCATCAGCGCCAGGTCGGCCAAGGCCTTGTCGGCGTCTTCAGGGCGGTCGACCATTTGCGCGGTCATCAACTCCAGATGCTCGGCCAGCGCCTCGCGAAACGCCCCAGGCAGGCGCTGCATCTCGCTGAGCGAAGTGGGCAACGGGCACGCCTGCTCGAGCGCGTCGCGGTGCTTGCGCGACAGGTAGAAGGCAGCAGCGAGGGCGCGTCGGCCTGCGCCATCCAATGCTGGATCGATCTGGGTGAACAAGGCACGACGCTCGTTCAGCAGCTGGTTGAAGGCTTCGAGCATGAGCTCGTCCTTGCTGTCGAAGTGCGCGTAGAACCCGCCCACGGTCAACCCGGCAGCGCCCATCACCTGACTGACACTGGGCTCGGCCGGTCCGTGCTGAACCAACGCACTGCGGGCTGAATCGAGAATGCGTTGGCGGGTCTTGCTCTTCTTGTCATTCATAAGCCACCCGATAAATATTATGAGTGAAATATGATGCACGTAATATTTATTGGCAAGCGAAAGATTCGAGCTCAGGCCGCTTCAGTGAAAAAGTCAGGAAGGCAGAAAAAACAAAAGGCCCATTCAATAATCGAATGAGCCTTATAAGCCCCGCAAAACGCGAGAAAAAAATGGCGTCCCCTAGGGGACTCGAACCCCTGTTACCGCCGTGAAAGGGCGGTGTCCTAGGCCACTAGACGAAGGGGACTTGTAACCTTCGTGCAGGCTCGTGTTCACGAACCCTGGCAAATATTGGTGGAGCTAAGCGGGATCGAACCGCTGACCTCCTGCATGCCATGCAGGCGCTCTCCCAGCTGAGCTATAGCCCCTAAAACAAAAGGCCCATCCAATATGCGAATGAGCCTTTAAAGCCCCGCAAAACGCGGGTAAAACTGGCGTCCCCTAGGGGACTCGAACCCCTGTTACCGCCGTGAAAGGGCGGTGTCCTAGGCCACTAGACGAAGGGGACATAACCTTCGTGCCGGTTTGTTCGCACAAACCGCGGCAAAATTGGTGGAGCTAAGCGGGATCGAACCGCTGACCTCCTGCATGCCATGCAGGCGCTCTCCCAGCTGAGCTATAGCCCCGGATTTCTAGCCTCGCGGCCCAGCGACATGGTTAGACATCGCTTGTGTAAAACTGGCGTCCCCTAGGGGACTCGAACCCCTGTTACCGCCGTGAAAGGGCGGTGTCCTAGGCCACTAGACGAAGGGGACGAACCTTCTACCGTGAAACCTGGCGCTGGAGCCGGGTTTCATTCTCCGCCAGCAGTACTGGCCAAGAATCGGAATTTGGTGGAGCTAAGCGGGATCGAACCGCTGACCTCCTGCATGCCATGCAGGCGCTCTCCCAGCTGAGCTATAGCCCCACAATGTCGCTTTGAACTGAATTGCCGGCTGGGTTGCTGACAGTTCGTTACGTTCATCGCTGTGGACGGGGCGCATATTAAGATCGGATGGCTATGCTGTCAAACGAATTTTTGAAATTAACCAAAAGATTTTTCACAGATAACAATCACTTACCGCCCTGCCCCAGCAACTGACGATTTTGCCTGCGCCAGCCCGCCCGCCCAGCGACAGCCGGGACAGGCAAGCACGCTTGGGTAGCTGGCTGTCAGGCAATGTTGGCCAGCAGTTTTTCCCATTCCTTGTTTTCTTTCTTCGACACACCACCGAGCAGGTCCAGCGCCTGACGCAGGCGGTAGCGAGTCAGGTCAGGGCCAAGGATTTCCATCGCATCCAGCACCGACACCGAACTGGCCTGGCCGGAGATAGCAGCAAACATCAGCGGCATGGCGTCACGCAGCTTCAACTCAAGCGACTCGACCACGGCCTGGATGCAACCGGTGATGCGGTCTTTTTCCCACTGGCGCAGGCTCTCCAGCTTCCACAGGATCAGCTGGATGACCTGGCGCACCTGATCGGGCGAGAGTTTCTTGTGCTCGAACAGCTTGGCATCAAGCTTCAGTGCACCCTCGAAGAAGAAGCCACCCAAAGGCGCGATCTGGCTGAAGGTTTCTACGCGGCCCTGCACATGCGGCGCGATCTTCATCATGTAGTCGCTGTTGAACGCCCACCGCTGTACCCGTGCGGCGAACTCCTCGACCGGCAACTCACGCAGCCACTGGCCGTTGAGCCATGACAGCTTCTCGATATCGAAGATCGGCCCACCCAGGGAAACCCGCGACAGGTCGAAGTGTTCGACCATCTCAGCCAGGGAGAACTTCTCGCGCTCGTCCGGCATCGACCAGCCCATGCGGCCGAGGTAGTTGAGCATGGCTTCGGGCATGAAGCCCATGCGCTCGTAGAAGGTGACCGAGGTCGGGTTCTTGCGCTTGGACAGCTTGCTCTTGTCCGGGTTACGCAGCAGCGGCATGTAGCACAGCTGCGGCTGCTCCCAGCCGAAGTACTCATACAGTTTGATCAGCTTGGGCGCCGACGGCAGCCACTCTTCGCCACGCAGGACGTGAGTGATGCCCATCAGGTGGTCATCGACCACGTTGGCCAGGAAGTAGGTCGGCAGGCCGTCGTTCTTCATCAGGACCTGCATGTCCATGCGGTCCCACGGGATTTCGACATCACCACGGAGCATATCCGGGACCACGCAGACACCTTCGCTTGGCACCTTCATGCGGATCACATGGGGCTCACCAGCGGCCAGGCGACGCTGCACTTCTTCGGCGCTGAGCAGCAGTGCGCGGCCGTCGTAACGCGGCGTCTCGCCCCGGGCCATCTGTTCGGCGCGCATCTGATCGAGTTCTTCTGCGGTGCAGAAGCAATAGAACGCATGCCCGGCGTCAACCAGCTGCTTGGCGTACTTGGCGTAAATCTCGCCACGCTCGCTCTGCCGGTAAGGGCCGTGCGGGCCGCCCACGTCCGGGCCTTCGTTCCACTCGATGCCCAGCCAGCGCAGGGCGTCGAAGATCTGCTGTTCCGACTCACGGGTCGAACGCAGCTGATCGGTGTCCTCGATGCGCAGGATGAATTCGCCGCCGTGCTGCTTGGCGAAGCAGTAGTTGAACAGGGCGATGTAGGCGGTGCCGACATGGGGGTCGCCAGTGGGCGATGGCGCGATACGCGTGCGAACGGTGGTCATGGAGGGTCTCGAACGAAGTTGAAACAAAGGCGCGATGTTAGCAGGGAGCGGGCATCAGGCTCCAGCGATGGCGCAATCGTGCCACCGTCAATCCATGATTGCGCCGGTGATCGGCAGCTGGTGCCGATCACAGCTCCCCAGGCGCTTAGCTGGTGATCAGGCGATCACGCAGCTTGGTGATCTCGTCGCGCATCTGCGCGGCGGCCTCGAACTCCAGATCGCGGGCCAGCTGGAACATTTTCTCTTCCATCTGTTTGATGCGCTTGGTGATCTCGCCTGGGGTGCGCAGTTCGGCTTCGTAGCGGGCGCTCTCCTCCGCCGCCTTGGCCATGCCTTTGCGCTTCTTGCTGCGCCCGCCGGGGATGTTGGCGCCTTCCATGATGTCGGTGATGTCCTTGACCACCCCTTTGGGCACGATGCCGTTGGCTTCGTTGAAGGCGATCTGCTTGGCCCGGCGGCGTTCGGTTTCGTCGATGGCGCGCTGCATCGAGCCGGTCATGCGGTCGGCATACAGGATGGCCTTGCCGTTGAGGTTACGCGCTGCGCGGCCGATGGTCTGGATGAGCGAGCGATCCGAACGCAGGAAGCCCTCTTTGTCGGCATCGAGAATCGCCACCAGAGATACTTCCGGCATGTCCAGGCCTTCACGCAGCAGGTTGATCCCCACCAGCACATCGAAGGTACCCAGACGCAGGTCGCGAATGATCTCGACCCGCTCGACAGTGTCGATGTCCGAGTGCAGATAGCGCACGCGCACGTCGTGGTCGGCCAGGTAGTCACTGAGGTCCTCGGCCATGCGTTTGGTCAGGGTGGTGGCCAGCACGCGCTCACCAACGGCCACGCGCTTGCCGATCTCCGACAACAGATCGTCGACCTGGGTCAGCGCCGGGCGGATCTCCACCAGCGGATCGACCAACCCGGTCGGCCGCACCACCTGCTCGACGACACGGCCGGCATGCTCCGCCTCGTAAGGGCCCGGCGTGGCCGAAACGAAGATAGTCTGTGGGCTGACCGACTCCCATTCATCGAAGCGCATGGGCCGGTTGTCCAGCGCCGATGGCAAGCGGAAACCGTATTCGACCAGCGTTTCCTTACGTGAACGGTCGCCTTTATACATGGCGCCGACCTGCGGAACGCTGACGTGCGACTCATCGATCACCAGCAGGGCGTCGGCAGGCAGGTAGTCGTACAGGGTCGGCGGCGGCGCACCGGAAGGCCGCCCAGACAGGTAGCGCGAGTAGTTTTCGATACCGTTGCAATAGCCCAGCTCGAGGATCATCTCAAGGTCGAAGCGGGTGCGCTGCTCGAGGCGCTGCGCCTCGACCAGCTTGTTGTTCTTGTGCAGGTACTCGAGGCGGTCCTTGAGTTCTTCCTTGATGCCCTCAATTGCCCCAAGCAGGGTCTCGCGCGGGGTTACATAGTGGCTCTTCGGATAGAAGGTAAAACGTGGCAGCTTGCGCAGCACCTCGCCGGTCAACGGGTCGAAGGCGGCAATGTTCTCCACTTCGTCATCGAACAATTCGATGCGGATCGCCTCGAGATCAGACTCGGCCGGGTACACGTCGATGACATCACCGCGCACGCGGAAGGTGGCACGGGCGAAGTCCATCTCGTTGCGGGTGTACTGCAGATCGGCCAACCGCCGCAGCAGCGCGCGCTGGTCGAACTTGTCGCCGCGATCGATGTGCAGGACCATCTTCAGGTAGGTTTCAGGGCTGCCCAGACCGTAGATGCACGACACCGTAGTGACGATGATGGCATCGCGTCGCTCAAGCAGCGCCTTGGTCGCCGACAGGCGCATCTGCTCGATATGGTCGTTGATCGATGCATCCTTCTCGATGAAGGTGTCCGAAGACGGCACATAGGCTTCCGGCTGGTAGTAGTCGTAGTAGGAAACGAAATACTCGACCGCGTTGTTCGGAAAAAACGCCTTGAACTCGCCATACAACTGGGCCGCCAAAGTCTTGTTCGGCGCCAGCACCAGGGTTGGCCGCTGCACTTGCTGGATCACGTTCGCAATACTGAAGGTCTTGCCCGAGCCGGTTACCCCGAGCAGCGTCTGGTGCGAAAGCCCGGCATCGATACCCTCGACCAACTGGCGAATCGCCTCAGGCTGGTCGCCGGCCGGCTGAAAACGGGTGACAAGCTGAAACTCGGACATGGCAGACCTCGAGCAACTGTAAATATAGCCAGTAGTCTACACCGAAACGGGCCTTTCCATTGCCCGCTTCGCGGCTGGCGATGTGAACGTGTGTTTCTGTGGACCGGGCAATTAGACCAATGGTCCAAAAATATTCGGAAAAAACGCCGGAAAACCTGCGCCCGATGGTCGCAGCGGTCGGCGGGTATCTCTATACTGACTCCCCGTTTGTGCACCGCTTCAGTGCATTCGGCTGGAGCGTGCAAGCCCTATCACACTCCATTCAGAGCCAAGGTAACAATGAGCCTGTTTTCCGCTGTCGAGCTGGCACCCCGCGACCCTATCCTGGGCCTCAACGAAGCTTTCAACACCGACCCGCGCACCGACAAGGTGAACCTGGGCGTCGGTGTTTACTGCAATGAGGAAGGCCGTATTCCGCTGCTGCGCGCAGTGATCGAAGCCGAGACCCAGCGTGCCGCACAGCATGCCTCGCGCGGCTATCTGCCGATCGATGGTATTGCCACCTACGACCAGGCTGTACAGAAGCTGCTGTTCGGCGCCGAATCGCCGCTGTTGGCCGCTGGCCGCGTGGTCACCGTGCAGGCCGTAGGCGGCACTGGCGCACTGAAGATCGGCGCAGATTTCCTCAAGCGCCTGTCGCCTGACGCGGTCGTTGCCATCAGCGATCCGAGCTGGGAAAACCACCGCGCGCTGTTCGAGACAGCCGGTTTCCCGGTTCAGAACTATCGCTACTACGATGCTGCCAGCCACGACGTCAATCGTGCCGGCATGCTCGAAGACCTCAACCAGCTGCCGTCGGGCTCGATCATCGTCCTGCATGCCTGCTGCCATAACCCGACCGGTGTCGACCTGACCCTGGACGACTGGAAAAACGTCCTGGAAGTGGTCAAGGCCAAGGGTCATGTGCCGTTCCTCGACATGGCCTATCAGGGCTTTGGCGCCGGCATTGCCGAGGACGCCTTTGCCGTGCGCCTGTTCGCCGAGTCGGGCCTGGACTTCTTTGTCTCCAGCTCGTTCTCCAAGTCGTTCTCGCTGTATGGCGAGCGCGTCGGCGCGCTGTCGATCGTCACCGCGTCCAAGGACGAAAGCACCCGCGTGCTGTCGCAGGTCAAGCGGGTTATCCGCACCACCTACTCCAACCCGCCGACCCACGGCGCGAGCATTGTCGCTGCGGTGCTGAACAGCCCTGAGCTGCGTCAGATGTGGGAAGACGAGCTGGGCGAGATGCGTAACCGCATTCACGGCATGCGCAAGCAGATGGTCGAGTTGCTGGCGACCTATGGTGCCCAGCGCGACTTCAGCTTTGTCGGTCGCCAGTGCGGGATGTTCTCCTACTCGGGCCTGACTGCCGAGCAGGTCAACCGCCTGAAGGATGAGTTCGGCATCTATGCGCTGGATACTGGCCGTATCTGTGTTGCTGCGCTGAACCAGAGCAACATTCACGTAGTGACCAAAGCTATCGTCGCGGTGCTTTGATGCCGCTGGGGGCTGTTCTGCAGCCCCCAACTCATTTCAGCCAGCACGCCCAATGGGGTAAAACTGGCCATGACTCCACACCCCGAGCCATTCCTCGCCGTCCACCAAGCGCGGCACTGCCAGCTCCACCAACTGATAGAACACGTTGCGATGCAACAGCGCCTCAAGGTTGCTGCGCATCAGGATGTACGGCGCAGGCTCCTGCTTGAGCGGATCAACCTCAACCCGCAACGGATGGTTACTGCCGGCTTCAACCACATCTTCGACATTGTTGGTAAAGCGCAGAACCTGTGCTTCCCCCGAGCCGATCACTTCTAACAACACCGCCACAAACGGCGCGTCATCGACCTGGATGCCGACTTTCTCGACCGGCGTCACCAAAAAGTAATCATCACCGTCACGGCGTAGGATATTGGAAAACAGCCGCACCATCGGTTTACGGCCAATTGGCGTGCCCTGGTAAAACCAGGTGCCATCACGGGCGATGCGCATGTCGATGTCGCCGCAGAAATCCGGGTTCCACAGGTGAACCGGCGCCGGTCCCTTGCCTTTCGGGATTTGCGCCAACAGATCATTGGCCTCGGCAGACTCGGTCATCACCCTCTCCTATCAGCGGCTCATACCCAACAGGCTACGAGCGTACTCGCGCATGGGCGCTGCGAGCAAATCCTGCGGGCTGTTGTCGTGGAACGTCAACAAACCGCCACGGCTTTTGATACGCGCGGTGTCGATCAGGTAACGGGTGCTGGTTTCGATCAACATCATCTGTACCACGCCGGTGTCCCAGCCAAGCCGGTCGACTGCCTGTTCGTCATACCACTCATCACCATTGCCGATGCGGTCGTCGGTGCGGGCGAAGCGGGTGTACAGCACGTAATGGGCGCCGACCGAGCGGGCTTCGGCGATGGCGTCCTCCAGGCCCAGCGGGCCTTGCGCACGACGCACCAGCGGGAAGTACTCGACAAAAGCCTTGAACGCCTCTTCGGCGACGATGTTCTGCTGCGGCAGCGGGCCTTTGCCCGGCGGCACGAATGCACCCTGGCCAATGTAGATGAACGAATCCGGTTGCAGGCGCACCGACAGGCTGCGCTGGGTATCGCTATGATCGAGCAGACCGGCATCGCTCATGTGATAGCGAACACCTTCGCCCATATCGCTGACATTCATGCAGCCACCAAGCGCCATCAGCGCCAGTAGCAAGACCAGGCTACGCATCTTTCCTCCAGAGGCCGGTGACGAAAAACCGGCGAATAGCCGCCAGATGCAGCTTTTGCGCCAGAGTCAGCCGCCGATCACTTTCATTACCGTTACCCCACCGGCGAACGCCAGCTCCTGTTTGTCAGCCAAGGCCTTCACAAGTAACCGCTGCAGCGCTGGCAAGGCCTGATGCCGGGGGCGATCAAGCAGATCACCGATATAGTGGCGATTGCTGCTCGACAGGCAGCCATGCAGCCAGCCGGTCGAGGACAAGCGCAGCCGCGAACAGGCGCGACAGAACGGCACGCTCTCGTTGGCGATAACGCCAAAATGGCCTTTACCGGGGATCTGGTAGCGCAATGCGGTGGCATCCACGGCGGCGCTGGCCTGTTCAAAGGCATGGTGCTGGCCAATCAGCGCCAGCAGTTCAGGCAGGCTGACCAACTGCTGGCGGAAGGCATTGCTGTCGCGCGCCAGGTGGCCCATGCGCATCAGCTCGATGAAACGCAGCTCGTAGCCGCGCTCCAGGCAGTAGTCGAGCAGCGGCGCAACCTGATCCAGGTTCTGCCCGCGCATCGGCACCATATTGACCTTGATGCGCATACCGGCAGCGCTGGCCTCTTGCATGCCAAGCAACACAGTGGCCAGGTCACCGCCGCGAGCAATGCCGCGAAATGCAGCAGCGTCGAGGGTATCCAGCGACACGTTCAAGCGGCGGAGACCCGCGGCCTGTAGCAGCGGCAGGCGCCGCGAAAGCAACTGGCCATTGGTGGTCAGGCTGATGTCCTGCAGGTCTAGGCCGGCGATGGCGCTGAGAAAGCCTTCGAGCCTGGGACTGATCAGTGGCTCGCCGCCAGTGATGCGCAGGCGTTCGATGCCGGCCGCCTCGATCAGGTAGGCGACCCCTCGTGCCAAGGCATCGCCAGAGAGTTCATCCTGCGCCGCCACCAAACGCTTGCCGTCGGGTACGCAGTAGGTACAAGCGTAGTTACAGGCCGCCGTCAGGCTGACCCGCAGGTTGCGAAAACGCCTGCCTTGGCGATCGACGATCATGGATGACTCCGACATGGAAGAATAAGCCGTGCAAAACCTGACTCATAAATCAGTTTTTTGCAAGCTCGCATGTCGGACAGCCCCGCAAATGATCACAGGGCGTTGCTGTCAGGCGTTTGGTTCGGGGTCGCGCTTACGCTTGTTGCCCATGCGCACGCCGATGTCCATCAAGAACTGGAAGAAACCTTCCTGATCTTCCAGCACATTGCTCCAGAACGGCGAGTGGTACAACGCCACGGCGCCATGCACCAGCGCCCAGGCGGCGCAGTAGTGGAAGTACGGCGGCACGTCTTCAAGTTTGCCTTCGCTGATACGACCCTTGATCAGTTGAGTCAGGTGATCGAAATTGGAGGCACGAATGCTGTGCAGCTCCTCGACCATCTCTGGCACCTGATTGCCCTTGACCACCTTCTCTTCAAGGCGATCGAACAGCCGATAGCGCTGCGGGTCACGCATGCGGAATTCGAAGTAGGCGCGCGACAGTGCTTCTTTGTCACGGTCGACATCGGCCGAGTGCAGCAAGGTGTTCAAATCGCGCTCATAGTCGAGCATCAGGCGCAGGTAGATCTCTGCCTTGGACTTGAAGTGCTTGTAGATCGTACCTTTGCCGATGCCAACGGCGTCGGCGATCATCTCGACGGTGACGCTGTCTTCACCCTGTTCAAGGAACAGTCTGAGGGCGGTATCAAGGATCTCTTGTTCGCGACGGCGAAACTCACGGACCTTACGCGGTTCTTTCTGCATGGGAGGCTGCATGGGGGAGGACTGGCTGACAATCGAAGCGGATTATTATGCCTATCTTGCAAGAAATTGCACGGATCATCGGCGCATGTCTGTGTTTCACGATAAGTTCGCAAACAGTCGGGTTTATTGGGGCAAGCTGCATACTGGCCAATCGAAGTGGCTCGAATGCAGGGAATGCACTGTGCATCCCGCGACGTATTCCAAATCTGTTTAAAAAACGACCAGTTGTCGCTGGCACTGTGCCAAAGCTGACCAATACTTGAAGTGTTGACGCGTCACATCCCCCCAAGTGGCGTGCCGATAAAGGTGCTCAGGGACCGCGCGCCTTTGTTTACTCCTAATGGTCTTAACCCGGTTTCCTCCCCCAGAATCCGGGTTTTTTTTGCCCGCCAATCCAGGCCGCAGCCGTCAGATCAGCGCACCCGCGCAAGCGGGAACAAGCGTTTGAAGTTGGCCGTGGTCTGCTCGGCCAATTGTGCATAACTGACGCCACGCAGCGACGCGACGTATTCGGCGACTTCGCGCACGTACTGAGGCAAGTTGGGCTTGCCTCGGTAAGGGATCGGCGCCAGGTACGGTGAATCTGTCTCGACCAGCAGACGATCGCTGGGTACCTGGCGGGCCACGTCGCGCAGCGCCTCGGCATTGCGGAAGGTGACAATGCCGGACAACGAGATGTAATAGCCCAGATCCAGCGCCGCCTTGGCCATCGGCCAGTCTTCAGTGAAACAGTGCAACACCCCGGCCTGCTCCAGGCTGGCTTCGCGCAACAGCGCCAAGGTGTCGGCCCTGGCTGCACGGGTATGCACGATCACCGGCTTGCCGGTCTGCCGCGAGGCCTCCAGGTGCAGGCGGAAAGACGCCTGCTGCAGGCTCGCCGCCTCCGGCTCGTAGTGATAGTCCAGGCCGGTCTCACCAATCGCCACGACGTGCGGATGCGCCAGTTCGTTGAGCAACCAGTCCAGCGCCGGGGTTTCTCCTGGCGCCAGGTCGAGTGGATGGATGCCCACCGAGCAATCGACATCCGCATACTGTTCACTCAACGCCTTTACCGCGCCGGCATTGTCGACACTCACGCCGATGCAGAGAAAGTGCCCTACCCCGCGCTCGCGCGCTGCCTGCAGGGCAGCATCGAGCGAGCCACCATGGGCACTCAGGTCTAGACGGTCGAGGTGGCAATGGGAATCTACGAGCATGGCAGCAGGACACACATTTAAAGAAAGGGAGTCAGCGTGAGCCTGGCAGCTGGACCCAATGGGCCAGCAAGGCTTCCAGTAACAACACGCGATTGAGGTTGGCCTTGCCCAGCACCTTCTGGCGCTGCTCGAGGATCCATGCCTGGGTTTCAAGCACCTTGCCCTGGCGGCTTTTCTGCGCCAGATACTGCAGTACCTTGCGCATGTCCGCCAGGCCCAGGCCTTGTTCGTCCTGAGTCATCTGATAGCGCAGGATCAAGTGCGACCATTCAAAGAACCAGTCAAACAGCAATAGCAGCGGCACGCTGTTCCACGACTCGGCCAGTTGCGTCGGTGACTGTTGCTGCTTGAGCAGTTTTTTCACGCCCTCGGTGACCTGCGCACGCTGCTCGAGGACACCTTGCGCGTGCAGCTTGGCCGCCATCAGTGGCGATCCTGCCGCCAGGGTCAGCAGCTCCTCGCGTTCTCCCGGCTCACTGTCTGGCAACGCATTGGCGAGCCAGGCCTGGCTTTGGGCAAGGTTTGGTTGCGGACATACAACTTGCTGGCAGCGGCTCTTGATGGTCGGCAACAGCCGGCTCGGCTGATGGCTGACCAGCAGCAGCACCGTATTACCGGACGGTTCTTCCAGACTCTTGAGCAAGGCGTTGGAGGCATTGATGTTCATGGCCTCGACCGGTTCGATCAGGATCACCTTGCGCCCGCCCAACTGAGCGGTCTGAACAACAAACGACACCAGATCGCGAACCTGGTCGATCTTGATCGGCTTGTCGACGTCCTCAGGCTCCAACACGTAGTTGTCCGGATGGCTGCCAGCGCGCAGCAACAGGCATGACTTGCACTGCCCGCAGGCATCAGCGCCTTGCGGCTGCTGGCACAACAAACGCGCCATCAGGCGCTCGGCCAGGGCCCGCTTGCCAATCCCCTGCGGACCGTGCAGCAGGTAGGCATGGGCATGCTGGCTGCGCCCGGCCAATTGCTGCCAGAGCGTATCCTGCCAGGCGAAGGCCTCAGCCACGGGCGCGCTCCAGCATGGCCGGCAACAAGCTGTCGATGTCACGCTGCACCGCCTCCAGCGATTGACCGGCGTCGAGGATGCTGTAGCGCTGCGGGTCAGCCTCGGCCCGTGCCAGATAGGCGTGGCGCACGGCCTCGAAGAAGGCTGTGCCTTCTTGCTCGAAGCGGTCCAACCTGCCGCGAGCAGCCGCACGTGACAGGCCGATCTCGATCGGCAGGTCGAACACCAGCGTCAGATCAGGGCGCAGATCGCCTTGGACAAATGTTTCCAGCGTAGCAATGCGCTCGACCGGCAAGCCGCGGCCGCCGCCTTGATAGGCGTAGGTGGCATCGGTGAAGCGGTCGCACAAGACCACTGCACCGCTCGCCAGCGCCGGGCGGATGACCTTGGCCAGGTGCTGGGCACGCGCCGCGAACATCAACAGCAATTCAGTATCCGCTGCCATGCTCTCGTCGCTGGGTGCCAGCAGCAGCTCACGAATCTGTTCAGCAACCGGTGTGCCGCCTGGCTCGCGGGTCAGCACCACATCCAGGCCCTGCTCGCGCAAGCGCTGCGCCAGGTACTCGCGGTTGGTGCTCTTGCCCGCGCCTTCGGGGCCTTCCAGGGTAATAAACAAGCCGCTCACGCGCAGTCCTTAGGGTTTGTCATCGGGGGTCGGCGCCGCTGCCGGAGCAGCGTCGGTCGCTGGTGCGGTTGGCGGTGTTGACGCAGGTACGTCTGCCGGTGCATCCGCAGCAGGTGACGCCTGGTCTCCCGCTGCCGGTTCTGGTTGCTCAATCGCATCCGGCTGCGCCTGCGGCGCGGGGCTGGAGCGGTAGTCGCTGCGGCGCTTGAGTTGATACTCGCGCACGGCCGAGTTGTGGTTGTCGAGGTCGTCGGAGAACACGTGACTGCCGTCACCACGGGCAACGAAGTACAGGCTGGTGCCGTTGGCCGGATTCAGCGCGGCATGAATCGCCTCGCGGCCGACGATAGCGATCGGCGTCGGCGGCAGGCCGCTGATGGTGTAGGTATTGTAGGGCGTGGGCTCACGCAGGTCGGCACGGGTGATCTTGCCGTTATACCGCTCACCCATGCCATAGATCACGGTCGGATCGGTCTGCAGCATCATGCCCAGGCGCAGACGCCGCACGAACACCCCGGCAATCTGCGCGCGCTCTTGCGGGATACCGGTTTCCTTCTCGACCAGCGAAGCCATGATCAGCGCCTGGTACGGGTCGCGGTATGGCAGATCAGAGGCCCGCTCGGCCCATTCCTTGGCCAGCACCTGCTCAAGACGCATGTACGCCTGCTGCAGGAACTCGACATCGCTCATGCCACGCACGAAGCGGTAGGTATCAGGGAAAAAGCGCCCCTCAGGGAAAACACCACTGTGGCCGAGCTTGTCCATCACCTCGGCATCGGACAAACCGTCCAAGGTCTGGGTGATTTTCTCGTGCTTGGCCACTGCCGCGCGCACCTGGCGGAAGGTCCAGCCTTCGACCAGCGTCAGGTTGTACTGGACCACGTCGCCACGGCGCCAGGCATCGAACAGCTGGTTGACGGTCATGCCCGGGGTCAGCCGGTATTCACCGGTGTGCAGGGGCGTGCCGGCCATGTTGAAGCGCCAGTAAAGGCGCAGCCAGACGGCATCGTCGAGCAAGCCGTCGGTCTGCATGCGGTAGAACATGCGATTGGGTGTGGTGCCATTGGGCACCTCGAGCATCCGCTCCTGCTCGACGTGCAGGGGCTGCTCAAGGGCCGAATGGACTTTCCAGGCCGACCAGCCCAACGCCAGACCGGCAAGGATCAAGCCTATTTCCAGCAGCAGGAGAAATTTGCGTCTCACGAATCAGGTATCCAGTAACGTCCGGGCAACGGCCTGCAGTTTACGGGTGAGCGGCCCCGCCGGCCAGTTCAGCTTGAGCGCAGAGCACTCCAGAACCGGCCAGATTCCATACACGCTGTTGCAGAGAAAGACTTCCTCGGCCTGTTCCAGGTCAGCCAGGGTCAGATCACTCACCTGCACGCGGATGCCCAATGCCGGCGCTTGCGCCAGCAAGGCGCCGCGCATTACCCCGGCTACACCGCAGCGACTCAGCTCAGGCGTATGCAGCACCCCGCCACGAACCATGAACAGATTGCTGTAAACGCCCTCGATGACCCGCCCGTGACTGTCACGGACCAGCCCCTCCGCGTGCTCGGCGTCCTGCCATTCGGCGCGGGCCAGCACTTGCTCAAGACGATTGAGGTGTTTGAGGCCAGCCAACAGGGGTTGCTCCGCCAGGCGCGTCTGGCAGGCGAACAAGCGCACGCCTTGCTCGGCATTGACTGCGGGATACTGTGGCAGCGGGCTGCCCTGAAGGATGCGCCGAGCCGCGGCGCCAATGCCTGGCGCGTAGCCGCGCTGGCTGTCGCCACGGGTGACGATCAGCTTGGCTACGCCCTCGCCTAGATGGCTGGCAAAGCGCAGCAGTTCATCGCGTACCAGTGGCAGGTCGATGCTGATAGCCAGACGCTGGCAGCCCAGTGCGAGGCGCTGCAAGTGCAGCTCCAGCAGGCTGGGCTTGCCGGCACGTACGGCGATGGTTTCGAACAAACCATCGCCGTAGGCCAGCCCGCGGTTATGCAGGTTGACTGCAGTCGCGGGTTGGCCGTCGATCCAGCTGTGCATCAGTCGGCGAACCGGCGGAACACCAGCGAGCCGTTGGTACCACCAAAGCCGAACGAGTTGGACAGCACCACGTCGATCGGCATGCTGCGGGCGTGATGGGCAACGAAGTCGAGATCGCAGCCTTCGTCCGGCTCATCCAGGTTGATGGTCGGCGGCGCCATCTGGCTGTTGATCGCCAGCACACTGAAGATCGCTTCCACGGCACCGGCAGCACCGAGCAGGTGACCTGTCATCGACTTGGTCGAACTCACAGCCACCTTGTATGCATGCTCACCAAACACACGCTTGATCGCGGCCACTTCGGCGATGTCGCCAGCCGGGGTCGAGGTGCCGTGGGCATTGATGTAGCTGACTTCTTCCGGGGCGATACCGGCATCGCGCAGGGCGTTGGTCATGCAGCGCGCCGCACCCTCACCGGAATCCGGTGGCGAGGTCATGTGATAGGCATCACCGCTCATGCCAAAGCCAACCAACTCGGCATAGATGGTGGCGCCGCGCGCCTTGGCGTGCTCGAGCTCTTCGAGCACCAGCGCACCGGCACCGTCGGACAGCACGAAACCATCACGGCCCTTGTCCCAAGGCCGGCTGGCCCGGGTTGGCTCGTCATTGCGCGTCGACAGCGCCCGCGAAGCACCGAAGCCGCCCATGCCCAGGCCACACGCGGCCATTTCAGCGCCACCGGCGATCATCACATCGGCTTCACCGTAGGCAATGTTGCGCGCGGCCATGCCGATGCAATGGGTGCCGGTGGTGCAGGCGGTGGCGATGGCATAGTTCGGACCCTGCAGACCCAGATGGATCGACAGGAAGCCGGAGATCATGTTGATGATCGAACCTGGCACAAAGAACGGCGAGATGCGCCGCGGGCCTTGCTCGTGCAGGGTCCGGCTGGTCTCTTCGATGTTGGTCAGGCCGCCGATACCGGAGCCCATGGCTACGCCGATCCGCTCACGGTTGCTGTCGTTGATTTCCAGCCCGGCGTTACGAAACGCCTGGAAACCTGCGGCCAGGCCGTATTGAATGAACAAGTCGAGCTTGCGGGCCTCTTTGACCGACAAGTACTGCTCGACTTCAAAGCCTTTCACCGAGCCGCCAAAACGGGTGGAGTAGGCCGTCAGATCGGAATGTTCGATCGGACCGATGCCACTGCGGCCAGCCAGAATGCCCTGCCAGGTGCTCGGTACATCGGTACCCAGCGGCGACAGCATGCCCATACCAGTGACCACGACGCGTCTACGCGACACAGTACTCTCCTCATTGTCCAGTAACAGAGTCTCTTGCCGTTGCATTCTGCAGCAAAAGGCAATGGCAAAAGGCTCTTGGGGCCTGTTTCACACATCTCGCAAAGAAAAAACCGCACGCCAGTGACGGCAGTGCGGTTTTCCCCGACAAGAAGCGTCGACTACAAACGTCTTAAGCCTGGTGGCTGGTGACGTAGTCGATAGCAGCTTGAACGGTAGTGATTTTTTCGGCTTCTTCGTCAGGGATTTCGGTCTCGAATTCCTCTTCCAGAGCCATCACCAGCTCAACGGTGTCAAGCGAGTCGGCACCCAGGTCTTCGACGAAGGAAGAGGTGTTCTTCACTTCTTCTTCCTTGACGCCCAGTTGCTCGGCGACGATTTTCTTGACGCGCTCTTCGATGGTGCTCATACCTAGTTTTCACTCCTAATGGACATATGTCAGGCAGCTGGCCGGTGACCGAGTTTATAGCAAGACGCCTGCTTTTCAAGCGTAACGCGCCCTGCCATCAACTGGCTAAGTGGTCACTCGACCCTCTGCCCGGAATCTGGTTGCAGCTTTATAACGGATTTTAAGCTCGGAGTATGACTCTTTTTTGAAGCAATCCGTCACATTGAGTTGCGGTGTTACATGTACATCCCGCCGTTCACAGGCACTGTAGCACCTGTGACATAGGCTGCGCCGTCGGACGCCAGGAAAGCAACTACCTTGGCGATTTCGTCGGCTTGGCCCAGACGGCCCAGCGGAATCTGAGTCTGCAACGCTTCACGTTGTGCCTCTGGCAGCTCACGGGTCATATCGGTGTCGATAAAACCTGGAGTTACCGAGTTGACGGTGATGTTGCGCGACCCGACTTCACGTGCCAGAGCGCGGCTGAAACCTTCCAGACCGGCTTTGGCGGCGGCATAGTTTACCTGACCGGCGTTGCCCATGGCACCCACAACCGAGCCGATGCTGATAATGCGGCCCCAACGCGCCTTGGTCATGCCGCGCAGCACGCCCTTGGACAAGCGGTACAGGCTGTTGAGGTTGGTGTCGATCACGTCGAACCACTCGTCGTCTTTCATCCGCAGCATCAGGTTGTCGCGGGTGATGCCGGCGTTGTTAATCAGGATCGCGGTAGTACCGAACTGCTCCTGAATCGCGGCCAGGACGCTGTTGACCGACGCTTCGTCAGTCACGTTCAGCTCCATGCCGGCGCCGGTGATGCCATGCTCCTTGAGCGTGGCAGCAATGCGCTCGGCACCCGAGGCAGAGGTCGCGGTACCGATGACGGTAGCGCCCTGACGGCCCAGTTCGAGGGCGATGGCCTGGCCGATGCCACGGCTGGCGCCGGTGACCAGTGCAACTTTACCTTGCAGGCTCATGCAAGCTTCTCCAGTTTCAGGCCAGCGCCGCACGGGTGGCGGCGATGGCATCAGGGGTATTGAGGTTGTAGGTGGTCACGCCTTCAGCGCAACGCTTGTTCAGGCCGGCCAGGACCTTGCCCGGGCCGCACTCGACCAGATTGACTGCACCATTGGCCGCCAGGGTCTGCACGCATTCAACCCAGCGCACGGGCTGGTACAACTGGGCCAGCAGGTCTTGCTTGAGTACGCTCAGGTCAGCCGGGATGGCTGCAGAAACGTTCTGCACCACAGGGATCTGCGGCGCCTGCCAGTCGATGGCGTTGACCGACTCGGCAAAGCGCTCGGCAGCAGGCTGCATCAGGGCGCAGTGCGAAGGCACGCTGACCGCCAGCGGCAAGGCGCGTTTGGCGCCCTTGGCCTTGCACAGCTCCATGGCGCGATCTACCGCTGCCTTGTTGCCAGCAATGACCACCTGCCCTGGCGAGTTGAAGTTGACCGCGCTGACCACTTGGTCTTCTGCGGCTTCAGCGCAGATGCTGACAACTACCTCATCGTCCAGACCGAGAATCGCGGCCATGCCGCCATGGCCTGCCGGGACCGCTTCCTGCATCAGCTGGCCACGGCGCTCGACCAGGCGCACTGCGTCTTTCAGGCTGAGGCTGCCGGCAGCGACCAAGGCGCTGTACTCGCCAAGGCTGTGCCCGGCGACGAACGCAGGCTTCGCGCCACCCTGGGCCAGCCACAGGCGCCACAAGGCGATTGAGGCCGTGAGGATGGCCGGCTGAGTCTTGTCGGTTTGATTGAGTTGCTCTTCCGGACCTTGCTGAACCAGTGCCCACAGGTCGTAGCCCAGAGCGTCGGAAGCTTCCTTGAAGGTTTCGACGATCACCGGCTCTACTGCGCCGATTTCGGCGAGCATGCCCAGTGATTGGGAACCTTGACCCGGAAAGACAAATGCGAGGGATGCAGACATTGAACAAGCCCTTATGATCTTGTCGTCGGAGAGGATGCGTCCAGCCCACGGCCGTACGCGGAATCTGAAAACTTGGATGGATACGAAAACCCAGCGGTCACATTTAACCACCTCATGGCGATTATGCCTAAGGCAGCAGGTCTTCAAGGCGACTGTGCAGGCGCCCTGGCAGGTTTTCCTCGATCTCGATCAGCGCACGCTGGATAGCGCTCTGCAGGCCCTCGACCCCTGCCGAACCGTGACTCTTGATGACGATGCCCTGCAAACCGAGAAAACTCGCGCCATTGTGCCGTGCAGGCGCCAGATCAGCCTGCAAGCGCTTGAGCAGTGGCATGGCCAACACGCCAACAGCGCGGGCCAGCACACCACCCTTGAACAGCGCCTCGATCCTGGCACTGATCATGGTTGCCAGGCCTTCGCTGGACTTGAGCAGGATATTGCCGACAAAGCCGTCACACACCACGACATCCGCTTCGCCGCGGTACAGGCCATCACCCTCGACAAAGCCGACGTAATTGATACCGCGGGCATTCTGCAGCAGCGTGGCCGCCAGCTTGACCTGCTGATTGCCTTTGATGTCTTCGGTGCCGATGTTGAGCAGCGCCACACGTGGGCTCTGAATGCCCAGGGCCTGCGCCGCCACCGAGCCCATCAAGGCGAACTGGTAGAGGTGCTCGGCACTGCAGTCAACGTTGGCGCCCAGATCGAGCAACTGGCAAAAGCCTGACTGGGTCGGGATCGCCGCGACCATGGCCGGCCGGTCAATGCCTGGCACGGTCTTGAGGACAAAGCGCGACAGCGCCATCAGCGCGCCGGTATTGCCGGCACTGACGCAGGCCTGGGCCTTGCCGTCCCGCACCAGTTCGAGGGCAATGCGCATCGACGAGTCAGGCTTGCTGCGCAACGCTTGCGAAGGCCGCTCGTCCATCTCCACCACTTCACTGGCCGCCACAATCTGCAGGCGCGCGCGATCGGCAGCTGCAAGGCCGCTGACGAGTGGTTCAAGAAGGGAGGGTTGACCGACGAGGGTCAGGTGCAGCGAGGGCGTAGCCGAGAGGCAAGCGATACTTGCCTGAACAATGTTGCGGGGACCGAAGTCCCCGCCCATTGCGTCGATCGCGATGATCTGAGCGGACAAGATTTACTCGTCAGCGCCCTTGTCGATCACTTTGCGGCCACGGTAAACGCCTTCTGGCGAAACGTGGTGACGCAGGTGAATTTCACCGGTGGTTTTTTCTACCGACAGCGCGTTTTCCGACAGGGCATCGTGCGAACGACGCATGTCACGGGCAGAGCGGGATTTTTTGTTCTGCTGAACAGCCATAATTGATTAACTCCTAAACGTTTGGGTCACGCTTTAACTGCGCCAGGACGCTGAACGGGTTGGACCGCGTTACCTCGTCCTCGCTCGATTCGGGCTCATCGAGGCCCGCCGGCTGCTGGCATTCTTCCGGATGATGAGCAGGCACGATGGGCAAGGCGAGCAAAAGCTCTTCCTCGATCAGCGCCTGCAGATCCAAAGGATCTTCGCCCAGTTCCAGCACGTCATAGCCTTTCGGCAACGACTGGGTATTCGCACCCTCCTTCACCACCGCGTAGGAACACTCGCTGTGGATCGGTAGGGTGACCAGCTCAAGACAACGCTGGCAAACCATTTTGACTTCGACGTCGAGCTCGCTGTGGATAACCACGGCATGCTGTTCATCTCGTTCAAAAACGAACTTCGCCTGCACCGTACCGACATTGTCGGAAAGCGGGTCGCAGAGTCTTTCCAAATCAGCGAGTTGCGACGAACCTTGGAGGGTTACGCCACGATCGGCCAATTTGCGCGGGTCAACGTGAGGTGGAATCGGGTCATTCAACATAGGCGCAGCATTCTAGGGATGGCCCCCGCCCCTGTCAAAGGAAATTCGGCGGCAAGTGGATGATAGAATCGGTTGATCTGCCAAGGAGTCTACCATGCTGCCCCTGTTACTGGCTTCCAGCTCTGCCTACCGGCGCGAATTGCTCGCCCGCCTGCGCCTGCCCTTCACCTCGGCAAGCCCCGACCTAGACGAACAGCGCCTGCCTGACGAACCCGCCATCGCGCTGGTCAAGCGGCTGGCGCAGCAAAAGGCCGAGGCATTGGCAGCAACCCACCCCAGCCATCTGATCATTGGCTCTGATCAGGTCGCGGTGCTCGGCGAACAGATCCTTGGCAAGCCGCACACGTTCGAGCGCGCCTGCGAGCAGTTGCTTGCCGCAAGCGGCCAGCAGGTGACCTTCCTGACCGGCCTGGCACTGCTCAACAGCAGCAGCGGCCACTGCCAGGTCGACTGCGTGCCGTTCACGGTGGTTATGCGCGAGTTGAGCCAGGCCAGCATCGAGCGCTATCTGCGCGCAGAGCAGCCCTACGACTGCGCCGGCAGCTTCAAGGCCGAGGGGTTGGGAGTAAGCCTGTTCCAGAGCACCCACGGCAGCGACGCGACCAGCCTGGTCGGGCTGCCGCTGATTCGGCTGGTGGATATGCTGTTGGTGGAAGGCGTGCAGGTGCCTTGAGGAATCATGATCTCTGGGCATCTTCAGAATTGCGAATGACTTGAGTACGCCGGGGCTGCGTTGCAGCCCTTTCGCGACACAAGGCCGCTCCTACAGTTGGGCGTCTGTAGGAGCGGCCTTGTGTCGCGAAAGGGTCGCGTAGCGGCCCCAGCATCGTTAGCCAGCAACGCTTAACGCAGGGTCGGGCCCTGGAAGCCCATCCACATCGCCAGGTGCTCAGCTACGCTGGCGCCGATGCGCTTGGAGAAGCGATCGAATGGCGATTCCTGAACAGTGAAATCCACCAGGTTCTTCTCGCCAACGATGTCTCTGGCGACGTAGCTGGCACTGCCCAGACCATCGACCAGACCCAGCGCCTTGGCCTGCTCACCAGACCAGATCAGGCCACTGAACAGCTCAGGGTGCTCTTTGTCCTTGAGCCGATCACCACGCCCCTGCTTGACCATCGCAATGAACTGCTGGTGAGTGGTGTTGAGCACACCCTGCCAGAACTCGGTCTCTTCAGGCTTTTGCGGCGAGAACGGATCGAGGAACGCCTTGTGCTCGCCCGCCGTGTAGGTGCGCCGCTCGATGCCCAGCTTGTCCATGGCGCCGACAAAGCCATAGCCCGCCGCGGTGACGCCGATCGAACCAACCAGGCTGGCCTTGTCGGCGTAGATCTCATCGGCAGCACTGGCGATGTAATAGGCGCCCGAGGCACCGAGGTCGGTGATCACTGCGTACAGCTTGATCTGCGGGTATTCAGCGCGCAGGCGGCGAATCTCGTCATAGACGTAACCGGACTGCACCGGGCTGCCGCCTGGGCTGTTGATGCGCATCACCACTGCCTTGGTATTGGCATCCTTGAATGCCTCGCGCAGGCTCTTGATCAGGTTGTCGGCACTAGCCGCCTCCTGATCAGCGATAACCCCACGCACCTCGACCAGCGCGGTATGAGCGCCACTACGCGAAGCAGCGCCGTCCATGCTCATCAGCGGCGAGAACAGGAACAGGATGCCGAACAGGTAGAGGAACGTCAGCAGCTTGAAGAAAATCCCCCAGCGTCGCGCTCGACGCTGCTCCTGCACGCCGGCAAGGAGGGTTTTCTCCAGCAGCTTCCAGCTCTTGCGATCTTCACTCTCGACCACTTCGGTCTCGGGCGCTTTCCACTCGTCAGCCATGCTCACCTACCTTGGAATTGATAATTGCGCCGAACCTGCCAACCACTCACGCAACTGGGAAAAGTGATCGATGCACACCTGCGGCCCGAACTCTGCCAGCGCCTGCAGCGACATTGCCCCGTAGCCGACAGCCACCGAGTGCATGCCGGCGTTATTGGCCATCTGCAGGTCGAACGCAGAATCTCCGACCATCAGCGCCTGACCGGGTTCGGCGCGGCAGTGGGCAAGAATTTCTTCGAGCATCAATGGGTGCGGTTTGCCGCGGGTTTCATCAGCCGCCCGGGTGATGTCGAAAAAGTTTTCCCAGCCATTGGCCTTGAGCACCCGATCGAGACCGCGACGGGCCTTGCCGGTGGCCACTGCCAGGCGGTAGCCCTGGGCGCGAAATGCCTCCAGCGATTCGACCACGCCGTCAAACAACAGTGACGGCTGCTGATCGAGCGCCATGTACACATCAGCATAGTGCTGACGGAAGCGTTCGACCTGCAGCGGCTCAAGGTGCGGATACAGGGTCCAGATCGCCTCGCCTAGGGCCAGACCGATAATGCCTTTGATCGCATCTTCGGCACTGGGCGCCTCACCGGCGCGCTCAGCCGCCTGATTCATCGCCAGAACGATGCGCCCGACAGAGTCAGCCAGGGTGCCATCCCAGTCAAAAATCAGCAGCTCGTAGGGTTTGCTCATGTGAAGTCAGGCCGCGCCAGGCGCTCTACAGTCTTGGCCCACATTTCGTCGACTGGTGCCTCAACCTTGAGCTCGCCCCCATCGGGCAGCGGCACGGTCAGGGCATAGGCATGTAAGAACAGACGCTTGCCGCCGAGGTCACGGATCTCACGGGAGAATTCTTCATCACCGTACTTGTTGTCGCCGGCAATCATGTGCCCGGCATGCAGGGCGTGCACGCGGATCTGATGGGTGCGGCCGGTGATCGGACGCGCTTCGATCATGGTGGCGAAGTCGCCGAAACGGCGCAGCACCTTGAACAGGGTCAGCGCTTCCTTGCCCTCTTCGTTGACCTCGACCATACGCTCGCCAGAACGCAGGTTGCTCTTCTGCAATGGGGCATTGACCTGTTTCTTCGCGGTTGGCCAGTTGCCACGCACCAGCGCCATATAGCGTTTATCCACACCGTCGCCACGCAGGGCCGCGTGCAGATGGCGCAACATGCTGCGCTTCTTGGCGATCATCAACAGGCCCGAAGTGTCGCGGTCGAGGCGGTGCACCAGCTCCAGCTCCTTGGCATCCGGGCGCAACTGGCGGAACGCTTCGATCACGCCAAAGCTCAGACCGCTGCCGCCATGTACGGCAATGCCGGCTGGCTTGTTGAGCACGATGAGCGCCTTGTCTTCATAGACAATCGCCGCTTCCAGGCGCTGCAGCAGCGACTGTGCCACCTGCACCGGCTCGTCGCGCTCGGGCAGACGCACCGGCGGCACGCGCACGATGTCACCGGCCTGGATCTTGTACTCAGGCTTGACCCGACCCTTGTTGACCCGCACTTCACCCTTGCGCAGGATGCGGTAGACCAGGGTGCGAGGCACGCCCTTGAGCGCCGTGATCAGGAAATTGTCGATTCGTTGGCCGGCAAGCTCCGGCGCGACTTCGATCAGCTGGACGCCGGAAGTCGGAGGGGTATTGGTAGTCATGGCGCCGATAATAACAATTTTTTAGGGAATTGAAGCACTTAATCATTGCTGCTATAGTCGCGAACGCCGCCAAAAGCGGTGGGCCAGCGGCACACGGCGCTTTGCCAGCCCCTGACCAACGCAATTCTCGAGGACGCGAGGCCGTCCTACGGGCTTTCGCCAGTTTATCGAAATACCTGGAAGCGCCACTCGCGCCGGGTAGAGAAGACCGAAAAAAATCATAAGTGCGGTAGTTCACCTGCTTAACTGGCTTTTTTCGCCGTGTCTCTGCACCGCCATCGTCACTTCCTCCTGCACCCGGCGAATGCTTCGGAAATACCTGCCTTGGACATGAATGGCGCCAGCTTCCCTTATGAAGATGGCGAAAAATGCAACCCGTTGCGGATTCAGCGCGCGGCAGCACCCGAATTATCAGGGATACGTGCAGGGTGGAGATGCACAGCCCTCGGACCGTGTAGCACCGCGTCCGGCCACCGCCCCACTGTAATGGGCGGCGAGCGGATAAGGTCCTTACAGATGCCACGTAGGCGTCCACGGCTGACGGTTGATTCCTCCTCCTGACTGAGTGCACCAGGCCTGCCAGGTTGATCCCGATACCACAGGCCCACAGCACCGCAGCAACAGGACGCGTCGTCGCGACAACGGCAGGCTGGGCAACCGGCTGGTGCCGAACGTCGCCGACACGGGGGTGGCTCGCCACCCTTTGCGCACCTTGACACCGACCATGAGAAGTCGTGTGTGCCGAACGCCGTTTCCGGCAGCCCGGAAACCGACGGTACAACATGAAAAGAATGCTGATTAACGCAACTCAACCCGAAGAGTTGCGTGTAGCCCTGGTGGATGGCCAACGCCTCTACGACCTGGATATCGAATCCGGCGCCCGTGAGCAGAAAAAGGCCAACATCTACAAAGGCAAGATCACCCGGATCGAGCCTAGCCTCGAAGCCGCCTTCGTCGACTTCGGCTCCGACCGTCACGGCTTCCTGCCGCTGAAGGAAATCTCCCGCGAGTACTTCAAGAAGGCCCCAGAAGGCCGCGTCAACATCAAGGAAGTGCTCAGCGAAGGCCAGGAAGTCATCGTCCAGGTCGAGAAGGAAGAGCGCGGCAACAAAGGCGCCGCCCTCACCACCTTCATCAGCCTGGCTGGTCGTTACCTGGTCCTGATGCCAAACAACCCACGTGCTGGCGGTATCTCCCGCCGTATCGAAGGCGAAGAGCGCAACGAGCTGCGTGAAGCGCTCAACGGGCTGACCGTACCGGGCGACATGGGCCTGATCGTGCGCACTGCCGGCCTTGGCCGCAGCAGCGAAGAAATGCAGTGGGACCTCGACTACCTGCTGCAGCTGTGGACCGCGATCAAGGAAGCCTCGCTGGACCGCACCGCGCCGTTCCTGATCTACCAGGAAAGCAACGTCATCATCCGCGCCATCCGCGATTACCTGCGCCAGGACATCGGCGAAGTGCTGATCGACAGCATCGAAGCCCAGGAAGAAGCCCTGACCTTCATCCGCCAGGTGATGCCGCAGTACGCCAGCAAGGTCAAGCTGTACGAAGACAGCGTGCCACTGTTCAACCGCTTCCAGATCGAAAGCCAGATCGAGACCGCCTTCCAGCGCGTCGTCGAGCTGCCGTCCGGCGGTTCGATCGTGATCGACCCAACCGAGGCCTTGGTGTCGATCGACATCAACTCGGCGCGTGCCACCAAAGGCAGCGACATCGAAGAAACCGCCCTGCAGACCAACCTGGAAGCGGCCGAAGAGATCGCCCGCCAACTGCGCCTGCGTGACATCGGCGGCCTGATCGTCATCGACTTCATCGACATGACCCCGGCTAAAAACCAGCGCGCCGTTGAAGAGCGTGTGCGTGAATGCCTCGAGGCCGACCGTGCTCGCGTCCAGGTTGGCCGCATCTCGCGCTTCGGCCTGCTGGAAATGTCGCGCCAACGCCTGCGTCCATCGCTGGGTGAAAGCAGCGGCATCGTCTGCCCACGCTGCTCGGGCACCGGCATCATCCGTGACGTCGAGTCGCTGTCGCTGGCGATCCTGCGCCTGATCGAAGAAGAAGCCCTGAAAGACCGCACTGCCGAAGTGCGCGCTCAGGTGCCAATCCCGGTTGCCGCGTTCCTGCTCAACGAGAAACGCAACTCGATCACCAAGATCGAAATGCGTACCCGTGCCCGCATCATCATTCTGCCGAATGACCACCTGGAAACCCCGCACTTCGAAGTCCAGCGCCTGCGCGACGACAATCCGGAAGTGCTGACCAACCAGTCCAGCTACGAAATCGCCACTACCGAAACCGAGGAAGCGCCGCAGCAGGCCGCGACCCGCACCCTGGTTCGCCAGGAAGCTGCGGTCAAGACCGCTCCACCACGCACCAGCGCTCCGGTACCGGCTGCTGTAGAAGAAACTGCTGCTCCGGCCGCCGCCGCGCCAGCACCAAGCATGCCTGAGCCAAGCCTGTTCAAAGGCCTGGTCAAGTCGCTGGTGAGCCTGTTTGCCGCCAAGGAAGAACCGGTCGTTGCACCGGCCGCCACCGAGAAGCCTGTTACCGAGCGCCCACAGCGCAACGAAGAGCGCCGCAACGGTCGTCAGCAGAGCCGCAACCGTAACGGTCGTCGCGACGAAGAGCGCAAGCCGCGTGAAGAACGTGCACCGCGTGAAGAACGTGCGCCTCGTGAAGAGCGTGCACCGCGTGAAGAACGCGCTCCACGTGAGGAGCGTGCACCGCGTGAGGAACGTGCTCCACGTGAAGATCGCCCACGTCGCGGCAACCGTGACGAGCGCCCTGTTCGTGAGCTGCGTGAGCCACTTGACGCTACCCCTGCATCTACTGAAGAACGCGCACCGCGTGAAGAACGTGCGCCTCGCGAAGAACGTGCCCCACGTGAAGAGCGCGCCCCTCGCGAAGAACGTGCCCCACGTGAAGAGCGTGCGCCACGCGAAGAACGTGCCCCACGTGAAGAGCGTGCGCCACGCGAAGAACGTGCCCCACGTGAAGAGCGTGCGCCACGCGAAGAACGTGCCCCACGTGAAGAACGCGCCCCTCGCGAAGAACGTGCTCCTCGTGAAGAACGCGCCCCTCGTGAAGAGCGTGCACCACAGGAAGAGCGTCAACTGCGCCCAGCTGCACAGGCTGATGAGCAGGCCGCAGAGGTCGCCGATGAGCAACTGCCGAACGACGAACTGCAGCAGGACGAGCAGGAAGGCACAGATGGCGAGCGTCCGCGTCGCCGTTCGCGTGGCCAGCGTCGCCGCAGCAACCGTCGTGAACGCCAGCGCAATGCCAATGGCGATCTGATCGATGGCGACGAGGAAGGCAGCGAAGGCAACGACAATGGTGAAGAGCAGCAACCACGTCAGGCAACTGATCTGGGTGCTGACCTGGCCGCTGGCCTGGCCGTGACCGCCGCTGTTGCTACCAGCAACATCAGCGCTGCAGCCGAAGCACAAGCCAATCAGCAGGCCGAAATCGCCTCTACCCAGGCGCCTGAAACGGCTACCGGTGAAGTTATCGCCCTGCCAGCCGAGCCTGCACAGCAAGCTGAAGAGGTCGCTATCGCCCCTGTGGTCGAGCAGCCTGTCAGCGAGCCAGTTGCCGTGGTCGAGCCGAGCATCGAGCCGGTTGTCGAAGTTGCGCCGCAGCCAGTAGTCGAAGCACCTGCCGTTGAAGCAACCCCGGTTGCCGCAGCAGAGGTGGAAACTGCAGCGCCAGTTGCTGAAGCGCCAGTGGTCGAGGCACCAACCGCCGAAGCCCCTGTGGTTGAAGCGCCAGTGGCCGAAGCCGCCGTGGTCGAGTCGGGTGAAGCCGAGAAGCCAGTGCACGTTGCCGAGGCCCCAGCGGCCTCGCCAGTCGAAGCACCGGTGGTCGAGCAGGCTGCACCGGTTGAAGCCAAGCCAGAGGTTGTCGAGGCAGCGACTGTAGCGGCTGAACCGGCGCCAGTAATGCTTGCCAACGGCCGCGCACCGAACGACCCACGTGAAGTGCGTCGCCGCAAGCGCGAAGCCGAGGCCGCTGCTGCCGCAGCTCAGGCCCAGGCATCGACCGATGAGCACAAACCTCATCACGGTTGATAACCAAGGCTGAATGAAAAAGCCCCGCCAGTGCGAACTGGCGGGGCTTTTTTTGGCGTTGGATTCAGCGTTGCGCTGGCATCTGCATGGGCCGCCTACTCAGTACAGATTCGGCTCCATCTCCAGCTCCACGCCAAACCTGGCGAAGATATCAGCCTGAATCTTCTGCGCCAGCGCATGCAGCTGCGCCCCCGAGGCCTGGCCATAATTGACCAGTACCAGCGACTGCAACCGGTGCACGCCGGCATCGCCATCGCGATAGCCCTTCCATCCTGCCTGCTCGATCAACCAGCCCGCCGCCAGCTTAAGCTGGCCATCGGCCTGCGGATAAGCCACCACACCCGGATAGCGAGCGCGAAGCTGCTCGCCGAGCACGGCGCTGACCAGTGGATTCTTGAAAAAGCTACCGGCATTGCCCAGCACGAGCGGGTCGGGCAGTTTTTCTCGGCGAATGCTGCAGATGGCATCACTGATTGCCTGCGCGGTCGGCTCGGCGACGCCCTGCTCGTGCAGGCGCTGCCGCACTGGGCCGTAGTCCAGGTGCGCGCGCAAGCTGCGGCTCAGGGCAAAGCGCACACGCAGGATCAACCAGCGACCGGGATTGCGTTTGAAGACGCTGTCTCGGTAACCAAACCCGCACTCCTCAAGGGAAAAATCCTTGAGTTCGCCCGTTTCTCGGTCGAGCGCAGTCAAGCCGGCAAACACATCCTTGATCTCGACACCGTAGGCACCGACGTTCTGCATTGGCGCCGCGCCCACAGTGCCGGGAATCAGGCTGAGGTTCTCCAGCCCGCTGCAACCCTGCGCCAGGCTCCATTGAACAAACTCATGCCAAGGCTCACCGGCTTCGGCCTCGACCACCACGCGGTCGCCCTCCTCGCTCAGCAGCCGCCGGCCACGGCTGGCCATATGCAGCACCAGCGCGTCGATGTCACCGGTCAACAGCAGGTTGCTGCCGCCGCCGATCACCAGCACCGGAACATCCAGGCGCGCTGCCTCGAGCAATGCAGCCCGCACGTCGGCGTCGTTATGCGCTTGGGTGAAATAGCGAGCTTTGACGTCAATACCAAAAGTATTGAAAGGCTTCAGCGATACCTGCTGTTGCCAGGTGGCAGTCATAGCCTTCCTCGGATTTCATTGACCAACTGCTCGCAGGCCAGCTCGATCAGGTCCAGGACCTGCTCAAAACCGGCCGCGCCGCCGTAATACGGGTCGGGCACTTCATCCAGTGCGCCGTCATAACGACGCAGGAACAGATCCAGCTCGCCCTTGGACGCCGGCGGGCGCATGGCCTTGAGGTCGGCGAGGTTGCTGGCATCCATGGCCAGCACCAGGTCGTACTCGGCAAAGTGGCTGGCCTTGACCTGCTGGGCACGTTGCGCCGACAGGTCATAGCCGCGTGCCAGGGCGGTTTTGCAGGTGCGCGCGTCAGGCGCCTTGCCCACGTGCCAGTCGCCCGTACCGGCCGAGGCCACTTCTACCTGGTCCGCCAGCCCGGCGCGTTGCAGCTGATGGCGCAACACCCCTTCAGCCGTGGGCGAGCGGCAAATATTGCCTAGGCACACAAACAGAACGCGCATCAGGCCTCCAACAAGCGCCGAACGCGCTCCAGGTCTTCTGGAGTATCAACGCCCACGGCCGGAGCCTCCAGTGCATCTTCAACGTGGATACGCACGCCATGCCACAGCGCCCGCAGCTGCTCCAGCGCTTCGGTCTGCTCGAGCCAGCACGGGCCCCAGCTGACAAAGTCCTGCAGAAAACCGACGCGGTAGGCATACATGCCAATATGGCGGCGATAAGGCACTGTCGGCGGCAACTGCTCGCGGTTTACCGCAAACGCATCGCGGGCCCACGGCAGCGGTGCACGGCTGAAGCTCAGGGCCAGGCCATTCTTGTCGCTGACTACCTTGACCGCATTGGGATTGAACACCGTCTGCGGCTCATGGATCGGCTCAGCCAGGGTGGCGATGCCAGCTTCTGGATGTGCCGCGAGATTGGCGGCGACCTGGTCGATGATCACCGGCGGGATCAGTGGCTCGTCGCCCTGCACGTTGACAACGATGGCATCACTGGCCAAACCCAACTGGGCGGCAACTTCGGCCAGGCGATCAGTACCCGACTCGTGATCAGCGCGGGTCAGCAAGACTTCGGCACCAAAGGCCTGGCAGGCGGCAACGATACTTTCGTCATCGGTGGCGATCACCACCCGGCTGGCGCTGCTTTTGCGCGCCTGTTCCCAGACGTGCTGGACCATCGGTTTGCCAGCGATCAACAACAGCGGCTTGCCCGGCAGGCGCGTGGAGCGCAGGCGGGCGGGGATGACCACGGTAAAGTTCAGGCTCATTTGTCCAGACGCTCGTCGTCGGTCAGGGTGCGTGCTTCGCTTTCCAGCATGACCGGAATGCCATCACGCACCGGGTAGGCCAGGCCTGCGCCTTTGCTGATCAGCTCGGTCTTGTCGGCGCTGAGCTTGAGTGGGCCTTTGGTGATCGGGCAAGCCAGGATATCAAGCAGTTTGGTGTCCATGAGTGCGTCCTTGGGGCCAAGCGGCCGGAAAATTGAACAGGGTCAGGGCTGCTGCGCAGGCAGCAGACGCTTAAGCTGGGCGTCGAACCAGGTACTGAAGGCCGGCGACGGTTGCGCCTCGACTGTCAGATACCACCAGTCGTCAGCGGCAAAGTCACGGCATTTCACCGCATCTTTTTCGGTCATCACCAGCGGCAGCGTCGGGCTGAACGTCAGCCCTTCAGCGCTGAACTGCGCATGGTCGGCAAACGGGTGCGGCACCGGCTGCCAGTTTAGCTGCAGCAGGGTGTTGAAGAAACGTTGTGGATTGCCGATGCCCGCCACCGCATGCACGGCCTGGCCAGGGCTGAAATGATCAAGCCCACGACGTTCGCCAGTGCGCAGGTTGACCAGCGCCGAAGGCTTGAGTTGAAAGGCGAAGCCGTCATCGCGGTCGCTGCTGGCGCCGTTGTAGAGCAGCGCGTCGACCTCGTCGAGGCGCTCGACCGGCTCGCGCAGTGGCCCTGCGGGCAGGCAGCGGCGATTGCCCAGACCGCGTGCGGCATCGATCAGCACCAGCTCAAGGTCACGCGCCAGGCGGTAATGCTGCATGCCGTCGTCGCAGAGGATCAGGTCAAGGGGTTCGCTGGCAAGCAGCCCGCGTACGGCCGCCGAACGGTCGGGATCAATCATCAGCGGCACACCTGTGCGCTGAACTATCAACAATGGCTCGTCGCCGGCCTGCTCGGCACTGTGCTCGGCCGCCACCCGCCAGGGCAGCGAAGGCGGCTTGGCACCGTAACCGCGGCTGACCACACCGACACGCAAGCCGCGCTTGCGGCAGTGTTCGATCAACCAGAGGATCATCGGCGTCTTGCCGGTGCCGCCAACGGTAATGTTGCCGACCACAATGACCGGCACCGGCGCGCGGTAAGCGGCGCTTGCACCACTGACAAAGCGCGCACGCTTGCGTAGCACCACGCGCCGGTACAACAGCTCCAGCGGCCGCAACAGAGCCAGGGCTGGATGGCCGTTATACCAGGCCGCAAGCAAGCGCTCGGTGAAAGCCATCAGGGCGTCCCCGCTGCGGCCTCGACCGTGGTCATGCGCAACTGGCTGAAACCAAGCTTGCCTGCCGCGTCCATGGCGGTCACCACCGACTGATGCGGGGTTTTGCCATCTGCGCTGATCGACAATGGCAGCTTGGTATCACCACCGGACTCCTGCTGCAGCGCCTCGACCAGAGTGGCCAGGTCGCTTTTCGGCAGCAGGTGATTGTTCACCGAGTACACGCCGTCGGCGCTGATGGTGATATCCACCCGCTTGCCGTCGTCGGCCTCGGCCGGCGCGCCTGTTGAGGCCTCCGGCAGCTCGACCCGCAGCTGGTTCTCGCGAGTGAAGGTGGTGGTGACAACGAAGAACAGCAGCAGCACGAACACCACGTCGATCAACGACGCCAGGTTGATGTCGACGTTCTCCCGCGCGCGGTTGCGCCGGAACTTCACGCCTTGCCTCCCGCCACTTCGACTTCGCGGTCACCTTGCACGACTTCGACCAGCTTGATCGCCTCTTGCTCCATGCCGACCACCAGCTCGTCGATGCGGCGCAGCAGGAAGCGGTGGAAGAACACCGCCGGGATACCGACCATCAGGCCTGCAGCCGTGGTCACGAGGGCTTTGGAGATACCACCGGCGAGCACCGAAGCGTTGGCGGTCATCTGCGACCCCATGAACGCGCTGAAGATGTCGATCATGCCGAGCACGGTACCGAGCAGACCCAGCAGCGGTGCCATCGCAGCGATGGTGCCGAGCGTGCTGATATAGCGCTCGAGCTCGTGAATGACTCGCGAGGCGGCTTCTTCGATGCACTCTTTCATGATTTCGCGGCCATGGCGCGAGTTGGCCAGGCCCGCAGCGAGGATCTCGCCCAGCGGCGAATCGGCGCGAAGGCTCTTGAGCTTGTCACTGGTGAGCTGCTTGTCCTTGATCCACATCCACACCTGACCGAGCAGGTGCGGCGGGGTTACGCGACTGGCGCGCAGGGTCCACAGGCGTTCGACGACGATAGCCATGGCGACGATGGAGCTCAGAATGATCGGCAGCATCATCCAACCACCGGACTTTACCAATTCCCACACAGTAATCATCCCCTCGAAAAAGGCCGCCACTCTACCATAGGATCGCCCTCGGCTGAGTTGCCGGAGGTCGCAACAATGCACGTGTCTGGGTCATTCTGTGTCACGCCAGAACCGGCGCTGGGTACGCTGCCCGGCAACCTCAGCGCGAGCGCCAAGGCGCAGGCTCAAGGCGCCCTCGACAGCAGTGTCGTGAATGGCCATGCCATGGCGCTGGTAGCGCTCGAGCACCTGCGCATGCGGATGGCCGAAACCGTTGTGCGCACCGCGGGAAATCAACACGCCACGCGGCGTGGTGGCAGCAATGAACGCTTCGGTGGACGAACTGCGACTGCCGTGGTGCGGCGACTGCAGCCAGTCGATACGTTTGTCGTCATGGGCCGCCAGCCAGGCGCGTTCGGCGCTGGCTTCAATGTCGCCGGCCAGCAGCAGACGCTCGCCCTGCGCCTCGACCAGCAATACGCATGAACGGTCGTTGCTCGAACGCCCCTGCGGCCAATGCCAGAGTGAGAAGTCGACACCGTCCCACTGCCAGCCCTGCCCCGCCTCACAGGGTTGCGCCAGGTGCGCCTGCTCCGGCTCACCGGCCACAACGCGCTCGACCGGCAGGCCACGCTGCACGGCCGCCGCACCGCCGGCATGGTCGGCATGGGCATGGCTGATCAGCAGCACATCCAGGCGATCGACGCCCAGCTTGCGTAAAGTCGGCAACACTACGCTTTCGCCCAGGTCACTGTCGCCGCGCGCCGGCCCAGCGTCGTAGAGCAGGCTGTGGTTTCGCGTACGCAAAAGGATCGCCAGGCCTTGGCCGACATCCAGCTGCAGCACTTCGACCTGCCCTTCCGGCAACAGCTCGCCAGGCACCCACAGCGCCAGCAGCATCAGCGCGCCCAGGCCACGCATCGGTACGCCACGGGGCAGCAGCATGACCAAGGCGCCGCTCAGCACCAGCAACCAGGCCAGCAGCGGCAACCGCCGTGCAGTCCATGCCGGCTGCCACTGGGCCACCAGCGCCAGCAAGCGGAACAGGCCATCCAGCGCTGCACCCGCCAGCCACAGCAGCATCTCGCCAAGCCCGGCCAGCGGTAGCAACAAGGCCCCCAGCAACGCCAACGGCAGCACCACGAAGCTGATCCAGGGCACCGCGAGCAGATTGGCCAACGGCGCGCTCAGACTGATCGGCAGGCCAAGCGCCAGCATCGCCGGCAACAAACCGATGGCGATCACCCACTGCGCACGCGTCCACGCTTGCCACGGCCGCCAACCGCCAAGGCGCTGAGCAAAGCAGTAGATCAGCACCGCAACTGCGCCAAACGACAACCAGAATCCCGGTAGCAAGCTGGCCAATGGTTCCACCAGCAACACGCCACACAGCGCCATCAAAAGCGGCACGAACGCGCCCAACTGGCGAAAACGCAGGCGCCAGAGCAGCACCACCGCCAGCATCAGACAGGCCCGCTGCACCGGCACGCCAAACCCGGCCAGCCAGCCGTAGCCCAGCGCCGCGATCATGGCCAAACCACACGCCCACGGCAGCCATGGCCAGCGCCGTGGCCAACCGCCATAACGTGCCAGCCCCGCCACCAGGCCGTAAACCAAACCTGCGACCAGACCGATGTGCTGCCCCGAGATAACCAGCAGGTGCACCGTGCCGGTCGCCTGTAGCGTCTGCCAATCCTGCCTGGCCAGCCCCGAGCCATCGCCCAGTACCAGCGCCGCCAACGCCGCTTCGCGGCCCCAGGCATCCACTGCCAGCAGGCGCTGGCGCAGACTGTCGCGCCAGCCGCCGGCCACCGGTGCCAGCAACTCCCCGGCCTTGACCGTGCCAGTGGCGCCGATGCGCCGGGCCAACAGCGTCGCCTCGCGGTCTGGTCCATGGGGATTGAGCAGGCCGCGCGGGCGTTTCAGGGTCACGGCCAGGCGCCAGCGCTCTCCGGCATGCACCTCAGGGCCGTCGAACCAGTTCAGTTGCAAGCGCCTGGGTAATTCGGCGCGGCGCGAAGCGGGTTCATCCAGTTCGAAGCGCACACCGTGGGCCGATGCCGCCGGCAGGCCGACCACGCGCCCCTCAAGCCATAGCGTGCGGCCATCGAGTGAATGCGCCAGACGATCATCCAGCGCCTGCTGCGCCGACCAGCACGCCCAGCAAAAGCCCAGCAGCAAGCAGCCCAGCGGCCAGACTCGCGTAGCCAGGCAGCCAAGCGCAGCCAGCAGCAGCACGCTCAGCCAGCCGACCGTCGGCAGAACGGGGAGAAAGCCCAGGCACAACAGCCCGAGCGCAAGCGCCAACATCCCTGTGCGCATGAAGTAGAGCTCCGCAAGCAAGAAAGCCTGCAGAGGAATAGCGTATTTGAGGGGCGGTCTTGCTCAACAATTGTCACAAACTCTGAACGAGCCGCTGCGGGAATCAAGGCATACTTGCCCGATCACTGCCCCGGGAGCCCCCATGCCGCGCCGCCTGTTCAAACGGTACATGCCGGATCCGACCAGCATTCGGGAACACAAGTCCTTACGCTTTTTCGGCAAATTGCTGCACGACCCCAACCTCTGGCACCTGAACCGTCACTCAGTGGCAAGGGCCATGGGCGTGGGCCTGTTTGCAGCATTGATCCCGATGCCGATGCAGATGCTGCTGGCCGCAGCACTGGCGATCCCGCTGCGCGGCAACCTGCCGATTGCGGTCAGCCTGGTCTGGCTGACCAACCCGCTGACCATGCCGCCGGTATTCTTCGTTACCTACATGACCGGCGCCTGGCTGTTGCAGACGCCGCCCCGCAGCCTGCCCGACGACCTCACCTTCGAGTGGATCACCAACCAGCTGGCTACCGTGTGGCAGCCATTTCTGCTCGGCTCGGTGGTGTGCGGCGTGGTGCTGGGCATCGCCGCCTACTTCATTACCATGAGCTACTGGCGCTGGTGGGTCGGCCGTCAGTGGCGCCGACGCAAGCAACGCAACTCAGGCACGCATGCCGCGGCCACTGACCAGCAGGCGAATGCACAGGGCATACAGCACAGCGGTGGCCACCAGCATGAAGGTGATCGCCGTACCGATACTGATATCCGAAACCCCTAGGATGCCGTAGCGGAACGAGTTGACCATGTGCAGCACTGGGTTCGCCAGTGACACCACCTGCCAGAACGGCGGCAGCAGGCTGATCGAGTAGAACACCCCGCCCAGATAGGTCAGCGGGGTCAGCACGAAGGTCGGGATGATCGAGATATCATCGAAATTGCGCGCAAACACTGCGTTGACGAAGCCCAGCAGCGAGAAGATGGTTGCGGTCAACAGCACTACCACCACGGTCACGCCCAGGTGATGCACCTGCAGGTGGGTGAAGAACATCGACAGGATGGTCACGATCACCCCGACCGCCAGCCCACGCAGCACGCCGCCGAGCACGTAGCCGACGAGAATGGTGTGCGGCGATACCGGCGACACCATCAACTCCTCGATCGAGCGCTGGAACTTGCTGCCGAAGAAGCTCGAGACGACGTTGCCGTAGGAGTTGGTGATCACCGACATCATGATCAGCCCAGGCACGATGTACTCCATGTAGGTGAAGCCACCCATATCGCCAATCTGTCGACCGATCAGGTTACCGAAGATGACGAAGTACAAGACCATGGTGATGGCCGGCGGCAGCAGTGTCTGCGGCCAGATCCGCAGGAAGCGGCGCACTTCACGGTAGACGATGGTGTTCAGGGCGACCCAGTTGGTGCGCAGTTCCACACTCATACGGCCACCTTCGACAGGTTTTTCTCTACCAGTGACACGAACAACTCCTCAAGCCGGTTGGTCTTGTTGCGCAAGCTCTGCACCTCGATGTTCTGCAAGGCCAACTGGCCGAACAGCGCGGTGATGCCGATATCCTTGTCGACCTGCACCTCCAGCGTGTGCGGGGTGATCAGCCGGCACGGGTAGCCATGCAGGGTTGGCACCGTGGTCAGGTCCTGCTTCAAGTCCAGCACAAAGGTCTCGACATGCAGCGTGCCGAGCAGTTTGCGCATGCTGGTGTTCTCGACAATGGTGCCGTGGTCGATGATGCCGATGTTGCGGCACAGCTGCTCGGCCTCTTCCAGATAATGCGTGGTCAGAATGATGGTGATGCCTTTCTCGTTGAGCTCGGTGAGAAAGCTCCACATCGACCGGCGCAGTTCGATGTCGACGCCCGCGGTTGGCTCGTCGAGGATCAACAGGCGCGGTTCGTGAATCAGTGCACGGGCAATCATCAGCCGGCGCTTCATGCCGCCGGACAATGAGCGCGACGGCACGTCGCGCTTGTCCCACAGCCCCAACTGGGTCAGGTACTGCTCAGCGCGTTCCTTGGCCAACTTGGGCGGGATACCGTAGTAACCGGCCTGGGTGACGACGATGTCGAAGGTCTTTTCGAACTGGTTGAAGTTGAATTCCTGAGGTACCACGCCCAGGCAGCGCTTCAGCGCGGCAGGCTCGCGGTCCAGATCATGGCCGAAGACATTGACGCTGCCGCTGGTCTTGTTGACCAGGGTCGAGAGAATGCCGATGGTGGTGGATTTGCCGGCGCCGTTGGGGCCGAGCAAGGCGAAGAAGTCACCTTCGGCGACATCCAGATCAATACCCTTGAGGGCCTGGAAGCCGTTGCCGTAGGTTTTGGTCAGCTGTCGGATGGACAGAGCAGAACTCATAGCGGGTCACGTACCATTCTAGGAGGTTCAGGACACGCCAGATCAGGTCACTGGCGCAGTGAGTGCGGCCCATGGTGCAAGCCAGGGCCACACAAGTACAGTCATGTGCATTGATAGTGACTATCGAAAGCGCACAGGTGTTCGATCAGGTCAGCGCGGTCATTACCGCCGCCTGATAGGCCGGCCGTGCCTTGAGGCGCTCGTACCAGGCCTGCAGGTGGGGCAACTCAGGGCGCTCGATGGGCATCTCGAACCAGGCGTAGGCGAAGCAGCCCAGGGGAATGTCACCCATGCCGATCTGCTCGCCGGACAAGTACGGTTGCCTGGCCAATGTTTCATCGGCAATAGCCAACAGGTCGCCACAGGTCTTCAGCGCGGCGTTGATCGCGACCCAGTCGCGTTGCTCTTCAGGCGTACGCAGCATGCCCCAGAACAGCGGCCGGAACGGCGTGGCCAGGGCAGATGTGGTCCAGTCCATCCATTTATCCGCCAGCGCTCGCTGACGCGGATCTTCCAGGTACCAACCCTGCTCGCGGCCGTATGCAGCGCACAGGTAGCGAACGATGGTGTTGGATTCCCACAGCACCAGGTCGTCATCTTCGAGCATCGGCACCAGGCCGTTAGGGTTGCGCGCGCGGTACTCGGGGTCATTGACCACACCAAAGGCGCCGCCAGCATCGATGGCCTGGAACTCCAGCCCAAGCTCGTGGGCAATCCACAGTGCCTTGCGCACGTTGCTCGAGTTTTTACGGCCCCAGATCTTCAGCATGGCAAGCTCCCTGTGTATGCAATAGAGGCATCAGTCTACTCCAGCCGAGCACGCTTATGGGTGGGTGTTGCCGTATCACAGTCGTTCACGACACATGCGTTGACATCAACCTGGCGAACTCCCAAGGTCATGTCCTGTCACTGAACAGACGAGGCCGTTCGGCAGATGCCGGCTAAGCTCTGTGGGGTCGGCCCAAGCCCAAGCTTCCAAGGAGGAAGACCTATGTTGCTGTTGTGGTTGGTGGTGCTGCTGATTGGTGTGGCATATCTCACGCACCGGCGCTTGCCGCCTTTGCAGATCCTCGGCATCGTTGCCGCCTATACCTTGCTGATGGGGATCTTCAGCAGTGCACCAGGCTGGTTGCTGGTGCTGATCTGGCTGCCGCTGGCGGCGATCACCGCCCTGCTGGTGCTGCCTGACTGGCGGCGCAAGGTGTTTACCGGGCGCGTGTTCAGCTGGTTCCAGAAAACCCTGCCGCCCATGTCGCAGACCGAGCGCGAAGCGATCGATGCCGGCACGGTGTGGTGGGACGGCCAGCTGTTCAGTGGGCAACCGAACTGGAACACCCTGCTCGACTACCCCGCTCCGAAGCTCACGGAAGAAGAACAGGCGTTCATCGACGGCCCGACCAACGAGCTGTGCGCGCTGGTCAGCGACTGGCAGATCGGCCAGGACCTCGACCTGCCGCCTGCAGCCTGGGCGCATATCAAGGAGCATGGCTTCTTCGCCCTGATCATCCCCAAGGAATACGGCGGCAAAGGCTTCTCGGCCTATGCCCATTCTCAGGTCGCGATGAAACTGGCGACCCGCAGCGGCGACCTGGCCTCTACCGTGATGGTGCCCAACTCGCTCGGCCCGGCCGAACTGCTGCTGCACTACGGCACCGACGAGCAACGCAACCACTACCTGCCACGCCTGGCGCGCGGTGACGAGATCCCCTGCTTTGCCCTGACCGGGCCACTGGCCGGCTCCGACGCCGGCGCCATGCCCGACACCGGCATCATCTGCAAAGGTGACTGGCAAGGCGAGGAAGTGCTCGGGCTGCGCCTGAACTGGGAAAAGCGCTACATCACCCTCGGCCCCGTCGCCACCCTGCTCGGCCTGGCCTTCAAGGCCTATGACCCGGAACATTTGCTTGGCGACCGGGAAGAACTGGGCATCAGCCTGGCCCTGATCCCCACCGACACCCCCGGCGTCGATATCGGTAAACGCCACCTGCCGCTGGGCGCCGCCTTCATGAACGGCCCCAACAGTGGCAAGGATGTATTCATCCCGTTGAGCTACCTGATCGGTGGCCAGGAGATGCTCGGCAAAGGCTGGATGATGCTGATGAACTGCCTGTCGGTAGGCCGCTCGATTTCGCTGCCTGCCGTCGGCACCGGTGCTGCCAAGTACACCAGCCTGGTGACCGGACAGTACGCCCGCGTGCGCGAACAGTTCAACGTGCCACTGGCGGCATTCGAAGGCATCCAGGAATCGCTGGCGCGGATTGGCGGCAACGCCTGGCTGATGGACAGCGCCCGCCTGCTGACGGCCAAGGCCGTCGACCTCGGCGAGAAGCCCTCGGTACTGTCGGCGATCCTCAAGTATCACCTGACCGAACGCGGCCGCGAGTGCATCCAGCACGCCATGGACGTGCACGGCGGCAAAGGCATCATTATGGGCCCGAACAACTACCTGGGCCGCAACTGGCAAGGCGCGCCGATCTTCATCACCGTCGAAGGCGCCAACATCCTTTCGCGCAACCTGATGATCTTTGGCCAGGGTGCGATCCGCTGCCATCCGTTCGTGCTCAAGGAAATGGCCCTGGCCGGCCGCGAAGACCGCGACCAGGCACTCAAGGAGTTCGATGCGCTGCTGCTCAAGCACATCGGCTTCGCCGTCGGCAACGCCGCCAGCACGCTGGTGCTCGGCCTGGGACTGGGCCGCTTCGAGCGCGTCCCCGGCGATGTCCTCAGCCAAGGCTACTTCCGCGCCCTCAACCGCCAGGCCGCAGCCTTTGCCCTGCTCGCCGACCTGTCGATGATGCTGCTGGGCGGCGCACTGAAACGCCGCGAGCGGCTCAGTGCACGCCTGGGCGATGTGCTCAGCTACCTCTACCTCGCCTCCGCCGCGCTCAAGCGCTACCACGATCAAGGCTCGCCTGAGTATCTGCGACCGCTGCTGCGCTGGGCCATGGAAGAAAGTCTGGGCAAGGCCGAGCATGCGCTGGACAGCCTGCTCGACAACTTCCCCAACCGCTTCGTCGGCTGCGCCCTGCGCGTGCTGGTGTTCCCGTTCGGTCGCCAGCACACCGGCCCAAGCGACCAGCTCGACGCCGAAGTTGCCGAGTTGATCGGCCGCGGCAAAGGCGACCCAGCCCTGGAAGAGTTGCTTGCCGGTTGCTACCGCCCGGATGGCCAAGATGATCCGGTCGCCGCCCTGCAGCGCGCCTGTGAGCTGCTTGACGACGCAGCACCACTGCACATAGCCCTGCATCAAGCGATCAAGCAGGGCAAGGTCGCGCCAGCGCCTGGCCAGTCGGTGATCGATGCCGCTGTGATTGCCGGCGTGTTGCAACCCGACGAAGGGCAACGCCTGCACGCCGCCGAAGCCGCACGCCGCGTGGTGATCGACGTCGACGCCTTCGACAAGGAGCAACTGCTGCCAACAGCCGACAAGGTGCGTTAAGCGCCATGTGCTTAAAGGGCTTCTGAACTTGCCCCTGTTCGGGTACGTCGCCCCGGCAAGTCCGCTCCTACAGTTTGCCTATGCCCGTCGTTAGTGCGCGGTCTCTGTAGGAGCGGCCTTGTGTCGCGAAAGGGGTGCGTAGCGCCCCCATATTGCAGACCTGCATCGAATGCAGATGGCGAATACTCTGAGAAAAATATCACTAGTGGCGCCAGCGTAGTGCCCACACATGACCCTGGGTCGCCTGAGCCAGCATTCAAGCGTATACTCCGCGCCCCGTTTCAGCCAACCCCGAGGAATCTGCTCATGGCCAACACCCACCTGGAGTATCACCTGCAACTGCTCCAACATCTGCGCACCATTTTGGTGGCCCTGGGCGAAGCCGAGCAAGTGCCGGAAGAAAGCCACGGCCTGTTTCTCGAGCGCTTCGACGAACTGCTGACCCTGCTCCCGCAAGACCCACTGGAGAGCCAGTACCTGGGTCAGGACCTGCTCTGCCAGGTCATCCAACGCTACCCGCAAATCGCCCACCTGGTCCCTCGTGACCTGTTGTGGTTCTTCGGCGGCGACTGCCTGCACTTCATGCCTGATGACGAGCTGGATTTGTATCAGGCGCTGGAAGAGCGGCGGTTTGAAGCTGAGGAGAACGATGAGCCGTTTGACTGGCACCTGGAGAAGCGCTTGCTTAGCCAGGCGGCGCCGGGGGATACCCAACACTGATTGCCAGCCGCCCTGCCGTTATCAGAGTAACCGTGGGTTACCCTGATAACGAATTGGGTTCGCTTCAAGCAAATCCCAGCCAAAAAAAAACGCCACTTCAAACGAAGTGGCGTTTTCAAATTGGAGCGGGAAACGAGACTCGAACTCGCGACCCCGACCTTGGCAAGGTCGTGCTCTACCAACTGAGCTATTCCCGCGGGGTGAAGCAAACTGCTGATGGCGTGAAGCAGCATGAAGCCCTTCACCACCCTGTACCGTCATGAACGCCACAGTTTTAAACTGGAGCGGGAAACGAGACTCGAACTCGCGACCCCGACCTTGGCAAGGTCGTGCTCTACCAACTGAGCTATTCCCGCAAATGGCGTCCCCTAGGGGACTCGAACCCCTGTTACCGCCGTGAAAGGGCGGTGTCCTAGGCCACTAGACGAAGGGGACAATGCCGACGCTTTGCAGCGCACCAGGTACAAGCCCTGGATTTCTTTTTTCGAGCCCTGCCGTGAGGCAAAACCCTGAAAACTGGAGCGGGAAACGAGACTCGAACTCGCGACCCCGACCTTGGCAAGGTCGTGCTCTACCAACTGAGCTATTCCCGCAATGGCGTCCCCTAGGGGACTCGAACCCCTGTTACCGCCGTGAAAGGGCGGTGTCCTAGGCCACTAGACGAAGGGGACACGCTACATCTTCACTATTTTTTACTGCCTTGGTGCTACTGACTTGCTGCATCGAGCGGTTAGCTTTCCGCTGCAAGTGGCGCGCATTCTAGGGATGCCTTCGAAAGCCGTCAACCCCTTTGTATAAATTTATTGAAATCAATGACTTCGCGGTTGGCCGCGCAGCTATATAGGCAGCGTCCGGGGATTGGCGTTGATTTTCTGACAGCAGCCCGGCAAGCTCGCAGCAAAGTGCCACTAGCGGTGGGCTGCACTGCAGTTTTTGCCGTGCGAGCCGACACAGGATACAGGCGTTGTGCCTGGCGTCCGCCAAGCTGCACTGTTCGCCCTTCAGCGAACTCACTACACTCATTGCAGCAAAACTTATTCATGAGGCGTTAACGGTGACACCACTTCTGATCACTCTGCTCATCGTTGCCGGCATCGCCCTGCTGATCGTCATCGGCTACCTCAACAATGTGGTCGAGAACAGCAAGCTAGAACGCGCACGGCTGAAAATCGAGCTGGCCGAACGCGCACGCCGCTGCGGCGAAATCAACGAGACTTTCCCCGGGCAATTGATGAACCCGGCACTGAAGCTGTTGATGACTCGCCTTGAGCAAAATATCACTCAGCGCCAGCTGGCCGTAGACAAGCACAGTGCCCCGCTCAAAGCGCGTCTGGCCGAGCTGGACGGTTTGCTTGCTCTGGGTGACAAGCTGCCGGTGAACAATCCGCCAAGCCCGATCCAGACAGAAGCCAAGGCCAAGGATGTGCGCTTTTTGCTTGAAGCCCTGCACCACCAGATCGTGCGGGCGACCCAGGAAGGCTTCCTGGCCAGCAACGAGGGCAAGTACTGGGTCAAGGAGATCCGCCACATCCTGGTGCTGCTGCACATCGAGTTCTTCAACAACCTCGGCCAGCAGGCGCTCCAGCAAAATCAGCCAGGCCAGGCGCGGCTGGCCTTCGAGCGCGGCGTGCAGTACCTGCGCAAGCAGCAGGAGCCCAAGCAGTATGAAGAGCAGCTGACCTATCTGGAAAAACTGCTGGCCCGCGCCAACGCCATGGTGCTGGACCAGATGGAGCCTGCCGAAAGCGACAACAACGAGCTGACCGCAGGCCTCAAGACCGACGAAGAAGAGAACTGGAAGAAGAAGGTTATCTACGACTGAGCATAAGGCCATGGGGTCAGCAAGCGGGCCATGTGCAGCAAGCGTGCAAAAGCCTGGAACTGAATGAAATCAGCGCCAGGCTTTTGCTGGTATCCGACATGATGTGGACCACTGGCTCTTGCGTAGGTCTGGCAGAGACAACCCGCGCGGGTGGCCAGTTACCCCCTCTCTAAGAAGCCCTTTCCACTGAGTACGAAGCAACCACCTCATGCCCGTCGTTTGCGTTGACCAGCGCTTTACTGATCGCTAGTTCAAACTGTGGCAGACCGATGTTGTCAGCATCGATCTTGATCGACTGGACCAACGAAGACGCATCATCCTGCCCCCTCCAACTGAAAGACAACCAGTCGCCCAACTTGATCCCCGCATACGTCTTGACCACCAATGTGGTTCCTTGTGCTGGCACTTTGTCAGGATCCAGTACCCCATCCTCAATATGCGGCACGCTCGGAGCGGGCAGTTCGCCAACTGGCGCACCGACTTGCAATTTCAACAGGTCGGAGCGACTCTGCCCTCCCCCTGCCCTGTCCACCCAATACGAAGCCACCACTTCATGTCCGTCGTTTGCATTGACCAGCACCCGGCTGATCGTCAGGTCGAACGATGGGCGATCAACATTGGAATGGGTAATCCTGATCGAATCCTCCAGTGAAGACTCGGCATCTTTGCCCTCCCAACTGAAGAACAACTCGTCATCCACCGCAATCCGTGCATAGCTTTCGACTACCAACTTGGTGCCCGCCACTGGTACCTTGGCTGGATCGAGCACCCCGTTTTCAGCATGGGACACACTCGGCGCTTTCAGTTCGGCTCGTGGCTCACCCACGCTCAAGATGCCTGAACGGTTTGAGCGCTGCGGCGACTGGTGATCGCGCTCCAGCACGTAAAGCAGCACCAGCGTGCCGCCCTCGATAGCCCTGAGGTGCAGGCCATCGACTGTGAACTGGAAAGCCTGCTTGAATTCAGCTTCTCCGCGGGTAATGTGATGGGGGTCGATATCGGGGTAGTAATCGGTAAAGTCTGGCCGTTTGCCTTCCCACACCAGCGTGATTACATCGCTTTCCTGCATCGCGTTGTCCCAGGGTACTTCGACGGTTGTCGTCGAGCGGTCCGGATCAAGCGTTCCCTGTTCGGCATCTATCGCTACCGGGGCGGCAAGGCGGACCGCCTCGCCGACGATGTTGACGAATTGCCCCTTCGACTTGTAGACACCCTCAGCCAGCTCGCGACTATAGCGCTGGGGGTCGTCGACGCTGATCGCCGCGCGGGCTGCCTCAGACTTGACCAGCTCATAGCTGAACCTGGCCTGGGTCTTGGCCAGTTGCCGCACATCGGCATTGGGCACGCTAATCTCGACCACCTGAGGCACGCCTTCAATGAGCTCTGGCCGGTAGGTGAGGTCCACGGCGCGACCGTCTTCGGTCTCACCGAGGAGATGGGCCACCACGGTGTCGCCTACTGCGAACGGCTCACCACCCGCCCACACCTGCAAGGTAACGTTGGCATCGTTCAGTGCGTCCAGGTCTAGCACATTGCTCCTGGCCTCCTTGACGATCGCCGCATCCAGTCGAGCGCTGCCGGTGTCGACCACCACCCGCTCTTCGGCACTCCAGTCTTCAGAGCGATTGTCCACCAGATCGGTGACTTCGAACGCTACCGCCAGCTTACCCTCACTCGAATCACCGGCTGCCAGGATGACGGACTCGTCGACCAGGATGGGTATATCAGTACCTACCTCACCCGCAGTCACCGTGTGATAAACAAACTGGCCACCCCAGGTCACGCGAATGCGGTCGTGCTCCGCCATGGACGGATACGGCTTGATGATCACCTCCACGCCTTTGGCTGCACGCTCCTTGTCGACGCCGTCCCTGGTCACATCCTCGGGCAGGCTGAACGTGAGTTCAGAATGCCCAGGCTGCTCGCCGTTCTGGTCCTGCCCGCCGGGGCGGTCAAGCTTGACGAAGATGTCCGTTACCGCCGCAGATTCTTCGACCTGCCCCAGCCGCTTGACCTTGTAGGTCAACGTAGCGCTGCCGTTACGCAAGTTCACGAACGGCACGAACAGGATCTGGCGTTGCCCCTCCAGCCCTTCGGTGATGGTTTTGCGATCGACTTCGTCGTCTCCAAGCAGGATCCGCACTGTATCCCCACGACCCATGGTCGACCAGGCCGGGACGTACACCTGCAACCCTTTTTCGGGGAAGTTATCTCGGGCAGCGGCGACGTTGATGCCCCATTCACCTGTAGGAACAGGGCCGGTGGCACCGGGGATGGAAAGCTCATCGAGCAAGGGCCCGAACGCTGATGGCTCGACGACAGTGCCATCTGTCGATTGATTGTTGCTCGACATGAGCGATCTCCTTGACCGGTAGTAAGTAGATATAAGTTGAAGCACCTCTACAGCTACAGCGACTCCGCCAACGCTGTAGCCATGGAGAAAACATCAGGGAAGTTCATAAAACCTGAACCAGAGCGTACTAATCAGTTACTCAGTCATGGAGCTTTCTGCCGCACTTCGAAACTATATGTATCCGACACCGGTTCATTGGCATATCGACCGACCAATTTAAGGACGTGATGGCCGATGGCGACATCGCTAAGCGTTATCGACCAGTTTATGGCGTAGTGGGTAGTAATCTCATCCAGATAGGTGTCACCGTCGAACAACTCAACCCGCTGCCTGGGGTGGGAGATGCCGGATATCTTGAGTTTCGTAGAGTAAGTAACGCCCCCTGAGTGCACGTTTTTGTTATGCTCGTCATACACCATTTGTATGGAGGGCCCCAGCGGCTTGGCTATTGAAAATTGGTAAACTCTCGACTTCAGGCCGGTGCCGGACTTTCCGACCGCTACGAGTTCGTGGCGACCATCGCCTAGACTGTTGATCGGCGTGCTCCACTCTCCGCTGCTATTAGCAGTCACCTTCATGAACGACTTTTCATTGTCGAACAGTTCGATCTGCTCATCAGTGCTTGCCGTCCCTGATACCGTTATCTGTTTTGACAGCGCGTCGCCCTCGTAGGGCACTGTGCCGTACACGTCCGTTATCAAACGAATGTGCGGCCTACCCAAGTCTTCGACAACCTCGAATTCGTAGGCCTCCGACTTTGCATCAGGTTCCTGCACTCTGACGGCAACGATGCTGTGATGCCTGGCGTCCAGACCGCCAATAGAGGCGATGAATTCCCCGTTTTGTCTGACAGGTACTTTGGCAATGGATTTGCCATCGTCGAACAACTCAATCTCTCCCTTACGCGCCCAGCCCATCACCGTGACCGACTTATCTACGGTAAATTCACCCCAGGGTAAAAGGCCCCAGGAGTCGTTGACAAAGCGGATTAACGGTGCATCACCCTGCGGAGTCACGCCCCCTTCGGATCCTTGATCGCTTGGGTCGCTGACGTGTGAGATTTCGTTGGGGGCTTGGCGCCCGACAGCTGAACTCTCATCGGGAGCGTAACCTGCGGGTTTATCTTCAGTCGCCATGATGTTTCTCCTTAACGATTAATGAATACCTACCTCATGAGCTAGCCCAGCCTGATCCCTGGATATGAGGGCCCAAGCTGTGCCGACCATCCTTCTCCTCCACCATTCATGTCCTTGTGCATTGCCTGTTGCCGGAACCCATTGAGACGCTGATCCCTCGACCAGTACGTACCGCCCGGCCAGCCCAATTGCGCCAAGCCACCGCCTGCGCTGTACTGGTTGAACACTTCTCGCAGATCCGCCATGTAAATGCGTTGGCCCCAGTCGACGACGTATTGCGTAGAGGCCATCAGGTACATCCGCACAACGCCCTGTACGGTTACGCTGAAGCTGGCTGACTGCCGCGCCTGATCCCTCACAGTGATGGTGGTACTACCGTTGCTGACGGACCTGACCATGCCCGTGCCATCAACGGTCGCGACTCCTGGGTTGCTGGAGGAGTAGGTGTAGGACGGTACCCCCCCGTTGGCGACCCGTTGCCGGGACGCGTTGGCCGGAGCTGGGTTGGGCCCTCTGCCAGAGTTGCCGTCGACGAAGACCTTGCCGTTGAGCAGCATCAGGCTGGTGTCGATCCGGAGGGGTGGCCGGTTCTCGACAGTAACGATCCATTCATTGGAAACCGGCTCGTTGCCGTACAGACCTTTGCCAGTAAAGACATGGCGGCCCGCAGCAAGGCCATTCAGTGCGGCTTGCCAGCTGCCAGCGGGAGCAGGCACGGTTGTGCGCAGGGCACCGTTATCGAGAACTTGCACCTGCATACCGGTTTGCGCGGTGCCATGCAGCGTGAGCGAGGTCTCGTAGGTACGGCCGCCGTTGCCAATCGGTTGGCCATTACCGTCGACCGCGCGAGTAATCACAGGCTTAATCAACTCTTCAACGGTGACGATCCACTCAGCGGAAACAGGTTCTTCGCCGTATAGCCCTTTGGCAGTGAATACATGACGACCTAAAGCGAGGCCAGACAGCGGCGCCTGCCAGTTACCATCTGCGGCGGAGACGATCTCGCCAGGAGTGCCGTTGTTGAAAATCTGCACCTGCATGCCGGTTTGCGCTGTGCCATGCAGCGTGAGCGAGGTCTCGTACGTGCGCTCGCCATTGCCAATCGGCTGGCCATTACCGTCGACCGCGCGAGTAATCACAGGCATAATCAACTCTTCAACGGTGACGATCCACTCAGCGGAAACAGGTTCTTCGCCGTATAGCCCTTTGGCGGTGAATACATGACGACCTAAAGCGAGGCCAGACAGCGGCGCCTGCCAGTTACAATCTGCGGCGGAGACGATCTCGCCAGGAGTGCCGTTGTTGAAAATCTGCACCTGCATGCCGGTTTGCGCTGTGCCATGCAGCGTGAGCGAGGTCTCGTACGTGCGCTCGCCATTGCCAATCGGTTGGCCATTACCGTCGACCGCGCGAGTAATCACAGGCTTAATCAGCTCTTTAACGGTGACGATCCACTCAGCGGAAACAGGTTCGTCGCCGTACAACCCTTTGGCAGTAAATACATGCCGACCTAAAGCGAGGCCGGACAGCGGCGCTTGCCAGTTACCATCTGCGGCAGAGACGATATCGCCAGGAGTGCCGTTGTTGAAAATCTGTACTTGTGTGTCGGCGGGTGCGCTGCCATGCAGCGTGAACGAGGTCTCGTAAGAACGGTCGCCATTACCTATAGGTTGGCCCTTGTTGTCCAACACGTGGGTAATCAGTGGCGCAGCTCCCTGCCGCACCTCGAAGCTGCGTATACCCGAGTCTTGCTTGCGTCCATACAATGCCACCGCTTTGATGTCATGCTGACCGATGCCCAAGCCGGTAACGCTGGTACTCCAATTACCGCTCATATCAACAGCTGCTTGGTCCTTCGGGGTGCCGCCATCGAACAGTTCGACCCTCTGGCCGATACTGGCTGCGCCTATTACAACCACGCTGCCATCGAACGTGAAACCGCCCGGGGCGACTTCACCCCGGCTGTCCTGGATGCTACTGATAGTGGGCGCGACCTCTCCCACTGCCGTAAAGATGTGGGCAGGGGAAACCAGGCCGCCGCCATATAGTGCTTTGGCCGTCAGGCTGTAGCGCCGCTGCTGCAGCCCAGACATTTCGTAGCTCCAATTGCCGCTTGCATCCACTGGCAATTCAGCGAGAGAGACTTCGCCCTCGAAAAGCTCAATGCGCTGATTGAGGCTCGCCTGACCCGCCACTACGACGTCGTCGTACACGGTAGTGCCCGCCTCGACCACGTCGCCGTCCATGTCGCTGACGCTGGTGATACTCGGTCTGACTTCCTCGTGAATGGTGAACGTACGTACCGGCGACTGCTCGCCTGCGCCATACAATGCCTTGGCCGTGATGCCATAGCGCTTGACCGGCAGACGCTCGAGGACTAACGACCACACGCCGGCAGGGTTCACTGTGGGTGTTCCAAGACTGTCGTTGCCGTCGAGGATTTCCACTTGCTGGCTAGCACTGGCATTGCCGGTCAAAGTGAGCGAGGTATCGACCGTGGCACCGCCGTCGAGCAGTTCGCCCCGGGAATCACGGACGCTTTCGATGGTGGGGAAGAGGTAGTCGACCACCGTGAAACGACGTTCGCCCGACGCCCGGCCTGCCCCGTACAGTGCCCTGGCCTTGATGACATGGCGCTCGACCTGCAGCCCCCGCAAGGTCGAGGTCCACTCGCCGGTCGCATTCGCCTCGACGGTGTCCACTACCCGCGCGCCATCGAGGACCTCCACCTGCTGGTGGATACTGGCCTTGCCTGCCAGCTGCACTTGCGTATCCACGGTAGTCTTGTCGTCCGCCAGTTCGCCGCGCGAGTCCTGCACGCTGTCCAGGGTCGGGGCCAGCTCATCGACAACCCGGAAAGCCCTGGGCGTAGAGACGTCTCGGCCGCCGTAAGCGGCCTTGGCGGTGATTTCGTAACTCTGAACGGTCAAGCCACCACGGGCGAGGCTCCACGAACCGTCAGGGCCGACGACCACGCTTCGCCAGAGCGCCTGGCCGTTCATCACCTCGACACTAAAACCTGCACTTGCCGTGCCGCTGACAGTGATCGCCGTGTCGACGGTCGCCGCACCCTCGGCCAGCTCGCGCCGCGAATCCTCTATGCGAGTGATACTGGGCACTGCGTACTCGACCACAGTAAATGCCCAGGGCTCCGACTCCTGGCGCTGGCCGTACCGGGCTCTGGCGGTGAAGCTATACGAACGCGGCTGCAGGCTGGTCATCGGAAATTGCCAGATGCCCTCGGCATTGGCACCTGCGTCCCCCACCTTGTCGCCGCCGTCGAGCATGTCGACGCCAGACCTGGCGCGTGCGGTGCCGTTCAAGGTTACAGCCGTATCAACGCTAACGCCGCCATTGGCGACTGCACCATAGCTGTCGACGGCTCCGGTGATCGCCACTGGAGTTGGACTACCGATGTACAGCTCCAGAAAATCAGACACGTCGACCAACCCGGTGCTTTCGCGCTTGAGGGTATAGAACGCGACGATGGTGGTGTTACGCGAGACCTCCACCAGCGCTGGGCTGATGCGAAAGTTTACCGGCCGCCCCTGCTGCCCTTGGGTAATCTGCAGCCAATCGCTGCTGGTGCCTGCGGGATACACACTGCGCCAGTGGTAGGTCAGCAGATCGCCTTCAGCGGTTTGTGTATAACCGACCCGCAACGTGGCGCCATTGGGCTGGATCCACGCCGGGTCCAGCACCTCGCCATCCGACTCCAGGACCTCAGGTGCCGGCAGCGTCGGGCGGATGCTGGTCACGCGGTAATAGCTGCGGTCGGACTCACGCAGGTCATAAACACTGACGCGGTCATTGGTCACCCGGTAATACAGCTCAAGCGTGCCCTCTGCCAGTTCGCGAATGTGCTCGCCATCGACTGCAAACTGCAGCGCCTGGTCAACCTGCGCTTCGCTGACGACTGTGTCATCCTCGTGAAGATAAGGCGTGCCATCGGCACGCTTGCCCCGCCACACCAGGTTGACCAGGTCACCGCTGGCCATCCGTGGATAGGGACCCGCCAGCACCCATGCGGAATCGATCGCACTGTCCAGCAGGCCCTCGACCGCTTCAAGGATCACTGGTGCCGGCACTTCATAGATGTTGCCTTCGATACGCGCAAAGGCACGCTTCGACGACTGCGCCGGCGTGCCGTCCGTCGGGCGCAGTACGTAGGACGCATCGCCGCTACCCTGAGCAGTGCTGCGCACCAGTCGGTTGGGCACCGTGGCCTCGAGAAGCTGCGGCACGCTGTCCACTCGCAAGGTTTGCGTGTGCACCAGCGGCGGCCCAATGGCCGGCGTACCTACCCAGGTAAACTCGATACTGTCGCCAATGGCGATCGGCGGCTGGTCGATGCGGATAGACACCGTCACGTCACTCGGTCCGAGATCGATCAGGTCTATCACACCGTCGGTCGCTTGCTTGATGATCGGCGCGTCGAGCCTCCATGCCCCCGCCTCGACTTTGATGGTGGTGGCGCGAGAGCGGTCGCTGGCGAAGTTCCAGACCTCATCATTGGGCCAGTGACTGAGTTGCAGCGCGTCCGAATCGCCTGCGGCAAGAATCACCGCCTGATCAACATCGATCTGCACCGGGGCGGTGCCGGCGGCCTCTTCTGCCGTGATCACCCGCGGTACTTTCACGCCACCCCAACTCAGCACCACAACATCCTCTGCGGCTCGGTCGGGGTAGTGGTCGATGGTTACTGGTACGCCTTTCTGCGCCCACTCTGCAGTGACGCCATTGTCGATGACATCCTGCGGAACCTTGGGCCGCGGCAGCTCGGAGTGCCCGGGCAGGTGCGGCTCCTTGTCGGTGCCTCCGGGACGATAGAGCTTCACCCGCAATCTCAGGGGCGCAGAGGGCTCTACTACCGTAGCGCCTTTGCGCAAGATTTCGAAATGAAGGTCATCGACCCATTCAACGCCGTCCCAGTCGACAGGCAGGTAAAGAAATACCCGCTTGCCCACATCACTCTCCTGCACCGTGATGGGGTTCATGGGTTTGGTTTCGATATAAACCGTCAGCTGATCGCCTGCGGCCATGTCGAGATAAGGATCGATAGCGGCCAGTACGCCATCGGGGTCGTCGTTTACAACAGTGATGTTCACCCCGCCATCAGCAGACGCCACCGGCGTGATCATGCCAGCCACGAGCAAAGGCCTCTGAATCAGCGGAACGGCGCCATCGGCAAGTTCGGGAAACAGTCTTGCAGAGAAGCGAGTCATGGGTAGCCTCGGTGATCAACACATAGGGGCACACTGGCGTGTATTCGAGCGGGTTAACTTGCCCCGTAAAGTGCCTTTCAGTGAACGCTCTTACCATTGTTTTTCCAACTAGCAGAATTACCAGGTAACTTCCCGAGCACATGAACTTAGTGCACTGTCAACTGGTAAATATGTCAGGTGGCCCGTCTATATATATGCCCTACCATCACACGTGCCCCACGACGCGCGCATCCCACTGTCGAGCTTCCCTTAGCCTGACTTCAGCGGAAAACTACAGAGATAACTGCTGACTTTTCCTACATAACGATCGGCCATTGTCCAGTTTAATGCGCGCACTCGACACGCCCCCTGGAGTACCGATATCGATGAAAGCGCTGACCGCCCCTCCCCATGCCCGTGCCAAAAAAACCGTATATCTGGCAATGTTGCCCCTGCTCTTCAGCGGCCCGGTGGCGCATGCCGCAATCGTCGATAACGGCGACACGCTGACCATCGATGCCGACACGCCGACTGAGGGCTACTCCGTGCGCAACGGCAGCGCTCTTATCGCTGAGGGTGCGAGCCTTCGCTCAAGCAACATCACCTTGGGATCAAGCCTGCAAATGACCGGCAGCGCCGTCGAGGGCGGGAGGTCCACCGGCCTGACGGTCAATGAGAGCACGGCGAACATCAACGACTCGTCGATCACCAGCGACAGGCTGGCGCTGTCGGTCAATCGCACGATCGGCGGTACAGGCGGCTCTCTGGTGCAGATAGGCAACAGCCTGGTCAGCGGCGGCCAAATTGGCGCGCAGGTCACCGGCGGCAGCAGACTGGTGATGACCAATACCGACATTATCGGCACCGAGGCCGAAAGCGTCGGCGTCCAGCTGCGCGGCGGTGAGCTGCAGGCGCAGGGCAGCAGCATTAGCGGTGGCAGCAGTGGCATCCGCCTGCTGCGCGATCCCGATGACCTGACCAACAGTACCCTGACCCTCGACGGTACCCGTGTAGAGGGCCGCGAAGGGCCTGCGCTGCTGGTGGATGAAGGCGCTCAAGCCAACATCCTGCTGCGCAATGGTGCACGTCTGATCGGCGCCGATGGCGTACTGCTGCAAGTGCGTGACGCGTCCAGCGCCACGGCCAGGTTCCAGGTAGACCTGCAAGGCGATGTCCGGGTGGACGCTGACAGTCGCGCTGACCTGACCCTGGAGCGGTCGCGCTGGGATGGCGACTTCGTCATCGACAGCGGTGGCAAGGGCGCCCTGAGCCTGCAGGACGGATCGCGCTTCAGCGGCCGGCTGGTGAATGCCGACAGCCTGGAAATCGCTGGCCAATCCAGCTACAGCATGGCCGAGGACACCCGGCTCGGCACCCTCAGCCTGAACGACGGCACCGTCAACATGGGCAGCGGCGGCCAGTTCTACACCCTCAATGTGGACAAGCTGTCAGGCTCCGGCGTGTTCGCCATGAACGTCGACTTCGCCAGCAATGCGCACGACAAGCTGGTAGTGACCGGCACCGCTACTGGCAACCATCAGTTGCTGGTAACTGACGCCGGTAAAGACCCGACTTCGCCCGAACAACTGACCCTGGTGAGCACTCACGCCGGCGACGCCAACTTCAGCCTGTACAACGGCAGGCCAGTCGCGGTCGGCGCCTGGGCGTACGAGCTGAGCGCCCGAGAAGATGGCAGCGGCGGCACCGAGTGGTTCCTCGACCCGGCGACCAAAGTCATAAGCCCCGGCACCCGCTCGGTCATGGCGTTGTTCAACACTGCGCCGACGGTCTGGTATGGCGAGATGACCTCACTGCGCAGCCGCATGGGTGAGCTGCGCTTGAACGGTGGCCAGACCGGCGTGTGGATGCGCACCTACGGCAACCGCTACAACGTCGCCGATGGCAGCGGTACCGGTTACCAGCAGAACCAGCATGGTGTCTCATTAGGTGCTGATGCACGCCTGCCCTGGGGCGACGGCCAATGGCTGGCCGGTGGCCTGCTGGGCTACAGCAAGTCGGACCTGGACCTGAACGAAGGCACCTCCGGCACCATCGACAGCTACTACCTGGGTGGCTATACCACCTGGCTCGACCCCGAGTCCGGCTACTACTTCGACGGGGTGGCCAAGTTCAACCGCTTCCAGAACAAAGCCAAAGTGGCAATCAACGACGGCAGCCACGCCAAGGGTGATTACGACAACCTCGGCCTGGGTGTTTCTGCTGAGTTCGGTCGTCACCTGGCATTGGCTGACGGCTACTTCGTCGAGCCCTTCACCCAGTGGTCGGCCGTGGTGATCCAGGGCAAGGACTTCCGCTTGAGCAATGACCTCGAGGCCGACGGCGACCGTACCCGTTCACTGTTGGGCAAAGCCGGTGTCACCGGCGGCCGAACCTTCGACCTGAAAGGCGGCAACAAGCTGCAACCCTATCTGCGTGCAGCCTGGGCGCACGAGTTTGCCAAAGGCAATGACGTGCAGGTGAACAACAACCGGTTCAACAACGACCTGTCGGGTTCGCGGGCTGAACTGGGCGCCGGGGTCGCGCTGCAGATGGCGGGGGGATTGCAGGTCCATGTGGACCTTGAGTATGCCAATGGCGAGCATATCGAGCAGCCGTACGGCGCCAATATCGGGCTGCGCTATGCGTTCTGATGCTGTCTGCCACGAAAAGAAATAGTGGACGTTAATGACAAACCACTGACAGCCCTTCAAACAAACGCCTCGAAGAGTTCGGGGCGTTTGCTTTAGCGTTAGTCTTCCAGCTTCAGCCCGTCAGCCGTATGTTTCGAAGCACTTGTAGTCGCTAGTCTGGGTCATCTACGCACGCGGCCATCTCCTGCCATGCGACCTTTAACGAGAAATGCTCCCTCTCATTCGAGACGGAGCACTGTTGGGAAGCCGAGCAGATTGCCAAATTTCACACAGCCTGCATGGCTCCACTTTACAGCGTCAGGACCTGATCATCCGAGTAGCCGGTCAATCAGGCCCTTTGCTTCAAGGCAGTTCGCAGGCCAGGCCGCCGGGGCGCCGCACTTCAACGTCCACCAAGTGGCGCTCCGATGTCGCCTCAGTGGTCTCCCCCTCCAGCAGGACTGTAAAGTGAATACTGCCATAGTCCTGTAGGGTCCTTGCCAACGCGCCCAGGTACGGCAGGCGCACCACAAACCCGTTTTCTGCCTCAGCCTGGCTGGGCGTGTACTCGAAGCTCGTGTCAGTATCAGCAATCGGTACAGTTCCCAACGCATCACTCCAACCTTGATAGAAAAAGGTCAGTTTCTTGCTGGCAAGCCGGTCATCCCCGGGAACTTCAATTTCTGCCACCAACGCACCTTCGTGTACGCGCAGCGATGGGCAATTGAGCACATTGAATCTAGGATCGAGATTCAAGAACTGCGGCTCCGCCAGCACGATCTCGACACCTGAGACATCCACGGGCTGGGCGGCAGAGTGATAGATGTTGTCGTTGAGCGCATGGCCGACGATGTAATGGACCGGGATCGCACGGCCATTACCGGCCTCCCTGACGCTATCCCATGGAATGACGAAAGGCATCTTGAAGCCTGACGCTTCGCTACCCTGCACGTCATACCTCCCCCCAGGCCCAGGCACCTCAACTCCATTCCAGTACAACTGTGCGTACTCCCCCGGCGCGAAATTGTTATAGATAAGCGCAGTGGCGGTCACGTCCTGGTCGGCATCCTCCAGAGTCAACACGTTGTCTGTCGTGGATACCGCACCCTTGATGGTAGGGATTGTGAGACCAGGGTGAACGCTTCCTGGCGGATCCTCCGGATTAGGACCTGGCACGCGCAGGTCCACCTCGAAATCAACTCCGGTGAGCTCAGGATAAGGACGCCCATTGCGTTCGATCCTGTAGGTGACCTTGGAACTCTTCAGGCCAGGATCCCCGCTGAAAATCAATGAATAGGGGAGACTAACCGAAGCACCGTTCTGGGGCATTTGCTGCGGCGCGTGATCGGTGCCATCGAACGTCACGATTACCAGGTCGTTGGCGAACCAATTGGTGTAGGGCTGAATATGAACTTTGACGCCTTCAACTACATCGGCATAGTCAATAAGGCCATCGTCGGCCAGTGGCACCTGGGGCGGCAGCAAACCCGAGGGTGCTGGAGTCAAGCTGACTAATACAACCTTGTCAGCAGAGGTTGGCCCTTGATTGCCCTTGCGGTCAATGAGTGTGTACCAAAATGAATGCAATCCCGATTGCTTGATATCCGCCTGTTCCAACTCAAGCACAATGGGATCGGCAAGATTGGTGCGCGGGAAGGTATCGACCTCGACAGCCAATGGTAAGGACGTGCCAAACTTGAGAACCACCTTATCATCGATTTTGGCGTCGAAATAGTCGCCCGGAACAGTGACTTGGACTTTACCACCGTTGGCATCCAGGTATTCTCTGGTAATACCCTCTCTCTCGACATCCGCAGGCAGAGTGACCGCAGCGCCAGGTCTATCTCCATTGGGGGGCGTGGTATCAATATTAAAGAATAGGGTATCAGAGGACGTTTCGTTACCTTGAATATTCACTTCGTAGTCAAGTGTATAGCCTCCTTGTAACGCGATTGACCTACCCGGCACTTCCAGTTCCACCGGGAAGCGGATCGGCGTGGTCAATATCGGCGTTTCAACGACATTTTCGCCGTTCAAGAAGAGCTTGAGGACTACCGATCTACCTGCGCCACCCTCATCAAACTGATTGATATCAATAGTCAGATCCTTGCCGCGCAGATCCTTGTGAAGCTGATTCGGCTCATCGTCAGCCGTATCCGGCAGCAGGGGATTCTTGCTGCTGAATGTCGGAGTATCCAGTTTAAGCAGCCCAGGCTGTTTAAACTGGCGCGCTGCCGCTCTCGCCGCTTGCGCAGGTGTCTTCGTTTTATTGCTGGCCATTGTGCATTCCTCACAGTCAATTGTTTTTCGGCCTGAATCCAGGCCGCACGAACCCGTGCAACTGATAACGTTGCAACTGTCCATCAGGGTTTAAACGACTTACGGTTTACACAGTTCGCCGCTCGATAACGTGCGGTCGATATAGAACAACGCGCGTTGCGACTTGCCATAACCTCCGGCTAATTTGAACAGTTCATAGCTGATGACAGCGGATGCCTTCTTGGCCATCGGCTCGATGTGCTGGTCGTAGGGCAATACCGTGACCTCGAAGCCGTGTTCGGCTTCGGTTTGGGTCAGGTAGCGAGTCGCGCTGAATGCGGTGTCTGGCAGCGGCTGCGTGCCACCAAGGTCTTCGTAGCCCAGCCAATCGACGATCACGGTGTCGCCTTGGGCGAAGTTCTCGTTCCCTTGCACGGTGATTGTGACCCCCTCCCAGATCGGCGGTTTGGTGCCGCAATTGAGATAGCCTGAGGCATCAGCCTGAGGAATGTCTGGTGCCGGCAGGCCTTGAATCGGCACGATATCCACGCGCACTGGCGTGCTCGCAGCCCGCTGCTGGTTCACCCCGTTACTGGTGGTGTAGTACACCGGCAGCGCCGCGTTGTTCTTGTCTTGCTCGATGATGCGCCATGGCACCGCGAGCTCAAGCGGCTTGCCTGCGGCATCGCCTGGCTGCACCTGGTAATGCGCCGCGACCTCGGCCACTGCTCCCCAGTAGAGATCCAGCTGATCGCCAGGCTGCGGATCCTCGAACAGGTTCAACAGGACTCGCGCGTCCAGGCCTTCGTCTGCAGCAGTCAGTTCGTCAGGCAGATCCGACTTGGCGCCGCGCACGTCGAGCATGGCGAGGGTGAGATTGAGCACAGCTGGCGCGTTGGCATGATCCTGCCCGGCAAGGGTGAAATCGAACGGTGCGGTAGCTTCAGCAGCCGCAGGCGAATAATTACTGCCGTAACGCACACGGTAGGTCACCCGCGCAATGTCTGGGCCCAGGCCAGCGGCTACCAGATCGCGCCACGGCACGTAGGCCTGCAAGGGAAAAGCGCCCGGATCAACGGCGAACTCGCGCAGGGTCTGCCCAGACCACAGGATCTCGATGAAATGCGCTGCGTCGGCGTTTTCATACTCGTCGATTTCAACGGTGACACCCTGTTGATCCGTCGCACCCTCGCGGGCATGCTCGCGGTCGATCAGGCCACGGGACGACAGCGGGATACGCGCTGGCGGCAAGTTGCTTGGCAACGGCAGCAGGTCGACCTGGATCGGCGAACCGAAGGCCAGTGCGCTCTCGTTACCCGCTATGTCGTACAACCGATAGAAGAAGTAGCGAATGCCGACGCCACCGGCGCGTATTTGCGAATCGGTCAGGACGACGAACAGCTGTCTGGAGTCGATTTCCGCTTGAGTGAATATGCGCTCGCCCGCCGACGGCAGATTGTCGGGCAGCGGATCCTGCTCTGACCAATAGTAAACGGCTTTATCGAACCCGCGCATTCCCCGGTAGTCGGGCACCTGCACGGATACCTCACCATGCTGAGTGAGATAATCGTCGCTGATGACACCACCCAGCTCCTGCGGAAACAGCCCCGGCTGCAACCTTTGGTTTTCGCCTGGCGGTGTACGGTCGACCGTTATCAGTTTGATCACCGATTCGGTCGAGTTGTTGGTCCGTGTAACTCTATAGGAAAGTGCGTACACCCCCTCATTCAGTAGGTCGCTGGGCACTTTGAGGGCTTTGTCGCCAGGGTCGATCGGTGGCCAGAATTCCTGCCTGGCGACAGTGACGAAGTCTGCTCCATCAGGACGCCAGCCCAGCTCCAGCACGTCGGCGTACACCGGGTTCTGCGAAAACTCCCACGCCGGAACGATAACCTGTAAATCGTCCTTTAGCGCGGCTACCGCAATGATCCCTTGCGGGTTTTCAGCGCCACTCTCGTCACGCACGATCGCGGGCACCGTAGGTTCTGGAAAGCTGAAATGCGTAGGCCACATAACGGCGAATTTCAGCGCGCTCATGCACGTCCCCTGGGATCGTATGAAAGGTGATGGGGGCAGCAACATTGCGGCCCGCCAAGTGCCTTCATTGAACGCCCAAGGGAATGTGTTGAAAACTGGCAGAAATGCTAGGTAGACAAAACAACAGGCCCCGAAGGGCCCGTGGATTCAAGCAGAAAGAATTGCCGCCCGCTCAGACTGCCGAGCAGTCGGTCAGCTCGAGAAAGATCGCCGCCAACCGCTCCAGCCCGACCTGATCGGCCTCACTGAAACGCGCAAGCCTGGGGCTGTCGAGGTCGAGCACGCCAACCAGCCTGCCGTCCTTCACCAGTGGGATCACCAGCTCACTTTCCGAAGCGCTGTCACAGGCGATGTGCCCAGGGAAGGCATGCACGTCTTCCACCCGCTGAGTCTGGCGGCTGGCTGCCGCCGCGCCACACACGCCCTTGCCGAAGGGGATGCGCACGCAGGCTACCTGGCCCTGGAACGGGCCGAGCACCAGCTCCTCACTGCGGTTGATATAGAAGCCGGCCCAGTTCAGGTCATCCAGCTGGCTGTAAAGAAACGCCGAGAACTGCGCGGCGTTGGCGATGAAGTCACGCTCATCGGCAAACAGCGCCTGCACTTGCGCGGCCAGCAGGTGGTAGCCGTCCAGGCCTGCGCCACTGGCATTGAGGTCGATCATTTCAGTTTTGCTCCAGCAATTGCAGGCCGACCCAGTAACGGGCGAACTGATAGGCACAGCGGCCGTTACGATTACCGCGCCCGGTTGCCCAGCGCACGGCGAGAATTTCCAGGGCTTCGTCGCGCTGCCATTGCAACCCGGCAGTACTGGCCAGTTGGCCAATCCAGTGCTCGACCACGTCGAGGAAGTGCTCCTGAGTGAAGGGGTAGAACGATAGCCACAGGCCGAAGCGGTCAGACAAGGCGATTTTGTCTTCGACGGCTTCGTTGGGGTGCAGCTCGCCGTCGACCATCTTCCAGTTTTCGTTGTCGCTCTGCTTCTCCGGCACCAGGTGACGGCGGTTGGAGGTGGCGTACAGCAGGACGTTGTCCGGCGCCTGCTCCAGCGAGCCATCGAGCACGCTCTTGAGCACGCGGTAGTCGCCCTCGCCCGCTTCGAACGAGAGGTCATCGCAAAACAGCACGAAGCGCTGCTTGAGCTTGCTCAACTGCTCGACCACCCGCGGCAGGTCGGCCAGATGATCGCGTTCGATCTCGATCAGGCGCAAACCGGCACCAGCGTGCTCGGCGAGCAAGGCGCGCACCAGCGACGACTTGCCGGTGCCACGCGAGCCCCACAGCAGGGCGTGGTTGGCCGGCAGGCCGTTGATGAATTGATGGGTGTTGCGGCCCAGCTGGTCGCGCTGCTTGTCGACCCCGATAAGGTCGGACAGGCGCATGTCCAGGCTGACCTCCAGCGGCATCAGATAGCCGCTGCGGCCATCGCGCTGCCAGCGGGCAGCCAGGGTAGTGTCCCAGTCGATCTGGGGGCGCAGCGCGGGCAGCAGCGGTTCAAGCCGGGCGAGCACCGATTCGGCGCGCTCGAGAAAGGCGGTGAGGCGGGGGTCCATGGTGACTCCTGGTTAAAACGGATGCAGGGAAAGGCTGAATGTTTGACAGACCCACCAGCTGCCGAGGTTGATCGGCTATGCTTGCGCAGCGCAGGAGCGCGAAACCGGTTTGGGATCCATGGATATAAAGTTCACCAATCGTCTGTCTTACAAGCAAGCCCGGCTGACTGTCCTGGTCGGCTTCATACTGGGAACATTGCTCAGTCTCATCCAGATCGGTATCGATTATGCCAGCGAAGACGCGTCTATCAACCGCGAAGTGCAGGCATTGCTGCAAATCAGCCACAACCCCGCCTCGCGCATCGCCTACAACATCGACACCGAGCTTGCCCAGGAGCTGACTGGCGGCCTGCTGCAATCGCCGGCGGTGATCCGCGCGCGGCTGATCGACAACAACGACACGGTGCTGGCCGATGTGCAGCGCCCGCGCCTGGAAGACCGCTACCGGCTCCTGAGCGACTTTCTGTTCGGCGAGCAACGCCAGTTTCAAGAGCGCCTGTATCTGGCACAGATGCCCAAGGACTACCTCGGCACGCTGTACCTGGACGTCGACACCTACACCTTTGGTGGGCGCTTTCTCGAACGCGCCTGGGTCACCCTGCTCAACGGCTTTACCCGCAGCCTGATACTGACCGGCATCCTCCTCGGCCTGTTCTACATGATGCTGACCAAGCCGTTGGTGACGGTGATAGCCGCGCTGAGCAAGAGCGACCCGCGCCAGCCGCAGCAGACCCGTGTGGAGTGTCCACCCGGGCACGAGTCGGATGAAATCGGCGTGCTGGTCAAGGTGGCCAATCGGCAGTTCGTCAGCATGGCCACCGAGATCCAGCAGCGCCGCGCCGCGGAAAACCGCCTGACCGACTACCTCAACGAGCTGGAAGACCGCGTCTCGGCCCGTACCGACGAGCTCAGGGCGAGCAATGATCGCCTCAGCCAGACCAACCAGGACCTTGAAGAAGCACGCCGCCGCGCTTTGGAAATGGCCCAGGCCCGCGCGGCGTTTCTGGCCAACATGAGCCACGAGATCCGCACCCCGCTGAACGGCATGCTCGGCATGATCTCGCTAGCCCTGGACAGCGGCCTGCCGGCCGAGCAGCGCCAACAGCTGTCGATCGCCCATGATTCGGGCAAGGTGCTGGTCGAGCTGCTCAACGATATCCTCGACCTGTCCAAATTCGACGCCGGCCAGCTGGAGCTGGAGCGTATCCCGTTCGATCTTGGCGCGATGGTCGAAGACACCGCCAACCTGCTGTCGCAGAACGCTGCGGCCAACGTCGAGCTGACTTGCCTGATTGCCAGCCAATTTCCCACCACGGTGCTCGGCGACCCGACCCGGGTCCGCCAGATCGTCAGCAATCTGCTGTCCAATGCGCTCAAGTTCACCCGCTTTGGCCGTGTCGATGTGCGCCTGTCGCCGATTGTCGGCGGCGTGCGCCTGGAAGTCTGCGACACCGGCATCGGCATCCCTGAAGAAGCCCAGGCACGGATCTTTCAGCCGTTCACCCAGGCCGGTGCCGGCATCACCCGCCAGTACGGCGGTACCGGCCTGGGCCTGGCCCTGACGCGCAACCTGTGCAAAGCCATGCAAGGCCACCTGCATATCCAGTCAGCCGCAGGCTTTGGCAGCCGTTTCAGCGCCGACCTGCCGCTGCTGACCCACACCGAAGCGATCCCCGCCGCGCCGCTGCGTGGGCGCGTGGTGATCCTCAGCAAGGCCGGCAGTGGCATGGCCGAGCTGCTGAGCAGCAACCTGCCTGGCTGGGGCCTGAGCTATCAGCACCACGAGGGCAGCAGTACCCTGCAGCCAGGTGACTTCGAGTTATTGGTCACCGATGACCTCGAGCAACTGCTCGCGCTGCGCCCGCAGTTCACCACACCGATCCTGCTGGTCACCGCCTACGGCAATTTCCTCCCCAGCGAGCGCGCCGCCGAGTTGGCTCCACTGGTACAGCTGGCTCGACCGCTGGCGCGCAACGTGCTTTATCAGACGCTACGGCGGTTGCTTCAGGGCGAACAGAGCAACATCGGGCCGACGCAGGCATCGTCTAGCGAGCAAAAACACCGCGCACGGGTGCTGCTGGTTGAGGACAACCCGGTCAATCAGCTGGTGGCCAAAGGCATGCTGGGCAAGCTCGGCTGCCAGGTGCTGATCGCCAGCCAGGGCGCTGAAGCCCTGGAAATGCTCGAGCGGGAAACCGTCGACATGGTCTTCATGGACTGCAACATGCCGGTCATGGACGGCTATGAGGCCAGCCGGCGGATTCGCCAGAGCGGCCGCTGGCCGCAATTACCTATCGTTGCCCTGACCGCCAATGCCATGCCGGAAGAGCGCGAACGCTGCCGCGCCGCCGGCATGGATGACTACCTGGCCAAACCGTTTCGCCGCGAAGACCTGCTCGCCCTGATCGAGCACTGGGTGCCGCTCAACGGTTGAGCAGCTTCTCCACCGCAGCCTGCAACGCCTGCGGTTTAGTCGTTGGGGCAAAACGGGTGACCTTGCCGCTGACCGGGTCGAGCAGGAACTTGGTGAAGTTCCACTTGACCTTCTCGGTGCCAAGCAGGCCCGGCGCGCGTTTTTTCAGCTCGACGAACAGCGGATGAGTCCCTGGGCCGTTGACGTCGATCTTGCGCATCAACGGGAAGCTGACACCAAAGCGTGCTTCGCAGAACGAGGCGATTTCGCGGGCATCGCCAGGCTCCTGCTTGCCGAACTGATTGCAGGGAAAGCCCAGCACCACCAGGCCCTGCCCGCGATAGTCGCGCCATAGCTGTTCCAGACCCTGATACTGCGGGGTAAAGCCGCACTGGCTGGCGGTGTTGACCACCAGCAGCGCCTTGCCAGCGAAGTCGCCAAGTACCTTGTGCTCGCCGCTCAAGGTCACGCAGGGGATGCTCAGCAAAGAATCGTCCATGGTCGCTCTCCGATCAGTCACGCGGCTTGAAGTCCAGGCACACCGAGTTGATGCAGTAGCGCAGCCCGGTCGGTGGCGGGCCATCGGGGAACACATGGCCCAGGTGCGCGTCGCACTGGGCGCAGGTGACTTCGGTGCGGATCATGCCGTGGGTCGTATCACGAATCTCGATCATCGCGCTGTCGGCGATCGGTGCATAGAAGCTTGGCCAGCCGCAGCCGGAGTCGAACTTGGTGGTGGAGTCGAACAGGTCGGCATTGCAGCAAATGCAGGTGTACACACCGTCGGCCTTGTGGCTGTTGTACTTGCCGCTGAACGGGCGCTCGGTGCCTTTCAGGCGACACACCTGATACTGCTCGGGGTCGAGCATGGCGCGCCATTCATCCAGGGTTTTGTCGATCTTTTGCATGTTGTCACCTCGGCAGGCTGAATTTCACCTCGCACCGGCTTTTCCACGGCGCGGGTGGCACGTATATTAGTTGGCTTCGTGCGCAAGGCTCCAAGTCTGGCACCCGCGCCGCGCCCTTACAAACCTTTCGACGGCGACGCGTCCGCGACTTCTCAATCGGGATCACATCATGCAGTTCAGCAAATCGAACAAGCTCGCCAATGTCTGCTACGACATTCGCGGCCCTGTGCTCAAGCACGCCAAACGCCTGGAAGAGGAAGGCCACCGCATCCTCAAGCTGAACATCGGCAACCCGGCGCCGTTTGGCTTCGAGGCGCCGGATGAAATCCTCCAGGACGTGATCCGCAATCTGCCGACCGCCCAGGGCTACAGCGACTCCAAAGGCCTGTTCAGCGCGCGCAAGGCAGTCATGCAGTACTGCCAGCAAAAAGAGATCGAAGGTGTCACCATCGAGGACATCTACCTTGGCAACGGTGTTTCCGAGCTGATCGTGATGTCGATGCAGGCGTTGCTCAACAATGGCGACGAAGTGCTCATCCCGGCGCCGGACTACCCGCTGTGGACCGCCGCAGTGAGCCTGGCCGGCGGCAACCCGGTGCATTACCTGTGCGACGAGCAGGCTGACTGGTTCCCCGACCTCGCCGACATCAAGGCCAAGATCACCCCCAATACCAAAGCGCTGGTGATCATCAACCCGAACAACCCAACCGGCGCGGTGTACTCCAAAGAGATGCTGCTGGGCATGCTCGAACTGGCTCGCCAGCACAACCTGGTGGTGTTCTCCGACGAGATCTACGACAAGATCCTCTACGACGAAGCCGTGCACATCAGCACCGCCGCGCTCGCCCCGGACCTGCTCTGCCTGACCTTCAATGGCCTGTCCAAGTCGTACCGGGTAGCGGGCTTCCGCTCCGGCTGGCTGATCATCTCCGGGCCCAAGCACAACGCCCAGAGCTACATCGAAGGCATCGACATGCTGGCCAACATGCGCCTGTGCGCCAACGTACCGGCCCAGCATGCGATCCAGACCGCCTTGGGTGGGTACCAGAGCATCAATGACCTGATCCTGCCGCCAGGCCGCCTGCTCGAGCAGCGCAACCGTACCTACGAGCTGCTCAACGACATCCCTGGCGTCAGTTGCGTCAAGCCGATGGGCGCGCTGTATGCCTTCCCGCGGATCGACCCGAAGGTTTGCCCGATCCTCAACGACGAGAAGTTTGCCCTCGACCTGCTGCTCTCCGAGAAGCTGCTGATCGTCCAGGGTACTGCCTTCAACTGGCCGTGGCCGGACCACTTCCGGGTAGTTACGCTGCCGCGTGTGGATGACCTGGAGCAGGCCATCGGCCGCATTGGCAACTTCCTGCGCACCTACCAGCAGTGATCCAGCCGTGAGCATGACGGGGCCGCGCTGCGGTCCCGTCTACGGGTGCGGAATTCCCCTTACATCCTGCAACGCTCTCGCCTACAGCTCGGCGAAATTCCTCTGCCATACTCCGCGCTACACAGTTTGAAATAGTCGCCCGGTTGAATCGGCGCGACAGCCCCCTTATATACCCCGCAGTCAGCAAAATTTTCATCCGTCAGGAGAACGTAACAACCATGATGCGCATTCTGTTGTTTGTAGCCACCAACCTCGCGGTGGTGCTGGTTGCAAGCATTACCCTGAGCCTGTTCGGCTTCAATGGGTTCATGGCCGCCAATGGGGTTGACCTCGACCTCGGCCAGTTGCTGGTCTTCTGCGCCGTGTTCGGCTTCGCCGGCTCGCTGATCTCGCTGTTCATCTCCAAGTGGATGGCGAAGATGAGCACCGGCACGCAGATCATCACCCAGCCCCGCACCCGCCATGAGCAATGGCTGTTGCAGACGGTCGAAGAGCTGTCCCGCGAAGCCGGCATCAAGATGCCCGAGGTGGGTATCTTCCCGGCTTACGAGGCCAACGCCTTTGCCACCGGCTGGAACCGCAACGACGCCCTGGTCGCCGTGTCGCAAGGCCTGCTCGAGCGTTTCTCGCCCGATGAAGTCCGCGCGGTGCTGGCCCACGAAATCGGCCACGTCGCCAACGGTGACATGGTCACCCTGGCGCTGGTGCAGGGCGTGGTCAACACCTTCGTGATGTTCTTTGCACGGATCATCGGCAACTTTGTCGATAAAGTGATCTTCAAGAATGAAGAAGGCCGCGGTATCGCCTACTACGTCGCGACCATCGTTGCCGAGCTGATCCTGGGTATTCTGGCGAGCATGATCGTCATGTGGTTCTCGCGCCGCCGCGAGTACCGTGCCGACGAAGCCGGCGCTCGCCTGGCCGGCACTGGCGCGATGATCGCTGCTCTGCAGCGCCTGCGCGTCGAGCAAGGCATGCCGGTGCATATGCCCGACACGCTGAAGGCCTTCGGCATCAATGGCGGCCTCAAGCAGGGCCTGGCTGGCCTGCTGATGAGCCACCCGCCGCTGGAAGAGCGTATCGAAGCGCTGCGCCAACGCGGTTGATCATCCCCGTGGGGGGGGGGGGGGGGGCGCCCCCCCCCCCCCCCCCGGGGGGGGGGGGGGGGGGGGCGCCCCCCCCCCCCCCCCCCCCTGCCCGACCTGGAGATTCTGCACCGCAGCGAGGACCTCAGGCCGTATGAGTGCGATGGCCTCTCGGCCTATCGCACACTGCCGTTGCTGGTGGTTCTGCCAGTGCGGCTGGAGCAGGTGCAGACGCTGCTCAAGGTCTGCCACCAGCGCGGCGTGCCGGTGGTTGCGCGTGGCGCAGGCACTGGTTTGTCCGGCGGCGCCTTGCCGTTGAGCAAAGGCATTCTGCTGGTGATGGCGCGCTTCAACCAGATCCTTGAGGTCAATCCGCAAGGGCGCTACGCCAGGGTGCAGCCTGGCGTGCGCAACCTGGCCATCTCCCAGGCGGCAGCACCGTACGGCCTTTACTACGCACCTGACCCGTCGTCGCAGATCGCCTGTTCGATTGGCGGCAACGTGGCTGAAAATGCCGGCGGCGTGCATTGCCTCAAATACGGCCTCACCGTGCACAACCTGCTCAAAGTCGACATCCTCACCATCGAAGGCGAGCACCTGAGTCTGGGCAGTGATGCCCTCGACACACCCGGTTTCGACTTGCTGGCGCTGTTTACCGGCTCCGAAGGCATGCTCGGCATTGTCACCGAAGTCACCGTCAAGTTGCTGGCCAGGCCGCAGGTGGCGCGGGTGCTGCTGGCCAGCTTCAATAGCGTCGAGGACGCTGGCCGCGCGGTTGCCGACATCATCGGCGCGGGGATTATTCCCGCGGGCCTGGAGATGATGGACAACCTGGCTATCCGCGCCGCTGAAGACTTCATCCATGCCGGCTACCCGGTGGACGCAGCGGCGATCCTGCTGTGTGAACTGGATGGTGTCGAAGCCGATGTGACGGCTGACTGCGCACGGGTGCAGGCGGTGCTGGAGCAGGCAGGGGCGAGTCAGGTGCAACTGGCCTGCGACGAGGCGCAGCGGGTGCGTTTCTGGGCTGGGCGCAAGAACGCCTTCCCTGCCGTGGGGCGCATCTCACCCGACTACTACTGCATGGACGGCACGATTCCCCGCCGCCAGCTGGCGCGGGTGCTCGGTGCAATCGCTGAGTTGTCAGTCGAATATGGCTTGCGCGTGGCCAACGTGTTTCATGCCGGCGATGGCAACATGCACCCGCTGATCCTGTTTGACGCCAATGTGCCGGGCGAGCTGGAGCGGGCTGAAGCCATCGGCGGCAAGATCCTCGAGCTGTGCGTGGCGGTGGGTGGCAGCATAACCGGCGAGCATGGCGTCGGTCGGGAAAAGATCAATCAGATGTGCGCGCAGTTCAGCAGCGACGAAATCACCCTGTTTCACGCGGTCAAGACGGCGTTCGACTCGCGCGGGTTGCTCAACCCCGGCAAGAACATTCCGACCCTGCAGCGCTGCGCCGAATTTGGCGCGCTGCATGTGCACCACGGTCAGTTGCCCTTCCCTGACCTGGAGCGTTTCTGATGAGCCTTGTCGCTGATCTGAGCCAGGATCTGCTTGACCAGGTCAAGCAGGCGCTGGCTTCAAATACGCCGCTGCGCATCCAGGGCAGCAACAGCAAGGCCATGCTCGGCAACCCTGTTGCAGGCGAGCTCATCGACACCCGCGGCCATACAGGCATCATCAGTTACGACCCTACCGAGCTGGTCCTGACCGCCCGCGCCGGCACACCGCTGGCTGAAATCGAAGCTGCAGTGGAAGAAGCCGGGCAGATGCTGCCTTGGGAACCGCCGCATCTGGGGTCAGGGGCAACGGTCGGCGGTATGGTAGCCGCGGGTCTGTCCGGCCCGCGCCGGCCCTGGGCGGGTGCGGTGCGCGACCATGTTCTCGGCAGCCGCGTCATCACCGGCCACGGCAAGTTGCTGCGGTTTGGCGGCGAAGTGATGAAGAACGTCGCCGGCTATGACCTGTCACGGTTGCTCACAGGTAGCTTCGGCTGCCTTGGGCTGCTCACCGAAGTCTCGCTCAAAGTGCTGCCGCGACCGCGCCAATGCCTCAGCCTGCGCTTGCACATGCCTGTACATCTGGCCCTCACCGCCCTCGCCGATTGGGGTCAGCAGCCGCTGCCGATCAGCGCAGCTTGCCACGACGATGAGGCACTCTGTCTGCGCCTGGAGGGTGGCGAAGGGTCGGTACAGTCGGCGTATCAGCGCCTCGGCGGCGAGCTGCTCGATAGCCGCTTCTGGGACGATCTGCGCGAGCAGCAGCTGGCGTTTTTTGCCGATCCGCAGCCGCTCTGGCGCCTGTCGCTGCCAATTGCCTCAGGCAGCACCGGCCTGCCTGGGCGTGAGCTGATCGACTGGAGCGGCGCCCAGCGTTGGCTGAAGTCCACAGCACCCGCTGCGCAGATCCGCAGCCAGGCCGCTGCCCTCGGCGGGCACGCCACGGCTTATTCAGCGGCTGCTGACAGTTTTACCCCATTGCCCGCAGCGCTGCTGCGCTACCACCGAGCACTCAAACAGCAGCTCGACCCCCAGGGCATTTTCAATCCCGGGCGTATGTATGCAGACTTGTGAGGGCAGATCATGCAGACCAATCTGAGCGAAGCAGCCCAAGGCCTGGCCCGCGGCGCAGAAGCCGAGCGCATTCTGCGCTCATGCGTGCACTGTGGTTTCTGCACCGCCACCTGCCCCACCTACCAACTGCTGGGCGACGAGCTGGATGGGCCACGTGGGCGGATCTACCTGATCAAGCAAGTGCTCGAAGGCGCACCGGTCACCACCAGTACCCAACTGCATCTGGACCGCTGCCTGACTTGCCGCAACTGCGAAAGCACCTGCCCCTCAGGTGTGCAATACCACGACCTGCTGGACATCGGCCGCGCCGTGGTCGAGGCACAGGTGCCCCGCCCGCTCGGTCAGCGCCTGCTGCGTGGCGCACTGCGCGCCGTGGTGCCACGCCCAGCCCTGTTCCAGGCGCTGACCCGCAGCGGCCAGGTTCTGCGCCCGCTGCTACCGGCGGGCCTTAAAGCCAAGCTGCCTGCAAGCGTGACAGCACCAGGCCTGCGCCCGGCGCAACGGCACAATCGTCGCGTTCTTTTGCTGGAAGGCTGCGTACAAGCAGCATTTTCACCCAACACCAACGCCGCCACTGCACGCGTGCTCGATCGCCTGGGCATCAGCGTCGAGCCGAGCCCCACGGCGGGCTGCTGCGGCTCGGTGGAGTATCACTTGAACGCCCAGGAACATGGTATGCAACGCGCCCGGGACAACATCGATGCGTGGTGGCCGGCAGTTGAAGCCGGGGCCGAGGCCATCGTGCAGACCGCCAGTGGCTGCGGCGCGTTTATCCATGAGTACGGCCATTTGCTTGCCCACGACCCGTTGTACGCCGGCAAAGCCGCCCGCATCAGCGCCCTCGCCCGTGACCTGGTAGAGGTCGTGCGCGACGAGCCGCTGGAGCAGCTTGGCCTGTGCCGCGAACAACGGCTGGCGTTCCACTGCCCCTGCACGCTGCAACATGCGCTAAAGCTCGGCGGTGCAGTGGAAGCGGTGCTGACGCGGCTGGGCTTCAGCCTCACCAGTGTGCCGGACGGGCACCTGTGCTGCGGCTCGGCAGGTACCTACTCGCTGACCCAGCCCGAGTTGGCGCGGCAATTACGCGACAACCGCCTGGATGCGCTGGAAAGCGGCAAACCGCAAATCATCGCCACTGCCAACATTGGCTGTCAGACCCATCTCGATGGCGCAGGCCGCACCCCTGTGCGGCACTGGATCGAAATCGTCGAGCAGGCGTTGATCACGCAGGGTTGATCAGCTCGCTTGATCGATTTTCAATGGTGGCGTGAAAACGCTCTGAAACGTACCCTGCAGGCGTAGTACCAAAATGCCACACGTCGGTATTCGCCCCGCTCCCGCTGTTTTTGCATACCATGCGCACATTAATGCAGTCATACCGTATACCGGAGTTGTCTACCTCAGGAAGAGGCCCGCACGTTCAAGCCATTTCCGCCTCTGGCGAGATGTTGATATCAGCCATCAAGAGGCACCCGCAATGAACATTTCCAGCACCGGCGAAACCCCTCCCCCGGGGTGCCGCCACTGTCGTGACAGTGAGCCGCTGCCGTTTGCAATCAGCATGGCCTTCCAGCCGATCATCGACGCATCGACTTCGACCGTGTTCGCCTACGAGTCGTTGGTGCGCGGCACCGACGGCAGCGGTGCCAAGAGCGTCCTCGATCAGGTCACCCAGGCCAACCGCTACAAGTTCGACCAGACCTGCCGGGTCAAGGCTGTTGAGTTGGCTGCCAAGCTTGCGCTGCCGACCTACCTGAGCATCAACTTCCTGCCCAACGCGGTGTATCAGCCAGCCGCGTGTATCCGCGCCACCCTCGACGCCGCTCAGCGCTTCAACTTCCCGACCAATCGGATCATCTTCGAATTCACTGAAAACGAAAGCATGGTCGACAAGCAGCACCTGCGCGGCATCGTGCTCGAGTACCAGAAGCTTGGTTTCAAGACCGCGATCGATGACTTCGGTGCAGGTTATTCGGGGCTGGGTCTACTGGCAGAGTTTCAGCCAGACATCATCAAGATCGACATGGAGCTGGTCCGCGATATTCACCAGAGCCGCGCACGCTGCGCAATTGTCGAAGGCATCGTCGGCATCTGCCGCAAGCTTGACATCACGGTGATCGCCGAAGGTATCGAGCGCGTCGAGGAGTACCTGACACTGCGCAGCCTGGGCGTCAATCTGTTCCAGGGTTATCTGTTCGCCCGCCCTGGCTTCGAGACGCTGCCGGACGTGCACTGGCCTGTACGCGAAACTGTCTGCTAGAGCAGGTATCCTGAGCATTCAGACGCGCTTGAGAATGCTCCATGGAACTGCACATTCGCCTCGAAGGCGGCAAAGGCCTTGCCGATCAGCTCTATCAGCAGCTGCGCACCGGTATCGACAGCGGTCACCTCGCGGCGGGTAGCCAGTTGCCGCCAACGCGCCTGCTGGCCGAGCAATTGGGCGTGTCGCGCAAGACCGTTGCCGAGGCGTATTCGCGCCTGACCTACGACAACCTGCTCAGCGCCGTGGTCGGCCGCGGTACGTTCATCAGCCAGCGGCGCGCGCCTCAGTCAACCCCCACGGCGGTAGTTGAACTGGCGGCAAGTGCCTCGCTGCAGCGCTGGCAGCAACGGGCGACCGTGCTCGCCCGGCCCGGTTTGGACAGCCCGTCACGCTATGACTTCATCGGCGGGGCTTCGACCAAGACGCAGTTCCCGTTCGACCAATGGCGCAGTTGCATGCAGTACGCTCTGCGCCGCAGCCAGCGCCACCCCGAACGGCAATTCCATGCTCAGGGCCTGGCGGAGCTGCGCGAAGCCATTGCCCATCACATTGCCTACGCCCGCGGCGTGCATTGCAGCGCGGCGGACATCCTGGTCTGCAACGGCGCCCAGCAAGCGCTGGACCTGATCGCCCGGGTGCTGATCGAGCCCGGCAGTCGAGTAGCCATGGAAGACCCCGGCTACTCACCGGCGCGCCAGCTGTTTCTCGCCCTTGGCGCACAACTGCAATCGGTGCCGGTGGATGAGCAAGGCCTGTGCGTCGAGCAGATCGAGGCCGGCACGCGGCTGATCTACGTGACGCCGTCGCATCAATTTCCACTGGGCATGCCGATGAGCGAAGCACGCCGCCAGGCCCTGCTGGACAAGGCCGCAGAGCTGGGCGCACTGATCATCGAAGACGACTATGACTGTGAGTTCCGCTATCAGGGACCAACCAGCGACGCCCTGCAGCGGCTCGACCGCCACGGCCTGGTGGCGTATGTCGGGACTTTTTCCAAGACCTTGCTGCCGGAATTGCGACTCGGCTATGCGGTGCTGCCGCCCGCGGTACTGCGCGCTGCCTGCGTGGCCAAGCACCTGAGCGATCTGCACAGCCCGGCCTTGCAGCAATGGGCGTTGGCGCGGTTTATCAGCGAGGGCTACCTGAGCAAGCACATCCGCCGTTGCCACGAGATCTACAGCGCCCGCCGCGGGCGCATCCTGCAGCGTTTGCAGGGGGACCTGGCGCCATGGTTCAGCGCGGTGCCAGCCAATGCTGGCTTCCACATGAGCGCGCTGGCCAGCCCCACTGTCGATGTCGAGCTGCTGATCAAGCTGGTGCGCAAGGTCGAGGTCGGCCTGTATTCGCTGGCGCCGTTTTTCAGCGAGGTGCCCGTACGCCCGGGCCTGCTGCTGGGCTTTGGCGCCATCGAGCTACTGGATATCGACCCGGCGCTGGACCGGGTCGCCGATACCCTGCGCCAGATCAGCTGAGCGGCTGCACTTCGCCGCCACGCGCTGGCCTGGCCATCGCGCCAGCGTAGCCCTGCGGCACGAACCGAGCGGTGACCAGCAACATGGCTACTACCGTCAGCGTGAGCAAGGTCCAGGAAGCCTGGAAGTCGCCGCTGACATCACGCAGCCAGCCGGTGATGTAGGGCACGATGCCGGTAATGATAAAGCCGATACCTTGCACGAAGGCCGCCAGGCTACCCGCCTCTGCCGGGGTTTTAAGATGTTCCAGCGTCAAGGTCAGGCTCAGGCTGAAACATGAGCCCAGACCAAAACCGATCAAGCCGACCCACAACCCCATCGCGCTGTTGGGTGCCAGCAGGAGCCCGCTGAAGCCGCACAGTTGCACCAGCAACGCCAGCCACAGGCCCGGCCGGCGATCAACCAGATGGCGCAACAACCACGGCATCCCCAGCGCGCCGATGACCTGGAACACGGTCATCAGACCGACCAGATCACCTCCGCCTTGAGCAGTGCCGCCGTGTTCCAGGTGGTAGGCCGGCAGCCACGCCACCATGCTCGTGTAACCGCCGTTGATCAGGCCAAAATAAAGCGCCAACAGCCAGGCCCGGCGATTGCCGAACCAGTGCCCGCGCGCGGCGCCTGGTGCATGTGCAGGCGCCTGCCGTGGGCGCAACACAACCCAGGCAAGCATCGCCAGCAGCGCCGGCACTGCCCAGATGCCAAGGCCGACCTGCCAGCGCTGAAAGTACTCGCTGATATGCGGGCCAAGCACCGCCGCCAGGCCGCCGCCGGTCATCAACGCCGCTGAATAAAGGCCCATGCTGTTGCCAGCCGCTGCGGGAACCAGCGGTTGACCAACCCCGGCATCATGCCTTGCACCAGCGCCACGCCGATACCGGCAAGCAAGGCACTGACGATCAGCGCCCAGGCGCTGGCCACCTGCAAACGCCACAGGCATGCCGCAGCAATGGCGCCCAAGCCGAACAGCATGCCGCCATGCTCGCTCAACCAGCGCCGCAGCCAGGGCTGGGTCAAGGGCACCAGGCCCATGCACAGCACCGGCAATGCGGTCAGCAACGCTGCTTGCTGATAGCCAAGCCCGGTGCTGGCGCGCATCGCTTCCAGCAACGGTCCGATGCTGGTCAGGATCGGCCGCAGATTGAGCGCCAGGAGCATGATCAGCAGCAGGTTCAATGCGCCTCTCATGCTTGCTGGGCCTGCTGCCATTGCTCATACAGGCCAGCCTCGCCCTGGGGTTTGAGTGGCCGCAAAGGCAGGCTTTGCTGTTGAGCCGGCTTGGCCATTTCGGCGTATATGGCAGCGGTCGACAGGCCGTAGGCAGCACCCTCGTCGTTGTCGTAGGCAAACCATGCGCGCTCGATGCCGCACAGGTGCATGGCCGCCAGACACATCGGGCACGGGTGACCGCTGGCGTAGATCTCGGCGCCGTCCAGGCGCGCCGTGCCGAGCACCTGCGACGCCTGGCGGATGGCCTGCATTTCGGCATGGGCAGTTGGGTCCTGGCTGCTGTGGATCTCATTGACGGCACGCGCCACTACCCGACCTTGATAGACCAGCACAGCCCCGAACGGACGGCCGCCGGCCTGAATATTCTCTCGGGCCAGACCCAGCGCTGCGCGCATATGGCTTGAGTTGGACATGAATGAATCTCCGATAAGCGATGCGCTGATTATCCCGACTCCAGGGTCAAGGCTGAAATGAAGAGATTGGATGCCTGTCAGTGGCCACCTGAATAGCGCCATTGGCCTCCTGGCAAAGCCGAGGATTGGCTATCGGGCGCCACGCGGCCTGGCGCTAAGCTTTGCGCAACAGCCCGCCAGCCGGCGGCCTCTAGCAACCTACCGGAGCCAACCATGCACAGTCGCCTTGAATGGGCCAAACACGCGCCCGAAGCCTACAAAGCCATGCTCAGCCTGGAGCAGGCGCTGGCCAACAGCGGCCTGGAAACCTCGCTGCTCGAGCTGATTCGCCTGCGCGCCTCGCAGATCAACGGCTGCGCCTACTGCGTCAACCTGCACAGCAATGATGCGCGCAAGGCCGGCGAAACCGAGGCCCGCCTGCAAACCTTGCTGGTCTGGCAGGAAACCAACTACTTCACCCCTCGCGAGCGGGCGGCGTTGGCCTGGGTCGAGAGCCTGACCAAGTTGCCTGAACACGGTGCGCCGCAAGACCAGTATCAAGCGCTGCAGGAGTATTTCGAGCCCGCCGAAGTGGTCAACCTGACGCTGGCGATTGCCACCATCAACGCCTGGAACCGTTTCGGCGTTGGGTTCGCAATGATCCCGGCCTAACGTTCGATCAGCCGCGAGCGGTAGCTGCCAGGACTGTGCCCGGTCCATTTCTTGAACGCCCGGTGAAACGCGCTGGGCTCCTGGAAACCGGTCTGCTCGGCGATTTCGGCAATGCTCAAGCGGCCTTCGCGCAGGCGTTCGAAGGCCATCGCTCGACGTACTTCGTCCTTGATCTGCTGGTATGAGCGCCCTTCGCGCTGCAACTGCCGGCGAAAGCTGCTGGCGCTCAAGCCCTGCTGCTCTGCCAGGCCGACCAGCGTCGGCCACTCGCCATAACCGCGGGCCTTGAGGTGGCGATAAACCTTTGCCACAAGGCCGTTCTGATTGCGAAAGCGAATGACCAGCCCTTGCGGCGCAGTGCGCAAAAAAGTCTTCAGGGCGGCCAGATCCTGCACTACGGGCAGGCGCAGGTCGGCACTGTTGAACTCCACCTCGGTATGGCCACTGCCCAGGCGCAGGTCAGCGCCCCACAGCAGCGTATCGTCTTCCAGTGGCAGGCGTGCAATGGCCAGCTCGGTGCGTTCGATCTGCAACCGGCGCCCGCCCAGCCAGCACAGCAGACCGACCACCAGCACCAGATAGGTTTCCTCGGCATACCCCCGGGTCAGCGGATCGGCAATGCTCGACTGCACACTGATCACTGTGCGCGAGCCACGCACGCTGATCGAGCCACGCAGGTCGCGCAGAAACAGGCCGAAATTGCCCAGGCACTGACGCAGCGCCTTGTCCAGGCTGGGCTCCTGGATCAATCCGCGGCAGATCAAGGCAAAGCTGCCCAGCGGCATGCCATGGCTGTCGAGGCGGAAAAATTCGTCGTCCAGCACCTGAATCAAGCTTAACCAGAGCTGGGCAAAGGCCTTGGCCGGCACCCGTGCCTCTGGGTCTTGCAGCAGCTCAGGGGCAATGCCGACGGCGCGCAACTGTGCATCACGCAACTGCGGCTGATCAGCCAGGGCATGCAGCATGGCCTGGAGAAAATACACCGCGACCGAATCGCTATCGCGCATGGCTGGGGTTCGCTTGTCTATGCTGAGTGGCAAAAAACGCCAGATTGAATGAGCAGATCCGACATAGGCCGCGAGGCAGGCATTGCCTAGACTCGGGCCATCCACAGATGGCGGCCATTCTCGCAGAGCCTGGCCCTGTCCCGCTACGCCTTCGCCATTGGAGCCCGCCATGAGCAGTACAGAAATCTACGTCGTCAGTGCCGTCCGTTCCGCCATTGGCGGCTTTGGCGGTGCCCTCAAGGACCTGCCGCTGGCCGACCTCGCCACGGCGCTGGCGCGTGCCGCCATCGAGCGTTCCGGCGTGGCTGCCGAGCAGATTGGTCATGTAGTGATGGGCAACGTCATCCCTACCGAAGCCCGCGATGCCTACCTGGGCCGGGTGGCAGCGATGAATGCCGGCGTCCCCAAGGAAACCCCAGCCTTCAACGTCAATCGCCTGTGCGGCTCGGGCCTGCAGGCGATCGTCTCGGCTGCGCAAAGCTTGCTGCTGGGCGACACCGATATTGCCCTGGCGGCCGGCGCCGAGTCGATGAGCCGCGCGCCGTACCTGCTGCCACAGGCGCGCTGGGGCGCACGCATGGGTGATCTGCAAGGCATCGATTATCTGGTCGGTGTACTGCAGGACCCTTTCGAGCACTTTCACATGGGCATCACCGCCGAGAACGTCGCGGCCAAGCACGGCATTACCCGGCAGATGCAGGACGAACTGGCGCTGACCAGCCAGCAACGCGCCGCCCGCGCCATCGCCGAAGGCCGTTTTGACAGTCAGATCGTGCCGCTGGAACTGAAAACCCGCAAAGGCCCGGTGCAGTTCGCCGTCGACGAGCATGTACGCAGCGATGTCAGCGCCGAGCAACTGGCTGCGATGAAAACCGTGTTCAAGAAGGACGGTACGGTCACCGCGGGCAATGCCAGCGGTATCAACGACGGCGCCGCTGGCCTGGTACTGGCCACCGGTGAAGCAGTCCGCCGACTGGGCCTGAAGCCGCTGGCGCGGTTGGTAGCCTACGCACATGTCGGCGTCGAGCCGGCACTGATGGGTCTGGGGCCGATTCCGGCCACGCAGAAGGCGCTGCAAAAGGCCGGTCTGACCGTCAACGACCTGGATGTGATCGAATCCAACGAGGCGTTTGCCGCGCAAGCCTGCGCAGTTGCCCGCGCACTGGACTTCGACCCGGAGAAGGTCAACCCGAACGGCTCGGGCATCTCGCTCGGTCACCCGGTCGGCGCCACCGGCGCAATCATTGCTACCAAGGCCATCCATGAATTGCAGCGGGTGCAGGGCCGCTATGCCCTGGCGACCATGTGCATCGGTGGCGGCCAAGGCATCGCTGTCGTCTTTGAACGCGTATAAGGAGCGGCCTTGTGAGCATTGAAAAGATTGCAGTGATTGGCGCCGGGACCATGGGTAACGGCATTGCCCAGGTGTGCGCAGTGGCGGGCTATCAGGTGCTGCTGATCGACGTCAGTGATGCTGCACTGGAGCGCGGTGTGGCGACCTTGAGCAAAAACCTCGAACGCCAGGTCAGCAAGGGCACGCTGGAGGCTGACAAGGCTGCTGCGGCGAGAGGCCGGATTCGCACCAGCACCGATTATGCAGACTTGCGCGAGGTGCAGCTGTTGATCGAGGCAGCGACCGAAAACCTCGAGTTGAAGCAGCGCATCCTGCAGCAGGCCGCGGCCAACGTCAGCAGCGATTGCCTGATCGCGACCAACACCTCATCGCTGTCGGTAACCCAGCTGGCCTCCAGCATCGAGCACCCCGAGCGCTTTATCGGCGTGCACTTCTTCAACCCAGTGCCAATGATGGCGCTGGTGGAAATCATCCGCGGCTTGCAGACCAGCGACAGCACGTACGCCCAGGCGCTGGTGGTGACCGAGAAACTCGGCAAGACGCCGATCACGGCTGGCAACCGTCCGGGCTTTGTGGTCAACCGTATCCTGGTACCGATGATCAACGAAGCCATCTTCGTGCGCCAGGAAGGCCTGGCCAGCGCTGAAGACATCGACACCGGCATGCGCCTGGGCTGCAACCAGCCGATCGGCCCGCTGGCGCTGGCGGACCTGATCGGCCTGGACACGCTGTTGGCGATCATGGAGGCGTTCGTTGACGGCTACAACGACAGCAAGTACCGCCCTGCTCCGCTGCTGCGGGAAATGGTCGCGGCCGGTTACCTTGGCCGCAAAAGCGGTCGCGGCTTCTTCACCTACTGAGGAGCGCCTGCCATGTCGGCCAATGCCGCCCTGCGCTGCAGCAATTTTGACGAGCGTCGCGACAAGGCCATGGCACTGTTCGCAGCCAAGGGCTTTGGCCAGGTCAGCATGCGTGAGCTGGCAGCGCATGTCGGCCTGACGGCAGGCTCGCTGTATCACCATTTTTCGAGCAAGCAGGATTTGCTCTATGACCTGATCGAAGAATTGTACGAGGAGTTGCAGGCGACCCTCGACCAAGGCCGCAAGGCCCTGGCCAGAGGTAAGCCGGCGCTGCCTGCGGTGATCGTAGCGCACTGGCAACTGCACGCCGAGCGAGCCTTGCAGTTTCGCCTGGCCGAACGCGACCTGTGCTGCCTGAGCGATGAGCAGCAGGCGCGGCTGGCGCAGATTCGCCTGCGGTACCAGGCGGGCCTGCTGAAACTTGTGGCGCCGCAGACGCGCCTTAGCGGCCCGGCTTTGGCAGCCACCGGGCAAGCGCTCGCTACCCTGCTCAACCAGCTGCCTGGCTGGCTACAGGGCCGCGGGTTGGCCGAGGATGAGGGCATGCGCCTGATGCAAAGCCTGCTGCTGGGCGGTATCGAGCGCACCCTCAAAGATGCGGTCATATAGCCGCAACCAAGTCTCATATATCTAATAAGTCGTTTATTTAGATTTTTTAGTGCGCTTCAATCTAACGAATTCTGTTCGACTGGAGCCGCAACTTGAGCACATCGCCGCACCCGGGAGCTGATCCCAAACCTTTGCTGTTTGCCCTGTATGAACAAGCCAGTGTCGGCTGTGGCGGTGCGCCGAGCCTGTGGACTCACCCGGCCGACGAACGCCTGAGCATCAACTCCCTGAGCTACTGGTCGAACCTGGCGCGGATCGCCGATCAGGCCAACCTCGACATGCTGTTCTTTGCCGATGTGCTGGGCTTCTACGATGGCTATGGCGGCACCGCCGACGCTGCCCTCAAGTGGGCCGTCGAAGCGCCCGCCAATGATCCGCTAATGATCATCCCAGCGTTGGCTGCGGTGACTGAAAACCTCGCCTTCGGCGTCACCGTCAGCACCAGCTACGAACATCCTTTCACCCATGCGCGGCGCTTCAGCACGCTGGATCACCTGAGCAATGGCCGGGTCGGCTGGAACATCGTCACCTCCTACCTGAACAGCGCCGCGCGCAACTTCGGCCTGGAACAGATGATCAAGCACAATGATCGGTACGAGCGTGCCGAAGAATTCCTCGATGTGGTCTACAAGCTCTGGGAAGGCAGCTGGGCGCAGGACGCCGTGGTTGCCGACAAGTCCCGCCAACTCTATGCCCAGGGTGAACGCGTGCGGCCGATCAACCACGTCGGTGAACACTACCGCGTCGCCGGCCCGCACCTGAGCTCACCGTCACCGCAGCGCACGCCGCTGCTGATTCAGGCGGGCTGGTCCGGGCGCGGGCGCGAGTTTGCCGCCAAACACGCCGAGCTGATCTTCATCGCCAAGTCCAACCCGCTGGAGATCCGTCAGGGTCTGGATGAAATATGGGCGCAGGCGCAGGCCCGTGGTCGTCAGGCCGAGGATGTAAAGTCGCTGACAGTGCTGCGCATCGTCACCGCCAAAACCGAAATCGAGGCGCAGCACAAATACGAGCAACTGCAGAGCAACTACCACCTGCAGGCGCAACTGGTCAGCTATGCCGGCGACACCGGCATCGACATCAGCCGCTATGCCGACAACGAACCCCTGGCGACCCACACCGAAGGGCTGACCTCGTACATGATGCGCCCTGACGGCAGCGGCAAGCCGCTGACCGCTGGCGATGTCAAACAGCGCTTTGCCAGCGTCACCCGCGGCACCGATTTGATCCTGGTCGGCACGCCTGAGCAAGTAGCGCAGCGCATCGAGGAGCACGCAGCAATCTCCGGCACCAGTGGCTACATGATCAACCCACTGATCAGCCCGGGCAGCCTGGAAGACTTCGTCGAACTGGTGATCCCGGCCTTGCAGAAACGTGGCCTGTACCGCACCCAGCCTCAAAGCGGCACCTTGCGATCACGCCTGCGCAATGACGGCTCCAGCTACCTGCCGGCTTCGGCCCATGGTGCATCGTTCCGTTTTGCCTGAAGACGCAGCGATCTCCAGCCGGTACACGGTCGATGTAGGAGCGGCCTCGCCGGAGCGCCGGACCGGTCGGAAAGGGCTGCGTAGCGGCCCCAGGATTTTCGCAGGGCCGCAGTTCGTCGGGCCCGCTGCGCGCGCCTTTCGCGACACAAGGCCGCTCCTACATCGACCGCGTATATCCCGGGCTATTGATTCAACGACCCGCCATCTCACGGCTATGCGCACGCCACCAACGGCTTGCACAGTTCCTGTAGGAGCGGCCTTGTGTCGCGAAAGGCGCGCGCAGCGGGCCCGACGATCTGCGGCGTTGTGAAAATCCTGGGGCCGCTCCTACAGCCGTGGGTGCCGTGGCGGGCACATCGCTGTAGGATGGCGGCTCGTTGAATCATCTGTGGTCTTTGCAATGAACAAATTGATCCTGCCTGTCGCCATCTTTCTCAGCGTCATTCTCGCCGGCAAAGTGGCCGAACACTACGCCGTCGAGGGCAGCTGGCGCATCGGCTTGCTGTGCCTGGTGGCCGCAGTCGTGCAAATCGTGGTCAGCCGCATACAGCGGGCCCGTCGCGAGAACGCCGAGTCGTAATGCCATTGGTCAGTGGCACTGTCGCATTGAAGGCTTTGGGCTGTCCCTTGAGGACATTCTGCACAGGGCTTTAACATGCGCCAGCCACTCCAACTGATATCGCTCTCCATCGCCTGCGGCGCCCTTTGGGCCTGCTCGGCAGCCGACACCCATTCGCCGGTGGACGCGCCAGGCCGGCCTGAGTCGGCGAAAACCCAGCTGCTCGAAGCAGGTGCGGCGACGCTGCAGGCCAAGCCGCCAATCGAAGCCATCAACGCCTACCTGGATGGCTTTCACTTCTACAACGGCCACCCCGATGTGCAAATGGAGGCCCACCATTACTGCTCCATCCTCAACGAGGACGTGATCCAGTGCGTGATCTTCGACGGCAATACCAAGCAGGCGAAGATCATGGGCGTCGAGTACATCATCGATGAAAAGCTGTTCGCCGGTTTGCCAGCCAAAGAGAAAGCCATGTGGCACAGCCACGGCTTTGAGGTTTCATCCGGCCAGTTGCTTGCCCCGGGCGTACCGCAGGTAGCAGAACATGCGCTGATGCAGCGGCTCGCTCATACCTACGGGAAGACCTGGCACACCTGGCATACCGACCAGGACAAGGCCCTGCCGGTTGGCGTGCCGCAACTGATGATGGGCTTTACCGCAGACGGCCAGGCTGACCCGAAGATGGTCGAACAGCGCAATCAACGCCTGGGAGTCGACAGCGCGAAGACCCGTGCGCAGCGCGCCGACATCAAGATACCGCCGGCTGATCCAGCAGCGGATGGCTGGCAGCATGGCAAGGTGATTCAGCTCGAAGACCCAACCGGGGCGCATCTGCATCACCCCGCCAAAGCGACGCCGCCCGCCAGCAACAGCCGCTCGTCACAGTAGCGCCTCAAGCGCTTGCATGGGCGGGCCGAGGTCCGCCTGCCTGAGGCCTGGCTAATCGCCGTCGAGCGCGGCGAACACCGCTGCGGTCAACTGTTGGACTGACCACGGTTTCATCAGAAAACGCTGATCGGCGCCCAGATCGCTACTCCGAAGGGCATGCCCTGAGGTAACCAGAACAGGCGTAGCGGGCCAGCGCTGGCGCACCATCGCCGCCAGTTCCAGGCCCTTGATGTCGCCCGGCAAGGAGTGATCGACAATCACCAGCGAGTATTGCTCCTGGCGCTTGAGCAACGCCATCAGGCCATCCTCGGCGTTGGCGAACGCCAAACACTGCGCTCCCAGTTCGCTGAGGATTGCGCACATCAACTCCTGCAACAGAGGCTCATCCTCGATCACCAGTATCGACTTGCCGGCCAGCACCGCACCTTCGGACGTGAATTTCACTGGGGTTCCTCGACCTCGCTGCTCGCTGCCGGTTGTTCGACAGCAGTTGCCGGGCCTGCCCCTGCGAGGCGCCAGCGCACGTTCTCCAGCCCGTAGCGTTCAGCCATGGGCCGGCTGACGTGTTTTATATTGTGCTGACCGAAGCGCGGGATGACCGCAATACCGGCATCACAGCCCGCCCAGTGCCACGCCAGGGCATTGTCCATCCGCTCCAGTCGGATAACGAAGTTGCGCTCGGCGCCGCGAAGTGTGTATTCAATAATGTATAACTTTTGACCCAACATTGTGCAGTCCTCCCCTAAGTATTTAGGACTGCCGAGCAATTCTGAAAATTCACTAATTTACAGTTTCATTTACATTCTCCAGCGCGCGCGGAGTTTTCTTGTACACAACAAATATATTGTACAAATAACGAGCTCAATTCGTTTCATAAGGGCAGCCCTGGCGCTTGATGAACTGCGCCAGGCCAGTCGCGGTCAATCCTAGCGAAGCCAATCGAAATCGAGGTCATGGATGGAGTCGTTCGAGTTGCAACGCATGCTGCTGGGCGACCTGCCCTGGACGTTTCTGCTGGAGGTCGCCTGCCGCGTACTGGCCGCGTTTCTAGCGGTGTTCTTCTTCCTCAAGTTCAGCGGCCGACGTGGAATAAAGCAGCTCTCGCGTTTTGAGTTGGTGGTGATTCTGACCTTGGGTTCCGCTGCCGGTGATGTCACTTTTTATGAAGATGTGCCACTACTGCCGGTTGCGCTGGTATTTGTGACACTGTTACTGCTCTATCGCGTAACCATCTACATCATGACGCGCAGTAAGACCTGTGAAGCCTGGATCGACGGTGTGCCCATTACCGTGGTGAAAGACGGCATCTATGAAATCCACTCACTGCGCAGCTTGAATATTTCGTCCAAAGAATTGTTCATGGAGTTGCGCCAGCAAGGCGTCGAACATCTGGGCCAGGTCAGGCTTGGACTTCTGGAAACCGACGGCGATGTCAGCCTGTATTACTACACCGCTGAAGACACGCGGCCCGGCCTGTCGGTACTGCCTGATGAGCATCGCCCGGAGTACAGGGTACCACCCGGCCCTGGGTTGTACTGCTGTGTAAGCTGTGGCCTGGGCGTCTTCCACGACAGCGCCGAGCAGCGCACATGTGCGCGCTGCGGGCATGGCGTGTGGTCACCCGCCCTGACTACCGTGCGCAGCCGTTGATGGGCGCGGTGTCGGCCTTGCGCTGGGCGATGAAAATACGCACGCAAAGCCCGCCGCCCTGGCGGTTGCTCAACAGCAGGCTGCCCTGATGATTTTCTGCAATGCGCTTGGCGATGCTCAGCCCCAGCCCGTAACCGCCGGACTGCGAATTACGCGAGTGATCGCCGCGCACGAAGGGCTGGGTGATGGCCTGTAGCTGGCTGTCGGCAATGCCCGGGCCGCGGTCGTCGACCTGGATCAGCACGCCCTGCTCGGTCCGTTGCAGGCGTACCTCGACCTGCTGCGCATAACGGAGGGCATTGACCAGCACGTTCTGGATACAGCGCAGCAACAGCACTTCATTGGCATACACCGCGCCGGCATGGCCGCTGATGGGCAGACGCTCTTCTGCGCTGCACAGCTCGGCGCACGCGCTGCGTACCAGCCGATCGACGTCGATGATCTGGCAAGCGTGCTGCTTGGCGCTTTCCAGGTAGTCCAGCACCTGGGCGATCATCTGGTCCATCTGCTGGATGTTGAGTTTGAGGCGCTGGCTGTCCGGGCTGTCGCCCATACGTTCGACGCGCAGGCGCATACGGGTCAACGGCGTGCGCAAGTCGTGGGAAACCGCCGCCAGGAAAAAGCTCTGGTCATCGACCATGGCGGTGATCCGCTGCTGCATGGCGTTGAACGTGTAGGCCGCCTGGCGCACCTCTGCCGGCCCCTCAACCCGAAGTGGCGGCTGCTCCAGGCTCTCGCCCAGCGCTCGCGCAGCGTCGCTCATCCTGCGCAGCGGTTGCAGACACAGCCGCACCGCCAGCCAACAGACAGCGAGTACAGCAAGGATGCGCAGGACATACACCCTGAGCACGTAATCGGCTATCAGCGCCCAGGCTGACTCACCACTCCAGCCCTGCAACTCCTTGCCGCTGACCTGCAGCCAGTGGCCGTCAGCCAAGGCCACGGCGAAGCGCACATGGGCCATCGCCGTCTGCAAACCGAACAGGCTCGGCCAGGTGACCGGCTGCCCTTGCGGGTCGGTGAGCTCGACACCCAGCACCCGCACCCTCTGCTCGCGGCCAAGCTCGTAAGCCAGGGCCTGCTCGAGCAGCAGACCGGTTCGGCGCAGGCCTTTGTGCCGCTCAGGTGTGCTGGGGGACTGCACACAGCTGGCCTGATAGTGCGCCGGTGCCTGAATGGTCACCACCGGGTCACAGCCGGCCGTGTCCAGCAGCGGCGCAGTGCGGCTGGCGATCAGCCGCACTGGCGCCTCGAGCACTTGGGCAAAGCGCACGTCAAACCAGATGCTGCTCGACAGCAGCTGAATCGCCACCGTGCCGCTGACCATGATCAGCGTCAGCTGGCCAAACAGCGATTTCGGCCAAAGCCGCTGAAGTGATCTGCGCAGGCGTGTGCGCGGATGCTCAGTGCCGCGCATCGACCGCGCCGAGGCTCAACAGATAGCCCTCGTTACGTACAGTCAGTATCTGCACTTCGCCCTGGGGTGCGGCTTTGAGCAGTTGGCGAAGACGGCTGATGCACATGTCGATGGAGCGATCGTCTGCGGTGTAATCGCGGCCCATCGCGCTGCGCGTCAGATGCTCGCGGGTCAGTACCTGGTCGGGCGCAGCCAGCAGTTCGCGCAGGACCCTGAAGTCCGAGCGCGGCAAGGTGCACGCCGTGCCATCGGCAGCCGTGAGCATCCGTTTGACCGGATCGAGGCGATAGCCGGCGAAGGTCTGCGGCAGTTTCGGTCGCGGTTCGGCTACGGCGTCGGCGCGCGCTGAACGGCGCAACACGGCCTTGATCCGGGCGAGCAATTCACGCGGTTCGAACGGCTTGGCCAGGTAATCGTCAGCGCCTACCTCAAGGCCAATGATGCGGTCGAACGCCGTGCCCTTGGCCGACAGCATGATCACGCTCAAGCCAGGTTTGGCCTGGAGTTGCCGGCACAGGCTCAAGCCATCTTCGCCAGGCAGCATGACGTCGAGCACCACCAGGTCCACTGGTTCCCGTGCCAACTGCTGCCACATCTCGCTGCCACTGGCGGCGGCCAGTACCCGGTCGCCGTTTTCGCTCAAATAATCGCAGAGCAGTTCGCGGATCTCGTCATCGTCATCGACCACCAGAAACGTTCTCGCCGACGCAAGCCCGGCGACCTCGGCGCGGTCGATAAAACCTTCATTACATTCCATTACATACCCATACAAGCCGCTGATAGAGCGCGCAGAAGCGATGCATAGAATGCTAGCAAAAATCATCTGCGAATACGATGAATTACCAATTGCACAGCAGGGCATCATGACCAGTCATTCCGCGCATACACCGCTTGCGATCGCCACCAAACATCCACGTCTGAACTGCCGCCGCTCGGCATTGCCCTTGGCCATCGGCCTGGCGCTGGGCAGCATCAGCCTGCACGCCAGCGCCGAGAAGGTCGTCGAACTGGATGCGGTCAACGTCGATGGCCAGATGCCAGTTGAGAACACCACCGAACAGCTGGGCTATACCGTCAACAGCACCACCAGCTCAACCGGGTTGAAGCTCAAACCCCGCGAGACGCCGCAGTCAGTCACGACAATCACCCAGGCACAAATGGCGGATCGACAGATCACCAACATCGAGCAGGCGCTGGATACCACGCCCGGCGTCAGCATGAGCAAAATGGAAGTTGGCGGCCGTACCGAGTATCGCGCGCGTGGTTACCCGATCACCAACTGGAAGGCAGACGGCTTGCAGTTCCCCGGCGGCTCGGACTTCAGCGGGGCAGGTACGGCGCTGAACATGGACATGTATGAGCGCATCGATATCGTCCGTGGCGCTAACGGCCTGCTGGGCGGCACCGGCGACCCATCGGCCACCGTCAACCTGATTCGCAAGCGTCCCGGCAAGGAATTCGGCGGCAGTGCCTATATCACTTACGGCAGCTGGGACAAACGCCGCTTGGGCGCCGACCTGAACCTGCCGCTGGCCGACGACGGCAGGCTGCGTTCGCGGCTGGTAATGACCCAGCAGGATGCCAACTCGTTCCGCGACAACCAGTCCGAGCGTTCGCGCGCGGCGCTGGCCAGCTTCGAGTTCGACCTGAGTGATGCCACCACCCTGGGCGCCGGTTACCAGTACGAGTACAGCAAGATCGTTGGCGGCGGCTGGGGCGCGAACATCCCGATCTGGTACGGCGACGGCAGCAAGACCAGACTGCCGCGCAGCAGCAACCTGGTGCCCAGCTGGAGCTTTGGCGAGTACGAAACGCGCACCACCTTCGGCTCGCTGGAGCATCACTTTGACAACGATTGGAGCCTGAACCTCAAGGCGGCGCAGAGCACCACCGACGCGCTCAATCACCGCGGCCTGGCCAAGGTCAACTCGGTGGGCCGCGGCGTGTATGGCGGCTACTGGAACCAGGACGGCAGCGGCGCGGTGCTCAACGGCCTGCACAGCTCGACCGACACCACCCAGCAATCGGCGCAGATCGACCTCAGCGGCCCGTTCGAAATGCTCGGCCGCAGCCATCAAGCCATGTTCGGCTACAGCGACAGCCGCACGGTGGCCTGGTCGCCGCAGTACACCTGCAACATGGTCAGCGCCGACCGCACCAGCGCCAACACGCTCGGCTGCCAGTTCCGCGCCAACAATGGCTTCCCGATCAGCAACTGGCATAATGGCGTGGACGACGATTACGCGATCAATGCCTACAAGACCGGCCTGCACAGCAAGACCACCACCCGCCTGCAGGGCATGTACGCCGCGACCCGCCTGAGCATTACCGACCCGCTGTCGGTGATCGTCGGCGCCCGCGTCAGCAACTACAGCAGCACCACCCGCAGTACCGCAGGCGTGCGCAGCAACCAGGAAGAAAACGGCATCGTCACGCCGTACCTGGGCGCGGTATATGACCTCAACGACAATTACTCGCTGTACGCCAGCTACACCGATATCTTCACCCCGCAGAGCGAAGAAAGCGTCAGCGGCAGCAAGATCGAACCGATTCGCGGCCAAAGCTATGAAAGCGGCATCAAGGGCGAATGGCTGGGCGGCCTGGTCAACGCCCAGGCGGCGTACTTCCTGACCCGTCAGGAGAACAAGGCCGTCACCGACAGCGACAACCTGACGCCAACCGGCGGCCAGGCCTACAAGGCCGGTTCAGGGGTGGAAACCGACGGTATCGATCTGGAAGTGTCGGGTGCCCTGACCTCGGACTGGAACGTGTATGCCGGCTACACCTACCTGCATTTTCGCAGGCTCGATGCGGACGGTCGCAGCGACCCATCGCACCTGTTCAAGGCCTCGACCACCTATCGCCTGTCTGGCCCGCTCGAACGTTTGACCGTCGGCACCGGCGTTACCGCGCAGACCAACATCCGCGCCAACTCGACCCCCGCTGGCCAGCCCAGCAATGGCGTAAGCCGCGCTGCCACTGACGTCAATTGGTCGGGTTATGCAATCTGGAGTGCGATGGCCAAGTACGACATCAATGACGATGTTTCACTGACGCTCAATGCCAACAACCTGTTCGACAAGCATTACTACACCCGCTATGGGTTCTATGCCGGGGCTATCTATGGTGATCCGCGCAGCCTGTCGTTGACATTGAAGACCGCGTTCTGACGCGCCTATAGAGGCGCTCTGGAGGGCCATTGGCAAGTCTCGGGCAGCGACAGCAGCCAGAGGCGACATTTCACGAAACAGTACTGGTGCGCCCCAAGCGCTTAGGCCATTCGCCTGTGCCTGGGCGCATCTCCTTGGCCAGATGCCGCGCGCGCCCTACCCCCCAGGCCAATGCGCGCGTCATCGATTCACCAGGTCGCGAATCGTAAGCTTCCTCAAGCAGCGCCATTCCACTCGCGGCATAGATCCCAATGAACAATTGCGTCTGGCCAGTGCGTGCCAGGCGCACCTGAACGTCGAGCATGACGCCACTCTCGAGCTTCTCGTCATGACTTCGATGGTGCAGCGCAGGGTCGGCCCAACTCCAGAACACATCACCGCGAATTCGCATGGCATCCTCCTGCGACTTTGGTCTTATCGTTAGCCCAACATAGCCCCTCAGGGTTTCGAATCAACTACATCAGTGCAAACAGGATGAAGTTCTGATAAACGGCAAAAAACTTATACAAAACGAAGAGTTATGTATAACGCCGGAATATGTAATTGATTCACCGTTGCGCGCAATGCAACTCCCGCATGAATATTTCCAGCGTTTTGGGACCGATACCGTCGAAGCCAAGTAACCAGTGACTCAGGCGAGCTGTATCTACGTTGACGTCAGGGTTCAAATAGTCAGCCATTTCACTTTGCAGACGGCAGCCAAGTGCATGCAGGCGCCTGGCGGTGGATTCATCGTAGCGAGCGTAACCAGCACTGCCGAGCTGCCTCACCAAAGTACGGTGAGGGCAACTCGCCAGTTTTGCCGGAGTGTCCAGACCAATGCCGATGACCAGCGCGTGATACGCCGCAAGTGCCACCGACGAACGAATCCGTTTACCTACGAGAAAGCTCGCCAGCAGCCACTTGTACCAGCCGGCAGGGTCGTGGTTCACATCGATGCCCAGGCTTTCGGCGCTGACTTCCATCACTCCTCGCTGCGCCGCGGATCGGCTGAACGCAGGTAGGTGCGCTCTTCTGCCACCCGTGTGCCGGGCAATCCGCTGACAGCCCTTTGAACCGGCCGAATTTGCCATCGTTCAGTTCCGTTGCCCGGCTGGCTCAGCGACACAACAATCGCGGTACAGGGCGCGAATCCCTCAGCCTAGGTGCGTGCCGCATATCGCACCATGGCCATTCGCACTGAACTCCACGAGCAAGCAAGCCCTCTCCTGCGTAATTACGCGTGATCCGACCGGGTCTGCATGGCAACTTTCAGCTCAGGGACAGCTCATGGAACATCGACCAACACTTCGAACTGAACGCGCCGGGCCGCCGCTGTCCGCAACAGGTAGCAGCAGCGTGCATGACAGCGAGTTGCGCTTCCGCGCACTGGTCAGGGCCACCAGTACCACCATCTACCGCATGAGCCCCGACTGGACTCAGATGCATGAGTTGACCGGCCAGGGCTTTCTCGAAGAGACCGCTGAGCCATGCCGGAGCTGGATCGAGAAATACATTCCAGACGGAGACCGCACCCAGGTGTTGGCGGCGGTCGAGCAAGCGATCCGCACTCAATCCGTGTTTGAACTGGAGCATCGAGTGTTACTCGCCGACGGCAGTTTTGGCTGGACCCATTCCAGAGCGGTGCCTATTTTTGACCAGTCCGGCGAGCTCATCGAGTGGTTTGGTGCAGCCAGCGACCTGACCGAGCGCCACCGCACCCAGGCACGGCTCGATGAGAGCGAAGCGGCCTTCGAGATTCTCGCCAACACCATGCCGCAGCTGGCGTGGGTATGCGATGCACAAGGCAGCGTGGTGTTCGTCAACAACCGCTGGCGGGAATATTTCGGCGAGGTTGTCGACGTGGCGGGTAGCGGGCTGATGACGCATGCGGGTGTTCACCCTGAAGATGTTGGCAAAACAGTGCAAGATTTCGCACTGGCCCGGGCGAGCGGGCAGGACTTCAGGAGCGAACATCGCCTCTGCGGGCAAAACGGTACCTACCGCTGGTTCATGGTCCGCGCTACGCCCTATCGAGAGCCGCATTCAGGGCAGATCCTGCGCTGGTACGGCACTTCCATCGACGTGAATGACCGGCATGACGCAGAAGACCAGCTGCGTAACTTCAACGAACAGCTGGAAGTTGAGGTGCAAGCGCGCTCACGCGACCTGCTCGCCGCCGAGGCGCAACTGCGGCAGATGCAGAAGCTCGAAGCCATCGGCCAGCTCACCGGCGGCGTGGCCCATGACTTCAACAACATTCTCACCATCATCCGCAACGCGGCAGAGTTGCTGCGGCGCAATCCCGGCGCGGGCGACAAGCAGCACCGTTTCATCGACCTGATCCTGGAAACCGCAGACCGAGCCACCAAACTCACCGGGCAATTGCTGGCCTTCGCCCGCCGCCAGACCTTGAAGCCCGAGACTTTTCTGGCTGCGCAGCGCGTGCAGCAAATCGCTGAAATGCTGCGCAGCATGGTCGGGGCCAACATCCGTATCGAGCTGTCACTTCCAGAGCAAGACCATTACGTCAACACCGACCCAAATCAATTCGAAACCGCTCTGGTCAATCTGGTGATCAACGCCCGCGATGCAATGCAGGGCGCGGGCGACATAACCCTGGCAGTGAGTACCGCACCTGCACTTTCTTCGCCAGCCAGTGCGCCGAATGTGATCATCAGCGTTACCGACCAAGGGCATGGCATCGATGCGGCCAACCTTGAACGGGTGTTCGAACCCTTCTTCACCACCAAAGCCGTCGGCAAAGGCACTGGCCTGGGGCTGTCCCAGGTGTATGGTTTCGTCAATCAGTCCGGTGGCCAGGTCAGCGTCGAGAGCCAGCTGGGGGTGGGCACGACGATGAGGATCGCACTGCCCGCTGCAACCCCGCCTCCCCCTTCGCAACAAGAGGTCGCGGTGCCATTGGCGGTAAACAGCGCCCAGGTATTGTTGGTGGAAGACAACGCACAGGTTGGCGAAATTACCGACAGCCTGCTGCAGGAACTGGGCTACAAGACCCAGTTGGTGACCAGTGCAGCCGCCGCTATCGAGCTGCTGCAAGAGCGGCGCCCGTCAATTGACGTGGTGCTCTCTGACGTAGTGATGCCGGGCATGACCGGCCTGGAGCTGGCTGATGTCATCAGCGAGCAATGGCCTGGGCTGCCGGTGGTGCTTGCCAGTGGTTACAGCAGCGCCCTATCCCAAGTTTCCCGCCGCCACCCTCAGCTACTGAAAAAACCCTACGCGATCGACGACCTGCTCAAGGCCCTGAACCGCGCGATGCAACGCTGAACGAGCCCTGCCAGCGCCGCGCACTGAACTGGTGCACCCTGGCCTCCCGTGCAAATTCTGAGTGCAACGTAAGTGAACAGCGTCCAATAGAGTAACTCGCCAGCGCGAGTCGGGCGGGTGCTGGGCGAGTTATGGCCCGCTGCTTGCTAGTTCACCTGGGCAATCAACGAAGATTGCACCTAATACGACAAAGGCGCCGTGTAGACCCCGTTTCGACGGAAGGTCTCATGGCGCCTTTTTTGTTTCTGGGCCGCTGCGGCGGGCAGAGATCAAGGGGCGAAGATGGCAAACAAAACTGTACGCAGCGTGTGTCCCTACTGTGGCGTTGGCTGCGGCATCGTCATGCAGGTCGAGCACAACCGGGTGGTCAAGGTCAGTGGCGACAAGGCGCACCCTAGCAACTTCGGCAGGCTCTGCACCAAGGGCACCACCTGTGGCCAGGCCATCGCTGATTCTGGCCGGATGGAAAACGCCTACCTGCGCCAGCAGCGCAATCAGGACCCGGTGCGGATCGCCATGGACACCGCCATCAGCGAGACCGCTCGGCGCTTGCGCGCCATCCTTGAACAGCACGGCCCCGATGCACTGGCGTTCTACGTCTCCGGGCAAATGTCGCTGGAGGCGCAGTATCTGGTCAACAAACTGGCCAAGGGCTTTGTCCGCACCAGCAACCTGGAGTCCAACTCGCGGCTGTGCATGGCCAGCGCCGGCAGCGGCTACAAGTTGTCGCTGGGCGCGGACGGGCCGCCGGGCTCGTATCAGGACTTCGACAAGGCCGAGCTGTTTTTCGTGATCGGCGCCAACATGGCTGACTGCCATCCGATTTTGTTCCTGCGCATGATGGATCGGGTCAAGGCCGGAGCCAGGCTGATCGTCGTCGACCCGCGGCGCACTGCCACGGCAGACAAAGCCGGGTTGTTTTTACAGATCAAGCCCGGCACCGACCTGGCCCTGCTCAACGGCCTGCTGCACCTGCTGGTGAAGAACGGCCACACCGACCCTGCGTTCATCGCCGCTTACACTCAGGGCTGGGAGGCCATGCCGGCGTTCCTTGAAGAGTACCCGCCGGACGAGGTCGCACGCATCACGGGCATCCCCGAGGCCGACCTGCGTCAGGCAGCAGCCTGGATCGGTGAGGCCGGCGAATGGATGAGCTGCTGGACCATGGGCCTGAACCAGAGCACCCACGGCACCTGGAACACCAACGCGCTGTGCAACCTGCACCTGGCCACCGGCGCCATCTGCCGCTCGGGCAGCGGGCCGTTCTCCCTGACCGGGCAACCGAATGCCATGGGGGGACGCGAGATGGGCTACATGGGCCCCGGCCTGCCCGGCCAACGCTCGGTACTGGTCGAGGCCGATCGGCAGTTCATCGAAGACCTGTGGGCGATCCCGCGCGGCAGCCTGCGGCAGAACGTGGGCGGCGGCACTGTGGCGATGTTCGAGCAGATGCGCAGCGGCCAGATCAAGGCTTGCTGGATCATCTGCACCAACCCGGTGGCATCGGCGCCCAATCGCCAGCAGGTCATCGACGGCTTGCAACAGGCTGAGCTGGTAATCACTCAGGACGCCTTCCTCGACACCGAGACCAATCGCTACGCCGATATCCTTCTTCCCGGCGCGCTATGGGCCGAGGCTGAAGGGGTAATGATCAACTCCGAACGCAACCTGACCTTGATGCAGCAAGCCGTGCAGGCACCCGGTGAAACCCTGCCCGACTGGCAGATCATTGCCAGGGTGGCTTGTGAGATGGGTTTTGCCGACGCCTTCAGCTACAGCAACGCAGCCGAGGTGTTTGACGAGATCAAGCTCGCCTGGAATCCCAAAACCGGCTATGACATTCGCGGAGCGAGCTACCCCCGCCTACGCGAACAGCCGCTGCAGTGGCCGTGCGCTCCGGACGAAGGCGAGACGCGCAACCCAATCCGCTACCTCAACAATGGCATCAGCCAGACGCTTGCGCAGGCCGAGGACGGCAGCCAACCTGCCCTCGTCTTCCCGACCGAGCATGGCAAGGGCGTATTTCTGCCGCGCCCGCACCTGCCACCCGCTGAAATGCCCGACCAGCACTTCCCATTGCTGCTCAACACCGGACGCGTCCAGCACCAATGGCACACCCTGACCAAGACCGGCAAGGTGGCCACGTTGAACAAGCTCAATCCTGGGCCGTTTATCGAGATCCACCCACAAGATGCAGCCATGCTTGGCATCAAGGCCAAAGACGCCGTAGAAGTACGCTCGCGACGCGGTCGCGCGGTATTGCCAGCGGTGATCACCGAACGGGTCCTGCCGGGCAACTGCTTTGCGCCCTTTCACTGGAACGATGTGTTTGGCGAAAGCCTGGCGATCAATGCCGTGACCAACGACGCCGTCGACCCGATTTCGCTGCAACCCGAATTCAAGTGCTGTGCGGTTGCGCTGCAACGGGTCGAGCTGATCGACCACCAATGGCTGGATACGGCGAGCGCTCCTGCACTCATCGCCAGCCCTGCTCACGACGACCTCGCGATGTGGGCCGAGGAAGACGCGGCCTCGTCAGGCCGCGTGACGCTGCTGTGGGCTTCGCAGACCGGCAACGCCGAAGCCCTGGCCGAGCGCTGTGCCAAGCGTTTGCGCGACGCTGGTGCCAACGTGCAGCTGTGTGCGATGGCGGACTTTCCCGCGAGCAAGCTGGCCAGCACGCAGACCCTGGCCGTGATCAGCAGCACCTTTGGTGACGGCGACCCGCCCGACAACGGCGAGCGCTTCTGGAGCGCATTGAATGCGCAGCAGATGCAGCTTGAGTCACTGCGCTATGCCGTGCTGGCGCTGGGTGACGCCAGTTACGACCAATTCTGCAATCACGGCAAGCAGCTCGATCATCGCCTGCATGCCTTGGGTGCGACCCGCCTGATTGAGCGAGTCGACTGCGATAGCGACTACGAAGCCCTGGCCGAGAACTGGTTGTCGCAGTTGCAGCAGGCACTCGATCTTGCGCCGACAGCGCTGATTGAGGACCCAGCCGCCAGCACGACGCCGAGCAAGACCAAGCCTTATGCCTCACGCCTGCTGAGCAATGTTCGCTTGAATCAATCCGGTGCGAGCAAGGACACCCGCTTGTTTTCCTTCGCCCTGGAAGATTCAGGTCTGGCCTATGAAGCGGGAGACGCATTGGGCGTGTGGCCACGCAATTGCCCGGCGCTTGTCAGCGAAGTGCTCGAGCTGACCGGGCTGGCTGCGGATACGCCGGTCACCCTCGAAAAGCTTGGTGACGTTCCTTTAGGACAGGCACTGAGCGAACACTTCGAAATCGCCCGCCCCAGCCGAGAGGCGCTGGCATTGATCGCCGAACGCAGCAGTAACCCGGAACTCAAGCAGTTGCTCAGCAGCGAGCGCAAAGCGGAGCTGAATGAGTGGCTGTGGGGCCGCCAGCTGGCAGACGTGCTCCATGCCTATCCGATCGACTGCAGCGCAAACGAGTTGCTCGGCACCTTCAAACGCCTGCAACCGCGCCTGTACTCGATCGCGTCCAGCCCCAAGGTCAATCCCCATGCAGTCGATCTCACGGTTGCAGCCGTGCGCTACGGCAAGCGCAAGGGCGTGTCCTCGACCTTTCTTGCCGACCGCGCAGAACACGCCGAGGTGCCGGTGTTCCTCCAGCAATCGAAGCATTTTCGCCCACCTGTCGAGGGCTCGGTGCCGATGATCATGATTGGCCCCGGCACTGGCGTGGCGCCATTCCGGGGCTTTTTGCAGGAGCGTCAGGCGCGGGGTGACACAGGCCGCAACTGGTTGTTCTTCGGCGAGCAGCATGCCGCCAGCGACTTCTATTACCGAGAAGAGCTGCAAGCCCTGCAGCGCGATGGCCTGCTCACCCATTTGAGCCTGGCATTCTCCCGCGACCAGGCGCAGAAAATCTATGTTCAGGACCGCATTCTGGAACAAGGTGCCGAGCTCTGGCGCTGGCTGCAAGAAGGCGCGCAGCTGTATATCTGTGGCGATGCCAGCCGCATGGCCAAAGACGTCGATTACGCCCTGCGTCAGGTTGCGCAATGTCATGGTGGCCTGGAATCCGATGCTGCCGCTGATTACTGGCGCCAGTTGAGCGAGCAGAAACGCTACCTGCGCGATGTCTACTGATTCGACGGGCCAACGCCCTGCCCCGCCTCGCAAGCGGGCGCCGTGCACAGCTCAAGAAACCGCGCCGCCACCCGCGAAGGCGTGTCGGCATGCGGCATCAGGATCGAGAAGCGCCGCGTCAGCGCCTCTGGGGTAACCCGCAGGCGGCGCAGCGCTGCGTCTTCGTGGCGCATCGACATGGACGAGACAAAGCCGATGCCCATCCCTGCCCGCACTGCTTCCTTGACCCCTTCCACACCGGCAATCTCCAGGCCCACCCGCATAGCCACGCCGCTGCGGGCAAACGCGCGCTCGACCAACTGGCGTACGCCCGAACCGCTTTCCCGCAGCACCAGTGGATAGGCGCCCAACGCTTGCAGGGTATGCCCGTGTTCAACTGCGGCGAGCGGGTGTTGGCTGGGCACGACGGCGACGATTTCGTCCTCGCGCCATGGTGTAACCCCTGTGCCTGCCGGTAAGTCGGGACCGGGTGGGCCTTCGATCAGGGCGATATCCAACGAACCCAAGGCGGCGACAATGTCGGCCGTATTGCCGTTGATAGTGGTCACCAGCACCTGGGGATAGCGCTGGCGAAATTCGGCAATCAGGTACGGCAGCAGGTAACTGGCTGGCGTCGTGCTGGCGCCGATCCGCAGGGTGCCGCGCTCCAGCCCGCGCAGTGCGTCTTTCAACGCCTTGGCCTGGATGAAGGTATCGCGCAGGCGTTTCGCGTGGCCGAGCAATTGCTCACCCGCTGCAGTCAGGCGCACGCCACGGCCAGCACGCAGATAGAGCGGCTCACCGAATTCTTCCTGCAGCAACTTCAACTGCCCGGATACCGCAGGCTGCGATAGATGCAGGGCCAGCGCCGCGTGGCTGATGTTGCCGTGTTCGGCAACGGCAGCGAAGGTTATAAGCTGTTCTGGGGTCATACCCCCAAAATATCAGCTCGGCGGATATTTGCCATCCTGAATCACGATTTTTTATAAGCTTATAACTGAATTAACGTAGACCTATCGAAACGCTACCTCGACCGGAGGATGCATGATGGCTACGGCTCCCGTTACACACCCGCATACGCCTACCCACGACACCCGTGGGCGGCTCAACGGTATCTTATTTGTCGCCCTGTTCGCCCTGGCAGTGACACAACTGGCAGCACTGCCTGCTTTTGCCAGCCTGGGCATCAGCCCGCTGATTGTCGGCATCCTTGCTGGCGCGCTGTACGGCAACCTGCTGCGCCAAGGCATACCCGCCGGCTGGGCCAGCGGCGTCAACTTCAGCGCGCGCAATCTGCTGCGCATCGCCGTGGCCTTGTTCGGCTTGCGGGTCAGCCTGCAGGAAATCGCTCAGGTCGGTTGGTCTGGCTTGACGGTGTCGCTGGCAATCGTGGTGAGCACCTTGCTGCTAGGGCTGTGGGTCGGCATCAAGCTATTCAAGCTGGACCGCGACACCGCCCTGCTGACCGCCGCCGGCAGCGCCATCTGTGGTGCAGCCGCAGTGCTGGCGTTTGAATCGGCCTTGCGTTCGCAGCCGCACAAGAGCGCCATGGCGGTTGGCAGCGTGGTGCTGTTCGGCACGCTGTCGATGCTGCTCTACCCAGTGCTGGTCAACAGCGGCTGGCTGGGCCTGGACACGCTCGGCGTTGGCCTGTTTTTCGGCGGCACCCTGCATGAGGTCGCCCAGGTGGTCGGCGCGGCGAGCAACGTCAGCCCTGAGGCCACGCATATCGCCACCATCGTCAAGATGACCCGGGTCATGTTGCTGGTGCCGGTGTTGCTGGTGGTGGGCCTGTGGATCAACCGCTCGCGCCAGGCTGGCCAGGCGCAGGGCAACGGCAAGATCAACGTGCCATGGTTCGCCTTTGGCTTCCTCGCACTGGTGCTGGTCAACTCGTTGCAGGTGCTGCCCGCCAGCGTGGTGAGCGCAGTCAATCAGTTCGATACCTTCGCCTTGACCATGGCCATGACCGCGTTGGGCATGGAGACCAAATTCAGCCAGATTCGCCAGGCCGGTCCGCGGGCACTGGCGACTGGGGCAATGCTCAATCTGTGGCTGGTATTCGGCGGGCTGGGCATCACCTTGGCCGTGCAACGGCTGTTCGGCTGAGCAGCGAGCGAGGGATTTTCACCAGCCCTCTCGTTGCGGCGCACATTTGTCGGTATGGTGGTGTCCAAGTAGGAGTTTTACATGCACAGGAAAGACTTAGATGCCCCAACGCAATGTAATCAATGCATCCGTCAGCCCCAAAGGCAGCCTCGAAACGCTGTCGCAACGTGAAGTTCAGCAACTGAGCGAAGCCGGTAGCGGCAGCCTTTACACCCTGTTCCGTCAATGCGCGCTGGCGATCCTCAACACCGGCGCCCATGTCGACAACGCCAAGACCATTCTCGAAGCCTACAAGGACTTCGAAGTACGCATCCATCAGCAGGACCGCGGCGTACGCCTCGAACTGCTGAACGCCCCGGCTGATGCCTTCGTCGATGGCGAGATGATCGCCAGCACCCGCGAGATGCTGTTCAGCGCCCTGCGTGACATCGTCTACACCGAGAGCGAACTGGCCAGCCAGCGCATCGACCTGGAAAGCTCCCAGGGCATCACCGACTACGTCTTCCACCTGCTGCGCAACGCGCGCACCCTGCGCCCGGGCGTCGAGCCGAAGATGGTCGTGTGCTGGGGTGGTCACTCGATCAGCAGCGAGGAATACCAGTACACCAAAAAGGTCGGCCACGAGCTGGGCCTGCGCAAACTGGATATCTGCACCGGCTGCGGCCCGGGCGTGATGAAGGGGCCGATGAAAGGCGCCACCATCGCCCACGCCAAGCAGCGCATGCACGGCAGCCGTTACCTGGGCCTGACCGAACCGGGCATCATCGCCGCCGAGGCGCCCAACCCGATCGTCAACGAGCTGGTGATCCTGCCCGACATCGAGAAGCGCCTGGAAGCCTTTGTCCGGGTTGGTCACGGCATCATCATCTTCCCAGGTGGCGCTGGCACGGCCGAAGAGTTCCTGTACCTGCTGGGCATCCTGATGCATCCGGACAACGAAGGCCTGCCGTTCCCGGTGGTGCTGACCGGTCCGCGCAGCGCCGAAGCCTACCTGCAGCAGCTGCATGCGTTTGTCGGCGCCACCCTGGGTGACGCGGCGCAAGCGCATTACCAGATCATCATCGATGATCCGGCTGAGGTTGCCCGGCAGATGGTCGAAGGGCTCAAGGCGGTCAAGCAGTTCCGCCGCGAACGCAACGACGCCTTCCACTTCAACTGGCTGCTGAAGATTGAAGAGGGCTTCCAGCGTCCGTTCGACCCGACCCATGCCAACATGGCCAACCTTGAACTGCGCCGCGATCTGCCGCCGCACGAACTGGCGGCCAACCTGCGCCGGGCGTTTTCCGGGATTGTCGCGGGCAACGTCAAGGACAATGGCATCCGCCTGATCGAGCAACACGGGCCGTATCAGATTCGCGGTGACAGCGCCGTGCTCGACCCGCTGGGGCGCCTGCTACAGGCCTTCGTCGACCAGCACCGGATGAAACTGCCGGGCGGCGCAGCCTATGTGCCGTGCTATCAGGTAGTGACCTGACAGCGCGATAAAACGGGCTGGCCTGATGGCATTTTTATGCAATCAGGCCAGTACGTTTGCCATCATCTTCGCTGAACAATTCCGCAACACTTCGCTGACATTTCCCACGCCAGGTGGTGAACCTGCTGACAAAAAAACGGTCTTTGGCTGACGGTCAAGTCACCGACCCGTTCATCGGCCCAGTCACCGGGCCTACTTTTGTCCAGTAGCAGCGAAGATCATCATGCCCGATTCCCGCCCCGCCCTACCCGTCCGCCCTGCCCTGCGTGGCAGCCTGCTCGCTTGCCTGATCGCCCTCGCCGCGCCGGTTCAGGCCGAACAGCCGAGTAGCGATGCGCGCTGGGTCAGTGACAGTTTGAGCACCTACGTGCGCAGCGGCCCGACCAATGGCCACCGCATCGTCGGCAGCCTCAAGGCTGGCGAGAAGGTCAGCCTGGTCGACACCCAGGGCAACTACAGCCAGATCCGCGGCCAGAACGGCGACCTGGTGTGGATCCTCAACAGCGACCTGCAGGCAGTGCCGGGTCAGGCCGAGCGCTTGCCAGAGCTGGACGGTAAGGTCACGCAACTGTCCGAGCAGCTGAAAACCATCGACGACAGCTGGAAGGCCCGCGTACAGGGCATGCAGGAGACCCTCGACTCGCGCAAGACCCTGGCTGACGAACTGGAAGTGCGCAACAAAGACCTGACCCAGCAACTCGACCAGGCCCAGTCCGCCCTTCGCGATGCCCAGGCGCAACTGGGGGACGAGAACAAGCAGGTGATGATGCGCTACATGGTTTACGGCGGCAGCATTGCCGGCGCCGGCCTGCTATTGGGGCTGATCCTGCCGGCACTGACCCGCGGTCGCAAACGCAACGACCGCTGGTTCTGAGGTTCACAGCGGCTGGTTGGTAATGCCAAACGGTACGTGCACTGACGGCGCGACAGTGCGCGTACTGTTGAGGTGGCCAGACTGGTCATCGAAGAAGATGTGCGGCTTGAGCACCTGCAACACCCGGCGCTTCTCGATACCGCCAAGAAAGAACGCGTCGTTGGCCATCACGCCCCAGCTCTTCAGGGTATTCAGCGCGCGCTCATGGGAAGGCGCATTGCGCGCCGTGACAATCGACACGCGCAGGCGGTTTTCGTAACCGGGATGGGCCAGTTTGTAGCGCTCTTCGGCGGCCTGGATGCTGGCAATACGCACGAAGAACTCCTTCAACGGCCCAGGGTTGTGCGGCTGGGTCACGTTGCTCACCTCGTGGGCATGAAAGCCGGTCAAGCCATCGCGCTGCATCACCGTCTCCGATTCGTCGCCTGCCAGCACCCCATCGAAGTCGAACGCTATGCGCAGGCCATCATCGTCCTCGTCATCGTCGAACTGGGAGTCGAGCACCTGCCCGGCCGGATAACCCGCCTTGATCGCCGCATCAACATGGGCCTTGTCGGCCGACAGAAACAGGGCGATGTTCAGCGCCGGGATGTACTCATAGGGCGAGCGCCCCTGCATGAAGATCGCCCGGGTCATGTTCAGGCCGTAGTGCTCGATGGTCTTCATCACGCGCAGGCCGGTATCCGGATCGTTCTGTGACAGCAAGACTACTTCGACCAACGGATCCTGCGGGTCATCACACAGGTCATTGAGTGCCAGCAAGCGCTTGATGAACGGGTAGGCAATCCCCCGCGCCAGCGGCACGTGCAGGTGCTGCTGCTGATATTCGCGGTACTGCGCCTCGCCTTCGCGGCGAAATACCGCGTCTGATTCACTCAGGTCAAACACCGCGCTCGATGCCACGCCAATGACCAGGCGGTCGTCCACTTCATAAGCCATTGCCGATCTTTTCCCCGCTCTACGCCTAGTGAAAGCCTGACGGTGGCGTTGCCCACGCTGCTTTGCAAGAGATTTCGGCAGCGCCGCCAGTTGAAGGTATTTTTCACATTTGCTTCACCCGACCCCAACAGCCCGACACCTAAATTGCCACCATTGAAAATGTCGGGAGCATCGAACGTGCAACAAGCGGTCTTCAAACAGTACTCCGGTTCAGCCGGTTTCACCCGGCGCCTGCCGCGCCTTGCCTCGGTTGTCGGCGTTGTCGCAGGCATTGGCCTGGCCTTCGGTGCGCTCGGTTGGTTTGCGCTGAGCAATCACGTACCCACTATCAGCAGCGAGCAGCAGATGCGCAGCAGCGGCTTGTCTGCGGCCTGGGCCGAGGGCTCGGTGCTGGTCCTTATCCGCCACGCCGAGCGCTGTGACCGCTCCAGCAATGTCTGTTTGAACGACCCCACAGGCATCACCGTTGCCGGCAGCCAGGCAGCTGGCGGCGTTGGTGAAGGCCTGCAGAGGCTGGGCTTGGTCAACACCGCGTTGCTCAGCAGCCCGGAGCTGCGCACGCGGCAAACAGCGCAGTTCATCTTCGACAAGCCGCTTGCCACGCAGCAGTGGCTCAATGACTGTGATAGCCACTTCGCCGATGTGGCGCTGAGCCACAAGCAGCCAGGGCAGAATCTGGCCCTGGTTACCCACAGTGGCTGCATCGATCAGCTCGAGCGGCAACTGCATGTACCTGGCGGGCAGCGTTCCAGTGCTTATGCCAGCGCGCTGTTCGTGGCTGTCGACGGCCACGGCAAACCCCACATTCTCGGCCAGACCAACGCCGAGCAATGGCCCAGGTTGATTGCCAAGAGAGGTAGTTGAGCCATGCAGCCGTCACCACGCGCCCGTTTCTATCTGATCAATCTGGGCTTGCCACTGTTGCTGGCGTCGCTGGTCTTTGTGTTGTTCGACCTCACCAGCCTCGATCAGGCGATCAGCAACCTGTTGCTTGATCCCATCAGCGGCCAGTTCCCGTTGCTGCACGATCAGTGGTTCGAGAAGGTCACCCACAAGTGGCCGCGAATCCTCCCGGACTGGACTGGCGAAGCGGCGATTATCGGCTTGCTGCTGTCGTTCATCTGGCCACGCCTCACGGCCAGGCCCAAGCGTCTGCTGGAAGCCACCGGCGCGGCGCCGCTGCTGCGCTTTACCCGCGACCACCGGCAGGACTTGCTGTTCGTGGTCGTCGCGTTCGCACTGAGCACGGCCGTCATCCATTACCTCAAGAGTCACACCGGTGTGTATTGCCCGGTGGAAACTACCCTGTACGGAGGTACGCACCTGCGCCAGGAGTGGTTCAACAACTTCTACTGGACCGAGAAAAACGCCGGCGGCCGCTGCTGGCCTGGCGGCCATGCCTCAAGCGGCTTTACCCTGCTGGCGCTGTACTTTGTCGCACTGCGCCATCAGTGGCGCCACGCGCGGCGGCTGTTGCTGGGGATTGTGTTACTAGGCTTGATTTACGGCACCACGCGAGTACTGCAAGGTTGGCACTTCATGTCCCATACCTTCTGGGCCGGGATCTTTGTCTGGTTGACGACCTGGCTGACGGCGCTGTTCTGCTATGGCCGGCCAGCCTTGCAGGGCTTGCCCGCACTGACTCCGACGCCGAGGCTTGCACGTTTGCCAGCCTTGAGCGGTTGGCATAAGGCTTCAAGAGTTATCGACACGCGGTTGATGCGCTTCAAACACAAGGGACAGCAATGAGAATTCTGGTTATCGAGGACCACCGCGACATTCACGACAATCTGGTCGAGTTTCTCCAGCTCAGGGGCCATGAGGTCACCGGAGCGCTGGACGGCCTGACCGGCCTGCACCTCGCGGCGTCTAACAACTTTGACGCGATCATCCTCGACATCATGTTGCCAGGCATCGACGGCAATCAGATCTGCCACAGCCTGCGCGAGCATTCGCGCTCGCAGGTGGCGATTGTCATGCTCAGTGCACGCGATGAGCTGAGCGATCGCCTGACCGGGTTCAAGGTCGGTGCCGACGATTACATCGTCAAGCCGTTCGCCATGTCTGAAGTGCTGGCCAGGGTCCACGCAGTGGTCGCCCGGCGCCAGCAGCGCACCAGTCGCAAGCTGGTGGTGGCCGACCTGCAGTTCGACCTGGACACCCTCGAGGTAACCCGAGCCGGCACGGTGCTCAAGCTCAAACCAACCAGCCGCAAACTGCTCGAGGTGCTCATGCAAAAGAGCCCCAACCTGGTCCGGCGCAGCGAGCTCGAAGAAACCATCTGGGGACGCGACGCACCACAGGGCGACAACCTGCGCAGCAACATCCATATCCTGCGCAGCATCATCGACAAACAATTCGACAGCCCGCTACTGCATACGGTGCATGGGCTGGGGTATCAGCTCTGCGAGAAGTATTGAGAAGGGCCGGCAAAGCAGCCAGTACGATTCAACGCCCAACCGCCATCCCGGCGCTCGGCCTTCTGATTCGCCGGTGGATCAAGATCAAAACCTGGTCCGCTGTGCGGCCCTTCGCGGCGGTCCGGCGTCCCGGTGGACCCGCTCCCGTAGGGCTCTGAGGTACTCTGCGGTCAGCATTGGTTTCTTTAGTCCTGCGCTCCAGCAACTGCCAGGACAAGCCCCCAGATTACTGCTTATGTAAGTTGTACAGGCCGGCTACACAAAGCAAAATCAGCGCGGCGGCATACATCATTGCATTCGCTATAAGAACCCGCTGCCTCAGTGATCTTGGAAAACTATCCAGCTCTTGCTCGTCCAGCTCACCTCGCTTTATATGAATTCCCGGCATGGCGAGAATTCCGCTAATAGTGCCAAATAACAGCCAGCGAGAAAAAAGTCTTTCTTTACCCCACATCCGCTTCTGCGTATCGAGCCAGACACTACTCTGCAAAGCGCCTAGCATACGCTCAAGGTCGCGCCCCCAAGCAATCAAAATGCTCATGAACATGCCCACGATCATGATCGCGAGAGGACCAAGCACGACGACCACTTGCCACGCTATTTTCCAGGATCTGGGGTTAGGAATCAGGGAGTAATCCATTCGTACATGACCTCGCCAAATGTCTCGCCCGCTCCACTCCCGGCTGCGCCCCCTACGGCGGAGCCGCCAACTGCTAATGCGATGCCGCAAGCGAGCCGCCCATAGACACCGAAGCTACATATATATGGAGCCGCTTGAGTGACCAAAAGAGACCCAAGACTTCCGCCCCCTAAGCCACCTGAAAAACTACCTGCCTCTACAAACCGAATACGCTTGCACTCTTCGGTCTCGCCGGCCCGGCATACTTCCTCCACCTTCAGATAAGACGAAGTACCTCCCAAGGCTGTGCCGATGTGCCCACCATACTTGACATACTTGGCCGCCTTCGCCACCTCATCCAAATGCGTGGCGTACCCTGGAATCTGCTGCGGCCCACCGGCCTTTGACCAATGATGAACTAGGCTTTTGGTAGATATCTTCAGAGCACGGCGAAGATGCTCGTACGGGCCGAGGTTCAGACGCTTGTTCAAGAACGCCGCTTTTAATTGTCCATCCAGCTGCCTGAGCAACTTCTGTCGAGTAGCAAAAAACTCCGGGCTGTTCAGGTGGCCGAACTTGGCGAACTGCTGCTTGTGCAACTGATCGACCTCCAGCAAGGTCGTCCGAACCTGCCTAAGGCCTTGCTCCAGCACGTCCTTACCTACACCCATGGACTGGCTCGCGCCTGTCAGCAGCCCTGCAATTTCGGCCTGATGCTCCATCATGAACTCGGCTTCGTCGTAGTCGAGCAGCGCCAGCGAGTCGCGGGCCTGCTGTGCGGCGGCCATCAGGTGAGCTTCTTCGCGGGTGCAGGCATCGCCGTTGTCGGGGTCTCCGATGACGAAAATCTCGCCGGCCTTGAAGCCGTCCTTGAAGGTCGGGTTGAGCATCTGCAGGCGCGAGATCGGCAAGGTGCTGTCCTGCTCGGCCAAGTGCAGCAGCACCTGCGGGAAGGACATGTTGCGCTGGACAATATGAAAGCCTGGCTCATTGATATACGGCCGGCTATCAACGAAGTGCACAGGCTGACCAAAGCTCTGCGCGCCTGGGCCGACCACGCGCGAAGACCTTGTCTCCCGCCAGGGTGGGACAAAATCAGGTGGCGCTACAACTCGGTTGGTACCGGGCGGGCAAGCACACAGCACCAGCGAGCCATCGACCGCCACTTCGCTGCCATCGGAGATGAAGCACGGCGCGCCCTCAGCGACGGTGCCTGGTTCGGCGCACCGCGGACACGCTGTGGTCTTGTCGCCGACACGCAGGACCATGCGCCCATCACAGATGTAGCCATCACCCGTGGCGATGCACACCGCACCTGTTGTCGTATCATCGCCATCAACAGCTTGACCTTTACCGTCAATTATTACGCGCATCTGCAAACTCCCTGTGCTTGTCGAGCCAGGGAAACTAGCAGCTTCTGACCGGTATTTTTCCCCGCCAGAAGCGAACAGGATGTGTCCTACAGCAGCGAGAGAAACGCCTTACGTTTGAGCGGACTATCTAATGGTTTACAGACCTGACATATGGCCTCGGGCTGTCAAACAGTGAGCCACCGGGACAGCAGAAGAGCCCAGCACGGCCAACCACCAGACGGATATGCCAAAGCTAGCTGGCCCCACGTAAAGCCGCGCAATCATCAACCCCGCAGATAATCCACCAAACGCAGCAACATCGCATCACACCCAAGCAACTGCGCCACACTGACAAACTCATCCGGCCGATGCCCCTGTTCCATGCTCCCCGGCCCACACACCACCGTCGCTATCCCCGCCTGATCGAACAACCCACCCTCAGTCCCAAACGCCACCGTGCCGAACTCACTCGACCCACTCAGCAATGCCACTAATTGCGCCGCCTCGCTGTCAGCAGCCGTAGCCAACCCCGGGTACGCACTCAACGGCCACAGCCGAATATCACTTGCCGCACTCACCGCCCGCATCCGCGGCAACAACTCAGCCTCGGCATAGGCCTGCAACTGATCCGCCACAGCCTCTGCAGCAAACCCCGGCAACGCCCGCACTTCAAAGTCGAACTCACATTCCTCGGGCACGATATTCAATGCCCGGCCACCTTTGATCACCCCCGTCTGCACTGTCGAAAACGGCGGATCGAAACGTGCATCCTGATCCTCAGCCAACGCCTGGCCAATTTCCCCCAACTTGTCGATCATCCGCGCCGCATATTCGATGGCATTTACCCCGTAAGGTGCATAGGCCGAATGACACGCCGCGCCCTGCACCTGGCAACGCATCGCCAGCTTGCCCTTGTGGCCCAGCACCGGTTTCAGCTCGGTCGGCTCACCAATCAGGCACAAACGCGGTTTGTGCGGCCGCTGGGCCAAGGCCTCGAGCATCGAGCGCACGCCCAGGCAGCCGACTTCCTCGTCATAGGAAAATGCCAGATGCACCGGCGTGTGCAACGGCTGTGCGAGAAACGCCGGCACCGCCGCCAGTACCGAGGCGATAAACCCCTTCATGTCCGCCGTGCCGCGGCCATACAAGCGGCCATCTCGTTCGGTCATGACAAACGGGTCGACGCTCCACGCCTGGCCATCGACCGGCACCACGTCGGTATGCCCCGACAACACCACGCCGCCGCGATCGGTCGGGCCGATGCTGGCGAACAGATTGGCCTTGGTGCCCTCGGCATTGAAGAACAGCTCGCTCACTACACCCAGCTCAGCCAGGTAGTCACGAATGAAGCTGATCAGTTGTAGGTTCGAATCCCGGCTGACCGTGGCAAAGCCGATCAACCGCGCCAGCAGTTGCTGGCTGCTCAGCTCACTCATCGCCTGCCACTCCGTAGCTCGGTGCACTGGTCGGATCGAGTGCGCGGGTCACGTAGTCGTTCATCTGCGGCCGGTAGGCTTGCCAGAGACCATCGAGCTGGCCAATCGGGTCGTGCTCGGCCCAGTCCACCCGCAGATCAACCAGCGGCCAGGTCAGCTCACCGGCAATCGTCAGCGCTGCCGAATGGATCGGCCCGGCCTCGCCACCTGCCGCGACAGCCGCGTGCATGGCGGCCAGCAAGCGATCGGCCAGGTGCCCACCGGCCTGCTCGAAGGCGTCGACCATGGCCTGAATCACCTGCTGCGAAGTGAGCAGATTGCCCGCCGCCGCGCACTGCTCGCCGGCCACGGCGTTGTGTACACCCAAGGCTTGTTTGCCAGAGAACAGCGCAACCTGGCCATGACTGTCGATCACCGTGACCTGGCGGTATTCGCTCCAGCCGTTGGCCGTCAACACCTGGTCCAGTGCGGCTGGTGGTAACTGGCCCCGCTCCAGCGCATCGAGGATCTGCGGGCCGAGGGCAGGCAGGGTGATGTTCTGGCTGGCAACTGCACCGACCCCAGCGCGCACCCACGGGCAGCGGGCGCCTACAGCGATGCTGGAAGAACTGATGGCGATACCAAGCTGGCCGGTTTCGGCGCAGCGGCCAATGATGGAAAAGGTCATGGTGCAGCTCCTGTATCAGGCGAAAAACAGGCGGAAGACAACTACCCGCCACTCAATACCGAGCATTCTGGACAGCCCATCCAGCCCACGAAACGACCTTTTTTGTTGCCCCTGCACAGGAAAAAACTCAGGCCCGGAAAAACAACCCTCGCTGCGCCGCAAACCCGCGCTGCAGCCCTTGCTGCACCTGGCCTTCGCCAATTTATCGGCAAGCCCCAGCTAAATAGTATTTTCGCCACTATTGAGCAGTCCCTAGTCTGGCCCCAGGCAAAGGCGGTCTCCCACCGACCTGATCAAATCGCCTTCCAAGAAGGGCTCGAACATGACATTGAACAACATCGAAATCGACACGCTGATCGTCGGCGCCGGCCAGGCCGGGGTCGCCATGAGCGAACACTTGAGCAAGCTCGGCGTGCCGCATCTGGTGCTGGAGCGCAACCGCATTGCCGAGGCCTGGCGCAGCGGCCGCTGGGACTCGCTGGTGGCCAACGGCCCGGTCTGGCACGACCGCTTCCCCGGCCTGGAATTCGACCTGGATGCCGACGCCTTCGCCGGCAAAGAGCAGGTGGCCGATTACTTCGAGCGCTATGTACGCAAATTCAACCTGCCGGTGCGCACTGGCGTTGAAGTGAAAAAGGTAGTGCGCAATGCCGACCGCCCAGGCTTCGTCATCGAGACCAACCAGGGCACCCTCCGCGCCAACCGCATTGTGGCTGCCACCGGCCCGTTCCAGCGCCCGGTCATCCCGGCCATTGCCCCGCAGGACCCACGTCTGCAGCAGATCCACTCTGCGGCGTATTTCAACCCTGAGCAGCTTCCAGAAGGCGCGGTACTGGTCGTTGGCGCCGGTTCATCCGGCGTGCAGATCGCCGAAGAGTTGATGCGTGCCGGGCGCAAGGTGTACCTCTCGGTCGGCGCCCACGACCGCCCGCCACGCGCCTACCGCAACCGCGACTTCTGCTGGTGGCTGGGGGTACTGGGCGAGTGGGATGCTGAAATCGCCAAGCCGGGCCGTGAGCATGTGACCATCGCCGTCAGCGGCGCCCGTGGCGGCCACACGGTGGACTTCCGCGCCCTCGCCCACCAAGGCATGACCCTGGTCGGCCTGACCGAGTCGTTCGACAACGGTGTCGCCACCTTCCAGAACAACCTGGCCGACAACATCCGCCGCGGCGACGAAAACTACCTGGCCCTGCTCGACGCCGCCGATGCCTACATCGAGCGCAACGGCCTGGACCTGCCGGAAGAACCCGAAGCCCGCAAACGCCTGCCCGACCCGGCCTGCATCAGCGAACCAATCCTGCAGCTGGACCTGATCGCGGCCGGCGTCACCAGCGTTATCTGGGCCACCGGCTACGGCGTCGATTTCAGCTGGCTGCAGGTCGATGCATTCGACAGCAACGGCAAGCCAGTACATCAACGCGGCGTGTCGCAGGAGCCTGGGGTGTACTTCCTCGGCCTGCCGTGGCTGTCACGGCGCGGCTCGTCGTTCATCTGGGGCGTGTGGCACGACGCCAAGCACGTCGCCGGCCATATCGCCACGCAACGCACTTACCTGGCCTACCGCGACCGTGATCAGCGCGACGCCGACGCCGCCCAACCTCACAACGTCAGCACCCTCGGAGCCCACTGATGCCTACTCATACCCGCGTACGGATGTTCAACACCAAGGTCACCTACCCTAACCAGTCGCTCGACAACGACCTGTGCCAGGCGGTGCGCGCCGGCAACACCGTGTATGTGCGCGGCCAGGTCGGTACTGACTTCGAAGGCCGCCTGGTTGGCTTGGGCGACCCGCGTGCCCAGGCAGAGCAGGCCATGAAGAACGTCAAGCAGCTGCTTGAAGAAGCCGGCTCGGACATGTCGCACATCGTCAAGACCACCACCTACATCACCGATCCGCGTTTCCGCGAGCCGGTGTATCAGGAGGTCGGCAAATGGCTCAAGGGCGTGTTCCCGATTTCCACCGGGCTGGTGGTCGCCGGGTTGGCGCAGGCTGAGTGGCTGATGGAGATCGATGTGATTGCGGTGGTGCCGGACTGAGCGGCATGGCTGACATTGCCGGGGCTGCGTTGCAGCCCTTTCGCGACACAAGGCCGCTCCTACAAGGACCGCGTCCGGCCTACCTGGCGCGGCTGTGTTTCGCAATTGGGCCATGGGGCGCGGATAAACCGCGTCCGACCTGACTGGCGCGGTTGTGTTTCGCAATTGGGCCATGGGGCGCAGGTCAACCGCGTCCGACCTGACTGGCGCGGTCCCCTGTAGGAGCGGCCTTGTGTCGCGAAAGGGCCGCAACGCGGCCCCACACCCTAAAGGCTAGCCAACTGCTCCCGGCAAAACTCAACAAACAACTGCGCCGGCTTGGTCAATTGCACCCGCTTCAAATGCGCAGCGGCCAACCCGGACAGCTCGACCGGCTCGGCAATATCAACCGTGACCAGTCGCTGACCATCGTAAGTACATTCAGAATGCGGTCGAGTCACCAGCAGCGAAAAACCAAACCCCTGCCCGACCATCCCCCGCACCATCTCGATCGACGGCGAGCTGAAGACGATATTCGGCGTCAACCCCAGCTCATTGAACAAGCTGACGAAATAGGTCCTGCTCGGCGCGACGTCGAGCAGGATCATCGGTTCTGGGCACAAATCGCGTAATGACACCTGCGCCTGACCCGCAAAACGGTGCTTCTCCGGCAACAGTACATAGGGTTTCTGCGGCGCCATCAACGGCTCGGCCTCGATGGTGCCATCCAGGTCATGGTCGTAGAGAAACGCCAGGTCAAAGGTGCCGGCAGTCAGCCCCTGGATCAGCTCCTGCTGTTCACCGTCCCGCAGGCGAATGTCGACCCCCGGATAACGCTCGCGAAACCCCGCGATCAAACGCGGCAGATACAGCGGCGCCACCGTTTCAAAACAACCAATGTCGATCTGCCCGGCCACCGTATCGTTGTCGGCCAAGGCGTTCTGCTCGAACTCGTGAGCCATCTGCAGCAGCGATTTGGTCTTGGCATAGAAGCGCTTGCCGCTGGGCGTCAACGACACGCCCTGGGCGTGATGGCGGATGAACAGTTGCACGCCAAAGCTCTCTTCCAGGTTCTTGATCGCGGTAGAGATCGACGGCTGGGCGATATACAACTGGCGCGAAGCCTCGGCAACGCTGCCGGCCTCCACCGTGGTGACGAAATACTTCAACTGACGCAAGGTATAGGAAGCCACAGGCACCTCTGGGCGCCGTCGGCGGCGCGCTCTGATTTATCCCTGCTACCTTACCTCAGCCCCTTGCTGCAGCGCCGCTGGCCGGGCAAGCATTTGCCTAAGTCTTGAGCTTACTTTGCCTATGCCGCGCCCACTGCAGCCCGCTGACCATGCGCAATATCGATGGCGGTAGTGCGTTTATCATTCTGGATGATAATAACCTTCGGCCCATTCGATTCGTTCCCCACCCGCGCGCCGCGCAGAATCCGCCCCACTATCCATATACATTGGCGGATTTCTCCATGGAACAATCACTCAAACCCTTGCGTTATCCCCTCGCTGCCCTGGCAGTGCTGGTGATCAGCGCCTGCGGCCGTACCCCAGACGCCGTGCAGGCTCCGACCGCGCCGAAGGTCACCGTGGCCAAGGTGATCGAGCAACCGATCAACGAGTGGGACGAGTTCACCGGCCGCCTCGAAGCACCGGAAACCGTCGAAGTCCGCCCACGGGTATCCGGCCAGATCGACCAGGTAGCCTTCACCGAAGGCGCCCAGGTGAAAAAGGGCGACCTGTTGTTCCAGATCGACCCGCGCCCGTTCCAGGCCGAAGTCCGCCGCCTCGAAGCACAATTGCAACAAGCCCGTGCCAGCGCCCAGCGCAGCGAAAACGAAGCCCGCCGCGGCGAGCGTCTGCGTGACAGCAACGCCATCTCTGCCGAGCTGGCCGAGTCGCGCAGCAGCGCCGCCGCCGAAGCCCGCGCCGGGGTTGCCGCGATCCAGGCACAACTGGACCTGGCCCGCCTCAACCTGAGCTTTACCCGGGTCACCGCACCGATCAGCGGCCGCGTCAGCCGCGCCGAATTCACCGCCGGCAACATCGTCAGCGCCGATGTCACCCCGCTGACCTCGGTGGTGTCCACCGACAAGGTCTATGCCTATTTCGACGCCGACGAGCGCGTGTACCTCAAGTACACCCAGCTGGCGCGCGAAGGCCAACGTGGCCAGAGCACCCCGGTGTACCTGGGCCTGACCAACGAAACCGGCAACCCGCACCTGGGCCAGATGAACTTCGTCGACAACCAGGTCAACCCGCGCACCGGCACCATCCGCGGCCGCGCCGTGTTCGACAACAGTGACGGCCAGTTCACCCCGGGCCTGTACGCCCGCCTGAAGCTGGTCGGCAGCGCCAAGTACGACGCAGTGCTGATCAACGATGAAGCGGTCGGCACCGACCTTGGCAAGAAGTTCGTGCTGGTCATGGACCAGGACAACAAGGCCGCCTACCGCGCCGTGGAACTGGGGCCCAAGCTCGAAGGCCTGCGCATCGTGCGCAGCGGCCTGAACAAGGACGAGCGCATCGTCGTCAAGGGCCTGCAGCGGGTTCGCCCAGGCTCGCAGGTAACTCCAGAAGAGAGCGCCATGGCCAGTGAGCAGACCCTGACCAACCTCGCCCAGCAGCGTCAGGCGCTGGAAGCCAGCAACCCGGCGCCGCGCGTGGCCGGCCCCAGTGTGAAAGTCGCCAGTGCCCAGGCACCGCGCGGTTAAGGGACGACACCGATGAACTTCTCCAGATTCTTTATTACCCGGCCGATCTTCGCCGCCGTGCTGTCGCTGATCCTGCTGATCGCGGGCTCGATTGCGCTGTTCCAGCTGCCGATCAGCGAATACCCCGAAGTGGTCCCGCCTACCGTAGTGGTGCGCGCCAACTTCCCCGGAGCCAACCCCAAGGTCATCGGCGACACCGTTGCCGCACCGCTGGAACAGGCCATTACCGGTGTCGAGAACATGCTCTACATGTCCTCGCAGTCGACCGCCGACGGCAAGTTGACCCTGACCATCACCTTCGCCCTGGGCACTGACCTGGACAACGCCCAGGTACAGGTGCAGAACCGCGTCACCCGCACCCAGCCCAAGCTGCCCGAAGAAGTCACGCGCATTGGTATCACCGTCGACAAGGCTTCGCCCGACCTGACCATGGTCGTGCACTTGACCTCGCCGGATCAGCGCTATGACATGCTCTACCTGTCCAACTACGCCATCCTCAACATCAAGGATGAGCTGGCGCGCCTGGGCGGTGTCGGTGACGTGCAACTGTTCGGCATGGGCGACTATTCGCTGCGGGTCTGGCTCGACCCGAACAAGACCGCCTCGCGCAACCTGACCGCCACCGACGTGGTCACCGCGATTCGCGAGCAGAACCGTCAGGTCGCTGCCGGCCAGCTCGGTGCGCCACCTGCGCCGGGCTCGACCAGCTTCCAGCTGTCGGTCAACACCCAGGGCCGTCTGGTCAATGAGGAAGAGTTCGAGAACATCATCGTGCGCGCTGGTGCCGATGGCGAAATCACTCGGCTCAAGGACATCGCCCGGGTTGAACTCGGTTCCAGCCAGTACGCCCTGCGTTCGCTGCTGAACAACCAGCCGGCGGTGGCGATCCCGATCTTCCAGCGCCCTGGCTCCAACGCCATCGAAATCTCCGACGAAGTCCGGGCGAAGATGACCGAGCTGAAAAAGGACTTCCCAGAAGGGATGGACTTCAGCATCGTCTATGACCCGACCGTGTTCGTCCGCGGCTCGATCGAAGCTGTGGTGCACACCCTGTTCGAAGCGCTGATTCTGGTCGTGCTGGTGGTGATTCTGTTCCTGCAGACCTGGCGCGCCTCGATCATCCCGTTGCTGGCCGTGCCGGTCTCGCTGATCGGTACCTTTGCCGTGATGCACTTGTTCGGCTTCTCGCTAAACGCATTGTCGCTGTTCGGCCTGGTACTGGCGATCGGCATCGTGGTCGACGATGCCATCGTGGTGGTGGAAAACGTCGAGCGTAATATCGGCCTGGGCCTGAAACCGCTCGAGGCCACGCAAAAGGCCATGAGTGAAGTGACCGGGCCGATCATCGCTACGGCGCTGGTGCTGTGCGCGGTGTTTATCCCGGCCGCGTTCATCTCCGGGCTGACCGGGCAGTTCTACAAGCAGTTCGCCTTGACCATCGCCATCTCGACAGTGATCTCGGCCTTCAACTCGCTGACCCTGTCGCCCGCACTGGCGGCGGTATTGCTGCAAGAACACGGCGCACCCAAGGACCGCTTCTCGCGTGCCCTGGACCGGATCTTCGGGCGCTGGTTGTTCAACCCGTTCAACCGCTTCTTCGAGCGTGCCAGTCTGCGTTACGTGGCTGGCGTGGGCCGGGTCATCCGCTCCAGCGGCATCGCCCTGTTCGTCTATGCCGGGCTGATGGTGCTGACCTACATGGGCTTTGCCTCGACACCGACCGGCTTCGTCCCGGCGCAGGACAAACAGTACCTGGTGGCCTTCGCCCAGTTACCGGACGCGGCCAGCCTCGACCGCACCGAAGCGGTCATCAAGCGCATGAGCGAAATTGCCCTGAAGCAGCCCGGTGTGGCCGACTCGGTAGCCTTCCCGGGCCTGTCGATCAACGGCTTCACCAACAGCCCCAACAGCGGCATCGTCTTCACCCCGCTCAAGCCATTCGAAGAGCGTACCGACCCGAGCCAGTCGGCGGCGGCCATCGCGGCTGCGTTGAACGCCCAGTTTGCCGATATTCAGGATGCCTACATCGCGATCTTCCCACCGCCGCCGGTACAGGGCCTGGGCACCATTGGCGGCTTCCGCCTGCAGATCGAAGACCGCGGCAACCTCGGCTACGAAGCGCTCTACCAAGAAACCCAGAACATCATTGCCAAGAGCCACAACGTGCCGGAACTGGCGGGCCTGTTCACCAGCTACCAGGTCAACGTGCCGCAGGTCGATGCCGACATCGACCGGGAGAAGGCCAAGACCCACGGCGTGGCGATCAGCGATATCTTCGACACCCTGCAGGTTTATCTGGGCTCGTTGTACACCAACGACTTCAACCGCTTCGGCCGCACCTATCAGGTCAACGTCCAGGCTGAACAGCAGTTCCGCCTCGACGCCGAGCAGATCGGTCAGCTGAAGGTACGCAACAACCTGGGCGAAATGATCCCGCTGGCGACCTTCCTCAAGGTCAGCGACACCTCGGGGCCGGACCGGGTCATGCACTACAACGGCTATATCACTGCAGAAATCAACGGCGGCGCCGCCCCAGGCTACAGCTCCGGCCAGGCCGAGGCGGCTATCGAGAAACTGCTCAAGGCCGAGCTGCCCAACGGCATGACCTACGAGTGGACCGACCTGACCTATCAGCAGATCCTGTCGGGCAACACCGCACTGCTGGTGTTCCCGCTCTGCGTGTTGCTGGCGTTCCTGGTGCTGGCGGCGCAGTACGAAAGCTGGAGCCTGCCGCTGGCGGTGATCCTGATCGTACCGATGACGCTGCTGTCGGCGATTACCGGGGTGATCATGTCCGGTGGCGACAACAACATCTTTACCCAGATCGGCCTGATCGTGCTGGTGGGTCTGGCGTGCAAGAACGCCATCCTCATCGTCGAGTTCGCCAAGGACAAACAGGCCGAAGGGCTCAACCCCCTGGCCGCGGTACTGGAAGCCTGCCGCCTGCGTCTGCGGCCGATCCTGATGACCTCGATCGCGTTCATCATGGGCGTGGTGCCGCTGGTGTTCTCCTCCGGTGCCGGTGCCGAAATGCGCCATGCAATGGGTGTGGCGGTGTTCTCGGGGATGATCGGGGTGACCGTGTTCGGCCTGTTCCTGACTCCGGTGTTCTTCGTCCTGATCCGCCGTTATGTCGAGCGTCGCGAGGCCCGCAAGGCCGCGCAAGCCAAGCCGCTGGAGACCCACGCATGAAGCTGCTCAAAGCACTGACCCCGAGCCTGTTGGCGCTGGCCCTGGCGGCCTGCGCGGTAGGCCCGGATTACCAGACGCCAAACACCGAGCCGGCGCAACTGGGCAACCCGTTGCAGGCCAAGGCCTTTGACCGTAGCCGTTTTGAAAGCGTGTGGTGGCAGCAGTTCGACGACCCGACCCTGAACCAGCTGGTGCAGGCTTCGCTGCAAGGCAACCGCGACTTGCGCGTGGCTTTCGCCCGGCTCAAGGCGGCGCGCTCTATCCGTGAGGATGTCGACAACGACAACCTGCCGGTGGTCAGCAGCCGTGCCAGCAGCGAGCTGGGCAAAGGCCAGATCCCGGGCCAGACCGAGCGCCGGGTCAACAGCGAACGCTATGACCTGGGCCTGGACATGGCCTGGGAGCTGGACCTGTTCGGCCGGATTCAGCGGCAACTGGAAGCCAGCGAAGCGCAGGAGGCCGCCGCCGCGGCCGACCTGCAGCAGCTACAGGTGAGCATGATCGCCGAGCTGGTCGATGCCTATGGCCAGCTGCGCGGCGCGCAGTTGCGCGAGAAGATCGCTCTGGCCAACCTCAAGACACAGCAGGACTCGCGCAGCATCACCGAAACCCTGCGCGATGCCGGTGTCGGCAACGAGCTCGACGTGGTCCGCGCCGATGCCCGTCTGGCCGCAGTCGAGGCCACCGTGCCGCAACTGCAGGCACAGCAGGTGCGCGCGCAAAACCGCATCGCCACCCTGCTCGGCCAGCGCCCGGATCAGCTCAGCGTTGATCTGTCGCCTAAACAGCTGCCCGCAATCGCCAAGGCACTGCCGATCGGTGATCCTGCCGAACTGCTGCGCCGGCGCCCGGATGTTCGCAGCGCCGAGCGCCAGTTGGCAGCGGCTACCGCCAACGTTGGTGTAGCGACTGCCGACCTGTTCCCGCGGGTCAGCCTCAGTGGCTTCCTTGGCTTCACCGCAGCGCGTGGCTCGCAGATCGGTTCGTCTGCCGCCAATGCCTGGGGGCTTGGCCCAAGCATCACCTGGGCAGCGTTTGACCTGGGCAGCGTGCGTGCACGCATCCGGGGTGCCAAGGCTGATGCCGAAGGCGCACTGGCTACCTACGAACAGCAGGTCTTGCTGGCATTGGAAGAGTCATCGAACGCCTTCAGTGATTACGGTAAGACTCAGCAGCGCTTGCAGGCTTTGATGCGCCAGAGCGATGCCAGCCGCAAGGCGGCGGATCTGGCTTCGATCCGCTATCGCGAAGGCACCGTGGATTATCTGGTGCTGCTGGATGCCGAGCGCGAGCGACTCAGCGCGGAGGATGCCCAGGCTCAGGGCGAGGTCGAGTTGTATCGCGGGATTGTTGCGATCTACAAGGCTTTGGGCGGTGGTTGGCAGCCTGAGGCGGTAGCCAGTCTGCGTTGATGCTGGGGGCTGCTTTGCAGCCCTTTCGCGACACAAGGCCGCTCCTACAGGGGACCGAGTAAGTCGTTGGTGCGCGGTCCCCTGTAGGAGCGGCCTTGTGTCGCGAAAGGCCAGCAAAGCTGGCCCCGACGTCCTCAAGCCAAACGCAAGAAAGCGAATGGCCGAGCAACAGCTCCTTTGGTTGGCTCCTCCCCCAACCGTTTGCCCCGCAGGCCTGGCCTGCGGGGCTTTTTTACGCTTGGTTTAGAGCAAACCCTGCCTCAGCCAACCAAGTGCAGATAGTGCATGTGCCGCTCAAAGTGATCGAGAATGTCGCCGATCACCTCATCCTTGGACCAACCCATCACATCATGGTCCTGGCCACCTTCACGCAGGTGCACCTCAGCGCGGAAGTACTTGCGCTCCTCGCCCGGCGGCGCATCGCTGGCGGTGACAAAGCTTGGTGTGGCATACGCCTGCGGCCTGATCTCGTAGACAAAGGTGCCCTCGCTCGGGCCGACCTTGAGCATCACGCTGCCCTCGCTGCCTTGCTCGACGCTGCAGTCATAACCCTGCCGGCGCCACTCATCAGCCACCGCCTCACACGCCGGCAAGCCGACGTCGGCGATAAACCGCGCCACGTGCGCACGCCGCGGGAACATCGCCAGGGTGCGCAGGCGCCGTTGCCAGTTGCCGGCAGCACGCGAGGCCGTTGGCGAAATCGCCAGTGCCTGATAGCGCAGATCACGTTTGGTCGCATCCAGCTTGAGCGCCTTGAGCAGCCCGCGAGTACTGAACAGCAACGCCAGGGTGAACGGCAAGGCACTGGCGATGGTTGCCGTCTGCAACGCCTTGAGGCCGTCGGCCAGCAACAGCGCAATCGCCACCAGGCCCATGCTCGCCGCCCAGAACACGCGCTGGCGCAGCGGGGTGTTTTCCTGCCCGCCGGACGCCAGCATGTCCACGACCATCGCCCCGGTATCCGCCGAAGTGACGAAGAACACCACCACCATGATCACCGCCAGGGTGCTGATCACGCTGGCGAACGGGAAGTGCTCAAGGAAGGCAAACAGTGCCAGCGAGGTGTCCTTGTCGACCGCCATGGCCAGGTCGGTCAGGCCCTCGTCAAGGATCATGTGGATTGCGGTGTTGCCGAACACGGTCATCCACAGCAGGGTGAATGCGGTCGGTACCAGCAGCACGCCGGTGACGAACTCACGAATGGTCCGGCCACGGGAAATTCGCGCAATGAACAGGCCGACAAAGGGCGACCAGGCCAGCCACCAGCCCCAGTAGAACAAGGTCCAGCCGCCGATCCAGTCGGTTGGCTGGTAGGCGTACAGGTTAAGCGTGCGGCTGACGATCTCGCTCAGGTAACCGCCAGTGTTCTGCACGAAGGTCTGCAGGATCAACACAGTCGGCCCCAGCAGCATGACCATCAGCAACAGCAGCACGGCCAGGCCCAGGTTAAGCTCGGACAAACGACGAATGCCTTTGTCCAGGCCAGACATCACCGACAAGGTGGCGAGGAAGGTGGTGCCGATGATCAAGGCGATCTGCACCCCGGTCGACACCGGCACACCGAACAGCGCATTGAGCCCGGTATTGATCTGCGCCACGCCAAAGCCCAGCGAAGTGGCAACGCCGAACACCGTGCCGATGATGGCGAAGATATCCACGGCATGCCCGAGCGGGCCATAGATACGCTCGCCAATCAGCGGATAAAGCGCCGAGCGCAAGGTCAAAGGCAGGCCCTGACGGTAGCTGAAGTACGCCAGGATCAGCGCGACGATGGCATAGATCGCCCAGGCATGCAGGCCCCAGTGGAAGAAGGTGATACGCATCGCCTCCCCCGCCGCCTGGACCGTGCCGCCGTCACCAATGGGCGGCTTGAGAAAATGCATGACCGGCTCGGCCACGCCGAAGAACATCAGGCCGATGCCCATGCCGGCCGAGAACAACATGGCAAACCAGGTGGTGCTGCTGTAGTCGGGGGTGCTGTGGTCAGGCCCGAGCTTGATGTCGCCATAACGGCTGACGCCGAGGAACACCACGGTGCCGAGGATGATTGCCACGGCCAGGATGTAGAACCAGCTGACGTTGCCGATGATCCAGCCCTGGATGTGCGCAAACAGGCTTTGCGCATGGGCCTGGAACACGCTCGCGTAGAGCACGATCAGCAACAGCAGAACAGAAGAAATCCAGAATACAGGGGGGTTGATAGTAGCTTTTGGTGTTTTGTCAGGCGGTGTCGACATCAGACAGTTGGCTCCAGCGTGGCGCGTCATGCGCACTCTATTTCAAGGTCAAGCGTAGACCGTGCAAGTTTTGTCCGACAATGTCTGCACGAAAACGATCAATGCTCCCGTTAAAAACAGCCAATAACTGCCACCTTGCAACAATGCTTTTCCCCGCTGCAAGCCTGCTTCCCCCCAATGCTTCTTGTACACTCGCGCCACTAGCCCCCACCTGTATACGTTTGGTGACAGCATGATCGAGGTAACCGAGGTTTCCATTGCCGAGCTGCGCGCCGCGCTCGAAGCTGGCCGCACCACAGCGGTCGAACTGGTCAAGGCCTATCTGGCACGCATCGATGCCTATGACACGGCTGACAGCGCCAGCGCGCTGAACGCGGTCGTGGTACGCAACCCAGAGGCGATTGCCGAAGCCCAGGCGTCCGATGCTCGCCGTGCTCGTGGTGAAAGCCGCGGCCCGCTGGAAGGCATCCCCTACACCGCCAAGGACAGCTACCTGGTCAAAGGCATGACCGCCGCCTCCGGCAGCCCGGCATTCGCCAAGCTGGTGGCGCAACGCGACGCCTTCACCATCGAGCGCCTGCGCGCAGCCGGTGCGGTCTGCCTGGGCAAGACCAACATGCCGCCGATGGCCAACGGCGGCATGCAGCGCGGCGTGTATGGCCGCGCCGAAAGCCCGTACAACGCTGCCTACCTGACCGCACCATTCGCCTCCGGCTCGTCCAACGGCGCCGGCACCGCCACTGCGGCGAGCTTCTGCGCGTTTGGCCTGGCTGAAGAAACCTGGTCCAGCGGCCGCGGCCCGGCCTCGAACAACGGCCTGTGCGCCTACACGCCGTCGCGCGGGGTGATCTCGGTACGCGGCAACTGGCCGCTGACGCCGACCATGGATGTGGTGGTGCCGTTTGCGCGGACCATGCACGACCTGCTGGAAATCCTCGACGTGGTGGTGGCCGACGACGCCGACACCCGTGGCGATCTGTGGCGCCTGCAGCCGTGGGTGCCGATCCCCAAGGCATCGGCGGTGCGCCCGGCGTCCTACCTTGATCTGGCGCAGGATGCCAGCTCGTTGCAAGGCAAGCGCTTCGGCGTGCCACGCATGTATATCAATGCCGACGAACTCGCCGGCACCTCGGAAAAACCCGGCATCGGCGGCCCGACCGGCCAACGTATCCACACTCGCCCAAGCGTCATCGCGCTGTGGCAGCAGGCGCGCCAGTCGCTGGAAGCCGCTGGCGCCGAGGTGATCGAAGTAGACTTCCCGCTGGTGTCCAACTGCGAAGGCGATCGCCCGGGCGCGCCGACCGTGTACAACCGTGGCATCGTCAGCAAGGAATTTCTCCACGACGAGCTGTGGGAATTGTCCGGCTGGGCCTTCGACGACTTCCTGCGCGCCAACAACGACCCCAACCTTAACTGCCTGGCCGACGTCGATGGCCCGCAGATCTTCCCGCACGACCCAGGCACCCTGCCCAACCGTGAGGACGACCTCGCTGCCGGCATGGACGAATACGTCAACATGGCCAAGCGTGGCCTGAACAGCTGGGATCAGATCGCCACCGTGCCCGATGGCCTGCGTGGCTTGGAGCAGACGCGCAAGCTCGACCTGGAAGACTGGATGGACCAGCTTGGCCTGCACGCCGTGCTGTTCCCGACGGTGGCCGATGTTGGCCCGGCCGATGCCGACGTCAACCCGGCCTCGGCTGACATCGCCTGGAGCAACGGCGTCTGGGTGGCCAACGGCAACCTCGCGATCCGCCACCTGGGCGTGCCGACCGTGACCGTGCCAATGGGGGTGATGGCCGATATCGGTATGCCGGTCGGGCTGACCTTTGCCGGACGTGCCTACGATGACTCGGCCCTGCTGAGCTTCGCCGCCGCATTCGAGTCGACCGGCTCGCGCCGCATTGTGCCGCCACGCACACCGGCACTGGGCTGATCCAGGCATCAGAGATTGACGCCCCCGCGATAATTCAACAGAATGTTAAAAATTGACATTTTGTTGAATTATCCATGCCCGCCGCACATATTATTCGCGAACGCCAGATCGTCCTCTCCACGCTAAAAGCCGCCATCGCGGCGATCGGCAGCGTGGCCGGGCGCAATATGGAAATCCTCCTGCACGACCTCGATCAGCCCGAGCAATCGGTGGTCGCCATCGCCAATGGCCAGCTATCTGGGCGCGTGGTCGGCAGCCCGATCCTTGCCGCGCCGGAGCAGGACCAGGGCTTCAAGGCCCTGATGCAGGCGGCCAATCAGCCTGGCTGCGAGCCGGTGATCCTGCCCGACTACCCCACCGTGATCAAAGGCCGCACCCTGCGCAGCGCCACGGCGATCCTGCGCGACAGCGAGGGGCAGCCGTTCGCCAGCCTGTGCATCAACGTCGACAACAGTGGGCTGGATGACGCCCTCGCCTTTCTCACCCAGCTGCAACCACTGACTGCCCCGCCACCTGCAGCGGCGGTGGTTGAGGATGCGGCCGACATGGCGCTGCTGATGACCCAGATCATCGACAGCGCCCTGGCGTCATCTGGTCAGGGCCGGCTCAACAAGCAGGCCAAGGTCGAGGCCGTGCGCCTGATGCAGGAGCGCGGCCTGTTCATCGTCAAGGGTGGGGTCGAGAAGGCCGCAGCGGCGCTCGGCGTGACTCGCTACACCGTTTACAACTATCTGGAGCAGTTGCGTGGCGAGTCCACTGCAGCGGCCCGCCAGCCATAATCCAGCGGAGATCAGCATGCCCTTGCACATCCACACCCCCTTGATCGAATCGCGGCCGCTGTCGCTCGCCGCTGGCCGTTCGATCTGGCTCAAGCTCGACGCCCTGCAGCCGTGCGGTTCGTTCAAGCTGCGCGGGGTTGGCCACGCCTGTGAGCAGCACCATGCTCGCGGTGCGCGTCACTTTGTATCTTCGTCGGGCGGCAACGCCGGGCTGGCGGTGGCCTATGCCGGTCGCAGCCTGGGCGTGCCGGTAACCGTGGTCGTGCCGGAGACCACCAGCGAGCGCGCCAGGGAGCTGCTGCGCCTGGAGGATGCCAAGGTCATCGTCCACGGCGGCTCCTGGCAGGAAGCCAACCAGCTGGCACAAACCCTGGTCGGCGCCAACGATGCCTTTATTCATCCATTCGACGACTCTCTGCTGTGGGCCGGCCACGCCAGCCTGATCGACGAGGTCGCCGCGGCTGGCTGCAAGCCTGATGCGCTGATCCTGTCGGTCGGTGGCGGCGGCTTGCTCAGCGGCGTGGTCGAAGGGCTCAAGCGCAATGGCTGGGACGATGTGCCGGTGCTGGCAGTGGAAACCACAGGCGCAGCGTCGTTTCACGCTGCAGTCGAGGCTGGTCACACGGTCGAGCTGCCAGCACTGAGTTCTGTCGCCACCTCGCTGGGCGCCAAGCGGGTTGCCGAGCAGGCGCTGGAATGTGCGCGCAGCCATCCGGTTGAAAGCCATTTGGTCACTGATCAGGAGGCGCTGCAGGCGTGTGAGCGCTTCCTTGCCGATCACCGTCTGCTGGTCGAGCCGGCCTGCGGCGCGGCCTTGGCGCTGGCTTATAAGGCAGAGGCGCTGGGCAACTATCGCAAGGTGCTGGTGGTGGTTTGTGGTGGGGCTACGGCTACGCTTGAGCAGATTCGGTTGTGGTTGACTTGAGTATGTTGGGGCCGCTTTGCGGCCCTTTCGCGACACAAGGCCGCTCCTACACGGGACCGCGTACACCCAGGCTGACGCGGTCCATGTAGGAGCGGCCTTGTGTCGCGAAAGGGGTGCGAAGCGCCCCCGGCACCCTTAAGCCCTACAAAAAAGCCCGTGACAAGCACGGGCCAAGAGCACCACCGCAGAAACCGTCAGTTACTGCCCATCAATGATCCATCTCGTCCTTGGTAACCGCGCCGCTGTACGGGTCAACATGGAATTCGTACTTCATGCCATCAGCCTTGACGCCCTCGCCTTCCCAATGGCCGTCATCGGCCTCGATCTTGGTGATCTGCGTGTAACCGGCGGCCTTGAGGCTGGCTTCGGCCTGATCCTTGGTGACTTTCCAGTCGGCGCCAGGCTGGTCAGCCCAGGCTGCGCTGGCGCCCAGTGCACCTACCAGAGCCAAACCTGTGAACAGTCGAGTCATCGATTTCATCGTTAACGTCCTTTTTGCATGAAGGTATTTGCTGCGACCGGCCAATTGCGACGAAGGTTCACTCCTTGTGCAGCGCGTCTTCACGGTGCATCGCCAGGTGCCCGGTCTTGGCACTTTTGACCTCGTATTGCGGCTCGTCCTTGGAGCAGTGGCGCTGCCTGCCCATGAATTCGACATCGCGCAAATGCACCTTGGTCACCGTGCCGTGAATGACCCCGGCCTCGGAATTCCAGCGCACCGTATCGCCCACTTTGTATTTTGTGCTCATCGGCTGATGCCTCCTCACGACCGTCATATGAGTCTGTTTTACTAGGCCTCAGCTGCCGGAAATAATTCCGCGTCGTTCGCCCTGTGCCGACAACAGGCGCAGGGCGATACACAACTCTGACGAAATGCGTCTACGACCCTTTCGATATGCGGCCAGTGAAGGCACAATGCGTGTCCTTTTTTTGGCCGGCCTGGCCGGGGGCCTAAAATGATCAAGACGCCGTACTACCTCATCGACAAACAGAAGCTGCTGGGCAACCTCGAAAAGATTGCCTACGTGCGCGAACACTCCGGCGCCAAGGCGCTGCTGGCACTCAAGTGCTTCGCCACCTGGTCGGTATTCGACCTGATGCAGCAATACATGGACGGCACCACTTCGTCCTCGCTCTACGAGCTCAAACTGGGCCGGGAGAAGTTCGTCGGCGAAACCCACGCCTACAGCGTGGCCTGGGCCGATGACGAAATCGAAGACATGCTCGCCAACTGCGACAAGATCATCTTCAACTCGATAGGCCAGCTGCAACGCTTTGCCGAACAGTCCGAAGGCAAGGTCCGCGGCCTGCGCGTCAACCCGCAGGTAAGCAGCTCTGATTACCTGCTGGCCGACCCGGCGCGCCCGTTCAGCCGCCTCGGCGAGTGGGACCCGGAGAAGATCGAGCAGGTCATCGGCCAGATCTCCGGCTTCATGTTCCACAACAACTGCGAAAACGGCGACTTCAGCCTGTTCGACAAGATGCTGGCGCACATCGAAGAGCGCTTTGGCCATCTGCTGCACAAGGTCGAGTGGGTCAGCCTCGGTGGCGGCATTCACTTCACCGGTGCCGACTATGCGCTGGACGAGTTCTGCGCGCGCCTGAAGGGCTTCTCCGAGAAGTACGGCGTACAGGTCTACCTGGAGCCGGGCGAAGCCGCCATCACCCAGAGCGCCTCGCTGGAAGTGACCGTGCTCGACACCCTGTACAACGGCAAGAACCTGGCCGTGGTCGACAGCTCGATCGAAGCGCACATGCTCGACCTGCTGATCTACCGCCTCGACGCCAAGATGGCCCCCAACGATGGCGCGCACAGCTACATGGTGTGCGGCAAGTCGTGCCTGGCCGGTGACATCTTCGGCGAGTACCAATTCGATCGTCCGCTGGCCATTGGTGATCGCCTGTCGTTCATCGACGCAGCCGGTTACACCATGGTCAAGAAAAACTGGTTCAACGGTTTGAAAATGCCGTCCATCGTTGTCAAGCAACTCGACGGCAGCGTCGAAGTGGTCCGCGAGTTCGGTTTTGAAGACTACGTTTCCAGCCTGTCGTAAGTCAGGCCTTCAGTAAGGAGCAAGGGATAAATTGAAGAAGAACGTTCTTATCATTGGTGCAGGAGGTGTCGCCAAGGTGGTGGCCCACAAGTGCGCACAGCATAACGACGAACTCGGTCGTATTGCCATTGCGTCACGGAACATCTCCAAATGCCAGGCCATCATCGATAGCGTCAAGGCCAAGGGCAGCCTCAAGGTTCCCGCCGATATCCAGGCCTTCTCGCTCAATGCACTCGATATCGAGGCGACCAAGGCACTGATCCGCGAAACCGAATCGCAGATCGTGATCAACGTCGGCTCTGCATTCCTCAACATGTCGGTGCTGCGCGCCTGCATCGATACCGGCGTTGCCTACCTGGACACCGCCATCCACGAAGAGCCGGGCAAGATCTGCGAGACCCCGCCGTGGTACGGCAACTACGAGTGGAAACACCTCGAAGAATGCCAGGACAAGAACATCACAGCCATTCTCGGCGTCGGTTTCGACCCGGGTGTGGTCAACAGCTATGCCGCACTGGCACAGCAGCAATACTTCGACCAGATTGACTCGATCGACATTCTCGACGTCAACGCTGGCTCGCATGGCAAGTACTTCGCCACCAACTTCGACCCGGAAATCAACTTCCGCGAGTTCACCGGGCAAGTGTGGAGCTGGCAGAACAGCCAGTGGACCAGCAACACCATGTTCGAGGTCAAGCGCACCGACGACCTGCCGGTGGTCGGTTCGCAGAACCTGTACCTGACCGGTCACGACGAAGTGCACTCGCTGTCGAAAAACCTCGGAGTGCCCAACGTGCGCTTCTGGATGAGCTTCGGCGAGCACTACATCAATGTCTTCACCGTGCTGAAAAACCTTGGCCTGCTCTCCGAGCAACCGGTCAAGACCGCTGAAGGCCTTGAAGTGGTGCCGTTGAAAGTGGTCAAGGCAGTGCTGCCTGACCCGTCCTCGCTGGCGCCAGGCTACACCGGCAAGACCTGCATTGGTGACCTGGTCAAGGGCAGCAAGAACGGCCAGCCGCGCGAAGTGTTCATCTACAACGTGGCTGATCACGAAGAAGCCTACGCCGAGACCGACAGCCAGGGCATCTCCTACACCGCAGGCGTGCCGCCAGTGGCGGCGGCGTTGCTGGTTGCTCGTGGCGAGTGGGACGTCAAGCGCATGGCCAACGTCGAGGAGCTGCCAGCCGAGCCGTTTCTCAAGGCGCTGGACGTGATGGGCCTGCCGACCCGCATCAAGGATGAAAATGGCGATCGTCCCTGGGACGCTGAAGCCTAAGCAGTAACACGAAGGGGCGCCATGATGGCGCCCCTTCTGCATTGCGGGTTTGCTGGTCAGGGCTTGAGGTCAGGGTCAGTGGTCTGGTGGTCCTGGCTGACCGGGTCGATATCATCCGGGTTGGCCGGGTCCTGGCGCTTGTCGATGGCCGGCGGCGGGGTCAGTTGGAGAATCTCGCTGGTATAAGCCCACTCCTCCTCGACCCGCTCAGGGCTGTCGTTCAGATGCGTGCCGTACGAAGGAATGATCTGCTTGATCTTGTCCTGCCATGGCGCGGTCGCGAGTTTGTCCTTGAACACCTTGTTGAGCAGATCGAGCATGATCGGCGGCGCCGTCGAGGCGCCCGGCGATGCACCGAGCAGGCCGGCGATACTGCCGTCCTTGGACGCCACTACTTCAGTGCCAAGCTTGAGCACCCCGCCCTGGTTTTCGTCTTTCTTGATGATCTGCACGCGCTGACCGGCCTGCCACAGACGCCAGTCTTCTTTCTTCGCCTCGGGAAAGTAGGTCTGTAACGCTTCGAAGCGGTCGTCATCGGACTGCAGCACCTGGCCAACCAGGTACTGCACCAGGTCGAACTCACGCACGCCAACACGCACCATCGGCCAGGTGTTGTGCAAGCTCATGCTGGCCATCAGGTCGAACAACGAGCCCTGCTTGAGGAACTTGGTCGAGAAGGTCGCAAACGGGCCGAACAGGATCATCCGCTTGCCATCCAGCACACGGGTATCAAGATGCGGCACCGACATCGGCGGCGCACCGGTTGCAGCGATGCCGTAGGCCTTGGCCATGTGGCGCTCGGCGATGGCTGGGTTGTCGGTCACCAGGAATGAGCCACCCACGGGGAAGCCGGCGTAATCCTTGGCCTCTTCGATGCCGGACTTCTGCAGCAACGGCAGCGCTGCGCCGCCGGCACCGATGAACAGGAACTTGGCGTCGGTGGCCGACTTACTGCCATCCTTGAGGTTCTTGTACTCGACATGCCAGGAGCCATCGTCGTTGCGGCTGATGTCCTGCACCTCACTGGAGAGCTTGAGGCTGAAGTTATCGCGAGACTGCAAATAGCCCACATACTGGCGGGTAATCTCACCAAAGTTGACGTCGGTGCCGAGCGGCGTCCAGGTCGCCGCAAGCTTCTGATTGGGGTCGCGCCCTTCCATCATCAGCGGCACCCATTTTTTGATCTGCGCAGGGTCTTCGGAATACTGCATCCCCCTGAATAGCGGGCTGGCCTGCAGCGCCTCGTAGCGTTTTTTCAGGAAGCGAATGTTGTCATCGCCCCAGACGAAACTCATATGTGGCGTGGAATTGATGAACGAGCGAGGGTTTTTCAACACGCCGTTCTTGACCTGCCAGGCAAGAAACTGACGGGTGATCTGGAACGACTCGTTGATCTCCACCGCCTTGGTGATGTCGATCTTGCCGTCCTTCTCCGGGGTGTAGTTGAGTTCGGCCAGCGCAGAGTGGCCGGTACCGGCATTGTTCCAGCCGTTGGAGCTTTCTTCGGCGACCTTGTCCAGGCGCTCGACCATCTCCATCGACCAGCTCGGCTCCAGTTCGTTGAGCCATATCGCCAGGGTCGAACTCATGATCCCGCCGCCAACCAGCAAGACGTCCACCCGCTTGGTTTCGGCAGCCTGGGCGTTGGCCAGGCCGCAACTGAGGGTGAAACCTGCGAGCAGCAGTTTCGAGGTGTTCGTGATCGTCATGTGGTTCTCCAGCGAGGCCAGACGCGCCTCTGTCTGTAGGTGAATGAATGACCCAGCCTTATCAGTGTTAGCCCAGGTTGGGTGCTGTCTCCATTCAGGGGTTGTCTGGTTTCGAGGCAGCTACGGCGGTATCAGTTCAACCGAGTGTCCGGGGTCGGCTCTGGCCGGTTTAATCTGAACGCGCCGGGACCAGGCCAGTCCCAACCTTCAACTACGCATCAATGAAGGAGAAACCGATGGCCATCACCGTAAGTGACTTTCTCGTCGAGCGTTTGCGCCAGTGGGGTGTGACGCGCATCTTTGGCTACCCTGGCGACGGTATCAACGGCGTGTTCGGCGCCCTGCGTCGGGCGGGCTCGATCGAATTCGTGCAATGCCGCCACGAAGAAATGGCCGCGTTCATGGCCAGCGCCCATGCCAAGTTCACCGGCGAGCTGGGGGTGTGCATCGCCACCTCCGGGCCCGGCGCTTCGCATTTGCTGACCGGCCTGTATGACGCACGCATGGACCATATGCCGGTCCTGGCGATTGTCGGCCAACAGGCGCGTACGGCGTTGGGCGGGCACTATCAGCAGGAGCTGGACCTGGTGTCGATGTTCAAGGACGTCGCCGGCGCCTTTGTTCAGCAAGCAGCCGCCCCGTCGCAGGTGCGCCACCTGGTCGACCGCGCCGTGCGCACCGCCATCGGCGAGCGCAAGGTCACCGCGCTGATCCTGCCCAACGACTTGCAGGAGCTGGCTTATGAAGAACCAGCCCGGGCCCATGGCACCCTGCATTCGGGGATCGGCTTCAGCAAGCCCAAAGTTGTGCCCTACGATGCTGACCTGCAGCGCGCCGCCGATGCGCTCAATGCTGGCAAGAAGGTTGCGATTCTGGTCGGTGCCGGCGCCTTGCAGGCGGGTGAGCAGGTGCAGGCAGTTGCCGAAAAACTCGGTGCAGGGGTCGCCAAAGCCTTGCTCGGTAAAGCGGTTTTGCCTGACGACCTGCCCTGGGTCACTGGCTGCATCGGCCTGCTCGGCACCGAACCAAGCTTTAAGCTGATGGAAGAATGCGACACCTTGCTGATGATCGGCTCGGGCTTCCCCTATGCCGAGTTCCTGCCCAAGGAAGGCCAGGCCCGCGGCGTACAGATCGACCTCGCACCCGACATGCTCAGCCTGCGCTACCCGATGGAGGTGAATCTGGTCGGTGATGCCGCCGACACCCTGGATGCCTTGCTGCCGTTGCTGGAGGAGAAAACCCAACGCAGCTGGCAGCACAAGGTCGAAGGCTGGCGCAAGGATTGGGACAAGAAGCTGGCCAAGCGAGCGCTGACTTCTGCCGACCCGATCAACCCGCAGCGAGTGGTGCACGAACTGTCGCCACGTCTACCCGACAACGCCATCATCACCAGCGATTCCGGCTCGTGCGCCAACTGGTTTGCCCGCGACCTGCAGATCCGTAAGGGCATGCAGTGCTCGCTGTCCGGCGGGCTGGCGTCTATGGGCGCGGCGGTGCCCTACGCGATTGCTGCCAAATTCGCCCACCCGGAGCGCAGCGTCATCGCGCTGGTCGGTGACGGCGCGATGCAGATGAGCAACATGGCCGAGCTGATCACCGTGGCCAAATATTGGCAACAGTGGGGCAATGGCCGCTGGATCTGCGCGGTGTTCAACAACCAGGACCTCAACCAGGTGACCTGGGAGCAACGCGTGATGGAAGGCGACCCGAAGTTTGCCGCCAGCCAGGACATCCCGGATGTGCCCTACCACCTGTTCGCCATCTCGATTGGCTTGAAGGGCATCTATGTGGGCCGCGAAGAGGACGTCGCGCCGGCTTGGGAAGAGGCTCTAGCAAGTGATGTGCCGGTGGTGATCGATTTCCGCACCGACCCGGATGTGCCACCGCTGCCGCCACATATGACCCTTGAGCAGGCGAAGAAATTTGCCTCGGCATTGCTCCAGGGCGATCCAAATCAGGCCGGGATCATCAAGCAGACTGCCAAGCAATTGCTCAGCGGCGTACTGCCTAAACGCGATTGAGGTCTATGGCCCTGAAGCCGCTGCGGCGCATTTGCCGCAATGGTTTCAGGGCCATTTGGCAGTTGCCGACGGCCAACACTTGCAACCAGACCGTTCTACAAATACTGTATGAATATTCAGTACACCGAGATCGACCTATGGAGCTCATCGCCAAGCTCGGCATTCTTGCCGATGCCGCCAAGTACGACGCCTCGTGCGCCAGCAGCGGCGCGCCCAAGCGCAGCTCGCGCGGCCGCGACGGGCTTGGTGCGACCAACGGCATGGGCATCTGTCACAGCTATACGCCAGATGGCCGCTGCGTCTCGCTGCTCAAGGTGCTGCTGACCAACTTCTGCCTGTACGACTGCCAATACTGCGTCAACCGCCGGACCAGCAACGTGCCACGGGCGCGCTTCACGCCTGAAGAAGTGGTGCGGCTGACTTTGGATTTTTACCGGCGCAACTGCATCAGCGGGCTGTTTCTCAGCTCCGGCATCATCCGCTCGGCCGACTACACCATGGAGCAACTTATTGAGGTTGCCCGGCTGCTGCGTGAAGAGCACGAGTTTCGCGGCTACATCCACCTCAAGACCATCCCCGATGCCGACCCGCTGCTGATCGAACAGGCCGGCCGCCTTGCCGATCGGCTGAGCGTGAATGTCGAGCTGCCTACCGATGAAAGCCTCAAGCGCCTCGCCCCGGAAAAACAGGGGCATACCATTCGCCAGGCCATGGGCACAATCCAGCGCGGGCAACAGGCCGTAGCGGGTGAGCCGCGGGCGCCGCGGTTTGCCCCGGCAGGGCAAAGTACCCAGGTCATCGTCGGCGCTGATGACACCGATGACCGCACGCTACTTGGCAATTCCGAATCGTTGTATCAGGGATTTGGCCTCAAGCGCGTGTATTACTCGGCCTTCAGCCCGATCCCCGACAGCCCTGGCAGCGTGCCTCTGGCCGCCCCGCCATTGCTGCGCGAGCACCGCTTGTACCAGGCTGACTTCCTCATGCGCGGTTATGGTTACAAGGCAGGCGAGCTGCTCAGCCAGGCCGGCAATCTGGACCTGGATATCGACCCCAAGCTGGCCTGGGCGCTGTCCAACCGCGAGGTGTTCCCGCTGGACCTCAACCGCGCCGAGCCCGCCTTGCTTGCGCGGATTCCCGGCATCGGCCTGCGCAGTGTCGAACGCCTGGTAGCGCTGCGCCGGGAGCGGCGTATCCGTTATGACGACCTGATCCAGCTGCGCTGCGTCCTCGACAAGGCGCGGCCATTCATTGTCACCAGCGACTATCGCCCGGCCCAGGCCGACCTGCGCAGCGGCCTGCTGCGGGCGCGCCTGCGCGAACCGCAAGCGCCGGTGCAGATGGGCCTGTGGGGATGATCGCGCTCGACTGCGACCAGCAATTCAGTCTCTGGCGCGAGCAGGCGCGCGCCCTGCTTGGGCATGGTATCGACCCAGCTGACGTCACCTGGGCGCAAGGGCCGATGGACGATCTGCTGGCGGTGCCGGCGCCTTTGCCAGAGGGCCCGGGGCCGTTTCGAGCGAAGGTCCCGGCGGCGTTGCTGGCGCAGTTGGAACAGGCCTCGCGCTACTGCGGCGAGCAGCGCTGGAACCTGTTGTATGAAGTACTCTGGCGGGTCGCCCATGGCGATCGCACCGCCATGCTCCCCGGCGACCGCCTCGGCAGCGAGCTGCACCGGCGGATCAAGCAGGTCAGCCGCGAAGCCCATCACTTGCATGCGTTTGTGCGTTTCGTGCCGCTGCCGGCAGCGCTGGCGGCGCAACTGCAACTGGACTTGGTCGCCTATCATCAGCCGGCCCACGACATCCTTGAAAGCGCCAGCGGCCACTTTGCCGAGCGCCTCGGCCGCCAGCGCTGGTTGATCGCCACCGACCGCGACGGCATTCGCTTCGACGGCCATACACTGGACTACCGGCGCCACTGCCCCGAGCCCTGGCGGCAGTGGGCGCAACACGCCGACGACCCCGGCGCGGATCTGTGGCGCACCTACTACCGGCACATCTTCAATCCGGCCCGGCTCAACCCCGATGCAATGCGCATGCACATGCCGGGCAGGTTCTGGCGGCACTTGCCCGAAGGCATGCTGATCCCGCAACTGATGGGCCAGGCCCGCCAAGGCAAGCAGCGCGATGGCCAGGCGCTGGAAGTTGCCCAGCAGGCTGGCAAGCGAATCGGCAAAGCCAAAGACTGACACAGACGCCGAACTCACTGCCCCCTATCCGGCAAATGTGAAAAATTCATTGGATTTTTTCAGCGTTTGGCTATTTCCGGTCGGAAAATTCTGACAGACTAACTGGTAATGTTTCTCATACGCAGAATCATTTACAAATAGAACGTCAGGAATCGCTCCCCATGTCTTGCCCTACTCCGCAACGTCGTTTCAGCCCCTCGCGTACTCTCTTGGCTTCCGCCATCTGCATGGCTAGCATGGCCCATGCCGTAGCCGACGAAGCCGTCAAGCCCAAGGATGGGGCGCAGTCGACTGTCATGGAATTAGGCGCAACCGAAGTCAGCTCGGATAGGCTGGGCAGTACTACTGAAGGCTCACGCTCCTACACCACCGGTGCCATGGCCACGGCGACCAAACTGCCGCTGACCATGCGTGAGACACCACAGGCGGTCACGGTGATTACCCGCCAGCGCATGGACGATCAGGCGATGACCAGCATCAATGACGTGGTCAAGGCCACGCCGGGGCTGTTCCTCAACTTCTCCAGTGGCCCTGGACGGCAGACCTATACCGCGCGTGGCTTCGACATCGACAACATCATGTACGACGGCATCCCCAGCGGTTATTCGGGCTGGACGGCCGGGGTGCAGCCAAACCTGGCGATGTTCGACCGGGTTGAAGTAGTACGCGGCGCCACTGGTTTGGTGACCGGCGCGGGCAATCCGTCGGCAGCAATCAACATGGTGCGCAAGCGGCCCTTGGCCGAACAGAAAGTCACCCTGACCGGCGCTGCCGGCAGCTGGGGCGACTACCGCGGCGAAGTCGACGCCTCCAGCCCGCTCAACGACAGCGGCACCCTGCGCGGCCGAGTGGTCACCTCCTATCGCGACGCCAACAGCTTTGTCGACGATGCCGAAGAAAGCCACGGCCTGTTCTACGCGGTGACCGAAGCGGACCTCAGCGAAGACACCACCCTAACCCTGGGTCTGTCGCACCAGAAGGACAAGACCAACTACTTCTGGGGTTCCTCGATGGTTGGCCTCGATGGCCACCACCTCGACCTGCCGCGCTCGTACAACCCGGGCACCGATTGGGAGAACAAGGACCAGGAAATCAACACGGTGTTTGCCGAACTGCGCCAGCGCCTGGCCGATGACTGGAAGCTGCAGGTCAATGCCAACTATGCCGAGCAGAACGCGCTGTTCTCGGGCTCGTATCAGTCGCGTTGGACCGGTACTACGCTGGGCCGAACCGTCTACCAGTCCAAGCACGATGAAAACCAGGCAGGCGTTGACGTATTCGCCAGCGGCCCGTTCCAGGCGCTGGGGCGCAGCCATGAGCTGGTCGTCGGCACCAGCCGCCGCATCTACGACATGACCAACCACAACTACAGCCCCTATGACACCAACTGGCCCATCAACGCCGGCAAGCCAAACTTCCTGCACACCACCGACGACCGTTCTGTCACCACTCAGGACGGTTTGTACGTGACCACCCGCCTGAGCCTGGCCGACCCGCTCAAGCTGATCCTCGGCGGCCGGCTGGACTGGTATGACTACGATGACAAGGATGGCCAGGGCGATTACAAGGTCACCCGTAACGTCACTCGTTATGCCGGCCTGATCTACGAGCTCAATGACAACCACTCGGTGTATGTCAGCTACAGCGACATTTTCCAGCCGCAGACCGAGCGCGCCTCGAGCAATACGCCGGTGCGTCCGATTGAAGGCAAGAACTACGAGGTAGGCATCAAGGGCGAGTACTTCAACGGCGCCTTGAACGCAAGCTTCGCGGTATTCCGCGTCGATCAGGAAAACCGTGCGGTGGAAGTGCTCGACCGTACTGTCTGTTCGTCGACTCAGCTTACCTGCTACGAAGCCTCCGGCGAGATCCGCAGCCAGGGTATCGACATGGAGCTGCAGGGCGCCCTCACCGACAACTGGCAGATCGGCGGCGGTTACACCTATGCCCGCACCCATACCACCAAAAATGCCGCGCAGCCTGCGCTGGTCAACAAGCAGTTCGATACTGATACCCCGGAGCACCAGTTCAAGGTCTCCACGACCTATCGCTTCCAGGGACCTTTGCAGAAACTGCGTGTCGGCGGCAGCGTCAACTGGCAGAGCCGGATGTACAACGACATCGCCCTGGCCGACGGTGGTAATTACCGTCTTGAACAAGGCGCCTACGCAGTAACCGACTTGATGGCAGGCTACGAGGTCAATCGCAATCTCGACTTGCAACTCAACGCCAATAACATCTTTGACCGCAAATACTACTCGGCCATTTCCGCATCCTGGCAGTACGGTGGCGACGTCTATGGCGCGCCCCGCAACATGATGCTGACTGCCAAGTACAGCTTCTAAGCCAAAACGAGCAAGGGCCGCCCGCCAGGTTCAGTCTGGAGGGTGGCCCTAGCTCGTTGTATCAAGCGACGCGATGTTCGTCTTTGATCAGTTTTTTCTGCGCCTGCATGGCTTCGCCCAATTGCTCCAGGGTCGCCTTGTCGAGCAATTCCTTGGCCCGCGGGAACATGTCCGACTCTTCCTCTTCGATGTGATGCTCGAGCAGCTCCTTGAGCACCTTCATCCGCCCGGAAAACTCCAGGGTATCGGGTGGCGTCTTGAGCAGGTCAGGCAATACCAGCGCGTCAACCGTGCGGTGCTCCTCCTTGGCCTCGTGGTACATCTTGACGTCCTCCTTGTCGCCAGCCTGGGTCAGCGCAGGGTAGAAGATCTCTTCTTCGATGGTGGTATGCGCCTGCAGCTCCAGCTCGATCCGCGCCAACAGCTCGGTGCGTTTCTTCAATGCCCGTTCAGTGGTGTTGGACAGCTCTTCGAGCAGCTTTTTCACTGTCTTGTGGTCATCTTCCAGCAGTTCGATAGCGTTCATTCAGCACCTCGTCAGTACCCGGTTGAAATCACGGCGTTGCGTAGGATTGAGTTGCTCGTGTTCGTCCAGGTTCCATACGTTTGCCAAGCGGCAAACGCTGCTGAAAAAAATCTCGGCATGGATGATAGGTTTTCTCATTCCCATTCGACTTACTCAGCGAAGGGCAGATAAGCCCGCCTGCCACCCACAACGAGACTTCACGCCATGACCGCCCCTTTCCCGCTTGGCCGCCTCAGCGCCAGCCTGCGCAGCGCCCTGCTCTTTTCTACCCTGCTTGGGCTGGGCGTAGCCATGCCCGCCCAGGCTGCTGACAGCAGCGTGCGCGACTACCACATCAAGGCCGGCGATCTGGGCGCTGCACTGACCCGTTTTGCTGCTGAAAGCGGCGTGGTGCTGTCGTTCGACCCGGCCCTGACACGCGGCCAGGCCACCTCTGGGCTGGACGGCAGTTTCGCTGCTGATCAGGGCCTACAACGGCTGTTGCTCAATTCCGGCCTGCAAGCGGTGCGCGAGAGCGACGGGCGTTACTCGCTGCAACCGATCGCACAGGACGGCGCGGCCCTGGAGCTGGGCGCGACCGAAGTGATCTCCAACCAGCTGGGTACCGTCAGCGAAGGCACCGGCTCGTACACCCCAGGCTCAATCGCCACCGCCACCCGGCTGGTACTGACCCCGCGCCAGACACCACAGTCGATCACCGTGGTCACCCGCCAGCACATGGACGACTTCGGTCTCAACAGCGTCGACGACGTCATGCGTCACACTCCAGGCATCACCGTTTCGGCCTTCGACAGCGATCGCAGCAATTACTACGCACGCGGCTTTTCGATCAACAACTTCCAGTACGACGGCATCCCCTCGACCGCACGTAACGTCGGCTATTCAGCCGGCAACACCCTCAGCGACATGGCCATCTACGACCGCGTCGAGGTGCTCAAGGGCGCCACTGGCCTGCTCACTGGCGCAGGCTCACTGGGCGCGACCATCAACCTGGTGCGCAAAAAACCCACGGCCGAGTTCCAGGGCCACGCCACACTCGGTGCAGGCTCGTGGGACAACTACCGCAGCGAGCTCGACGTCAGCGGCCCGCTCAACGACAGCGGCAACGTGCGCGGGCGAGCAGTAGCGGCCTATCAGGACAAGCACTCGTTCATGGACCGCTACTCGCGCAAGACCCCGGTGTACTACGGCATCCTCGAGTTCGACCTGTCGCCAGACACTTTGCTCACCGTCGGCGGCGACTATCAGGACAGCTTGCCCAAGGCCTCGTCGTGGTCAGGCAGCTTCCCCCTGCTGAACGCCCAGGGCCAGCGCAACAACATCTCCCGCTCGTTCAACAATGCGGCTGACTGGAGCAGCTGGGAGCAGTACACCCGCACCGTGTTCGCCATGCTCGAGCACAACTTCGACAACGGCTGGGTGAGCAAGCTGCAGGTCGACCACAAGATCAACGGCTACCATGCGGTGATGGGCACCATCCAGGGCACCACGCCGAATGCCGACGGCACCTCGGCGATCGTCCCTGGCAAGTTCACCGGCGAAACCGTCAGCGACTCGGCCGACCTGTATGCCTCCGGTCCGTTCAGCCTGTTTGGCCGTGAACACGAACTGGTGGTCGGCGGCTCCATCGCCCACTCCAACTGGGACGGCAAGGGCTACTGGAACTACACCCTGCGCGAGCCCAACGTAGTCGACTTCAACAACTGGCACGGCAATATTGCCGAGCCAGACTGGGGCAGGCCTTCGCAGCGCACCGACGATACCGTGCGCCAGACCGGCGCCTACTTCACCACCCGGCTGAACATCACCGACGACCTGAAAGTGCTGCTCGGCGGTCGGGTGGTCAACTACACCATCAGTGGCCTCGATCCAACCTATAAAGAGAGCGGCCGCTTCGTGCCCTACGTCGGCGCCATCTATGACCTCAACGACACGTACTCGGTGTACGCCAGCTACACCGACATCTTCATGCCGCAGGAAGCCTTCAACCGCGACCGCGACAACAAGATGCTCGAGCCGGACGAAGGCCAGAACTACGAGATCGGCCTCAAGGCCGAGTTTCTCGACGGTCGCCTGAACGCCAGCGCCGCCTACTTCGAAGTGCATGAGGACAACCGCTCGATCTCCGATGACGAATACAACGACCGCGTCCCTACCCCGAACAACTATGCCTTCAAGGGCACCCAGGCAGTCACCAAGGGTTACGAGATCGAAGCGTCCGGCGAGCTTGCGCCGGGTTGGCAGGTCCAGGCTGGCTACACCCACAAGATCGTGCGTGATGACAACAACCTGAAGATTTCCACCTTCGAGCCGGAAGATCAGGTCACCCTGTACACCAGCTACAAGCTGACCGGTGCACTCGACAAGCTGACCATCGGCGGCGGCGCGCGCTGGCAGAGCGTAGCCTGGCAGGACATCTACAACACGCCACAAGCGCGCTACGAAGAGTTTTCGCAGAAGGCCTACTGGCTGGTCGATGCCATGGCCCGTTACCAGTTCACCAAACAGCTGTCGGCGACCGTCAACGCCAACAATCTGTTCGACAAGACCTACTACACCAACCTCGGCTTCTACAAAGCAGGCGCTTATGGCGAGCCGCGCAACTACATGCTGACCACCCGCTGGGACTTCTGACTGCGACCTGAGCACATGGCGCCCGCAACGGGCGCCCTTGCAGCAGGCTGCCGTCGGTCGCCCAAGCATGAGCCTGCTTGCACCCTTGCATGATGCAGACTAATAGTTAAAGCATCTGCCTGGGGAGGCGCTCAACATGCAGCCGCGTTTTGTGGTGATTCCAGCTGTGCCAAAAGAAAAACCGTGCCCTCAGCACGGTATTCGGTTTTATACAGGGGCTGTCTGCAGCGGCTTCAACCTGTACGACAACGTTGAAAAGCTGCGATTGCAACTGACCTTCAATCAGCGGGCTGAGGCTGAAGCGGAGTGCTCGCGGCTTAACGTCAGTGCGCCCGGCTGAAACACTCAGGGCTTGCCAGGCAGCGTTCCGGGCTCGTTCTGACTGCGCCAGCGCTGCAGGTTGTGCATGACCCACTGCACAGGCAACGGGCCGGCGGCCACCTCTTGCATGCTCGCCGCCAACCGCTGGCGCAGCTCGGCCACGTTGCATGGCGCATTATGCGACATTGCCAGGTATAACCCCTCGCCCGACACTGGCGGTTCGAGCATCTGCAGCTTTTGTTCCACGCCTAGCGTGCGCGCCAGTGCCATGCCGGGATAGCGTTCGAACAGCACGTAGTCGTTGCGTTTGTGCAGTAGCTTCTCGAACGCCTGATGGGCGCTGGGTACGGCTTCCAGATTGAGATTGGCGTTGGCGAAGTCATCGAATGCCTGCCCATGGCTGTTGTTGACCAGAGTGCCGCCGCTGCGACCCTTCAGATCATCCCAGCTGGCGTAGGCAAAGCCGTCATCGCGGCGCACCCAGACCACGCTGGCGGTGGTGAGAAAGGCCGGTTTGATGAAGTCCATGGTCTCCTCACGTGCGCGCGTGATGAAAAGCCCAGCGAGCAAATCGATACGGCCGTTGCGCACCTGCTCCTGCGCCCGCGACCACGGCCCGCTGTAGACCACGGTGATGTCGATGCCCAGTTGCCTGGCCGCATGCTGGAGCAGATCGACGTTGGCGCCGATCAGTAGCGTCGGGTTGGCGGGGTCGCGCCACAGATACGGTGGGTATTCCGGGTTACCGGTAGCGGTCAGGTGCCGGCAGTCGTCCGCTGCCATCGCAGCCATCGGCAGCAGCAGAATCAGCGACAACAGGCAGCACCGCCAGCGACAGCGTTCGAGCATTGGCGACCCTCGGCAAGGATGACGGCGCGTCTGCCCGAGCAACCCATCAGACTGACCACGCCCCGTCAGTCTGGCCCAGAATTGCCCGGGCGCCAATGCGTGCGTGGCGGGTTTGCATGCCGCAAGTCAATCGGTGGCAACAATCCCGTCTAATCCCGTCAGTAGGTGGCTCGGCCGCCACTGAGGTCGAACACGAAGCCGGTCGTGAAGCTGCACTCAGGGCCGGCGATCCAGGTGACCATGTTGGCGATTTCTTCGGCCTTGAGGAACCGCCCCATGGGGATCTTGGCCTTGCTCGCGTCGATGTGCTCTTGGGTCATCTCGGCCATCAGCGGCGTCTCGACCATGGCCGGCGCCACGCAGTTGAGCAGCACGCCGTCCTGGGCCAGCTCCTTGGCTGCGGCCTTGGTGAAGGCGATCACACCCGCCTTGGCCGCCGAATAGCCAGAGATGTACTGCACGCCGTCCTTGCCGGCCATCGAGGCGATATTGACGATGCGCCCATAGCCGCGTTCGCGCATATGCGGGATGACCGTGCGGCAGCAATAAAACACCCCGTTCAGGTCAATCGCGATGACCTTGTCCCAGGCTTCTACCGGATAATCCCAGGACGGCAGCACCGGCCCGTTGATCCCGGCGTTGTTGACCAGAATATCGACCTGGGCCAGCTGCGCGATCAGTTCGGCAAAGGCTGCCTCGACCGAGGCCAGCGAGGCGACATCGACGGCCTGGCGCAATACCGGCTCGAAGCCAGCGGCCGCAGTGTCCCAGTCATCCACAGCAAGGTCCCAGATAACGATACGGGCACCTTCGGCATGCAGCCGGCGAGCGATGGCGAGGCCGATGCCGCGCATGCCACCGGTCACGATCGCGGTTTGTCCTTCGAGGTGCAGGCTCACAGTGTTGCTCCTTGATTGGGGTAACAAAAGGCGATGGGCTCAGTTCAGGCGAAACCGAACAGCCGCCGTGGGGTGTCCCACATGATCTCGCGGCGCAGCTGCGGGTCTGGCATCAGCCGCTCGGCAAGCTTGAGCAGCGGGCCGTAGTCGATCCGCGAGGGCTGACGAATGAACGGCCAGTCCGAGCCCCACACGCAGGCGTGTGGGCCGAATGCCTCGATCAAGGCCTGCACATAGGCATGGCTCTGGGCGTGCAAGGCATCGGCTGCGGCAAACTTCTGCATACCCGACAGCTTGACGCTGGCACGCCCGGAGCGCGCCAGCTTGAGCAACGCCTGAAAGCCCGGCTGCCCTACCCCGGCCGCCGCGTTGGGCCGGCCACAGTGGTCGATCAGCAAGCGCACCGGGCTGCGTTCGAGCAGCCCGTGCAGCGCCAGCAACTGGTCATCACACACCTGAATCTGGGCAAACATGCCCAGCTCGGCCAGCTTGGCAAGACGTGCTTCGGCTCCCTCCATGGTTTGCAGGCCGTACAGCGCCGGGTTGAAGGCAACCCCAACCACGCCTTGGGCCTGCAGCGCAGCCAAGGCGTCGAGGCTGATGGCGTTATCGACCACCGCAATGCCCTTGAAACGGCCCTGACCGGCTGCCAATGCCGCCAACAGGCAACGGTTGTCGGTGTGGTAGCCACTGTTGGGGCCGACCAGCAAGGCATTGCATACGCCGTAGGCAGCCATGACCTCTTCCCACTGCGTCAGCGTGGCCACTTCCTGGCCGGAGGGCGCATACGGCGCATCGGGGTGATAGGGGTAAGCTGCTGGGTCAAACAAATGGTTATGGCAATCGATCTTTGGCTCGTCGAAAATGCTCATCTGTTTCTCCTTCGAGACGCCGCGGCGCGGGCCTGAAAATCTTGGTATTGTCGCCTCTAACATACTTGAAATTGCGTTTGGTTCGGGTACGTCGGGGGCGCTTCGCACCCCTTTCCGACCGGTCCGGCGCCCCGGCAAGGCCGCTCCTACAAAAAACCGCGCACTAGCGGCTTTCGCGGTCCCTGTAGGAGCGGCCTTGTGTCGCGAAAGGGCTGCAAAGCAGCCCCAACGTACTTCGACCAGAAGCAAGTTCTGAAGACGCTGAAAAACTGATTCGAACAATACTGCGTAGCGCCCACCAGCGCTCATACCCAGATGAGCAAAACCATAACCAAAGGTAATGCCAATGCCCTCAGACGGACCGCCCGCAGCCCCCATGCTGTTCAAGCTGCGGCACATGGAAGTGTTCCGCGCCGTGATGCTGACCGGCTCGATCAGCGCCGCCGCCAAGCTGCTGTACGTCTCGCAACCGGCGGTGAGCAAGTTGATCGGCTACATCGAAGGGCGTCTGGGTTACCGCTTGTTCGAGCGAGCCAACAATCGGCTGGTGCCGACTGGCGAGGCGCAGGTGCTCTATCGTGAGGTCGAGCGCGTGTACCAGGCGGCGTTGGTGGTCAACGACTGTGCGCTGGCACTGGCCAGCGGTGCCCAGCGCACCTTGCGCCTGTGCTGCAGTGCCTCGCTGTCGACCGTAGTGATCCCGGCAGCGCTGGCCCAGCTCAAGCGCGAGACACCGGCGCTGAGCATTGAATGGCAGACCACGCTCATGGTCGAGATGGCCAATCAGATCCTGTCGAAAAAGGTCGACCTGGCCATCGCCGCCCTGCCGCTGCTGCACGACCACCTGCACTCCGTGCCGTTCATGCGCGGGCGCATGGTTGCGCTGATGCCGTTTGACCACCCGTTGGCGCATCACCCATCCCTGTCATTGCGCCAACTGCAGGGCCATCCCTTGCTGCTGTTCCGCCCGGACATGGCATTCGGTCAATTGCTCGGCGAGGCCTTCAGCCGTTGCGGCGTGCAGCTTGATTCGCTGTTGTCGTTCACCAATGCAGTGGAGGCCGTGGCACTGGTCAAGCAAGGCATGGGCATGACCATCATCGATGAGTTCGTCGCCCAGGACAGCGGCCTCAAGACTGTGCCGCTAAGTGATGAGATCAGCTTCGATATCAGCTTTGTCTATTCGCGCTTCGAGCCACCGGCCCAGGCCACGCTGCAGTTGATGCGCATCCTGCAGGAGCAGGCGATGCACATGGGCCGGGCGATCGAGCCCGCCGAACCGGCACTCACCTGAACTACGAGCGATAGCGCATCGCTTCGACAAAGGCGGTAAACGCTGGTGAGGACTGGCGCCGATTCGGATAATAAAGGTGAAAGCCCTGAAAGTACGGGCACCAGTCCGCCAGCACTTCCTGCAAACGCCCTTCGGCGATCAGTGGCGCCGCCAGCGCGTACGGCACGTAGCCCAGGCCGATACCGTCAACCGCGCTGTTGAGCACGTGCATGATGCTGTTGACCACCAACTGGCCCTCGCCCTTCACGGTAAAGGCCTGGCCATCCTTCTCGAACTCCCACGCATAGATCGATCCGGCAGGCCGATGGCGGATATTCAGGCACTGGTGCTCGGTCAACTGGTGCGGCGTCTGCGGTATGCCATGAATGGCGAAATACGCGGGTGAAGCAACCACTGCAAGGCGCCAGTCAGGGCTGATGCGCACGGCGATCATGTCCTTGCTGATCGACTCGCCCATTCTGATCCCGGCGTCGAAGCGCTGCTCGACCACGTTGGTGAAGCCGTAGTCGACCATCAGCTCCAGGGTGATATCGGGATAGGCCTGCAGAAAGGCCTTCAGCTTGGGCCGGATGTACAGGTCGATGGCGTCATCGGTACAGGTGATACGCAGGGTCCCGGCAGGCTTGTCGCGCAGCTCGCCGAGCGCCTCGACTTGCTCGGCAATCTGCTCGAACAGCGGCGCCAGCGACTGCAGCAAGCGCTGCCCGGCCTCGGTGGGCGAGACGTTACGGGTAGTCCTGGCCAGCAGCCGCACGCCCAGACGCTGCTCCAACGCACGCATCGCATGGCTCAGCGCCGACGGCGTGACGCCCAGCTGGGCCGCTGCCTTGGTAAAGCTCTGTTCCTGGGCGACAGCGATAAACGCCTGCAGGTCATTGATCTTGGCGTGCTTCATTGCTGAGATTTTCTCACAACCACATTCAGATTCCCTCTACTAATCAGCAGACGCTTTCTCAGTCAAGATTTAAAGCAAGACAAAGTACGTCAGCTGCGTTGTCCTTCTTCAGCAAAACGGAACCTATTATGTCCAGCCCAACCATCGAGGCCTCGCCGGGTATTGACCGCAGCGAGGGCCGGAGCAGCGCGCCCGCTTATTGGAGCGGCATCTTTGCCATGACCCTGTGCGTGTTCGCACTGATCGCCTCCGAGTTCATGCCGGTAAGCCTGCTGACGCCACTCGCTCGCGACCTGGGTGTCAGTGAAGGTCTGGCCGGCTACGGCATCGCCATTTCTGGCGCTTTTGCGGTGCTGACCAGCCTGACCATCGCCAGGCTGGCCGGGTCGCTCGACCGCAAGACCTTACTGCTGCTATTGACCGCACTGATGTGTGTATCGGGGCTGATTGTCGGCTCGGCAAGCAATTACAGCGTCTACATGATTGGCCGCGCCCTGATCGGCGTGGTCATCGGCGGCTTCTGGTCGATGTCCGCCGCGCTCGCCATACGTATGGTGCCCAAAGCCAGCGTGCCCAAGGCCCTGGCCATCTTCAACAGTGGCAATGCTCTGGCGATGGTAATCGCGGCGCCACTGGGCAGCTATCTGGGTGGAATCATCGGCTGGCGCGGGGCGTTCTACTGTTTGGTGCCGGTGGCATTGATCGCGCTGGTCTGGCAGTGGTTCAGCCTGCCATCGATGCAGGCGCAGCGCCGGGCTGGACAGTCCGCCGGTATTTTTGCGTTGTTCAAAAAGCCCATCGTGGCGCTAGGCATGCTCGCCGTTGGCGTATTCTTCATGGGCCAGTTCATGCTGTTCACCTACGTGCGACCCTTTCTGGAAAGCGTCAGCCAGGTGAATGTGACTACCTTGTCGATGATCCTGCTCGGCCTGGGCGTCGCGGGCTTCATCGGCACGGTGCTGATCGGTGCTTTCCTCAAACGCAGCCTGTACCGGCCTTTGATCGTCATCCCGCTGTTGATGGCGGTCATCGCCGTGGGCCTGGTGGTATTCGGCACCTCAGTACCAGCGGTATTCGCCCTGCTCGCCCTGTGGGGCCTGTTTGCCACTGCCGCACCGGTCGGCTGGTGGGCCTGGCTGGCAGACTCGTTGCCCAAAGATGCCGAAGCGGGCGGCGGCCTGATGGTGGCGGTGATCCAATTGTCCATCGCACTTGGCTCAACCGCAGGCGGGGTACTGTTCGACAGCAGTGGTTATCGGCTGACATTCTTCGCCAGCGCCGCACTGCTGGTGATTTCAGCGCTGCTGACCCTGCGCGCCGCTCGGGCCAGCGCCTGAATCAAACACAGATCGGCTTGAACCTCTGCCGTGCTGGCCTGCTCAGAAAACCATTACTTGAGGAGATCATCATGACCCAGACAGCATTGGTAGTCGGCGCAAGCGGCATCGTCGGCAGCGCCATCACCCAGCTTTTGCTCGACAACCACTGGCAGGTGGCAGCGCTCTCACGTTCACCAGCGGCGGCGCCAGGGATCATCCCGGTGGCCGCAGACCTGCAAGACCCCGCCTCGCTACAGGTAGCCCTGGCCGACATCAAGCCCACCCACGTGTTCATCACCACCTGGTCGCGCCAGGCCAGCGAAGCGGAGAACATCCGCGTCAACGGCGCCATGGTGCGCAATGTGCTCGCCGCACTGCGCCCTGCAGGCAGCGTCAAGCACGTCGCTCTGGTCACCGGCCTGAAACACTACCTTGGCCCCTTCGAGGCCTATGGCAAGGGCAGCCTGCCGCAGACGCCGTTTCGAGAAGAACAAGGCCGGCTGGATGTCGAGAACTTCTACTACGCCCAGGAAGACGAGCTGTTTGCCGCTGCCGAGCGCGACGGTTTCAGCTGGAGCGTGCACCGCCCGCACACTGTCACCGGCGTGGCCGTCGGCAATGCGATGAACATGGCAACTACCCTCGCCGTGTATGCCAGCATCTGCAAGCACAGCGGCCGCCCGTTCGTGTTCCCAGGTTCGCGCGTGCAGTGGCAGAGCCTCACCGACATGACCGACGCCCGCCAGCTCGCGAAGCAGCAACTGTGGGCGGCGACCACCCCTGCAGCCGCCAACCAGGCGTTCAACATCACCAATGGCGATGTGTTCCGCTGGCAGTGGATGTGGGGCCAGATCGCCGAGTACTTCGGCCTGACACCCGCGCCCTTCCCCGAGTCGCCGGCGCCGCTGGAGGCGCAGATGGCCGATGACCAGCCGCTGTGGAGCCAGATCGTCGCCGAGCATGGCCTCAAGGAAGCCGACATCAGCCGCCTGATCTCGCCTTGGCACACCGATGCCGACCTCGGCCGGCCGATCGAAGTCGTGACCGACATGAGCAAGAGCCGCCTGCTGGGCTTCAGCGCCTACCAGGCTAGTGACCGGGCGTTCTTCGAGGTGTTTGATCAGTTGCGTGAGGCACGTTTGATTCCGTGAGGCTTATGCTTCAATCGCTCTGTGCGCCGGCCATCCGGCGCACACGCGCGAGCCGAAATCGCGATATCATGCCGGCGTCCACTCGCCGGTAGAAAGCACATGAACCGCCAGAAAAAACTGCAACAGCTGTTCAAGGCCAAGGCGCAAAAAGCCAATGCCAAACTCGCCCCGAAAAAACCCAAGTACATCTGCAAGGCTGACCGTCTGAAAGCCGCTGCCGAGGCTGCGCAGGCAGAAACTACCAGCCCAGAGTGAAGCCTGTAGACCGTCTCAGCACCTGCGCATAACCATGACTTGGCGCAATATTGCCAGTGACGGCAGCGTTAACATTCAAGGATCTGGCGTAAGCGCAGCCCTCAACTGCCGCGTCAGCAGTCAGGCTCAAGGGCCAAGGCAGCGATATGAAGCGCTCTCGAATCATGCGACGCGGGCTGTTCTGGAGCGTCGTCGCGGTTGTGGTTCCGTTCCTGTTGACCGGACTCACTGGCTGGGCATTGACCCTCAATGCGGCCCAGCACCGCCTCAACAGCCTGGCCCAGATTGCCTCCGAGCGCGCCAGCGTCACCTTCAAGCAAGCCTCCGAAGCGCTCAAGAGTATCGCTCTGACCGACCTTGAACCGTGTTCCCCGGCAAGCCTGGAACACATGCGTCTGGTCGCGATGAATACCTTTTCGGTCGAGTCGATCGGTTATGAAGAAGACGTGTTCGCCTGCACCTCGGCAGGCACGCCAGCGGCCAGCGCCAAGCACTGGCCGGAAGACTTCACTCTCGAAGACGGCGTCAAGGTATCGATCGATGTGCACGCTGACGGTGAGTCGGTCAAGCCAATGCTGGCCCTGCAGTACGCGGCGTTCAACGTGCTGGTCGACCCCGAGCAATTTCGTGAAGTGGAACTGGATGAGGGTATCCGCCTGGCTGTAGGCACGCGCCAAGGCCGCCTGCTCGGGCCCGGCAATCCCAACCTGGCGCACTTTCTTGCGTTGGTTCACCAAGGGCCAAGCCACGGTCTGAAAGACGGCTTTCTATACAGCCTGGTGCCACAAGGCAAATTCATGGTGGTGGCCGTGCTGCCGCGTCATGAACTACTGCGCAGCCTGTTGAAGTATCAACTGTACCTGCTGCCCTTCGGTGCGCTGCTCAGTGCCGGTTTGTTGTGGCTGGTAGTCGGCGCCTGGCGCCGTCAGCTGACCCCGCTGGCGGCCCTTGAGCGGGCAGTGCGCCGGCGCGAGTTCGTGGTGCACTACCAGCCCATCATCGAACTCGCCAGCCGCCGCTGTATCGGCGCTGAGGCGCTGGTGCGCTGGCAGAAACCAAACGGCAAGCTGGTGGGCCCGGATCAGTTCATAGCGCTGGCTGAAGACAGCGGCATGATCGGGCCGATCACTGATCAGGTCATCGCCCTGATCATGCGCGACCTCGGCAGCCTGCTGGCGGCAGACCGTAGCCTGCACGTCTCGCTCAACCTGGCGGCGGCAGACATCTGCTCGGGGCGTTTTCTGCCGGTGTTGCAAGGCGAACTGCGGCGCGCCGATGTCCTGCCAGCGCAGATCTGGCTGGAGGTCACCGAGCGTGGCTTCGTCGACCCGCAACTGGCTCGCGTAACTATCGAAAAGGCACGTACCGCAGGTCATCTGATAGCGCTGGATGACTTCGGTACCGGCTACTCCAGCTTGCAGTACCTGCAGCAGCTGTCGCTGGACGCGCTGAAGATCGACAAATCGTTTGTCGACAAGATCAACACCAGCGCAGGCACTGTGTCGCTGGTTTCGCACGTCATCGACATGGGCCGCGCCTTGCAGTTGCAGCTGATTGCCGAAGGGGTCGAGACGGAAGAGCAACTGAACTACCTGCAAGCGCAGCGAGTCGAGTATGCCCAGGGCTGGTTTTTTGCCAAGGCCATGCCGTGCGAAGACTTCAAGCACTACTATCAGAGCGCACGCACCAGCCAGCTGGTGCACTGAAAGCCTGCGACATCGACGACATTGACATCTACCGAGAAATGTTTTGTAACAGACTCGGTAGGTTGCTATGCTTCTTTCTACCCGTGATGTCCAAATCAGGCCAAATGACGCCCTCGAGAGGGTCGGTCATGCAAGCCACTCGACTGCCAGTCTTCATACAAGAGCAGCGCCCAATTCAGTCTCCTCATCCTTCGTAGAGCCGTTTTTGCTGTAGCGCCTGACCAGGCACGCTGAAAGATAGCGCTATCTCATCTGAGACTACCGCGGCTTCTACAGGTAACGGATTACCGGATACATCTCGGGTTCCTCGTGAATAGTCATAGGTGAACCCGCATGCTGATTGCCACGCAAACATCGCGAAGAAAGTTTCTGCTGTCCTCGCTGATCGCCTTGCCCGCCATGGGCATTGCCCTCAACGGCCTGAGCGCCGTTGCCGCCGCCGAGCTGGCCGCGCCGAGCCTGGACAGCTACACGCCGATCTTTTTCACCGCAGCCGAATGGACCTTCGTCCTGGCTGCCTGCGACCGCTTGATCCCTGCTGATGGCCGCGGCCCCGGTGCGCTGGAGACCAACGTGCCGATCTTCATCGACCAGCAGCTGGCCGGTGATCTGGGCAGCGAGGTGTACCTGGAAGGCCCGTTCGACGTCAACGCGCCGGCCACCCTCGGCTACCAACTGCCGTTTACGCCACAGCAGATCTACCGCCAAGGCATCGCCGCGCTCGAAGGCTGGTGCCAGGCCAAATACGGCCAGCACTTCGCCCTGCTGGCCCTGAGCGATCGCGAGCAAGTGCTCAAGCAGATGCAGAACGGCCAGGTCGACTTTGCCGCCCACGGTGAGCCTGTACTCAAGGCCAAGCTGCTGTTCAGCGAACTGCTCAACATCACCCGCCAGGGCTGGCTTGCCGACCCGATCTACGGCGGCAACAAAGGCATGAAGGCGTGGATTGCGATCGGCTTCCCCGGCGCGCGTGCCAGCTACCTGGAATGGGTAGCCCAGCACAACGTCCCCTACCCGCTCGGCCCGGTCAGCCTGACCGGCCAGCGCGGTTGAACCCTTCGCCAAGCGACAGAGCATTCAAGGTTACCTATGCCAAACATTACCAATGACGAAGTCGATGTAGTCGTGGTCGGCCTCGGTTGGGCCGGCTCGCTGATGAGCATCGAGCTCGCCCAGGCCGGCCTCAAGGTGCGCGCCCTGGAACGTGGCGAAGACCGCAGCAATGCCGACTTCACCTACCCCAAGCCCGCCGACCAGTACGCTTACGGCGTGCGCAACAAGATCATGGTCACGCCCAAGGACGGCGCCCTCACCGTGCGCCACAACATGCACAGCACCGCCCTGCCGACTCGCCAGTGGGGCGCGTTCGTGCCCGGCACCGGCGTCGGCGGCTCGGGCCTGCACTGGACCGGCGTGCTGATCCGGCCAACGCCGACCGACATCAAGCTCAAGACCTATGCCGACCAGGCCTACAAACCCGGCGTACTGGGTGAAGGCATGCAAATCCAGGACTACCCGTTCACCTGGGACGAAATCGAGCCGTACCTGGATAAATTCGACAAGATCTGCGGCCTGTCGGGCAACACCGGCAACCTGCAGGGGCGCATCATCGAAGGCGGCGATCCGTTCGAAGGGCCACGCTCCAGCCCCTTCCCGCTGCCGGCGCTGGAAGACACGCTGAACAACACGATGTTCGCCGAGGCCGCGCGCAAGCTGGGCTATCACCCCTTCCCCAACCCCTCGGCGAACGTGTCGCGGGCCTGGAAAAACCCTTACGGCAACCAGATAGCGCCGTGCAACTACTGCGGTTATTGCAGCAAATACCCGTGCCTGAACTACTCCAAGGCCTCGCCGCAAACCGCGGTGATGGACGCGCTCAAGCGCATGGACAACTTCGATTACCGCACCAACGCCAATGTCCTGCGGGTTGAGCTGCACGCCGACGGCAAGACCGCCAAGGGCGTGACCTATGCCGATGGCCAGGGCAACGAAGTGTTCCAGCCGGCCAAAATCGTCGTGCTGGCGGGCTTCCAGTTCGTCAACGTGCGCCTGATGCTGCTGTCGGGCATCGGCCAGCCGTACAGCCCGCTGACCGGCAAGGGCACCATTGGCCGCAACTATGCCTTCCTCAGCGTTGGCGGCAGCACGCTGTTCTTCAAGGACAAGACCTTCAACCCGTTCGCCACCGCCGGCGCCACCGGGCAGATGTTCAACGACATCTCGCCAGGCAACTTCGACGGCCCGGCACTGGGCGTGATCGGCGGCGCCAAGATCCACAGCTCGCAGGCTACCGGCACGCCGATCGGCACTGCCCTGCCCGCCGGCACCCCCGAGTGGGGCCAGGGCTGGAAAGAAGGCATGCAGGACTGGTACGGCCATTCGATGAAGGTCAGCATCTCCACCGGCTGCATGTCCTATCGCGAGCACTACCTGGACCTCGACCCGACCTACAAGGACCCGTGGGGCCAGCCACTGTTGCGGATCACCTTCGACTGGAAGCCCAACGAGCTGAAACTGCAGCAGCACCTGCGCGGCATCGTTGGCGACATCACCAAAGAGCTCAACCCCGACAGCGTCAGCGAAAGCTACCTGGACATGGATTCACACTGGGACATCACCAAGTACGTCTCCACCCACAACGTCGGCGGCGCAATCATGGGCGATTCGCCCGAGACCAGCGCGCTCAACCGTTACTTGCAGAGCTGGGACGTGCATAACGTGTTCGTCCCGGGCGGCAACGCCTTCCCGCAGAACTTCCAGGCCAACCCAACCGCGTTGATCGGCGCATTGACCCTGTTCGCCGCCCAGGCGATCAAGGACCAGTACCTGAAAAACCCTGGCCCGCTGGTGCAGGCATGAGGAGCGCTTCGATGAAATCGACCCTGATCCGTCTGCTCCTGCTCGCAGCCCTGCTGGCAGTGTTGGCCTGGGCCGTGAGCCTGTGGCTGAACCGCTCCGGCGACGCCAGCGCGCAGATGCCACAGCCGATCACCACGCAACTGATCGACAAGGGCGCCTACCTGGCCCGAGTTGGCGACTGCGTGGCCTGCCACACCAGCCACGATGGCGGCAAGGCGTTCGCCGGCGGCCTGGGCATTGCCTCGCCAATCGGCACCATCTATTCCACCAACATCACCCCCGACCGCAAGACCGGTATCGGCGACTGGAGCTACGGTGAGTTCGAGCGGGCCATGCGCCGCGGTATCGGCCATGACGGCAGCGCGCTGTATCCGGCGATGCCTTACCCGTCCTACGCCAAGGTCAGCGACGCCGACCTGCAGGCGCTGTATGCCTACTTCATGAAGGGCGTAGCGCCAGTCGAACAGGCCAACAAAGCCAACGGCATTGCCTGGCCGCTGTCGATCCGTTGGCCGCTGGCGTACTGGCGCGCGCTGTTCTCGCCTACTCCCGAAGCCGCTATGGCCGACGCCGTCAGCGTTGACGATGCGCAGCTGCAGCGCGGCGCTTACTTGGTTCAGGGCCTCGGCCACTGCGGCTCATGCCACACGCCACGGGCACTGACCATGCAGGAGCGAGGCCTGGATGAGCGCACCGGCAGCTACCTGAGCGGCGCTGAACTCAACGGCTGGGCGGTACCGGCGCTGCGCGGCATGCCGCATTGGAGCGAGCAGCAGATCGTCGATTACCTGGGCAGCGGGCGCAACAGCATCGCCGCCGTGGCGGGCGAGATGAAGGATGTGGTCGCCAACAGTACCTCGCACATGAGCGACGAGGACCTGCTCGCAATGGCCGCTTACCTGAAATCGCTGGAGGGTACCGGCAAGGGGGAGTACCAGCACGCACCACAACGCAGCCAGGCCACCATCGCCAAACTGACGGCGGCCAAGGATCTGGATCTGGGGCAGCGGCTGTACCTGGACAACTGTGGCGCCTGCCACTTTGTCACAGGCCAGGGCGCCGAGCAGGTGTTCCCGCGGCTCGACGGCGCCTCGGTGGTCAATGCCGAGAACCCGTCGGCGCTGATCCAGGTGATCCTGGCAGGTGCCATGACGCCTTCCACCGAACGTGCCCCTTCGGTGCTGCCGATGCCCGGCTTCGCCGAGCGTATGGACGATGCTGAGGTGGCCGCGCTGGCGAGCTTCCTGCGCCATGGCTGGTCGAACCAGGCATCGAAGGTGACTGCGGCACAGGTGCATGACGTGCGCGCCGCGCTGCAGCATCACTGAGTTCGCCTAGCTGAAACTATCGCGGGCCGCCGTGGCCCGCGATAGCCACTTGCTCAGTTCTGCAAACCTTCATACCACTGTGCATAAGGCGTGTTGCTGACCTTGTGCCGATTGAAGTCGGCACTGCCATCATCCCACCACACCGGGCCGCGTTCGCCCAAAGCTACCTTGGCCGCCTGCACGCCCGCTCTAGCCTCGCGCAACGCCTCTGCATCCGCACTGCCCTTGGCCGCTTTGACAGCCCGTCGAGCAGTCATCAGCTCATTCACCAGACGTTGCCGCTCTGGCTCGGCCAGGTTGGGATTGGAGCAGCGCCAGAGCACCCCATCGATCACGAAATAACGACCATCAGGTGTGGTTGGCGCGGCCATCAATCGGCCTCTTCTGGCTCGATCGGATCGATATTTTCCTCTTCCTCAACCATCTCGGTATGGCCATGGTTGGCAGGCTTTTTCGGGTCGTTGATGAACGGCAAACCGCTGGGTCCCTGCTCTTCCAAACCTTCCGTTGCTGGGTTCATGGTCAGTACCTCTCCAGTGATCAATGAGTAGCGTTAGAGACCCGCGCGCCAGCCAACGTTCAACCCTGACGCACGAACAGGCGCCGGTCGCGGGCCCAGACAATGGCCTCGCTGCGGCTGTGCACATCGAGCTTGGAGTACACCGTCGCCACGTGGTTGCGCACGGTGTTGGGCGCCAGCTTGAGCCGCGCGGCGATTTCCTTGTCGGCCAGGCCTTCGCAGATCAGCCCCAGCACCTCGCGCTCGCGTGCGGTCAGGTCGGTCACCGACGCCGGCGGGAACTGGCGGGTGTTGAGGTTCTTGGCGTTGGCCAGTTTTTCGATCAGGGTCTGGCTGAACCAGGACGCATCGTGCATCACCGCCTCGATGGCTTCCACCAGCTCAAGCTCGGAGCGTTTGCGCTCGGTGATGTCCATCACCACCAGCAGGTAGCACGGCGAGTCCTGCAGGCTGACGGTGTCGGCGGCGAGCACGCAGTCGATGATCTCGCCGCCCTTCTTGCGCAACTTCAAGTCCAGGCCCTCGATGCGTCCGGACTTTTCCAGCAAGTCAAACAACTGCGTGCTCACCTCGCGGCCTTCGACCACATCCAGCTCATCAACGGTACGGCCGATCAGCTCCTGCGCGGTGTAGCCCAGGGTCGCCAGAAACGCCTCATTGGCGTCCACCACCTGCTGGCGGTCCGCACTGCACACCAGGGTCGGCACCGGGTTCAGGCGAAACGCCTTGGCGAAGCGCTCTTCACTCTGGCGCAGCGCGGTTTCGGCCTTGCGCCGTGGCTCAAGGTCGGTAAAGGAAAACAGCATGCAGTCTTCCTCGTGCATGTCCAATGGCTGGCCGGCAACGATCACCAGCTTGCTGCCGCCCTCAGGCAGGCGCAATTCGGCCTGCATCTGCGGAATGGTGCCGCCACTGGTCAAGCGCTCGATGGCTAGGTCCTTGCGCTCGGCATTTTCCAGCACGTCGACCTCGTACACCGAGCGGCCGATGACGTTCTCCCGGGTGTGCCCGGTCATCTCCAGAAAGCCCTGATTGACCTTGATGAAACGCAGGTCGCTCAAGCGGCAGATCACCGCCGGTGCCGGGTTGGCGTTGAAAGTCTTCTCGAAACGCTGCTCGGCACTGGCCCACTGGGTGGCATCGGCGATGATCAGCACCAGTGACTCCGGGGCGCCTTTGCTGTCTTCCAGAACCATGCTGCGAATGCGCTGCACGCGCATGCGCTCTTCCTCATCGCCTACCCGCAGTACCTCAACCAGCACATCGCTGAACACGTCACCGGCGGCGACCCGGCTGATCGGGTACTGCTCGGTCTCCAGCGGATGGTTGTTGCGATAGCGCAAGGCAAACCGCTCGCGGTATTCCTCGGCGTTGCCGCCCAGCTCGCTGATCTCGTTGACCCCGTGCATCTGCAGGGCAGCTTCGTTGGCCCAGAGGATGGTCTGGTCGACCTCGACCAGGATCACCCCATCGGACAACCCGGAGATGATCTGCTGCAACTGGCGGCGGTTGGTTTCTCGGGCAAGCACAGCGTCGCTCATGGGTCGATCTCCAGTGGGTCAAGGCGCACCCGGGTTAGAAGCACGCCGTGGCAAAAGGTGCCCGCCCAGCTTAGTGCATCGCCTGCCCGCGCAGATTAGTGCGAATGCACCAGATCGGGGGGTGCAGATGCGTCATTACAGGCCTTGGACGCCTGGGCAAACTCAAATCACGGTCCACCCGCGGGTGACTGAATTGGAATCTGCCTTGCTGAGGATGCATAGAGATGACTGACACGACTGACGCTTACGCAACCACTACCGCAGTGCCTGCCCAGCCATTGCGGGTATCGTGGAGCTCGGTGTTCGCCGGTGGTGCAATTGCCCTGGTAACTTATCTGCTGTTGAGCGTGCTCGGTACCGCGATCGGTGCTGGGGCGGTTGACCCACTCGAAGCCGGCAACCCCCTGCGCGGGTTCGGCACCGGTGCCGGCATCTGGTTGTTCGCCAGCACCCTGCTTGCAGTAGCCGCTGGCGCTTGGGTGGCAGGCCGCACGGCCCCCACTCGCGGTGGCCTGCATGGCCTGTTGAGCTGGACCATCACCACCCTGCTCACCACCTGGCTGCTGGCCTCGCTGGCCACCGGTGTGGTCGGCACCGCTGGCAACATCGCGGGCAAGGGCTTGTCGCTGGCCGCTGATGGCGTAGCCGCTGCAGCGCCAGGTGTTGGCCAGAGCATCAAGCAGCAGCTCGACAAGAACGGCATCAGCCTGGACTGGGACAGCCTCAAGACCGAGCTGGACAAAACCCTGCAGCAGTCTGGCAAAGCAGCCCTGGCGCCGAACAATGTTGACCAAAGCGCTGCCCAGCTGAGCGCCGAAACCGAACAGGCTGCGACCACCGTCGCCAATGACCCGACCCAGGCCATGGAGCAACTGCAGCAGTGGTTCGACCGCATCAAGCAGGCTGGCGACCCAGCGCTGAGCGCCGCTGACAAGGATGCCCTGGTCAACATCGTTGCTGCGCGCACCGGCAAGAGCCGCGAAGAAGCCCAGCAGGTAGTCGACAACTATGCCCGCGCCTACCAGCAGGCTGCAGAGAAAGTCGAAGCACTCAAGCAACAGGCTGAGCAGCAAGCCCGCGAAGCAGCTGATGTAGCGGCCAAGAACCTGTCCAAAGCAGCCTGGGGCACCTTGATCACCCTGCTTATCAGTGGCGCGCTGAGCTTTGCTATCGGTCGCTTTGCGCTGACCAGCCGTAACCGCCAGATCGCAACGCTGCTCTGATTGATCGGTAACGCAGATGAAACCGACTTTATTTTCGGCAGGAGGTGCAACTGTTGAAAGCGGCAAGCGGTCATTAAAGGTGTCGACGACACACACATACTATTGAGCTAGGAGAACGTCCATGAGCGGTACTTCTGACAAAATCAAAGGCATGGCCAACGAAGCTGTTGGTAAAGTAAAACAAGTCGTTGGCAAGGCCACCGACAACACTGAACTGGAAGTCAAAGGCAAGGTTCAGGAGAAGAAAGGTGAAGCCCAGCAAGTAGTAGGCGATGTGAAGAACGCAGTGGACAAACACTGATAGTGTCGCCAACGTAACCCAGAACGGTCGTCCTCGGACGGCCGTTTTTTGCGTTTCCGAGGTAGTCGATGAATGTTATTCCCGCGCTCGCCGCCCCTGCCAATGCACTGATCTGCGGCGCCAGCCAAGGCATTGGCCTGGCTCTGTGTCAAAGCCTGCTCGCCCGCTCTGACGTCGAGCGGGTATACGCGGTAGCGCGGCACGCCAGCACCAGCGCTGAGCTGGAGGCATTGGCCCAGGAGCATGGCCAACGCCTGCTGCGGTTTGACTGCGATGCCCGCGATGAGCAGGCGCTGGCGCAGTTGGCACGCGAAGTTGGCGCGAGCTGCCAACACTTGCACCTGGTGATCAGCACCCTCGGCATCCTTCAGCGAGACGGGGCTCGCGCCGAAAAGAGCCTTGCGCAACTCGACCTCAGTGGCCTGCAAGCTACATTCGCGACCAATGCCTTTGCGCCTGTATTGCTGCTCAAGCACTTGCTGCCACTACTGCGCAAGCAAGCGGCAACTTTCGTTGCGCTGTCGGCACGGGTCGGTTCGATCGACGACAACCAGCTTGGCGGCTGGTACAGCTACCGCGCCAGCAAAGCCGCCCTCAATCAACTGCTACGCACCGCCAGCATCGAACTACGCCGAATCAACCCAGCATCCACCGTATTGCTGGTGCACCCTGGCACCACTGACACGCAGTTGTCCCGGCCCTTTCAGGCCAATGTACCCGCCGAGCAGCTGTTCACCGCTGCGTTTGCCGCCCAGCGCATCCTCGACCTGGCACGCCAGCATGGGCCCGAGCAAAGCGGTAGTTTCTGGGCCTGGAATGGCAAACCGATCAGTTGGTAAGCCATGAACTGCGCCAACCGATAGACAGTTCATCGGGAACTGCCCGCCACTGCTCATCCTCGAGTTCACGCAGCCGATAGCCTCCATGAGCCCTTTCGAGCAGCGTAATCCATGTCCAACAGCTCTTCTAATGCTGTCAGCCCTTCCAGCGTACGGTTGGCCAGTGCGCCTCTTTTCAAGTTCGTTGCGCTGCTCGCTGGCGTATTTTTGCTCGCCGGCATTTCGCTGGTCTATCTTGCGCGAGATCTTGACCGCACCGAGCAGGAAAAAAACGCCTTCTACGTACGCAAGGCGGTGCAGTCGCTGGAAAAATCCTTGGCCGTAACGGTTCAGGATTATGCCTTCTGGGGCGATGCCTACCGCCATTTGCACGCCGAGGTCGACACCGACTGGGCCTATATCAACCAGAATATCGGCCCGACGCTGTACGACGACTTCGGCTTTCAGGGGCTGTTCGTGGTCAATGACGAGAACCGCACGGTGTATTCGGTTATCGATGGCAAACTGCGCAGTGATGAGGCCAGCGACTGGCTGCGTCAGCCCATTGCCGGTATCGCCGACGCAGCCCGTGCCGGTGCCGAGGGGCAAACCTCCGTTACCCGCTATATAAACGTCGGCGGTGCGCCCGCAGTGATTGCCGCAGCGGCCATCACCCCAGGCACCGATCCCACTGTCACGCCAGACAACCGAGCACCCTCGGTGCTGATCTTTGTCGATGTGCTGGAGCCGGAAAAGCTGGCCGCCCTGGGTACCGACTTCGGTGTAGCTCAGCTGCGTGTGGCAAGCCCCGGCCAGCACTCCGCCGACAGTGTGGTAACCCTGGCCGATGAGGGCGGCACCCTGCAATGGACGCCAGCTCAGCCGGGTTGGCGCCTGCTGGCCGGTGGCCTGCCGCTGATCGGCCTGGCCGCCTTGCTGGTGGCGCTGATGACCTGGGTGATCCTGCGCCGCACCACCGCCGCCGCGCAGGCGCTGGACGCCAGCATTGCGTCACTGAAACGCAGTCAGGCCGCCCTTGCCACCAGCGAAGCGCGCTTTCGCGATGTTGCCGAAGCCAGCTCCGACTGGATCTGGGAGGTCGACGCGACCCTGCGCTTCACTTACCTGTCCGAGCGCTTCCAATGCGTGACCGGACTGTCCAGCGACACCTGGCTGGGCGCCCACATCGATAACCTGCTGACCACCGAAATGGGTCTGCTATCGCAGTGGCTGAGCATTCCCAACCGCCGCCCCGAGATCAGTGTGCAATGCCGCTACCTGGATGCCCGCGGCCAAGCACGGATTACCCGCCTGTCAGCACGCACCTTGCCCGACGGCGGCGTGCGCGGCACCGCTACTGATGTGACCGAAGAAGTCGAAGCGCGCCGGCGTATCGAGTTCCTGTCTCAACACGATGCCTTGACCGGCCTGCCCAACCGCACCCGCCTGCAGGCCTTCCTCGACGGCAAGCTGAAGGCCCAGCCTACTGTCGAACAGCCGCTGGTGATGCTCTGCCTGGACCTGGACCGTTTCAAACCGGTGAACGACCTGCTCGGCCATGCCGCCGGTGATCGGGTACTTAATGAAGTGTCCAGTCGCCTGGCCGATTGCGTGCGCCATGCCGACCTGGTGGCGCGGGTGGGCGGCGACGAGTTTGTCCTGATCGTGACCGATGTCAGCTCCCAGGAAGAAGTCGAGACCCTGTGCCGGCGGCTGATCGCCTCCATCGAAATGCCGATTGCGATCGAAGACCAGGAGGTGTTCATCAGTGCCAGCATCGGCATCGCCATGGCCCCGCACGATGCCTGCGAGGCGACCGCACTGCTGCGCTATGCCGACATCGCTTTGTATGAAGCCAAGAGCGGCGGGCGCAATACCTGGCGCTTCTATGCCGGCGACATGAACGCACGGATCATCGAGCGCCGGCGCCTGGAAAGCGACCTGCGCCAGGCGATCAAGAACGGCGAGCTGGAGCTGCACTTCCAGCCCCGCTACCGCATCGCCGACGGCCAGATGGTCGGCGCCGAGGCGCTGGTGCGCTGGCAGCATCCGCAACGCGGGCAGATCGCGCCGGATGTGTTCGTGCCGATTGCCGAAGAGTCCGGGTTGATCCTGGCGTTGAGCAACTGGGTGCTCGAACAGGCTTGCTGCAATGCCGCCAACTGGCCGTCGCAGTTGTTCGTGTCGGTCAACCTGTCGCCAACCGAATTCAAACGCGGCAACCTGATCGAGCGGATCCAGCATGTACTGACCGCCAGCAACATCGCCCCTGCTCGGCTTGAGCTGGAAATCACCGAAGGGGTCATGCTCGAGGACGCTGCGGGTGCGTTGGAGATCATGCGTACGCTCAAACGCCTGGGCGTGCGCATTGCTTTGGATGATTTTGGTACGGGGTATTCGTCGTTGAGCTATCTGCGCGCGTTTCCTTTCGATGGCTTGAAGATCGACCGAAGCTTTCTGAGTCGGTTGGACCAAAGCGACAGCAACAACGAAAGTGACCAGGCGATCATTCAAGCCATCGTTGGCTTGGGCCGAGCGTTGTCTCTCACGGTTACCGCTGAAGGCGTGGAAACTGCGGATCATTTGAAATTGCTGCAGGCGGTGGCTTGTGATGAGGGTCAGGGGTATTTCCTGAGTCGGCCATTGGGCAGTGATGCGTTCAGGGCCTTGTCTGCGATTGCCGGAAGGGTAGATGTTTGAGGCGCCAGGGTGGGCTTATCCATTATTTGTGGTGATAGCGCTGCCCCTTTCGTCCTTACGGCCATCCCTATCAAGGTCTTCGGAATTAATTCTCGACTTGAGTCTGCCGGGGCCGCTTCGCGGCCCTTTCGCGACACAAGGCCGCTCCTACATTCGACCGCGTTGCCTTGGCGTTGCGCAGT
>NZ_JBNWAE010000007.1:0-305891 GCF_050496565.1 Pseudomonas shirazensis
GACCTGCCAACCAAAAAACCGGATAAGCCCCCAATCAATAAAGATACCCCCAACCTACTTGAACCGCCGCTCAACCCCCTTCTCAACCAAAATCTTCGCCGAAATCTCCTCAACCGAAAAATGCGTCGAATCAATATTCGGAATATTCTCCCGGCGGAACAGATTCTCCACCTCACGCACCTCGAACTCACACTGCGCAAAACTCGAATACCGGCTATTAGGCTTGCGCTCATGGCGAATAGCCGTCAGCCGATCCGGGTCAATGGTCAAGCCAAACAGCTTGCTGTGATGCTTCTTCAATACCGCCGGCAACTGCAGCCGCTCCATATCATCCTCAGTCAGTGGATAGTTCGCCGCACGAATCCCGAATTGCATCGCCATGTACAGACACGTCGGCGTCTTGCCGCAACGCGACACTCCCACCAGAATCAGATCTGCCTTGTCGTAATAGTGCGTGCGCGCACCATCATCGTTGTCCAGCGCAAAGTTCACCGCCTCGATCCGCTCCATGTAGTTGGAGTTGCCGCCAATCGAGTGCGACTTGCCCACCGAATACGACGAATGTGCGGTCAGCTCCTGCTCCAAGGGCGACAGGAACGACGAAAAGATATCGATCATGAACCCGTTGGAAGTCGCCAGGATCTCGCGAATATCCTGGTTGACGATGGTATCGAAGATGATCGGCCGCATCCCGTCCCGCTCCGCCGCTGCGTTGATCTGCAGCACCATCGCGCGCGCCTTGTCCGGGCTGTCGATGTACGGACGGGTGAATTTGTTGAACGGAATGCTCTCGAATTGTGCGAGCAGGCTTTGACCCAGGGTCTCGGCAGTGATGCCGGTGCCGTCGGAGATGAAAAACGCGGTTCGTTTCATTTGCACCCTAGGCCTTAAGCTGATGACGTTTCTTGGATATGATAAGTTCGCTTTGCCGAATGCGGCTTTTGGCATTCTCACTTATTTTCCAGGTCCCGGCCATAAGCGCCCGGCCCAGTCTGAACCGTCAGGCGGGCGCTCTGAGCTTTTCCAACACCGTTAGTGGAGAGATCACCTTGGTAGAGTACGTAGTTTCCCTCGATAAGCTCGGCGTCCATGATGTAGAGCATGTGGGGGGCAAGAACGCATCCCTCGGCGAGATGATCAGTAACCTCGCAGGTGCCGGCGTCTCGGTGCCGGGCGGCTTTGCCACTACGGCTCAGGCGTACCGTGACTTTCTCGAGCAGAGCGGGCTGAACGCGCAAATCCATGCCGCGCTCGACGCACTGGACGTGGATGACGTCAACGCCCTGGCCAAGACCGGCGCGCAGATCCGCCAGTGGATCATGGAAGCCGAGTTCCCCGAGCGCCTGAATGCCGAAATCCGCGCTGCCTTCGCCGAAATGGCCCAAGGCAACGACAACATGGCCGTGGCCGTGCGCTCTTCGGCCACCGCCGAAGACCTGCCAGACGCCTCCTTTGCCGGCCAGCAAGAAACCTTCCTCAATATCCGCGGCGTCGACAACGTGATCCGCGCGGCCAAGGAAGTATTCGCTTCGCTGTTCAACGACCGCGCCATTTCCTACCGCGTGCACCAGGGCTTTGACCACAAACTGGTCGCCCTGTCGGCTGGCGTGCAGCGCATGGTCCGCTCTGAAACCGGTACTGCCGGGGTGATGTTCACCCTCGACACCGAGTCGGGCTTCCGCGACGTGGTATTCATCACCGGCGCCTACGGCCTGGGCGAAACCGTGGTTCAGGGCGCGGTCAACCCTGACGAATTCTATGTCCACAAGCACACCCTGCAGGCCGGGCGCCCGGCGATCCTGCGCCGCAACCTGGGCAGCAAGGCGCTGAAGATGATCTACGGCGACGAAGCCAAGGCCGGTCGTTCGGTCAAGACCGTCGAAGTAGATCGTGCCGAACGTGCGCGCTTCTGCCTCAGCGATGACGAAGTCAACGAACTGGCCAAGCAGGCCATGATCATCGAGCAGCACTACCAGCGGCCGATGGACATCGAGTGGGCCAAGGACGGTGACGACGGCAAGCTGTACATCGTGCAGGCCCGCCCGGAAACGGTAAAAAGCCGCGCCAGCGCCAATGTCATGGAACGTTATCTGCTCAAGGAAAAGGGCACGGTACTGGTCGAAGGCCGCGCTATTGGCCAGCGCATCGGCGCCGGCAAGGTGCGGATCATCAACGACGTGTCGGAAATGGACCGCGTCCAGCCGGGCGACGTGCTGGTCTCGGACATGACCGACCCGGATTGGGAACCGGTCATGAAGCGCGCCAGCGCCATCGTCACCAACCGTGGCGGGCGTACCTGCCACGCGGCGATCATCGCCCGTGAGCTGGGCATTCCAGCCGTGGTCGGCTGTGGCAATGCCACCCAGCTGCTCAAGGATGGCCAGGGTGTGACCGTGTCTTGCGCCGAGGGCGACACCGGCTTCATCTTCGAAGGTGAGCTGGGCTTCGACATCAAGCAAAACTCGGTCGATGCCATGCCCGACCTGCCGTTCAAGATCATGATGAACGTCGGCAACCCGGATCGCGCTTTTGATTTTGCCCAGCTGCCCAACGCCGGTGTCGGCCTGGCGCGTCTGGAGTTCATCATCAACCGCATGATCGGCGTGCACCCCAAGGCGCTGCTCAACTACGCCGGTCTACCGCCTGAGCTCAAGGACAGCGTCGACAAGCGTATCGCCGGTTACTCCGACCCGGTCGGCTTCTATGTCGAGAAACTGGTCGAAGGCATCAGCACCCTGGCAGCGGCGTTCTACCCGAAAAAGGTCATCGTGCGTCTGTCGGACTTCAAGTCCAACGAATACGCCAACCTGATCGGCGGCAAGCTGTACGAGCCGGAAGAAGAAAACCCGATGCTGGGCTTCCGCGGTGCCTCGCGCTACATCAGTGAGTCGTTCCGTGACTGCTTCGAGCTCGAGTGCCGTGCACTCAAGCGCGTGCGCAACGAGATGGGCCTGACCAACGTCGAGATCATGGTGCCGTTCGTGCGCACCCTGGGCGAGGCCAGCCAGGTTGTCGACCTGCTTGCCGAAAACGGCCTGGCCCGTGGCGACAACGGCCTGCGCGTGATCATGATGTGCGAGCTGCCGTCCAACGCGATTCTGGCGGAAGAGTTCCTCGAGTACTTCGATGGCTTCTCGATCGGCTCCAACGACCTGACTCAGCTGACCCTGGGCCTGGACCGCGATTCGGGTATCATCGCGCACCTGTTCGATGAGCGTAATCCTGCGGTGAAAAAGCTGCTGGCCAACGCCATCCAGGCCTGTAATAAAGCCGGCAAGTACATTGGTATCTGCGGCCAGGGCCCTTCCGATCACCCAGACCTGGCCAAGTGGCTGATGGAGCAGGGTATCGAGAGCGTGTCGCTGAACCCGGATTCGGTACTCGAGACCTGGTTCTTCCTGGCCGAAGGTCAAGCCCCGGCCTGATCCAACCACTGCGCAGGTACGTCCAACGTGCCTGCGCGCGTATTCTTCGGGGCGAGTTCCAGCGATGGTTCCCGCCCTTTTTCATACAAGTACTCTATGCAAAGCAGTAGCGCTCTCTTCCCCGTGGCCTTGCAAAGCGCCGAACGCCGCGGTGACCTCAGTGAAGACGTGTACCGGATCAAGGCGGGCAACAGCCCCGACCCCAGCGTCGAGCTGGCGGTCACGCGTCTGGGCCATGCCGATCACGGCGGCGGTCATGGCATACCGGTGATTCTGTTGCACGGTAGCTTCTCCAATCGACGGTTCTGGTTCTCGCCCAAAGGCATCGGCCTGGGCGCATTTCTGGCGCGGGCCGGTTTTGATGTATGGATCCCGGAGATGCGCGGTCACGGCCTGTCACCGCGTAATCGCCAGTGGCGGCATAACCGCGTGGCCGACTACGCGCGCTACGACTTGCCGGTGATTGGCGCATTCGTCCACGAACAAGCCGGCCGAGCCCCGCACTGGATCGGTCATTCGCTGGGTGGCACCACGCTGACAGCGGCGCTGGGTGGCGCTTACCTGCCACCTGAGCAGGTGGCCAGTGTGGCTCTGTTCGGCACCCAGATCAGCCGCGTGTACTGGCCGTTGAAGGTGCCGACAGTGGAGTGGGGCGCGCGCTTGCTGCTCAAACGCTTTGCACATATCTCTGGCTCCCGGCTCAAGCGCGGGCCGGAGGACGAGCCGATCGGTCTGGCGCTGGAGAGCATGCGTTGGCATGGCCTGTTCGGGCGCTTCGGCGAGAAGGGCAAGGATTGGTGGGCGGGGCTGGCCGAGGTCGATGTGCCATTGCTGGCGGTGGCGGGCGCGGGTGATCTGCAGGACCCGGTGTGGGCCTGTCGCAAGCTGTTCGAGCAATACGGCGCCGAGCACAAGCAGTTTCTTTGCCTGGGCCGGGAGCAGGGCTTCGATGCCTTTGGCCATGTCGACATGTTGGTAAGCAAGGCCGCGCAGACCCAGGTGTGGCCGCTGATCGAAGGCTGGCTGCGTGATCCGACCGCGCCGGTGCGTGGCGCCGAACTGGCAGCCAGCCTGACTGAACAGTCGCAGATGACTGCACCACCTCGCGCGGTGTAGCCTTGGCCGACTTTCCGCTTTCGTTGTGCCTGACAGGAGCCTTCCCATGCAGCATTACGTAACGCCCGACCTGTGCGACGCCAACCCAGACCTGGTCCAGGTGCTGGAACCGATGTTCAGCAACTTTGGCGGCCGCGACTCGTTCGGCGGCCAGATCGTGACCATCAAGTGTTTTGAAGACAACTCGCTGGTCAAGGCCCAGGCCGAGCTCGATGGCCGCGGCAAGGTGCTGGTGGTCGACGGTGGTGGCTCGCTGCGTTGTGCGCTGCTGGGCGACATGATTGCCGCCAAGGCTGCGCAGAACGGTTGGGAAGGCTTGGTCATCTATGGCTGCGTGCGCGATGTCGACGTGCTGGTGCAGACCAACGTCGGTGTGCAGGCGCTGGCCGCGCATCCGCTGAAGACCGACAAGCGTGGCCTAGGCGACCTCAACGTGGTGGTGACTTTCGCCGGCGTGACCTTCCGTCCGGGTGAGTACGTGTACGCCGACAACAACGGCGTGATCGTTTCGCCGCAACCGCTGCAAATGCCCGAGTGATGCGCCGCGCGCGCTGATGGAGCTGGAATGTTCGAGGAAGACAACGCGCAGTGGGGGCTGGTGCATGCCCTGGTGCTCGATGGCAAAGGTGGCGCGCGTTCTATCGCTCGGACCGAACTGGATGACCTGCAGTTGCAGCCAGAGCAGAGCCTTTGGCTGCACTGGGACCGCAGCCATCCGCAGACCCGCAGCTGGTTGCTGCGCGAAAGCGGCCTGAGCGAGTTCAGCTGCGAGCTGCTGCTTGAAGAAAACACCCGGCCACGGCTGTTGCCGTTGGCGGATGAGCAGTTGCTGCTGTTTTTGCGTGGGGTCAATCTCAATCCCGGTGCCGAGCCTGAAGACATGGTCTCGGTGCGCATATTTGCCCAGGCACAGCGGATCATCTCGCTGCGCTTGCGTCCATTGCGTGCCAGTGACGAAATCCTGCAGTTGCTGAGCGAGGGCAGGGGGCCCAAATCGGCCTCCGAATTGCTCTTGCTGATGGGTGAGCTGCTGACCGAAAAGGTCCAGGCGCTGGTCAGCGATCTGTCCGAACTGGTCGATTTCGAAGAAGAGAAGGTGGAATCCGACGAACGGTACACGCCGGAAGATGGCGTGCTGCAGCAGATTCGCCGCCGCGCTGCCGGCCTGCGTCGCTTCCTGGCGCCGCAACGGGAAATCTACGTACAACTCACTCGGCACAAGTGGAGTTGGTTCGCTGACGCCGATGCCGATTACTGGAACGAGCTCAACAACAGCCTGATCCGCTACCTCGAGGAGCTGGAACTGACCCGCGAGCGAGCCGCACTGGTGCTCGAGAGCGAAGACCGGCGGCGCAGCGAGCGGATGAACCGGACCATGTTCCGCTTCGGCATCATCACCTGCATTTTCTTGCCGATGAGCTTTGTCACCGGCCTGCTGGGGATCAACGTCGGCGGCATTCCGGGCGCCGACAGCCCCTATGGGTTCCTGTTCGCCAGCCTGCTGGTGCTGGCGCTGGCGGCAGGGCAGTGGTGGTTGTTCCGCCGCCTGCGCTGGGTGTGATCGGGTGCATTTTGAAACATTCGCGTGCGGTGACGTTGTGACCCGTTGCCCGGCGCCCTCGTCTTTGACTGACATTACGCGAGGTGCCCATGCACGATCCGTTTGAACAATCCTTGCGTGACCTGCTCAATGCGTCGCCGTCCGGTCAGGATCGAGACGACGCAGCGTGTCTGGGTCGCGTGCTGAAAACCGCCAACCGTCAGGTTGGTGCGGGCGATCTGTTCAGCTTGCTTGGCCGTTGGAGCCAGGCGCTGATGATTGCCGTCAACAATGGCTCGGCGCATGTTGCGCCGGTGCGCCGTAATCCTGCCGCTGGCAGCAAAGCTGATAAGGCTGATTGAATATGGAACTCGATCTCTGGACCCAGAGCCTGGTCACCGCCATGACTGCCCTTTGGACCAAGGTGGCGAACTTCATCCCCAACCTATTCGGCGCGCTGGTCGTGGTGCTGCTCGGTTTCGTGGTGGCCAAGCTGCTCGATACGCTGTTATCCAAGCTGCTCGCCAAGTTTGGCCTGGACCGCCTGATGGCCGGTACCGGCATGACCAAGATGCTCAGCCGGGCCGGTATTCAGGTGCCGATCTCGACCCTGATCGGCAAGATCGTGTACTGGTTCGTGCTGTTGATCTTCCTCGTCTCTGCGGCTGAGTCGCTGGGTCTTGAGCGGGTCTCGGCAACGCTGGACATGCTCGCGCTGTATCTGCCCAAGGTATTTGGTGCGGCCCTGGTGCTGCTGGCCGGGGTCATGCTGGCGCAACTGGTCAATGGCCTCGTCCGCGGCGCCGCGGAAGGCATCGGCCTGGAGTACGCTGCAGGCGTCGGGCGCATCGCCCAGGGCCTGGTGATCATCATCGCGATCTCGGTGGCTATCAGCCAGTTGGAGGTCAAGACTGACTTGCTCAACCACGTAATCGTCATTGGCTTGATTACCGTTGGTCTGGCAATTGCCCTGGCGATGGGCCTTGGCAGCCGTGAAGTTGCTGGGCAGATTCTGGCCGGGATCTACGTGCGCGAGCTGTATCAGGTCGGCCAGCAGGTCCGGATTGGAGAGGTTGAAGGGCAGATCGAAGAGATCGGCACGGTGAAGACGACAGTGCTGACCGACGATGGCGAATTGGTGTCGTTGGCCAACCGCAGCTTGCTCGAGCAGCGTGTCGATAGCCGCTAACCGGGTAAAAGCTGTTACTGTATGTCGCCGCGAAAACGCGCCCCGAGGGTGCGTGCGGCGACTTGACCTGACTGTCGGCCAGATCCGTTTTGAATAAAGTTCATTCGCCGCCCATGCGCTATGACCCACACGAACTCACCGACGAGGAGTTGGTGGCGCGTTCGCATGAGGAGCTGTTTCACGTTACCCGGGCGTACGAGGAGCTCATGCGCCGGTACCAACGGACCCTGTTCAACGTTTGTGCACGTTATCTGGGGAACGACCGCGACGCTGACGATGTCTGTCAGGAGGTGATGCTGAAAGTGCTGTACGGGTTGAAGAACTTCGAAGGTAAATCCAAGTTCAAGACCTGGCTCTACAGCATCACCTACAACGAATGCATCACCCAGTACCGCAAGGAGCGACGCAAACGCAGGCTGATGGATGCCTTGAGCCTTGACCCTATAGAAGAGGCGTCAGAGGACAAGGCACCAAAACCTGAAGAAAAGGGCGGCCTGGACAAGTGGCTGGTGCATGTGAACCCGATTGACCGCGAGATCCTGGTGCTGCGTTTTGTCGCAGAGCTGGAATTTCAGGAGATCGCCGATATCATGCACATGGGCTTGAGCGCAACGAAAATGCGCTACAAGCGTGCGCTCGACAAGCTCAGAGAGAAATTTGCTGGCGAGGTTGAAACTTAGTGGCCAGCAAATGTCTCTAAACCACCGGTGAGTTCTGCTAGACTTGCCGTCGAGTTGTCCCCCGGTTTTTGGTGGGACTGCTTATCTATCACACGATGGGGATTTAACGGATGAAATTGAAAAACACTTTGGGCTTGGCCATTGGCTCGCTCGTTGCCGCTGCTTCGTTCGGCGCTCTGGCACAAGGCACAGGCGCTGTAGAAGTCGAAGGCTTCTACAAGAAAGAATTCTTCGACAGCCAGCGTGACTTCAAGAACGACGGCAACCTGTTCGGCGGCTCGATCGGTTACTTCCTGACCGACGACGTTGAACTGCGTCTGGGCTACGACGAAGTCCACAACGCTCGTGGCGAAGATGGCAAGAACATCAAGGGCTCGAACACCGCCCTGGACGCTCTTTACCACTTCAACAACCCGTACGACGCTATCCGTCCGTACGTGTCGGCTGGTTTCTCCCACCAGTCCATCGGCCAAACCGGCCGTGGCGGTCGTAACCACTCCACCTTCGCCAACGTTGGCGCTGGCGCCAAGTGGTACATCACTGACATGTTCTACGCCCGTGCTGGCGTTGAAGCTCAGTACAACATCGACCAAGGCGACACCGAGTGGGCGCCAAGCGTTGGTATCGGCCTGAACTTCGGCGGTAGCCCGAAGACTGCTGAAGTCGCTCCAGCTCCAGTTGCTGAAGTGTGCTCCGACAGCGACAACGACGGCGTCTGCGACAACGTCGACAAGTGCCCAGACACCCCAGCCAACGTTACCGTTGACGCCGACGGCTGCCCAGCAGTTGCCGAAGTCGTACGTGTTGAGCTGGACGTCAAGTTCGACTTCGACAAGTCGGTTGTCAAGCCTAACAGCTACGGCGACATCAAGAACCTGGCTGACTTCATGAAGCAGTACCCATCGACTACTACCACTGTCGAAGGTCACACTGACTCCGTAGGTCCAGACGCTTACAACCAGAAGCTGTCCGAGCGTCGCGCTAGCGCCGTTAAGCAAGTTCTGACCCAGCAGTACGGCGTAGAATCGAGCCGTGTTGACTCGGTTGGCTACGGCGAAACCCGTCCGGTTGCTGACAACGCCACCGAAGAAGGTCGCGCTGTTAACCGTCGCGTTGAAGCGCAAGTAGAAGCTCAAGCCAAGTAATTGGTCTGAGATTCACGAAAAACCCGGCCTAGGCCGGGTTTTTCTTTGCCTGTAGAAAAGCCCGCCACGCCGCGCTTAGGCGGCGCCTGCGGCTGCGGTCACCAGCTCGGCCACCGCGCCTTGCCGCGCCACTTCGCCTATCACCAGCACTGCTGGGCTGCGCAGAGCGAAGGCGGTCGCATCCATGGCCATCTTCAGCAGGGTACTGCGGCACTCGCGCTGGCTCGGTAGCGAAGCGTTTTCGATCATGGCGACGGGCATGTCTGCTGCCATGCCGGCCTCGAGCAAACCCCGGCGAATGTCCCCCAGCCGGGCCACGCCCATGTACACCACCAAGGTGGTGCCGCCCAGGGTCAGGCCTGCCCAGTTCAGCTCGCTGTCATCCTGGGTATGTGCTGTTACCAAGGTCACGCCACGGCTGACCCCGCGCAGGGTCAGAGGGATGCCGCACTGGGTTGCCCCGGCCAGCCCGGCGGTGATGCCGTTGACCAACTCCACTTCGATACCGCGTTGCTGCAGCCACAGCGCTTCTTCGCCTCCACGGCCAAAGATGCAGGGGTCGCCGCCTTTCAGGCGCACCACGCAGCGCCCCTGACGGGCGTGGCGCAACATCAGGCGCTGAATGAACGCTTGCGGCGTCGAACGACAACCACCGCGTTTGCCCACGGCAATCACCCGTGCCCCAGGGCAATGCTCAAGCACGGCCGGGTTGACCAGGTCATCGATCATCACCACCTGCGCCTCGCGCAAGGCGCGCACCGCTTTCAGCGTCAGCAGCTCAGGATCGCCGGGGCCGGCGCCTACCAACCAGATTTTTGCATTCATCAGGTGTTCCTCATCAAACAGCGCGTTCAGCCCTTGAACAGGCTGAACAGCAATATCAGGTTGAACAGCAGAGACAGCACGGCAAGCGTCTGCCAGACCTTGAGCGGCTCGCGCTCCAGCAGTGGCCGTGGTCGGTCGCCAAGCTCCTGGCGGTCGCCACGCTCGAGCAACAGCAGCCATTGCTCGGCGGTTTCGAAACGTTGCCGCGGATCGGCCGCGACGGCTTGTTCCAGATTGCGTTGCAGCCATTCAGGCAGGTCCGGGCGATAACGGCCGGGGCTGACCAGATGAGTGAAGCGCGGCCGCTGGAAAGCCTCGATTTCACCGTAGGGGTAGTGACCGGTGAGCAGGTAGTACAGGGTCACGCCAGTGGCATAGAGGTCCTGGCGCGGTTGCGGCGGCTGGCCGTCGAAGGCCTCAGGGGCAATGAATGAGGGCGTACCGGGCAGGTCATGGGGGGCGTCTTCAGAAAGCCCTGGGCAATAGGCGAGGCCGAAGTCGAGCAGGCGCAACTGGCCGTCTGTGCCCAGGTGCAGATTCTCGGGTTTGATGTCCCGGTGCAGCAGGTTGCGCCGGTGCAGCACGCCCACTGCCTGCAGCAGTTGACGGGCGATTTCCAGCCACTGCGCCAGGGGTAACGGCCCTCGCTCGTTGTGCAGGGCACTGAGGGTCTGGCCCGGGTACTCGCGCATCAGGTAGTACACATGCTGACGGTGATTGGCCGCATGCACCTCAGGGAAGTGCCGACCAGCCACCCGCCGCAGAAACCACTCTTCCTGCAGCAAACGCTGCGCGGCGCCGGGGTCTGCTTCGGCGGCGCCGGGCAGGGTCTTGAGTAGCCACGGCTGGCCCTGGCTGTCATGCACCCGATACAGCAGCGACTGGCGGCTGCGGGCCAACTGAGCATCGACCTGCCAGCCATCAATGGCTTGCCCGGGGCGCAGCGGCCCGGGCACTGGCCATTGCTGCAGCTGCGCCAGGGTGTCGCTGAAGTTGCTCGGGCCGAGCTGCTCGACCTGCACCAGCACGGCACTGGCGTTGTCCTGGCTGCCGGCATGATGGGCACTGGCAACCAGCGTGTCGGCGGCGTCCTGCAGATCAGGTTGGTCCCTGAGGATGGCGGCAATCGCCTGCTCGCCAAGGCAGGCCCAGACACCGTCGCTGAGCAGCAGCAGGGTTTCGCCGGCAACCAGCTCACCGTCCAGGTAGTCCACCAACAGATGCTGGTCCAGGCCCAGCGCGCGCTTGAGCACATGCTGCATGCCCGGCTGATCCCAGACATGGTCTTCGCTCAGGCACAGCAAGCGGCCCTGATCCCAGCGATAGGCACGGCAGTCACCGACGTGGGCGAGGGTGAAGCGGCGCCCGCGCAGGACCAGTGCAGTGAGGGTGGTCAGCAGCGGCTGGCCGCTGCCTTGGGCGCGCAGCCAGCGGTTTTGCGCCAGCAGCAGGCGATCCAGCGCCTGCGCGACCGGCCAGGTGGCCGGCGTGGCGTAGTAGTCCAGCGCCAACGCCTGCAGGCTGGCTCGCGCGGCCAGGCCGCCATCGGCGCACTGACTGACGCCGTCGGCCAGTGCGACCAGATAGCCTTTGCTCGCTGCCAATTCCGGCGCCGGTGTCACCAGGCGCAGAGCGTCCTGGTTCTCGCTGCGCGGACCGGTGGCGCTGGCTTGGGCAAAGCGCAGTTGCAGGCTCATGGGTTTGCCCTATACCCGCGCTGCGGTAACTGCAGCCGAGCCCCAGGTGGTGCGCCAGCGTAGTTTGACCCCATGCAGGCCAAACCAGGCCAGCAGGCCCAGGCTTGCGAACAGCCACAGACCCAGCTGGTAGTCACCGGTGTGCTGCTTGATCATGCCCAGCCCTGCGGCCAGGAGGAAGCCACCGATGCCGCCGGCCATGCCGATCAAGCCAGTCATTACCCCGATTTCCTGGCGGAAGCGCTGCGGCACCAACTGGAACACCGCGCCATTGCCGGCGCCCAGGCCAAGCATTGCGCTGACGAAAAGCGCCAGCGCAGCGGTGGCGCTAGGCAGGTTGAAGCCGACTGCGGCGATACATACCGCAGCTACGCCATACATGCCGAGCAGGGTGCGAATGCCGCCAAAGCGGTCGGCCAGGGCGCCGCCCAGCGGGCGCATCATGCTGCCGCCAAACACGCAGGCTGCGGTGTAGTAGCCGGCAGTGATCGGGTTCAGGCCGTATTGGTCGCTGAAGTAGCCCGGCAGGGCGCTGGCCAGGCCAATGAAGCCGCCGAAGGTGACGCTGTAGAAGAACATGAACCACCAGCTGTCGCGATCACCCAGCGCCTTGAAGTAGTCGGCCATGGCTTTGCGTTTTGGTCGTTGCGGCGCATTGCGGGCCAGCAGGGCAAACACCAGCAGGGTCAGCAGCAGCGGGATCAGGGCGAAGCCGAACACGTTGTTCCAGCCATAGGCTGCGGCCAGGGCCGGCGCCAGCAGCGCCGCGAAGACGGTGCCGGAGTTGCCGGCGCCAGCGATGCCCATGGCTTTGCCCTGATGCTGCGGCGGGTACCACTGCGAGGCCAGCGGCAGTGACACGGCGAACGAAGCGCCGGCAAAACCGAGAAATACCCCCAGCAGCAAGGCTTGTTCATAGCTGTGCACGCCCCAGTGCCAGGCGCAGGCCAACGCCACGATCACCACCACCTGGCCCATCAGCCCAGCGGTTTTCGGCGACAGGCGATCGACCAGCAGACCCATGCCAAAGCGCAGCAGGGCGCCGGCCAGGATGGGTGTGGCGACCATCAGGCCGCGCTCTTGTGGGGTCAGCTGCAGGTCGGTGGCAATCTGCACGGCCATCGGGCCGAGCAGGTACCAGACCATGAAACTCAGGTCGAAATACAGGAATGCAGCAAACAGGGTAGGCACATGCCCGGATTTCCAGAAGCTCGTATTCATCGAACACCTCACGCGGCTTGCAACGGTTGTCATGCCCAGGCTGTGCCGGGCTGGAACGAAAAAGACGCCGCTACCCGTTCCATCTCGATGGAGGGGTGAGCGACGTCTTTGTCGGAAGGTGGGGCAACCGCCGTTGGCTACCTGTAGTGAGTGCAGAGCAAAAGCCGGGCCAATCCCTGCGCCGGCATCCGTTTCAGCCGAGCAACTCGTGCATGGCGATGATCTGCTCCGCCACCTGGATCAGCTTCTGCTGCTTGCTCATGGCCTGGCGGCGCATGAGGGTGTAGGCCTGCTCCTCATTGCAGTCCTTCATCTTCATCAGTAGGCCCTTGGCATGCTCCACGCGCTTGCGTTCGGCCAGTTGCTGGTCGCGGGCCAACAGCTGGGCCTTGAGCGCCTGGTCGCTCTCGAAGCGGGCCATCGCCACATCCAGGATCGGCTGCAGGCGGCTGCTCTGAATGCCCTCGACGATGTAGGCACTGACACCAGCGTGGATCGCCTGGCGCATCACATCCGGGTCGTGTTCGTCGGTGAACAGGACAATCGGCCGCGGCAGATCGCGGCTGACCAGCACCACCTGCTCCATGACATCCCGCCCCGGTGACTCGGTATCGATCAAGACCACGTCCGGGCGCACCGTTTCGACGCAGGCGGGCAGGTCGATGGTCAGGCCCGTGGCCTCGATGACCTCGAAGCCGGCTTCGATCAGGGCCAGCTTGAGCCGGCCGACTTTTTTCTCGGTGTCGTCGATCAACAGGATCCGTAGCATGTTCAGCCCCTTCACCGAGCGAGATGGGCGCTGGGCGCCGGTGTCATGGCGTGCAGGTGAAAACTGCGGGCGTAGCCATGCGGATCGCTGCCATCCCAGCGGATGCCGTCGATCAACAGGCTGCTGCGCATCGCTGATGCGTCGCCTGGCAAGCCGAGCTCAGCGGCAGCGGCGCGATACAGGTCTAGCTGCTGCACCTGGTTGGCGACCGCCAGGTAGTCGGGGTCTTCGCGCAGCAAACCCCAGCGGCGGAACTGGGTCATGAACCACATGCCATCGGACAGGTAGGGCTGGTTGGCCCGGCCTTGGTCATGAAAGCGCAGTGCGTGGGGGTCCTGCCAGTGATTGCCCAGCCCGTCATGATAGTCGCCGAGCAGGCGCGGTTCAATCGTCGCCACTGCGGTATCCAGGTAGGCACTGCCGCTCAGTAGATGAGCTGTACTCCGGCGATTCTCCTGGCTCTGCTCGATGAACTGGCTGGCGGCCAATATCGCCTTGACCAGTGCGCGGGCGCTGTTGGGGTACAGCTCGACGAACGCTCGCGCGCAGCCAAGGACCTTTTCCGGGTGGTCCGGCCAGATCGACTGGCTGGTGGCGAGGGTGAAGCCCTGGCCCTCGGCCACCGCCTGGGCTGACCACGGTTCGCCGACGCAGAAGCCATCGATGCGACCGGCCTGTACATGGGCGACCATTTGCGCGGGCGGCACCACGACGCTGGCGACGTCGTGCAGCGGATGAATGCCCTGGCTGGCCAGCCAGTAATACAGCCACATGGCGTGGGTGCCGGTAGGGAAGGTCTGGGCAAAGGTCAGCTTCGCCCCTGATTGGTGCACCAGTTTGGCCAGTGCTTCAGGGCTGGTCACGCCCTTGCGCTGCAACGCAGGCGACAGGTTGATGGCCTGGGCGTTCTGGTTCAGGCCCATCAGCACGGCCATATCGCGGCGGGCGCTGCCGCCGATGCCCAGGTGCACCGCGTAGATCAAGCCATACAGGCAATGCCCTGCATCCAGCTCACCACTGACCAGTTTGTCACGCATGCCGGCCCAGGAGGCCTGGCGCTTGAGGTTGAGGGTCAGGCCTTGCTGCTGGGCGAAGCCCTGAGTGGCGGCGACCACTACCGAAGCGCAATCGGTAAGGGCCATGAAGCCGATATCGAGACTGGGTTTTTCCGGCGCATCACTGCCGTTGACCCAGGCCAGAGGTGTTGCGTGGGGAGCTGTAATCACAAAAATCCTCGCCTGTACCGAGTAGGCTGTGCCCGCTGTTGAAGCAAGGCATATGCCAGACGGTCAGCAAAGGCCTGTCGCGCCAGCGGCGTGCTGGCTATAATCGCCGCCTCACTCATGCCCGAGTCTTGCCCGCCCATGTATAACCTGGCCCGCCAGCTGCTGTTCAAGCTTTCTCCAGAAACCTCCCACGACCTGTCCCTGGACCTGATTGGTGCCGGTGGCCGGCTGGGGCTCAATGGCCTGCTGTGCAAGCAGCCGGCTCCATCGCCGGTGACGGTGATGGGCTTGAACTTCGCCAATCCGGTCGGGCTGGCGGCGGGTCTGGACAAGAACGGCGCGGCCATCGATGGCTTTGCCCAACTGGGCTTCGGCTTTGTCGAAATCGGCACCGTGACGCCACGCCCGCAGCCGGGCAACCCCAAGCCGCGGTTGTTCCGTCTGCCTGAGGCAACGGCGATCATCAACCGCATGGGCTTCAACAACCTGGGCGTCGATCACCTGCTCGAGCGGGTGCGTGCCTCGCGCTTCGATGGCGTGCTTGGGATCAACATCGGCAAGAACTTCGACACCCCGGTCGAGCGCGCCGTCGACGATTACCTGATTGGCCTGGAGAAGGTCTACAACGACGCCAGCTACATCACCGTCAACGTCAGCTCGCCGAATACCCCGGGCCTGCGCTCGCTGCAGTTCGGTGACTCGCTCAAGCAGCTGCTGGATGGGCTGGCCGTGCGCCGCGAGCAGCTCGCCACCGAGTACGCCAAGCGCGTACCGCTGGCGATCAAGATTGCCCCGGACATGACCGACGAAGAAACCGCGCTGGTAGCTGCGGCGCTGCTGGAGTCGGGCATGGATGCAGTGATCGCAACCAACACTACGCTGTCCCGTGAAGGCGTCGAGAGCCTGCCGTATGGCGCCGAAGCCGGTGGCCTGTCGGGTGCGCCAGTGCTGGCCAAGAGTACCCATACGGTCAGGGTGCTGGCAGGGGAATTGGCCGGGCGGATGCCGATCATCGCCGCGGGTGGGATCACCGAAGGCCGTCACGCAGCTGAGAAAATCGCTGCCGGTGCAAGCCTGGTGCAGATCTATTCGGGCTTCATCTATAAGGGCCCGGCGCTGATTCGCGAAGCTGTCGATGCCATTGCAGCAATGCCACGGGGCTGATCAGCAGGCATAAAAAAGGGCCCCTTGGAGGGGCCCCTGGGCCGCAGCCCGCCGCCCGGATGGGGCGTGCATGGTGACTCGAATTCAGGTTCCTTGATCAGCCAACGGCGTGATTTTCGTTGAGTCTATGGATGCCAGCAGTGCCGGTCATGCCGTCCCAGTTATCTCCGCGACCCTCGCGCCAGCCGTTAATCCAGGCCTGGCGTACAGATGCTAGGGTGAAGGGGCAAAGTTCGCGAGATTTGCCGGTGACCCCGTACTGGTAGCCACGTGAATATGCTCTTTCCAACGGATCACGCTTAAGTCTTCTCATAGGGTGTTGCCCTCACTTGTTGACTGTAATGTCCCGTCGGCCTCACAGAGGCCGGGCAGAATCTTTCTGCCGGTTTGCGCTCGCTGCCGGCGTGGCGAGCTTGAAGTGCCGTTTCGTTGCGAAGCGGCCTGCGGTCAGTTCTAACCAATGAAAGTCACAGTGTGAATGATCGTTTTGTCATAAGGACGTAACGTTTCTGTAGGTGAAGTGATAAGTAAATAAATGCGACTCAACCTTGTTTGGGCAAATGCCCGCTGTGATCGGGGTTTAGCCGCACTGGCCGCTATTTGGCCAGCGTCGTCAAAAAACGGCTGAATCAATTTGAAATGCGACGAAGGGTCACTTTAATGACCTGGCGCAAGAATTTTTCGTACTGCTCGACGATCAAAGGCTGCTTTCACCCTTGGGTGCATGCACAATTGTCGGGCGGCCAGGCCTTCGCGAATCACGCAAGGCCACCCGAGCGCCTGAAAAGGGCGCTCGGGAAAACCCTGACGGACGATGCGTCGTCCCGTCACTCAAAATAGCCACAGGCACTGGATTACTCATGTCGGACCGTTTCGAACTTTACCTCACCTGCCCCAAGGGCCTAGAAGGCCTGCTCGCCGATGAGGCCCGAGGCCTCGGCCTTGAGGACGTGCGCGAGCACACCTCGGCCATTCGTGGCGAGGCCGACATGGAAACCGCCTACCGCCTGTGCCTGTGGTCCCGCCTGGGCAACCGCGTGCTGCTGGTGCTCAAACGCTTTGCGATGAAAAACGCCGATGACCTCTACGACGGCGTCAACGCTGTCGAGTGGCAGGAGCATCTGCTTGCCGATGGCTCACTGGCCGTGGAGTTCAGCGGGCATGGCTCGGGCATCGACAACACCCACTTCGGTGCGCTCAAGGTCAAGGACGCCATCGTCGACAAGCTGCGCGACCGCGACGGCCTGCGCCCGTCGGTCGACAAGCTGAATCCGGACATGCGCGTTCACCTGCGCCTGGATCGTGGTGAAGCGATCCTCTCGCTCGACCTCTCTGGCCACAGCCTGCATCAGCGCGGCTATCGCCTGCAGCAAGGCGCCGCGCCGCTCAAGGAAAACCTCGCCGCAGCGGTGCTGATTCGTTCCGGCTGGCCGCGCATTGCTGCCGAAGGCGGCGCGCTGGCTGACCCGATGTGCGGTGTGGGTACCTTCCTCGTCGAAGCTGCGATGATCGCCGCCGATATCGCGCCCAACCTCAAGCGCGAGCGTTGGGGCTTCAGTGCCTGGCTTGGCCACGTGCCGGCGCTGTGGCGCAAGGTCCATGACGAAGCAACCCAGCGCGCCGAAGCCGGCCTGGCCAAGCCACCGCTGTGGATTCGCGGTTACGAAGCCGACCCACGGCTGATTCAGCCGGGCCGCAACAACGTCGAACGGGCCGGTCTGAGCGACTGGATCAAGATCTACCAGGGCGAGGTCGGTACGTTTGAACCTCGCCCGGACCAGAACCAGAAAGGTCTGGTCATCAGCAACCCGCCTTACGGCGAGCGTCTGGGCGACGAAGCCAGCTTGCTCTACCTCTACCAGAACCTGGGCGAGCGTCTGCGCCAGGCGTGCCTGGGCTGGGAGGCGGCGGTGTTCACCGGTGCGCCTGAACTGGGCAAGCGTATGGGCGTGCGCAGCCACAAACAGTACGCGTTCTGGAACGGCGCGTTGCCGTGCAAACTGCTGCTGTTCAAGATCCAGCCTGATCAGTTCGTCACGGGTGTCTCCGGCGAGCGTCGCTCTGTAGAGGCCCAGGAAGCTGACAGCGATCGCCCGGTGGCAGTCGTCAACGAGCCCGCGCGCCTTTCCGAAGGTGCGCAGATGTTCGCCAACCGCTTGCAGAAGAACCTCAAGCAGCTGGGCAAGTGGGCCCGCCGCGAACAGATCGACTGCTACCGCCTGTATGACGCCGACATGCCCGAGTACGCCGTGGCGATCGACCTTTACCAGGATTGGGTGCACGTACAAGAGTACGCCGCGCCGCGTACCATCGATCCAGAAAAGGCCCAGGGGCGTCTGCTCGATGTGCTTGCAGCGATCCCGCAGGCACTTGGCATCGATCAGCAACGCATCGTGCTCAAGCGCCGTCAGCGCCAGAGCGGTACTCGTCAGTATGAGCGTCAGGCAACGGAAGGGCGCTTCCAGGAAGTCAGCGAAGGCGGCGTCAAGTTGCTGGTCAACCTGACTGACTACCTCGACACCGGGCTGTTCCTCGACCACCGCCCGATGCGCATGCGCATCCAGCGCGAGGCGGCCGGCAAGCGTTTCCTCAACCTGTTCTGCTACACCGCCACGGCGACGGTGCACGCAGCCAAGGGCGGCGCACGTGAGACCACCAGCGTCGACCTGTCCAAGACCTACCTGGACTGGGCGCGGCGCAACCTCTCGCTCAATGGCTACTCCGATCGCCATCGCCTGGAGCAGGGTGACGTCATGGCCTGGCTGGAGAACTGCCGCGAGAGCTACGACCTGATCTTCATCGACCCGCCGACGTTCTCCAATTCCAAGCGCATGGAAGGGGTGTTCGACGTGCAGCGCGACCACGTGCAGTTGCTTGACCTGGCCCTGGCTCGCTTGGCGCCTGGTGGTGTGCTGTATTTCTCCAACAACTTCCGCAAGTTCCAGCTCGACGAGAGCGTGAGCGCGCGGTATGCCGTGGAAGAAATCAGCGCGCAGACGGTTGATCCGGACTTTGCTCGCAACAGCAAGATCCACCGTGCCTGGCGCTTGCAGCTGCGCTGAAGCATCACTGGATGACGTCCGAGTTGCGCCGCTAGTGGCCAATAGCTATAAATAGTCAGGGCTGAACAATTCGCAGGACGCTGACGTGACGAGATCGCTCTATGTCGAAGGTGCGTGCGAAGGTGTTGGGCCAGCTCTATCAGGCATTACCGGCCTGGGCGTTGGCGCTGCTGGCGGTAATCAGCGGCGCGTTGTTCACGGCGGCGCTGACGACCGCCGCGTACAGCTTCTCCAAACAGCAACTGCGCCAGCGCTTCGAGCTGCTGGCCGCAGACCGCTACAGCCGCATTGCCGAGCGCCTGGCAGACCAGCAACAGCGCCTGGATAGCCTGCGGCGCTTTTTCAGTTATTCCGATAACGTCACCGCAGGCGAATTTCAGGGTTACGTCAAACCGCTGTTGCAGCGCACTTTGGCCTACGCCTGGGCGCCCGCCGTTGCCACCGCCAGGTGGGGGGCGAGTGCCGAACTGGCTGTCCACGATGCGTCCGCTGATGCTGGCGGCCAGGCGCAGGTACAGCCCTTGGCACTGCGCGGCCACGCCTACCCCATACGCTTTGTGCAAACCTCCAATCTGCCTGGGCTGCCTTCTGGGCTGGAGCTGTTCAACCTGAGGCGCGTGCAAAGCACTTTGGTGCGCGCGACTACCCCAGGCAGCATGGCGGTGTCCGCGCCGTGGCAGCTGCCAGAACAGCCTGCGGCGGTGGTGTTGATGATGCTTGCTCCAGTCTTCGCCAATGTTGCGGGCGACGGTGTACCCAGTGGCTATGTGATTGTCCTGCTCGACTTGCAGCGCCTGGTCAGCGAGGGTGTGTCAGCTGCAACGGATGACGACCTGGTGGTGCGCATCAGCGATGGCAGCGGGCAGAACCTGCTGTACCAGTCGCTCAACCCGGCAGCGCCGCTGGCAATGACCAGTGCCCGGCAACTGCAGCTGGCCGGTTATCCCTATCAGATGCTGATTCGTCCCAGCCAAAGCTTCGTGCAGGCCAATCGTTCATCGTTGGTATCGGCGGTCGCGCTACTAGGGGCGCTGCTGAGCCTGCTGCTCGGCGCGTTGCTGTACAGCGTGCTCAGCCAGCGCCAGCGCGCATTGAAGCTGGTCGAGCAGCGCACGGCCGAATTGCGCGTCAGTGAACAATCCCTCAGGGGCACCCATAACCAACTGCGCAGCGTGCTCGATGCGGCAACGCAGGTGGCGATTATCGCCACTGACCTCAAGGGCCGCATCATCACCTTCAATGCTGGCGCCGAGCGCATGCTGGGCTATGCGGCCAGCGAAGTGGTCGGCCGGCTTGATCTGCCCGCGCTGATCCAGGCAGACGAGTTGCACCAGCGCGCCCAGGCCCTGAGCCAGCGGCACGGCCGCGACATCAGCTGCGCTCAGGCAATCTTTGCCGATGCGGCGCAGGCTGCGGAGAACCCGCCTGGCGAATGGACCCTGCAACGTAGCGATGGCAGCCAGTTGCTGGCGACCATGCTGGTCAGCCCGGTGCTCGATGAGCACGGCCGCTGGGTCGGCTACCTGGCAATCTGCATAGATGTCACCGAACGGCGCCGCGTGCATGAGGCACTGGCGGTGCGTGATCGGCTGCTGGAGAAGCTCAGTGCCGAAGTGCCCGGAGGCATCTATCAGTACCGTCTGGATGCGTCTGGGCATACCTGCTTCCCCTACGCCAGCCAGGGCTTGTTCGACATCTACGAGATCGACCTGCAGCAGCTGCGCGAGGATGCAGCGCTGATTACCGAGCGGATTCATCCTGATGACCTGGAGCGGGTGCTGCGATCGATCCGTTACTCGGCAGAGCACCTTGCCCCGTGGCGCGAAGAGTATCGGGTGATTCTGCCGCAGGCCGGTTTGCGCTGGGTGCGCGGTGAGGCCACGCCTGAATTGGGCGAGGCGGGCTGCACCTTGTGGCATGGCTATCTGACCGACGTTTCCGAGCCCAAGCGGGTCGAGCACGAGCTGCGCGCGCTATCGATTACCGACGTGTTGACCGGCATTCACAACCGCCGCTACTTCCAAGAGCGGATGAAGATCGAACTCGATCGCGCTGCGCGTGATGGCCTGGAGCTGGCGGTGATCATGCTCGATGTCGATCACTTCAAGCGCATCAACGATGAGCACGGGCATGCGGTAGGTGACGATGTTCTGCGCAGTCTGTGCCAGCACATCAGCCATCGCCTGCGCCGTACGGACGTGTTCTGCCGGCTCGGCGGCGAGGAGTTCATGGTGCTGTGCCCAGGTAGTGATATCGCGCAGGCGCGCACCCTGGCACTGGAGCTGTGGCAGGGTGTACGCAGTCTGGTTATCAACGGGGTCGGCAAGGTCACGGCAAGCTTTGGCGTGGCTGCCTGGCACCCGGGGGAGGGCGCCGAGGCGCTGCTGTTGCGCGCCGATGCCGGGGTGTACGCGGCCAAGCAGGGTGGCCGCGACCGCGTTGAAGTCGTGCAGCCTTGAGTCGGCCTGAGCTGCCTGCCGAGCAGCGCCGGCTGGCACGCGCTGCTCAGACTGCTTGGTTCAGAGCCCCGAGGCGGCGGTGCCAGTGTTCAGTTTCGGCTGGCGATAAAGCTCGAGCAGCACCTGATCAAGCACTTGTGACGCACCCCACGGCTTGGGATCGTTGAGGATCGCCGCCACTGCCCAGGTGTGGCCGTTGCTGTCGCGGCTGAAGCCGGCGATTGCGCGCACGGTATTCAAGGTGCCGGTCTTGATATGCGCCTGGCCGGTCATGGCGGTGCGTTTGAGACGCTTGCGCATGGTCCCGTCCATGCCCACCAGCGGCATCGAGCTGATGAACTCGGCAGCATACGGGCTGTTCCAGGCCGCCTGCAGCAGGGTGGCCATTTCACGTGTGCTGACGCGTTCGGCGCGGGACAGGCCAGAGCCGTTCTCCATCACCAGGTGCGGCGAGGTGATGCCTTTTTTCGCCATCCACTGACGTACGACCCGTTGTGCGGCGCGGGCGTCATCGCCATCGGCATCGGTACGGAACTGCGCACCCAGGCTCAGGAACAGCTGCTGAGCCATGGTGTTGTTGCTGTATTTGTTGATGTCGCGGATCACCTCGACCAGGTCGGGCGAGAATGCCCGCGCCAGTACCCGGGCGCTTTTCGGCACGTTCTCGATGCGGTCGCCACCCTGGATGGTGCCGCCCAGTTCGTTCCAGATTGCGCGAACGGCACCTGCCGCATAGGCGGGGTGGTCGAGCAGGGCCAGGTAGGTCTGCGAGTTGCAGCCTTCGCCCAATTGGCCGCTGACCACTACGGTGACACCGTCTGGCCTGACCTGCGGGTTATAGCGGACCTCACCGGCGCACTGCTTGGAGGCGACAGCCTTGACCTGATTGTCGATGCGGATGCTGGCAATCGGCGGTTCGACTGCAATCATGACCTTGCCGCCATCATTGCGAGCAACGAAACGCAGGGCCTTGAGGTTGACCAGCAACGAGTCTGGCTTTACCAGAAACGGCTTGTTGGTGTCGCCGCCGTCATCGTCGAAGTGGGGCAGGTTGGGCTGCACGAAGTGGCTGCGGTCCAGCACCAGGTCACCGGTGACGGTGCGCACGCCGTTGGCGCGCAGGTCACGCATCAGCAGCCAGAGCTTTTCCATGTTCAGTTTGGGATCGCCGCCACCCTTGAGGTAGAGGTTGCCGTTGAGCACGCCATTGCTCAGGGTGCCATCGGTGTAGAACTCGGTTTTCCATTGAAAGGTCGGGCCAAGCAGCTCGAGGGCGGCGTAGGTGGTAACCAGTTTCATGGTTGACGCCGGGTTGACCGACACATCGGCGTTGAACACCGTTGCCGTACCGGGGCCATCGAGGGGCAGCATGACCAGCGACAAGGCGTTGTCTTGCAGTTTGTTGGTCTTGAGAGCCTGTTGCACCTTGGGCGGCAAGGTGGTGTTGACGGCGGCCTGAGTGGGCATGGCCAGAGGCAGCATCAGGCCGGCGAGCAGCAGTGGGCGGAGCGCTTTGATCATAAGTACGAAAACCCTGCGGGCGAGGGGAAAATAACGGGGCTGTAAGAGATGGTGGCCCCAGATCGAAATATAGCGGGCATTATGCCCCAAGCGCGTCCTGTATGTGCCGGGTTCGACACAAAAGCGCCGCTGCGCCGCGGAAACTGGTAAAGTGCCGCCCGTAATTACTTAAGAGGATTGTTTCAATGGCTACCAACCGTTCCCGCCGTCTGCGCAAAAAACTCTGCGTAGATGAATTCCAGGAGCTGGGCTTCGAACTGAACCTTGGTTTCAAGGAAGACCTGTCTGAAGAAGCCATCGATGCCTTCCTCGACGCCTTCCTGGTAGAAGCCATGGACGCCAATGGCCTGGACTACGTCGGCGGCGATGACTTCGGTCTGGTCTGCCTGGCCGAGCGTGGCTCGGTCAGCGAAGAGCAGCGTGCTGCTGTCGAAGCATGGCTCAAGGGCCGTAACGAGCTGACCGAAGTCAAGGTCAGCCCGCTGCTCGACGCCTGGTATCCGGAAAAGCCGATCAACTCGGCTTCCTGATCCAGCCTGGCGGGCGCTGTCGGCGCGCCGCCATGCCAAAGCCCTGAACGGTCAGCCCAGCTGACGGTTCAGGGCTTTTTCACTTCTGCGCATGTGCCTGGCCAAGGCCTGCCGCTTCAGCTTCAGCTCGTGCAGGGGCAGTTCGCCACTGGCGAGCAGCTCACACACCTCCATCATTGCCTGGGCATCGAGCATCCGTGCGGCGCTGAGGATCTTGTGTGCCTGCTCGACGATGGCCAGGGCTTGCTGCTCTGGATCAAGACTCATCAGCACGGTGCAGTCATCCTGCAGGCTCTGCTGCAAAAGGTGCAGGAAACGCTGCTGGTCTGCCGGGTCGTCGCCAGCGACTCTCCTCACACTGGCGAGGTCGAACGCCGCTTGGCGGGGCTGGAGTGCTGCTGATTTGGGCAGTGGCGTGACCTTGGCGAGGTGCTCGCTCAGCGTACGCAGGCTGATCGGCTTGAGCAGGCAGTCGTCCATGCCAGCATCCAGGCAGCGCTGGCGAACTTCGGGTTGGGCGTTGGCGGTATAGCCAAAAATGACGCAGGGTGGCCGGTCGCTGGCGCGTTCTTCAGCGCGGATGGCTCGCGTCACCTGATAACCGTTCATGTGGGGCATGTTGCAGTCGAGCAGCAGCACATCGAACGTATCGCTGGACCAGCATTGCAAGGCTTCATGGCCATCGCGGGCACTGGTGTGGCGCAGTCCCATGAAATTCAACTGCTGCGCCATCAGCATCAAGTTGGCGGGATGGTCGTCGATGACCAGTACGCGCAAGTCGGGATTGGGCGCGTCGACCTGGCGTATCGCCGCCTCGGCTGCCACTGGCGCACCGGCTGGGCAGACCGGCATGCTCAGGCTGACGTGGGTGCCTACCCCCTGCAAGCTGCGCAAGGTCAGTGTGCCGCCCATCATTTCGCACAGGTTGCGGCTGATGGTCAGGCCCAGGCCGGTGCCGCAGCGTGCGCCGTCGCTGTGGGCGTTGGCCTGCACGAACGGGCTGAACAACCCTTGAATCTCGTGCTCGGGAATACCGATGCCGCTGTCGCGGACCTCAAGTTCCAGTTGAGGGGTCGGCGCAGATGCTGACCGGTGCAGCTGTGCCTGGACGCGTACCTGGCCAGCGTCGGTGAACTTGATCGCGTTGCTGAGCAGATTGCTCAGTACCTGCTTGAACCGCAGTGGGTCGAGCAGTACGTGACGATGTGCGCTCGGCTCGATCTGGACTTCCAGTGCCAGGCCTTTTTCACGTGCCTGACCTTCAAATACCCGCGCCACGGATTTGATCAGCGCGGCCAGCTCGACCGGTTCTGGCGCCAGGCTCATGTGCCCGGATTCAATCCGCACGATATCCAGGATATCGCCGATCAGGCCCAGCAGATCGGTGGCCGAATGGTAAGCGACTTCCAGTGCCGGTTTGTCCACGCGGCCTTGATCGGCGTGCCTGACGGCGAGTTCGAGCATGCCGATGACTGCGTTCATCGGCGTGCGAATCTCATGGCTGATGGTTGCCAGAAAGGTGCTCTTGGCACGGTTGGCATCATCGGCTTGCTGTTTGGCCAGGCGCAGCTCCTGCACCAGCTGGCGGCGTTCGCTGATATCGATCCAGCCGCCAATGATGCCCTGTACTTCACCCAGCGAGTCGCGATAGGGCAGCACCCAGTGGTACACGGTCAACTCGCGGTCTTTCAGGCGTAGCTGGCGATCAAGGATCAACGGCTCGCCGGCGGCCATGACCTGCTGATAGTCGGCTTCGATCTGATGCGTAGAGGCATGCTGGCTGCCCAGGCTCTCTTCCAGGCGTTTGCCAATGACGTCTTGCGCGCAGGCGTCCATCGCCTTCAGGTAACTGTCGTTGCAGCTTTGCAACTTGCCATCACGACCCCGCACAAACAGCGGATGAGGCGTGCCATTGAGCATGACCCGCATGAATTCGAGCTGATCGTTGAGGGCGCGTTCGACGCGTTGCCGATGACGAATCTGGCGGCGTAGATAGGCGTTCCAGACCAGCGCCAGCAACAACAGCGAGCCTATCCCCAAGGTTATCTGCAGAGCCAGCTGGCGCAGTTGCCGCCAGTAGGCATCGTCCTTGGCCGTCAGGCCGCTCCAGCGGTTGTAGATCACGCCGAGTTCTTCTGGAGAGATACTGAGCAAGGCCTTGTCGAGGATGGCTGCCAGCGGCTGCGCATTGCTCGCACTCGCCATCGCGAAGCTGGCCGGCTCGGTGCCCACCGTGTTGCGAATCACCAGATCCGGATCGCTGGCCAGCGCGTGATTGGCATCGATCAGCGTGCTGACGGCGGCGTCGACCGCGCTGCTGCTGAGCAGCGTCACGGAGTAGTACGGGCTTTCGGTGTGGATAGCCATGACCTCCGGATACTGTTGAGCGAGCAATTGCGCCGCTGCGCTGCCACGCGTGACGGCGACCCGCTTGCCCTTGAGTTGCTCGAATGAACTGGCGGTTTCGCTGTGCCGCGTGACCAGCACCAGCGAGCTCTCCAGATAGGGGCGGGTCACCTGCAGTTGAGTGTTGCGCTGCTCTTGCATCGGCAGTGCTGCAATGACATCGGCGCGGCCGTCGGCAAGGCGCGTGAGCATGTCGGCAACACTGCCCGCACGCTGAATTTCGAAGTGCAGGCCCGTACGCAGCCGGAGCATTTCCAGCAGGTCCGCGGTAATGCCGCGAAACTGCCCGGCCGCGTCGAAGTAGGACACCGGAGCGGCCGTTTCGTCGATGACCACCCGCAACAACGGATGTTGCCTCAGCCATTGCTCTTCGGCGCCGCTCAACTGCAATTTGCGCTCGCTCAAGAGAACGTCGCTACCCGCGCTCCAGCGCTTGAGAATATTGGTCTGCACCGCCAGCGGCTGGCTTTGCAGCGCAAGGTTGACCAAGCCTTTGAGCATCGCGTCGTCGCGGCGCATGGCGAAGCTGAAACCCACGGCTTCATGTTGGCCGAAATTGGCCATGCGCAGGCGCGGCAGGTGGCCCTGATTGAGTTGGTAATAGGTGGAAATGGTGTCGCCAATGAACACGTCGGCCTGCCCAAACGCAACCGCGTTGAGGGCCTGGGTCGACGAGCCGAATGTCAGCAGCGAGGCATTGGGGTAGGTCGCCCGTACATCCTTGGGCGGCAGGTAGTGATACAGCATGCTCAGGCGCATGCCGTTGAGGCCCTTGTTCAGCGGGCGTACCTCGTCCTCGCGGGTCACCAGCACGGGTTGGTCGACTGCATACGGGGCCGACAGCCCCAGCCCTTGTGCGGCGGCTTCAAAACCGTTGGCGCTGCCCAGCAGGTCGATCCGGCCCTGCTTGAGCGCCTCGACGGCATCCAGACGATTGTCGAAGCGCAGTACAGTCACCGGTAGCCCGAGCGCGGTGCTGATCACCGCTGCGTACTCGGCGGTAATGCCCTGGTAGTCACGGCCACCGCTGGTGATATCGAACGGGGCGTAATCGGGGAAGGAGGTGCCGAGTGTCAGTCGCTGTTTCTTCTCGAGCCAGTTTCGCTGCTCGACGCTGAGCTTGGGGCGGCTTGGCTGGGCTGATGCGCGTTTGAGCATGGTCAGGGCGGTAGGCTCATGTTCCTCGGCCACTGCCGACAAGCCAGGTACCGTGAGGGCAAGGCACAAACACGTCAGGTAACGTCCCACGCGCAGCATCACACCAGCGCGTTCCGCTTTGCCACGTCAATCAGGTCGACCAGGGTGCCTACCCTGAGTTTCTGCATCAGGCGCTTCTTGTAAGTGCTCACGGTCTTGTTGCTGAGAAACATGCCTGAAGCGATTTCCTTGTTGCTTCGACCTTGTGCGAAAAGTTGTAGCACCATCAGTTCTCGGTCGTTTACCAGTCGGAAAAGACTTATCTCTGATTTGTTGCTTTCGGTTTCGCCTTGCAGTACCTGGCTGGGGAAATAGTTGTAGCCGGCAAGTACGGCTTTGATTGCACTGATCAACTCGCTCAAGTCTTCCTGCTTGCAGACATAGCCCGAAGCGCCTGAATGCATGCAGCGAATGGCAAACAGCGCGGGTGACTGGGCGGTGAGTACCAGCACCTTCATCGGCAGGGCCATGCTCTGGAAACGCGCCAGCACTTCCAGCCCATCCAGCCGCGGGATGGCGATGTCGAGGATGACCAGGTCGGGGCGTGCCTCGCGAATCAGCTGCATGGCGTCGACGCCGTTGTCAGACTCGCCGACGATCTTGTAACCCTGGTTTTCCAGCAACATACGTACGGCCAGGCGAATAACCGGATGGTCGTCGACGATAAATACGGATTGCATAGTTAACATTCCATTGGGACAGATGGCGTGAACAGCACGCACCTTACCCCAGATGTACGGCAGGAGGCAGGCAACAAGCGCTTGACAGCCGTATATGGGAAATGGACTACAGCAAGAGACTACATGGTCGATGATTATTGAAACGAGATGTTTAAAGGGAGCAGGAAATTAGTAACGTGGTGTGAGTGGCTATTAGTTGGGGGTTAGTTGGATGATCTAAGCGAGGATGGTTGGTTATGTGCACTGGTAATCTGCACATATCCGGGGCGGCTGCGCGCCCCCTTTGCGGCGGTCCGGCGTCCCGGTAAACCCGCTCCCACACGCTCAAAGTCCTGTGGGAGCGGGTTTACCCGCGAACACCGGCGAAGCCGGTGCCACCTACCGCGTCGCATTCTTCGCGGGTGAACCCGCTCCCACAGGTTACAGGGGCGCAGCTCAGATCCCTGTGGGAGCGGAATTACCGGGACGCCGGACCGCCGCGACCGGGCGCGCAGCGGTCCGGTACTGGCTGAAATCCGCCGCACTCAGGTCGGACTGGAACGCCCAGTCATTTCACAAGCCATCTCGCTGGCATAGCTGTCAGTCATGCCAGCGATGAAATCAATCATCCGCAGAAAGGCACTGTGCAGCGTGTCATCAGGACTGGGCGCGTGGTTGCCGATCAGATCGAGCACGCGCCGGCTTTTGAATGACGGTGTACGCCCGCCATGCTGCTCCAGGGCCGCGCCGCAAAACGCGTTGAGCAGGATCTCAAGCGTGGTATAGGCACCAATCTCGTGCAGCGTCTTGCGCTTGTCCTGGAAAATCTTCTTGCGCGCCATGTCCTTGGCCTGCAGTACACAGCGCTTGGCAGGGCCGTGCATGTGCTCGACCAGGTCGCCGGCCAGTTGCCCACTGAGCAACGCCCGTTGTTGCTCGACAAATGCTTCGGCGGCGGCATTGGTCAGGTGTTCGATAGCCTTGCCGCGCAGGATCGCCAATTTGCGCCGGCGCGAGTCGTTTGCGCCGAGCTGGCGGTAGGTCTCCGGTAGGTCGTCACCGACCAGATCCAGCAACAGTGCCTCGACTTCGGCGTACTGCAGCAGCTCCATTTCAACCCCGTCTTCAAGGTCGATCAGGGCGTAGCAGATATCGTCGGCTGCCTCCATCAGGTACACCAGCGGATGGCGCGCCCAGCGTTGCTCCTCAAGCTGCGGCAGGCCCAGCTTGCGCGCGATCTGCTCGAGCAGTGGCAGCTCGCTCTGATAGCTGCCGAACTTGTGCTTCTTGTAGCCCAGGGCATCGGCGTGACGGGAGCTCCACGGGTATTTCAGGTAGGTGCCGAGGGTGGCATAGGTCAGCCGGGTGCCGCCGTCGAACTGGTGGTACTCCAACTGTGTGAGCACCCGAAAGCCCTGCGCATTGCCTTCGAAATTGAGAAAGTCAGCGCGTTGCTCGTCGCTCATGCCGTCCAGCCAGCCGCGGCCTGCCGCCTGTTGGAACCAGAAGCGGATAGCATCTTCGCCAGAGTGGCCGAACGGCGGATTACCGATGTCATGGGCCAGGCACGCCGACTGCACGATCATGCCCAGGTCACTTGGCGCGCACCAGGCTGGCAGCTCGTCGCGTAAGGTCTCGCCGACACGCATGCCGAGTGAGCGGCCGACGCAGCTCACTTCCAGCGAATGGGTCAGGCGAGTATGAATATGGTCGTTGCTCGACACCGGGTGGACTTGCGTCTTGCGTCCAAGCCGGCGAAATGCACCGGAAAAGATGATCCGGTCGTGGTCCTTGTGGAAGGGGCTGCGCCCTAGTTCCTCAGGGCTGTACAGGGCTTTGCCCAGGCGTTCACGGGTCAGTAGGGTATCCCAGTCCAAAGCTCGCTCTCCGATCGGATAATCGCCATAGCTTCAGGGTAGCGCTGCGCCTGCGCAAGGGGCAGGCGCAGCCGCTGCTAGCGGCGTCGACCGTTGTGCAGGAACAGTCTGGCCAGGGGCAGCAACGTACCGCCCAGGCGCAGCAAGCGCGTAAGACCACCCCCGCGGGCACCCTTGCCAGTCAGAAAGCCCATCAAAACCACGCCGGCAATGCCCCATAACGGCGCATGCTTGATCCCCAGCCCTTGCTGCACAGAGCTGCCTATGCCGCGCAGGCGACGGACTGGCTCAAGCAGTTGCGCCGATTCCTGGCGGATTTCCTGGCGGTGCATTTCGAGGCGCAGGCGCAACAGCGCCTTGCGCAGCTCGCGCGGATTACGCGTATTGGGAAGTTCAGGCAGGCTCATGGCAACAGTCGCTCCCGATCCTTGGCAAGCTCCTCAAGTGTGGAGCTGAACGGTGAAGACTCATCGAATACCGCTGCCTTCAGGCGAGCAGCACAGAACAACGTGGCAAGGCAGTAGAACACGCACAGGCCAATGATCCCGGCCAGGCGATAGGTGTCCCAGACCAGTACCAGCAGCAGGCCAGACAGTGCCGACAGCAGCAACAAGGCGAATACCAGGGCCATGCCTGCAAACAGCAGCAGCTTCAAGGTACGGCCCTTTTGCTCTTGCAACTCGATGCCAAACAGCTCGATGTGGCTGTGCAGCAGGCCAAGCACGGCAGCGCCGAGGCGCTTGCCGGTTGCGCCAGTGGAGGCGTCATTTTCCATGAAGTTACCTCAGCGGCGGTTGGCCAGCAGCCCGATCAGCAGGCCGACACCTGCAGCGATACCGATAGCCTGCCATGGGTTTTCCTGGACATAGGCTTCGGCTTGAACAACCGCTTCCTGGCCACGGGCGCGAACCGATTCCTGAGTCACCTGCAGGTTGGCACGAGCTTCTTCGAGGCGCGCATGGATCTGTTCGCGCAGTTCGTCAGCCTGATCACCTGCGAGATTGGCCGTGTCCGCCAGCAGCCGCTCGGTGTCGCGTACAAGCGCCTGGAAGTCAGCCATCAATATCTCTTGAGCATTCTTTGCCGATTTGCTGGCCATTGGGTCTCTCCCTGTTGAGGTATGTGGATAATTCGAGTGATGGCTGTTGTGAAGGTTCACTGCAGTTGCTGGTATGGCGATTGCTATGTGTTGGGGCGTGCCTGCAGCGGCTGCGATGATTTCGCGCATCGCCCCTGCAGATACCGATAAACCTTAACCCAATCCACGACAAACCCAAGAAAAAACCACGCAGGTTCCGCCAGGCCTCACCAGAACAGGGCAGCGGGGCGGGCACCGATTCGGTGCAGGGATGCCGGTTCTTGAACTGTCATGGTGCCTTTTTCAGCAGGTCTGCCAACTTCATGGAAAACACCCACAGCGCAATGGACTCTCTGGTCCACGGTTCCAACACGCTTTTCTTACTGATGGGCGCCATTCTGGTGCTGGCGATGCATGCCGGCTTTGCCTTTCTGGAAGTGGGCACGGTTCGCCACAAGAACCAGGTCAACGCATTGTCGAAGATCCTCAGTGACTTCGCCATTTCGGCGCTGGTGTACTTCTTCGTTGGTTACTGGGTTGCCTATGGGGTGACCTTCCTGCAGCCGGCAGCGACGCTGGCCAGTGATCATGGTTACGCTTTGGTGAAGTGCTTTTTCCTGATCACCTTCGCAGCGGCCATTCCCGCGATCATCTCTGGCGGCATCGCCGAGCGTGCCCGCTTTACCCCGCAGTTGTGCGCGACAGCGCTGATCGTCGCCTTCGTCTATCCGTTCTACGAAGGCATCGTCTGGAACGGCAATTTTGGCTTGCAGGATTGGCTGCAACAGCGCTTTGGTGCGCCGTTCCACGACTTCGCAGGATCGGTCGTGGTGCATGCCATGGGCGGCTGGCTGGCCCTGGCCGCAGTCATGCTGCTCGGCGCACGGCGCGGGCGTTATCGTGACGGGCGGCTGATTGCCTTCGCACCTTCGAGCATCCCGTTTCTGGCGCTGGGATCATGGATTCTGATCATCGGCTGGTTCGGCTTCAACGTCATGAGCGCGCAGAGCCTGCAAGGCATCAGTGGCCTGGTGGCGATCAATTCGCTGATGGCGATGGTGGGCGGCACCCTGGCAGCGCTGCTGGCCGGGCGCAATGACCCAGGCTTCCTCCATAACGGTCCGTTGGCCGGACTGGTGGCGGTCTGTGCCGGCTCCGACCTGATGCATCCACTTGGCGCGCTGCTTACCGGCGTAGTGGCGGGTGGGCTGTTCGTTTGGTGCTTCACCGCTGCGCAGAACCGTTGGAAAATCGATGATGTTCTCGGCGTCTGGCCACTGCATGGCGTTTGCGGCGTGTGGGGCGGAATCGCCTGTGGGATCTTTGCTCAGCCGAGCCTGGGTGGCCTGGGCGGGGTGAGCATGATCAGTCAGTTGATCGGCAGCCTTGCCGGCGTACTCGTGGCATTGGCCGGCGGTTTCATCGTCTATGGTCTGCTCAAGGCGACGCTGGGCTTGCGCCTGAGCCATGAGCAGGAGTTTCAGGGGGCAGACCTGTCGCTGCACCGGATCGGTGCTACCAGCCAGGATTGACGCATGCGGGCTGGACTTTACAATAAGTCCACCTCTCCATTTTGCGCAGGCCCGCCATGCTTCCGGAATGCCAACTGCTGGGCACCCTTGGGTGCCACCTGTGCGAAGTCGCCGAAGCCGTGCTGATGCCATTCGTCGAGCGCGGCCTGCTGGTCGAACTGGTCGACATCAGTGAGCAGGAGGCTTTGTTCGAGCGTTATGGATTGATCATTCCGGTGCTGCGTCGATGCGATTCAGGCGATGAGTTGCACTGGCCGTTCGATAGCGAGCAGGTGGTGGCTTTCCTCAGGTAATCAGCGCACCAGGGGCGGCGCGTCCCTCGTGTGCGAACCTGTGTGGTGACAGATGATTGGCTCCGCTCCGCCCTTAGCGAGCCTTGCCATCAGCCACGCAGAGGTCCGTGATGTTCATCACCCCCCATTTCACGCTAGCCGAAATGACCGCTTCCAGCACAGCAGCGCTTGCAGGTCTGGATAACACGCCGCCACCCGCGGCGTTGGCGAACCTGGGCCTGTTATGTGGCGTACTTGAGCAGGTGCGTAGTCTGCTCCAGGTGCCACTGACTATTACCAGCGGCTTTCGTAGCCAGGCGCTCAACCAGAAGGTCGGCGGCACACCGCAGAGCGCTCATGTACTGGGGCTGGCGGCTGACTTCACGGCTTCAAACATTCCCGCACGCCAAATTGCCATACGAATTCGCGACAGTGACATCGTGTTCGATCAGTTGATTCTCGAGTTCGACAGCTGGGTCCACCTGGCCGTCGCAACCGAGCATCCACGCCGTCAGGTGCTGACTATTCAACGAGGCGGCGGCTACCTACCGGGCGTCCACTGACAACGCCTGCCATTTGACGAAAGCCGGAACAACTTCGTATGCTGTATATAAATACAGTATCAGGGTGAAGCGATGCTCAATGTCGAGCAACTGAAATACAGCATCAACAGGATGGCGCCAGAGCGGGTAGCCGACGCCGTCCTGGAGCTGCGTCTTGAAGGCCTGGTCACGGATGACCGGACGCCCTTCGGCAAGGTCCACTTCAACACCTGCTTCGCTGAAGTCGAAGCGTTGTTCCAGCGGGCGGGTTTTCACCGACCGTTGGACGTCGTCGGCTATCAAGGCCTGATCTACGCGCTGTACGATCCTGGCCGCTGGGACGCCGTGCAGGTACTGCGCTGGCTCAAGGTGCGCTGCGAGACGGCCGAAGCTGGCTGAGCCGCAGGCCATCGGTGATAATGCCGGCTTACTGACTGCCTGAGCCTGACATGAGCGCACCTTTCGACCCCGCACATCAACAAGCCAGCACGGTGTGCCTGCCGCCTGGCGAGTGGAAGACGGTGCTTGATTGCTTGTGTGAGCACTTCAAGGCGATCGATCGCGTGCAGTGGCTTGACCGTTTTGCCCGCGGGCGGGTACTGGACGCTGAAGGGCGTGCAATCGGCGCAGACTTGCCTTACCGGCGCGGCATGCGCCTGCATTATTTTCGTGAAGTGGCCAACGAGAAACCGATCCCGGTGCAGGAATCGATTGTGCACATGGACGAGCACCTGGTCATCGCCGACAAGCCGCACTTTCTGCCGGTGACGCCGACCGGCGAGTACGTCGAGCAGACTTTGCTGCGGCGGCTCATCCGCCGGCTGGGCAACCCGCACCTGGTGCCCTTGCATCGCATCGACCGGCATACGGCAGGACTGGTCATGTTTTCGGCCAACCCTGAGACCCGCAGCGCCTATCAGCGCCTGTTCCCCGAACGGCGTATCGACAAGCAGTATCAGGCGATTGCCGCTGCACTGCCTGAACTCGACTTCCCGCTGGTGCGGCGCAGCCGGCTGGTGCACGGCGAACCGTTTTTCCGCATGCACGAGGTCCCCGGCGCAGAAAACAGCGAGACGCTGGCACATGTGATCGAGAAAAATGGTGATTGCTGGCGCTATGGCCTGTCGCCGGTAACCGGCAAGACACACCAGTTGCGTGTGCACATGGCGGCGTTGGGGGCGGGCATTTGCAACGACCCGTTTTACCCGCAGCTGCAAGCGGTCGAGGATGACTATCAGCGGCCCCTGAAACTATTGGCGCAGAGCCTGCGCTTTGTCGATCCGCTGGACGGCAGCGAGCGCTGTTTCGAAAGCCGGCTGGTGCTGGACTGGTAAACCGCCGTTATCGCAGGTTGCCCGGCGATAACGGCTTTGTCAGCACATCAACGGTTGAAGCGCTCCACCAGCGAGTACTGAGTCCCCGCCGTGCTGGTCAGCTCTTCGCTGAGCAAAGCCGAGTGCTGCGCTTGCTCGGCGGTTTCGTCGGCAAGGCTGGCAATGGTGCTGATGTTGCGGCTGATTTCGTCAGCCACGGCGGTTTGCTCTTCGGTTGCCGCTGCGATCTGGGTCGCCATGTCGGTGATATTAGCCACCGCTTCGCTGATGCCGATCAGCGCCTGATCCGCTTCCATCACCCGGGCAACGCCTTCCTGCGCCTGGCGATGGCCACTTTCCATGGTCAACACGGCGCTGCTTGCCGTCTGTTGCAGCTTGGCAATCAGGCCGTGGATCTGCCCGGTGGATTCGGCAGTACGTTGCGCCAGCTGGCGTACTTCGTCTGCCACCACAGCAAAACCGCGGCCCATTTCGCCGGCGCGGGCGGCTTCGATGGCAGCATTCAAGGCCAGCAGGTTGGTCTGATCGGCAATGCCTTTGATCACATCGACCACGCCGCCGATCTCGTCGCTGTCCTTGGCCAGTTGGGTCACGGTCTGCCCGGTTTCGCCGACGGCGGTGGACAGCCGGGCAATTGCCTCGCGGGTTTCCCCGGCTATCTGCCGGCCCTGGCTGGTCAGGCGATTGGCTTCCTGGGTGGCATCGGCAGTGCGCTGCACGTGGTTGGCAACTTCCTGGGTGGTGGCGGCCATCTGGTTGACGGCAGCTGCGACCTGCTCGGTTTCCACGCGCTGGCGTTCCAGGCCCGATGAGCTTTGGTGAGCCAGTACATCGGACTGACGCGCCTGATCGCTCAGGTGTTCGGCGCTGTCCTGCAGCCGGGTCAGGCAGGTTTTCATCCGCGCGTCCTGGCTGAGCATGGCCATCTCCAGACGCGCCTGGACGCCGCGGCTGTCGGTGTACATCTGCGCGATCAGCGGGTCAGAGGTAGTCTGTTCAGCCAGGCCGAGCAGGCGCTTGAGGCCGCGTTGCTGCCAGCTCAAACCGAGCAGGCCCAACGGTACCGACAGGCCCGCGGCGAGGGCGAAGCCCCAGGAATGGCCCAGCCAGTTGCCGATCAGGAAGCCGACCTGGCTGACCAGAATGAACGGTAGCCAGTCCTGCAGCACCGGCAACCAGCGGTCGCGGCGAGGGATTGCCGACTTGCCCTGGTTGAGGCGCTGGTACAGGCCTTCGGCACGACGAATCTGTTCAGCGGTGGGTTTGACCCGCACCGATTCGTAACCGACCACCTGGTTGTTGTCGAAGATCGGCGTGACGTAGGCGTTGACCCAGTAATGATCGCCGCTCTTGCAGCGGTTCTTGACGATGCCCATCCAAGGCAGGCCTTGCTTGAGGGTCTGCCACATGTGGGCAAACACCGCGGCGGGGACATCGGGATGGCGGACCAGATTATGCGCAGCGCCGATCAATTCCTCGCGTGAGAAACCGCTGATTTCGACGAAGGCATCGTTACAGTAACTGATCACACCTTTGGCATTGGTGGTGGAGATCAACCGCTGTTGGGCAGGGAAAGTCCGTTCTCTCTGGGTAATAGGCTGGTTGTTACGCATGGCTGCTCGGTCCGCAAGGCTTTCCATGCTATCGGCATGGCTGCGGTTTTATTGAATGATTATTTAACCAGCGGCGGGTGAGGGAAGGGGCGCAGTGCGCCCCTGAGTTGATGAGATGGCGATCAGCTGGCGATCAGTTGCCGCAGTACGTAATGCAGAATGCCGCCTGCCTTGAAGTACTCGACCTCGTTGAGGGTGTCGATCCGGCACAGCACCTGGATGTCCTGTTGCTCGCCGTGTTCACGGTGGATGCGCAAGGTCAGGGTCATGCCTGGGCGGATCTGCGCCTCGCTCAAGCCGAGGATATCGATGCGTTCAGTGCCGGTCAGGTTCAGCGTCTTGCGGCTGTCACCGGCCATGAACTGCAATGCCAGCACGCCCATGCCGATCAGGTTCGAGCGGTGAATACGCTCGAAGCTCTCCGCCAGTACGGCTTTGACACCAAGCAGGTTGGTGCCCTTGGCTGCCCAGTCGCGGCTGGAGCCGGTGCCGTATTCCTGCCCGGCGATCACCACCAGCGGAGTACCTTCGGCCTGATAGCGCATTGCGGCATCATAGATCGAGAGTTTTTCGCCGCTGGGCACGTGCACGGTGTTGCCGCCTTCTTCGCCACCGAGCATCTCGTTGCGGATGCGGATGTTGGCGAAGGTGCCGCGCATCATGACTTCATGGTTGCCGCGGCGCGAGCCATACGAGTTGAAGTCCTTGGGTTGCACGCCCTTGTCGCGCAGGTAGCGGCCGGCAGGGCTATCGGCCTTGATGTTGCCGGCAGGGGAGATGTGGTCAGTGGTGACCGAGTCACCAAGCAAGGCCAACACACGGGCCTGCTGAATATCGGCGATTTCGGGCAGCGCGCCGCCGATGTCCTCGAAGAATGGCGGGTGCTGGATGTAGGTCGAGTCAGCCTGCCAGGCATAGGTCGCCGCCTGCGGCACTTCGATGGCCTGCCATTTTTCATCGCCGGCGAAGACCTCGGCGTATTCCTTGTGGAACATCGCCGTATCGACCTTGGCTACCGCGTCGGCGATTTCTTGCTGGCTCGGCCAGATGTCGCGCAGGTACACCGGCTGGCCATCTTTGCCGACGCCCAATGGTTCTTGAGTAAGGTCGACGCGAACGCTGCCGGCCAGCGCGTAAGCCACCACCAAGGGCGGCGAGGCCAGCCAGTTGGTCTTGACCAGTGGATGCACCCGGCCCTCGAAGTTGCGGTTACCCGAAAGCACCGAAGCAACGCTCAGGTCAGCGGTGCCGATGGCCGTTTCAATAGCTTCATCGAGCGGCCCGGAGTTGCCGATGCAGGTGGTGCAGCCGTAGCCGACAAGGGCAAAACCCAGTTGGTCGAGATATGGGGTGAGGCCGGCAGCATTGTAGTAATCGGTGACGACCTTGGACCCAGGCGCCAGCGAGCTCTTGACCCATGGCTTGCGGCTCAAACCCTTCTCGATCGCCTTCTTCGCCACCAGGCCGGCGGCCATCATCACGCTGGGATTGGAGGTGTTGGTGCAGGAGGTGATCGCGGCGATCACCACCGCGCCGTCGCGCAGGGTGTAGTTCTGGCCTTCATGGCTGTAGTCGATCTGCCCGGTCTGATCGGCATTGCCCACTGCAACGCCACCCCCCCCTTCGCTCTCGAGCCGGCCGACTTCCTTGGCGGCAGGTTTGACCTGCAGCTTGAGGAAGTCATCGAAGGCCTGGCTGACCTGACCCAGGGCGACCCTGTCCTGCGGCCGTTTCGGGCCGGCCAGGCTGGCTTCCACGGTGTCCATGTCGAGCCCCAGGCTGTCGCTGAACAGCGGCTCCTGGCCAGGCATGCGCCATAGGCCCTGGGCCTTGCAGTAGGCTTCAACCAGATCGACCGTGGCCTGCGGCCGGCCTGACAGGCGCAGGTAGTCGAGGGTCACCTGATCCACCGGGAAGAAACCGCAAGTGGCGCCGTATTCCGGCGCCATGTTGGCCAGCGTCGCGCGGTCGGCCAGGGGCAATTCGGCAAGGCCGTCGCCATAGAACTCGACGAACTTGCCGACCACGCCTTTCTTGCGCAGCATCTGCGTAACGGTGAGCACCAGGTCGGTTGCAGTGATGCCCTCGCCCAGCTTGCCGGTCAGCTTGAAGCCGATCACTTCGGGGATCAGCATCGACACTGGCTGGCCAAGCATGGCGGCCTCTGCCTCGATGCCGCCCACGCCCCAGCCAAGCACACCGAGACCGTTGATCATGGTGGTGTGCGAATCGGTGCCGACCAGGGTGTCGGGGAATGCGTAGACCTTGCCGTCTTCCTCGCGGGTCCAGACGGTGCGGCCGAGGTATTCCAGGTTGACCTGGTGGCAAATGCCGGTGCCCGGTGGTACCACACTGAAATTATCGAATGCATTCTGGCCCCAGCGCAGAAAGGCATAGCGCTCGCCGTTGCGCTGCATCTCGATGTCGACGTTTTCTTCGAACGCATTTGCGCTGGCGTAGCGATCGACCATCACCGAGTGGTCGATGACCAGGTCCACTGGCGACAGTGGGTTGATCCGCTGCGGGTCACCGCCGGCCTTGGCCATCGCCGCGCGCATGGCTGCAAGGTCAACCACAGCCGGTACGCCGGTAAAATCCTGCATCAATACGCGGGCCGGGCGGTACTGGATCTCGCGGTCGGAGCTGCGCGTGTCCAGCCACTGCGCCAGTGCCTTGAGGTCGGTGCCGGTGACGGTCTTGCCGTCCTCCCAGCGCAGCAGGTTTTCCAGCAGAACCTTGAGCGACATCGGCAGGCGTTGCAGATCGCCCAGCTGCTGTGCGGCTTGGTCGAGGCTGAAGTATTGATAGGCGCGGTCGCCTACTTGCAGGGTCTTGAGGGTGTTCAGGCTATCGAGCGAGGGCATTGCCAACTCCTTCTGCGCCGGTGCCCGGCCTCTCGTGAATGCCGGTGTCACCGCTCTGAGTAGGTCCGCACGGCACGGACCTGGCTGAGTAGTCAGGTTAGGCCGAAATTGCGGCCATGACCCTGTACTGGACAGGCGGGGCATGTCGCTGGTTCCGATCTTCCTTTATCATCGCCGCCGTGCCGGTGCGTGTTGTGCGCTGGATCAAGGCTGACGATCGCCGTCAGCGATGTGGAGTGACAAATGAATACCCTGTTCATGCATTGCCGGCCTGGTTTCGAAGGCGAGGTCTGCGCCGAAATCAGCGAACACGCCGCCCAGCTTGGGGTGGCCGGCTATGCCAAAGGTAAAGCGCAGAGCGCCAGTGCCGAGTTCGTCTGCAGCGAGCCGGGTGCCGCCGAGCGCCTGATGCGTGAACTGCGCTTCGACAAACTGATCTTCCCTCGCCAATGGGCGCGGGGTGAATTTGTCGAGTTGCCCGAAACCGACCGCATCAGCGTACTGCTCGAGCATCTGGCAGCACTGCCGGTCGCCGGCAGCCTGTGGCTGGAGGTGCTTGATACCAATGACGGCAAAGAGCTTTCAACGTTCTGCCGCAAGTTCGAGGCGCCGTTGCGCAAGGCCCTGGAGAAGGCTGGCCGGTTGGTCGAGGACACCCAGCGGCCGCGCCTGCTGTTGACCTTCATCAGCGGCCGACGAGTGTTCGTCGGCCTTGCCGAAGCGGACAACTCGGCGCTGTGGCCGATGGGCATTCCGCGCCTTAAATTCCCCCGCGAGGCGCCCAGCCGTTCGACCCTCAAGCTGGAAGAGGCGTGGCACCAGTTCATCCCGCGGGATCAGTGGGAAGAGCGTTTGCAGGATGACATGACCAGTGTCGACCTGGGCGCCTCACCGGGTGGCTGGACCTACCAGTTGGTCAAGCGCGGCATGCTGGTTACCGCGATCGACAATGGGCCGATGGCCGAGAGCTTGATGGACACCGGCCTGGTGCAGCACCTGATGGCCGATGGCTTCACCTGGAAGCCCAAGCACACCGTGGACTGGATGGTCTGCGACATCGTCGAAAAACCCGCGCGCAGTGCGGCCTTGATCGAAACGTGGCTGGGCGAGGGCTTGTGCCGTGAAGCGGTGGTCAACCTCAAGCTGCCGATGAAACAGCGCTACGCCGAGGTGCGGCGCCTGCTGGATCGCATCGAAGCGGGCTTCAAGGAGCGCAAGATCAGGGTCTCGATCGCCTGCAAGCAGCTCTATCACGACCGCGAAGAAGTCACCTGCCATTTGCGCCGGCTTGACCTCAAGCCGCGCAGCACGCGCGGCTGAGGCTCTGCCGGAATCAGCGCTTGCCGAGAATCTCGCCAAGCTTCTCCGGCCGTGGCGCGCCTTGCTGGCTCTGCAGGCGGCCTTGCGCGTCCTGATAGAAGATCGCCGGGGTTGCTGATAAGCCGAGTTCTTCCATCACCGCCAGATTGGTATCGAGCTGTTGCTGGACGCTCTCGGGGATCTTGTCCAGCGCCTTGAGGGTACTGGCCTTGCCAGCGCTCTCGTGTTGCAGCAGGGCCTTGGCCGGGTCCTTGGCGGCCAGCAGGGCTGCCGATTTGCCGGGGCTGTCTTCACGAATGATGCCGACCATGATGTGCCGCAGCTGCACCTTGCCAGACTCGACCCACGGCCGTGCCTGCTGCCAGAACATGTTGCAGTAAGGGCAGTTCGGGTCGCTGAAGAGGTAGACCGTGCGCGGTGCATCGGCCTTGCCGTCGGCGATCCACGCCGATTTTTCCAGCTTTGCCCAGATCGCCTTGCTCATTGGCGCGTAAACGAGTTTTTCCAGGGGCTCGGCGCTCAGGTCCTGGCCTTGCTCGTCAAACAGGCTGCCGACCAGCACATGCTTGCCGTCCGGCGTGAGGTACAAGGCAATACCGTTGTTCTGGTACTCGGCAGCGTAGCCTCGCATGCCGTCTGGAGCGGCGAAGCTGCCCTTGATCACGGCGCCCTTGGCCTGCAGTTGCTGAATGGCTTTGGGCAGTTCTTCGGCCTGCAGCAGGGGCGTGGCGAGCAGAGCTAGGGTCAATGGCAGGAGAGCGGTCAAACGCATGTCAATTTCCTTCTGCAGCGGAGGCGGGTACATCGTCCCGCTCGAATGATTGCAGCGCGTGGCTCAGGCTGGCCCGGGACAACTCGCCCAGGTGGCTGCCGACCAGCCTGCCGTCGGCGCTGTAGAACAGGGTGGTGGGCAAGGCCATCGAACCGACCCGTTGGGCCAGTTGGCCAGCGCCGTCGAACAGCACATGGGTCAGGCTGAGGCCGGTGGTGGCAAGAAAGGTACTGACGTTTTCCGGGGTTTCCCCTTGGTTGACGAACAGGAAGGTCACGTGCGGATATTCGTGCTGTGCCTGTTGCAGCACCGGCATCTCGCGCCGGCAAGGCGGGCACCAGGTCGCCCAGATATTGATCACCAGCGGCTTGCCACGGTAGTCGTGCAAGGCCATCGACTGGCCATTGGCGGTGCGCAGGGTAAGTTGCGGCAGCTCGGTGCCCTTGCTGTACAGGTGGCTGCCCAGGCTGGCCAGCACCCAGAACACACCGCCGCTGGCAAGTGCCCAGCCCAGCGGTCGGCGCAGGCCGGGTTGGCGCCAGCCCTGCCAGAGGGTGCCGAGCACGATGGCCAGCAAGCCGCCCCAGAGCAGAAAGCCGCCATCGCGGATATCGATGATCTGCAGCAGCTCGTCGCGGTACATCGGCCAGTAGGCGAGCACGAAGCTCACGCGTGCACCCAGCACCCCCAGCAAGAACAGGTTGAACAGCGCCGACTCCGGGCTCTGGCCACCACGTCGTGCGACGGCCCAGCCAACCACGCAGGCAATCGCCAGCGCCGCCAGCATCAGCAGATGGTTCAGGGCCATGGTCAATGGCCCGAGGGTCACGCTCAGCATCAGCCTTGGCTCCTTGTCTGTGCCCAGTGTTGCAAGAATGTCGCCGCGTCGACTTCCCCGGTGATGCGCCGTGGGCGGCGTTCGTCACCCTCCGGGCCGATCCAGATCAGGCTGGGTGGGCCCGGCACCTTGTAGTGTTGCAGCAACTCGCGACTGGCTTGCGAGTCAGCGGTGACATCCAGTCGTAGCAGGTGCACGCCGGCCAGTCTGGCCTGCACATCTGCACGGGCGAAGACCTGTTTTTCCATGACCTTGCACGACACGCACCAGTCGGCATAGTAGTCGACCAGCACCCACTGGCCACGCGCCTTGGCGGCTTGCAGTTCGCGTTGCAGGTCCTGCGGCTGGCTGATGGTGATGAAGGCGTCCTCGGTTTTACCCGCTGAGCTTGGCGCACCGGCGGTAAGCGGTTGCAGCGGCTGCCATACATCGCTGCCGCCGGCAGCGGCGCCCACCAGCAGTAGGCCGCCCCACAACGCGCCGAGCAGCGGCAGCACGCGCAGCGTCGGCAAGTGTTGCAGGGCGGGCCAGGCGGCCCAGGCCAGGGCAATCAGCCAGCTGCCGGCCAGACCCAGCAGCAGCGGCGCAGGCAGCAAGCCGCGGAGGGTGTACAGGGCCATGGCCAGGAAGACAAAGCCAAACAGGCCCTTGACCCGGTTCATCCAGGCGCCGGGGCGCGGCAGGAAGCGGTTACCGAGGGTGACCAGCAACAGCAGCGGCACGCCCATCCCCAGGCCAAGGCTGAACAGCACCAGAGCGCCTTGCACGACATCGCCGCTCTGGGCGATATACAGCAGTGCTCCGGCCAGAGGCGCGGTCATGCATGGGCCCATCAACAACCCGGACAAGGCGCCGAGCAGGGCTGCGCCGTACAGGTTGCCACCGCGGGTACCCTGGCCGGCACGGTCGAGGCGGTCACGCACGGCGACAGGCAGTTGCAGCTCGAAGGCGCCGAACATCGGCAGCGCGAGCAAAATGAACAGCGCTGCCAGGCTGCCGAGCAACCACGGTTGCTGCAGCCAGGCCTGCAAGCTGGCGCCCAGCAGCGCGGCGACCACGCCGAGGGCGGCATAGACCAGAGCCATGCTCAGTACATAGACGCCCGCCAGCAGCCAGCCGCGGCGAGCGCTCGCGCCGTTGCCCAGCACCAGCCCGGCCAGGATCGGCAGCATGGGCAGCGAGCAGGGGGTAAACGCCAGCAGCAGCCCCAGGCCAAAGAACGCCAGCAGGCCCCAGGCCAGATGGCCCTGTTGCAGATCACTCGCCAGCGCCTGGTCATCCGCCTGGCCTGCGCTCGTCGCAGGTGTGCTGCCGCCAAGGTCGATAACGGTGGTTTGCGGCGGGTAACACAGGCCGGCGTCGGCACAGCCCTGCCAGCCCAGCCGCAGCTGGCCACTGGCCGTCGCCGGGATGAGCAGCTCAAGCTCGCTGCGGTATACCGCACTGTCACCGAAGAACTCATCGTGATGATTGAGTGCCGCTGGCAGTGGCGGATGCTGCGTTGCATCCAGGCCGTCGAATTTCAGCCGTTTCTGGTACAGGTAATAGCCGTCCTTGATCTGAAACTGCACGCGCAATTCGCCTGAGGGCAAGCGTTCATGGGTGAGCATGAACGCCTGTTCCACCGGGAGAAAGTCAGGCTTGACCTCGAATGGATTGGCCAGCAACGGCCCGCTCATGAAGAATGTCAGCAGCAACAGAAAAACGCGCATGTCTGGGCCTTGGCAGTGCAGAAGAATGGCCATGCTGGATCGGCCTGATTAACCGAGGGTTAACCCAGCCCTACACGGGCCGTCCTACAGCCGGGCGCAGGCGACTAATCCAGCCGCACAGTCCATAATCCTGACTTAATCAGGCCATGGCGCAATAGCTCATCGCCCACTGGAGATTGACCATGCACGTACTGCTCTGCGAGGACGACGACCTGATCGCCAGCGGCATCTGCGCCGGGCTTACCGCCCAGGGCCTGACCGTGGATCGGGTTGCCAGTGCCTCGGCCGCCCGTGCGCTGCTGCAGGCGGCACAGTTCGACGTGATGATCCTTGATCTTGGCTTGCCTGACGAAGACGGCCTCAAGTTGCTACGGCGGCTGCGCCAGCAGGGCGAGAGCTTGCCGGTGCTGGTACTGACTGCCCGCGATGCGATCACCGATCGCGTCGCCGGCCTTGAGGCGGGCGCCGACGACTACCTGCTCAAGCCGTTCGACCTGCGCGAGCTGGCAGCGCGCCTGCACACCTTGCTGCGGCGCATGGCCGGGCGCGCCGTGAACATGATCGAGCACGGGCCGCTGCGCTACGACCCGAGTAGCTGCGAAGCCTACCTGGGCGACCAGCCTGTTGAACTGTCCCGGCGTGAACAGGCGCTGCTGCAGGCACTTTTGCAGAACAAGGGGCGGGTGCTCTCCAGCGAACAACTCAAAGACTGCGTCTACGGCTTCAGCGATGAAGTCGAGAGCAATGCCCTCAACGTGCATATCCATCACCTGCGGCGCAAGCTGGGCAACGGCATTGTCGAGACCGTGCGCGGCCTCGGTTATCGGCTGGGCCCGGCGCAGGTGCCCGCACCATGAGCCTGCGGGTGCGCCTGTCGCTGATCCTGGGCAGCGCCTTCATCGTCATCTGGGCGCTTGCCGCCGCCTGGATGCTGCGCGACCTGCGCCAGCAGATGATGTTCTCCCTCGACCAGCGCCTGGTGGCCTCCGCGCGGATGGTTGCCGGGCTGATCGACCAGTTGCCTCAGCCCCTGGCGGGCAAGGGTGAAGAGACCCGCTTTGCCGCTGACCAGCTCAGCGTGCCGGATGGCATGGCCTGCCAGGTCAGTTCGCTGCGCGGCGAGATCATCGCCAGCAACCACAAGCACGAAGGCACCATGGACGACCAGTACAGCGGCTTTCGTGACCAGACCATCGACGGTGCGAGTTGGCGCACGTTCACCTACCACCGCGGTGATATTCGCATCACCACGGCGGACCGCCATCAAGAGCGCGAGGCGCTCAATCAATCGATCCTGCTGGCGGCTTCGGCACCGGTGCTGATGGCCTTGCTGGGCAGCCTGGGCTTGTTGTGGATCGGTCTGGGCAAAGGGCTGGAGCCGATCAATCGGATTCGCGATGCGTTGCGCAAGCGTCGTGTCGACAGCGTCGAGCCGCTGCAGGTCAGTGGCATACCGAGTGAACTGCAGCCGTTGGTGGAAACCCAGAATCAGCTGTTCCAGCGCATCGCCCAGACTCTGGAGCGCGAGCGGCGCCTGACCGACGACGCTGCCCATGAGCTGCGCAGCCCGCTGACCGCGATCAAGACCCACCTGCAGGTGGCACGCATGACCGACGGCGCCGTGCGCGAGCAGGCACTCGAGCACGCCGAGCAAGGCACCGACCGTATGCACCGCACGCTTGAGCAGTTGCTGATGCTGGCGCGGGTCGAGGGCAGCCTGTCGTTTGACGACGGCGTGCAGTGTACTGCCGAACAAGTGGCGCGCCAGGCGGTGCAAGACGTCGGCGCCGGCGACAGTCGACGGATCACCGTACGGCTGCCGCAAGACGCCACCGAGGTTTACCTGAGCATGCCCGGCCCGCTGGCGGTGGCGGCGTTGCGCAACCTGCTCGACAACGCGCTGCGCCATGGCGGTGATGCTGCCGTGGAGCTGGAGGTGCAGATGGCCGACGGCCAGGCTGGGTTCCTGGTGCGTGATCATGGGCCGGGCATCAGCGCAGGCGATTTGCAACACCTGACCGAGCGTTTCTGGCGCAATAGCCAGAGTGGCGGTTGCGGCCTTGGCCTGGCGATCGTGCAGGCAATTGTCCACCGCTGTGCCGGCAGCCTGCGCTTTGACAGCCGCAGCGATGGTCTGCGGGTTTGGCTGCAGGTGCCGACCCGCGCTGGCAACTGAGTGTGCTGGTGCGGCCTGGGCCAGCGTTGGCCTTGCAGGTTGCGCCAGATGCTGCGGCTAATTCGCCGAAAAGGCGCCGAGGATGGTTCTGGGGGCGGGCTTGAGCGACAATGGTCGGCCATTCACGGAGTAGCCCATGACCGATTACACCCCCGACGCCGTCCTTGACGCCAGCGGCCTGAACTGCCCGGAGCCAGTGATGATGCTGCATCAACAAGTGCGCGCACTGGCTGCCGGCGGCCTGCTCAAGGTCATCGCCACCGACCCGTCGACCCAGCGTGACATCCCCAAGTTCTGCACCTTCCTCGGCCATCAGTTGCTTGAGCAGCAAGAACAGGCTGGCACTTATCTGTACTGGATCCGCAAGAAAGCCGACTGAACCGCGCTGGATCGCGCCCGGCGCAGGGCCTACACTGCGGGCCCCTGACAGGAGAGCGCCATGCTGATAGTTGCCGACGAAAACATCCCGCTGCTCGACGCGTTTTTTGCCGGATTCGGCGAGATCCGCCGTTACCCTGGCCGCAGCATCGATGCCCAGTGCGTACAAGACGCCGACGTGCTGCTGGTGCGCTCGGTAACCGAGGTCAATCGGCAACTGCTGCAGGGCAGCAAGGTCGGCTTTGTCGGCACTTGCACCATCGGCACCGATCACCTGGATCTGGACTACTTCGCCGAGGCCGGTATCCGCTGGAGCAGCGCCCCTGGCTGCAATGCCCGTGGCGTGGTCGACTATGTCTTGGGCAGCCTGCTGACCCTGGCCGAACTCGAGGGAGAAAACCTCGCCGAGCGGGTTTATGGCGTGGTCGGTGCCGGGCAGGTTGGTGAGCGTCTGGTGCGCGTGCTGCATGGCCTGGGCTGGAAAGTGCTGGAGTGTGACCCACTGCGACAGGCGGCCGAAGGCGGCGACTTCGTCAGCCTTGATAGCGTGCTGGAGCAATGTGATGTGATTAGTCTGCATACCCCGCTGCAGCGCGGCGGCGAACACCCCACTTGGCACTTGCTCGGTGCCCCGCAACTGGCGCGGTTGCGCCCGGGCACGTGGCTGATCAATGCCAGTCGTGGCCCGGTGGTTGATAATCAGGCGCTGCGTGAATTGCTGCTGCAGCGCGACGACGTACATGCGGTGCTGGACGTGTGGGAAGGCGAGCCTCAGGTTGACCTGCAACTGGCTGACCTGTGCACGCTGGCGACCCCGCACATCGCCGGCTACAGCCTCGACGGCAAACAACGCGGTACCGCGCAGATCTACCAGGCATTTTGCCATTGGCGCGGCGTGGCGGAGTCTGTGCAACTGGCCGATCTGCTGCCGGAGCGCGACCTGGTCCAGATAGAACTGAGTGCGGCCAGTGATCCGGCCGTGGCCTTGGCGACGGTGTGCCGCGCAGTCTACGACCCGCGCCGCGACGATGCCGACATGCGCCGTAGCTTGAGCGAGGATCCGATCGAACAGCGAGCAACCTTTGACCTGCTGCGCAAGCATTACCCAGTACGCAGGGAGATCGAAGGATTGGTTGTGAAAGTTCGCGGCGAGTCGGCACAGTTGGCGCAGATGATCAATGCGCTGGGAGCGGAGCTGGTTTAACCGGTTGTAAAGCAGGGGCCGCTTGGCGGCCCCAATGCAGCGCTCAGCTATCTAACTGAGCGCCACGCTGCAAATCCAATCAATTCTTCTCGGCAAGCGCCACTCGGCTTTTTTCCAGCTCTTCACACGCTTGCTTGATCATTTCAGGGGTGATCGCCACCTCGCGGCCCTGGTCGTCGATGATCGAACCGCAGATTGGCTGCGGTTGCGCTTGCTGGTTCGCTTGCGTTTCACTGTGCTGCTGCATGTGCTGTCTCCTCATCAGGTTCAAACCAAGCCTATCCACGGGTCGTGACTGGCAGATGACATTGTCTGTTCCGCCACGACTGCTCTAGTCCAACAGAAAGCTCGGCAAAGCTCCACCACCACTTTAGAACCATAAGCTATTGCTACTGTGCTCTGCTGTGCTGGCCAATGGCATGTCCTTTTCTGCGATCCTGACAACCGCTGCAAAGTTCAGCCGGTGCAGATGGATGGTAGGCTTGCTGCTTCTTCGCCTGAATGATCTGAGTCATGACTGAACCCGTCTCCTCACGTCAGCGCCGCGCCTTGCGCCTCAGCTGGCGGTTTCTGCGTCCTTACCGCAAGCAGGCGGTATTGGCGCTGCTCGCGCTGGTCGTCACCGCTGCGATCACTTTGTCCATGGGCCAGGGCATTCGCCTGCTGGTCGATCAAGGCTTCATGACCGGTTCTGCCCACCAGCTCAACCAGACCCTCGGCTTGTTCATGCTGCTGGTCCTAGCCTTGGCGATCGGCACGTTCAGTCGCTTCTACCTGGTGTCGTGGATCGGCGAGCGCTGCGTGGCCGATATCCGCCGCGCCGTGTTCGACCATCTGGTCGGCCTGCATCCGGGCTTTTTCGAGGACAACCGCAGCTCGGAAATCCAGTCGCGGCTGACCGCTGACACCACCTTGCTGCAATCGGTGATCGGCTCGTCGTTGTCGATGTTCCTGCGCAACGCCTTGATGGTGATTGGCGGCGTGGTGTTGCTGTTCATCACCAACCCCAAGCTCACCAGCATCGTCGTGCTGGCACTGCCGCTGGTGCTGGCGCCGATCCTGTTGTTTGGCCGGCGGGTGCGCAGCCTGTCGCGGCAGAGCCAGGACCGGGTCGCCGACGTCGGCAGTTATGTCGCTGAGACCCTCGGCCAGATCAAGACCGTGCAGGCCTATAACCACCAAAACCTCGACCGTGAGCGGTTTGCCGAAACGGTCGAGGCGGCCTTTGATGTGGCGCGCAAGCGGATTGCCCAGCGGGCCTGGTTGATAACCCTGGTCATCGTGCTGGTGCTGGGCGCTGTCGGGGTAATGCTCTGGGTGGGCGGCATGGACGTGATCGCCGGGCGTATTTCCGGCGGCGAGCTGGCGGCATTCGTGTTCTACAGCCTGATCGTAGGCAGCGCGTTTGGCACCCTCAGCGAGGTGATCGGCGAACTGCAACGCGCCGCTGGCGCGGCAGAGCGGATTGCCGAGCTGCTAGCAGCGCAGAGTGCGATCTTGCCACCGGCGCTGAGCGCGGGCCTGGTCAATGCCCGTGCCAGCGGTCGCATCGAGCTGCGCGAGGTGCGCTTTGCCTACCCGTCGCGGCCGACGGTGGCGGCGCTCGATGGCCTTAGCTTGCTGATCGAACCGGGCCAGACCTTGGCGCTGGTTGGGCCCTCCGGCGCCGGCAAGTCGACGTTGTTTGACCTGTTGCTGCGTTTCTATGACCCGCAGCAAGGCAGCATCCTCCTCGATGGCCAGGCGTTGACCAGCCTCGACCCACTGCTGTTGCGCAGCCAGTTCGCGCTGGTAGCGCAGAACCCTGCGCTGTTTCGCGGCTCGGTTGAGGCCAATATTCGCTACGGGCGCCCCGATGCCAGCTTCGCCGAGGTGCAGGCTGCGGCCCGCGGGGCGCATGCCGAAGAGTTTATCCAGCAATTGCCGCAGGGTTATCAGACGTTGCTTGGGGAGGGCGGGGTCGGCTTGTCCGGTGGTCAACGCCAGCGCCTGGCGATTGCCCGGGCGCTGCTGGTGGATGCGCCGATCCTGTTGCTCGACGAAGCCACCAGTGCCCTCGACGCCCAGAGCGAGCACCTGATTCAGCAAGCGCTGCCCGCGCTGATGGCGGGGCGTACCACCGTGGTTATCGCGCACCGGCTAGCCACCGTGCAGCACGCTGATCGCATTGCAGTGATCGACAAGGGCCAGATCGTGGCGGTGGGCAGCCATCGCCAATTGATCGAAGAAAGCCCGCTGTATGCGCGGTTGGCGCAGTTGCAGTTCACTTCGCTCTGAAATAGGGCGAGTAGTCGCTGATCTGTCACATTTCTGCAGCAATGGCCTGAGACTATCTGCCTCAGCGTAAGTGCTCGACCTGGCTGCTATCGACTGATGGCAGCTTTTTTTTGCCCTGCGAACGAGGACATGGATGTCTGTCGTGGTGCTGCCGGCAGCGCCGTTTTCTTCTCTCCTTGTTCTCGAGACCCGCATGTTGCGTACATCCCTTCGCGTGCAAATTCTTTCTTTGTTGGGCGGTAGCTTGATCGCGATGCTGCTGATCGCACTGGTCTGCTTCCAGTTTCTGTCCTCCAGCGTGCGCAGTTATGCCGAGCTGGTCGACGGCCCGTTGCGCGCGTCGCAATTGATCGATGAGGCCAATCTGCAATTCAAGATCCAGGTGCAGGAATGGAAGAACGTGCTGCTGCGCGGCCGCCAGCCGGCCGAGCTGGACAAGTACTGGCAACAGTTTCAGAGCCGCGAGCAGCAGGTGCAGACCTTGCTGGCGCAGTTGCTGGCGGACAGCGCTGGCGAGCTGACGGCGCCACTGCAGCAGCTGCGTGACAGCCATCGGCAGTTGGGCCAGGCTTACAGCAAGGGGCGTGAGGCGTTTCTGGCCGCCGGCGGCGACCCGGTGGCCGGCGATGCGGCGGTCAAGGGTGTCGATCGCGCCGCCAGCGAGCAGATGAGCGCGCTGGTCGAGCAACTTCGTGGCGAGGCCCGCGAGCGTGCGGCGATCATCAACAGCAGCGCGCAGCGGACGGTGTGGATTGGTCTGCTGGTCATGCTCGGCTCAGCCGTATTGGTGGGGTTGCTCAGCCTGTGGCTGGTAAACCGCAGCCTGATCGAGCCAATCCGCCAGTTGATCGACTATGTGGCACAGCTCAGCCAGGGCCGTTTCGCCGCCCGCGTTGATGATCGCCGTAAAGATGAGCTCGGGCGGCTGGCGCGTGCGGCCAATACGTTGCGCGATTTTCTTGCCGAGACCATCGGCCGGCTCAAGGACAACGCCGAAGAACTGGAAGGCGCCAGTGGCCAACTGCGCAACCTTGCCGGCGACATGGCGCGGGGCACCCAGGATCAGTTCCAGCGCACCGATCAGGTGGCCACGGCCATGCATGAAATGTCGGCGACTGCGCAGGAGGTCGCGCGCCATGCAGCCCAGGCCGCCCACGCTGCCGACGATGCCGATCACAGTGCCCAGGCGGGCGAGCAGGTGATGCAGGCAACCATCGACACCATTGCCGGGGTCAACCGCGAGATTGCCGGTACCGCTGCAGTGATTCGCGACCTGGAGCACGACAGCACGCGCATTGGCAAAGTGCTTGAAGTCATCCGCGGGATCGCCGAACAGACCAACCTGCTGGCGCTCAATGCCGCGATTGAAGCGGCTCGCGCCGGAGAGGCCGGGCGTGGCTTTGCCGTGGTCGCCGATGAAGTGCGCAGCCTGGCCCAGCGCACGGCGGCTTCGATTGCCGAGATCAATCAGATCATCGACGCGGTGCAGTCAGGCGCGGTGGAGGCGGTCAAGGCCATCGAGAGCGGCCAGCGGCGCAGTGAGGAGGGCGCCGCGCAAGTCCAGCATGCGGGGCAGATGCTGCAGCGGATTACCCAGGCGGTCGAGGCGATTCGCGACATGAATCGGCAGATTGCAACGGCAGCCGAGGAGCAGACCAGCGTGGCTGAGGATATCTCGCGCAATTTGATCGAAATTACCCGCATCGCCACGGCTAATCAGCAGGCGGTCGAGCATACCGAGCAGGCTGGGCAGCGTCTGCATGGGTTGTCTGGGCAGTTGGGGCAGGTGACGGCGCGGCTGGGGGTTTGATCTTTTTTAACTCAGAATTGCCGGGGCCGCTGCGCGACCCTTTCGCGACACAAGGCCGCTCCTACACAGACCCGCGCGGTGCCTGTAGGAGCGGCCTTGTGTCGCGAAAGGGCTGCGCAGCGGCCCCGGCGATTGTGCGTCAGAACAGGATCAGAGCTCTTTAACAGTGCGGACCTGATCTTTGTTGAGGCGGGTGCGCTTGCCGTCCAGCTGCTCGAATTCGTAGAAGCCGGAATCCTCGTCATAACTTGGGGTGTCTACCGCCTGAATTTCGCGGCCGTCGTTCAAGGTAATCACGGTTGGCGAAGCACAGCCAGCGAGGGCGCCGAGGCCGAGTGCAAGAATAAAGGCGGGAAGGGTCCGTTGAATCATCGTGTTTCTCCTGTCGATGGTGCTTGATGGTTTTATGACGCGGTGTGTCCGCGCAAGTTCCTCAGCCAGTGCAGCATAGCCACAGCAGGCAGACATTGACCGAGAACAAGCGTCGCGTTCGGCGCTGTGCGGGCTGTGATATAACAGGCGCCATCTTCTTCCCTCCCTGCGCTGGAGCCCCCATGAAAGCCAAGGCAGACACCCCGTTCGTGCCGCTGAACATCGCCGTGCTCACCGTCAGCGATACCCGCACTTTTGAAACCGACACCTCTGGCCAGGTGTTCGTCGACCGTCTCACCGAAGCTGGTCACCAGTTGGCCGCGCGGGTGCTGCTCAAGGATGACCTGTACAAGATCCGCGCCCAGGTTGCGACCTGGATTGCCGACGACCAGGTGCAGGTGGTGTTGATCACCGGCGGTACCGGCTTCACCGGCCGTGACAGCACGCCCGAGGCGGTCACCTGCCTGCTGGATAAACAGGTCGATGGCTTTGGCGAATTGTTCCGGCAGATATCGCTTGCCGACATCGGCACCTCGACCGTCCAGTCCCGGGCCTTGGCTGGTCTGGCCAATGGCACGCTGGTGTGCTGCCTGCCGGGCTCGACCAATGCCGTGCGCACCGGCTGGGATGGCATCCTTGCCGAACAGCTCGACGCACGTCATCGTCCGTGCAACTTCGTCCCTCATCTGAAGCAGGCAGCGGCCTGTGACAGCCGTGGTTGAACCCGCCCCAAGCCGGCCATTGATGCCGGTCGAAGAGGCCCTGCAACGCCTACTGGCCCTGGCCGAAGCTGCGCCAATCAAGGACACCGAGTGGGTTGCCTTGGCGGACGCTGAAGGCCGCGTGCTGGCCACCGAGCTGGTGGCCGCGCTGGACCTGCCGCCCTGGCCGAACAGCGCCATGGACGGCTACGCCCTGCGCCTGGCCGACTGGCACGGCGAGCCGCTGGCGGTCAGCCAGCGCATCTTTGCCGGGCATGCGCCGCAGCCGCTCCAAGCCGGGACCTGCGCGCGGATTTTCACCGGCGCGCCGCTACCCGAGGGCGCCGACTGTGTCGAAATGCAGGAAAACGCCCAAGTGCTGGATGACGACCGGGTAACCTTCAGCGAACCGTTGCGGGTGGGGCAGAACATTCGCCCGCAGGGCCAGGAAACCCGCGTTGGCGAGCAGGTCATGAGCGCCGGTACTCGGCTTGGGCCGATTGAGCTCGGCCTGGCGGCGACGCTTGGGCATGCCCGCCTTGAAGTGGTGCGCAAGGTGCGCGTGGCGCTGCTGTCGACCGGTGACGAACTGGTCGAGCCAGGTTTGCCACTGGGCCCGGGGCAGATCTACAACAGTAATCGGCGCCTGCTCGCCAGCTGGCTGCAGCGGCTCGGCTGCGAGGTGGTCGATGCCGGTATCCTGGCTGACGACCTGCAACTGACCCGCGACTGCCTGGCGCGGCTGGCTGACGTTGACCTGATCCTCTCGACTGGCGGCGTTTCGGTCGGCGAGGCTGATTATCTCGGCATCGCTCTGCGTGAGGCCGGAGAACTGGCGCTGTGGAAGCTGGCGATCAAGCCCGGCAAGCCGCTGACCTTCGGCCACTATCGCGGTGTGCCGGTGATCGGCCTGCCTGGCAACCCGGCCTCGACCCTGGTCACCTTTGGCCTGCTGACGCGACCTTATCTGCTGCGGCGTCAGGGCGTGGAAAATGTCACGCCGCTGCAGTTCAGCGTGCCGGCCGGGTTCGATTGGCCCAAGGCCGGGACGCGCCGCGAGTACCTGCGCGCCCGTATCGAAGACGGCCGCGTACGCATCTACAAGAACCAGAGCTCGGGTGTGCTGCGCAGCGCGGCATGGGCTGAAGGTCTGGTCGAAGTGCGCGAGGGCAGCACGCCGCAACAGGGCGACAGCGTCAGCTTCATCCCCCTCAGCGAGCTACTTGGCTGAGCGCCCGAGGGACACTGCCGCTGGCGCTGGGGCGGTGCTTGGCAGCGTCTGGATCAAGCGCGTGTGCACGCTCTCCAGTTGCTGCGCGACCACGCTCCAGTCATGCCGCTGGCGGGTGAACTGGCGGCCGCTTTCGCCCAGCTGGCACATCCGCCACGGCTGGTTGAGCAACTGGGTCATCTGCAACGCCAACTGGCCGCTGTCATCGCTGCCCAGATAATGTTCGCCGTTGTTGACCGCCAGCCCCGATACACCCTTGCTGGTAGTGATCACTGGCAGGCCCGCCGCCATCGCTTCGAGAATCTTCACCTTGGAGCCGCCGGCATACCGTAGCGGCGCAAAAAACAGCGCGGAGCGGCGCTGCAGTTCGCGCAGGTCGGGGCGGTAGCCGATCCATTCGATGCGCGGGTCGTTCCAGTGCAGCTTCCAGCTCGCCGGCAACGCATGCCCGGCAATCGCCAGGCGCACGGCGGGGTTGCTCTGCCACACTTGCGGCAGGATTTCTTCCAGCGCCCACTCGATAGCCTCGAGGTTGGCGCCGTACTCGAAATTGCCGACAAACAGCAGGCGCTGACTGTGCGCGGCGGGGCGCACCTGTTCGAAGTAGTCGCAATCAACGCCGTTGACCACCACATTGACCGGCCTGCCGCTGATCTGGCTGATCAGCTCGGCATCGTGTGGGCTTACCGCGACCACCTCGGTGGGCTGGCGCAGTACCCGCTGCTCCCAGCGCCGGTAGCGCCAGCGGTCGAAAGCGTTCAGAGGCCTCAGCCACAGCGGCAGGCGGTCGTGACAGGCTGCGCCCATCACCGACTCGAGGGTGTGTTCGCTGAGCATGTAGGGCAAGCCGCGGGCCTGCAGGGCTTTTTCGAAAGGCTGAAAACTATAGCTGTGCTCGATCTGGATCACATCCCAGGGCTCGTCCAGCAATTGTTCGAATTGGTGGCGCAGGGCCGGTGCCAAGCCATGGAGGATCGCCCGCATGGGGTAATCGATGATCGGGGAGGCGAGCAGGTTGAGCGGGCTGTGCAGCGCGCGCCTGGGCAGCACGATCAGGCGCTCGAGCAGCGGTTCAAGGGCGGTGCGGGCGGCGTCGCCGAGGGGCACCTTGGACTGCACCAACAAGGTAATCCGGTGACCACGCTGCGCCAGTTCGCGCAGCAGGTGGTATTGCCGGGTCTTGCTGCCACTGGTGGTTGGCCAGGGCAGGTAGGGCAGGGTCCAAAGTATGCGCATCGCCCCAAATCCTCGCTGACGGTTGGGTCATGGATGGCAAGGCGCGCCCGCACGGCATCAGCCGATGGCTGTTTCCGGGACACGTCCGTATATATCAGTAAAGCGGACGATGTCGTCTTCGCCCAGATACTCGCCGCTCTGCACCTCGATCATCACCAGGTCGATCACGCCTGGGTTGGTCAGGCGGTGGGTACGGCCTGGCTTGATGAAGGTCGACTCGTTGGTGTCGAGCAGGAACTCTTCGTCACCGTTAGTCACGCAGGCCATGCCGCTGACGATGATCCAGTGCTCGCTGCGGTGATGGTGCATTTGCAGCGACAGCGATTCGCCGGGGCGGACCATGATCCGCTTGATCTTGAACCGCGCGCCTTCCTCAAGAATGGTGTAGGTGCCCCATGGCCGGGTCACGGTCCGGTGCAGGCGATAGGCTTCGTGGCCCTGGCGCTTGAGCTGCTGGGCAATGATCTTGACTTCCTGGCTGCGCGCCGCATCGGCGATCAGCAGCGCATCGGGGGTGTCGATGACGATCAGGTTATCCAGGCCCACGCCGCCGACCAGGCGCCGCGGCGAGTCGATGTAACAGTTGCTCACATCATGCAGTACGGTCTCGCCGTTGGCGTAGTTGCCCTGAGCGTCGGTCTGGCGCAGTTCGCGTACGGCTTCCCAGCTGCCGATATCGCTCCAGCCCAGCTCGCACGGGACCACTGCAACCTGGCTGGAACGTTCCATCAACGCGTAGTCGATGGAGATGTCCGGTGCCAGACCGAACGTGTCCGGGTCCAGTTCTACCTGCAGGGCACGCTCACCTTGTTTGCTGGCGCTCTGCTCCAGGCAATGGGCGACGGTTTGCAGCACCTCGGGCGCGTGGGTCTGCAGCTCGCGCAGCACGGCGTCGACGCGCAGGCAGAACATGCCGGCGTTCCACAGGTGGCGGCCGCCGTCCAGGTAGCCCTGAGCGGTCGCGGCGTCCGGTTTTTCGACAAAGCGGGCGACCTTGTACGCGCGCTCATCCACTGTCTCGCCTTGCTCGATATAGCCAAAGCCGGTTTCAGCACGGCTGGGCAGCAGGCCGAAGGTGCTCAGCCAGCCGTCGTGGGCCAGTTGCGCCGCTTGGGCGACCGCTTGTTCGAAGGCTGGGACGTCTTCGATCAAATGATCTGCCGGCAAGATCAGCAGCAGACTATCCTCACCGTACTGCTTGGCGCAGTGCAGCGCGGCGGCAGCGATGGCCGGCGCGGTGTTGCGGCCACAGGGCTCGAGAATGAAGTCCAGCGCGACGTTGAAGCTGTTGACCCGGTTGTATTCATCCTGGGTGCGGAACAGCACGTCGCGGTTGGTCACCGTCAGCACGCGCTCGACACCCGGCAGGGCGCTGGCTCGGACGAAGGTCTTCTGCAGCAGGCTTTCACCATCGGCCAGACGCATGAACGGTTTGGGCATGGCCTCACGGGAAACCGGCCACAGTCGGGTGCCGGCACCGCCAGCAATGATGCAGGGGATCAGAACGCTCATTTCACAGCCTCGAAGCGGGGCGCTGAAGACAGCGCGATCAAAGGGACTTCACCAGGGAATCAGGCGATCTGTCAGATGTACGGCGAGGCAATAAGTCAAAAAACCGACATTTATTAGCGGCCTCATCCATGATGGCCAATTATTTGTCGATGATGCGCCTGCTCGTCCCGGCTTTCAATGGCATTTGTGTTAAACCGGCTTATTTTCTGACGCAAGCGCTCTTTGTGTGCAGCAATGTGCCCTCGGCCATGGTCGAGATTGGGATAGGTTTTTTTGCGGAGTGGAACGGATGAGCGAGCGCAAGGCGATGTTGGTGCTGCATGGCAAGCAAGCCATGAACGAGGATGTCAGAGCCGCTGTGGCCACTATGCGCGAGCAAGGCTGGCGGCTGGATGTGCGCCTGACCTGGGAGGGCGGCGATGCCCAGCGGCTGGTCAATGAAGCGCTGGCGATGGGGTACAGCCACATCATCGCCGGTGGCGGTGATGGCACCCTGCGCGATATCGCCGAAGCCATGGGCCTGGCCGCGACTCATGCCAGCCTGGTGCTGCTGCCGCTGGGTACTGCCAACGACTTCGCCAAAGCCGCCGGGGTACCGCTGGAGCCGGCCCAGGCGCTGGCCTTGATGGATCAGCCTGCACACGCGATCGATCTGGGGCGTGCTGGCGATCAGTTGTTTCTGAACATGGCCACCGGCGGCTTCGGTAGCCAGGTTACTGCTAACACCTCTGAGGACCTGAAGAAGGTGCTCGGCGCTGCGGCCTACCTGTTTACCGGGCTGTCACGCTTCACTGAGCTGCAGGCCGCCGCAGTCGAGCTGACCGGGCCGGATTTCCACTGGCAAGGCGATGTGCTGGCGTTGGGGATCGGCAATGGCCGCCAGGCCGGAGGTGGGCATGAGCTGTGCCCCGACGCGCTGGCTGACGACGGTCTGCTCGATATCGGCATCTTGCCCGCACCACAGGAGGTGGTCGGTGCGCTGAAAGAGCTGATCGGCGGTGAGGGCTTGTACGTGCGTGCGCGCCTGCCGTGGGTAGAGGTAAAAAGTGCGCAGGGATTGGATATCAACCTGGATGGGGAGCCGATGCGCGGCGAAAGTCTACGTTTCGAAGCGGTTCCCGCCGCGTTGCGTGTGCACCTGCCAGCCGATTCGCCGCTGCTCAGTCGTCCAGGCTGATGATCTTCTCGCGCACGGCAAACAGCACCAGGCCTGCAACGTCGTAGATCTGCAGGCGTTTCATGATCTGCGAGCGGTGAGTCTCTACGGTCTTGATCGACAGGCCCAGGCCGCCGGCTATTTCCCGAGTCGATTTGCCGCGTACGATCAAGCGCAGGATTTCCAGCTGGCGTGCAGTGAGGTTAAGCCGGTCGTTGATGCTTTGGCGGCTGTTCTGCGCGCGCAGCAAGGCCTGGTTGATCACGGTGTGAGCGATCGCTGGGCTGAGATAGCGTTCATCCCCGCACAGGGCGCTCAGCGCCTGCTCCAGTTCAACAGCGCTGGTGTCCTTGAGCAAGTAGCCATGCGCACCGCACTCGAGCGCACGCATGATCAGCTCCGGGTCAGTGTGCATCGACAGAATCAGCACTTTGCAAGGGTGCCCGCTGGCACGCAGCTGGGTCAGTGCGTCCAGGCCGCTGGTAGAGCGCATGGAGATATCCAGCAGGACGATGTCCGGCTGCAGCTGTTCGACCAGCGCGTTGAGCTGACCGCCGTCATCGGCTTCACCAACCACCGTATAGCCAGCGATGTCCGCCACGAGCGCGCGCACGCCTGCGCGGATGAGCGAATGGTCATCGACCAGAAGTAATCTACAGGTCATGGCTGGCAAAGGTCCTGGCGCGTTCTTGGGTGCGGGCTGGCCACGGCAGCATGGCCTCGATCCGGGCGCCCCGTCCCGGTTGGCTGTGGACGCTGAGGTTGCCATTCAGGGCGCGGGCGCGCTCATGCATCCCGGCCATGCCGCGCTGCCCGGCCGCAGCGGGATCGTTGCTGGGGATGAAGCCACGGCCGTCATCTTCGATGGTCAAGGCCAGCCCGGCAGCAGTGCGCTGCAACTGTACGCGCAGATTGCGCGCGCCTGCGTGGCGCAGCATGTTGGTGACAGCCTCCTGAGTGATACGAAAGGCTGCCATGCTGATGTCGTCGCTGATTCCGGTCAGGCGCTGCTTGCACTCCAGGCTCCACTGCACCTCGCTGTCGTTCAGTGTGCGCAGCAGGTGCTCGCGCAGGCTGGCTTCCAGGCCGAGGCTGGCCAGCTGGCGCGGATTGAGCAGGGCGGCAACATCACGCACGCTGTTCAAGGCCTCATCCAGAGTGTTGCGCAGGGCATTGGCATGGCTGAGCAGCTCGCTTGGCAGGCGCCGCTGAAGCCAGTCCAGCTGCAGCTTCGCGGCCGTGAGCAATTGGCCGATATCATCATGCAATTCACGGCTTAGACGCTGGCGTTCGCTCTCCTGGACCTTGAGCATGCGCTCGGCCAGTTCAGCGGGGCGCAAACTGATCGAGCGGGTCCATCGGTGCCATTGCCAGGCTGCGCCCAACAGGGCCGCTACTTGCAGCAGCACCAGGCCAATCGGCATCGGTAAGGCTTTTACGTGCAGCACCACGTTAGCGCTCAGTGACGCCACGCAGAGTGCCGCGGTCGTCCAGTGCGCCACGGCGCTGCGGGAGCAGTGGCGCTGGGTAAGATTCAAACGTGGGAACATAAATTGGAAAGCCACTGAGTTAATGCTATTGGAGGCCTTGCACGTGTCTAGTCAGCGGCTTTGGCGTCCTGCTCACAATCAATTAAAAGCATCTGTTCAATTGACGGCTATCTGCATTGGCTGCATTCATAGGCGCGCATGGTATCACTTAAGTTGTGTTTGGTCGCCTTGCTCAGGGGTCTCAAACCGCCGTATTCACGGGCCTGAAGCGACCCGATCGGGTATGGCCTAACTATCAAAAAGCCAGCATTGGCAAGTGCGTGCTTAATCGAGTGCCGCAACTAACTACTATTACTCAAGCGACCAGTCGAAACTTGCCAAGTGTCTGGCAGATAAATGACTTAGTTGCAGACGAATGCCGAACTTACTGTGCGTTTGGCGGTGATTCCGATGGCGACCCGGCTGACCCTTGCAGGGCGCTGGCCAGATCATCCAGCAGCACTGCCTGCTCGCTGCGGTCCAGGTTCAGTTGCCCGGTTTGTGCATCGATCAGTTCCAGTTGCCAGTCCAGCAGGTTCAGGCAGGCTTCGACTGCCGGCAGTGCTGTGCTGTGAAGGTGTCGCTGGCCGCAGGCCGGTGCGAGCAGATGGTGCAGGGCAGAGCTGTAGTGGGCGACCTCGTCAAGGCCCAGCTGTTCGGCACGCTTGGCCAGCTTGGTGAGGGTATCGTTGAGGCACCGGCAGGCATCTGGATCATTGTCGATCAGCTGCAGGTGTAGCAGGCACTCCTGCGCCTGGCTCAACAAGCGCTGTGCATCCCGCAGGAATTCCGGCAGCTCGGTACCGGGCGGCACGCAGCTATCCATCCTGAGCCTCCAGCACGGTGGGCTGGAGCGGGCTGGGCAACACCGAAACGATTGCTAGCAAAAGCCTGACTCCATTCATGCAATGAGAATGGCGTCACATTAATGGCTAATGGATATCGCGAACATCAGGTTAGGCCTGATTGCGGTATAGGGGAAACCCTGAGGGGCGTTGTTGGTTACGCCGCCGTAACAGGTGTTGCTGGAAGTGTCGAAGCAGTAAAGCATGATGGTAAAGTGATATCAATCGCCTGATCTGGATTTGCTGACGAGGGTCAAGCTGCCGGTTTATCCGCCGATACAGAGCAGATGATCACATTTTCCCGCTACACGCCTGGGGGCTTCCAATGGCTGGCATTCTCGACACTGTAGACCAACGTACGCAACTGGTAGGTGAGAACCGCCTGGAAATCCTGATGTTCCGATTGGCGGGTCGTCAGTTGTTCGCCATCAACGTGTTCAAGGTCCAGGAAGTGCTGCAACTGCCCAAGTTGACCCTGATGCCGCAGCGCCACGCTTATGTGTGTGGGGTGGTCAACCTGCGCGGGCAGACCTTGCCGGTGATCGACCTGTCCCAGGCCATCGGCATGCGCCCACTGCAGCCAGGCCCGGACAGCACCATCATCGTCACCGAGTACAACCGCTCGGTGCAGGCGTTTCTGGTCGGCGGTGTCGATCGCATCGTCAACATGAACTGGGAAGCCATCATGCCGCCGCCGACCAGCGCCGGGCGCCAGCATTATCTGACGGCGATCACCAAGGTCGAAGAGCAGTTGGTCGAGATCATCGACGTCGAAAAGGTGCTGGCCGAGATCGTGCCGTACAACGCCAAGGTGTCCGGCGACAAGCTTGCCGATCCGGTGCTGGCCAAGGCGCGTGGCCGCGAAATATTGCTGGTGGACGATTCCACCGTGGCCCTGGCGCAGTTGCGCGATACCTTGTCGCAACTGGGGGTCAAGCTGCATGTTGCCAGCGATGGCCTCAAGGCCTTGCGCATGCTCAAGGCCTGGGCAGATGCCGGTGAAGACCTTTGCGAAAAACTGCTGATGATCTTCACCGACGCTGAAATGCCGGAAATGGACGGCTACCGCCTGACCACCGAGATCCGCAGCGACCCACGTCTGCGCGGATTGTACGTGGTGCTGCATACCTCGTTGTCGGGGAGCTTCAACGAGTCGATGGTGAAAAAGGTCGGCTGTGACAACTTCCTGTCCAAGTTCCAGCCAGACCGTCTGGTAGAGGTTGTGCGCCAGCGCCTGATGCTTGATCACGCGCCTGCCTGATACCTGTGCGCGCCATGCTGGGTATAAGCTAGGCGTTTTTGCACTGGCATGAGGCGGGCAGGGATGTTTGTAAGTGAGTTGTATCGGTATCCGGTGAAGTCGTGTCGGGCGCAAAGCCTGCAGGCCTCGCCGGTAGGTCTGCTCGGCCTGGAAGGCGACCGCCGCTGGCTGGTGGTAGAGGAGGACAACGGACGTTTCTTGACCCAGCGCGCCTGGCCACTGCTGAGTCAGCTCAGTGCCACGGTTGCTGCCAGTGGTGATCTGCTGCTGGAGACTCCAGGGCAGGCGCCGCTGCTGGTCGCCGTGCCGGCGGATGACGAAGCGTTGCGCGGTGTGACCATCTGGCGTGACACCTTGCGCGTGCCAGACGCCGGCGACGCTGCTGCGCTTTGGTTGAGCCAACTGCTCGGCAAGCCGGTGCGGCTGGTGTATTGCCCCGAGCCGCGCGCGCGTTACCTGCCCAGCGGCTATGGCTTGAACAGCGACCGTGCGGCGTTTCCGGATGGCTTTCCTTTGCTGCTGATCGGCCAGGGTTCACTGGATGAGCTGAGCCGGCGGGTTGGCCGGTCGATGGAGATGCTGCGTTTCAGGCCCAATCTGGTTGTGCAGGGCAGCGCAGCGTTTGCCGAAGACAGCTGGAAGCGGATCCGCATCGGAGCGCTGACTTATCGCATCCTCAAACCGAGCGTTCGTTGCATATTCACTACCCTTGACCCGCACACGGGCGAGCGCAGCGCTGACCGCGAACCGCTGGCCACTCTGAAGACCTTTCGAGAGCGTGATGGCGATGTACTGTTCGGGCAGAACCTGGCGGTGGATGGGCCGGGTGAGATTGCCGTAGGCATGCCGGTAGAAGTGCTGGAGTAAGCCGCCAGCTCAAGCCCGCTGCAGCTGATTGCAGCGGGCTCGAGCCTGGGTTAGCCAAGTTACATGTCGTCGAAATAACGCTCGTGCCAGTCCACCAGCGGCTGCGGTGAATTGAGCTTTTGCCCGTAGATCACCGAGTACGACAGCACGTTCTGCACATACTGGCGGGTTTCATCGAACGGGATCGACTCGACCCAGACATCGAAGCTCAGGTGCTTGGCGCCCTTGAGCCATTGACGTACGCGCCCTGGCCCGGCGTTGTAGGCGGCCGAGGCCAGCACCCGATTGCCGTTGAATTGACCGTGCACCTGGCTTAGGTAAGCGGCGCCGAGCTGGATGTTCTTGTCCGGGTTGAGTACTTGAGCCGGTGACGCCAACGGGATGCTGAACTTGCGTGCAGTCTCCTTGGCGGTGGCCGGCATCAGTTGCATCAAGCCGCTGGCGCCCACCGGCGAGCGGGCGTCTTCCATGAAGGCGCTTTCCTGGCGGGTGATGGCAAACACCCAGCTCGAGTGCAGACCGCGAACCTTGGCTTCGCGCACCAGGGTGTCGCGGTGCGCCATCGGGAAGCGAATATCCAGGTCGTCCCAGTACTGCGCCTGGCTGATGGTGCGAATCGCCGGGAAATACCAGCGCAGGTCATAGGCCAGGCGGGCCTGGGCGACCATTTCGTCGCGGTTGAAGTGGCGGCTGACGTGGTACCACTCGCGGCGGCCCTCGACGATCTGGCCGCGGGCATGGAATTCCAGCGCGCGGCGCACGCCCGGGGTGTTGCGGACCTTGTTGACCAGCTGCGGGCTGAGTACCAGCGGTTTGTTGTTCAGTTGGTAAGGTGTTTGCACCCGGTCTGCGGCAAGGAAGCCATAGAAGTCACGCTCACGCGCCACCGCTTTGTACAGCAGCGGGATCTGCGCGTTGTTTGGTTGTGCCAGCTCCAGGCTGCGTGCCTGCCAGTAGCGCCAGCGGCTGCTGGCGGCCAGCTCCTGCGGCAGGCGCTTGGTCAGCTCGTAGGCGTCTTCCCAGCGACCCAGACGCAGCAGCAGGCGCAGGCGCCACTCGCTGACGGTGTTGTCGCGCAGCTCGGGGTCGTAGCGGGTCATCAGGTCGAGCGCGCGCGGGTCGTAACGACGAGCCAGGGTCAGGCCGATCTCGCGGGCGATGGCGACCTTTTCGTCACGCGAGAAATGCATGCGCTGGGCATAGTCATCGAGCAGCGCCATGGCCCGCTCGGGGTCCTGGCGGGCCAGCCGGCGCAGGCCGAGGCTGACCACGTCGGACATTGCCTCGTTGGCCGGGGTAAAGCGTGACGGCTGGTTGAGCAGCTCGGGCTTCTGCGCCACATCGATCAGCAGTTGGCCCTGGGGGGCGAGGGTGGTCAGGGTCTTGACCAGATTGTTGGCCAATGGGTAATTGCGCGCCTGCGCGGCGAGCTTGGCACGTTCCCAGCGTCTGGCTTCGGTGAGCTGACCTTCGGCCGCCCACATCGCGAACAGCGTGTCACACGCAGCAGGTTGCGACTTGCCCACGTTCCACAGCTTGGCAGCGCTGGCAAAGCCTTCGGCGCGTTTGCCGGTGCTGAGCTGGTACTGGCCGTTGATGCAGTCCAGCTCGGTGAAGTTGAGCTTGGGGTCGTAGTACTTGGCGAAGGTCGTCCACTCGCCGCGCTCGGACAACCAGCGCAACCAGCGCAGTTTCATCCAGTTGGCTTGCGGCAGATCACCGTGCTGGGCAAGAAATGCCTCGATTTCTTCGTTGCTGGCGCTCTTTAGCCGGGCAGTGAGTTCGTCGTAAGCCAGGTAGGGGGTCAGCGGATAGTCACTGAGGGCCTGCGAGTAGCGCAGGTAGGGGCCTTTGTCGCCCTTGGCCAGGGCACGTTTGGCTTCGTCGTAGTACTGACGCTGCTGGCTAAGGTCGATGGCCTGTGCCGCACTCGCGGTGGCGGCAGTCAGCAGCAGGCATGAAGCAATCTGTAACAGGCGGCTGCGCATGATACGTCCGGGCAGTTGAACCATGGGAAAGTGACGGCGGTGCCAGCACTGTTGTATGGCGTTAGCTTAGCCGGTTGCCGGCTACCGGCGAAAGCACTGCGGTTGTATCGGGGTGTTATCGGCGACCGGATATCGCAAAGCCTTGATACACACGCTGACTTAGTGCTGGCGAGGGTCAAGTCAGGTAGAATACGCGCCCAGTTTTTGGAGATGATCATGACCCTGCTCAAATTAAGCGATGTGTCCCTTGCATTCGGCGCGATGCCGCTGCTGGACAAGGTTTCCTGGCAGATCGCCCGAGGTGAGCGGGTGTGCATCATCGGCCGCAACGGCACCGGCAAATCGAGCATGCTGCGCCTGATCAAGGGCGAGCAAAAGCCCGATGAAGGTTCGGTCTGGCGCGCACCCGCGCTGAAAATCGGCGAGTTGCCACAGGAACTGCCGGTGGCTGACGAGCGGACTGTGTTCGACGTGGTTGCCGCTGGCCTGGACGGCGTTGGCGAGCTGCTCGCGCAGTATCACCACCTGAGCCAGAACATCCATAACGACGAAGACCTGGACAAGCTCATGCACGTCCAGCACGAGCTTGAAGCCCGTGATGGCTGGCGCTTGCAGCAAGTGGTCGACAGCACCTTGAGCCGCTTGCAGCTGCCCGCCGACAAAACCCTGGCCGAGCTCTCCGGTGGCTGGCGCCGCCGTGTGCTGCTGGCCCAGGCGCTGGTTTCCGAGCCGGATCTGCTGCTGCTCGATGAGCCAACCAACCACCTGGACATCGGTGCGATTGCCTGGCTGGAAGAGGCCTTGAGTGGCTTTGGCGGCGCGGTGCTGTTCATCACCCACGACCGTTCCTTCCTGCAAAACCTGGCCAATCGCATCCTTGAACTGGACCGCGGTGGGCTGATCGACTGGAACGGCGACTACGCCAGCTTCCTCGTGCACAAGGAAGCCGCGCTGGCCGCCGAAGAGACCGCCAACGCGCTGTTCGACAAGCGCCTGGCCCAGGAAGAAGTGTGGATTCGCCAGGGCATCAAGGCGCGCCGCACCCGTAACGAAGGTCGCGTGCGTGCGCTCAAGGAGCTGCGTGTCGAGCGTGGCGAGCGCCGTGAGCGTCAGGGCAAGGCCAACATCCAGATCGACACCGCGGAAAAATCCGGCAAGCAGGTGATGCTGCTGGAGAACGTCAGCTTCTCGCACCCGAACGGGCCGATGCTGGTCAAGGACTTCTCCATGGTGCTGCAGCGTCAGGACCGGATTGGCCTGCTCGGCGCCAACGGTACCGGCAAGACCACCCTGCTCAAGCTGATGCTGGGTGACTTGCAGCCGACGTCGGGCAAGGTCGAGAGCGGCACCAAGCTGGAAGTTGCCTACTTCGACCAGATGCGCCACCAGCTCGACCTGGAAAAGACCGTGATCGAGAACCTCGCCGAGGGTCGCGATTTCATCGAGATCGACGGCCAGAACCGTCACGTGCTGAGCTACCTGGGCGACTTCCTGTTCAGCCCGCAGCGTGCCCGGACGCCAGTCAAGGCATTGTCAGGTGGTGAGCGTGCGCGTTTGCTGCTGGCCAAGCTGTTCAGCAAGCCAGCCAACCTGCTGGTGCTGGACGAACCGACCAACGATCTCGATGTAGAAACCCTCGAGCTGCTCGAAGAAGTTCTGTGCAATTACAAAGGCACCGTGCTGATGGTCAGCCACGACCGGGCCTTCCTCGATAACGTGGTGACGAGCACGCTGGTGTTCGAGGGCGGCGGCAAGGTTCAGGAGTACGTCGGCGGCTACGAAGACTGGATCCGTCAGGGCGGCTCGCCGAAGCTGCTGGGCGTCACCGAAAGCAAGGGTGGCAAGTCCGAGCTCAACAGTGCAGTGGTCGAAAAGGCTGCCGAAGTGGCCACGCCAGTTGCTGCTGCACCGGCAGAGGCGAGCAAGAAGAAGCTCAGCTACAAGCTGCAGCGTGAGCTGGAGGCGTTGCCAGGGCAGATCGACGTGATCGAGAAGGCCATGGCCGAGCTTCAGGAAGAAGTAGCTTCGGCGAACTTCTACCAGCGGCCGATTGGCGAGACATCCGCGGTGCTGGCCAAGCTCGAGAAACTGCAAGGCGAGCTGGATGTTCTGGTCGAGCGCTGGGCTGAGCTGGAAGGCTAAGCAGTCATCAGCCATCGCGGGGTTGCCCGCGATGGCGTCAGTTCAGTTTCAGTCTTTCTTCAGAAGGCGTACTGCCAGCACATCACACGGCGCGCCGTGCAGCACATCGTTGGCGGTGGAGCCCAGCAGCAGTGCCAGGCCGTGGCGACCGTGGCTGCCGACCACGATCAGGTCGCACTTCTGATCCTTGGCCAACTGGTGGATTTCCTGGCGCGGCTGGCCGTAGACCAGGTGCGAGTCACCCCGGTTGATATCCGGGTACTTGTTGAAAAGGCGATCCATGCGTTCCTTGGCCTGGTCGAACTGCTGTTGCTGCAGCTGCGACAGGTCCATCGGTACGTCGCCGCCAAAGGCCATGGCCATCGGTTCGACGATATGCACCAGCGATACCTTGGCGCCGCTCGCCGAAGCGATTGCCTTGGCGCGTTTGATCACCGGATCGCATTCTTCGGTGAGGTCGACAGCGACCAGAAGATGTTCGTAGGTCATTGGAGGTGCTCCTGACAATCGCGATAGTAGAAGTATGGTCGCTTTGTGGCGGTTTACCGTGAAACCTGGCTAACCAGCTCATTTGCAACGCTTTATGGGATCTAGATATGACGGTATGGCTGGTGGTGTCAATCCTTGCGCTGATTCTCAGCCCACTTGCATGGCTGCGTCCATCACGCAAACAGAGCGAGCAGATGAGCCTGCGCCTGGCCGGCAGGCGCATTGGTCTGGCCATGCAGCTGGCGCCACAGCAGTGGCCGCACTGGCTTGAGCTGCAGCCGCCGAGCCCGTGCCCGCAGTACCACCGGCCGCGGCGCAAGGGCCGGGATGACTGCTGGGCGTATTGGCAGGTCAGCCCTGGGGTGTGGTGGAACAAGTGGCGTGAGCCTTGTGAAGATCCGCGCCTGGCCAAGGCCTTGGCGGTGCTGCCAGGCAACGTCTACATGATCGAAGCCACCACGCAAATGGTTGCCTTGTACTGGGGCGAGCGCGGTGATGAATCTGTGTTGCAGAACATTGCGCAAACCCTCGAAGACCTCGCTTAACCCTTCATAACGACATCGCGGGGCACCCCTGCTGATTTGCCACCCATGTTCAGGTGGCGTATCAGCAGTCGTGCCCCGCGATGCGTTCTGCTGCCGCAGAAAGGCCAGGCAGGCCGGGATATTTTGCTTGCGAGGGTGACTATAGCCTGATATGGGCTTTTTGCGGGGTGTCTGCTGCGGTTTTTGCGGTCCGCTCAGGGTCTTCTTATTTCTTCTGAATTTGATTCCAGCCAGCAATGCTGGGGGTGCTGTGCACCCCTTTCGCGACACAAGGCCGCTCCTACACGGACCGCGTACGGCGTTGATAACGCGGTCCCTGTAGGAGCGGCCTTGTGTCGCGAAAGGGCTGCAAAGCAGCCCCGACCTACTAGAGCCAGCTACAAGGCTCAATCGCTACGATGAATAACCACCAATCACCGCCATCAAGATTAATACCCAACCGTTACAAAATGACCAGAAAGTCGCGTTTTCAGCCCCTCAGGCAGAATTTGACAACGCCGATCTTTTCGGAGAATGTGTGCGTACCCAAATCAAACGGGCGTATGAATTGAGCGTTTGTATGTTGCGCCGTTCATGCCAATCCCGACTATCGCGCTGACGGGTGTGCCTGACCAAGCCGCTGTTGTGACAGGGTTTAGCCAGCGTCCGGCGTGTACAGTTTAGCTTCCATATCGTGGAGATCAGTTGATGATTTACGAAGGTAAAGCCATCACGGTTAAGGCTCTTGAAAGCGGCATCGTCGAACTGAAGTTCGACCTCAAGGGTGAGTCCGTCAACAAGTTCAACCGCCTGACCCTGGACGATCTGCGTCAGGCCGTGGCCGCCATCAAGGGCAATGCCTCGGTCAAGGGCGTCATCGTCAGCAGTGGCAAGGATGTGTTCATCGTCGGCGCCGACATCACCGAGTTTGTCGACAACTTCAAGCTGCCCGAGGCCGAATTGGTCGCCGGTAACCTGGAAGCCAACCGCATCTTCAATGATTTCGAAGACCTCGGCGTACCTACGGTTGCCGCCATCAACGGCATCGCCTTGGGTGGCGGCCTGGAAATGTGCCTGGCCGCTGACTACCGGGTGATGTCCAACACCGCCAAGATCGGTCTGCCGGAAGTCAAACTGGGCATCTACCCAGGCTTTGGCGGTACCGTGCGCCTGCCGCGCCTGATCGGCTCGGACAATGCTATCGAGTGGATCGCCTCGGGCAAGGAAAACCGCGCCGAGGACGCCCTCAAGGTTGGCGTCGTCGATGCTGTGGTCACCCCTGAGCTGCTGCAGGCTGCAGCGCTGGACCTGATCAAGCGCGCCATCAGCGGTGAGCTGGACTACAAGGCCAAGCGCCAGCCCAAGCTGGAAAAACTCAAGCTCAACGCGATTGAGCAGATGATGGCCTTCGAAACCGCCAAAGGTTTTGTTGCCGGCCAGGCCGGGCCGAACTACCCGGCGCCGGTCGAAGCGATCAAGACCATTCAGAAAGCCGCCAATTTCGGTCGTGACAAAGCGCTGGAAGTGGAAGCTGCAGGCTTTGCCAAACTGGCCAAGACGCCAGTCGCTGCCAGCCTGATCGGCTTGTTCCTGAATGACCAGGAACTCAAGCGCAAGGCCAAGGCGCATGACCAGATCGCCAATGACGTGAAGCAGGCTGCCGTACTCGGCGCTGGCATCATGGGCGGTGGTATCGCCTATCAATCGGCGGTCAAAGGCACCCCGATCCTGATGAAGGATATCCGTGAGGACGCCATTCAGCTGGGCCTGAACGAAGCCTCCAAGCTGCTTGGCAACCGTGTCGAGAAAGGCCGCCTGACCCCTGCGAAAATGGCCGAGGCGCTGAATGCGATTCGTCCGACCTTGTCCTATGGCGACTTCGCCAACGTCGACATCGTGGTCGAAGCTGTGGTCGAGAACCCCAAGGTCAAGCAAGCCGTTTTGGCTGAAGTCGAAGGCCAGGTCAAAGAGGACGCGATTCTCGCCTCCAACACCTCGACCATCTCCATCAACTTGTTGGCCAAGGCCCTCAAGCGTCCGGAGAACTTCGTCGGCATGCACTTCTTCAACCCGGTACACATGATGCCGCTGGTGGAAGTGATCCGTGGCGAGAAGTCCAGCGAAGTGGCCGTGGCCACCACCGTTGCCTACGCCAAGAAAATGGGCAAGAACCCGATCGTGGTCAACGACTGCCCGGGCTTTTTGGTCAACCGCGTACTGTTCCCGTACTTCGGCGGCTTTGCTCGCCTGGTCAGCGCCGGTGTCGACTTTGTGCGCATCGACAAGGTCATGGAGAAATTCGGCTGGCCGATGGGCCCGGCGTACCTGATGGACGTGGTCGGCATCGACACCGGCCACCACGGCCGCGACGTCATGGCCGAAGGCTTCCCGGACCGCATGAAGGACGATCACCGCACCGCCATCGACGCCCTGTACGAGGCCAAGCGCCTGGGCCAGAAGAACGGCAAGGGCTTCTATGCCTACGAGACCGACAAGCGCGGCAAACCGAAAAAGGTCGCCGACGAGAGCGTGCTCGAAGTGCTCAAGCCGATTGTCTTCGAACAGCGCGAAGTCAGCGACGAGGACATCATCAACTGGATGATGATCCCGCTGTGCCTGGAAACCGTCCGCTGCCTGGAAGACGGCATTGTCGAAACCGCAGCCGAGGCCGACATGGGCCTGGTCTACGGCATCGGCTTCCCTCCCTTCCGCGGTGGTGCATTGCGCTACATCGACTCGATCGGGGTTGCCGAGTTCGTCGCCCTGGCTGACCAGTACGCCGACCTGGGGCCGCTGTACCACCCCACCGCGAAGCTGCGCGAAATGGCCAAGACCGGCCAGCGTTTCTTCAACTGAGCGCCCAACGAGTTAGAGCGAGAGTATTGATATGAGCCTGAATCCAAGAGACGTGGTGATTGTCGACTTCGGTCGGACCCCGATGGGTCGTTCCAAGGGTGGCATGCACCGCAACACCCGCGCCGAAGACATGTCGGCGCACCTGATCAGCAAGTTGCTCGAGCGCAACGACAAGGTCGACCCAAAAGAAGTCGAGGACGTGATCTGGGGCTGCGTCAACCAGACCCTCGAGCAGGGCTGGAACATCGCCCGCATGGCCTCGCTGATGACCCAGATCCCGCACACCTCGGCGGCGCAGACCGTCAGCCGCCTGTGCGGCTCGTCGATGAGCGCGCTGCACACCGCTGCCCAGGCGATCATGACCGGCAACGGTGACGTATTCGTCATCGGCGGTGTCGAACACATGGGCCACGTCAGCATGATGCACGGCGTCGACCCCAACCCGCACATGTCCTTGCACGCTGCCAAGGCCTCAGGGATGATGGGCCTGACTGCAGAGATGCTCGGCAAAATGCACGGCATCAGCCGCGAACAACAGGATGCCTTCGCCGTGCGTTCGCACCAGTTGGCGCACAAGGCCACGGTCGAGGGCAAGTTCAAGGACGAGATCATCCCGATGCAGGGTTATGACGAAAACGGCTTCCTCAAGGTCTTTGACTTCGATGAGACCATTCGTCCGGAAACCACGCTGGAAGGCCTGGCCTCGCTTAAACCTGCGTTCAACCCCAAAGGTGGTACCGTCACTGCCGGTACCTCGTCGCAGATCACCGATGGCGCGTCGTGCATGATCGTCATGTCCGGTCAGCGCGCCATGGACCTGGGCATCCAGCCACTGGCGGTGCTGCGCTCGATGGCGGTGGCCGGTGTCGACCCGGCTATCATGGGTTACGGCCCGGTACCTTCGACGCACAAAGCGCTCAAGCGCGCCGGCCTGAGCATGGCAGATATCGACTTCATCGAGCTCAACGAAGCCTTCGCCGCACAGGCCCTGCCAGTGCTGAAAGATTTGAAAGTGCTCGACAAGATGAATGAGAAGGTTAACCTGCACGGCGGCGCCATTGCCCTGGGTCATCCGTTTGGTTGCTCCGGTGCGCGAATTTCCGGCACCTTGCTCAACGTCATGAAGCAGAATGGCGGCACCCTCGGCGTCGCCACCATGTGTGTCGGCCTGGGCCAAGGCATCACCACTGTCTTCGAACGCGTCTGATCGCGACGCAAGACAGCAGCCGGGGCCATGTGCCCCGGTTTTGTTTTTTACAGGATTTATCACGAGGGTCAGCAACATGCACATACAGCCAGGCGTGTACCGGCATTACAAAGGGCCTGAGTATCGTGTGTTCGGCGCAGCACGCCATTCTGAAAGCGAAGAGTGGATGGTGTTCTACCAATGCCTGTATGGTGATTACGGGCTGTGGGTGCGACCCTTGGCAATGTTTGTCGAATCGGTCGAAGTTGACGGTGAGCAGGTCCCGCGCTTTGCTCTGGTCACGGCCGAGGAGGGGCGTTTTGGCTCTTCCGAACAGGCCAGCGGTTAGTCGAGCGCGCTTGACCTGACCCTGTAGCCACTATATATAGCGGTGCCGCGTGCGGCACCTGACGCGATTTTTAATTTTCAGATTCAGGAATACACCGATCCATGGGCAAATCGCTGGTCATTGTGGAATCCCCGGCCAAGGCCAAGACCATCAACAAGTACCTGGGCAACCAGTACGTGGTGAAGTCGAGTATCGGCCACATCCGTGACCTTCCCACCAGCGGTTCGGCCAGCGCCAGTAAGGAGCCGGCGGCCAAACGTGGCAAGGCAGCTGCGGCTGAGGCACCGGTACTGACGCCGAAAGAAAAGGCTCGCCGCCAGTTGGTCTCGCGCATGGGTGTTGATCCGGACGCTGGCTGGAAAGCCAAGTACGAGATCTTGCCCGGCAAGGAAAAGGTCATCGAAGAGCTACGCCGCCTGGCCAAAGATGCCGACACCATCTATCTCGCGACCGACTTGGACCGCGAAGGGGAGGCGATCGCCTGGCACCTGCGCGAAGCCATTGGTGGTGATGACACCCGCTACAAGCGCGTGGTGTTCAACGAAATCACCAAGAAGGCCATCCAGGAGGCGTTCTCGCAGCCAGGTGAGCTGGACATCAACCGGGTCAACGCCCAGCAGGCGCGGCGCTTCCTCGACCGCGTGGTGGGCTATATGGTCTCGCCACTGCTGTGGTCGAAGATCGCCCGTGGCCTGTCGGCTGGCCGTGTGCAGTCGGTAGCGGTCAAGCTGGTGGTCGAGCGTGAGCGCGAGATTCGTGCGTTCAACCCGGAAGAATACTGGGAAGTGCACGCCGACCTCGGCACCGCCAAGGACGCCAAGGTCCGCTTCGAAGTGGCGCGCGAGAAGGGTGAAGCCTTCAAGCCGCTCAACGAAGCTCAGGCCATGGCTGCTCTGGATCAGCTCAAGTCGTCGAGCTACACCGTCGCCAAGCGCGAAGACCGGCCGACCAGCAGCAAGCCGTCGGCGCCGTTCATCACTTCGACCCTGCAGCAGGCAGCGAGCAATCGCCTCGGCTACGGCGTGAAGAAGACCATGATGATGGCCCAGCGTCTGTACGAAGCCGGCTACATCACCTACATGCGTACCGACTCGACCAACCTCTCGGCCGATGCCGTGGAAATGGCTCGCAGCTATATCGAGCGCGAGTTCGGCAAGCAGTACCTGCCGGAAGCGCCGATCGTCTATGGCAGCAAGGCTGGCGCACAGGAGGCGCACGAAGCGATTCGTCCGTCCGACGTGGCGACCCATCCAAGCAAGCTTACTGGCATGGAGCGTGATGCCGAGCGCCTGTACGAGCTGATCTGGCGCCAGTTCCTGGCCTGCCAGATGCCGCCCGCGCAGTACCTGTCGACCAGCGTCACGGTCAAGGCCGGTGACTTCGAGCTGCGCGCCAAGGGCCGCATCCTCAAGTTCGACGGTTACACCCGCGTCCTGCCGCAGCAGAGCAAGCCAGGCGAAGATGACGTGCTGCCTGACATGGGCCAGGGCGAAGTGCTCAAGCTGATCAAGCTTGATCCAAGCCAGCACTTCACCAAGCCACCGGCGCGCTTCACCGAAGCCAGCTTGGTCAAGGAAATGGAAAAACGCGGCATCGGTCGCCCGTCGACCTATGCGGCGATCATCTCGACCATCCAGGACCGCGGCTACGTGACCCTGCATAACCGCCGCTTCTATTCCGAGAAGATGGGCGACATCGTCACCGAGCGTTTGTCCGAGAGCTTCTCCGACCTGATGGACTACGGCTTCACCGCCGGCATGGAAGAGAACCTCGACGACGTCGCCCAGGGCGAGCGTGACTGGAAAAACGTGCTCGACGAGTTCTACGGCGATTTCAGCAAAAAGCTGCAGACCGCCGAATCACCCGAGCACGGCATGCGCGCCAACCAGCCGACCATGACCAACATCGCCTGCAAGGAATGTGGCCGGCCGATGATGATCCGTACCGCCTCTACCGGTGTGTTCCTTGGCTGCTCGGGCTACACCCTGCCGCCGAAAGAGCGCTGCAAGGCGACCGTCAACCTGGTTCCCGGTGACGAAATTGCCGCCGACGACGAGGGTGAGTCCGAATCGCGCGTGCTGCTCGGCAAGCACCGTTGCCCGATCTGCGCCACGGCGATGGATGCTTACCTGCTGGACGAGAAGCACAAGCTGCACATCTGCGGTAACAACCCGGATTGCGTTGGCTACGAAATCGAGCAGGGCAGCTACCGGATCAAGGGCTACGAAGGCCCGAGCCTTGAGTGCGACAAGTGCGGCAGCGAAATGCAGCTCAAGACCGGCCGTTTTGGCAAGTTCTTCGGGTGCACCAACCCGGCCTGCAAAAACACTCGCAAGCTGCTCAAGAACGGCGAAGCAGCGCCACCGAAGATGGACAAGGTGGAGATGCCTGAGCTCAAGTGCGAGAAGGTCGACGACACCTACGTGCTGCGTGACGGTGCCTCGGGTTTGTTCCTGGCGGCCAGCCAGTTCCCGAAAAACCGTGAGACGCGTGCGCCATTGGTGAAAGAAATCATCCCGCACAAGGATGAGATCGATCCCAAGTACCACTTCCTCTGTGAAGCGCCTGCCAAGGATCCGGACGGCCGCCCGACCGTGATCCGCTACAGCCGCAAGACCAAGGAGCAGTACGTCCAGTCCGAGGTTGACGGCAAGCCGACCGGTTGGAAGGCGTTCTACGACGGCAAGGCCTGGAAGGTCGAAGACAAGCGCTGATCCGGCGCCGCAGTACCTGCGCGGGGCAAGCCCGCTGTTGTGTCCTCAGGGTGAGGCGCGGCAGCAGGCTTGCCCCGCGCTGCTTTTGCGCTTGCGGCTTTTATGCTTGCGAGAGTGCCCGGCGATAGCTGAAACTTGCTGATCGCCACGCTGCCCTCAGGAGGCCAAACCGCCATGGCCCAGGAACTCTACACCCGCACCAACCAGAAACTGTTCTTCGCCGGCCTCGCGCTGGAGTCCATGGCCAAGGCTGAGCAAAGCCAGGCCATGAACGCCCAGGGGCTGGTGCAGGCCGAGCGAGAAGCGGCGCAGTTTCATCTGTACGGGGCGCTGCTTGGGCTGTGTCACGAAATCGCCGGCTTCTACCGCCTGCCGCAGGCGGGCGCTGCTCGCGCTGAACAACTATTGGACGCCGAAGTGCTGGCCGGCATGGCCATCCCTGAGTTGGCCGAGCTGATCGAGCTGGCAGACAATCGGCAAACCTGGCTGGCGCAGATGTTGACCGCTTATGCAGATTTGTTCCGACCACCTGTCGCGAAAAAAACCGCCAAAACCGACGTCACTCAGCCGTTGATTCAGGCCGTCAACCTCGACGAGCCCGAGCAGCCTGCGCTTTCGCGGGCAGAGCTCGAGCAGTGGCGGAGCAATTTGAAAGACCTCGCCAGGCGCTTTCGTGAAGCGTTGAGTGAGTGCTGAGCAGGCACTTGGCTGGTACAATGCTCGCCTTTCGTGGAGAACAGCCTTTTATGTCGACGTCCTTTCTTGAAATTGTAGAGTTGCCTGATGGCCGGATCGAGCTGCGTCGCGCCGAAGATGAAGGCTCATTGGTAACCCTGGATTTCTCCGAGGACGCCAAGGTGTTTTTGCAGGGTCAACACGTCGAGGTGGCCAAGGCCATGCTCAGCGTTGGCGTGCAGATGGCTGGCAAGCTGGTGGAAGGCGAGCTGGAACGTGACGAAGGGCCGCGCGTTCTGCACTGAGTAGTGCCAGACCCCTACACGATCACGATGAGAACAGGCGAAGCCTGAACATCAGCCGAGGCGGATGTTCAGGCTTTGTGCGTTTCCGACCGTGGCGGCGCGGATCAGCTGCTGACGCAGGGTGACATTGAGGCTACCCAGCCAGCTGACCACGGTATGGCTGTGGCCCATGCGCAGGGCTTCGCAGGTCAGCTGCAAGGCGCTTTTGTTGCTGCTCGGGTGCAGCAGCAGAATCCGCTCGCGGTTGAGCCCGGCATCACGCAGCCAGGCCTGGGTCAGGCTGGTCGGCGGGGCGATCAGCGTCAGCCAGCGCGCATCCACTTCTTCGCTCAGGTCGCGCAGTACCGGCGCCAGCAGGCTTTGGCAATGTCCCGGCGCACCGCGCAGGGCCAGTTCACTGAACCGCTCGGGGTCGCTGTTTTTTTGCCGCGCCTGGGTGCTGGCCTTCAGGCCAGGCAATACCGGTTCGGCCAGAAACGCTTCGAATAATGGCAACTGAATTGACTGCGGTACGTGGATTGCTTGCTGCATGACGCCTCCTGGATCAGCGACGAATGACGCCGACGCTCAAGCCCTCGATCATCAAGTCCTGTTGCTTGAGGTCGACTTCGATCGGGGCAAATTCGGGGTTCTCGGCCATCAACCAGACCTTGTTGCCTTCACGCTTGAAGCGCTTGACGGTGACTTCATCACCGATGCGCGCGACCACGATCTGGCCATTGCGTGCTTCGCGGCAGGTATGCACGGCCAGCAGGTCACCGTCGAAGATACCGACGTCCTTCATGCTCATGCCGTGTACGCGCAGCAAGTAGTCAGCGGGCGGATGAAAGAAAGTCGGGTTGATGTTGCACGACTGCTCGATATGCTGTTCGGCCAGGATCGGCGCACCGGCAGCGACGCGGCCAATGATCGGCAAGCCGCTATCTTCGGCCTTGGCTTCGTGGCCAGGGATGCGGATACCGCGGGACGCGCCCGGGGTCATCTCGATGGCGCCTTTGCGCGCCAGGGCCTTGAGGTGTTCTTCAGCGGCGTTGGGCGACTTGAAGCCCAGCTCCTGGGCGATCTCCGCGCGGGTCGGCGGATAACCGTTGTCGTCGAGGCAGCGTTTGATGAAAGCCAGGATTTCGGCTTGGCGTGGCGTCAGTTTCAACATGGCGATCGCTCTGTCTTTTTATACAGTGACTGGGATTATATACAGTAGAAGGCTGGCTGCAAGCGTCTTGCCGCAGAAGATGCTCGGGCTGACGCACGGCGTGGCCTGCAGCTCTGTGCGCGAGGCTGTGTTTTAATGGCGACCGGTGAGTCAGCCAACCTTGACAGATAGGAGCCTGAAACGTATGTTTCAAACAACTGTTTGTCAGGCCCCCACCCCGGAGTAGCGAGTAGTCATGGCCCAATCGGAAACCGTTGAACGCATTCTCGATGCTGCCGAGCAGCTATTCGCGGAAAGGGGGTTCGCGGAAACCTCGTTGCGCCTGATCACCAGCAAGGCTGGCGTCAATCTGGCAGCGGTGAACTACCACTTCGGCTCGAAAAAGGCGCTGATCCAGGCGGTCTTCTCGCGCTTCCTCGGGCCGTTCTGCGCAAGCCTCGAGCGTGAACTCGAGCGCCGCCAGGGCCGTCCCGAACTCAAGCCGAGTCTTGAAGAGCTGCTGGAGATGCTCGTCGAGCAGGCGCTGGTAGTGCAGCCGCGTAGCAACAATGACCTGTCGATTTTCATGCGCCTGCTCGGCCTGGCTTTCAGCCAGAGCCAGGGCCACCTGCGCCGTTACCTTGAAGACATGTACGGCAAGGTATTCCGCCGCTACATGCTGCTGGTCAACGATGCCGCACCGCGTATCCCGCCGATCGAGCTGTTCTGGCGGGTGCACTTCATGCTTGGCGCGGCGGCGTTCAGCATGTCCGGGATCAAGGCCTTGCGCGCCATCGCCGAAACCGACTTCGGCATCAACACCTCGATCGAGCAGGTCATGCGCTTGATGGTGCCGTTCCTCGCAGCCGGTATGCGCGCCGACAGCGGCGTCACCGACCAGGCCATGGCTGCCGCGCAACTGCGCCCGCGCAGCAAGACCAGCACCGCTGGCATGCCGGCCAAAGCCTGAGCCGGCACTGGCGCGCGGGCACAGGCTTCGCAGATAATTCACTGCACGACATTCCCTGAAGGACTTTTCATGACTGCCAGCCTGCAAGGCTCCCTGATGATCGACATCGCCGGTACCTGGCTGACTGCCGAGGACCGCCAGTTGCTGCGCCAGCCCGAAGTGGCTGGCCTGATCATCTTCGCCCGCAATATCGACAGCCCGCGCCAGGTGCGTGAGTTGTGTGCGTCGATTCGGGCGATCCGGCCTGATCTGATTCTGGCTGTCGACCAGGAGGGCGGGCGCGTGCAGCGTCTGCGTCAGGGCTTTGTGCGCCTGCCGGCCATGCGCGCGATCGCCGACAACGGCAATGCCGAGTACCTCGCCGAGCAGTGTGGCTGGTTGATGGCCACTGAAGTGCTGGCGGTTGGTCTGGACCTGAGCTTTGCGCCGGTGCTCGACCTTGATCACCAGCGCAGCGCAGTGGTTGGCAGTCGCGCCTTCGAAGGCGACCCGCAGCGGGCCACGCAACTGGCCGGCGCGTTCATCCGCGGCATGAACTCAGCCGGCATGGCTGCGTGCGGCAAACACTTCCCGGGGCATGGTTGGGCCGAGGCCGACTCGCACGTGGCCATCCCCACCGACGAGCGCAGCCTCGAGCAGTTGCGCCAGGCTGACCTGGTGCCGTTCACCCGTTTGCGCGGTCAGTTAGCTGCAGTCATGCCTGCACATGTGATCTACCCACAGATCGACAATCAACCCGCAGGCTTCTCGCGCCGCTGGTTGCAGGACATTCTGCGCGGCGAGCTGGGCTTTACCGGGGTGATCTTCAGTGACGACCTGTCCATGGCTGGTGCGCATGTGGTCGGCGATGCCGCCAACCGGATCGAAGCGGCCTTGAGCGCCGGTTGCGACATGGGCCTGGTGTGCAATGACCGGGCTGCGGCAGAGCTGGCGTTGAGCGCAGTGCAGCGGCTCAAGGTCAAGCCTTCGCCACGGGTTGCCGGCATGCGCGGGCAAGGCTTTGCCAGCACCGACTATCGCCAGCAGCCACGCTGGCTGGAGGCGCTTGGCGCTTTGAAAGAAGCACAGTTGATCGACTGAACAAATGCCGGGCTGGCCCAGATGACAGGTCAGCCCGGCTTGCCTAACGGCTGCGCTTGCCGGGCAGCGGCGCAAACAGCGCTTCGATCTCTTCATCACCCAGACGCCACTGACCGCTCTGGCCGCCATCGAGCAGGCCGGCTGCGAGTGCTGCCTTCTCTTGCTGCAGCAACTGGATCTTCTCCTCGACGGTGCCTCGGGTGATCAGCTTGTAGACGAACACTGGTTTGTCCTGGCCGATGCGATAGGCACGGTCGGTCGCCTGGTTTTCGCTGGCTGGGTTCCACCATGGGTCGTAGTGGATCACCGTGTCCGCAGCGGTCAGGTTGAGCCCGGTGCCGCCGGCCTTGAGGCTGATCAGAAACACTTCGCTGTCACCCTGCTGGAACTGCTGCACCGGTGCGCGGCGATCGCGGGTGTCGCCGGTCAGCAGGCTGTAGCGGATGTCACGCTTGATCAGCTCCTGCTCGATCAGCGCCAGCATCGAGGTGAACTGCGAGAACAACAGGACCCGGCGGCCTTCGCTGAGCAGTTCTTCAAGCATCTGCAGCAGGCTGCTCAGCTTGCCTTTGTCGGCCTGACTGCCTTTGCTCTCGACACTCTTCACCAGGCGCAGGTCGCAGCACACCTGGCGCAGTTTCAATAGGGCATCGAGGATCACGATCTGGCTGCGCGCCGCGCCGTTGCGGGCGAGTTCGTCGCGGACCTTCTTGTCCATCGCCACCCGCACCGCCTCGTAGGTGTCGCGCTGGGCGTCGCTGAGCTCGACCCAATGCACCATCTCGGTCTTGGCTGGCAGCTCCTTGGCTACCTGCTCTTTGGTCCGGCGCAGCAGGAACGGGCGAATGCGCCCGGCCAGGTGGGCGAGGCGTTCCTGGTCGCCATGGCGCTCGATGGGGGTGCGGTATTCCTGATTGAAGCGTTTGCTGTCGCCCAACCAGCCGGGCATGAGGAAGTGAAACAGCGACCACAGCTCGCCGAGGTTGTTTTCCATCGGCGTACCGGTCAGGCACAGGCGCTGGCCTGCCTGCAGCTCGCCGACGGCCACGGCGGCCTTGCTGGTGCTGGTCTTGATGTTCTGCGCTTCATCCAGCACCAGCGTGTGCCAGTGCTGCCCGCGCAACTGCTCTATATCGCGCGGCACCAGCGCATAGGTGGTCAGGACCAGGTCGTATTGGCCCAGGCTGGCGAAGTGCTTGCTGCGCGTCGGCCCATGCAGGGCCAGCACGCGCAGGTCGGGAGCGAAGCGCTGGGCTTCGTCGACCCAGTTGGGGATCAGGCTGGTCGGCATCACTGCCAGGGCCGGCTGCAGCAGGCGGCCGTGTTGTTTCTCCAGCAGCAGATGGGCGAGGGTCTGCAGGGTCTTGCCCAGGCCCATGTCGTCGCCCAGAATCCCGCCCGTGCCGATCTCGCGCAACGCCTGCAGCCAGTTCAGGCCCTGCTGCTGATACGGGCGCAGGGTCGCGTTGAGTGCAAGCGGCGGTTCGACCTGGATGTCACGCGCATCGCGCAGGCGCCGGCCGAGCCCGCGCACGTGCTCGCCGCCTTCCCACAGCAGCGGTATGTGTTCCATGTCGCTCAGGCGCGCGGCATCGGCGCGGTCCAGGCGCAGCGCCGGGCCGCCTGTGTGTTCATGCAGGTACAGCTCGCCGAGGGTCGACATCACCGCCTTGATCCGGCCGTAGGGCAGGGCAACACGCAGTGGCGGACTGTCGAGGCGGCCGCGGTTGAGGTCCAGCAGCAAGTGCTCATCGTCACTACGCCGGGCCAGTTCGCTGGGGCGCAGCATTTCCGGATTGCTGCGCAGCAGTTGCAGCACGATCGGCAGCAGGCTGTGGCGCTGGCCGTCGACGACGATGCCCAGCTCAAGGTCGAACCATTCGTGGCCAGGTGCTTCGTCGACGCTGGCGTACCAGTCTTCGACCTCCTGCAAATTGAAGGCAAAATCACGGTGCACATCGATATGCCAGCCGGCCTCACGCAGGCGCGGCAGGCCGTCGCGGGCGAATGTCAGCCAGGCTTCGTCGTCGGCAAGCTGATGCATGTCGCCGGCACTGTCGGGCAGCGCTTTGCTTTGCCGGGTGGCCAGCTTGAAGCCCAGCTCGCGCAGGGTCTTGCGCATGGCTTGCTCAGCCTGTGGCTGACGACGGATGCGCTGGCTGGTGGCACCAACCAGGCGGGTCAGGGGTTTGTCGTCGTTGCCGATTGCCAGCACGCCGTCGTAATCGAACGCCAGCGCGGCGCGGTGTTGCATCTGCCGTTGCATGCGCCCGGTCTTGGGCGTGTAGGCACTGAACTCGAGGCTGCCTAGGGTCAGGCGCGGAGTCGGCTGGATGTCTTCGAGCAGCTGCTGCTTGACCTGGGTCGGGGTCGGCACTTGATGGTTGAGGGCGTTGAGCTTGTGACTCAGCGGCACGACCAGATGTTCGGGTACCGGCGGTGCCAGTGACAGTTGCAGGGCAATGTGCGGGTCGAGTGAGTGGCTGACACGGCCAATTTCACCAGCGCGTACATCCAGCCAGAACAGCGGCGCCAGTGCCAGCACGAAGAGCCTCTCCTCGCCGCTGAACCAGCTGCCGCAATAGGTAGCGTCGCTCTGGCGCACCCAGCGGAACTCGGCCTCGCGCTCAGGGCCCTGGCGCAGCAGCGGCCGGTCATCGCTGTACAGGACGCGGCCGGTGTCCAGTGCGCGCTGCAGCAATTCGCCGCCTTCCTGGCCTTTGAGTGCGTAGCCGCGGTCCTGGCCGTAAGGGATGTTCTGCCCATTCAACTGGCGCAGGATGCGCAGGTCTTCAGCGGTAACGAAGCGCGGCGTGTCATACAAGAAGTCATACAGCGACTGCACCCGGCTGAAGCGCAGGCCACGCTCATCGTCGGTGCCTTTGCGCACGCGCAGGCTGCAGCTGCGATCCTCATGCACAACCAGCTGATAGCAGACCATCCGCCCGCGTTTGTCATCTGCGCCGAGGCTGACTGTGGCCGGTTGCTGCATCCCTTGCAGCCAGTGCTGCAAATGATGGGGCAGGGTGTCGCTGTCTGTCGGCGCGCTGCTGTCAAGCAGGGTGAACAGCACCGCAGCGCAGTGCTTGCAATTCTCTCTGACCGGGCACGAGCAGTGGCCGCGCACATGGCACTGGCCAGCAACTGCTGTGATGAGGATGCGCTGGGTATAGAGGCCGCTGCCGCTGCCGCGACAGGTGGCTTCGATCCGCGTCTCGTCATGGTCGAGGATCTGTACCCGGTCTTCTTCGGCGTAGCGCTGGCCGCGTTGCAGAACCGCAGCGGAGAAGGCGCGTTTCCAGCTGGTGTTGCTGCGCACCAGCGCGACGGCGTCGGAGGTCACGGTGTCACTGCTCCATCATCTCCGGAGTCATCTCCGGCAGTTTGCGCGCGCCCACGGGTGCGACCTTGAGCAGCAGTGCCAGGTGGCCACCGTCAAGGAAGGTCAGCTGGCCGCTTTTCATGTTGCGATTGCTCTGCTGGAAATGCTCGCTGCGCAGCACGTTACCGTTGCCATCGAGCTGGTTGACCCAGAAGCTCGCCTGCACGGCGATGAAGCGGCCGTCGGCCAGGCTCAGGTTGCCCTCGATCGGGAAGTGACCGAACTGCTCCTCGCCAGCGCCCAGTGCAATGCTGCTGGGCTCGCTGCCGAGCTGTTGCTGCCAGGCCTTGTGCAGCAGCACGGTGTAGCTCGGCGTGGCCTCCAGGCGGGTCGCTTCGTCGGTCAGCACCGGTGGCCGTTCGGCTTCCTTGCTCAGGCGCGGCGCGCCGGCGCGCCAGTCTTCCGGGGCGAACTGGCTGGTCACCGCCGGTACATCGTTTTGCCGCACCAGCAGCATCTCCACCTGATACAAGCCATCAGCAAACGCCGTCGGCGCACACAGCGTCAGCAGCAAGGTCAGGCAACGAATGGCACGCATGTAACTTCCTTCAGGCAGGCTGTGGGGTGAGGCGCTCGAACAGCGCCTCCACGGTATTGAAGCGTTCATCCGGGCGTTCCATCGGCACCAGGAAGCGGAACTGGGTCGCGCCTTCGAACTTGTAGCGTTTCGGCTGGCCCTGGATCAGCTTGATCAGGGTCAGCGGGTCGACTGGCGTCTCGGCTTCGAATTCGATCTTGCCGCCGTTGGGGCCGCCGTCGACTTTCTTGATGCCGAGTTTTTCTGCCTGCAGCTTGAGCAGGGTGATGCGGATCAGGTTCTTGGTCGGCTCCGGCAACAGGCCGAAACGGTCGATCATCTCCACCTGCAGGTCCTTGAGACCTTCTTCGTCGGTCGCCGAAGCGATGCGCTTGTACAGGATCAGCCGTGCATGCACATCGGGCAGGTAGTCTTCCGGGATCAACGCCGGCAGGCGCAGGTTGATTTCCGGGCCGCCGCCCAGTGGTTGTTCCAGGTTTGGCTGATTGCCCTTGCGGATCGCCTTGACCGCGCGTTCGAGCATTTCCATGTACAGGGTAAAACCGACCGCCTGGATCTGGCCGCTCTGGCCATCACCAAGCAGCTCGCCGGCGCCGCGGATTTCCAGGTCGTTGGTGGCCAGCACGAAGCCGGCGCCGAGGTCCTGGGTGTTGGCAATCGCCTCCAGGCGTTTTTCAGCGTCGCTGCTGACCTTCTGCCGGGCAGGGGTGAGCAGGTAGGCATAGGCCTGGTGGTGGCTACGGCCAACCCGGCCGCGCAGCTGGTGCAGCTGGGCCAGGCCGAACTTGTCGGCGCGCTCGATGACGATGGTGTTGGCGCTGGGCACGTCGATACCGGTTTCGATGATGGTCGAGGCGATCAGCACGTTGAAGCGCTTGTGGTAGAAGTCGCTCATGACCTGTTCCAGCTCGCGTTCGCGCATCTGCCCGTGGCCGATGCCGATGCGCGCTTCGGGTACCAGTTCGGCGAGGTCGGCGGCGCACTTCTCGATGGTCTTGACGTCGTTATGCAGGTAATACACCTGGCCGCCACGCAGCAGTTCGCGCAGCAGGGCTTCCTTGACCGTGCTGTTGTTCTGCTCCATGACGAAGGTGCGCACCGACAGCCGGCGCGCTGGCGGGGTGGCGATGATCGACAGGTCGCGCATGCCGGCCACGGCCATGTTCAGGGTGCGCGGGATCGGCGTGGCGGTCAGGGTGAGGATGTCGACTTCGCTGCGCAGGGCCTTGAGCTGCTCTTTTTGCCTCACGCCAAAGCGGTGCTCTTCGTCGATCACCACCAGGCCAAGGTCTTTGAAACGCACGTCATCCTGCAGCAGCTTGTGCGTGCCGATCAGGATGTCGATCTTGCCCTCGGCCAGATTGGCGGCGGCAGCGGCGATGTCCTTGGCCGACTTGAAGCGGCTCATCACCTCGACGGTTACCGGCCAGTCGGCAAAGCGGTCGCGGAAGCTGTTGTAGTGCTGCTGGGCGAGCAGGGTGGTCGGTACCAGCACGGCCACCTGGCGGCCGCTGTGCACGGCAATGAACGCCGCGCGCATGGCCACTTCGGTCTTGCCGAAGCCAACGTCGCCGCAGACCAGACGGTCCATCGGCTTGGCCGCGAGCATGTCTTCGCGCACCGCGTCGATGGCGTTCTGCTGATCGGGGGTTTCCTCGAATGGGAAGCCGGCGCTGAAGGTGGCGTAGTCGGCCGCAGGGTCGGCAAAGGCGTAGCCCTTGCGCGCGGCGCGACGGGCATAGATGTCGAGCAGTTCGGCGGCCACGTCGCGGACCTGCTCGGCAGCCTTGCGCTTGGCCTTCTGCCAGGTTTCCGAGCCGAGCCGGTGCAGCGGCGCCAGGGCGTCATCGCTGCCGGTGTAGCGGGCGATAAGGTGCAGGTTGGCCACCGGCACATACAGTTTTGCGTTCTCGGCGTATTCGAGGGTGAGGAATTCGGCGGCCTGACCGTCGATTTCCAGCGTGGCCAGGCCCAGATAGCGGCCAACGCCGTGATCGATATGCACCACCGGTGCGCCTTCACGCAGCTCGGTGAGGTTTTTGATCACCGCGTCGTTGGCCGCCTCACCGCGCTTTTCGCGGCGTCGGCGCTGCATCACGCGCTGGCCGAACAGCGGGCTTTCAGCGATCAATGCCAGTGCCGGGTCGTCCAGCAGCAGGCCGTAGTCGAGCGGCGCAATGGTGATCGCCAGGCGCTCTTTGCCGGTGATGAAGTCGGTCCAGCCGTCGACGGTCTGCGGGCGCAGCTTGAGCCGTTCGAGCATCTCCAGCAGCACTTCGCGGCGGCCGGCAGATTCTGCAGTGAACAGCACTCGACCCGGGAACTGGTCAAGAAACGCCGACAGCGCCGCCAGCGGTTGATTGGCCTTGGCTTCGATGGCCAGGTTGGGCAGCTCGCGCGCCGGGAAGCTTTGCCGGCCAGCGCCGGGTTCGAGGTCGTCACTGCTGACTACGACGCGCGGCCACTGCTTGAGGCGGGCGAAGCAGTCTTCCACTGGCATGAAGAGTTCAGCTGGGGGCAGCAGTGGCCGGGTCAGGTCGCCGCGGCGGTCTTCATAGCGCCCGCGCACGTCGTTCCAGAAATGCTCGGCAGCCTGCTCGACGCCGGGCATCGAGAACACCTGGGTGTCAGTCGGCAGATAGTCGAACAGCGTCGCGGTTTCTTCGAAGAACAGTGGCAGGTAGTACTCGATACCGGCCGGGATGATCCCGCTGGCGAGGTCCTGGAAGATCGCACTGCGGCGAAAATCCACGTCGAAGCGCTCGCGGAAACGCGCCTTGAAGCGGGTGACTTCTTCCTTCTGCATCGGGAATTCGCGTGCCGGCAGCAGGCGTACCGATTCAACCTTGTCGATCGAGCGCTGGGTCTCTGGATCGAAAGTGCGCAGGGTCTCGATTTCGTTGTCGAACAGGTCGATCCGAAACGGCAGTTTGCTGCCCATCGGGAACAGGTCGATCAGTGCGCCGCGCACGGCAAATTCGCCATGCTCGTAGACCGTGTCGACACAGCGATAGCCGCTGGCTTCGAGGCGGCTGCGCATCTGCTCGACATCGATGGTCTGGCCGACGTCGAGGACCAGGCTGCTGCCGAGCAGAAAGCGCGTTGGCGCCAGGCGGTGCAGGGCGGTGGTGATCGGCACCACGAGAATGCCGTGGTCCAGTTCCGGCAGCCGGTACAGGCTGGCGATACGCTGCGAGATGATGTCCTGGTGCGGCGAGAACAGATCGTACGGCAGGGTTTCCCAGTCGGGGAACGGCAGCACCGGCAGGTCCGGGGCAAAGAAGCGCAGCTCCTGCTCGAGACGGTCGGCGGCCTGGCTGTCGGCGGTCAGCAGCAGGGTAAAGCGCCGGGCGCCACTGGCGGCCTCGGCGATGGCCAGGCTGAGGGCGGCACCGGGCAGGTTGCCCCAGGTTTGTTTGCCGGCCTGGGCCGACAATTGCGGTAAGCGCAGAACTGACACGGGAGAATGCACTCCAAGCGTTGCGGCAAAGAGGTCGATTGTACCGACGCCGGTGCCAGCTGTCAGGCTCGCGAGGGCTCAAGCAGCGGTGTGCAGCGTTAACGACAGGCGCTCATTGCTCGATACGCCGTGGGGCGTCATAATGTAGCCCCTTTTTTCTACCCCTACATGTGGAAGGTTCCCGTGACTCAGAAGCCCGACCAGTGTCTTGGTGAGTGGATTGATCGTGAAGCTTTGGCTGAAGCCATGATCCCGCTTATCGGTCAGCTCTACCGCAACAACAATGTGGTGAGCTCGATCTATGGCCGTAGCCTGATCAACCGTTCGGTGATCTCGATCCTCAAGGCGCACCGCTTTGCGCGTCACCGTCAGACCGACGAGACCGAACTGTCTGTCCACGAGACGTTCCCTCTGCTCAAGGCGATGAGCGAGCTGAAACTGGGCGCCGCTTCGGTCGACCTGGGCAAGCTGGCCAACAAGTTCAAGCTTGAAGGCAATGGCCGCAGCGCCGAGCAGTTCGTCCGCGAAGAACTGGCCGACGTGGTTGGTCAGCAAAACGTTTCGGCGCGCAAGGGCACTGACGTCGTGCTGTACGGCTTCGGTCGTATCGGCCGTCTGCTGGCACGCATCCTGATCGAAAAAACCGGTGGTGGCGACGGCCTGCGTCTGCGCGCCATCGTTGTCCGCAAGGGTGCTGAAAACGACCTGGTCAAGCGCGCCAGCCTGCTGCGTCGTGACTCGGTGCATGGCCCGTTCGATGGCACCATCACCATCGACGAAGCCAACAACACCATCACCGCCAACGGCAACCTGATCCAGGTTATCTACGCCAAGAGCCCGAGCGAAGTCGACTACACCCAATACGGCATCAAAGATGCGCTGATCGTCGACAACACCGGTGTATGGCGTGACGCCGACGGCCTCGGCCAGCACCTGGCCTGCCCGGGCGCTGCCCGTGTGATCCTCACCGCACCTGGCAAAGGCGCGCTGAAGAACATCGTGCACGGCATCAACCACGGTGAAATCAGCGCTGATGACAAGATCATCTCCGCGGCTTCCTGCACCACCAACGCCATCGTGCCGGTGCTCAAGGCAGTCAACGACAAGTTCGGCATCATCAACGGCCACGTCGAAACCGTTCACTCGTTCACCAACGACCAGAACCTGATCGACAACTTCCACAAGGGCAGCCGTCGTGGCCGCGCCGCGCCGCTGAACATGGTCATCACCGAAACCGGTGCTGCCACCGCCGCTGCCAAGGCGCTGCCTGTGCTCAAGGGCAAGCTGACCGGCAACGCGATCCGCGTACCGACGCCGAACGTGTCCATGGCCATCCTCAACCTGAACCTCGAAAACGGCACCAGCCGCGAAGAGATCAACGAGTACCTGCGCCAGGTTGCCATGCACTCCGAGCTGCACAAGCAGATCGACTACGTCAACTCGCAGGAAGTGGTTTCGACCGACTTCGTTGGCTCGCGCCACGCCGGTGTGGTTGATGCTGAAGCGACCATCTGCAACGAAAACCGTGTTGTCCTGTACGTCTGGTACGACAACGAATTCGGTTACAGCTGCCAGGTAGTGCGCGTGATGGAAGATATGGCCGGGGTCAACCCGCCAGCCTTCCCACGCTGATCTGCCGATAGCGTTGTATTGCTGATTTTGGGGCTGCCTTGCAGCCCTTCGCGGGCAAGCCCGCTCCCACAGGATTACGCCTATATCTGTGGGAGCGGGCTTGCCCGCGAAGGGCCGCAAAGCGGCCCCATTGTTTAACTGATGGGCATTTGGCTGCCTCACGCAGGGGTGCTTGCCACGATATGTAGTGAAGGCAAAATTCGCCTACGACGCGACCAAGGGTTAATGTGCGCGGCGTTGCCGCTTGATTAGACTGCACCCGAATTTTTCCATGGCGCCGCGGCGACATGATCGCGCCCCGCGGCCAACCGGCCGGCGGGCCAGTTTTGAAGGAGTACGCATGGCTGTCTACAACTACGACGTAGTGGTGCTGGGTTCCGGCCCGGCCGGAGAAGGTGCGGCAATGAACGCCGCCAAAGCAGGGCGCAAGGTGGCGATGGTCGATAGCCGTCGCCAGGTTGGCGGCAACTGCACCCACCTGGGCACCATCCCGTCCAAGGCACTGCGTCACTCGGTGCGGCAGATCATGCAGTTCAACACCAACCCGATGTTCCGTGCCATCGGTGAGCCGCGCTGGTTCTCGTTCCCGGACGTGCTCAAGAGCGCCGAGAAAGTGATCTCCAAGCAGGTCGCTTCGCGCACTGGCTACTACGCCCGTAACCGCGTTGACGTGTTTGTTGGCACCGGCAGCTTTGCCGACGAGCAAACGGTCGAAGTAGTCTGCGCCAATGGCGTGGTCGAAAAGCTGGTGGCCAAGCACATCATCATTGCCACCGGTTCGCGCCCGTACCGCCCGGCTGATATCGACTTCAACCACCCACGTGTGTACGACAGCGACACCATTCTCAGCCTTAGCCACACCCCGCGCAAACTGATCGTCTACGGCGCTGGCGTGATCGGCTGCGAGTACGCGTCGATCTTCAGTGGCCTGGGCGTACTGGTCGAACTGGTCGACAACCGTGGTCAGCTGCTGAGCTTCCTCGATTCGGAAATCTCCCAGGCACTGAGCTACCACTTCAGCAACAACAACATCACCGTGCGTCATAACGAAGACTACGAGCGGGTCGAAGGCCTCGACAACGGTGTGATCCTGCATTTGAAGTCGGGCAAGAAGATCAAGGCCGACGCCTTGCTCTGGTGCAATGGCCGTACCGGCAACACCGACAAGCTGGGCCTGGAAAACATCGGTATCAAGGTCAACAGCCGTGGCCAGATCGAAGTCGACGAAGCCTACCGCAGCACGGTGCCGAACATTTATGGCGCCGGTGACGTGATCGGCTGGCCGAGCCTGGCCAGTGCCGCCCACGACCAGGGGCGCTCGGCAGCGGGCAGCATTGTCGACAATGGCAGCTGGCGCTTCGTCAACGACGTGCCGACCGGGATCTACACCATTCCCGAGATCAGCTCGATCGGCAAGAACGAGCAAGAGCTGACCCAGGCCAAGGTGCCGTACGAAGTTGGCAAGGCGTTTTTCAAGAGTATGGCGCGTGCGCAGATCGCCGGTGAGCCGCAAGGCATGCTGAAGATCCTGTTCCACCGCGAGACCTTGCAGATCCTTGGCGTGCATTGCTTCGGCTACCAGGCTTCGGAGATCGTGCACATCGGCCAGGCGATCATGGATCAGCCGGGTGAGCGCAATACCTTGAAGTACTTCGTCAACACCACCTTCAACTACCCGACCATGGCCGAAGCCTATCGTGTAGCGGCTTACGACGGCCTCAACCGGCTTTTTTGAGCGGCTCCGACCGGTGGCCTGAGCCGGTCGGGGAGCTCGGTTTCAATCCTACCCAAGGGTGGTCTTGGCCAAACCGGGAAAGTCTGTAATCAGGCTGTCAGCGCCAAAGTCGGCGAGTCGGCGCATCAGTGCCGGCTCGTTGACCGTCCACACCGACACGTGCAAGCCCTGACGCTGAGCCTTGATCAGGCGCTCGGGGGTGCACAGCGTCCAGTTCAAGGCGAGCATCTGGCAGTTGTAGTTCTGCGCGACCTTCAGTGGGTCGAGCCATGCGTATTCCGCCACCAGCCCACGCGCTACATCCGGCACCAGCTCAACCGCAGCGCTGAGCACTTCACGCGAGCTTGAGGTGATGGTGACCTTGTCTAGCAGACCGTATTGCTGCGCCAGCTCGCGGATGGCCAGCACGGTGCTGGCGGCGCGGGTGCGCGAAGCGCTTTTGACTTCAAGCTGCCAGTGCTCGAATGCGCATTTCTCGAACAGCTCTTCAAGCCGTGGGATAGGGCAGGGCTGCACATGCCCCGGGCCGCCGGCACGGGCGTCATAGGTGGTCAGGTCAGCGGCGCTGTGTTCGACCACCTTGCCGCGGCGGCCAGTGGTGCGCTTGAGTGTCGGGTCGTGGATCACCATCAGCTGGTTGTCGGCCGACAGGTGCAGGTCCAGTTCACAGCGATTGACGCCGTGCTCCAGGCACTGACGGAAGCTGGTCAGGGTGTTTTCAGGTGCTTCGCCCTTGGCGCCGCGATGGCCGTAGATCAGGGTCACGTTCGTTCCTTCAAATCAATAAGAGCGGAGCTCAGGAGGCGGGATCGTTCTGTTCCAGTGCCTGCCGACGTTGCTGTTGCTGGCGCTGCAGGATATACCGCGCCAGCAGCTGGCGCTGGGCGTCGGTCATGTCGGTGAATTCGGTGCCGACTTCATAGTCGCCGCCGGGGCGGGCGTCGCAGTGGGTAACCCGACCGCGCAGCAGCAAGCCGTGGGCGCGGGGCATCAACACCATCTTGACTTTGACTCGGGTGCCGGCGGCGATCGCGCTGGCCTGGCTGAACTCGATGCCGCCCTCGGACAGGATCACCCGATGCGGTGCGCCGATCTCGCCGAGCAGGCTGTGGGCGACCACTGCGCTGAGCAGGTCGAGGCGTTTGTTCTGGGCGCGCAAGAATGCCGCCAGGGTGCGGTCCTTGTCGCTAAGCTGACGCAGCAGATGTTGCGATTCGAAGTCGGACAGATGCAGTTCGCTGAGCAGGTTGAACAGTGGCGAATCATCCTGCAACAGTTCTGGCTCCAGGGCCTCAGCCGCGCTCAGCGGGGTGATTTCCAGTGCGATCCTGTCTTCGATGCGGTAGTATTCGCGGCGATCTTCATCGTCTATTGTCGTCATGGCGAACCCAAGGTTACGGCGGTGGTCCGAGTGTAAAGCCGCCGTAGGCGCCTCGCCACAAGGACGTTCCCTTTCATCCGAACAAGCCCCGACATGTTCAGACCTCTTTTCGCATTTATTGGTACTCGCTACACCCGTGCCAAGCGCCGCAACCATTTCGTCTCGTTCATTTCCCTGACCTCGATGATCGGCCTCGCCCTGGGCGTGGTGGTGATGATCGTGGTGCTCTCGGTGATGAATGGCTTCGACCACGAGATGCGTACCCGCGTGCTTGGCATGATCCCTCACGCCACGCTTGAGAGCGGCCAGCCGATCAATGATTGGCCTGCCCTTGCTCAACAAGTAAAGCAGAATCCGCAAGTCGTGGCGGTCGCGCCATTCACCCAGATGCAGGGCTTGCTGACCTTCGATGGCAAGGTCAGCAAAGTGCTGCTCAACGGCATTGATCCTGCGCGTGAGCGGGAGGTGTCGATCATCGACAACTTCATCCGCGAAGGCAGCATCGACAAGCTGGCGCCCGGTGAGTGGGGCATCATGATCGGCGACAAGGCCGCGGCCAAACTGGGCGTCAAGGTCGGCGACAAGCTGACCTTCGTGGCACCAGAGGTCAGCGTCACGCCGGCGGGCATGTTCCCGCGCATGAAGCGCTTCACCGTGGTCGGCACCTTCCATGTCGGTGCGGGCGAGATCGACGGCTTCCTGGGCTTGACCAACATCGCCGACCTGTCGCGCCTGCACCGCTGGAAAGCGGATCAGGTGCAGGGCCTGCGGCTGAAATTCGACGACCTGTTCGAAGCCCCGCGCGTGGCCTGGACCATCGCCCAGCAGCTGGGCGAGCAGGAGTTCTACTCGCGTGACTGGACTCGCACCCACGGCAACCTGTATCAGGCCATCCGCATGGAGAAGGCGATGATTGGCCTGCTCCTGCTGCTGATCGTGGCGGTGGCGGCGTTCAACATCATTTCTACCCTGGTGATGGTGGTCAACGACAAGCGCGGCGACATCGCCATTCTGCGCACCCTGGGTGCTACGCCTGGGCAGATCATGGCCATCTTCATGGTCCAGGGTACGGTCATTGGCGTGGTCGGCACCTTGATTGGTGCGGTGGTCGGCATTCTCGCAGCACTCAATGTCAGCGCCGCGATTGCCGGCATCGAGAAGCTGATCGGGCACAAGTTCCTCAACGCCGATGTGTACTTCATCGACTATCTGCCTTCGCAGATCATCGCCCAGGACGTGTGGATGGTCTGCGGCGCGGCATTGATCCTGAGTTTCCTCGCCACCCTGTATCCGGCCTGGCGTGCGGCGCGCACCCAGCCTGCAGAGGCGCTACGTTATGAGTGAGTCGCGCATGAGTGATAAAGCCGTTCTGAGTTGCCGCAACCTGGGCAAGTCCTACGACGAGGGCCCGGAGTCGGTGCAGGTGCTGGCCAATTTGCAGCTTGAACTGCTGCCGGGTGAGCGGGTGGCGATTGTCGGTAGCTCCGGTTCCGGCAAGAGTACCTTGCTCAACCTGCTGGGCGGCCTCGACACGCCGAGCCAGGGCAGCGTGTGGCTGGCGGGTGAAGAGTTGTCGGCACTGGGCGAACGCGCCCGTGGCCTGCTGCGCAACCGTGCGCTGGGCTTTGTGTACCAGTTTCACCACCTGCTGGCCGAGTTCACGGCGCTGGAGAACGTGTGCATGCCGCTGTTGATCGGGCGCACGCCGATCCCGGAAGCGCGCGAGCGTGCCGAGGCCTTGCTCAAGCGAGTTGGCCTTGGCCATCGCCTGAGCCACAAACCAGCCGAGTTGTCTGGCGGTGAGCGTCAGCGTGTGGCGATCGCCCGCGCCCTGGTCAATCGGCCGGGGCTGGTGATGCTCGATGAGCCGACCGGCAACCTCGACCATCACACTGCGCAGGGTATTCAGGAGCTGATGCGAGAGCTGTCCAGCTCATCGCGCACTGCATTCCTGGTGGTGACCCACGACCTGAGCCTGGCACGTCAGATGGATCGCGTGCTCAAGCTCGAAGATGGCCACCTGGTGGCGATCTGAGTCGATTGCCCGGGGTGGAATGATCCACCCCGCAACTTTTGTTCATTGGGTGTTCTCGTACATGTTCAGACCCTTGCCCTTGTTCATCGGTGCTCGCTACACCCGTGCCAAGCGCCGCAATCACTTCATCTCGTTCATCTCGATGACCTCGATGATCGGCTTGTCCCTGGGCGTGCTGGCCATGATCGTGGTGCTGTCGGTGATGAACGGCTTCCAGCGCGAAATGAGCTCACGCATTCTTGGCCTGGTGCCGCATGCGAGCATCCTTGGCGTGCAGCCGCTGAGCGACTGGCGCAGTGTGGCAGACGCGGCGCTTAAGAATCCGGCAGTGGTCGCCGCGGCGCCGGTGACCGAGATGGAAGGCATGCTCTCGTACAAAGGTGCGATGCAGCCGATTCAGGTCAGCGGCATCGAGCCGGCCGAAGAGGGCAAGGTGTCGATCGTGGGCCAGCATATCGTCCAGGGCGCTTTGCAGGATCTTGTCCCGGGTGAATACGGGGTGGTGATCGGCGAGCTGACGGCGCGGCGCTTCCGCCTCAACACCGGTGACAAGCTGACCTTGATCGTGCCGGAAATCAGCAAGGCCCCGGGCGGCATTACGCCGCGCATGCAGCGCCTGACCGTGGTCGGTATATTCAAGGTGGGTGCCGAGCTGGATGGCTCGCAGGCCTACATCAATGTGGCCGACGCCGCCGAGATGCAGCGCTGGGCGCCGGGCAGCGTGCAGGGCGTGCGCCTCAAATTGCAGGACCTGTACGCGGCGCCGCAGGTGTCCAAGGCCATCGCAGGGCAGTTGGGCGATGCCTATCACGCCGATGACTGGTCGCACACCCAGGGTAGCCTGTTCAGCGCCATGAAAATGGAAAAGACCATGATCGGCTTGCTGCTGCTGATGATCATCGCGGTGGCAGCGTTCAATATCATCGCCACCCTGGTGATGGTGGTGAACGACAAAGGCGCGGATATCGCCATCCTGCGCACCATTGGCGCCACGCCGATGCAGATCATGGGCACGTTCATGGTTCAGGGCAGCTTGATCGGTGTGGTCGGTACGCTGATTGGTGGGGTGCTGGGGGTCATTGCGGCGATCAACGTGAGTCAGATCGTTGGCTGGCTGGAGCGGGTCAGCGGCCAGCACATCTTTACCTCTGATGTGTATTTCATCAGCAGCCTGCCTTCGCAACTACAGTGGGGGGATGTGCTGATGATCTGTACGGCGGGCTTGGTGATGAGCTTCCTGGCGACTGTGTACCCGGCTTACCGCGCTTCGCAGATCGAGCCGGCTATGGCGTTGCGTTACGAATAAGGGCGGCGCTGGTATCTTTGGGGTCGCTGTGCGGCCCCTTGCCGAAATCAATCAAAAACCGCGTCCATCCTGCTTCGCACTCCACCTGAATCCCGCCACCATGGGCGAGGACGATCGAACGGGTAATTGCCAGGCCCAGCCCGGCGTGCTCCGCACCTCCTTCGGCCCGCGCCGAATCCCCGCGATAGAATCGATCAAACAAGCGCTGCGCAACAGCTGCTTCAATCGCCGCACCGGTATTGGCGACCGTAACTTGCCCACCAGCTTGTAGAACCACCTTCACCACGCCACCTGCTCCAGCAAACCGCAGCGCATTCTCCAGCAAATTGGAAAACGCCCGCCGCAACATCTGCCGATCGCCCTCGATCACCAGCTCACCCTCGCGCAGTAGGGTCACTCCAGCGTCCTCTGCCAGCGGCGCGTAATACTCCAGCAGTGCATCCACCTCCGAGGCAAGGTCCAGCACCTGCTGTTCAGGCACCAGCAGGCCGTGCTCAGCCTTGGCCAGGTAAAGCATGTCGTTGACCAGCTGCGCCATCCATTGCAGCTCCTCAAGGTTGCCATGCAAGGCCTCGCGGTATTCGTCCAGGCTGCGTGGGCGGGTCAGGGTCACCTGAGTGTGGGTCAGCAGGTTCGACAACGGCGTGCGCAGCTCATGGGCGATGTCCGCGGAGAACGCCGACAGCCGTTGAAACGCATCGTCCAGCCGCTGCAGCATGGCATTCATGCTTTCTGCCAACTGAGCCAGCTCTTCGGGCATCTGCGCTACCGGCAGGCGCGTGGTCAGCGAGCGGGCGTTGACGCTCGCCGCCACCGCGCCGATCTGGCGTAACGGGCGCAAGCCTCGGCGTACCGCCCAGGCGCCGAGCACTGCCGTGGCCAGTGCAGACAGGCCCACGGTCAGCCAGATCAAACGCTGCATGCTCTGCAAGAAGTGCTGGTGATGGGTGATGTCGAGCAACACGGTCAGTTGCGGGGACTGTGGATCATGCTTGATCAATGGCGCAGACAGGCCGCGATAGTCGACGCCGCCGGCCTGCAGTGTCTTCAGCTGTGCAGACTGGCTGGCATCGGGCAAACCTGGCCGGCTTTCGAACCAGGCTTCGCCCGTGCCGCTGCTGATGCGCAGTGCGACATCGGTCTGGAGGTTGAATTGGCTCCGTAGCTCGGGGAGCCTGTCGACTACCTGCTGCCTTGTCTGGAGGCCGGTAAGCTGCTCGCGTAACTGCGTCAGGCGAGTATCGAGCAACTGCTCATCCAACTCGATGAAGTGCTGCTCGCTGGCTTGAGTGAAGAGCACGCCGGCGCCAAGCGAAACCGCCGCGGTACAGGCAGCAAACAGCAGGGCAAGGCGGCTGCCGAGGGATATCCGGCGCATCAGTCCTGGCGCTCTTCAAGTACATAACCCATGCCACGCACCGTATGGATCAGCTTGCTGGCGTGACCGTCGTCGATCTTCAGCCGCAGCCTGCGGATGGCCACTTCGATGACGTTGGTGTCACTGTCGAAGTTCATGTCCCACACCTGCGAAGCAATCAACGACTTGGGCAGTACTTCACCCTGGCGGCGCAATAGCAATTCCAGCAGGGCGAACTCCTTGGCGGTGAGGTCGACGCGTTGGCCGGCACGCTCGGCGCGGCGGCGGATCAAGTCCAGGCGCAGGTCGGCCAGGGCCAGGGTGGTGTCCTGCACGCCGGCGGCGCCGCGGCGCAGCAAACTGCGCACGCGGGCCAGCAGCTCGGAGAAGGCAAACGGCTTGACTAGGTAGTCGTCTGCCCCCAGTTCCAGGCCATGCACGCGGTCCTCTACGGCGTCGCGGGCGGTGAGGAACAGTACTGGGGTGGCGAGCCCGGCCTGGCGTACCGCCTGCAGAATCTCCCAACCACTGCGGCCTGGCAGCATCACGTCAAGGATCAGCAGTGCATGATCGCCGGTCAATGCTAGGTGCAAGCCGGTTTCGCCGTCGGCGCTGAGCTCACAGGCAAAGCCCGCCTCGGTGAGGCCTTGCTGCAGGTATTGGCCAGTCTTGACCTGGTCTTCGACGATCAGCAGTTTCATCAGTTTTTTGCATCGGTCACGGAGTAGTGGAGATGATACGTGACGCACCCGCTCTCAAGCCAAGCTGACAAAGTTGTAATCTTGCGGTCAGCCAGTTGCCAGCTGTGCCAGCGCAGAGTGGCACGACATTGCCGTCATTACCGGAGTAGATATGAAACACCTGTTCATCGCCGCTGCCTTCGCGCTGTTCAGCACGTCGGGCTGGGCTGACGCCGAGCACACCAGCTTCGCTTTCGGTGAGCCAGCGCCGGCAGCAAAGGCCACCCGCACGGTTGAGGTGGTGCTCAAGGACATTGCCTTCGAGCCCAGCAGTTTGCAGGTCAAGGCCGGCGAGACTGTGCGTTTCGTGCTGATCAACCAGGGTCAGTTGCCCCACGAGTTCAACCTGGGCGACAAGGCCATGCACGCCGAGCATCAGAAACAGATGGTGGCGATGCAGGGCAAGCTGTTCACCGGGAACATGGATCACAGCCAGATGGGCCATAGTGAGCACGGCCATGACAGCGGCAACACCGTGCTGCTGCAGCCCGGCCAGCGCGGCGAGTTGACCTGGACCTTCCGCAGCGCTGCGCCGATCGAGTTTGCCTGCAACGTGCCGGGGCATTATCAGGCCGGGATGGTCGGGCCGCTGACCATAGAGTGAGTTCGGGCCCAAGGCGGGCTGCAAAACCGGTAAACTGGGCGCATCGTTTTTTCCAGGTCCAGACCATGCATCCCGCCGCCGAAGACTCTCCGCTGGGTAAATCCAGCGAATACATTGCAACCTACACCCCGTCGCTGCTGTTCCCGATCCCCCGCCTGGCCAAGTGGGCCGAGCTTGGCGTCAGTGGCGACGCGCTGCCGTGGCAGGGCGTCGACTACTGGAACTGCTTCGAGCTGTCCTGGCTGTTGCCGTCGGGCAAGCCGGTGGTGGCCATCGGCGAGTTCGCCATCCCGGCGCAGTCACCGAATATCATCGAGTCGAAGTCGTTCAAGCTGTACCTCAACTCGCTCAACCAGACCGCCTTTGCCAGCAGCGCTGAGTTGCAGGCTTGCCTTGAAAAAGACCTGTCTGCTGCCGCTGGCGCCCAGGTGACGGTGCGCGTGCGCAGCCTGGCCGAAGTGCAGGGTGAAGGTGTAGTGGCATTGCCAGGGGTGTGCATCGACGAGCTCGATGTCGCGATCAGCAACTACGAGCAACCGCAGCCGCAACTGTTGCAGTGCGATTCAAGCCAGGTGGTGGAAGAGACGGTGCACAGCCACCTGCTCAAGTCCAATTGCCCGGTGACCGGCCAGCCTGACTGGGGCACGGTAGTGGTCAAATACAAGGGCCTGGCGCTGGATCATGCCAGCCTGCTGACGTATCTGGTGAGCTTCCGCCAGCACGCTGACTTTCATGAGCAGTGCGTCGAGCGGATCTATCTGGACCTCAAGCGTTTGCTGCAGCCTGAGCACCTGACGGTATACGCACGGTATGTGCGTCGCGGTGGGCTGGATATCAACCCGTACCGCAGCACCGGGGCGATTAGCCCGCAGAACCTGCGCCTGGTTCGGCAGTAAGAGTCATCCCTTTAAAGGTCTTCGGAATTAGTTCTCGAATTGAGCCAGCTGGGGCCGCTGCGCGGCCCTTTCGCGACACGAGGCCGCTCCTACAGGGCGGTGTCGTGCGGAGTTTTTTCGCGTATAGAGCGAAAATCATGGCGTACTCCGTCCTGTAGGAGCGGCCTCGTGTCGCGAAAGGGCTGCGCAGCGGCCCCAGCAGGCTCAAGTCAGCACAAAATTCAGAAAAATGCAGAGACCTTGAAAGGGATGGCAGTAAGAGTGGGCTTGTAGGGCAATTGAATGCCCTCACAAGCCCCGCCTGATTCAGATGCCCATGCTGTGCAGGCTGTTGGCGATGTTGCGCAGCGTGGCGGTGAGGTCGGGGTGGGCTACCTCGAAGCGCTCGACGGCGAGGTTGACGCCGTCGACCAGATTGGTGTCCTGGGTGGCTTCTTCCAGTTTGATCTGCGCCTCGATCTGTTGCATCAGGCTGTGCAGGTTGTCGCGCTCTTCCAGCGTGAGCGGCGGGTTGCGATCCAGTTGATCGCGCAGGCTATCGAGCTGCTCTTGCAATTCGCGGGCAGGCATCAGGTGTTCTCCCTCTGTGACTTGGCAAAGCATGGACCTCGGCCATTGGGCAAAGGTTCGCGCATGCCTCAAGCGTAATCCACTCGCCACGGCTTTGCATGATCCGCGTCAAACCGCCTGTATCAGGGTTTTTCACCTTTGCGGCGGCGTTGGGCGATGTCCGCCAGGCACGGCTGCAGCGCCTCCAGATGATCGATCACCGAATGTGCGCCGAGCCTGAACAGCTCAAGGGTGGCCTTGCCGCGATTGGCTTGCTGGTCTTGGGCGGTCATCGCCTGCCATCGGTTCGATGAGGCCTCGCAGCAGGGGCTACATGCCGCCAGACCAATGGTCCACAAACCGGCATTGAGTGCAGATTCGAGCAAGCGTGGGTCACCGCTGACCAGCACGCTGCCGTCGACCTTGGCGCTGCTGAGCTGCATTAGCGCCTGCCAACAGGCATTCGGTGCCGGCCAGGGCAGGGAAGGGCTTGAGTGTCCCGGCAACCAGCTCGGCAGCATCTTGGTCAATGAGCCGTCAATGCCAGGCTCTTCCAGCCAGATGCAGGGCACCTGCTGGCTACGCAGCTCAGCCAGCATGGCCAGTGCGCCGGGCGCTGGCGCAGACAAGCCGTTGGCGGTTTCCACCAGGCAGCCACGCAGCCCGAAAAGCACAGCAGTGAAGGCGGGTGCGTCGTGCATGGCAACTTCCCTGAAAATAGTCAGACTAAGTAGCGACTGTTACACGTAGATGACGCCGCAACAGTTACTGACAAAATATTGAGCAATACTCAGCGCAGCTGTTTATCAGCCGTCGACGCTTTATACTGTCGCCCAAACTCAGCAGAGCCAACGCGCATCTGCGACCGTGAATCTTGATGGAGAAACATCTATGCATAGGATCGGCGCCAGTGTGATCGAGCGAATCACCCAGGCCTGTGTCTGCGCCAGTCTGTTGCTGGCGCCCGTGGCTGCTACGCAGGCAGCTACCGAAGAAGATCCCTGGGAGGCGGTCAATCGGCCGATCTTCCGGTTCAACGATACGATCGACACCTATGCATTCAAGCCGTTGGCCCAGGGCTACCAGGCGATCACCCCGCAGTTCGTCGAAGACGGCATTCATAACGTCTTCCGCAACATCGGCGATGTCACCAACCTGGCCAACAACATCCTGCAGCTCAAGCCCCACGCTGCTGGCGTCGACACCGCCCGCTTGATCGTCAACACCACCTTCGGCATCGGCGGCCTGTTCGATGTGGGGACCCGCATGGGCCTGCAGCGCAACGACGAAGACTTCGGTCAAACCCTCGGTTACTGGGGCGTCGCCAGTGGCCCCTACGTGGTCATTCCGCTGCTGGGCCCGAGCACCGTGCGTGACGGCCTGGCCAAGTACCCGGACAGTTACACCAAGCCGTACCGCTACATCGATCATGTACCGACCCGCAACACCACGCTTGCGGTGGACCTGGTCGACACCCGTGCCAGCCTGCTTTCGGCCGAAAAGCTGATCAGTGGCGACAAGTACGTGTTCATCCGCAACGCCTACCTGCAGAACCGCGAGTTCAAGGTCAAGGATGGCGAAGTCGAAGACGACTTCTAAGTCTGGGTAGCTGGGGCTGCAAAGCGGCCCCAAAGCTGGGCCCGCAACCGGCCTTGCGACCATCCATCGGGTTACCTCAAACACATTTCTTATAACTACCAGCAATTTGCCCAACGCTGTGTAATCAAGCCGACTCGCGCATGCTTGAAACCCCCGGCGGATGGGAGTACCGTCTGCGCCTGACAGGGCACCTCTGCTGTTGCCGGACAAGGGTTCTTGTCCTACAACTCTATAGGTAGAGCAGCCAAACAGTATTCCAGTAGTGATAGGCGCAATTGCGACGATCCTACGCAAACCTAATCCGGCGCCGTTCGCCCACATGCAGAAAACCAGTGCAACGCTGCTGATTATCGATGACGACGACGTGGTCCGTGCGAGCCTCGCCGCGTATCTCGAAGACAGCGGCTTTAGCGTCCTTCAGGCCGGCAATGGCCAGCAGGGGCTTCAGGTCTTCGAACAACACCAGCCCGATCTCGTGATCTGCGATCTGCGCATGCCGCAGATGGGCGGCCTTGAGTTGATTCGTCGGATCAGCGAACTGGCCCCGCAGTTGCCGGTGATCGTGGTGTCGGGTGCCGGTGTCATGAGCGACGCTGTCGAGGCTCTGCGCCTGGGCGCTGACGATTACCTGATCAAGCCGCTCGAAGACCTGGCAGTGCTCGAGCACTCGGTGCACCGTGCGCTTGACCGTTCGCGCCTGCTGGTCGAAAACCAGCGCTATCGTGACAAACTGGAAACCGCCAATCGCGAGCTCGAGGCCAGCCTGCACCTGCTGCAGGAAGACCAGACCGCAGGGCGCCAGGTGCAGATGAACATGCTGCCCGAGAGCCCGTGGGTAGCCGGTGAGTTCTCCTTCGAGCACCAGATCATCCCGTCGCTGTACCTGTCGGGCGACTTTGCCGACTATTTCCGTGTGGATGAGCGGCGTATCGCGTTCTACCTGGCCGATGTATCCGGCCATGGGGCTTCATCGGCGTTCGTGACCGTACTGCTGAAATTCATGACCACCCGCCTGATGTTCGAATTCAAGCGTGGCGGCAAGATGCGCGATTTCAAGCCTTCGGAAGTGCTCAGCCACATCAACCGTGGCCTGATCAACTGCAAGCTGGGCAAGCATGTGACCATGGTCGGTGGCGTCATCGACGAAGATACCGGTCTTTTGACCTACGCCGTCGGCGGCCACTTGCCAATGCCGGTGCTGTATACCCCGGAGCACACGCGCTACCTCGAAGGCCGCGGCCTGCCGGTGGGGCTGTTCGAAGAAGCCACCTACCAGGATCTGGTGGTTGAGTTGCCCGCGCAATTCAGCCTCAGCCTGATGTCGGACGGTATTCTGGACCTTTTGCCCGGTAACACGCTCAAAGATAAAGAGGCTGCGTTGCCGGAGATCGTCAAAGCAGCAGGGGGTAGCCTGGATGGGCTGCGCCAACGTTTCGGATTGGCTACGCTTGGGGAGATGCCGGATGATATCGCCCTATTGGTGTTAAGCAGGAACCTTCAATGAGTACCGGTAGAATCCAGTTCGCCGAGCAGAGCGGTACCTTCGTACTGAAGTTTGTCGGTGAAGTACGCCTGACCCTGTGTTCGGCTTTGGATGCGACGATCGAGAAAATCTTCACTGCGCTGAATTTCTCGGCCATCGTCATCGATCTGACCGAAACCGAAAGCATCGACAGCACCACCTTGGGGCTGTTGGCCAAATTGTCCATTCTGTCCCGGCAGAAAGTCGGCTTGTTGCCGACCGTGGTTACCACCAATCCGGATATCTCGCGCTTGCTGCAGTCGATGGGCTTCGATCAGGTGTTCAACATTGTGGGTCGGCCGATCCCTTGCCCAGAGTGCCTGACCGACCTGCCGTCGCAGGACCAGAGCGAAGAGGTTGTGCGCTCCAAGGTGCTTGAAGCTCACCGTATCCTCATGGGCCTGAACGACTCCAACCGTGAAGCCTTCCATGACTTGGTCAGCGCGCTCGAGCGCTCCTGAGCCTTCGCCGATCACCGTAGCGGCTCACCTCATGGATCGCGCAAAAACTCATTAGCTTCTGAACCGTCCGCGTTCAGCTGGAACACGCGCTCAGGTTTACCGTCAGCAGTGAAAAACACCTGCCCTAACCCTGCGCTGTTCCACAGCCGCTCGCCGGCTTTGCTGCGGCTCGGCAGGCGTGGTGCGACCTCCATCAGACGGCGTTTGGTAAACCAGTTCAGGGGCGAGCGCGGCGAATACAGCCAGCGGTTGAGCCGATCGAGTACATCCAGCAAACGCTGCGGAAACTGGTTCTTGATGCCGCTGCTGGTGACCTGCCACAGGTGTGGGTTGTGCTGGCGATGGCGGATCATCACTTCATAGACGAACGAATAATGCACGTCGCCTGACAGCACCACGTAATGCCCTGGCGTGCGTGAGTGGCGGAAGATATTCAGGATTACCTGCGCCGCACCGCGGTGCGCCATCCAGTTTTCAGCGTCGACCAGCAGCGGATAGCCCAGCCAGCTGAACACCCGCTGCACCGCCTCAATCAGCTTGACGCCGAAGATCGGCGCCGGTGACACGATGATTGCCGAAGGGTGGTCAAGCAATGCCTGCTGCAGCTCGCACAGCGCTTCCCAGTCGAGCAGGCCGGAGGGCTTGCTCAGGCTGTTCTCGCTACGCCAGCGGCGGGTGCGGGTGTCCAGCACCAGCAGCGGCGGGGTGGTCGGCAGGCTGAACTGCCAGCCTTGAAAGCGCAGCAACTCGCCAATCAGTGCATCCTGCGCTTGCTTGGCCAGATGTTGCTCGGCCAGGTTGCAGTACTGCTCCAGCAGCGGCGTGCAACTGTCCGGGTCGTTGCCCCAGCCCTGGCAGAGCAGGTAACCGAGCAGGGCATTGCCGATGATCCGCCGCGAGAACGGATGGCCATACGCGGTCTCTTCCCACTGCGCCGAGAGGTTCCAGTCATCGGTGATGTCGTGGTCATCGAAGATCATCAGGCAGGGCAGGTGCGCCATGACCCGAGCGACCCCACCGAGCCCTGCGGCAAAGCCCTCGATCAGCGGCAGCTCCTCCTGATAGCGCGCTTGGCGTTTGTCGGTCAGCCCCGCCGGCATGTCCATCTGCACCAGGCCCCACGGCGTCGGCGACCACACCAGCAGATACATCGCCATCACCTCCGCGAAGGTCACCAGATGGTTGTCAGCGTTGCTCGAGGAGAAGATCGGCTTGCGCTTGCCGCCAAAGAAGCGCTCACGCAGGGTCTCGTTACCTTCCTGTGCGGGCAGCAGATCGGCGCGGTGGTAGTAACAGGCAGGGTGGGCGTAGAGCTCTGCACTGTTATCGACCAGCGCTCCTTCAAGGCTTTCCTCGAACAGCCCTAAACGCTCGATCAAACTGTGAATCGCACGCAGCATCGGCCCGGCGACATCGTCGGCGTAAACCTGGTCGCCGGTCATCATCAGCACCGCAGGCCGCTGTTCCGGGCTGGGGCTGGCTAGCAGCAAGCGGTCGGCGCAGAGCAGGCCATCGGCCGCCGGGTGATGAGGCTTGCGGCAGGAGCCATGCAGCAGTTGGTCGATGCGCTCACGCAGCACCAAGCTCGGTCGGCTGGCACCGGGGCAGAGCAGGTGCGGCGCCCAGCTGGCAATGCCTTCGCCCGAATCGAGCAGCAAGTCGTATTCCAGGGCCACGTCAAACGGCAGCGCTGTGTCGAAATGGATGTCCAGCAGGTGGATAAAGGCCGACCTGCCGATGGGCACGGTCTGGCAATTAATCTGAGCAGTGACACCGGTGTGTTCAAGGACGAAGTCCAGCTGCAGCGGTTGCGATCCAACCAGCCAGATCGCCAGGCGCTGAGGCTCCAGGCGGCGCAGTACCGGGCCAGCCAGGACGAGGGGTAGCAATTCGGGGGAGCGGGTCATCGACAACTCAACAGCTCGGTCAAGCCGGGGATTATCTCACAGGCAAAAAAACGGCGGAAAATGCTCGGCATTTCCCGCCTGTTGCTTACGCGCAGATTTGTATCAAGCCTTGTCGGCCATTAACGCTTCCAGCTTCTCCTGATCACGCGCGAACTGGCGAATACCCTCGGCCAGTTTCTCGGTGGCCATGGCGTCTTCGTTCATCGCCCAGCGGAACTGACTTTCGCTCAGCTGCTGCTTGGCTTCACCGGTATTGCCAGGCTTGAGGATGCGCGGCAGCTCGCCGTGGTCTTCGCTCAACTGCTGCAGCAGCTCGGGGCTGATGGTCAGCCGGTCGCAGCCGGCCAGATGCTCGATCTGGCCGATATTGCGGAAGCTCGCGCCCATCACCACAGTCTTGTAGCCGTTGGTTTTGTAGTAGTCGTAGATGCGTGTTACCGACTGCACACCCGGATCATCAGCGCCGACATATTCTTTGCCGGTGCTTTTCTTGTACCAGTCGTAGATACGGCCAACGAACGGCGAAATCAGGAACACCCCAGCGTCGGCGCAGGCTTGCGCCTGAGCGAAGGAGAACAGCAGGGTCAGGTTGGTTTGGATGCCTTCCTGCTCCAGCTTCTCGGCAGCGCGGATACCTTCCCAGGTCGACGCCAGCTTGATCAGCACCCGATCACGGCCAACACCGGCAGCGTCGTACAGGGCAATCAGTTGGCGGGCCTTGGCCAGCAGCGCTTCTTCGTCAAACGACAAGCGCGCATCGACCTCGGTCGAAATCCGCCCCGGGATGACCTTGAGGATCCCGCTACCTACCGCCACCGAGAACTTGTCACAGGCAAGGCCGACATCGCCTTGGGCATCCGCCTTCACCTGCTTGAGCAAGTCGGCATAGCCAGCGATGCCGGCCGCCTTGAGCAACAGCGATGGGTTGGTGGTGGCATCTTCCGGCTGCAGCCGGGTGATGGCATCCAGATCGCCAGTGTCGGCGACCACGGTGGTGAACTGCTTGAGTTGTTCCAGCTTGGAAGTCATGGCGTGCTCTGTCCTGTGCGGTGGCTCGACATTACCCGAGCCCGGAGCAGCGCTCAAGGGGCGTCAGGGCAGGCCGAGCATGCCCCTCGTGAAATAGCGCGAAACCTTGATCAGGCAGGGCTAGACGCGAGGGGCGGCGGGTTAGCGCTGGGGCCAACGGCGAACCGCAGCCCCAACGCTGAATGAAGTGTGCACGTTCGAGTCTTAGCCGTGCTCAGGGTTCCATCCATTCCCGCATGCCGGCTCAACGGCCCTGCAGCAGCTCGGCCGCCTGATCCAGCACCGCCAGCGGCTGGTCGGTCTTGTGGATGTCTGCCGACAGCAACTGACGGAACCGCCGCGCCCCCGGGAAGCCCTGGCCGAGGCCGAGGATATGCCGAGTGATGTGATGCATCGCGCCGCCGCTTTCGATGTGCGCGACGATGTACGGCCGCAGCCGCGCCATTGCCTCACTGCGGGTGACCACCGGCGTGGCGCTGCCGAACAACTGTTGGTCGACCTCGGCCAGCAGGTACGGGTTGTGATAGGCCTCACGGCCCAGCATCACACCGTCGAAGGTCTGCAGATGAGTGCGGCATTCATCCAGCGTCTTGATGCCGCCGTTGAGAATGATCTCCAGGTCCGGGAAGTCGGCCTTCAACTGCGCCGCAACGTCATAGCGCAGCGGCGGAATATCGCGGTTTTCCTTGGGCGAGAGGCCCTCGAGGATCGCGATTCGCGCATGCACGGTGAAGCTGCGGCAGCCGGCGTCACGCACCTGACCAACGAAGTCGCACAGTTCGGCGTAGCTGTCACGGCCGTTGATACCGATCCGGTGCTTGACCGTGATCGGCGTCGAAACCGCATCGCGCATTGCCTTGACGCAGTCGGCGACCAACGCCGGATGGGCCATCAGGCAGGCGCCGATCATGTTGTTCTGCACCCGGTCGCTTGGGCAGCCGACGTTGAGGTTGACCTCGTCGTAGCCTGCTGCCTGCGCGAGTTTTGCGCAGGCGGCCAGGTCAGTCGGGTTGCTGCCGCCGAGTTGCAGGGCGAGCGGGTGCTCGGAGACGTCATGATGCAGGAAACGGTCGGCGTCGTTGTGTAGCAAGGCGCCGGTGGTGACCATTTCGGTGTAGAGCAGGGTGTGCTGGGAGAGCAGGCGCAGGAAGTACCGGCAGTGGCGGTCGGTCCAGTCCATCATGGGTGCAACGCTGAACCGGCGTGATATAACTTGTTGATTCATAAGTAATTTTTTCTAGCGTGATGCACCCATTTTACGCGGATTCGAGCCCTAAGTGCACACGGAGTGCACATGGAGTGACTAATGGGTGTTAATAGTGTCTATAATATGTGCCTACCGAATTGCACACAGGGTGCACACGCGCATGGCTACGTTCACGAAGCTTCCGTCTGGAAAGATCCGGGCCCAAGTGAGGATCGGAGGATTCTACAGGGCGCAGACCTTTGATCTCGAAAAAAACGCTAGGAAGTGGTCGAAAGAGATCGAGCAACAGCTCAAGCTCTCCAGCACTGGCGAGTACATCGATCCGCCCAAGGACGCCAATTTGGAGGATCTGATTGTTCGGTACGAAGAAGATGTTGGGGGGGTAAAGCCGTTCGGCAAGAACAAGGCTGCAGTTCTTAAGTCGTTCAAGCGCAAGCTGGGTCACGTGAAGCTGAGATCCATGTCGGAGGCCATCGTTCGCGATTTTGTCGACAGGCGAGTAAAGGAAGGGGCTGGTGGAGTGACAATCAGCATCGACCTTGCTTACCTGAGAACTGTGTTGGGCTGGGCTCGATATGTCCGCAAGCTGAACGTCAATCCTGATATCACTGTTGATGTTAAAAGGTCACTGAAGCAGAGGGGATTGAGGGTTCGATCGACAGAGAGAACGAGAGTTGCTTCTCCAGAGGAGATCGAGAAGCTGGCAGGGCACTACAGGAAAATGCAACGCGCTCAGATTGATATGATTGCTGTAATGGAGTTCGCAACCCTGACTTCGCTGCGTCAAGAAGAAATCTGTGCGCTGAGCATTGAGGATGTCGACCTGGAACGTCGCGTGATGGTGGTAAGAGATAGAAAGCACCCTACTGACAAAAAGGGTAATCACAGCGTTGTTCCAATTCTTGATGACTTTGTTGAGCCGATTCTCAAAGCCATGGGAAGCCGGAGGCGAGGTCAACTCTTTCCGTACAACCATCGCTCAGTGAGTGCTTCGTTTACCAGGGCTTGCCAGGCCCTTGGCATTGAGGATTTGCGTTTTCATGACCTCAGGCATACAGCGACGACAGATCTGTTTGCCCGCGAGCTTGATATCGAATCAGTAGCACTCTTCACCGGGCACAAGGACTGGAAGACTTTGCGTCGGTATACGCACATCAATCCCGAGTCAGTCCACCTCCAGGAGCGGAGGAAAGCTCTTCGCCGTGCAAGCGAGGATCGTTCACAAAGCGGCTCGGATGTGACTACGGTCTGATTTGGATTGAGCGAGACTGTCGAAATAGCCTTTGACGTCTGCCTTCGAGTAAAGGGGTTCGTTTCCGAAGAGTATTGAGTCGGGCCCCTTGGAGCGCTTCCGCCAAGACTCCAGGGTCGACTTCTTTACGCCGGCTAGCATCGCCACTTGAGTCTCTGTCAAATAGCCCAGTGACTCCGCAAGCCTTGCGCGCTCCCGCTCTGCAGCAGCACCATCAATAGCTAGCTCAAATTCTTCGACCTTCACGCACGCGTTCATCTCTCTTTCCGATGCTCAATCCGGGCGACACCTTGCTGCCCGCTTCCCAATCAATATGTTGGTAAATCGAGTGGCTGGCAATACCGTTCGTCTGATATTCGCAATTTAACCGCGCAGGTTAATTGACAAATTGGCAATTAAGTGAAAGTACACTCGGTATACTAACTTGGTGATCCCTCTGGGCGTCTCGGAGCTAGGCCAGACCTGTGCTTGCGTGCAGCTGCGATCCATGATTCAATAAATGCCATAATATCTAATGTGGGGTGTCGGGTATGGAAACGCTGCAAAAATGGGCTCGTCGCTTCTTTATCTTCGTTGTCATCTTGTACATCTGCTCAATCTGGTTCTAGCAGCCCCTGAACGCCCTCAACCCCGCCAGGAGCTGCTCGGCGGGGTTTTTGGGAACAAAGCCGTGATTGCATTCGTGCTGGGCGGGTGGTTGCATATCGCCTGGTTCTGCATGGAGGCGATGGTATGAGGCAGTTCGAGCTAGATGATGTGCTTCTGGCAGCGGCTGGTGATGCCAACGCTCAAATGAGGGTGGAGCGGCGCCAGGACGTTTTGAAATGGAATGCTGAGCAGCGCAAGTCGGCCCTACAGTGCGCCACGCCCTCCTGGGTTGATCTGAAGGCTGTAAAGGCGGTGTACGCAGAGTCCAGACGACTCACAGCCGAAACGGGCGTGAAGCATGAGGTTGATCACATCATTCCGATCCGGGGAAAGCGGGTCTGCGGACTGCATGTGCCATGGAATCTGCGAGTGATCACAAAAGCGGCTAACGCCAGGAAGCATGCCAAGTTCGGCGATGAGGACGTTGTGGGCTTTCTCACTGAGCTCGGATACGAAATCGTCTACGGCATCAATAAGCTCAAGCGCGCCATCAGATTTGGCAAGCGTGAATGGGTGCTGTTGATCGACCAGGGGCTTCGTGAAACGTTGAGTGTTGCTTATGTTCACGGGGAGTTTGTGATTGACCCTGGCCCTCAACTGATTGAAGGGGAGCCCTTCCCGCATGTCGCGATCTCACGGGCCAATAAGCCTGACTCTAGTCCGAGCGCCTGAGAAAGCACTCGGGGCTACTTGGCTTTCTTGGCTTCAACGTCTTTCAAGCGCTTTATCTCGCGAGGGAGCGTGAGTTGGTCGTATATGTCGCGGACAGCTGCTAACTCAGATTTTGCTTCCAGCAAGTGGTGGCGCGGGGAGTTGTGGTGCTCAAGCGGGAGATCTGGCTCGCCGAGTTCGACGTAGCGCTTCCGATCAGCCTTTAGGAATTTCAGGTGGTCTTCCAGGCGCGTGACTTCTGACCTGGCTTCGATCTGGTCTACGCCTCCCAGCTCCTTCACAAGCCGTTTGAATTGAGCCAGAGCGTCTCTGTATATCTTGCTGGCCCGGTCATGGATTTCCGCACCCTTGAGCTTGGACTCTAGGTCAGTGATCGAGGTGTCTAGATCTTGCTTGCGCTGGTCGTAGTCGGCCTCTACCTGGACTACTGTGCGGGCTGGGCGCCCCATGGTTTTCGGCGATTCTTCATTGATCATGGCTTTCGCTAAAGCTAGGCGGGCGATGCCGTAGTTTTCTGCCAAGCCCCGATCTAGATTTTCGAGAGGGGTTTTTGATGGCCTGCCAATCTTTGGCGCTGACTCGATCCTCTGGGATATCGACTCAGGTGTTGAAATCTCATCTCCCTGCTCGGCCTCAAGGGCATTCAGCTCCTCAAGCTCGCGAGTGAATTCAGCAACCATTTCGACGTAGGCTTGTTCGTCCGACTTCGCAATCTTTCCAACGCGCAGATGGACTTCCGGGGCTTTCTGAAACGCGAACACGTCGTGCACTGCGGGAAGCTGCGCAAGCTGCTTTGAGAGAGTTGCTTTCGTCTCACCGCCCTTTGAAATCAGCATGCCCAAGCTCAGGCGCTGAGACAGCGCGTTTGCGCGCAAAATGGCTGTGTGCGGGTCTTCTACTGCCAACGGCTCGGCCAAGCGAAAGCCGTGCTCGTCGAGATTGGCTTTGAGTCGTGCAAGCTGATTTCTCTTCAGCTCCAGGTTGGAAGGTTTCGGCATGATCGAGCCCCGCGCAAATATCGGGGATAATATTGCATGCGCGTGCCGATGACCATCAAGGGCGCTCGGATTCGGGCAAGACGAGATCAAGGTTGCGCTTGTAGCGATGCAGGTCGGCTAATGCCTTTTCGGGCGTGGCCTCCCAAATCTGTCTGTCGTGATTCCGAGTGATATGGCCGTGCCACGACTCTGAATCCTCATTGGTGTGAACGAAGTCGATGTCGCCCAGTGGTGTGCTGTAGCGATACGAGCGACCTGATGTTACGAAGGTCAGGCAGAACGGTAACTGGCTAATCCATCCGTGCTCGCTGAGGATGGATTCACAGCTCAGATAAAAGCTGTCAGCTGGCCTAAGAAAATTGGTTAAGCGAAACAGTGCCGAAGATGGCGCCCTGAGAAATGGGTTGGAGTAAAGCTTCGGCCCCAGGCGCTCGATAATCCCTGCTTTTACATGCCTGGCGAGAGCAACCCGCAAGTAGGACTTGTCGGGGTAACCAGCGCATGCGCTTAGAGTCGATTCCGGGATGCACCACACTCCGGCAGCTGCCAACGTTTTGCATGATTCCATCAGCAGCTTTCGATTCATCTATGACTCTCCCCACGACTCAACATAAAATTATCATTTTTGATAATCAAATGTCGAGCCAAGAAGCAGCGGTGGGCTCAGCCGGCTTCAGGATTTGGAACGACGCGCTTGTAGCGATTGTGCCGATACATCCTGCACTCCTCCCGCGAGTACCTGATCTCCCGCCCGAACCCCTGGAAGTAACCCAGCTCTGGATTCCTGGAACGCCATGTCTTAAGAGTGTTGACTGTAACTCCAATAATCTCAGCAGCCTCATATTGGTCGATCAGGTCGCTGGGCAGGTCTTGATATACGCTCATTACATTGTTCTCATGCTGTTGTGTCGTCAACCGACAAGTACAAGGCTATGGCCATTCAATATCTCCTCCTGAAATTAACCAGCTCGGTTAAATGCACCTAATCTCGTACAACCAAATCCCCGCAAGCCCAGCAATTCCGGAAGTTGTCTGACACTGCCCTAACTTTCTCGCAGAATCCACCCGACGAACGGTAACGAAATTGACAAATTGGCAACATGAAAAAACCCTAGCCGAGAGAGAGAGGCCCGGCCAGGGCTTGGGTGCAGCACACAACAACGATGAATGCAGGCAGTAAGAGAGAGGAACTGCCTACACCTTTATATTACCACTGCCGAAATGCTAAATGTGGAGCGGTAATATAAATAACCAAAAGCTGTTGGGGTGGCTTTTGTTTTGAGTGCAAAGATTGGTGAGTTTGCGCGCAAAGGAAATGCTATTAAGCTCCGGCTAATATGTCCAGGCCAGATTTATTGATTAGTACGTGGTGTAGGCCGACGTTCCCTGCCTGGTTGTAAATCGAAATCTCGAAGTACCTGGGGCATCCCATCTTCCTGGATATGAGCTCATACCTATATACTGCGCTGGGGCAGGGGTTCCCTTTCGCATCTTTTTTGAAAAGGATATTGAATGAGTCGTTGAGGAAATATTCCCCCAGCTCGTCAGGTAGCTGAATTGCGGCTTTATAAATGAGGTTGGCAGTGGTCACTGGCAGCTTGCCGATACGCAGTTGTTCAATTTCCTTGCTTGTGACTTCGACTGTATCAAACATGATGTTGCTCCGCTTTCTTATTGTTTTGTCCTATCATTATCTCAATGCGCTTTTTTGAAAGCAATAGTGTGATCTGCTGTATAACTTAAAGTAGTTCGGTGTCAAATCGTGCGGGCGTAAAAAAGCCCCTGGCGTTAGGGGCTTCGATGGTTATTTTTTTCGCTTGCTGATTATCTCTCGAAGATAGACCTGCCGAAATTTGCTGACCTGGTCTTTGAGGGATAGTGAAGCCTGCTCCTGAAGATAGGGGGGGGAACCCTGCAGCACGCTGTTCACATAGCTGCCCCACTTGAGGTATGCCTCATCAGATGCTGATTTCACTGCCTCGGATGACTCGTAGGAAACATATTCTTTGTAGTAGTAGCTGCTTACAATACGGTTCGTAGATGCGGCACATTGCGAGAGCTTTCTTTCGGTCTTTCTTGTGTAATCTTCCGTGATCCTGATTTTAAGGCTGCTGCGCTGCAGGTCGCAATGGAAAAGGCTTTGGTTGATCATCTCAACCAGGTTTTCCGCAGGATTTGAGACAGTACTGGGCTTGATGCTGTCCTTTAGCTGGTCTTCATACGATAGCTTTGAGTATGCGATAGTTCGGTCGATTTCCTCTTGCGAGGCTCCACTGGCCCTCATGTCGCTGACGGTTTTGTCTACCGCCTCCTGGGCTATCTGCTCATCAGTCTTGGGTACGTATGCCGGCTTGGTGGCGCAGCCTGTGAGTAGAGCGATAGCGAGGGCAGCGTAAGTCCATTTTGATCGCATGACGCTTGTATCCTGATCACTGTTATGAAATGTGTGATGGCCAAGATACATCATCAAAATGAGAAAAGCCCCTCGCGGGGCCCTGGGAGTAGACGGTCATTGCTGGGTGAAAAAGGTGCCGATCTCGTTTTGATCAGGGAAGCCACCAGTCCCTGGCTTGAGCTTGATCCGGGCGTGGACGATCACGTCCTTTGCTTTCAAAACGTCGCTGAATTGGGCGCTTGGGAGGCTGGCGGCGGTCTCGAGTTTTTCGAGCATCTCAGTGCTGATTTTGATAGCAGTAGGGTGGTTGCCGGTGCCGTAAAAGCGGTGCCAGACGTGACGGCCTGCGTGCTCGCCAGACACGATTTCGAATTCGGCCAAGGCTGTTTCGCCGCCTGCCTTTGTTTTGCCGGGCTTAAAGTCTTTCAAGCGGATCATGGCTTCATGGTTCGGCATCGGATCTTTGCTTTGGGCTTTGCGGTTGACGATCGTTGTGTCGATGCCACGGGCTTTGCGGCGTAGCCAGTTCAGGTGGGATTTGACCCAGCTGCGGCAGGCGCGGAGAGCTGCGGCGTTTTGGCTCTCTCCTGCGCGGGGCTTGTGGCGAGCGTAAGACTGGTCTCGGAAGTATTCGCTGCCTGGGTTCTGCTCCTGGTCGACCTCTAAGATTTTTTGGACGATTTGCTCTTCGTTTGCCGACCCGAACATGCCACCGAGGATGCGGTTGAGCTCGAAACTGCGGCCTGCTGCGCCTACAGCTGTGCCGGGGGTGCGGGGCTTGCCAGGGGTAGAGGATTCGACGTCGAGGCCATAGCTGGACTGGGCTAGCTTGAGGTCGAGGGCGCACAGGGGCCTGCCGGGATTATAAAAGCTCATGGCCGCGCTTTTCCGGTCTGGGTGTGACATGAATGTGAAGTAGCAGCGAGAGACTTCCTGCCAGCAGCGATCGAGAACCCTGATCAGGCGGCCATCGAAGAATCCGTCTAGGCATTCGATAACAGCAGCTGCTACTGCGGGCAAAGCCTCTGGTTGAATCGGAGTGTCTAATGGCATTACGACCCTAAAACGCGGGCACTCGGCAGTGTTGCTGTGTGATGTATAAATGCAGTGCTCGAAGTTCATATCAATAAGCGCATCTTCCATCTCTTCGAGGGTGATAGTGTCGTCGCCTGGCTTCTGATCGATATCGAGCACGATCATCGATAGCTCCATTGCGTTTTCAATGGTTCGCTCAGGGGCTCTGAAGATCGCCGGGGTGAATGTACGACCGTTTTTCTCTTCGACAACGCTCTCGGCTTGCAGGACGTTATCGTAGAACTCTCTGAAGCTCGCGGTCTGGCAATTTTTAATATGGCGAGTGGCTGCAGAGTATTGAATGCCGAATTTCATGATGATGCTCTCTTTTTGTTGTTGTGCTCTGTGCACATTTATAGTGTTGAATATGAGCAAAAGCCGAAGCAACACCTTTTTCGCTTGGCATTTTTGAATGTTCGGGTATACAAAGGTAACGGTCTTTCGTTTCTCTTAACCAAAAAGAAACTGCCTTACCCACCACCCTCAACCCCCTATACCTTTTTATAATAGAAGAGGTACCGTTGAGGGTGGACGAACACCCGGCATAGAGATATACAACCCCGGTAGGGCAAGGAGTGCAAGTGTCTTGGTTAAGAAAAACTGAAATCTCAACTTCCCTCAAGGCAGGCCCCTGAAGATCAATCTTGGTCACCCTCAATCACCTGAAATCATCGCTCGTCAACCTGGTTCAACCGAGTTCAACTTACATACCTCCAATTGTTCACCTGTCAACCGAAAAGGTGTTGCGCGGGGTTTTGCTCATGTTCGATAATTCAAATGTGCACAGAGCACAACAACAATAAGAGAGTACGAAAATGCACCAGGTCGAACAAAATATCGCAGGCAACGGCAATTCAGTAATCATCGGAACCAATCTCCTGATTGACGGGTTTCGCACCGTTGCTGTTGATGACTTGACCGAGTCCGCCGCTTACATCAAAAGTGAGTACCCATCTCTCAAGAGACTTGTGAACATCTCCAGCTCTGCTAGCCAGGCAATCGAAGCAGCTTACAAGACTGCGTCTGGTCTCTACGATCAAAAAATCGGCAAACTCACGGATAACATTTACCAGCTCAATCGTTCAGACGTCGCGCTGCTGGCTTTGAAAAGTGAATTGAGCGAAAGCGCCTTCGGCAAAGCCGCATACGAGCTTGCTAAAGACATCCATATTGCCGGTGACTATGCCTTGGCATCGAAGCGACTTGCTGATGCGTCAGGTAAGCCCCAGGAGGAATGCGCTCAGGCAATCGCCGCAAAAACTCTGCGAGTGCAGGCATTTTTTGAATCACGCAGCGATCGTCACGACTTCCCAGTGATCCACAAACCAGCGTCTGCGGACTGGCTAAGAACTGTTCTGCTGCGCACGAACCGCCGCGCCATGATCAAGTGTCCGACTGGGTGGGGCAAAAGCTCCCTCGTCATCAACCCCTGCATCCAAGACTTCCTGGCAGCTGGCAAAAAGGTGTTGGTGATCTCCCATCGCCGCTCAATCATCAAAAGCATCGACATCCCCGGTCTCGTTGACTACGAAGACGTACAGCCAGGCCAGATGCAGAAAACCCGTGGACTCAAGGTGGTTGTCAACTCACTCATCAGCGCGAAATTTGACGACTTCATCAAAGATGTCGATTTGGTGGTTATTGATGAAGCGGCACAGGTGCTCGACCATGTTTTTGAAGGCTCTGTGCAGCAGCGTGAAGTCGTCTGGAACACCCTGAAGGATGTCGTACACAACGCAAAATCAGTTGTCTTCGCGGACGCCGACATCAACGACGAATGCCTGGCTCTGATCAGAAAGGGCAAAGAGTTCATCAACTGCTTCGAAATCGATCAGGCTCACACCGATGTCAGCTGCAAGGTCGGTGCCCTGGATCAAGTGCGAGCAATGGCCATATCTGCAGCCCAGGCAGGCCAGAACACCCTGATCGCCATCGACATCGCCAGGGACGCCGAGGCCATGGGTAAAGTCCTGGAAAAGGCTGGCATCGCCCCATTAGTCATCACCAGCAAATCCGCAGGTTGGCCAGCCCAGGCAGCCTTCATCGCGAACCCCAACACCACCGAGCATCAGGTAGTAATCTACTCACCGGCCATCACCTCAGCGCTAAGCATCACCAGCGGCCACTTCCAGGCGCATTACGGCTTGTTTGAGGGCTCTGTCACCCCGCGCTCAGCAATTCAGATGATGCGCCGTGACCGCACTGCCAAGGAGTTCATGATTGGCCTCCGCAACCCTCAAAACAAGCGGGAAGAGATCGCCCAAGTCGAGTTCGACGCCTCTGCCAAATCTGCGTTCGACGATGCCCGCAAGGATCATATGACTCGCACTGGCTGGCTCCGCGACAATATCCAGCTGACCCTGCCTTACGAGCTGAAGCGTCAGGGGTTCTGCCTGGAGATGATCCCGAACGACAATGACCTTGGCATCGAAGGCTTCAAAGCAAACAGCGCCGGTCGCAGAGCAGTGAAGAAAGACACCGCGCTGACCCTGATGAACGCCACTGCGGCAACCGAGGCTCAGGCAAAACGCACCAAAAAGCTCGGCTCCAGCAACGAGGCTGAGCACTATGCAGCCATTCGATTCGAAGCTCAGGCAGGCCTGAAACGCAAAGAGCTCAGCTTCCAAGATGCTCAATTTTGGGGCGAAGGCATTGGTCAGGTGAAACTCGACAACTACCGCAAGCTCTTCGTCGAGCCATCAACCACCTTCGAAGCGCTCGTTCAGGAGCTGCACAATGGCCTTCTCAGTGACAACTGGACTCCAGCTGACTCAGTCGCTCTGTACGATCGAATCAACCAGGTGCGGCATGAAGCAATCCTGGGTGGATTCAAAATGCCCAAGAACACCGGCAGCGTGAGCGATCGCAGTAAACAAGGCGCAATCTCCGAAATCATGTCAATGCATGGTTTGAAAACAAAGCGGAAGGATGGCGGTAAGTCTGGCTACTACTATGTGATCGATTCGAAGTCGCTTGAGCAGATGCAAGGGTACACTGGGCTTTAAGGGATTGCCGGGGGGCAAGGATGCCCCATTCTCCGCAAGTTTGTACGACGCTAGAAATAATTAAGATAATTGAATAAAAAACGCGATTAGGTGTTGCGCGAGGTTTTGCTCATTTACGATAATAAGATCATAAGCAGCACATAATAAGAATAAGAGAGTGCACTGTGATCGGATTAGACCCCCAGAAGGTTGCTGACATCTTCAAGTCAGAGTCATACACCAAGCATTTCCAAAAGCCCCATGGCTATCTCAGCGTGGACAACGAATTACTCAAGCTCTGCGCTGATGCGTGTTATCAAGTCGAACAGGCCTTTCCCTGGAATGACTACAATCGCCAAGCTTACCAGCGTAAGTTTGAAGATGGTGAGTCAATCATCAAGACTCCAGACCTACCTCGCTATCCGCGTCCGTACCGTAGCTGGAGTGAATTCAGAATGGGACACTTCGGTGGCATGAAAGGTCTTGATTACGAGCCAGCAGCGTACAAGATTCCGTACTATGTCGAGCACAATTATCAGCCTGACTGGATTGATCCGTTGAATGATCGCATCGTCTACGAAGGTAAGGGTGTGATTGCAGATCTTGAAACGGCGCGCAAGTACATCAATGTCGCTAAACAAAACTGCCTACACATTGTTTTCATCTTCTCGCACAGAGATATCAAATGCCCTTGGGCCAGGCCCCGTGTTGACGGTAGCGTTATGACCATGGAGGAATGGGCTAGCAAAGAAGGCTTTGACTATTGCTACGAAGGCCAAGAGTCTGCGTTCCGCGAATCAGAGCGTTATAAGTGGCTTGTCCAGAACGTGGGGCGAAATCTACCATCTCTCAAAGAGCAGTTGGTTTCTGAGAAGATCAGTACGCGCCCAGGCTTCTTTGCGCACAAACAACAATCGGGAAGTGTTACAATGACTGTACAATAACAATAATAAAGTCAGTCCCGCCATGCGCTTAATCCTTGGTATCGACCCCGGCAAGTCCGGAGGTCTGTCAGTCATTGACGAGAACTTGAACCTCATTGCAACTTATTCCATGCCCACGGTGAAAGTCAGTGGCAAGGATAAGGTTTGCCCGAAAGGTCTTCAGGCGATCTTTGAATCCCATGCCATTGACCTGGCAGTCATCGAGAAAGTCGGTGCGCGCCCAGGCCAGGGCGTCGTGTCGATGTTTAGCTTCGGCGATTCCTATGGCGTTGTGCGGGCCCTGGCAGAGGTCTATGCATCCAGATTGGTGTTCGCGACATCCCATGAATGGAAAGGCTACCAGTACCTTATCGGGCTCTCGAAAGAGCAGACCGCCGAAGTTGCATTCGAGATCTTCAAGGCACCTGGGATCTACGGGCGTAAGCGCAAGGATGGCACTTACTCTGTTCGAGATGGCATTTCTGATTCCTTGATGATCGCCAAATTTGGCATCCGGCTCCTGGAGTGAACATGGCTGCCAAATCACTCACCAGAGATCTCATCAAGCGCCTCGGTTTAGCCCTCACCAAGACCCCATTAATCGAGGTCGCGGTCGGTGGTGTTGGGCTGCCTCGCTCCACATTTTACTACTGGAAAACCCAGGCTCAGGACATAGCTGACGGCAACCCTGGACGCGAAAATCTCAGTCCGGATGACGAGCTCCTGCTGGAGTTTCTGGACACGATCGAGGCCTCCCGCGCAAAGGTCGGGCAAAGGCTTTCCGACGCCGCGCTCAAAGGAGCAATGCAAGATCCGAGGGTTGCCATCGATATCCTCCAGAGAATGTTCCCTGATCAATTCGCAGCCCCGGCACGCCGTGAAATCGTAATCCGTCAGGAGGGAGGTGAGACAGGAACAGGCATCGCACTCATTCCCACAACCATGATCGACGCGGACATTGCCCAGGTGCTCGCACAGCAACAACAAGACGCCCTACAGCTCGCAAAAACAAAAACAAAAGAGCTCTCAAATGATCACGCAACGGACACCGACTGACTGCGGAATTGCCAGCCTGGCGAATGCACTCGGTCTCACCTACGAACAAGCCCAGCAGTGCTTTGGGCCTCAGGCAGACCTGCTCGGCACGACCGCAGCGGACACCTGCAACGCCTTGCTGAGCCTTGGCCTGAGCCCGGTCTACGCAACCTTTCCGGATTTCTACCAGCACCTCCAAACCACCGGCAACCCCTGCAGCCTCGACGTTATCCGAGACCGTCCCGCAATCCTGACGATCCTCTCCCGCAACGGCTACAACCTGCATGCAGTGTACTGGGATGGTCACCAGGCACACGACCCAGACCCCAAAGCCCTGAAGCCCCGAGAGCTTTACGAAATGGTGGTTCTCGAAGCGGTCTTTGTAAGCAAAAACGGCTTGTGCGCAAACCGCGAAGCGGGCTTCAGGGCATGAGTGCTTTCCAGGCGATCCGTCCGCTTGCACGTGCTGTGCAGAACATCATTTGGAAGCCCTTGCCTGGGTCGCAGTCGATGTTCCTTGTGCTCGGCCAGCCTCAGTACCTCACGCGGGAAGTGCTGTTTCACGGCTCGCGGGGCAACGGGAAAAGTGACGCGCTGATCATGGCGTTTCTGCAACACGTAGGTAAGGGTTGGGGGGCGTATTGGCGCGGGATCATTCTCCGGAAAGAGTTCAAGCACCTTGCCGACCTTGTGAAGACTGCCGGCATGCTGATTCCACGCATCTTCCCTGGAGCTGTCTGGAACGAAACGAAACATAGCTGGACGTTCCCTACGGGCGAAGTCCTGATCTTTAATCACATCAAGCACGTCAGGGAATATGACGGCAAGTTCCACGGCCACCAGTATGCATTCATTGGCTTCGACGAACTGGCTACATGGCAGACGGTCGAGGTGTACGAGGCCATGCTCTCGACCCTGCGTACTGCCTATCAGCCAACAGCTGCACAGCCGCTCCCGCCACCCCTGCAAGTCCGCAGCACTACAAACCCTTGGGGCGCCGGCAGAACCTGGGTGTACGAGCGCTTCATCGAGGGCCGAAAACCAGGCGAGATCACTTACAACGCCGATGGCACACGTCAGCGCACTGCACTGTTCGGCACGATCTTCCAAAATCATTACATCGACGACGGCTACATCCGAAACTACCTCGCCCAGCTCACCGACCCTGCAAAAAGAGCTGCGTGGCTCGAAGGCGACTGGGAAGCCGTCGATACAGGTGCGATGTTTGGCACGGTTTGGTCTCAAAACCTGCTGCTCGATGCGTTCCAGATCCCTGCCAGTTGGAAGGTCGATCGGTGCTTCGACTTTGGGCAGAGCACACCATTTTGCTGCTTGTGGGTTGCTGAGGCTAACGGAGAATCCGTGCGCATAGGGGGTCGCGAGTTCTGCCCTCCGAAGGGCAGCCTGGTTGTGGTTGGCGAGGATTACGGGACGGAAGTCGATCCACGCACTGGCAAGCAAACACGCCCTGATGCTGGACTCCGACTGTCAGCGAGCCAGATCGGTGCTCGGCTAAAGGCAAAGGAGCAAAAGCTGCTGGCTGGCTACCTGGGCAATCACAAAAAGGTCGCGCCCGGCCCTGCAGATAATCAGATTTTCAACGGCAGTCTCGTAGACAAAGGCAATGCTCCAACAGTGGCTAAAGACATGAAAGCTGCGGGCATCGATTTTGTGAACAGCGACAAGTCTCCCGGCTCACGTGTGAACAGCGCACAGCTGATGTTCGGGCGTCTACAGGCCACCAAAACTCAAGATCCTGGTCATCCTCATATCTACTTCTTCCCAGGGGCCAAGTACCTGATCAAGACCCTGCCATTTCTGCAGCGTGACGATGATCAACTCGACGCCGTGGCCAAAGGGCCGGATGACCATGCCTGGGACGCTTTGGCGTACAGACTGACTTGGAAACGCCCGGTCACCACGGTCTCCCACGGCATCATGGGTTAACAGCAACATCAACAATAAGAGTCGAAAAGACCAGTATGAAAGTCCAAGACAAGTCCGAAATTTGCTCCAAGTTCTACTCAGACAGACGTCCTATTCGCGCCCTGCGCGGTGGCACTGACGCCATGCGAGCTGCCGGTCAGGAATTCCTGCACAGAATGGGTGGTGAAACTCCAGAATCCTACAAAGCCAGGCTATGCCGAACGACGCTAAACAACCGGATGGCCAGGGTCGTGAAGAGTTTGTCTGCAAAGCCTTTTTCCCGGCCCGTGGCTGTCACTTCGGAGTCGCATCCGGAACTGGCAGAGCTGTTCAGCAACAACATCGACGGCAAGGGCACATCGGTCAGCGCCCTAGCGGCCATGGCGTTCCAGGATGCGCTCTGGAATGGGTCGTCTTTCCTCTGTGTTGATGCGCCTATCGGTGGCGGGCAGCCCTACGCTTATTGGCTTTCTGGGGATGACATCTTGGGCTACAAGCTCGACGAAGATGACAAGCTTCGTGAGATCCGGATCTCCGAAAAGGCCACGGTTGAGGATGGTGAGTGGGGTGAGGAATCCGTGGCCCGCGTGCGCGTGTTTCGGAAAGTGAATGGCAAGGTTCTGTGGTCAATTTGGCAGGAATCTGATGGTGCTGATTTTGTACAGATCGAGGCCTGGAGGGATTTCGGGCTGAGCGAGATTCCGGTGGTGCCGATTCACAGTAACCCTGCTGACACCCGAGGCACTCTGTTCTGCGAGCCCCCCTTGAAAGACCTGGCTCACATGAATATCAAGCATTGGCAATCCCAGAGCGACCAGGACAACATCCTGCACGTTGCGCGTGTACCCATCTTGTTCGGTAAGGGCATTCCTGAAGGCACTGTTGTGAAGATTGGCGTGGACAGCGCGATCATGTGCAGTGCCGAGGGTGCAGATCTCAAGTTTGTTGAGCACACGGGCGCTGCGATCACTGCCGGCAGGGACAGCCTTCAAGACCTGGAGGTGCTGATGGCCTCCCACGGCAACGAAATGCTGCAAAACACTGGTGTGGTTGAGACAGCTACTGGCCGGTCACTCAATGCCAGTGACAACAACAACCAAATCGCGTCGATGGCAACGGGCACTGCCTCGGCTCTGAAGATGGTGTTCGGCATGCTTGCCAGGTTCTCACGGGTGTCCAACGCTGAGTTCCAGGTCGATATCAACACTGACTTCGGCATCAACGCGAATGCTCAAGAATTGTCTGCGCTGGCCACCGCCCGTGCCAATGGCGATCTCAGTCAGTACGAATACCTCCGGGAACTGAAGCGTCGTGGAATCATGGGTAATGACTTCAGCATCGAGGACAACGCTGACAGGCTTGCGACTGAGTACGCCGCTGCCTGACGGTTTGATGTCAAATGACCCACCGACCGCTATGATGCCCATTCACAGCGCCGGGAGGGCCTATGCCAGTCATCGATTTGTATTCAAAACGTAGGAAGCGTGAGCTCGGCCTGGAGCCTGATGTCTATACCTACGACGACTTTAATGCCAATCTCCGTGCTCAGATATGCTATGTGATCGGTGACGTCCTCGGAATTCAAGATCGTAATGAGCAGGAACGAAATTTCGGTGGCATTTGTGAGCTACTACGCCGTGAGTATGGGGTGCAGAGACTTGTGCGGGATCTTTATGACCGCTCATCAGTAGTTGAGGAGTTAGTCGAGTTCATAAAAGTTGAAAAGGACGTTGATCGAGTTCTGGATGCTGTTGAGTTATGCTTTGCAATCTCTGAAAACTATCGCGAGAAAGCATATGCATATGGTTATCCAAGAGAGGATAGCGGGTCGTGGATTGATGCTTGTATTTCGGAAATAAATACTCGCTTCAAGGAGCATGGAAAAGGCTATGAAGTAAGTGGCGGTATGGTTTTGCGTATTGATTCCGAGTTTCTGCATGCAGAAGCGGTCAAGCCAGCCATAAGCTTCCTGAATCAATCTGAGTATGCTGGCCCAAGGGATGAGTTCTTTGGTGCTTATGAGCACTATCGGCACGGTAATTTGAAAGAGGCCCTAAACGACGCGCTGAAGGCATTTGAAAGCACCATTAAGGTTGTGCTGGAGTTGCGGGGCTGGGAGTACGATAGAACTTCACCAGCTAAGAAGCTTCTGGCTGTGCTTCTGGCAAACAATTTTCTGCCGTCGTATCACCAGAACCACCTGAACGCTCTTTCCACGCTTTTGGAAAGCAGTGTTCCTACCATCAGGAATAAAGAGGGTGGCCACGGACAAGGCTCTGAGGTTTCAGAAGTTGAGCCTGAGATCGCTGCTTACGTTCTGCACATGACTGCATCGGCAATCGTAATGTTGTGCAGCCTGGAGAAGAAGACCGCCCAAACCGCACCTGACGAGTGATGCCCTGTGTGATCCGTCGCTGTGGCGAGAGGTAAGCCACACAAAATGTTTTGATGTCGAAGCGCCTCCCTGCCGGTATGCTGGGCGGATTTCAGGGAGGTGCTCAGTGGAAAAGGCGTTTGAGAAGTACGCTAAAGCGATGGAGTCAGATTGGAGTAAGGCATTCATCCGACGTGTCATGTGGATTGACATGGAAGAGAGAATCAAGACGGTTTTCGCTAAGATCGAACATTCCGAACTTGCATCAAGGTATGGAAATCTTTACCTGCACGAAGGTCTGCACTTCAACGCCAAGAAGTTCTATGTCACCCAAAGGCTCAATCAGATCCAGGTTAGCTGCGGTATGAGGCTGCTAGGCCTAAACGGCGTCGATGTAGACGGGAACCAGCCAAAAAAGAAAATCAGAATGGAGAAAAATGCTGCCCTCTGGTTTTCTCAATCAGCTTCCGGTGGTGTCATGGTTTTCGTAGCACCGTACAAGTCGGAAGTGGTTAGTATGAATGAGGAGAATATAGTAATTGGGCACTATAAAGACCCCTCAAAGCTCTCAGAAAAGAAACTTAAAAAGTTATTCTCAATATTTTTTCACTACCTTTCGATTACAAGTGCAATACACCATCAGTCACCAATTGATTACATCTGGAGGCTTTGGTTGACCTTTCTGGACGTCAGAACTAAGAAGCTTGATAAAGTCTTCGGAGGCGCTAATGGGTTCACGATATTCCTAGGGGCTCTAGTCACAGTTCTAGCTTACTTCATCAAGTCCTCACAGTCCTAAATCCACTGCAAGCCCAAGCTCCGCAATCCAGGCCAAGTGCTCCTTGGTCTGGTCATCTCGGTAGATCTCAAAAAGCCTTTTGACTGCAAAATCATGAAGCACTGGCCCCAGGGTTTGCTTGTCGTTCCAGCGATTGCCTGGTTGTGCTGGGATCAGGAATGCTATCTCATCGCCGGTGGTCGTCAGCTGGAAGTGGTAGCGGCTGCCTGTGGCTGAGTATTTGAGTTCGCTCAGCGGCGTTGAGAGCTGGTCGTATGGGAATGGCAGTTTGTGAGGATCGGCCTGGGCGGTGGTGCCGGCGTGCGTGGTGAGTACCAAGAGTCCAAGGCTTGCGAGCTCGCAGGTTGTACGAGATAGGCCGAGGTTTTGAACAAGGGTATGGAATAGGCGCGCTAGAAGCTGGTTCTCTCGGAGCGTGGACATCGTGTTCGGATATCTTGCCAGGCGCTTTGCAGACGAGATTGTACCCTGCAGCCCGATATCACCCATATCAGCAGTGACCTGCTCGCGTCCCCATGCGCCGATGTAGAAGATGTTGTACGAGTCATCATCTGCAACGATTACTTTCAGTTCGTCGTCGACATCAATGATTTTTTGCATACAAGAGTCCTTCTTAACCAAATCACAATCCCAAATCCATTCCGAACTTTCGATCAGAATATTCTCTCAAGTGAGCTTTTCTGGGGCTTTCTGTATAAATGTCATGCAGCTTGTCGAGAGTAAATTCATTGAGCCAGCCGATCAGGTCATACTCGATTTCATCTGCATAACTACAAATGAATAGTGAGTAAGTATAGCGCTTGCTCCATTGCACTACGTCGAAGTTTAACCCCTCCGGCATATCAAATAGCCTGTGATTTTTTACATCAATTGACGTCTGATCAGGAGAGAGCTCGTCATATAGCTCATAGCCTTTGCTTGTTGCTCGATCAGCGAGATCTTCAATTGTCTGGATTAGTTCGATGTCATTCATTTCATCAATCAGAGCGTATAGATTTTTGATGCATTCAACAGTGTCGGAGTGTTCTCGACCAAGCTCATCTGAGTAATCCATTGCCTCCTCCACGGCGCTTGCGGAGTCTGTGCAGTTGATGTCAAAGAGATCGAACATGCCAAAGTCAAATTCATGAACCATCTTGAACTCCCGCTCTCCGCGTTCATTAGTAAGTTCAATAATCTTCATGCCATTTGAACTCCAGGTGTCGTGCAGCTTCATTTTGTAGTCTCCAAGATTTGTGGGGGCATGAAGGGGCTTCTCAATTGCATTTTCCCATTGAGGAGGGCTCGGTTCAATAGTAGTTTGGCTAAGAAAAACTGCTTGTAAACAAAAAGCCACCTGGCGGTGTCGTCTCACAGCCCTAGGTCGGCACCTAACTTGTGGTCAATGTACTCTCTCAAGTGGGTTTTCGATGTGTCAGACAGGTAGGCATCAGCAAGCCTTGATCGAAGCACGTTGAAGTATTTTTCTGAATCGAATGGGATGGATCGAATATTGCTTGTTTGTCCAAACGAAATATTCCTTACCTCGTCCTCCCCTAATTCCAAAATTGCTAGGCGAACTAAGTGTGAGTCAGTTATGCTAATTTCATGAGAATTACGATCGAACTCGTAAATCTTGGCGAGCAGATCCTTTCGGTGGATCACAAAGCCGTCGCCTACCATAATGGGGAAGTCTTTCATTGTCTTCTCTCTTATTGTTATGTGCTGCTGGTTGATTTGAGAACAAAAGGCTCGCGGGTGAGCCTCTCTATGATCTGATGGCTACTGGAAGCGCGCTTTCACATCCTCAACACACTTATGCAGAAATGGGTCGCCCCGGTATGTCAATTCAGCATATTTCTTGTTCGAATCGCAATCTTCGCTGATGCTCGCTGTATCTCTAAGGGTTATCTCACAGTCTCGAATTTCAAGGGCGTTATTGAATAAGCCATTCTCGATGATGATCGTGCCTCGCATGTCTTTTTCTCTTGTTGTTTTTATTGTGTACTGACTTAAATATACTGTATGCCCATACAGTAATGCAATGCCGGAATGAAACTATTCTCGACTCGTACAATATGCAGTCATGGCGTGAATTTGACAGCGGCTACAACCTATGTATATTTCATGGCACTTACTAAAAGGAGCATTGCCGATGTCAAAAGCCGCAGAATACAGAGCCCTGGAGCGCCAGATCGCCGAACAACTCGCAGCCCTGGAAGCCCTGAAAGGCAGCTCAGCTCTCCAGGCCGAGCTCGAATTTGAAGACAAACTGCGCAAGCTCCTGGGTGAGTACGGCATGTCTCTACGGAATGTGATCTCGATCCTCGATCCAAAGGCTGCTGCGGGTGCTGTTGTTGCCGGGGCTGGCAAGGTTGACGGGCGTCGTGGGCCCCGAGCGCCACGGGCTTTGAAGCGCTATCTGAACCCACACACCAGCGAGGTCGTTGAAACAAAAGGTGGTAATCACAGCACTCTGAAAGCCTGGAAGGCACAGCACGGTGCTGAACAAGTAGAAAGCTGGCTGCAGGCGTAATCATGGAGTCCATTCCATCTGCTGCCTGACTAGCATCAGCGTTGAAAAATATCTTGCCAATAATTGAGGTGTGACATGTTAAAGGACTTTGGCAAGATAAATTTCACGGGGGATGTTGGGAATATTTACTACGTAAGGCTCATTACGCCCCTCGGTAAATTTTACAAGATCGGATTTACGAGCATGAACTCCGTCAGTAGTCGCCTTGCCTTTCAGGGTACTGGGGATGAGAAGTATATCGACGAGGTCTTATACTTCAAGTTTCATTTTGGCGCACTGGATCTGGAGCAGTGCTTGCACGGTCATTTCCACGACAAGGCTGCGTTTGGGCAATATAGCGCAGATGTTGACATGCCTCTGCCGAAAAATGGCCAAAGTGAGCTGTACTACGACGACGTGCTGAACCTGGATAAAGATTTCACATCTGCACAAGCAAATTTCACTAGGAAGGCCGTTGAGCTTGCTATTGAAAGAAGAACCTGTTCATCTGAAGTTAGGGCAAAGCGACACATCGTTTTCAGGGGCATTATTCTGGGAATGATTATGGGCTTGGCTAAAACCATTGGATGGTCTATCAGGAATCTCAAAGCGGTTTCTGGTGTGAGGGAGCGAGAGCAGCAGCCACCTCAAAGTGTGGTAGACAACAGGAAAAAGGTTTCAGACTTTCTTGAGCAGATTAAGCACGATAAAGCAAACGGTACGCTCAAGCCGCCCGAACTCAAGGCATTCAAGTCAATCAGTAATTGAATTTTGGTGGATGGCAATGCGGGCTGGGCGCCAAAGACATTGCCAAAACTGAACTGCCTATTTTCTCGGCGCGTAGAAGCTTGGTGTTAGGTGTTGCGCTCTCTTTTGCTCCATCTGCATTATAGAGATGAGAATAATAAGAGAGCGCAATCATGGACATTCGAGCAGCGATCGTCGAAGCCAACACAGTCAACATCGTTCAGTCTGGCAGTCATGCCATCCTCAAGATGCAAGCCGAAGTCGAGGAGTTTTGTCAGAGCGAGTGCATCCGCCTTGTCGAAGAAGCGCTCCGCCTGGGGTCTACGAAGGCCTCGAAACACCCATCATTGCACGAGCTCCCGCTGTGGCAATACATCTGCGCCATGGCTTGTGAAAACGAGTTCTACCGAGCCCTGGCGCGCACAGCGCCCTAGCTGAAGCAAGCCCAGCACCCCCGCAGGGCCTTGACATTCCCAAGCCTGATTGCCAATCTGTCAATAAATGCCATGATATTGAGAGCTGGCCATGCTTACCTTCATCACACCGAAAGACCGGCTACTACTCAAGCTTTTGAAGCCAAAAGTCGCGGCGTGGAGGTGGTTTGCGAAAGCCAAGGGGCTTGTCGGGATTTCTGCTGACAGCCATGCGTTCCTGGAGCGCGCCTTGAACGAGCAAATTCAGAATTATGACGTCTGGTCGATGAGCGGGGGATTTACGTTCGAAAACGGGCAGTACTTGTTGAAACTTAATACTGCCAGCGGTGGTGTAGTTGATCGTTATTGCTCGTCACTGCTCGAAGTCGCCACGGTTGTGAGCTTTAAGTTCAAAGTCTGGGATGGTGCTGTAGTGTGCCTTGCTCCGTCGTTTGCGAGGGTTGCACTAAATGCCAGGAGCCCTGACGATTTTATTCAGAAATTCTTGGCAACTCTGAAAGAAGAAAAGCTGGATCATTTGCGAAGGATTTGGGTTGCGTACCTGACTACTGAAAGAGATAGCGATGCCTCCAGGACTGCTCAGGTTAAATGTGTTGCTGGGATTCTGTGCAATAACTATGAGTCCGTATATGCCGAGGCAGATGTAGGAGAACAATACTCTTCTGAGCTTGTGTGCTTGGGGATCGATAAGCGCCAAGCTCAATCGGATATCTTCGACTTGATGAAACCATTGATTCTCAAAGACCTGCAGCTCAACAGGCCTCACGCTTATCACCTCCATTCCATTTGCGAAACAGAAGAAGAACTACGTCGACTACTTGGTGGGGACATGGGTTTTTTGCGCGCAAGGATGGCCTTAATGACTTCTGAGCAGCGGGAATACATGTTTGGGTCGGAGTTGGGTCTATGATGTATCTGCAGAATATTATTAGGTTCTGCTCACAAGCTTCCATTCGGTTTGATGGTGGCAAGTATTATTTCGATAAGTGCGAATTTGGTACGTTCATTGAGTTCTTTGACTATGTCGCTCAAGTCTACTCGTTCTCTGAGACGAACACTCACATAGACTGGGAGTTCGAATGCCTCAGCAGCATCGCTCATACTATTTCAGATGAGCAAACTAACCTTGATGATGTTGAGTTTCTGTGGCATCTGCTACGCACAGTTTTCTTTGAAGACCTGGGCCGCAATGAAGCCCTGGATACAATCATGGCCAAGGTCTATTGGTCTCTAAAGCATAGCAATATCGATGCATGCTGCAATGCCATCACTGACTACGCTCGACAAGCAACAGGGGGCGAGCATGCGCCTGCCAGTAGTTAAATACTTGCAATGGGTGTTTCCAGTACTACTCAGAGCCCACGACGGCCATGTAATCTACGATCGCCAGAAATATACATCTGAGCGTGATTTGATTATTGTTTTGTACTCAAACTTCCTTGCGTTGCCAGAGAGTTATTATCGAGAGCGAGGATTTGACAAGGTTTGGGCGCTGGTTGACTCGATTGCTGACGAAGACCTGCTGTTTCATGAGCTCGGGAATGAGATTGCTGGGATTGCTTGGGATCAGGGTTTTGTCGGCAGACTGGACAAGATTCTCATAGTAAAAGAAAATGCAGCCGATCGGTATTATTGGTGCCTGTCTGTCGTTGACAACCTGGCATTGATTAAGTTTGCATTGCACTACATGGGCAAATTTAAAGATATGCTCTATGGAGGAAATATGAAGTCATTAATACAGAGTTTCCATGACAAAAAACGCGAAGAATTCATTCGCCGATATCGCCTGGTTAATCCTGAGCGGGCTGCCATTCTCGATGAGTGCAAGACAGAGTCTGAGTGCGACAGGTTTCTGCGCAATGATTCTGAATTCATGCCTGTGCTTCGGCAGAGATTGCTGGACGCCGGAAAGGCCGATCTGGTTGACGAGCTAACTGCAGCTGACCTTGGCTTGTGACTTGGTTAAGAGAAGCTGTACTTGTTGTGATGCAGAAGATAATCATGGCAGCCCAGCGACCACTTCTGCATCGCTTGGGGTATTGGTCAGATAGCCGGTTTCCCCTGGGACTGGCATTTTAATTTGTACGAGAGCACGGCTGGTATTTTCCCTCCGTGAGCTGAATGCCAGGCGTTTCTGGCACTCTCATTTACAGGCAAGCTGTAGTCCATTACGCCATTGATTCTATTCAAAGAAAGAAATGCCCCGGACTGATAGGCTCCTTCGATTTTGTTTCCAGAATTTGATGTGAGCGAAAATATCTTGTGGCTTTGCTCCGGCGAGATAATCGTCTTCTCAGAGAGATTCACCTCCCAAGTCTTTGGCGGTTCGACGAACAAGCCGATAATCCCCTGCTCAAGGGCATCTTGGATAAATTGCTCTCTAGGATTCTTGGGCGCTACTTTGTAGGCCTGGGCGATATCGAAGCCTGATCCAGAGATCTGCTGGCAGTTTAGGAAGATGGACTCGGCGAACGCGCTGGCAGGTAGTATTGCGAACACAAGTGCTGCTATCTGTACTTTTCTCATCGTAAATCCTGTTTACTTTGGCGAGCTGATGGCGTGTCGCCAGTTTACACGCCTCTGGTGCTAATGACGTAGCCGATCCATGGCTTTTAGTAACTGCCATGATATTGACTTTGCGTTAGATCATGAGTAACAATGAAGCATAAAAACAATAATAAAGAGTAACCCCTTATGACCTCAAAATTCTTGGTCGAGCCCGTGGTTGTATGTGACGAGTCCTCTCGACACCTATGTGCTGTGTACTTGTGCGGCGGGTATGACAAAGCTAAGACCTGGTACCCTGGCGTCTCGCATTTTTTTCGAGGCCAGCGGCAGGAAGCTCTCCAAGACTGGGGTATCGAAGCCGAGCTTGGCGACCCGCAACACTGGCATATTTTCAAATGCATGGTCATGTACCTGCTGAGCTCGGGGCGATTCAAATTCAGGCACACGACTTACGAATTCCGCGTCGATATGTTTGACGAAGAGACACTGGACTCCCTGACATGGGAGGTGCTGGCCCAAATAAACGAATGGTGAGTTATGTCAGAAGCAGCTGAGCTGGTCTTTCAACACTTCAAGGCCCGCAACCTCCGGGGTCTCCAGTCCATCCGTCACCATCTGGACAAGCAGGAGCTACAGGCAGGGACAGTGCAGCTCCTGGCTGACATCGCCGATCACCTGCACGCCCTTGGCTTTGATGGCAAAAGCAAGCCGCTGTCTGATGAGTATCGCGAGCAGTTGCTGGAATTGGCTACCTTGGTGGGGCCTGTGGCGGTGCTGCTAGGTTGTCAGCGCGGGGCTGGGGTCAGCGGCGATTACGAGCTGGTGCGGTGCTTGCTGAACCAGTTGCAAGAGCATCAGGACGAACTGGTCATTCCGCAGATTTCTGGTGCGCTGATGAACTCCCAGTTTGCTGTGGGCATGCTGCTCGTTCGGTTTTACCTGCACAAGCTGCCGGCTGGTCGAAAGCCCGAGCGAAAGCTTACTGCCATGGAGCTTTACGATGCTTTCGAGGCGTTGGATGAAGTTGTCCCGTTTAATAGCCAGGGACATGAAGAGTTTGCGAGCGCGGAGATCATGGGGCTGATGGTGGAAACTGGGTTTGTTCACAACATTCTATATAAGGCGCAGACCGGGCGTTTTGCTCCGAGCCAGTCATTCTATAATGCACTGAATCTACTCAAACCAGCTGAGCAGCAATTCCTTAAGCAGTTCCATGCTCGGAAAGAAGCCTAAAATAGTTTGCATTGTTTCCCCCTTTGTGTTTTGGCGTTGGTATAATGGGACATACCAATAAGAAAACAAGATCCCTTGGGGGGACTAATGTTTCAAGCACAAAAGCTCGTAAGTCTCATTCGATTCGGTGAAGACGAGGTACCGCCAATCGACTTCAATGCTCTTGCTGATAACCCAGCGTTCAAAGAGTTCTTGACTGCTGCAGTATCCAAAGAAACGGAAGGGCTGCGCACCAAGGCTGATCAATTGCTGGGTGAAAAGAAAAAAGCCCAGGACGCCCTTCGTAAGTTTGAGTCTGGCATTCAAGAAGAGGAAGACCTCAAAGCCCTGAAGGCTGGTCAACTCGATTTCCAAACCTTGCTCGACAAGCGTGTCGGCGCCGCGAACAAAGACTGGCAAGATCGTTTGAGCGCAAAAGATCAGGAAGCTGAGGATCTGCGCAAAGCAATCTCGGATAGGGAATTGAAGCTCCAGGACTTCCAGATTCGCTCTCAAGTTGCTCAAGTCGCACTGCAGAATGAGTTTTTCCAACAGTCCGCATTGGATGATCTGATGCATGCCGCTGGCCAGACTTGGAAACTCAGTGACAATGGTGGTCTAGTTGCCCGTGACGGTTCTGGGAACATCATGCTCGGCAAGAATGGAGCTCCGATTACGCCTGCTGAGTGGGTTCAGGGCCTAACTAGCACCAAGCCCCATTATTTCAAAAATATGCCAGGAACTGGAGCTCGTGGTGGCCAGTCTGGAGCTAAAGTTGTCAGCCTAAAGAACTGGCAAGCATCTCTAGTAACTGCATCTCCTGAAGAGCGCAAAGCTCTCCTCGCAAAGCGCAGTAACGGCGAGATTGAAATTCAACACTGATCTATAGGCCTTCGGGCCTTTCTGGCAGGGCCAGAAGCCGTGAAACTCTGTGAGTTGATCGTTCAAAGTAATGCCTCCTATTAATCACCAACAACTATAAAAATAAAGGTGAAATAATGTCTGCAATGTTCAATCTTGTTGCCCTTATGCGACATGGTAATGGTAACGACCTAGATGCACTTATTCAGGAAGTTCTCTTGCCTGAGGGCTTCCTGGCAATTGATCCTCACGCCACGATTGTGAAGCTGATCGACAGATCCTTTGAAGATGAGGCTCGATACAAGGGCGAAACAATCAGCGTGCCTCGACCAATCGTGATGAAGCCCGCTGAGGAGCACCCCACTGACGGGACTCCAACAACCAGTCAGGCGATCAACACCAGCAAAAGCTCGTTGATCTTGAATAAACAGCCTTTCGTACAGTGGAGCATGACTGAACGTGAAGCTCTCGGCTCTCTCAGCAAGAACATCATTCCAGGCGCGGTCAAGGCTGGATTCAGAGCTATGGGTTCTCGCATGACCAGCGACGTCTTCTCTATGTACCGTGAAGTCTATAGCGTCTGCGGTGATCCTACTTCCACCAATTCTCGCACCAAAGATGACCTTGGTGTAGCTCGAACGGCGTTCTTGGAAAAGAACATTCTCGGCCCTAAGAATATGGTGCTCAATCCTGTCACCGAGGGCTCGCTGGCGATGGAGTTCTCCAAGATCAACGAATCTGGCGATACCAATTTGGTGCGTGAAGGCGCGCTGGGTCGCAAGCTTGGCTTCGACATGTTTGTTGATGCTGCGGCACCGATGCACATTGCAGGTACTGCTTCTCTGAACAACGGCATCACACTGGCGACACCTGGGTTTGCTGGTTCCGACCGTCTGAATCTGGATGGTGTGGGAGCTTCTACTTTCAAGCACGGGGATATCGTTTCCATCGCTGGCTATGATCAGACTCATGTCGTGACAGCTGATGCGACCGGGGCTGTTGTCACGATCGCTCCAGCTCTGCTCGACGCAATCCCCTCGGGCGCTGCCGTTACTGTAATGAAGTCACACAGGGTTGATCTTGCATTCCAGCCTGAAGCGTTCAGCATCGCTTTCCGTCCCCTGGAAAGCCCGGCAAGCACTGAAGGTGTGAAGATCTACCAGATGACCGACCCAGTCACCGGCTTCTCACTGCGCCTGTCGACTCACTACGACATGTACACCCACAACACCACCTGGAAGTTGGACACGCTGTACGGCATCAAGTGCTTCAATCCAGAGCTGGCACTTCGCTTTGGCGGCCACTGACAGACTGGGCCCTGCGGGGCCCTTTCTTCAGAGTGAAAGTAACTATTCGCCATAATATGTTCCACGTGGAACACGACCCTTTTGAGAACAAACGTGAAGCGAGAAATCGAGACTTACAGCCTGCAGTTGGGTGATCACACTGTGTTTGTCGACCGTGGAACATCTGCTGAATGTCATTGGCTGGGCCTGGGGTATCAGGATTCGGCTGCGGTCGAATCTGCTCCTGGTGAACCTGGTGTTGCTGATGAGAAGCCGAAGCGGCGGGGTCGGAAGGCCGTTGTAGAGGTGAATGGTGATGAGTAAGCGCCCTGGCTTGTTCACTGCTCAGACAAGAGAGCGGGAGCCGTTGCCGATCGTTGCGCCTGCTGAGCTTTTGGGGCGGAAAGAGCTTTCTGGCGATGAGGTGCTTGTGACTGAGCCTTGCGAATCTGAGGCCGCTTATCTCTTCTGCAACTCTCTCATCCATGTGGCCGCTGGAGGCGTTGTCAGCACTGACTCAGCGCCCATGGATGCCCGTGGAGGAACCTTTATCGCCGTTGATCGAGGTGCCGTGCTGCAGGTGCGGCTGATGGACGGTGTCGACGCCGCTGAATGCTGGGTGCATGCAGTCAAATGATAAGGCGAGTTGGAGCTTTCGCAATTTTTGGGGTGCTGAGCAAAGGGTATCGGCGCTTCGACGGCACGGCGCCTTTGATTCCTCTCAACGCAATGGTTTATGAGATTGCCAAAGGGCAGTACGAATTCGAACGAACTGACGACAATGACGTAGTGATTTATGAGCAAAACGATCAGTGAATTGCCCGCCTGGGGCGGTGATGTAGAGATGCGCTTGCATGCACACAAGCCTGGGGCATCCGAGGCCGTGTCGATTGGGGATGTTGCGGCCAAAGCCGCGAGGGTCGGCGACATCATGCTTAAGCCGCGTGGAACGTACGAGGGCTTGCTGGAGTGCGATGGCTCGTATCTGTATGACCAGGGTCTTGATGACCTCAAGGCAGCCTTGAATTTCGAGGAATACGGTGCCGCTCGGGTGGCGCTAAACGAAAACTCCGAGCTCCGTTTTGGTACTGAACTCTACACTGACGTATACCGAAGCGGTGTGGCGACCCTAGCGAAGACGGACGGGTACTGGCATCTGTTCCAGGCTGGCAATCCCACACCAAGCAACTACCCGGTTGACATGACTGTCTTCAAAACATCCAGCCATGTTTTCTATGGTACATCTGGCACTGTTTTTCAGGACGTCGGCGCAGTTGCGCTCAACGCTTCTTTTGAAAGTGTCGCAGGTGCTGCGGAGTCCATCTATGGATATACGATCATCGCCGTGGTCGAGTCCGGTGTCCTAACGATTTACAGATCTGATGACGGCGTAAGCTTTAACAAATCTGGCACGATCGCTGCCGACGTTCTGAAGCCGATGAAGTTTGTAGAATCGGGTGAGATCTATGCTCAGTTGACCATCGGAGGTGTCCAGGGTGTTTACAAACTCACGCTGGATGGTGAAGGGGTCTCGACGGACTTGATGCTTGAAATCTCTGCTGACGTTGCGCACGGGTGCATCGAGAGCGCTGGGTTCGGTGCTGTCTACATCTACACAAGCAGAAGTGGCCTTGAATTCAGGGCGCTTGAGTACGAGTCCAGCTTTCCGATTAGTCTTCCTCGGCTGATGAGCTTAAAGCGATTGGTGGCGGTCAACAGCGGCTCAAGCGTGCTCGTCGCAGTCCCAGAAACCAACACCCCCGCAATGATCTCCTTCGACAGCGGCGCCACCTGGGTGCAGGCTCCGGTAATGTCGGGATACGCAGACGCTGACTTCGACCCATTGAGTAACGAGTTTGTCTTTGTCGGCGGTCAGGGCTCAACGGGATCGCTGATGGGGCAAAGCGGCAGCGTGCAGACGAATGCAGCGGACTTCGGCCCTGGCTTCACGCTCATCCTGCCAAACATAGCTCGACCAGAGCTAAATCTGGCTTACTACATCAAAAAGTGACGATCATGCGCGCTTACTACAATGCCTCAGGCTACGTCTTTCGTATCACCACTGCTGACATGCCAGGACTTCAATATTTAGAAATTCCAGAAGACCTCGCGACAGCAACCAGCCTCAGCCAGGGTTTGGTGCCAGTAGTCCGAGGTGGTCAGCTCATATTCGAGCCCAACCGCGCAGCTCTGATGAAAGCCGTCCGAGAGAAACGCGCAGAGCTACTGCAGGAAGCCGACGCAAGGGTTTGCATGCTGAATGACCAGGCCCTGATCGCAGGCACCGAGGTCGATCACGAAACGCGCCATGCCTTGGCAGCTTACCGTCAGGCACTGCGCGACATCCCAGAAACCTCTGACCCCGCAGGTGTTGTTTGGCCGCAAAAGCCTTGGTGATAGCATGTGGTTTCCAATCACTGGGAGCTCGACATGGAAGCGAATCTACGACGTTTGTTACTAGCGCTTGAAGACTGGCTGGTACGCGAGGAGCTTCTGGGAGATGCCTTCTTCATATCACCTGCAGACTGGCAGCAGCGTGGTGAGAGCTGGCTGAACGACGCTGCATATGTCTTTGTGTTCGACAGCAGCAGTGTTCATCACATGCTGAATTTTGGCTGTGACACCACTGAATTCGACGATATTTTTGAGTCATTTGGGTTCTGGTACGAGATGGGCCATAGCTGGAATTTGGGCATTTACCCGATTGAAGATTACGACTTCACACCACCACCTCGATCGTCGTACGCACAGCTCCTTAGAGACCCCAGGTGGAAGCGGAAGGCCGACCTGGTCAAGGATGTGGCGAAGCGACAATGCCAAGACTGCGGTGCTGGTGGCAGACTTGAAGCACACCACTGTTACTACGCTCGAATGAGCAACGGATTCCATCCCTGGGAATATCCATTGAGCGCCCTGCGGGCCCTGTGCCCTGACTGCCATGAGAAGCGCGAGAAGGTCGAGATGAGCTTCCGGGCTTGGTCTGCAAAGCTCACTCACCAGCAGCTCGTTCAGCTTCAGACGGGAGTGGATCATGCCGGTTATTGGATGGGTCATAACGAGCTGTTTGAGTTGCTAAACGAGTCTAGTCGGAATGAGTGCGAAGAACTCCAGGAATTACATAAAAGAGTTATGAGTAAGCCCACTAGCTGATATTGGCTATGGTAATATAATAAGAAAGGGCCGAAGAGCTCTTCTGACTAATAATAAGAAGAATAACAATGTCAGCAACCCCTCCGGCGCCCACCAACGCCTCGAACTTGGTTATTTCCCTGTATGCCCTGATTCCACTGCTGTCATTGGTGGTTTCAGGAGTCTGGGCTTATTCAGGTCTCGACAAGAAAATCGAACTCCTGGATCAGCGCGTCGATATCGTCTCAGCTCAAATCCAGACTTATCAGATTGAGCGCAAAGAAGACAGCAAGCGTATTGAAGACAAACTCGACAAGATCAGTGTGAGGATTGATGCCCTTATTGTTAAGGGGGTGTCGAAATGATCGCAATCGTATCTGCCATCTTTGGATTCCTGGGGCCGTTTGTTCCCAAGGTGTTTGATTACTTACAGTCCAGTCAGGATCATAAGCAGGAAATTGAGCTTATGAAATTGCGGATGGAGTCGGCCAGTTCCGAGCACATCTGGAAGCTGGAGGAAATCAACGCCAGGGCTGATATCCAGGAGTCGATTGCGATTCACAAGCCTGAAGAGCCCTATGCGGAAAAACTGATTACCTCCGTGGGTGGCGGGAATCTGCCCACTTGGATTCGCGGCTACGTTGCCCTGGTCGGTGTGCATGTCGACTTTGTAATTCGCATGTGCCGGCCTGTAATCACGTACCTAATGGTTGGCTTCTACATGTTCTACAAAGTGGCGGTGTTCCATGCCCTTGAAGCTGCAGGACTGACGGGGTTTGATGCGCTCAAGGCCTCGTGGACAGAGTTTGACGAAGCCATGCTCGCGGCTGTGATCTCATTCTGGTTCGGCGGGCGAATTCTTCACCGTCACATGTCGGGTAAGTAAAAATGGACGCGGATTTCCTGGCTCAGACTATCAAGATTGCGCACGCGTTGGTCACGAGCCCACAGTTCGACAGCCTGCATGATCCGAACAAGCGCACCGCGCTTATTGAGCCGTACCATGATCCCTCGGGGTATCCAACGATTGGGTACGGACATTTGCTGTCGAAGGTCGCTTGGGAGCCGCTGGAGAAGTACCCGGCGATCACCGTAGACCAAGCCAAGGCATTGCTGATGGTCGATCTAGGTATCGCAGCTAAAGGCGTCCAGAGCCAAATTACGACTCAGCTCAACGTGTTCCAGTTTGCCGCGCTGATCGATTTCGTCTTCAACGCTGGAGTCGGAAACTTGCGGATTTCGGCGCTTCGCAAGGTCGTAAATCGCAGGGACTTCGGGTCAGTTCCGAAGCAGCTAGAGCGATGGGTGTACTCCAGAGGCGTAAAGCTTCCTGGCCTGGTCAGGCGTCGTCGTGCTGAGGCTGAATTGTTCGCGAGGGCTGCATGATGGCCAGGATTACTGCGAAGAAGGCCATCGGGCGGCAGATACAGTTGAGGGGGCAGTACACCCGGATTGCGCGTGGTGCTGTAGCTCAGCTCAAACAGTTGAGGGAGCAAGTAGCGGCAGAGCTTCAGGACGGTTTGAAGCGCAGCTCGATGCTTACGATCTTTCAGTCGAAAGCCAGGCTCAAGAGGATCGACAGAGCGATCGACGATCAGTATTCAGCAATGGAACGAGACTTGGTCGACGAGCTTACGGAGCTCTACAAGTCACAATCGGACTGGAATTCCGGAGCCCTCGAAGTCGACATTGGCGGTGCTCAGACGAGTGAGGACTTCATTCGATCGTTCATCGAGTCCGATCCCTTTGATGGCAAACTTTTGAAGGAATGGGTCAGCGAGCAGAGCCTGGCTACACAGAATGCGGTCAAGCGGGCTGTGCGGCTGGGTGTCGTGAATGGGCTGCCGGTAAGCAAGATCGTCGATGCGGTGGTGAGTGATCCTGTTAATCCATTCAATGCTTCGCGGCGGAATGTGGAGATCTTGGTTCGGACGGCGGCGGCCCATGTCACAGCGAATGCGGACATGATTGGGTTTGAGCAGGCTGGCGTGGAGCAGTATCAGCTGAGCTCGGTGTTGGACACTCGTACCACGCTCATTTGCGCTTCGCTCAATGGCAAGAAATTCAAGGTCTCAGATCCGAAGCGGAAAGTGCCTCCATTCCACCCAGGGTGCCGCACAACGATGATCGCCATGTTCGATCCGGATGATGAGCCAGTACCAGGTACCTTCGACGATTTCTTAAAGGGTCTGGATGAAGATGATCAGATGAAGATCCTCGGCCCCACTCGATTCAGAATGTGGAAAAAGGGTATGCCGCTTGATGGTTTCGTTGACCAGGACTCCCATCACGTCATTCCTTTGAGTGAAATGAAAGGCCTGTCACTGTCATAAAAAGCGTTTCTCTTAACCAAAAGGTCTTCACAGTCACCCTCAACGGTCTCTTTCCTTTTATAAATAGAAGGAGGGGTTGAGGGTAAGGATCCTAGGGAGGGAGCCCATAGACCCAGTAAATTGGTTAAGAAAAACTATGTACTCGACATTTCAAGATTACGTCACCGAATTCGGAGATGATGACCTCCCGATGGGGGGCGAAGCCCGTGTTGTCCGTGCGATTGAGCGGGCTTCCAGAGATGCCAACAGCTACATTCTCGCTGCAGGCTTGGACACTCCCGTTACCGATCCAAATGCAGTCCTAGACCTCCAGGGCCCAATCCTGGATATCTCTCGATACCTGGTCTACGACAATCCATCTGAAGCGATCACTGCTCGCTACAAAAACGCTATCGATTGGCTCGTCGGACTTGGCACTGGGCGCAACCGGTTGCGGGTAGCCGAGAAAGAGACTCGGAAGTCCGGTTTTCATAATGTTAGGCTCGTTCGCTCGTGATCACTGCGGCATCTCAGCCTATCACCCTGGAGGTCTCAACGGCGGCCCTCCAGGAGCTAGTCCGCAAGGTCAATCAGCTCGGGCCAAACAATGCTCACGTTAAAAAAGGTCTCAATCAGATCGGCGTGCGCTGGGTGGCCAGGGTCAAAGTATGCTTTCAGCGGTCAATAGATCCATACGGCAAGCCCTGGGCGCCCATCACACACCGGCAAGGCCAGCCACTACTCGATACTGGACGCCTCAGGAATAGCATCAAGCATAACGTCCGGGGCACTAATCTCGAATTGGCTTCCAATCTCATATATGCCGACAATCATCAGCTTGGCATTACAGTCAAACAGCGGCGCTTCCTGCCAGATCAGCAGGGTGTTCCAAAAACCTGGTTGGCGGAATATGAAAAAATACTTATCGAAAACATCGAAAACGCCCTCCAGACCAGTACGTCTGTAGTAAAATAAAAATAAAACCATGAACCTTACTGAACATCTCGAAGCCTGCAAGTCCCTGATAGAGCAACTTCCGAGCCAGCCGAAAGTGGAGCTATTCGCGGGCACTCTTTCGATCGAGTCCCTGGAAAAGCTGACGCTTGATGGTCAAAAGTGTTACGTCTACCTTGGTTGCCCAGGCGGCCCAATTCCACCAAAAAAAGATCGCATTAATCTTGAGTGCGAGGCTGTATTCGGGGCGTTTGTTGTCGCGAAGGCTGATAACGACACAAAGGGTCTAAGCAGGAAGGCTATGTCTACTGCTAACGAAATCGCCAGCGCCATTGATAACTTTTACGGCAACCCACAAACCAACCCTAAGCTTCCCGAGCTCCAGTCAATAGAGGAGCTGTTTTCAGGGTTTGGAAATAAAATCAGCTTCTCTGCATGGCAGGTCGTTTGGACTCAAAGAATCATCATCGGTTAATCCAGCAGCATTACACCAATAACAACAAAAATAGGTGACAACATGCCCATCGGCTACAACTCCCCCGACAACACCGTTGGGTTCATCGGCAATGGCCCAGCTCTTGCCTCCCTCATCTCAAAATCCACCGGAAAGCCATTAGGCGGTTTCTTCAACCTGGGTCAGCTTAGCTCTGCACTGATGGCTATCACGGCGGACAAAGTTGAGATGCAAGACACCATGTCTGGGTCTCTAGGTGTCGCTCAGTCGAAGACTATCAAGACTACCGTCGAAGCCACGTTCACACTCAAGTCAGTTAGCGCAGAAAACGTGGCGCTTGGTGCCTACAGCTCTGTTGTGAAAGATGCCGCTGTAGCGAACAAGACTTACACCGATATCGCGTACAAGGGTCGCTCCATCGTCCCTGACGGAATCATCTCATCCGTTACCTCCATTACTGCGGGGGGCGAACCGCTGGTTGTTGGAGAAGACTACGTTGTCAGCAACGGTCACATTCACTTCTACGAAGACGGTTCGGTCGAAGATGGCACTGAAGTAACTGTCACATATGCCACCGTGAGCACGAAGCGCCTGGAAGCCTTGATCGACAGCGACATCGAGCTCTGCATCGTGTTTGATGGCATGAACGTAGCTAAGGGCAAGGCTCCGGTGAAAGTGACCATCTACAACGTGTCACTGTCCCCTATGGCGCAACGTCAGCTCATCGGTACCGACTTCGGTGAGCTGGAGCTCAAGGGCACTGTGCAGCTCGCTAAGCACATCACCGGAGCAGGCCTGTCTCGCTACTACAAAGAAGAGCATGCTGACATCGTGTAATGCCTGCGTCACCGCATGAACAACTAGGGCCTACGGGCCCTTTTTTGCGCGCAAAGAAAAACCGGCCCCGAGGCCGGCTTGGTGCCATGACAGTCAGTGGTTGAACTTGTGCCAGACCTGATTTGCTGCCGCTACCTTGACCCGATCTTTGATCAATTTGGCGTTTCGATGACTGTCTCGGACATGAATCAGCGCATTGAACCGGAACACGTCCTTGTCTTCGTCTAGATCGATGACATCTAGGGAGTTGTTCTCGATCCAGGCGGCAAGATCGTCGATGAGCTGGCGTTCATAAATGACGTTCTCTGGAGTGCCAAGGGTCATCATCCGCTTGAGCTTCGCACATTCGATTTCCAACTCTTCTTGAAGCGTGAGTCCGTTGCCATCTTGGATAATTGATGGATCGTGGCGTGGATCAAACATAGCGATTCTCCTGGGCAGGGAAGTGGTTTGCGAAGCGGCATGCGGCAGCACAGAGCCTGGACAAGTTGTCAGTCGTGAGGCCCTGCCGTTCCAGCTCTGCAGCCACTTCAACTCGGAAATCGCTCATTTTGACTGTGACTGATGTGTAAGCCAGTGCGATGGCTGCTCTATCAACTGGATTAGAAGTACGCATTACGCTTCCTCCTCTTCGTATGACGCCAGTGCCACGGAGGAAAACTCATCGATCGCTTCATCAAGAATCCACTCGTCTTCAACGCGAATGCACAGTTCGCCGTGCGCGTCAGACTTTGCCTGATCTCTGAAATCTGCGAATGAACAGAATTCAAAATCACCAGCAGTCGTTTTGACGGCTTCTCGAATATCAGACTCATCAGCAGCAACGGTGTAGTCACACTCAGCATCTGGATCAATTCGAGATTCTGCGAACTCATCAGCGATGCCATGAATTGTTTCGCTCAGCTCAATTGCTTCTTCGCTTGTTAAGCCCAGGCGGCTGGTTACTTCTGCGACGGCCTTGGCGTGCCAGGAGCCAGAGGTAGCGTGGTAGTCAAAGCAGAAGTCGTTGTATGCAGCGAGTGCTTTGCGAATCTGCTCAATGTCGGAATTTGTGGTGGTCATGGCGCTCTCTCTTGTTGTTATGTGGCTCTCTCCACAATTCTTATGTTACCCCTGAGCTTTTGTCCGATCTACTATGCAGTCAGCAAAGATCAGGTATACAGCGAAGAATGTCATACCTCGATTTCCTTTGTTGTCAAACGGGGTTTGGCCCACGGGGGTTGTGGGGTTCGGTATAATGGAGAAAAGCCACACATAATAATAAGTAGAAAGCATGGCACTCTCAGATCTCGTGATCCCCTCGCGGCCTATCACAATTACCCAGGCATCCGCTGACAAACCGGAAGTAACCATTGATGTCTTCGGTTTGAATACTGAAGACTTCATCTATCTTGTCGACGGTTATCGTGATGCCCTAGCTGCGATTTTTCTACGCAATGTAAAAGAGTCGCTAGCTGATCCGGATGTTTCGAAAGAGATCTTGATGAGCTTTCCAGGGTTTGCTGCTGCGTGTGTTGCATCTGCTTGTAAACAGCGTAGTGCTGAGGAATACGTCCGCAACCTACCATTTCCCATCCAGCTTGAGCTCTTGGCGACAGTCTTCGCGCTGACATTCCCTGGCGGATTAAAAAAAAGTCTGGAAAAGCTGCTGCCGACGATCTTACCGCTGCTGAAAAAGTAAAGCAGTTTGAAGCGTCAAGGAAGCAGTCTAAGGCTACTGAAGAGCAAGACCCGGAGCAGTTCGCGCTAGTTCTTATCGAATGTTGCGAACTGCTGATAGCTAATGGTCATGCCGGGCTGAATCCCTATCAGTACTCAATCAAGCGCCTGTTGCATTTGGTTGGCGTTCATAAAGAGCGTCTGCGTGACCAGCTCATGACCCGAATCATCGCTGACCATATGTCTCGCATTGCAATTGCGACAGGCGACGGGAAAGAGTTCAAGAATCTAATCGACCAATTAAGCCAAAAAGAAGAATAACAAATGGCTGGAAGTACAATTATTCAGCTCGTTCTGCGAGCCCGTGACGACATGTCCAAAGGCCTTAGTAGTGCTACTGCTAAGATTGCCGGACTCATTGCAGCTTTTGCAGGCGCAAGTGCAATTAAAGAAACAGTAAGTCAGCTTACCGAGCTGGATGTTGCTGCTCGCCGCCTGGGGGTAACTGTAGAGGATCTTACCGCTGCTCAATATGCTGCATTCAAGACTACTGGGGTTGGTGCGGAGCAGCTGGTTGATGCCCTTGAAGAAGTCCGGATAAAAATCGAAGAAATGAATTCGATCCAATCAGGTGGTGCGATCGACTTCTTCCAGATTATGAAAACCTCTAGCGCTGAGTTCATGAAACTCAACCCACTAGAGCAACTTCAAAAAATCTCGGACGTAATGAAGGGCATGTCGACGTCTGCTCAATTCACGTTCCTGGATCAGATTGGCTCAGACAATCTACGCAACCTGCTTCCGCTGCTGCAGGACGGATCCGGGAAAATGAAAGAGCTCATGGCTAGCGCTAAACAAGCCGGCCTGACACTCAGCAGTCTGGATGCAAAAAGCGTCGAGCAGATGAATCGCTCATTCAATGAGCTCTCCAGCACTCTGAGCATTGGATTCAAAAAGGGTGTGGCTGATGCTGCCCCCGAGGTTCAGGCACTCTTTGAAATGATCACTCAGGGTGCGACCCAGGCCTCCAGTGACATGGACAAGATGGGTTCCTCTGGCCGGGAGATATGGCGTTCAGTGATACAGGCCGTCGGAGATGGATTTGCGAGGCTCGGCAGAGCAGTCGATGGGCTGTACGCACTGCTATTCGGCTTGGTCACCTACGGAGCCGACTTCGTCAAATTCTTCCTGCTTGGCATCGACACCATCCTCACCTACGTGGGTAAGTTTGCTGGCAGCTTTGTCACGTTCTATCGCCAGGCATTTGCAGACGTCCTCAATCTTGTTGCCAACAGCTTCGTACCTGGCATCAAAGCGTTGCTCGATAAGATTCCAGGCAGCATGGCGAGCTCGATGGCGGCGGCCATGGAGGGCGTCCAGAAGTCGATAAGCAGCTATGCAACAGAGCTCAACAAGCCCGTAACCATCAACCTAGGCGGAATGCTGACGGGCGCGGCTGCTGAAGTCGACAAGTTGAGTAAGGTCGCCGATCAGCTTGGCCAGCAAGCCACGAAAGCCTTTGCTACTGGCGAGGGCGGAACTGTTGGTGCGATCAAAGGGTTCACTCAGCAAATTCTGGCTCGCGGCGACGAACTGAACAAAGCGAACGAGGCTCTGGTGAAGCAAGACCAGGAGCGCGCAAAACTTGGTACGAGCAAGGGCGGTGACGCCAAGAACTCACTGACAAATACGCAGACCGCAGCAACCTTGGCAGCGACTCAGGCCAAGCTCCAGGCCGATCTCGCGAAGATGGCCATCGATAAGAACATCGAGCGAATTCAGACGCAACAGCAGCTCGACCAGAAGGCCCTCGACGCCCGCGCAACCGCAGAGAAATTGACCGCAGGTGAGATTGCCGAAGCCAGGCTCGCTATTGATTTGAAAGCAAACCGCGAGATCAGCGATCAGCGCAAAGCCTCGATCGGCGAAGACTTGAAGGTGCTGCAGGCCCAGCTCGCGGCACAGCGAAAAGTCCTGGGTCAGTCGACCATTGATTCGGAGCGTGGCACTGCGCTTGGTGCGATCGCTGACATCGAATCTCGGATAACAGTGAAGCGCCAGGAGCAGCTGAATTTGACCAGCGCCTTGGCGAATCAGGAGGCTTTGCTAAAGGCTGATAGGGCTTCTGCGCTTGCGGATTCCCAGGCTCAGGTGCAGGCGATCAAGGATCAACTGGAAGTCGACCTGCTGCGTATTCGGGGTAGCGATTTCAAAGCCGATCTGCTGGAAGTCGAGCGTGATTTTGCTGATACCAAACGCATCCTGGAGTCGATGGGTGAGGATTCCACTGCTGCTCAGGAACTCGTCAACGCGAAAAAAGCCAAGATCGAGTTGGATGAGATCGACCGGCAATACGCTGCGCTGAAGAGGAAGCTTGAGAGCAATCAGATCTCGTCCAAGGACTACCTGCAGCAGGTCAATGCCCTTGGCGATCGCGGCGAGAAAGCTGCAGAAACCACTGGCAACCGGGATGACGTTGACCGCACTAAGGACAGCCTGGAATCAGCGAGGTCGGAGGTTTTTAGCTTCAGCAAGACGTGGAAAGACCTGCAGGGCAGCATGTCCAACGACCTCGGTGACGTGTTCACCTCGATCGCCACCGGCTCCAAAACGGCACAGGAAGCCTTCGCAGACATGGGCGCTGCCATGATCAGCACGATCATGCAGGTCATTGCTCAGTTGCTTGTGCAATATGCGATTCAGTCGATGTTGGGGATGGTCAGCGGTGGCACGACAACCGGACTCAGTAACCTTGCCGGGCTAGACAAAGAGGTTCAGCACAGCGGGGGTATCATCGGCTCTGGTGGTCGCTCCAGGGCAATGTCTGACTGGGCATTTGCCGGCGCTCTTAAGTACCACACTGGCGGGCTCATCGGTCTCAAGCCAAACGAGGTACCAATCATTGCTGAGAAAGGCGAGGAAATGCTGACAGCCAATGACCCCCGGCACCGCAACAACTTGGGCAAGGGCGCCAGTAATTCCGCCAGTGATCAACCTCGCTTAACGATCAACAACATGATCGACGCACCAAGCATCGCAAGTGCAATGGAAGGCCCCGAGGGGGAGAGTGTCTTTATGAACTTCATACGAGCAAATCGCGCTGAAATCAAAAGGCTTTAAGTGCTATAATAAATAAAAAGCCAAGAAGAATAACAACATGGCTCTCTACACTTTCACTGCTGCCTCACACACCGACTTTGTGACCAAACTCCTTGCCAACGTGGTGGCTGAGGGGTGGGTTGTTGAGTCGGATTCTGCTTCTTCGAAGGTCTTGCGTATACCGGCTGGGGGCTATGTTGCGCTGTTGATTGATGGCGTGAATATCGAGCTGCAGGCGTTTCGATCATTCGACCCTGGGCGTGCCATTGGTGATCAGATTGGTGCGATCAAGACGCCTGTCGGGGGGTACCAGCTGCCTCGGGTGCCGCTGCATGACCAGGCATTTCAGGTTTGGCTGTCAGTCTCGGAAAGGCGCCTGGCGGGTGTGTGTAGGATTTCGAATAGCTACCACTCTTTCTACCTGGGGTTGCTGCTGCCGTTTGCGAATACGGAGAGCTATCCGTTCCCGTGTTTTGCGGGTGGGAGTGGTGATGCTGAGCTTTGGTCTTCTACCGCTACCCAGGCTTGCGCTTACCCGTGGTACGGCGGCACCTCACGACCTAGCCAGGTCTGCCTTCCTGGTGGTGGCTGGCAAGCTGTAGCTAAGAGTGGGGGTAGTGACACTCTGGACTTTAAGCCCACTTACAGCTCGGACTATGCGTACACATGGCCATTCGACGGCGGCGTCGGCGGGCTGGGCAAAACCCTTGCCGGGGATCACGTGATTTACAACGCGATGATCGTGTCTGGATCTCCTGCAGTGGGGGACGGCACTGACGATGGACTGTGGCTTGGATACTTAGATGGGATCTTCGCTTGCAGCAATGCTGGGGCTTCTGCCGAGTCAGTCATCACCATCGATTCCATTCAATATCTGCTCGTCCCGAACGTGTACCGGGGTGCTCAGTACTACGCATTCAGGCTCGCATAATGAAATACCAAACTGGCTCTTACTCGTCGTCCGAAAACCTCCTGCAGCTCTTGAAGGACAAGCTGGCGGCTGAGGGTTGGACTGCTGATTCTCATGTCTACGTGGATGCTGCTGACACGACCTTTGGTAAGCGTCTGCACCTGCACCGTGGTGATGTGTATGTGAGCCTCCGGAACTTCGATGACTACGATCCTGCGCGTGATGTTAAAGCCACTGGATTTGGGAAGACTGGCATTGATATTCGCGTCAGCACTGGCTACAGCGCTTCGAGCGTCTGGTACGAACAGCCAGGGTTTTCGTCAGTCGGACGCTACGTGCAAACCGGGGCTTCTGGGGTGTATCACTTGTTCACGGACGCTTCCAAGGTTGTTCTGGTTGCGGAGTACGAAACTGGCAGGTACTCCCACGTCCTGTTTGGCTTGCTCAACACCCATGTCGGTGGCACTGGTGGGCAGTTCTTAGCGGGCACGCAGGGGGCAAGATTTGCTGAGTGGTCTGTGCCTTTTGACACGTCGACAGACACCACCTCCGTGCGAGTCGTGAAGTCTGATTTCACGGGCTGGCTGACTAACGATAGCTACATCGCAAACCAAGGCATCTGCCCATCGTTCTCGTCATCCAACCTTGTTCGAGTGCCAAATTTCAGCCCAGGATCGACGAGTCAGATTGGGAGCGTCGGAAGCTCGGCGAGAAGTTCGAATAGGTTGAATGGGCTGTCTGGACTGATGCCGATTTACATGTATGTGAGGCACAGCGGCGCCTGGTGCCCGTACTCGGAGTTCAGCGATCTGTTTTTCGTGAACTGCGATCTGATGGCCGCTGAGCAAGACTACGTGGTGGGTGACCAGACCTTCAAAATTCTCCCGTTCCTGGGCAAGCAGATCCCGGCTGTTCGCACTGGGCCTCTGTACCAGTTGGGCTTTGCGGTGAAGGTCGATGTCTAAGATCTCACCACGGTTTCTGTCGATCTCTGCGAAAGATCCTGGCTACGCCGGGTATGACTTCGTGCTCGGATCTCGGCCTATCGCCACCCGAAAAATGGTGCGAGGTGGGTATGGTTACGTCGGCTATTCGGGTTTGAACATGGCTTGGCAAGGGCTCGAAGCTGGCGGGTGGGGAGACGTGTTTTTCGACAATGTTTTCGTATCGCCGGCAGTGATTGATGCAGGCCTCGTTACCGGCGACGAGAGTTTTGAGTTTTCGATCTGGCACACCTATCGATCGAGCATTGAGCTCCAGGGCATCGCGGAGTTTGGGGGGGATAGCGTCGAGCTGACTGGCACTAAATCTGGCTCTGTAAACGCCTTTGAGTCGACGAAATACCTGGTTTCTCTTAACCAAACAAACAGCGATACGTCATACAGAGCGGCCTTCGATTTCGGATCTGCAGGCTCATACGATTTCAAGCTGAGCGCCTCACATGCCATCGTGCTGCACTTTCAGATCGACTGGAGCATGCAGCCGGAGCTTCGGCACAGCTACTTGACGGAGACGATCGAGAGCTGGAGTGGCATTGAACAGAGGATTTCCCTTCGTGACCAACCTCGGCTGTCGGCCACTTACCAGTTTGGCCTGGCTGATGCGGATCAGTACCTCTTCAGCAACCTTGTAGGCAATTTTTCAGGCCGGTACCTGGTGCCTCTCTGGCCGTTTCAGTCCGAGCTCGCAGAGCCTGTTTCGAGGTTTGAAAGCAAAGCCATTGTGTCCGATCTGAGCGCATGGGTCGTGCCAGGCTGCCGAGTGATGTTGTCTGACGCTGATACGTGGGAAGTGTGCAAGGTTGCGTCAGTTGCTGGCAGGGAAGTGGTCTTTGGTGATTTGGTTAAGAAAAACTATCGAAGCGGCTCTCGCCTGATTCCAGTAAGCCAGGCCTGGATCGGTGAAGACGTTTCATCAGTTGCGCATGGCATGGATGTAGAGATAACGGGGGTATCGTTAGATTTCGACGAAGTCGAGCTGCTTCGTCCTGCTCCAGTTGACAACTTCACCATGTTTAACAATCGACGGGTGTTAGACATTAGGCCCGACCGCTCAAAAGACTGCACTATTCAATACAAACGCTTGAGGGAAACACTAGACCCAGCTATCGGTAGGCGCTTCATCCACGATCGCGTGCAGGGCGCAGTGAAATATCTCCAGTACAGTTGGAGATTCTTTGACCAGAGTTCCCGAAAGCGCTTTGATGACTTTGCAGAGCTTGAACGAGGTGCTCAGGGCGAGTTCTATATCGAGAGCGCGCTAGTTTCCATGAGACTGGCTAAAGATATCGAAGCAGCGACCCTGGAAATCACCATTGGCGAGGCTAACTACAAAAACTTCCTGAGGTCCAACACCTTTGCCCCGGCGATTGCACTCAAGTTGTATAATGGAACTGTGCTATATCGAAACGTCGACAGTGCGACCCAAGGTCAGGACAACACCGAAGTAGTTACGCTTCAGGAGCCAGTCGAAAACATCAAAATCGATGACGTTGAATACATAGCGCCTCTATTTCTAGGTCGTTTCGAGTCTGATGAGTTTGCTCACACTTTCGATACGCCTGCTGACAGCTCCATAACAAAAATAATAAAGCAGCTGATCTATGTTGACCCTGAAATCAATCGAGAGGTCACTCTCACTTAACAAGCCAGTCGAGCTGTATCTGTTCGAATTTGGCTCGCAGTTCTTTGCCTATACGTCCGGTTCTAGGCCACATCTTCACACTGATGGTGTCATCTATGAACCGTTGGCAATGAAACGTGGCAAAGTCCAGAGAACTGCTGAAGACTACAAAAACCAGCTGACAATTGATCTCCCTGGCGACTCTCCGGTGCCCTTGCTGTTCCGATCGCACCTGCCCGCTAAGCACGTAAACCTCAAAATCTTCAGATCCCAACGCGACGACAAGAGCCTGTATGTGAATGTCTTTGCTGGCGAAGTCAGTGCTGTCGCATGGAACAACTCAATCGCCACACTAACTTGCAACCCCGCCAGCGCTTTGCTTCGCCGCCAGATCCTGCGCTTCGGCTACCAAAGTCAATGCAACCACCATCTATACGACAATCTTTGCACTCTAGACATCGCGCAGTATCAGGAAACTCAGACAGTCCTTAGAGTCGAAGACGGCGGCGCAAAGATCTACCTGTCAACGCTAAACCATGAAGCCGAATACTATTTAGCAGGCCTGGTCTCTTTTGACGAAACTGACTACCGAATGATCTTAGAGGTAAACCCTGAAGAGAACTCAGTAACGATGATCTCAGGCATGGACTCCCTAAGCGCCGGCAACCAGGTGAGGCTAGCCAAGGGCTGTGACAGATCAGCCAAGGCCTGCCACTCGTTCAACAACTTTGACAATTTCTCAGGATGCCTGACCATTCCTGACGAAAACCCATTCCTATAAAAATAAGAAGAAACAAAATGGGCGCTTTAGCAATTTTCCAGATAATCATGATGGTTATAGCTGTCGCGATTATGTTTATTGGCAGCAAAGTAAAAGATGACCGCAAGCCTGCCGGGTTAGAGGATTTCACTTTCCCGACTGCTGCAGAGAGACCAATTCAAGTTCTTTATGGGACTCGAAAGCTCGGCGGGGCAAACGTTCTCTGGTATGGAGATCTTCGCTCTAAAGAGATCACCAAGAAAGTTAAGTCTGGCTTTTCGTCAAAAAAAATGACGATCGGCTATAAGTACTTTATGGGCGTGCAACTTGGTATCTGCCACGGCCCGGACGTTACTTTGCGTGAGGTGTGGTTTGACGACGACAAGGCATGGTCAGGCCAAGTCTCGTCTGGATCTTTCACCATCAACAAGCCAGACCTGTTCGGCGGTGAAGAGAGCGGTGGTGGTGTCCAGGGCACGGTCAGTTTTTACAGCGGCGGGCTGCTCCAAAAAGCAAATGCGTACCTCCAGCGTGTGGTGGGTGTCGACCTTGTGTCTGGGCTGCGGGGTGTGTGCTACGCCGTTTTAGAGCAATTTTATATTGGCAATACTGAGACCCCGTCCAAGATCTCCTTTGTCTGCAGCCGCTTCCCGAAATCACCCAGTGGCAACGCAACCCTGGAGGTCATCGGTGATGACGCAAACCCGGCCTTTGTTATCTACGAGTTTCTGACTGACAAGCGCTTTGGAGCCTCCATTTCTGCCTCTCTGGTCGATCAGTCGACGATTGAGGCCTGCGCCCAAATCCTTTACGACGAAGGCTATGGCGTGAGCGGCGCGGTCGATTCGGCAAAACAGGCGTCAGCGGTGATCGACGACATTCTAAAGGTTATCAATGGATCTCTCGTCACCGACGCCGGCACCGGTCAGCTGAAGCTCAAGCTAGCACGCGAAGACTACTTGATCTCCGACCTTCCAACGCTCAATGCCAGCAACATCAAAGGCATCAGCAACTTCAATCGAGGCTCGTTAGATACAGCGGCCAATGAAGTCAAAATCAAGTATATATCTATTGCCGACGGCTTCACTGAGCGTACCGCCACGGCGCAAAATCTGGGCCTGCGAATCCACAAGGGCGACAGCGACGGCGTCAGCTACGACTTCATGTCCATCTCCACTGGAGCACTGGCTGCCAAGGTCGCGCAGCGAGAGCTCAGACCGCTTTCGGTGCCACTGGCGAGCTGCATCGTTGAGTGCAACAGGAGCATGTACGACATCGAAATGCTCGACGTTGTCACTCTTGACTGGCCGCCACTCAATGTCCAAGGCCTGGTCATGCGTGTGATGTCCGTTGACGTCGGTAGCTTGAACGACAGCTCGATCAAACTGAGCCTCACGCAAGACGTTTTCGGCGTTCAGAACACCGTATATGCAGACGGCGGCGAGCGCACATGGACGAAACCAGTTTTCGAGCCAGTCGACCCACCAAGCATTCAAATAGCCGAAGCACCGGCAATCTTCAACGAGACGGCAGGGCTCACAAGAACGGTCATGGTGCTCGCTGAACAACCAACTGCTGGCCAGAACTACAAGCTGATCACTAGGCAGGGAATAGAGTCCTGGTCGGAGCAAGGCGACTACCCGTACACGCCAGTTTTCACGCTCGGCGAAGCACTCCCTGCAACCCCAGCAACCATGGCCACCGGCCCAATAATCTCCGGCGACATCAGCCTTCTCGACAACTACAGCCAAAACGAAAACCGCGAGGCCTTGGGCATTCTGTACATCGACGGCGAGTGGTTGTCTTACGAGACTTTCACGATCCTGACCAGCTCGACCGCTCAACTCAAAAACGTCCGCAGAGCACTGTTCGGCAGCACCGCCAAGGCCCACCCATCGGCCACCAAAATTTGGGCAGTCAGCGAGGGCTACGGCATTACCCTGGGCCAGTTCACAGCAGGCTCTGCGGTGTATCTGAAAACCTTGGTCAAAACTCAAACCCGGCGTCAAACCGAAGACGAAGCAGCCGAAAAAAGCTTTGTCGTCAAAGCCGTCAATGACCAGGTTTTCCCGCCTGCTCGGGTGCTTGTGAATGGGGTTGATGGTGGAGTGATTAGTGGTTTGGCCGAGGTGTCCTGGAGGTACCGGAGTGGGGGTGCGCAGGAGGTGGCTTTCTACACTGACGATCATGACCAAGCCTTTGCTGGCAGCGTGTCGATTGCAGTCTTCAGTGATGGTGTGAAGGTTGAACAGGTGGATAATTTGACCGGGAATTCCTGGGTGTATGAGGGCGAGGCCAGTAGTAATGGTGGGGTGCTGCGGGGGGATCTGGAGTTTAGGGTTAGCACCTACAGTGGTGGCGTCAGCTCAGATCCCATCGTCGTCAGAGTTACTCGACCTGCTCTCGCCGAGTGATGATGGGATCTGAGCTCTGCGTTCAGAATCATTACTCAAGCGCCAAAATACTTAGAATCCCTGAACTCCAGGGATTTTTAGTTATTGGGAGGGTAGGGTTTTTCTTGCAAAATGTTTGTTGTATACCTTGGCTTTGCAGGGTTGCAAGGTTGTACGGGGAATGGCTCATTGGTATTATTATGGTAAGTGCCATTAATAATAAGGACAAGGCCATGAACATCACATTGAACACTGAAAAATCTGATCCAGTATCAGTTATTGAAGCCCTGGCTGAGACTATGAGCTATGATCAGCTGGATAATGCCCTTGTTGCTCTTGGTAATCAGAAGGCACATCTCTACATGTGCAGCTACCACTTGATGAACTACAGGGTTTTCAAGCCTGGTAAGTATGATCAATGCGATCCAAAGGATTTCAGAATCCGGGTTTCAGATGCTCTTCTTCGCCGGTCATCGAGTTGGAGCGAAGAGGTGATTGATAGCCTTGGACGGTTGCTGAAGCTGGGGATTATTCGATTCCATGATCTCAGTATGCTTCCAAAGGAGGAACTGCTTGCATTTGCCCATCAAGAGCAAGAGCTGATCCTCTACATGAACTCTCCCGAATGATCCAATGGCCCCGAACTGCGGGGCTTTTTGATTACAGGCCCAGATCCATCGAGAATATGGCATCTTGCGCTTTAGAGCTGAGGTTTTGCAAATCGGAGCGAGAGATGGCTCCGATATCAAATAAGTCTTCATAGTTCAGTGTTCTGCAGCTCGCCGTTTTCTTTCCAATGTTGTCGATGAGGCATTTGTAGATGGCACTTATAAGGATCTCCGTATCCCAAATCTTTTCGCTAGAGCCAACATCGCAAATGTCAATTACTCCGAATTTAACTTCATATGGGTTGTAGTTGATCCAGCCTGGTTTCAAATTGCCGCTTTCAGTCTCCTTGTATGCGACGCTAAATGTCAAAGCTTCCTTTATTGTTGCAAATTCTATACTACATTCGCTTTTGATATAACCCAAGGTTCTTAAAATGCCGACGTTATCAACAAGGAATTGGCAGATTTTCTGGGGCATGTAGATTCGCGCTACAGAGTAATTCTCTAGACTCACAAATCTCGGGTAGCTTTTGGCCTGCAAGATCTCTGCTCTGCAAAGAGTTTGATGTTCGTTGCTTTGGAAGTCCATGATGACAGACGTCTTATCTGCCCGAGGCTTATACCTGGCCTGAGCTGCCTCCAACAGTGGCTGTTGCGACTGGGCATTGAATTCTTCGAGTTTCCGTATGCTTTCTGGCTTGTTGGGCATATGAAATCGAATATGGGTCTTGGTGTGAAAACGTGGTCTTCTACGGCTGGCTGATTTGAATCGCATCTGAAATTCAGTTTCTATTTCACGAGCAACTTCTATCTCAAGCTCGGAATCAGCTTTCACGACGGTAATGCCTGTCATCACTATTCTCCTTGATCACCCATATTTGTATTTTCGCAGTGAGCAATAGGGTGATCAAGCTTCCGGCAAGCCTATCTTTAGGTATATTCCAGATTTTTCTCATCCTTCCAGATCTGACTGACATCCTCCTGCTGCTCAGCTTCCGAGATTGAAGCCCACCCTGATCGCAGCTGGCAGTAGTGCTCGCCCGGCTTTTTGTCTTCAAGATCCCAGTTTGCCCGGATGCCCAATAGGCTCAGGAGCAAGGCGATGATCAGCTTGATCGTGACTTCGAGCTCTTGCTGCTTTTTCGCTTGGAAGCTAAGACGGATGGATCTGCGATTACGGGCTCGCAAGACGAGGTAGAAGATTCGCACTCGCTCTTGGCGCTCCTCATCTCTTCGAGCAGCCTCTCTCTCAAGAGCTGGAAAGGTTTCCGGGTCATATTCGATGCCTTCCTGTGTTGTTAGTTTTTGGAATGTTAGTCGGCTCCGTTTGAGCTTACGGCCACTGATGACGGTGCCTTGGTACTCGTAGCTGATGCCTGTCGGCTGGCCATCAGCGTTCTTCGTGAAGTGAACGTAGACCTGTTGCCGGCGTAGGAGTGACACCAGCATGAACATGTCGCCCTGGGCTGCAGCAGTTGTTTCTACAGCTCCCGCGATCTTTGCAATCATTTTGTGTTTCAGGGGGATCGTGCCTTCGCGTTCAGCGGCTTCCAGGGCATTGCGGGAGATGGCGGTGCCCCAGGTTTCAGTGGGAGCAGGTGCTTTGCTGAGGCCGAAGTGATCTTCGATGCGGCTTGTGCTGTCGCAGCTGCGCGAGCGCTCGTTGCTGTCCTTGACCATTGAGAACTCTTCATCCATGCAGATCCTGTTGGCCACAACATGCACATGTTGATGGTCAGTATCGCCGTGCAGGACAGCCACCCATTTGTTGTCATCTCCGAATCCAAGATCACGGAGGTACATCTCGACGGTTTCCTGCCATTGAGCATCTGTGAGCTCCTCGCCTGGCGGGAGTGACAGGATCGCGTGCCAAACCGGCTTCACAATCCGATCGCTGTCGATGGCGTTGTTACGGAGCTTCTCAACAACGTCGAACTCAGCAATCATTCCCTCGACGTCAATTTTGTCTTTGTCATGACCATTGCGAAGCGGATCGGGAGAAAAGCAGTTCCTGCCGATTGTTCGGATTGTGGTGAGTGCGTGCTCATGCTTTCTCAAGCCGAATATATACTCGATTCGATTACGAAATGAGCCAATGCCCTTGTCTGTGATTTTACCAATCATCTTATTATTCCCCGATGTCCATTAGGCGGTTATTAATGTCTACGAGCCTTTGAACAACAATATCGCTGTCTTCGCCTTTGCTAATAAGGCCAGCAATACGCTGTAGTTCTAGTGAGAGCTGGATGTGCGACAGCGGAATGCGCACCTTGCCTGCCACCTTCGAGTTGACCAGGAAGTCACGCACGAATGCCCCTGCAGCTTGGTAGCCTGCTTCTTCGCACCTGGCTTTGATAATTGCCCGCTCTTTCTCGCTCAAGCGAATGATGAGTGGCTTGTCCCGACGTTTTGAAGCATCAAGAGTTGGCCTGCCTTTTTTATTGTTATTGTCCATCAGCGCAACCTCCAAAGGAGAGTGAGCAGCTTAAATGTCTATCATAGACACAACTGGCCACTCATAAGATCTAGTTTTATTATGCAAATGGAGCAAAGGGTGGTGGAAGTGTTTTATGAGAAATATTTGACTTAAATGGCGATAAAGGTGCCTAAAATGGCAACTCAAGTGCCAGCGCTGGCAATAAGAGTGCCTCAAATGGCGCGATATACTTCTAACTTCGCACACTGTCAATGCGATATATCATGAGCGTTACTCTCGTGGGGTGCGGGCTGAACTCAATGTCGCAGTACGTGAGTGCGAAACTAGGAATTGTCACAGGCGATGAGAGTGAACTGCGCCCGTGTCGCTGGAAGGCTGTGCGAGAGGGTGATATGCCGCAGTAGAACAAAGTGACTCATGGTCATGTCGCAACCCGATTGAGCGGAAGGCTCGTGTCTACGCTCCCACCTCAGTAGGCAGTGCCAGTCGTGAGTGCCATGGGTTGGACAGACAGACCTGATGTAGAGCTCAGAGGGTGACTGGACTGATTTTAGGCCTGGGGAACGAAAAGGGGTCGTGAGGAGGTCGAGCGGGATGCGATGAGTGATTCTGAAATTGCACACTGAGTGCACACGAGGTAGCGTCTATGAAGGCTGTATCCCAGTAAGATCAAGGCCTGCAGAGGGTTGTGTCGATCCCATCCATCATGGGTGCAACGCTGAAGCGGCGAGAGGGCTCAGGGCTCGTGGTTTGTGGCTTTGAGCTTGATTTTGCGGTCATGTCGATCAACGTGTTTTGTACCAATTCTCGGGGGGTAGGCGTTTTTACTAAACCGTGGGTAACAGTCGTCCGACGGCGTGTACCAATCTCGGATGGCGACGACCAGAACGCGTAGAAAGGATTTGATGGCAGCACTGGCCACCTCGTCCAGATCAGCATTGATCGTGACAGGCTGACAGTCTACCAAGAGAGCCAGACGTTCGTCCGCAAACAGGCTGCGGTGGTTTGGGCGAAGCGACGGGAAACCGCGTCTCCTGAACCTGAGGCTATCGAGGGTGCCGTCAGAGTAGGTCGCAGGGTTTAGAAGAGGCTCAGGTTGCGCCTAAAAAGTAGTGAAGTCGAAACGGTCAAGCCTTGCTCATTCAATCTCAGATGTAGCGTTTAAGCATCTGATCGAAGGCGCCTTGGTTTCGCCAACACCGGAACTGACTGCTGATACATCGTTGACCGTGCGCCGGAGCGTTCTGGAATGCCTCGCCACGCAACACCTGAGCAGAGTACCCAGAGCAGCACGCCATCTAACCGGGAGCCCTCCAGAATTTCAGCTTCTGAAGGGCGCCGACTGGTTCTCGCGGGATTTCGTACCGAGCCTAGCCAATACAAATCAATTCAGGCTTCAAAATTCATCTGGAATTCCGACGGTTACTTCTGAGCCATACGCATACGTATTGAACAGTCTGCTGGTTGCGCCGACCGCGACGGTGATTTTATCACCGGCTTTACGAGTTCCGTAAATTTTGACTGTAACCGGGGTATCCTTGCAATAGTAGGCTACATGGTCACCACTGCCATTGCCTGCTTTATACCAGAGTCGGCATGACTGTTCTGTTGCTGCGCCAGGTCCCCCATAACCAGACAACTCACCTTCGATGACAAAACCCGTGGGGCCGTCAGCACGCACGGTACCATCAAAACGAACATCGTATTGCGTGTTTCCCAGGCCGTCCTTGTCGCTGTATACGGGCTTGACAGATTGCGCTGGGCCGCCGGTCACTACTGTTGCTTTAGTACTGTAGTAACTATCAAACTGGCCACTTAACCCTTCATTGAAGCCGATCCGAAAATCAACAGTTTCATTTGGCTTTCGGTTTCCTTCGCCGGATACGGAAAATACATTTTCACTACTGCCGACTGGTTTGAATTCCAGATAGGTGTACTCGCCAGAGGTGCCGCCATGTCCCAGGCGCACCGTGTTGACAAAGCCATCTCTTTCCAGGATTCGATAAAGTTTATAAGTGGCTTTAAGCGTTCCGGAAAATTTATACCCCGTGCTACCGTTTGACTCTACTACGCCGTCAAACGTGGCTTCAGACTGAACATTTGTTTTGTAATGTATTTTCACTGCAGGCATGGCATGTATCTCCGTATATATGCATGACTAATGCTTTCTTGTTAGTGATGGCACGTTAGGAGAGGGTTGGGGCTTTGTCAATAGCGGAATTGCAAGCTGGGGTCGGTATGTTCGTTGGGTTGAAGTAGGCACGCTTTTTTTATTTCGCTATTAATTTCGTCATTACTTCGATCGGGCACTTGAACTGATGCGTTTGCGTGGCTGGATATTCAACGTGTAAACATTTATATCCAATTGCTTCTCGCCGCAGCACTGGCGAGCCAAGCGCAACCTGCGCCATTGCCGACTGAATCGCGGGCAAAAAAATCTACATGGCGACAATTAGAGCATGGAACAAAGCTGATGGATCGGTTAACTGTATCGTTCTCACCAGCCTGATAGGACTCTAGACAGACGAATATAGGTGAAGTGATTACGAAATTGAATTTGCGCCCCTGAGGCTTCAAAGGGGCGCTGGAGGATGCATGAGATCGGACGAATGCTGGCCATGCAAGGGGGCTGGGATTGATGGCAGCCCAGGCAGGCTGCCATGCCGCGGTCCGTTCCTTATTGACCTTCAATCGCTGCAGCGATAGCGTCATTGAAGGCCGGAATATCCTTCGGAGTCCGCGAGGTAATCAAGGTCCAGCCATTGGCCTTGCATTGCTTCACCTCAGCATCAACCCACCCTTCAGCCCCGGCGTTTTCCAGATCAAGTCTGACGCTTGGGTACGAGGTGAGGGTCTTGCCAGGGATAACCCCGGCATTGATCAACACCCACGGCCCGTGACAGATCGCAGCGATAACTTTGCCCGCATCAGCGAACTCCTTCACCAGACGCTGGGCATTCTCGTCCAGTCGCAGCGTATCGGCGTTGACCGTGCCGCCTGGAATCACCAGCGCATCGAAGTCTGCTGCCCTGAGCCCAGCCAGAGCGGTCTGGGACTCGACGGTGCGGTCTTTCTCGGTGTCGCCAACGAATGTCTGGGTGGTGCCGCCTTCGCTCGACCCGTGGGTGACTTCAGCTCCGTGAGCCTTCAGCGCTTCCAGCGGTTTGACCAGCTCATCGCGTTCAATGCCGGTGTTTGCGGTGATGAACAGTACCTTTTTACCTGCCAGTTGATTACTCATGGTGGTCTCTCGGTCCTCTCGATCAAGGTAATGGAAATGGTTCGGTCGAATGCTTTTGCCCGACACGTAAAAATGTGAGGGCAGGGCGGTTTCGAAAGTTCAGCTGGATTCACGCGGGTGGCGACTGCGCCTGAAATGGGCGGTGCCAATCTGTAGCCGGACACATTGTGCAAACTCGGGTAAAGGCTGGTAACGGTACGGCAAGGGCTCTGGCGCGTGGCCCTGCCATAGTCATTCAAGGGTGTGCGCTTCTGTTTTTGCGGCGGACGACCATTGGTCGCTCCCCTCTACAGGCGGACTGGACCAAACTATAAAAATGTACGATGATTTTCGTACTGGTCAAGGATGACTATGGGCAACGGTTTCAAAGCGGCAAAGCGCGCGGTAATTGCAGCGCTCGAGACAGGCAGTTATCTGCATGCGGCCCGGGGTGACATCGCGATCAAGAATCTGCTGGCGGTGGGTGCAGTGTCGGCACGTACAGTCATCGAGGTGATCCGTTCATGCAGCGGCGCTCACCACAGCTGCAGCGCGCACCACATGGCGCCTGAGGTCATCGTTCATGTGCTGAGGCGGCACGGTTGGTACATCAAGTTTTATTTCATCGAGCCAGACACCTGGTTCCTCAGCGTTCATCAGTGAGTATCCAGATCATGCAGATCCATTTTGAAGGCGACACCGGCAGGGCGCTGTGCGAGCACTGCCAAGCGCTGGTGGCGTTTGTTTACAGGCGCCGCGATGTGCCATTCAGCGACGGCCAGGGTCAGGCGCGAGACATTCTTGTAGGCGTCTGCAGCGGCTGCGAAACGGTGGTGGCGATCCCACCGCAGTCCACGCCAGCGATTCGTGACGCGCGCAAGCAGCAGCTCAAGTCCATCGAGGCGCGCTTGCCTGCGGTTTACCTGGATGTGCTGGATGCGGCTATGCATGAGGTGAGCAGTGATGCGGGGGTGAATCTGCGCAAGTTCTTCCTGGGCTACTACTTTCAGGCGCTGGCGCAGGCTGACGATGCCACCGGGCTGCAGGCTGCTCATGAGGCGTTTGTTCTGGCGCTGGATGAGCAATTGCGTCAACGGGGGCTGGCGGCCCCGGCTGCAACGCGGCGGCTGTCGATGAAGATCAATCCGCATATTGCCGAGGATTTTCTGGCGCTGCTGCAACGCACCCAGATGAGCCAGACCGAGCTGCTCAAATCAGTGATTGCGCGGATTCGGGCGGATGTTCATGAGGTACGAAACCCTGAGGTGATTGGGGAATTACGCAAGCTTGTGTATCTCGCGGTTTGATGGCGCTGGTGTCCGCCTAGCTATCTCAGCTCCAGCCGCTGAATGCCAGTGCTCGATCAATGGTGGCTGCGTATGGGAGGTTTTCGGACCTACCGGGTTTCCTTCTTCTGCCCCGGCTTTGCAGGCTGTACGTAGCCGCCACCCATCCTCTGAAAAGGACAGGTGTCTGACTTTTCCCCCGCAGGAGAAGTCGACATGATCAAGATCGTCCCCGATCCACCCCATCCCAACGCCCTCCACGCGCTCGAAGACACCCTGATCCAAGCCGCATATTACGTCCTGTGCGCACTGACGGTGGCCCATCAATCCGCCTTGCTTCTACCGCGCACGCCCGGCTTGATCATGATGCTGACCATCATGCATGAGCTCGAAACCGCTCGCGCGTTGGTGGATACGGCAATCACCCAGCTACAGCGCATCGATGAGCCGACCAAGCCGACGTTGCACTGAATCAGCCAAGTCGGAGGATTGCACATGGACAAAGAACCGCCAGACCGCATCGGCAGGTTGGGCCTTACAGTCGGCTCAGCGACTTGCCTGGAGGGTGCCATTATGAGCAAGCCGTACGCGGACGAAAATGTAGGAGCGGCCTCGCCGGGGCGCCGGACCGGTCGGAAAGGGTCGCGCAGCGGCCCCAAAATCTACGCAGCCTCGCAAGATCGCCGGGCCAGCTACGCTGGCCTTTCGCGACCGGTCCGGCGCCCCGGCAAGGCCGCTCCTACACGGACCGCGTAGGGCTGGCGTTGCGCTTTCAGTCATCAGGTCGGTTTCAGGATACGTCTGGTCGCTGGCGCACATCCTTGTGCTGGCAGGAGTGCCATGCTGTCAGGATGCCCTCGACGCCAGTGCACGTAGATGCGCGGCCGTGGGCAAGGAGGTGCCCGGCGACCACGCAACCGTGACGTGGCCGGTGCGCCGCAGCAGAACACGTCGGGCGCAGGTATTGCCTGCGCTCGCGACGCCGAGGTCCGCTGTATGCCTGATGAGACGCTTGACCTGCCCGTGATCCAGCGTGTGCTGGATCACCACCGTGACACCCCCGGCGCACTGTTGCCGATCCTGCATGCGATCCAGGCCGGTGTTGGGTATATCCCCGATGCCGCCGTGCCGGATATTGCTCATGCGCTGAACCTCAGCCAGGCTGAGGTGCGCGGGGTGATCACCTTCTACCATGATTTCCGTACCGCGCCGCCGGCGCGGCATATCCTGCGCCTGTGCCGGGCCGAATCCTGCAAAAGCCGTGGCGCCGAGACGCTGGCGGCGCAGTTGCGTGAGCAGCTGGGGCTGGATGATCACGGTACCAGCGCCGACGGCGCGGTAAGCCTGCGGCCGGTGTATTGCCTGGGGGCCTGCGCCTGTTCGCCGGCACTGGAGCTGGATGGCCAGGTGCATGCGCGGCTGACGCCGGAGCGCTTGAGCGCACTGGTCAGCGGTTGCCTGCAGGAGGTGAAACCATGCTGAAGCTTTTTGTTCCTTGCGACTCGGTGGCGCGCGCAGTCGGCGCCGATCAATTGGCTGACGCGCTCAGCGCCGAGGCGCAACGGCGCCAGGTCGAGGTACAGATTCACCGCACCAGCTCGCGCGGGTTGTACTGGCTGGAGCCATTGCTTGAGATAGAAACTCCAACAGGCCGGCAGGGCTTCGGGCCGGTCGCTGCCGAAGATGTCCCGGGCCTGTTCGATGCGCTGACGGCGGTGCCGGCTGAGCATCCGTTGGCGCTGGGCCTGGTCGAGCAGATCCCGTACCTGAGCAGTCAGCAGCGTTTACTGTTCGCCCGTGCCGGCATCACCCGACCGCTGTCGCTGGACGATTACCGTAACCACGGCGGCTTCGAAGGCTTGGCCAAAGCCGCGCTGCTGGACCAGGCAGAGGTGGTCGCGGCAGTGCTCGATTCCGGCCTGCGCGGGCGGGGCGGGGCGGCGTTTCCGGCGGGGATCAAATGGCGCACGGTGCGTGATGCCCCGGCAGCGCAGAAGTACGTGGTATGCAACGCCGACGAAGGCGACTCGGGGACGTTTGCCGACCGCATGCTGATGGAGGGCGATCCGTTTCTGCTGATCGAGGGCATGATCATCGCCGGGCTGGCGGTGGGTGCCAGCAAGGGCTACATCTACGTGCGTTCGGAATATCCGGATGCCGTCCACGCGCTCAACGAGGCGGTGTTGCTGGCCCGTGAGGCGGGCTATCTGGACACCACCGGCAGCGGCGTGGCGTTCGACCTGGAAGTGCGGGTCGGCGCTGGCGCGTATATCTGCGGTGAAGAAACCGCGCTGCTCGAATCCCTCGAAGGCAAGCGCGGCATCGTCCGCGCCAAGCCACCACTGCCGGCGCTCGAAGGCCTGTTCGGCCAGCCGACGCTGGTGCACAACGTGCTCACCCTGGCCTCGGTGCCGATCATCATGGCCAAGGGCGCGCAGTTCTACCGCGACTTCGGCATGGGCCGTTCGCTGGGCACCTTGCCGTTCCAACTGGCGGGCAACGTGCGCTATGGCGGCCTGGTCGAGCGTGCCTTTGGCCTGACCTTGCGCGAGCTGGTCGAAGGCTACGGCGGTGGCACTGCCAGCGGTCGTCCGCTGAAAGCCGCTCAGGTCGGCGGGCCGTTGGGTGCGTGGGTGCCGCCGAGCCAGTTCGATACGCCACTGGACTACGAAGCATTCGCCGCGCTTGGCGCGATGATCGGCCACGGCGGTGTGGTAGTCGCCGATGACACCCTGAACATGGCCAACATGGCGCGCTTTGCCTTGCAGTTCTGCGCTGAAGAATCCTGCGGCAAGTGCACCCCGTGCCGGATCGGCTCGACCCGCGGCATGGAGGTGGTCGACCGCTTGATCGCCAGCAGCGACCCGGCCTATCGCGCCGACCAGGCCAACCTGCTGCACGACTTGTGCGACACCATGCAATACGGCTCGCTATGCGCCATGGGCGGGATGACTTCGTACCCCGTGGCCAGCGCCCTCAAGCACTTCCCTGCCGACTTCGGTCTGGCCAGCCCGGAGGCCGCCCAATGATCAATTATTTCGACCCTGCCAGTGATGCCGATCTCGGCACCCCTGCGCGTGAAAGCCAGGTGCAGGTCAGCCTGAATATCGACGGCCGCGCCATCAGCGTGCCCGCTGGCACCTCGGTGATGCGCGCCGCCGCTTTGCTCGGCACCAATATCCCCAAACTGTGCGCCACCGACACTCTCGAAGCCTTTGGCTCGTGCCGCATGTGCATGGTCGAAGTCGACGGCATGCGCGGTTACCCGGCGTCGTGCACCACACCGGTCACCGAGGGCATGGTGGTGCGCACGCAGACGCCACGCCTGGCCGATCTGCGCCGCAATGTGATGGAACTGTACATCTCCGACCACCCGCTGGACTGCCTGACCTGCTCGGCCAACGGTAACTGCGAGTTGCAGACCGTGGCCGGCCAGGTTGGCTTGCGCGAGGTGCGTTATGGCTATGAAGGCGCCAACCACCTTGCCGACGCCAAGGACCTGTCCAACCCGTATTTCAATTACGAACCGAGCAAGTGCATTGTCTGCAGCCGGTGTGTGCGCGCCTGTGAAGACATTCAGGGCACCTTTGCCTTGACCATCACTGGCCGCGGTTTCGATTCGCGGGTAGCGGCGGCTGGCGGTACTGACTTCCTCACCTCCGAGTGCGTGTCGTGCGGCGCCTGCGTGCAGGCCTGCCCAACCGCAACCCTGACTGAAAAAAGCCTGGTTGAACTGGGCCAGCCAGAACGTGCGGTGATTACCACATGCGCCTATTGCGGCGTGGGCTGCTCGTTCCGCGCCGAGATGAAAGGCGACCAGCTGGTGCGCATGGTCCCGGACAAGAACGGCGGCGCCAACCACGGCCATGCCTGCGTCAAAGGCCGCTTCGCCTGGGGCTACGCGACCCACCCGGACCGCATCACCAAACCGATGATTCGCAAACACATCGACGACCCGTGGCAAGAGGTCAGCTGGGACGAGGCGGTCACCTACGCCGCCAGCGAGCTGCGCCGCATCCAGCTCAAGTACGGGCGCGATTCGATTGGCGGCATCACCTCCAGCCGCTGCACCAACGAAGAAGCCTATCTGGTGCAGAAACTGGTGCGCACGGCGTTCGGCAACAACAACGTCGACACCTGCGCGCGGGTCTGCCATTCGCCGACCGGTTATGGCCTCAAGCAGACCTTGGGCGAATCCGCTGGCACCCAGAGTTTTGATTCGGTGATGCAGGCCGACGTGATTCTGGTGATCGGTGCCAACCCCACCGACGCGCACCCGGTGTTCGGCTCGCAGCTCAAACGCCGCCTGCGTGAAGGCGCCAAACTGATCGTCATCGACCCGCGGCGGATCGACCTGGTCGACTCGCCGCATGCCCGCGCCGAGCTGCACCTGCAACTGCGCCCCGGCACCAACGTGGCCATGCTCAACGCACTGGCGCATGTGATCGTTACCGAAGGGCTACTTGATCAGGGCTTTATCGACGCCCGCTGTGAAGGGCCGGAATTCGCTCGCTGGCGAGACTTCGTCAGCCTGCCGGAGAACTCTCCCGAAGCCCTCGGCCCTACCTGTGGCGTACCGGCCGAGCAGATCCGTGCGGCAGCCCGGCTGTATGCCGGTGCTGGCAACGCAGCAATCTACTACGGCCTCGGCGTGACCGAGCACAGCCAGGGCAGCACCGCGGTGATGGGCATTGCCAACCTGGCCATGGCCACCGGCAACATCGGCCGTGAGGGGGTGGGGGTGAACCCGCTGCGCGGGCAGAACAACGTCCAGGGCTCGTGTGACATGGGCTCGTTCCCCCATGAGCTGCCGGGTTATCGGCACATCTCCAACGCTACCGTGCGCGCCGAGTTCGAGCAGGCCTGGGGCGTGACCCTGCAGCCTGACCCAGGCCTGCGCATCCCCAACATGTTCGAGGCGGCGCTGGATGGCAGCTTCAAGGCGCTGTACTGCCAGGGCGAGGACATCGCCCAGAGCGACCCCAACACCCAGCACGTGACCGCCGCCCTGCGGGCGATGGAATGCGTGGTGGTGCAGGATATCTTCCTCAACGAAACGGCCAAGTTTGCCCATGTGTTCCTGCCGGGCAGCTCGTTCCTGGAAAAGGACGGCACCTTCACCAACGCCGAACGGCGTATCTCGCGGGTGCGCAAGGTCATGCAGCCACTGGCCGGCAAGGCTGACTGGGAAGGCACCATGGCCCTGGCCAACGCCCTCGGCTACCCGATGAACTACCGCCATCCGTCAGAGATCATGGACGAGATTGCCCGGCTGACGCCGAGCTTCCACCGCGTCAGCTACAGCGAACTGGAGCGCCATGGCAGCCTGCAATGGCCATGCAACGAAGCGGCGCCAGACGGCACGCCGACCATGCACATCGACCAGTTCGTGCGCGGCAAGGGTCGCTTCATGCTGACCGGTTACGTGCCCACCGACGAGAAGGTCAACAGCCGTTACCCGCTGTTGCTGACCACTGGCCGCATCCTCAGCCAGTACAACGTCGGCGCGCAGACCCGGCGTACCGAAAACGTCGCCTGGCACGCCCAGGACCGGCTTGAGATTCACCCAAGCGATGCCGAGAGCCGCGGTATTGTCGAAGGCGACTGGGTCGGTATCGGCAGCCGCGCCGGGCAGACGGTGTTACGTGCTCAGGTCAGTACTCGGGTTGCGCCGGGGGTGGTGTACACCACCTTCCACTTCCCCGAGTCGGGCGCCAACGTCATCACCACCGACAACTCCGACTGGGCCACCAACTGCCCCGAGTACAAGGTCACCGCGGTAGAAGTGGTGCGCGTGTCGCAGCCGTCGCAATGGCAGCAGCGCTATCAGGCGTTCAGTGACGAACAACGGCGTCTGCTGCAGGAGCGGCGCAACAGCGAGCAACCGGAAACTGCTGAGGTACGCCGATGAGTGTCGATAGCCTGGTCAAGATGGCCAACCAGATCGCCCACTACTTTGACAGCGAGCCTAACCGGACGCTGGCGGTGCAGGGGGTACGCCAGCATATTCACAGCTTCTGGACGCCGCTGATGCGCAAGCAGATCGTCGAGTGGATGCAGGCACATCCCGATGAAGGTGTGGACGGTCTGGTGCGTGAGGCCCTCGCGGAGGGTTGAAGCAAGAGAGGCACGCAGCGGCGTTCTGCCGCTGCGTTAAGCCTAGAACAGCGTTCCTTGTACCGTCTCCAGCACCAGCAACTGGGCACCTTCATTGCGCATGTTGCCCACGTCCTTGCTCACCGCAAACCACTCGAAATCAGCCACCGGCAAGCATCGTTCGCGGGCCAGTTGTTCAGCCTGATCGGCGGGCAGTTGCGGGTCGAGCCAGACACGTGCCTGTTCCGGCGCCAGCACCAGCGGGCGGCGGTCGTGGATATCGAGCATGCCCTGGTCACTGGCTGCGGTGATGATGACGAAGCCATCGCCCTCGTTCGGCTCAAGCCCGGCGTGCACTTGCGCCAACGCCGCCATGAATATTGGCGCCTGGCTTTTCAGGCGGATGAAGTACGGCTGCTTGCGCTTGGGGTCGGACGGGTCGACCACCCATTCATACCAACCATCGGCCATCACCAGTGCCCGGCCTTGCGGCCATAGGGGTTGAAAGAACTTGCCGGTAGTCACCGTCTCGACCCGTGCATTGATCGGTGCTGGGCGTTTGCCGGTGGCCCAGAACGGCGCCCAGCCCCAATGGCAAGGGTCGATGCGCAGGCCCTCGGCGACACTGTGCAGGATCAGTACACGGCTGCCCGGGGCGACGTTGTAGCGGTCGATCGGCACGTTGTCGTAGCCACTGATGACATCCTGCTCGGCGTCCAGCTCACGCAGATAATCGGCCAGGCCTTGCGACTGAACAAAGCGTCCGCACATTGCAGGTCTCCCACTTGTCGAAATTTCCTACGCCGAAATTGACCAAAGCCGTGGCGCTCGATTAACTGTATATCCGTACAGTTTAATTGCAAGGCGTGCCCCATGACTACCATCCTCGGCCCCATCGCAGCCGGCGCAGGCGCGCTGTCACGCTATCTGTTCAGCGTGCCGGCAGGCTTTCCCTCGCCTGCGGCGGACCACATGGAGCAGCCGATCTCGCTGGACGAGCTGTTCAACCTGCGTGCGCCGCATATGTACCTGGTGAGAATAGACGGCGACAGCATGCAGGGCGCCGGCATCTTCGATGGTGACCTGGTGCTGGTCGACCGCTCGATCGAAGCCCAGCACGGTCATGTGGTGATCGCCGCCGTCAATGGCGAGCCGTTGTGCAAGCGGCTGCACAAGGTCGGCCGGCAGGTGGTGCTGCGTTCGGACAACCCGCGCTTTGCCCCACGGCATATTCTCGAGGGCGACGAGCTGGCGATCTGGGGTGTGGTCACCTTCAGCGTGCGCAGCCATGATCCCAAGGCTTGAGGTCAAGATCGGGCACGCCAAAGTGCATTGAATTGGGTGGTGAAGCTCTGACTCATCAGCTCGCGGCGCATCTCCCAGTCCGGCGCCGCAGGCACACTGGCCGCGCGCATGGTGCCCGAGCCCCAGCGCGCGTTGATGTCATCCATCACTTGCATCAGGCGATCACAGGTGGGGGATTGTCTGGGGGCGAACAGGTCATCTGAAAACTCCCCCGGTTGGCACAGGTCCATCAACAACACCTCGGCCTTGCTGTAGCGAAAGCCCGGTCTAAAGATCGTGCCCACCGCCTCCAGCGCCATGCGCGTCAGCAGCCGCACGTCGTCGGTGGGGTAGGGCAGTTGCACTACCACGCCGCTGGCGTACTTGGCCTCCTCAGGATTGAACATGCCGGTGCGAATACTCACCCGCAGCTTGCGCGCCAGGGAGCGTTGCGCACGCAGCTTCTGCGCGGCGCGCATGACGTAGGTCGCCACCGCCTGCCTGATCGGCCGCAGCTCGCTGACCCGCTCGCCGAACATGCGGCTGCAGCAGATCTCCTGGCGCGGCGGCTCTTGCGCCTGCAGCTCCAGGCAGGGCGTGCCGGACAACTCGCGGGCGGTTTTTTCCACCACCACGCTGAACTGCTTGCGCAGGCTCCACGGGTCGGCCTGAGCCAGGTCCCAGGCGCTGCGGATGTTCAACGCGGTCAGGTGCGCCGCCATGCGCGGGCCGATGCCCCAGACGTCCGCGGCCTGGCACTTTTTCAGCACCCAGTCGCGCCGCACCGGGTCGCGCATGTCGTAGACCCCGCCGGTTTGCACGGTCCAGCGCTTGGCGGCGTGATTGGCCAGCTTGGCCAAAGTCTTGGTGCCGGCGATGCCAACCCCGACCGGGATGCCGGTGTACTTGAGCACCCGCTCGCGGATGTCCCGGCCCAGTTGCTCGAGGTCGCCGGGCACGCCGCTGAGGTCTGCGAAGGCTTCGTCGATGGAATACACCTCGGTGGCCGGGACCATGCCTTCGATCACCGTCATCACCCGTTGGCTCATGTCGCCATACAGCGCGTAATTGGAGGAGAACGCGACCACGCCATGACGGCGCAGCACATCCCGCACCTGGAAGTACGGCTGGCCCATCTTCACCCACTGCTTGGCCTCGGCACTGCGGGCAATGACGCAGCCATCGTTGTTGCTCAGTACCACGATTGGCGTGCGTACCAGATCGGGCCGGAACACCCGTTCGCAGCTGGCGTAGAAGCTGTTGCAGTCGATCAGGGCGAATACCGGTGAGGTGGAGGGTGGCATGGTGGCTGGCTTTTGGCTGTATATGCATACAGTAAACAGCTGAGGTTTGGTGCGGTCAAGCTGGCAGCGACCACCGGCTCGGGGTCATCGGTAAAGTTGACTAGTAGATCAACAACAATCGTCAGTTAAATTGTGTACAGGAGATTGGCTAAAGATATGGATCCGTGCGGCCGAAACAGAGTGAGTAGCAGGTCGCCACTACTGGCCAGCAGCGGCCATTTGCCCCCGCCCTACATGGATGGTTGTGACAGTGAAAATAAAAACCAAATTGATCCTCGCCTTCGTCTCGGTAGCCTTTATCCCGGTCAGCGTGGTCGGGGTTATATCGGTGCTGAATATCCGCGCCGATGCCCTTGAGCAGTTTGTCGATGGCAGCACGCGGGAAATCCGCCAGATTGACGGCAACATGCGGCAATTCTTTGATGCAACTACGCAAAACGTCGATCAACTGTCCGCTGAACCTGTATACACTTCGGTTAATACTTTAAAACAGTACACCAGTACCGACGCCGCCAGTCAGCCAATGCCAGCGGCTGCCCAGCAAGTCATTGATCAGTTCGCTCGCTATGGTTCCACTCACCCGGCCGCGGCGATTCTGTCCATCGGCCTGGAAGACGGCAGCTACGCGAAATGGCCGGATGATCCCAAACTTGCCAACTACGACCCGCGCACGCGGCCTTGGTACAAGGCGGCCATGGCCAGCCCGAACAAGACCGTGCGCACCGCTGCCTATTACTACGACAAGGACGATGTAGCGCTGGTCGGCACTGCACGGGCATTGCTCGATGACGCTGGTAAACCCAAAGGTGTGTTCGTCGTCAGCGTCTCGCTGAAAAATCTCACCGAGCTGATCAAGAGCATCAAGCTCGGCGACAGCGGCTATGTGATGCTGGTCGAAGACGGCACGGTGCTGGTCGACCCACGCGACGCCAGCCACAGCTTCAAGCAGCTCAAGGATCTTGGCGAACCCTATGCGCATCTGGCAGCGACCGCCCAGGGCTCGACCGAAGTCGAGATTGATGGCGTCAACTACATGGCCAACGTATGGACTTCGCCAGGCCTGGGCTGGCGCTTTGTCGGCCTGATCGAGAAGCAGGAAGTGATGGCTGCGGCCACGCGCATGAGCTACCTCACGGCAATCATCGTCACCTTGCTGGCGCTGGTGTTTGCGGTGATTGCGGCGGCGTTCTCCAAGCTGATCGTCAAGCCCATCGGCCAGGTCAGCACCGGCTTGCAGTCGATCGCCGAAGGCGAGGGTGACCTGCGCCGTGATCTGCAGGTGCAGGGCAAGGATGAAACTGCCGAGCTGGCCGGCTGGTTCAACAAGTTCCTGGCGGCGATTCGCCAGCTTATCCAGCGCATCGGCGCTGCCTCGAGCAATCTTGAGGATGCTTCGCGGGTGAACAGCGAAGTGGCGAGCAACATGAACGAAGCCGCCGGGCGTCAGCGCGAAGCGGTCGAGCTGGTGTCCACTGCATTCAACGAGATGGTCGCCACCGCCAACGAAGTTGCGCGCTCTTGCAGCAGCGCTGCCGATGCTGCCGAAAACGGCCACCGCCGTGTGGCCGAGGGCAAACAGCAGATCGAGCAGACCACCGCGAACGTCAACCGCCTTGGCACGCGCCTGAGCGAGTCGTCCCAGGCGATGGTCGAACTGGAGCAGGGCAGCCGCAGCATCAACCAGATCCTCGGCACCATCCGCGCCATCGCCGAGCAGACCAACCTGCTGGCGCTGAACGCCGCGATCGAAGCTGCCCGCGCCGGCGATCAGGGCCGCGGCTTTGCCGTGGTGGCAGACGAAGTACGTGCGCTGGCCAAGCGTACCGCCGACTCTACTGGCGAAATCGACCTGTTGCTCAATACCCTCGGCAGCAAGACTGCCGAGGTTTCAGAGAAGATGGACAGCTGCCTGGACCTGTCGCGGGCCAGCGTGTCATCTATCGAAAGTGCGCGCGACAGCTTTGAAGGGATTCAGTTGTCGGTCAACGAAATCCGCGACCAGAACCTGCAGATTTCTGCGGCGGCGGAGGAGCAGCACAGCGTGGCTGAAGAGATCAACCGGCATATCCAGCAGATCTATGACGAAGCGCAGTTGGTCGAGGGCCTGGCCAGTTCAGCGCAGGCTGACTCCGGGCGGTTGTCGCAGTTGTCGCAGGAGTTGAATGGGTTGGTGGGGCGGTTCAAGTCCTGACATTTTGGTGGTCAGTTAGATTTTGGGGCCGCTGCGCGGCCCTTTCGCGACACAAGGCCGCTCCTACAGGGACCGCGTCCGCCAGACTAGCGCGGTCTAATGTAGGAGCGGCCTCGTGTCGCGAAAGGGCTGCAAAGCAGCCCCAAAAATACCCAAGTTCCCCCCAATCTGTAAATTTCGTAAATAAGATTTAAAGTCATTTGAGAATCGTTATATTCCACATCCCTATTGGCCCCCCAAGTACTGCTTGAGAGGCCGGAGGGTGTGGGCTCTTCGGTCTCCTGGTCGGGGTTGGCATTTGCCCATGATCAGGAGATGTGTCGATGCAATCCAGAACCTCACCCAATGGCCTGGCCCTGGCTTTTGTTGCCCTGGCCACACCGGCACTGCTGGTCGCGCCGGCTCACGCCGACGAGCAGCAAAACGCCGAGGTGCTGGACGTCCCGCTCGACAGCAATGCGCTGGTTATCCAGGACACCCTGGTCACCGCCGAGCGTGAGGCGCGTCAGGCACTGGGTTCGTCGATCATCACCGAAGAAGACATCAAGCGCCGCCCGCCTGCCAACGACCTGTCCGACATCATCCGCCGCGAGCCGGGGGTAAACCTGACCGGCAACAGCGCCAGTGGCGCGCGTGGCAACAATCGCCAGATCGACCTGCGTGGCATGGGCCCGGAAAACACCCTGATCCTGATCGACGGCAAGCCGTCCAATGCGCGCAACGCCGTGCGCTACGGCTGGAACGGCGACCGCGACACCCGCGGCGAGACCAACTGGGTACCGGCCGAGGCAGTTGAGCGCATCGAGATCCTGCGTGGCCCGGCTGCGGCGCGCTACGGCTCCGGGGCCATGGGCGGGGTGGTCAACATCATCACCAAACGCCCGACCGATGAGTTCAAGGGCAACGTCAACGTCTACACCCAGCTGCCGGAAGACAGCGCCGAGGGCATGAGCCGGCGGACCAACTTCAACCTCAGCGGTGGCCTCACCGAAAACCTTGGCTTTCGCCTGTTCGGCGGCCTGGCCAAGACCGATGCCGATGACCTCGACATCAATGCCGATGCGGCAACCAGTGCCCTGGTGGGAGGTCGCGAAGGCGTGCGCAACAAGGACATCAACGGTCTGCTGAGCTGGAAACTCAACGACGAGCATCGCCTCGAGATGAGCAGCGGTTACAGTCGCCAAGGCAACATCTACGCCGGCGACACCATGAATAGCAACGGCGGCGGCAACGTTGATCTGATCTCCAGCCTGTACGGCAAGGAGACCAACATCATGCAGCGCAGCACCTACGACCTGACCCACCTGGGCGACTTCACCTGGGGCACCAGCAAGACCGTGTTGGCCTACGAGTACGTGCGCAACTGGCGCCTCAACGAAGGCCTCGCCGGTGGCCCGGAAGGCGCGATCAACGACAGTGGCGCAGCCATGTCGCGGCTGCGCAACACGCGCCTGACCAGTGAGGTCAACCTGCCATTCGCCATGGGCAGCACCGAACACGTGCTGACCCTGGGCGGCGAATACCTGTACGAGAGCCTCAACGACCAAGGCTCGTTCCGCCCGCAGAGCTTCGACCCAAGCGGCAACGGCGGTGATGCGATCAGTGGCTTTGATCGCAGCAACTCGAAAATGACCGCCAAGAGCTACGCGCTGTTCGTCGAAGACAACGTCATCATCGGCGACACCACCGTCACCCCCGGGCTGCGCCTGGATCACCACGAAGCCTTCGGTGACAACCTCAGCCCAAGCCTGAACCTGTCTCACAAGCTGACCGAAGCGCTGACCGTCAAGGGCGGCATTGCCCGCGCCTACAAGACGCCGAACCTGTACCAGTACAACTCCAACTACCTGTTGTACAGCCGCGGCAACGGTTGCAGCGTCGGCCAGACCAACTCCGGTGGCTGCTACCTGCAGGGCAACAGCGACCTCAAGCCGGAAATCAGCGTCAACAAGGAAATCGGCCTGCAGTACGACCGCGGCACCTGGCGCACCAGCGCGACGTACTTCCGCAACGACTATCAGAACAAGATCATCGGTGGCACCGACGTGATCTATGCGATCAACAGTGGTCGTCGCGTGACCCAGTGGGAAAACGCCGGCGAAGCGCGGGTCGAAGGCATCGAGGGCAACTTCTTCATCGAGCTGAGCCCGACGCTCGACTGGAACACCAACCTGACCTGGATGCTGGACAACGACAACCGCGAAACCGGCGAGCCGCTGTCGGTGATCCCCGAGTACACGGTCAACACCACCCTCGACTGGCGCGCCACCGACAAGCTGTCGTTCCAGCTCGCCGGCACCTACTTCGGCAAGCAGAAGTCGCCCAGCTACAACTACCGCACCCAGCAGGACTACGACCTGGAAGCACAGCAGGATGTGGAAGCCTACGGCCTGGTGGATATCAGCACCGGCTACAAATTCAACCAGAACTACGATGTGCGCGTGGGTGTGAACAACGTCTTCGACAAGCAGATCCTGCGCGGCGGCAACGCCGCGAGTTCCGGCGCCAACACCTATAACCAGCCTGGCCGCGCCGTGTTTGCCTCGTTGAACATTTCGTTCTGATCGATCACAAGGACCTGCTGATGAGCGAAACCCCAACCTGGCTGCGCATCCTCTCGCGCAGCGGCGCAGCCCTGTTGGGTGGCTACGCCTTCAGTTACGCCAGTACCGCCTGCCTGGCGCGGATCCTGCCGCTGGCGCCGGCGGACGCGGTGATCGTCGCCACGCTGCCGGCGTTCGTCTTCTATACCCTGGCGATTCTCTGGGCCTTCGCCAGCCGTGACGCGCTGCGGGCCTGGGCACCACTGGCGCTGGCGGTGCCGTTGGCGTTGGTCGGCTTCTGGCCGCAGGCACTGCGGTGGCTGGCATGAAAAACACCTTCACTCAATCGATGGCCTGGCTGCACACCTGGGCCGGGCTGATCTTTGGCTGGCTGTTGTTTGCGATCTTTGTCACCGGCACCCTGGCGGTGTTCGACAAAGAGCTCAACCACTGGATGCAGCCAGAAATCCCGGCAAGCACGGTGTCTCAGGCCGATGCCGCCAAGCGCGCCATCAACTACCTGCAACGGCACGAAGCCAACGCCGGCAACTGGGGGATCAGCCTGCCGACCGAACGCTCGCCGGGCTTGAGCGTCTCCACCGGCGATCGCCGCCACGGCGTGGTGGTGCCGCTCGACCCCAACAGCGGTGAGCCGATTGCCGTACGCGACAGCGTCGGCGGCAACTTCTTCTTCCGCTTCCACTTCACCCTCGACCTGCCGCGCAACTGGGGCATCTTCGTGGTCGGCGCGCTGGCGCTGGTGATGCTTGCGGGGTTGATCACCGGCATCGTCATTCACAAGAAGATCTTCAAGGAGTTCTTTACCTTCCGCCCCGACAAAGGCCAGCGCTCGTGGTTGGACTTTCACAACGCCAGCGCGGTGTTGCTGCTGCCGTTTCACTTGATGATCACCTACACCGGCCTGGTGATTTTCATGATGATCTATATCCCCGCAGGCGTGGACGCCGTGTTCGAGGGCGACAGCCGGGCGTACTTCCAGGCCCAGGGCAATGCCCGTGTGGAACAACCGCGACGGCTGGCCAAGACGCCTGCGGAGCTGGTCGAACTGGCGCCGCTGCTGGCCCAGGCCGAAGCCAGTCTGGGCCCGATTGGCAGCATTGGCATTCGCAACCCGAACACCGCTGCGGCGCTGATCGAAGTGCGGCCGTTGCTGGGCAACCGCATCGCGCTGACCAAAGGTAATGCAATGGTGTTCGACGGTGTCAGCGGCAAGCTGCTCAGCGACGTCCCCGATCTGCGCCCGGCGCCGCTGACTCAGCGGGTCATGGCCGGGCTGCATTTTGCGCAGTTTGGTGGCTACCCGATGCGCTGGCTGTACTTCATCTGCGGCTTGATCAGCTGCGCAATGATCGCCAGCGGGCTGGTGCTGTTCTGCGTCAAGCGCGGGCGCAAATATGCCGCTGCCGACAGCCGTGCCGATGCGGCGGCGCGGCGTTGGTATCGTGTGGCTGAAGTGTGCAACGTCGGCTTTATCAGCGGCCTGATGTTGGCCTGTGTCGGCTTGCTCTGGGCCAGCCGTTTGTTGCCGGTGGAGTTGGCGCAACGTGAAGCCTGGGAGGTGCGAGGGTTCTTCGGGGTATGGTTGCTGGCGTTGCTGCATGCCGGCGTGCGCCCGGCCAGACAGGCCTGGGTCGAGCAATTGGCGTTGTGCGCATTGCTTTGTGGCGGCCTGGGTGTGCTGGGTATCTTTGCCGGAGGGGTCGATCACCTGCGCCTGGGTGTCGAGGTCACAGGCCTGGTGTTGGGCATTGGCCTGGCCCTGGCGGCTTGGCGTGTGGCCTGCCCCAAGCCGGTGGTGGTCAAGCCGCGCGCGGTGCGCACAGTGGAGGCCAAGGCATGATCAGTCTGGTGACTGGCAGCCTGCTGTTTGCCTATGCCGGCATGCTCGGCTTGTGTCAGGGGCTGGAGCGTCATTACAAACAGGTGTGGCAACGGTCACCGTCGCCAGCGCTGCGCCTGATTCTGCGCGCGCTGGGCTGGCTCGGGCTGCTGTTGAGCTTGCTGCTGTGCGCTCAGGCCTGGGGCTGGGCGATGGGCGCGGTGGCCTGGTTTGGGGTGATCTCGCTGGCGGCGGTACTGCTGGTGATGCTGCTGCCGTACTGGCCTAGATTCGCCCTAGCGCTGGTAGCGGCAATACCGGCCTGGGGCGTGCTGCACCTGCTGGGTTGATCAGGCCAGCACGCCGCAGTCCTGCAGCCAGTGCTCGAAGCATTCAAACGTAGCGATGGCGGCGGCCACCGTCTGCGGGTGACTGGCGCCAGGCTGCTCGAGGCGCTGCAGGAAACTGCGCCAGTGCGCGCCGGTCAGCGGCCCGTACACGTCGAGAAAGCGCGCGCCGTGGTCGCCGTCGATCCCCAGGCGCTCGGCCATCGCCCGCTTGAGCACCTGGCCGCCCAGGGTCGAGCCTTCAATCACGTACATCACGCCGAGCGCGCTGGCTTCGTTGTCAGTTGCCGGCAGCGCCCGGCAACGGGGCAGGGCAGTAACCTCTGCCGGGCTCAGGCCTAGCGCCAGAAGGTCATGTTCGAGCACTGCGGTCTTGGCCCGTTCGCTGTCTTGATGGTCTGCCAGCAGCGCTTGTAGCGGGGCATGGAAACCATAGTAAGCCTGCATCAGCCGGCGATAGGCAGGCAGGTCGAAGTCATCACGGAAAAAAGGCAAGCGGGCTTCCAGGCGCTGGTGACAGGCTTGGGTGCCTGCGCGCAGTGCGAGCAGAAGCGGGCTGGGGGTGTGGGGCATTGGCGGCTCGGGCAGAAGGGTATGGCAACAAGACAGCATCCTACCGCAAGGTAGCGGTGGCAGCGTAGTATCAGCGCGCCTGAAGCCTGCGTTGGAGGACACCGGTGAAAGCTGTTCGCTTGACCTTGATCTGCCATGGACTGACCGATGCCCAGCGGCTCGGCCGTATGGCTTGCCCTGATGATGCGCTGCTGGCGCTGCCGTCTGCCGCTGAACTGATGGCTGATTACACGCAGGTCTTGTCAGCGCCCGAGCGCCGTACCCTCGACACCGCCGGTGTGCTGGGCGATCAGGTGCTGATCGAGCCGGCCTTGGCCGACGTTGATCTGGGTCGCTGGCAGGGATTGACGCTGAAGCAGTTGCAGCGCGAGCAGCCCGATGCGCTGTCACAATGGCTGAGTGATCCCTACAGCGCCCCCCACGGCGGCGAATCCCTGGCTCAGCTGAGCGAGCGGGTGGTCGCCTGGTTGGCGGCATGCAATAGCTCAGGCTCGACCTTGGCAGTGACGCATCCTCTGGTGATCAGGGCCGTGCTCGGGCAACTGCTCGACTGCCCGTTGGCTGCTCTGCAGCGCATTGATGTCCTGCCTCTGGCAAAACTGCAGCTGAGCTTCAGCGGGCAGTGGCGTGTGCGCTTGCTGTGACTTGACGCAAATCCTGGCAACGTCCGGTTGCACTTGGCGGCGCATCTGCAATGATCGTCAGGCCCGTTCAAGGCACCTCAAGGACAGTACAGGAATCAGCATGATGCATGTAACCCTCCCATGCCGGGCAGCCCTGCTCGGTCTCGCGTTGCTGCCGAGTCTGGCCGCAGCGGCCGGCCCGGAGCCGGTACCGGTCTACCGGCAGATCAAGGACTGGATCGTTGGCTGCGACAACACCCGCGCCTGTACCGCCGTGGCCGCCGCGCAGGAAGATGCCAATTCGCTGTGGCTGGTGGTGCACCGTGAGGCCGGTCTGGACGGTGCATTGAGCCTGCGCGTGGTCGGCGGCGCGGCCTGGGACTCGCCACCGCTGCTCGACGGTCAGCCGTTGACTGCCGGCTGGCACAAGCAGCGCGACGAGTATCAGACCGTTCTGCAGGTGGAGGGTGAAGCCGGCGCCGCACTGGTGCGTCAGCTGCGCAATGGCGAGCGGCTAACGGCGACCGGCAGTGACGGCGAGTTGCAGGCGTCGCTGCAGGGCATCAGTGCGGCGCTACTGCTGATCGACTCGGTGCAAGGTCGTATTGGTCACGCCAGCGCGTTGGTGCGCCCCGGCACTGCTGCAGACGCAAGCGTGCCGCCAGCACCCACCATGGCCAAGCTGCCGCCGTTCTCCGCAGCGCCGGCGCTGGACCCTGAGCAGGCCACGCAGATGCGCAGCGCGGTCATGGCCAAAGCCAAGGCCGATGGCGATGTATTTGATGAAGAGGGTGTGCGCAGCCTCGAACTGCAGCCACTCGACAGCCAGTACGCGCTAGCCCTGATCAGTTCGGAATGCGGCGCCTACAACTGCTCGTACACGCTGTACCGGGTTGGCCGCGCCGCCCCCTACGTGATCAGCGAGCTACCGTTCGAGGCGCTGGCAAGTGAGGTGGTCGACAGCCGCTTGACCGGCTACGTTGCGTTCGATTCGAACAGCGGCGAGCTGTATGGCTTCGACAAGGGCCGCGGGATTGGCGACTGCGGTGTCAACGAGATCTGGCGCTACGACGGTGAACGCATGCGCTTGCTCAGCCTGGCCAAGATGGACCGCTGTGCGCAGATTTCTTCGGAATATTGGCCGGTGCTGTGGCGCGCCGGCAAGTAATGGCAGGGGCTGCGCTGCAGCCCCGGGAGTAGGTCAGAACGCCAGCTTGTAACCGATCAGCAGCAGCATCGCCGCCAGGCATGGGCGCAGGACGTTGTCGGAGATGCGCCCGCTGAGGTGGCTGCCCAGATAGATGCCCGGCAGCGAGCCCAGCAACAGATAACCGAGCAGCGACCAGTCCATGTTGCCCATGCCGGCATGGCCAAGGCCCGCAACCAGCGTCAGCGGCACGGCGTGGGCGATCTCGGTGCCGACCAGGCGGCGGGTAACCAGGAACGGGTACAGCAGGAACAACGCTACCGTACCCAGGGCACCGGCGCCGATCGAGGTCAGGGTCACCATCACACCGAGGATTACCCCGGTGAACACGGTCAGGCCGTTGAGGGTGCGATCGCTGAGGTGATAGTGGTCACCGGCATGGCGGCTGGCAAAGGCCTGCAGGCGCGATTTGAACAGCAGCGCCAGCGCGGTCAGGATCAGCACCACGGCCAGGCCTTGCTTGATCACCGCATTCAGCGCCGAAGTGTCGGCATGCAGCGTGCTGAGGAACCACAGGGTTAGCGCCGCCGCAGGCACACTGCCCAGGCTTAGCCAGCCGGTGATCTTCCAGTCGATGTTCTTGTTGCGCCCGTGCACCCAGACGCCACTGGCCTTGGTGATAGCAGCATAGAGCAGGTCGGTGCCCACGGCAGTGGCAGGGTTGACGCCAAACCAGAGCAGGATAGGCGTCATCAACGACCCCCCACCAACGCCAGTCATGCCAACGATGAAACCTACGATTAGCCCTGCAATGGTGAAACCGAAAGAACCTACATCCATACGTTACTCGACTGCCCAACTTGCCCGTGATCGGATGAGCGCAAGCATATAGGTACTTGATATAGCCAAATAGATTTGTTGGTTATTAGGTTATAACCGGCTGCGGGAGGGTATTGCGGGCGAGCCCCGCGCCGTAACTGGCGCGGGGCTTTTATACGCTGGGCTGGATCAGATACGGAAACTGCCGACCAGTTGCTTCAGACGCCCAGCCTGCTGGCTCAGCGCGTCGCAGTGCTGCAGGGTCTCATTGAGGTTCTGCACGCCTTGCTGGTTGAGGGTGTTGATCTGGGTGATGTCCAGATTGAGGCTCTCGACCACGGCGGTCTGTTCTTCGGTGGCGGTGGCAACCGACTGGTTCATGCCGTCGATTTCACCGATCCGCTGAGTCACGCTGGCCAGCCGCTCACCGGCCTTGTTGGCGACCTGCACGGTTTGCTCACTCGACACCTGGCTGGCGTTCATGGTGTGCACCGCCTCACGCGAGCCGACCTGCAGGCTGGTGATCATGCGGTGGATTTCTTCTGCCGATTCCTGCGTACGGTGGGCAAGGTTGCGCACCTCGTCGGCAACCACGGCAAAGCCACGGCCGGCTTCACCGGCTCGGGCAGCTTCAATGGCCGCGTTGAGCGCGAGCAGGTTGGTCTGCTGGGAAATCCCCTTGATCACATCAAGGATCTTGCCGATGTCATCGGTGCTGGTGTTGAGGATCTCGATCTGCTCGCACGACTCGCTGATCTTCAGCGACAGAGCGGTCATCGCCGTGATGGCATCGTCGACCACCTGGCGGCCGTCATGGGCCTGGTCGCTGGCGCCGCTGGCATGTTGCGAGGCGTCGGCGGCGTTGCGGGCGATTTCCTGAGTCGCGGCACCGAGCTGGTTGATAGCCGCCGCGACGCTGTTGGTGCGCATGCTTTGCTCTTCCGAGCCGCTGATCGAGGCGTTGGAGGCGCTGACGACTTTTTCCGAGAGGTCATGAACCAGACGGGTGGCCGAGGACACCTCGCTGATCGAGGCATGGATACGCTCGACGAAGCGGTTGAACGAGGTCGCCAGTTCGCCGAACTCGTCCTGGTTCTGCACGGTGAGGCGGCGGGTCAGGTCGCCTTCACCCTCGGCAATGTCGCGCATGGCGCGGCCCATGGTGGTCAGCGGGCGCATCAAGACCGGGATCAGCAAACCGAGCAGACCGGCGATGGCCGCCACGGCAACCAGCATGGCAATGATCGCCGAAGTACGGAACTGGCTCAGTGCGGCATAGGCTTTGTCCTTGTCGATGGACAGGCCGATGTACCACTTGGCCGACGGTAGGCCGTTGATCGGGGCGAACGAGATCAGCCGCTCCTGGCCATCAAGCACCACGTCCTGCATGCCTGGCTCGACGCGCAGGTTGGCAGTTGGGTAGATGTCCTTGAGGTTTTTCATCACCTGGGTTTTGTCCGGGCTGACGATCACCTGGCCGTCGCGGTCGGCCAGAAACGCATGGCCGATGCCGCCGAAGTCGACCGAGTTGATGATCTCGACCAGGGTGTCGAGCGACAGGTCGCCGCCGATCACACCGAGCAGTTGGCCGTCGGCCTTGGCTTTGACCGGTGTGGCAATAGTCACCACCAGGCCGCCGACCGCGCTCTGGTAAGGCGGCGTCAGCAGGGTCTGGCCGGCGCTGACAGCGGCGCTGTACCAGGGACGCTGACGCGGGTCGTAGGTGTCGGGCATCTTCTCGTCAGGGCGCTGAGTGAATACGCCATTGGTCTGGCCCAGGTAGGTGAAGAGGAAGTTGCGGGTGTACGAAGGCTGGCCGATGAGTCCGGCCAGGTTATTGCCAGCACCTTGCTCGGCAATGTCTTCAGCGAGGTTTTCCAGCACCAGGATGCGTCCACTCATCCAGTTTTGCACGCTGCTGGCAGTCAATGCGCCGGCCTGCTGCACCGACGATTCCAGATTCTGGCGAATCGTACTGCGTTGCAGGTAGTCGTTGTAAAGGGTGAACAGGGCGAATGCCAGCACCACGACACCGCAGGCACTGAGGAGAATCTTGTGGCGGAACTTCAGGTTCATGTTTCGAGACCTTGAGCCATGTTGAGAGGACGCCGGGCGCTTGTGACGCGATGACGGCTTACCTAATTCGTATCGGCTCATCTCTGCCAAAACTGAAAGGGTTGTGCGGCTTTATTTAGTGCAGGTCGACGGGTGGCAGTAGTGGCTATTTGCTGCTATTGCGACCTGAGTTGCAGGCCATCCTCGATCTGCCCCGACAGGTAATACACCCCGGACATCGCCCCACTCTGGCGGTTGTCCATCAGCTCGCGCCACTCCTGGTTGAAGGCAACGTTGAGGATCACCCGCAGCTGCTCGACCATCTGCGGCTGCTCGTGATCATGGCTGATCATCGCGATGCCGGTAGCGGCTACCGAAATCAACGCCCCGGCGGCCTTGCCCACGGCCGCTGCGACCGCACTGGCAATACCGCGTGGGGCGAGGGTGGCGCTGAGTTTTTCACTGGCGCGAGTGGCCACAGACGACAGGCCGAGCTGGGTCTGGCTGGCGAGTTTGGCTGCCTGTTGATTGAGGTGCTGGCGCAGCGCAAGCCAGGCTGGTTGCTGTGCCAGGGGTTTGGCTCTGAGCAGTTGATAGAGGCTGGCATCCCGCGCTGCGGGTGGCCCCAGTGCGATGGCCTTGACCCGCGTCAGGCGCTGGCTGAGCTGATCGGGCGGGGCGTTGTAGCGATGGATGATGGCCGTCATTTGCTGGGCAAACAGTTGCAGGTACAACTCGCTGGCGCGGTCACGGATGGCTTCGGGGTTGATCTCCCGCGCTACCGGCTCGAGTACGCGCTGGTGATACTGCTCCTGCAGATACAACGCCAGGCGCTTCTCGGGTGGCTCGGCACCGTTGCCGCTGTTCATCTTGTACCAGGCGACCTTGAGGGTCAGCCACTGCTGCGTCCAGTAGCCGGTGAACCACGGGATGAAGTCGCTTTCGGTGCGTTTCTGCACCTCGTCCTTCCACACCCGCATCGAGCGCCGCGCATAGTCGTTGGCCGAGCCGGTGGCAGCCAGCGAGGCGTTGATCAGTTCGCGATCGACCTGCTGCCAGGCGCCGACACTCAGAGCGACTGGGGGCGGCGCAGTGGGGCGCTTGCCGGCACAGCCGCCTACCGCCAGCACCAGGCAGAGCAAGAGCAAGCCACCACGCGCATTCATGCCGGCCGCCTCCTTGTGAAGAGGCTGAGGGGATCAGCTGATTATAGGTAGGCAGCGGCCCCGCGGCAGTTTTTGCTAGAGGCTGTGGTCCGGGCCGAGATCGAGCTTGGCTTCGAGCCGGTCCAGATGCTCGTGCATCAACGTCAGCGCCGCGCTGCTGTCGCCACTTTCGACGGCATCGATGATTGCGGCGTGTTCTTCCCAGGCGCAGTGGTCGCAGCAGGGTGACTCATAGCGGGCGATGATCAGCGAGGTCATCGGCACCAGGCCATTGAGAAAACGGGCCAAGGGTGCGTTGGCGGCCATCTGCGCAAGCTTCAGGTGGAACTCGCCGCCGAGGCGGATTGCCGTGCAGCGCTCGCCTTGTTCATGGTGCTGGCGCTCGCGCTCGACCAGTTGCCGTAGTTGCCGGATCTGATTGGGGCGGGCGCGTTGGGTCGCCAGGGTAATCAGGGTGGTTTCTGCGAGGCGGCGGGCACTGAGCACTTGCCGCGCCTGTTGCGGGTCGGGTGCGGCCAGGTGCGCGGTGTGGCTTGGCCGCTGCACCACCACTTGCTGGTCGGACAAGCGCCCAAGCACCCGCCGGATCACCGTGCGGCTGACGCCAAAGGCGTCGCCCAAGGCTTGTTCCGGTAGTGCACTGCCAGGTGGCAGGCGCTGTTCGAGGATGGCGTCGAACAAGCGTGGGTAGATCTGCTCGGCAGAGAGGCGAGTCTCGCCGGCGCCGAGCAGGGCAGGCAGGGGCTGGGCGGCTTGGGCGCAAGCGGTCATGGTCGCTCTCCTGGAATCATGGGCCGGGGTGTTCGTCCGGGATATTCAGTTCGATACCCATGCGCTGGCCTTCCTGAAGGATGTGCCGACGCATCTGGGCACTGGCCTGGGCGCTGTTCTTGTCACGGATGGCACGCACCACGGCTTCGTTCTCACGCAGGCGCGCAGCCAGGTGCTCAGGCGAATTGCGCAGCATGTCGGCGCTCTGCTTGAGGGCATTGCCGGTCTGTTGCACCACGCTCTGGAAAATAGGGTTGGTGGTCAGGGCAAACAGTTCCTGGTGGAAAGCGATGTAGGCGTTGACGCCGGCTTCGCTGTCGCTGGCGTCTAGCGCCTCGCGCATGTCCATCAGGGTCAGGCGCAGTTGGCCGATGTCCTGGCTGTTGGCCGACTGCGCAACCAGGCCGACGATAAACGGCTCAAGGGTGTAACGCAGTTCGAGCACGTCGGCCAGGCTGGCAGCGCCTACGGCGTCGCCGACCGGCTCCTGCGCGGCGGCTTCGGCGTCCAGGACCAGCACCCCTTTGCCCGGCAGCGAACGCACCAGGCCGAGGGTTTCGAGCACGGTTACCGCTTCGCGCAAGCTCGGCCGGCTGATGCCCATCTGCTCGGCCAGCTCGCGCTGACCGGGCAGCATCTCGCCGCTGCGCCACTGGCCGCGGGCCAGCGCCTGACGCAGTTTTTCCACTACTGATGTGACCACGGTCGAGGAACTGATCATGGGTCGTTTCCTGATAAAAGTTGCATAACGCTCCTGAGGCAGGCCGGCATCGCTGCCGGCCTGTATCAATCAGAATTCCTGTTGATGGGCGATGGGTTGTTTGCGCGGCTGGTGGGCAAAGCCCGGTTTGCCGCTGAGCACGTTGTTGGCGCGCTCCAGGTCGATGTCTTTTTCCCAGCGGGCGATGGCCACGGTGGCGACGCAGTTGCCGATCAGGTTGGTCAGAGCGCGACCGATGCCCATGAACCAGTCCACTGCCAGCACCAGCACCAGGCCTACCACCGGGATCGCCGGCACTGCGGTCAGCGTGGCGGCGAGGATAACCAGCGCGGAGCCTGGGATGCCGTGGGCGCCTTTGGAGGTGACCAGCGAGACCAGCAAGATGGTCATCAGGTCAGTCATGGCCAGCGGCGTGCCGGTGGCATTGGCGATGAACACGATGGCCAGCGTCAGGTAGATCGAGAAACCGTCCAGGTTGAACGAATACCCGGTAGGGATCACCAGGCCCACCGTCGAGCTGCCGATACCGAGGTGCTCGAGCTTGCGCATGATCTGCGGCAGCACAGCATCGGACGAAGCGGTGCCCATGACGATGGTCAGTTCTTCACGCAGGTACTTGATCAACGGCAGCAGGCGCAGGCCCGACAGGCGCATCACCGTACCGAGCACGATCAGGACGAAGCCGGCGCAGGTCAGGTAGAACAGCGCGACCAGGCCGCCCAGGTGGTGCAGCGACTCCAGGCCATATTTGCTGGTGGTGAAAGCGATGGCGCCGAACACGCCAATCGGCGCCAGGCGCACGATCATGCCCATGATGCGGAAGATCACATGGCTGAGTTCGTTGATCAGGCGCGAAATGCCGGACGCGGCTTCACCGACCAGGTTCAGGGCACTGCCGAACAGTACCGAGAACAGCAGCACCTGCAGGATGTTGTTGTCCGCGAAGGCGCCAATGACCGAGGTCGGGATCAGGCCCATGAGGAAGGTGGCGGTGCTGTGCACCTGCTGGCCGCGGTCGGCGAGGCCATTGGCGTCGGCAACCGACAGCTGATCCAGATGGATGTTGGCACCACTACCGATGCCGGTACTGAAGGCGAACACCAGGCCGATGACCAGGGCAATCGTGGTCAGTACCTCGAAGTAAATTACCGACTTGAGCCCGATGCGCCCGACCTTTTTCAGGTCGCCGGCACCGGAAATGCCACTGACCACCACGCAGAACACGATCAGGCCGATGAGCATTTTGATCAGCTTGATAAAGCCGTCGCCGAGGGGTTTCAACTGGAGGGAGACCTCAGGGAAGCTGAGGCCGCAAACGATACCAAGGGCCAGCCCTAGCACCACCTGAAGGAAAATCGAACGCGAGCACCACTTAAGCATGGGAGGAGTCTCAGATCGGTGTCCTTGCTTCGATGGAGCAGCGGGCCAAAGAGCGCAGGACTTAATTATTGTGGTCTTACCGGTTTGTTCAGTGCCCGATCATAAAACCGCGAAAGTTCCTACATTGCAAGTGAATTTGGCCTGACCGGTCTGACCAGTTGAGCGCTGTCATGTGCGACCGCTCTGGCGCGCGGAAATAAGCCGTGCGATCGCTCGAGCCGGATCGAACTTGATGTGCCGGATGCGCCAAATATCGCTGGAACCCGCATGGCGCCGAGCAATTGGCTTATGCGTTGGCCTCATTTCCATTCTCGCCATGGACACGTAGAATCCGCCGCTTTTGCTTGAGCGGCCGTCTAATCTGTATCGATGGAGCGGTTCAAGCGCTGGGCCAGGATGGCATATGGACGATAACTACCGCGCGGCCGTGGACGCGGCCGCGATTTTTTCCGAAACCGACCTGAGCGGGCGTATCACCTACGTCAACCAGCAGTTTTGCAGCATCTCGGGCTACAGTCGGGAGGAGCTGCTCGGCGCCAACCACCGCATCCTTAACTCGGGCCTGCACGAGCCTGAGTTCTTTCTCGAGATGTGGCGCGCACTGGTGGCCGGGCAAGTCTGGAAAGGCGAGATCTGCAACCGTGCCAAGGACGGTTCGTTGTACTGGGTCGACAGCACCATGGTGCCGCTGGTTGACCCGGCTTCGGGCAAGGTTCGCAAGTACGTTTCGATCCGCTTCGACGTGACTGAAAAGCGCCAATTGCTGCACACCCTGCAGTGGCGGGTCGGTCACGATGTGCTGACCGGGCTGCCCAACCGCGCCTACCTGTCCGATCTGCTCAATCAGGCCTTGGCGTTTTCCCGCAGAGAACGCATTCCGCTGGCTGTGTGCATGCTTGATCTGGATGGTTTCAAGGCCGTCAACGATGGCTACGGGCACGCCGCGGGTGATCGGTTGCTGGTTGAAGTGGCGAGCCGTCTGCAAAAGATCTTGCGCGCAGGCGACTCGGTGGCGCGGCTGTCAGGCGATGAGTTTGTGCTGATCCTGCGCCATATAAAGGACAGTGATCAGCTGCATGCAGGCCTGCAGCGCATCCTTGATGCCCTGGCGGCACCGTACCCCTTGCGCGAGCAGGCCGTGATCGTCAGTGCGAGTATCGGTGTCACCCTGTTTCCGCAGGATGACGAGGATGCCGACACCCTGGTGCGCCACGCCGATCAGGCCATGTATGTCGCCAAGCAGCGCGGGCGCAACCGTTACCACCTGTTCGACGTATCACAGGAGCTTGAACTCAAGGCAACCCACCAGACCGTGGCGCGGGTTCGCCAGGCCTTGCATGACAGTGAGCTGTGCCTGCATTACCAGCCCAAGGTGAATATGCGCAGCGGTGAAGTACTGGGCTTTGAAGGGCTGCTGCGCTGGCGGCACCCGCTCAAGGGCATGGTGATGCCTGGCGATTTCTTGCCACTGGTAGAGCAGACCGACCTGATCGTCGAGCTGGGCGAATGGGTGATCGAGCAGGCTTTGGGGCAATTGCAGAGCTGGCATGGGCAAGGTCATCAATGGTCGGTCAGTGTCAACATCGCCGCGCGTCACTTGCAGCGCGCTGATTTTGCCGAGCGTCTGGAGCAATTGCTGGGGCGGCATGCCGCAGTCGATCCGGCACTGCTGGACCTGGAGATCGTCGAGTCAGTCGCCATCGAGAATATTCAGCACGTCAGCCAATGCCTGGCGGCATGTCAGGGCCTAGGGGTGCGGTTCTCGCTGGATGACTTCGGCACCGGCTATTCCTCGCTCAGCTACCTGAAGCGATTGCAGGCGCAGACGATCAAGATCGACAAGTCGTTCGTGCGGGACATTTTGCATGATCAGGATGACCTGGCTCTGACCCGGGCGGTGATCGGGCTGGCTCGGGCCTTTGGTCGCGAGGTCATCGCCGAGGGGCTGGAGACTCACGAGCATGGCCTGGTATTGATGGCGCTGGGCTGTGATTTGGCTCAGGGGTACGCGATTGCGCGGCCGATGCCAGCGGCGGATGTGCTGGTGTGGGCGCACGGCTACGTGCAGCCAGAGCAGTGGCGGGGTGGGGTGCTCGGGAACTGATCAGTTGAGCCAATTTGGGGCCGCGCTGCGGCCCTTCGCGGGTGAACCCGCTCCCACAGGCTCTGCGCAGTACTTGTGGGAGCGTGTTCACCCGCGAAGGGCCGCAGCGCGGCCCCAAACCCAGTCTTGTTAGCGCTTTCCTTACTTATGCAGCTCTTGCGCCGCATACAAGGTGTTTTCCAGCAGGCAGGCGCGAGTCATCGGGCCGACGCCGCCTGGCACCGGTGTAATCCAGCCAGCACGGGGCAGGGCGGTCTCGTAGACCACGTCGCCGACCAGCTTGCCGTCTTCCTGGCGGTTGATGCCGACGTCGATGACGATCGCGCCCGGTTTGATCCATTCACCCTTGACCAGGCCCGGCTTACCCGCCGCAACCACGACCAGATCGGCGCGGCCGACGTGTTCGGCGAGGTCCTTGGTGAAGCGGTGAGTAACGGTCACGGTGCAGCCAGCCAGCAGCAGCTCCATGGCCATCGGCCGGCCAACGATGTTCGAAGCGCCGACAACTACAGCGTCCATCCCGTACAGGTCCTGGCCGGTGCTTTCCAGCAGGGCCATGATGCCTTTCGGGGTGCATGGGCGCAGCAGCGGGATGCGCTGGGCGAGACGGCCGACGTTATACGGATGGAAGCCGTCGACGTCCTTGTCCGGGCGGATCCGCTCGAGCAGCAGCGAGGCGTCGAGGTGCGCCGGCAACGGCAGCTGCAGGAGAATGCCGTCGACTGCGGCGTCCTCATTGAGCTGGTCGATCAGGTCGGTCAGCGCTTGCTGGGAAGTTTCGCTGGGCAGGTCGAACGCCTGGGAAATAAAGCCGACCTCTTCGCAGTCCTTGCGCTTGTGCGATACATAGACTTGGGAGGCGGGATCGGTGCCGACCAGGATCACTGCCAGGCCTGGCGTGCGCAGGCCTTGCTGGCGGCGCTCCACGACCTGTTGAGCGATCTGCTGGCGCAGGTTGGCGGCGATCGCCTTGCCATCGATAAGGTGTGCAGTCATAGACGCGTGATTAACCATCGAGAAAGAAACAGATAGAATGGCGCATTCTCGCACGACACGGCCCGAGGGCAAAGGCGGGTGGTCGGGCAAATCCTCTAACTCCTTCAATAATTTCGATTTTTTAGAGAAAGGTGTTGACGCTTTTACAGCTCGTCTATAACATTCGGCGCACTTGTCGGGCACAGCCTATCACTGGTTGGCGAAGTCGGGCAGAATGGGTGGTTCGCAGCGTTGCTGCCAGCCCCTGTGAGGTTAGGCAGATTGCTTATGTGCCCGTAGCTCAGCTGGATAGAGCATCCGCCTTCTAAGCGGATGGTCGCAGGTTCGAGTCCTGCCGGGTGCGCCATTAGGCAGCTTAGGCACGCAAGTGATGCAGTAACGTAATGCCGCTATATGGTGGGCGTAGCTCAGTTGGTAGAGCGCCGGATTGTGATTCCGGTTGTCGTGGGTTCGATTCCCATCGTCCACCCCATATTTTTTGAAGGCGCCTTGATTGAACAATCTGGCGCCTTTGATTTAAGTGTTGCATGCGGATGTGGTGGAATTGGTAGACACACTGGATTTAGGTTCCAGCGGCGCAAGCTGTAAGAGTTCGAGTCTCTTCATCCGCACCATGCTTCAAGGTTTCAACGCAGTACTGCACTATGGTGGGCGTAGCTCAGTTGGTAGAGCGCCGGATTGTGATTCCGGTTGTCGTGGGTTCGATTCCCATCGTCCACCCCATATTTATATTAAAGGCGCCTTGATCGAATGATCGGGCGCCTTTTTTGTTTGTCGCAGTTTTGCTCTGCCAGGTGCGCACGGTGTGCTGGTGAAATCCAGATAAAAGCTGATAGATTTCAGCTGGTTGAATTGCGGTTACGTGCCGCCAGAGGAAATACCCGATGATAGCCAAAGAAGCTCGCCAGGCGCTGGCACTGCAACGCTTTGCCGAGGCCAATCCGCAGATGCTCGACGAGATCCGCGAATTGAGCCCGCACGAGCAGGCTCAGCAGATCCAGTGGGCCTTTGATGATGCAGCGCAGGAGCAGGGTATCGAGCCCTGGGAGCTGACCCTGCAACTGGTGGCGCAGAGCCCCGAAGAGTTGCATGCCATGCGTCTTGAGGTGCACCGCGAGGTGGCCGAGGCGTTGGGCATGGAGTGGGATGAGTACTGCGCGTTCAACGAGATCGACCCAGAGCACGGCTGATTGCCGTCGTGTTTGTTTGACAAGGTTTTTCAGTCAGGGGCTGCGACTGCCTGCGTGCAGCCCTTTATAGATGAGGCCTGGCGCATTTTGCGCAGGGTTTTCCATGAAATCGATCGGCGAGGTTTCCCGTCGTCTTGAGTGGGGTGACTTCTGGTGCGTGAGTCACTAGAATGCTTGCCCTTGATTCTGGAGTCGGGCTTTCGCCGGCTAACGTCTGTGCAACGAGGAATATCCATGCAAGTTTCGGTTGAAAACACTTCCGCTCTCGAGCGCCGCATGACCATCGCCGTCCCGGCCGAGCGCGTCGAGACCGAAGTCAACAAGCGTCTGCAGCAGACTGCCCGTCGCGCCAAGGTTGCGGGCTTCCGCCCTGGCAAGGTGCCAATGAGCGTGATCCGCCAGCGTTACGAAGAAGCTGCCCGTCAGGAAGCCTTCGGTGACCTGGTTCAGTCGTCCTTCTACGAAGCTGTGGTTGAGCAGAAGCTGAACCCGGCTGGCGCCCCGGCCGTTGAGCCAAAGTCGTTCGAAAAAGGCAAGGATCTGGAATTCGTTGCCATCTTCGAAGTGTTCCCAGAGTTCACCGTTGCCGGCTTCGACTCGATCAACGTCGAGCGCCTGAGCGCTGAAGTGGCTGACGCTGACCTGGACAACATGCTGGAAGTCCTGCGCAAGCAGAACACCCGCTTTGAAACCGTCGAGCGCGCTGCGCAGATCGACGATCAGGTCAACATCGACTTCGTCGGCAAGGTTGACGGTGAAGAGTTCGCCGGTGGTTCGGCCAAGGGCACCCAGCTGGTGCTGGGCTCCGGCCGCATGATCCCAGGCTTCGAAGATGGCCTGGTAGGCGCCAAAGCTGGCGAAGAGCGCGTTGTCAACGTGACCTTCCCAGAGGACTACCAGAACCTCGACCTGGCTGGCAAAGCTGCTGAGTTCACCATCACCGTGAACAGTGTTTCGGCACCTCAGCTGCCAGAACTGAACGAAGAGTTCTTCGCCCAGTTCGGCATCAAGGAATCCACTCTGGAAGGCTTCCGCACCGAAGTTCGCAAGAACATGGAGCGTGAACTGCGCCAGGCGATCAAGACCAAGGTGAAAAACCAGGTCATGGACGGCCTGCTGGCTGCCAACCCGATCGAAGTGCCAAAAGCGCTGCTGGAAAACGAAGTCAACCGTCTGCGCGTGCAAGCTGTTCAGCAGTTCGGTGGCAACATCAAGCCTGAGCAACTGCCGGTCGAGCTGTTCGAAGAGCAAGCCAAGCGCCGCGTCGTGCTGGGTCTGATCGTGGCTGAAGTGGTCAAGCAGTTCGATCTCAAGCCTGACGAAGGCAAGGTTCGCGAGATGATCGAAGAAATGGCTTCCGCTTACCAGGAGCCAGAGCAGGTCATCAGCTGGTACTACAAAAACGACCAGCAACTGAACGAAGTGCGTTCGGTTGTGCTGGAAGAGCAAGTTGTAGATACTGTCCTGCAGAAAGCGACTGTGACCGACAAATCGGTCTCGTACGAAGAAGCAGTAAAACCAGCACAGGCTCCTGCCGAAGCTGAGTAATCTGCAGCTCTCGTAGGAAACCACCACAAGCCAGCCTTCGCGCTGGCTTGTGCGTATTCAAGCCATGACTATTTGGGAGTGAGTGCAGGACATGTCCCGCAATTCTTATATTCAGCAGAGCTCTGACATCCAGGCCGCAGGCGGTCTGGTCCCGATGGTAGTCGAGCAGTCCGCCCGCGGCGAACGCGCCTATGACATCTACTCGCGCCTCTTGAAGGAGCGGGTGATCTTCCTGGTAGGTCCTGTAGAAGACTACATGGCCAACCTGGTAGTGGCGCAGATGTTGTTCCTCGAAGCGGAAAACCCGGACAAGGATATCCATCTCTACATCAACTCACCGGGCGGTTCGGTGACTGCGGGCATGTCGATCTACGACACCATGCAGTTCATCAAGCCGGATGTCTCCACCATCTGCATCGGCCAGGCCTGCAGCATGGGCGCCTTCCTGTTGACCGCGGGTGCCAAGGGCAAGCGTCACTGCCTGCCGAACTCGCGCGTCATGATCCACCAGCCGCTTGGCGGCTTCCAGGGTCAGGCCACCGACATCCAGATCCACGCCCAGGAAATCCTCAGCATCAAGGCCCGTCTCAACGAGCTGCTGGCCTACCACACCGGCCAGGATCTGGAGACAATCCAGCGTGATACTGAGCGTGACAACTTCATGAGCGCGCAGCGCGCGGCCGAGTACGGCCTGGTCGACTCGGTATACGACAAGCGGCAACTGGCGTCCTGATCCTCAGGGCCAGAGCAGGCGGGCGTCAAAAGCGCCTGCCTGCGGACTTGAAAAAGCCCGCAATTGCCTTCATCTTGTGTTGCAAGCCTACCGGATTGGATCGATCGAATGACTGACACCCGTAACGGCGAGGACAGCGGCAAATTGCTTTATTGCTCCTTCTGCGGCAAAAGCCAGCACGAAGTGCGCAAATTGATTGCTGGGCCCTCGGTATTTATCTGCGACGAGTGCGTCGACCTGTGCAACGACATCATCCGAGAGGAGGTGCAGGAAGCCCAGGCCGAAAGCAATGCGCACAAATTGCCTTCGCCGAAAGAAATCAGCGGCATCCTTGACCAGTACGTGATTGGTCAGGAGCGTGCGAAGAAGGTGCTCGCGGTAGCGGTGTACAACCACTACAAGCGCCTGAATCAGCGTGACAAGAAGGGCGACGAAGTCGAACTCGGCAAGAGCAACATTCTCCTGATCGGGCCTACTGGCTCGGGCAAGACGCTGCTCGCCGAAACCCTGGCACGCCTGCTGAACGTACCGTTTACCATCGCCGACGCCACCACCCTGACCGAAGCCGGTTATGTGGGTGAGGACGTCGAGAACATCATTCAGAAGCTGCTGCAGAAGTGCGACTACGACGTGGAGAAGGCCCAGATGGGCATTGTCTACATCGACGAAATCGACAAGATTTCGCGCAAGTCGGACAACCCGTCGATCACCCGTGACGTTTCGGGTGAAGGCGTGCAGCAAGCGCTGTTGAAGTTGATTGAAGGCACCGTGGCTTCCGTGCCGCCGCAAGGTGGTCGCAAGCATCCGCAACAGGAATTCCTGCAGGTTGATACCCGCAATATCCTGTTCATCTGCGGTGGCGCATTCTCTGGCCTCGAGAAGGTCATCCAGGGCCGTTCCACCAAAGGTGGCATTGGTTTTGGTGCAGAAGTGCGCAGCAAGGAAGAAGGCAAGAAGGTTGGTGAATCCCTGCGTGAAGTCGAGCCTGACGATCTGGTCAAGTTCGGTCTGATCCCTGAGTTCGTTGGCCGTCTGCCGGTGCTGGCGACCCTCGATGAGCTGGATGAAGCTGCGCTGATGCAGATTCTGACCGAGCCGAAGAACGCCCTTACCAAGCAATACGCCAAGCTGTTCGAGATGGAAAGCGTGGACCTCGAGTTCCGCAGCGACGCCCTCAAGGCCGTCGCGCGCAAGGCCCTGGAGCGCAAAACCGGCGCCCGTGGCCTGCGTTCTATTCTCGAAGGCGTGTTGCTCGACACCATGTACGAGATTCCTTCGCAGAAGGAAGTCAGCAAGGTGGTGATCGACGAGAGCGTCATCGAAGGTACCTCGCAGCCGTTGCTCATCTACGAGAACAACGAGCCGCAGGCCAAAGCCGCACCGGACGCCTGATTCAGGCAGCCGTTGTGAAAAATGAAAGGGGCCTTCGGGCCCCTTTCTGCTTTTCCCGCTTAAGTGCTTGTAATTTGAAGGACCTACCCCCACATTAGGTCCAAGCACTATTTCCACCGGATTCGGCCATAAGGCCGCTGTAGAGGCGAAATCATGAAGACAACCCTCGACTTGCCTCTTTTGCCATTGCGCGATGTCGTCGTTTACCCGCACATGGTTATCCCGCTGTTTGTGGGGCGCGAAAAATCCATCGAAGCTCTCGAAGCCGCGATGACGGGCGAAAAGCAGATCCTGCTGCTGGCCCAGAAAAACCCTGCCGATGACGATCCAGGTGAAGACGCCCTGTACCGCGTCGGCACCATCGCCACTGTCCTGCAGCTGCTGAAACTACCCGATGGCACCGTCAAGGTGCTGGTCGAGGGCGAGCAGCGCGGCGCTGTCGAGCGTTTCAACGAGGTTGATGGGCATGTCCGTGCCGACGTCAGCCTGATCGACGAAACCGACGCCCCAGAGCGTGAGTCGGAAGTGTTCGTGCGCAGCTTGCTGTCGCAGTTCGAGCAGTACGTGCAGTTGGGCAAGAAAGTCCCGGCTGAAGTACTGTCCTCGCTCAACAGCATCGAAGAGCCAGGTCGCCTGGTCGATACCATGGCCGCGCACATGGCGCTGAAGATCGAGCAGAAGCAAGAGATCCTCGAGATTGTCGACCTGCAGGCGCGCGTCGAGCACGTGCTGGCCCTGCTGGATGGCGAGATCGACCTGCTGCAGGTGGAAAAACGCATCCGCGGCCGGGTCAAGAAGCAGATGGAGCGCAGCCAGCGCGAGTACTACCTGAATGAGCAGATGAAGGCCATTCAGAAAGAGCTCGGTGATGGCGATGAAGGCCACAACGAAGTCGAAGAGCTGAAAAAGCGCATCGATGCCGCCGGCCTGCCCAAAGATGCCCTGACCAAGGCTCAGGCTGAGCTGAACAAACTCAAGCAGATGTCGCCGATGTCGGCTGAAGCGACCGTGGTGCGCACCTACCTCGACTGGCTGGTGCAGGTGCCATGGAAAGCACAGAGCAAGGTCCGCCTGGACCTGGCCAAGGCTGAAGAAATTCTCGACGCCGACCACTATGGCCTGGACGAGGTCAAGGAGCGCATTCTTGAGTACCTCGCTGTACAGAAGCGGGTGAAAAAGATCCGTGGCCCAGTGCTGTGTCTGGTTGGCCCGCCTGGCGTCGGCAAGACCTCGCTGGCTGAGTCGATCGCCACCGCAACCAACCGCAAATTTGTCCGTATGGCCCTCGGTGGCGTGCGTGACGAGGCCGAGATTCGTGGCCACCGGCGTACCTATATCGGCTCCATGCCGGGCCGCCTGATCCAGAAAATGACCAAGGTTGGCGTACGCAACCCGCTGTTCCTGCTCGACGAGATCGACAAGATGGGCAGTGACATGCGCGGCGATCCGGCCTCGGCGTTGCTGGAAGTGCTCGACCCCGAGCAGAACCACAACTTCAACGACCATTACCTGGAGGTCGATTACGACCTGTCCGACGTAATGTTCCTGTGCACCTCGAACTCGATGAACATCCCGCCGGCGCTGCTCGACCGGATGGAAGTCATCCGTCTGCCCGGTTACACCGAAGACGAGAAGATCAACATCGCGGTCAAGTATCTGGTGCCCAAGCAGGTCAAGGCCAACGGCCTGAAGAAGGACGAGCTGGACATCGATGTCTCGGCAATCCGCGACATCATCCGCTTCTATACCCGCGAAGCAGGTGTGCGTGGCCTCGAGCGTCAGATTGCGAAGATCTGCCGCAAGGTGGTCAAGGAACACAGCGGGCAGAAATCGGTGAAGGTCAAGGTCACCAGCGAGCAGCTCGAGCATCACCTGGGCGTACGCAAGTTCCGTTACGGCCTGGCTGAGCAGCAGGATCAGATCGGTCAAGTGACCGGCCTGGCCTGGACCCAGGTGGGCGGTGAATTGCTCACCATCGAGGCGGTAGTGATCCCTGGCAAGGGCCAGTTGATCAAGACCGGTTCGCTCGGTGACGTCATGGTCGAGTCGATCACGGCGGCGCAGACTGTGGTTCGCAGCCGTGCCCGTAGCCTGGGGATCGCCGCCGACTTCCACGAGAAGCGCGACGTTCACATCCACATGCCTGAAGGCGCGACGCCGAAAGATGGCCCGAGCGCAGGCGTTGGCATGTGCACCGCACTGGTGTCGGCACTGACCCAGATTCCGGTCCGCGCCGACGTGGCCATGACCGGCGAGATCACCTTGCGTGGTCAGGTTCTGGCCATCGGCGGGCTCAAGGAAAAACTCCTTGCGGCGCACCGCGGTGGGATCAAGACGGTGATCATTCCCGAAGAGAACGTTCGTGATCTGAAAGAGATTCCGGACAACATCAAGCAGGATCTTCAGATCAAACCGGTCAAATGGATTGACGAAGTCCTCCAAATTGCGCTGCAATACGCCCCCGAGCCCTTGCCAGATGTGGCTCCGGAGATCGTCGCGAAGGATGACAAGCGCGACAGCGATGCCAAGGAAAGAATCAGCACGCACTAATACGTCTCACGCTGGGGGGCTTTCCTTGACAGTTTTTTCGGGCCCTTGCTATAAAGCGGCACGCTCGTGTCAACAGGCCACCCAGCGCTCGTTTTGCACGCACTAATTTTTACACGCATTAATTACATACTTAGAAACATACTTAAATTAGAGATATAAGGGGACTTAGAGTGAACAAGTCGGAACTGATTGACGCTATCGCCACATCTGCTGATATTTCGAAAGCCACCGCCGGTAAGGCTCTGGATGCAGTGATCGACTCCGTACAGGGCGCTCTGCAAAAAGGCGACGACGTGGTTCTGGTAGGTTTCGGTACTTTCACGGTCAAAGACCGTGCCGAGCGCACTGGCCGTAACCCGCAAACCGGTGCTGCGATCAAGATCGCTGCCGCCAAGGTTCCTGGCTTCAAGCCTGGCAAAGGCCTGAAAGACGCTGTCAACTAAGTCGTCTGTTCAGCCGGCCGCGGCGCTACCGTGGCCAATCGCGTGACGGCGGGACGCAAACGTTCCCGCCGTCACGCTCGCTTCGAGAAGGCGCATCTTCGGATGCGCCTTTCTTCTATCAGGACTCTACCCACGCTCCGCGGTTGACGACGCAGTGGTACAACCGTTTCTGGGGGACGCATGCTGCAGAATATCAGGGACAATTCACAGGGTTGGATTGCCAAGACCATCATCGGCCTTATCGTCGTGCTGATGGCATTGACCGGCTTCGAGGCGATTTTTCAGGCCGCCAGCCATAGCCAGGACGCCGCCAAGGTAAACGGTGAAACCATCAGCCAGAACGAGCTGAGCCAGGCTGTCGATATGCAGCGCCGCCAGCTGATGCAACAGCTGGGCAAGGACTTCGATCCTGCTTTGCTGGACGAAAAAATGCTGCGCGAAGCAGCGCTCAAAGGCCTGATCGATCGCAAATTGCTGTTGGAAGGTGCCAAGGACGCGAAATTTGCGTTCTCCGAGGCCGCGCTGGATCAAGTGATCCTGCAGACGCCTGAGTTCCAGGTTGATGGCAAGTTCGATGCAAACCGCTTCGACCAGGTCATCCGCCAGATGGGCTACGGGCGCCTGCAGTTCCGCGAGATGCTCGCCGAAGAAATGCTCATCGGCCAGCTGCGTACCGGGCTTGCCGGCAGCAGCTTTGTCACCGACAAACAGGTCGAGGCGTTTGCGCGTCTGGAAAAACAGACCCGCGACTTCGCCTCGCTGACCTTCAAGGCCAACCCGGCTGCGGTCAAGGTCAGTGATGAAGAGGTCAAGGCGCATTACGACCAGCACGCCAAGGAGTTCATGACGCCGGATCAGGTCGTCATCGACTACATCGAGCTGAAGAAGTCGGCGTTCTTCGACCAGGTCAAGGTCGACCCGGCCGAGCTGCAAGCGCTGTACGAGAAAGAGATCGCCAACCTGGCCGAGCAACGCCATGCCGCGCACATCCTCATCGATGTCAACGACAAGGTCAGCGACGCCCAGGCCAAGGCCAAGATCGAAGAGATCCAGCAGCGCCTGGCCAAAGGTGAAGACTTCGCCGCCCTGGCCAAGGAGTTTTCGCAGGACGCCGGTTCCGCTGCCAGCGGTGGTGATCTTGGCTTCGCCGGCCCTGGTGCTTACGACGCCGAGTTTGAAGATGCTCTGTACAAGCTGAACAAGGACCAGGTGTCGCAGCCGGTTCGCAGCGAGTTCGGTTATCACCTGATCAAGCTGCTGGGTGTCGAGGCGCCGCAAGTGCCGACCTTCGCCAGCCTGAAAGACAAGCTGACCCGCGAGCTGAAAACCCAGCAGGTCGAGCAGCGCTTCGTTGAAGTGACCAAACAACTGGAAGACTCCGCCTTCGAAGCCTCCGACCTGGCCCAGCCGGCTCAGGACCTGGGTTTGAAAGTGCAGACTTCGGCGCCGTTCGGGCGTGAAGGTGGCGACGGCATTACCGCTAACCGCCAGGTTGTCCAGGCCGCGTTCAGCGAGGAAGTGATCGACGAAGGCGCCAACAGCAGCGCCATCGAGCTGGATCCAGAGACCGTGCTGGTGCTGCGTGTCAAAGAACACCGCAAGCCCGAGCAGCTGCCGCTGGAAGCAGTCGCGCAACGGATCAGCGAGCACCTGGCCAAAGAGAAGGCGACTGCCGAACTCAAAGCCAAGGCTGACAAACTGATTGCCGGTCTGCGTGACGGTTCGATCGCCGCCGGTGCTGGTCATGACGGTCAGAGCTGGAAAGTCCAGGAAGCGGTCAGCCGCGGCCAGGAAGGTATCGATCCAGTCGAGCTGCAGGCAGTGTTCCGCCTGGCCAAGCCTGCCGGCAAGGACAAGCCTGAATACGCCAGTGCCGTGCTCGCCGATGGCAGCCTGGTGGTCGTCCAGCTGCGCGGCGTCAATGAAGGCGCTGCGGCCACCGACGAAGAGAAGCAGCAGATTCGCCGCTACCTCGCTTCGCGTGCCGGTCAGCAGGACTTCGCGGCTTACCGCAAGCAGTTGGCAGCGACTGCCGAGATCACTCGTTACTGAGTTGATCTGCCCAAAACCAGACAGGCCGCTTATGCGGCCTGTCTGGTTTCTGCAGCCTGCAAATGCGCGGTAATCAGCGCCGCTTGCCCTCGTAGACGTCCAGCGTGTCGCGGGCGATTTCCCGGCCCAGGGCGATCAGCTCCGGTGCCTTGTAAAACTCGAAGAACTGGCACACCCGCTTGGGCACGTTGATCAGTACATCCGGCGGGTAGCCGGCGATCTTGTACTGCGCCAGCGACGTCTGCATGACCTCGAAGCTTTGGTTGATCAGGTCGAGCAGGGACGCCGGGCCGACGTTGTCGATGATGAACGAGCCCGCTGCTGAGCGCGGTGCGCCGCCACTCTCGGGCGCCGCAGCGGGTTGCTGGCCTTCGGGGTTGGCCGCTTCACCCAGCCACGGATTGCTTGCGATCAGGTTCTCGGCGAGCACTGCCTGGTCGATGCGGCTGAGCTGCTCTGCCGGCTTGCGGCGGAACGGCAGGCGCGAGCCCACCGAGCTCATCAGCGCGTCGAAGCGCTTCTTGAACGCGGCGGGGCGCTCGATCACCGGCAGCTGGTACTGATTCTGGTTGGTGGCGTTGAGGTTGACCGCGATGATCAGATCGCAGTGGCTGGAAACCACCGGCACGATCGGCAGCGGATTGAGAATGCCGCCGTCGACCAGCATGCGGTTTCCCTGCACGACGGGAGTGAACAGGCTTGGGATTGCCGCTGAGGCGCGCATGGCCTGGTGCAGGCAGCCTTCCTGAAACCAGATTTCCTGCTGATTGGTGAGATCGGTGGCCACCGCCGTATAGGGGATGCGCAGCTGTTCGATGTTGATTTCACCGACAATCTTGCGGATCTGGCCAAACACCTTGTCACCGCGAATCGCACCCAGGCGAAAGCTCACATCGACCAGCCGCAGTACATCCAGGTAATCCAGGCTCTCGATCCAGCGGCGATAGTCATCGAGCTTGCCGGCCGCATAGATACCGCCAACCACCGCGCCCATCGAGCAGCCGGCAATGCAGGATATCTCGTAGCCGCGGCGCTCGATTTCTTCGATCACCCCGATGTGCGCATAGCCTCGTGCACCGCCCGAACCCAGCACCAATGCAACGCGTTTACTCATGTCATTCCCTCGCGGCTGTGCAACCATCCCCGAACAATGCACCCATTGCGCCCTCGGCTTCAATCCAAGGCTTGCTGGACTACGCTGATGAGGGCACTTTTCGCCTGACCAGGCGTCGAACGGCCACTCCCTTGTGCACTTTGAGGTATTACTGATGAAAGCATGGATCTGCCTGCCATTGATGGTTGTGGCGCTCGCTGGCTGCGCCGGCAAGACGGCCTATCGTGACAGCTGCGCAACCCAGCTGGACGCCGCCTGGAAGGAACTCGACCTGGCCAAGGCCGAAGGTTTTGCGGGCACCGTCAGTTATTCCAAGGCGTTGTCGCTGCTGACCGGGGCCAAGACCCAGCAGCAGTTCGAAGGCTTTGAAGGCTGTGCGAAAAAATCCGAGAAGGCCCGCTTCTACATTCGTGAGTCCCGCGCCGGGCGTTGAACAAGGAGCGTTGTATGTCTGCCATGCTTGATCACGTGGTTGCCCAGGTGCTGACCCTGCAGGTGCGCTTGCTCGCCTGCCGCGAGCGGCTGGCAGCTGATGTCGACAGTGAGGCCCTGCACGACCTGCGCACCACCACGCGGCGCCTGCGCAGCCTGCTGCGGCCGCTGCGGGGCTTGCCTGCGGTCGAGCAATTGGAGAATGCCGCGCGTGCTTTGGGCATCCTGACTACTCCGCTGCGTGACCGTGAGGTGCTCGCTGCCGAGCTGCTCGAGCGTGGCCAGCAGGACGCTGCCGAGCGGCGTCTGCGGGGCAGGGCGCAGACTTTTGCCACGGTGGCCGCGAGTCCCGAGCTGACGCGCATGCTGGCGATCATCGACGCGTTTCCGGCGTTTCTGCGGGCAGCGGATCGCGAAGGTCTGGTCAAAGGCCTGCAAAAACGCGTGGACAAACGCCTCGGCAAACAGTGGCACAAACTGCAGCAGGGGTTAGTCGACCCAGCCCACGATCGGCACCGTTTGCGCCTGCTGATCAAGCGCGTGCGCTATGGCGATGAGGCCTATCCACAGCTTGATCATGCCGGCGATAAGCTGCAGCGCCTGCTCAAGCGCGCACAAGGCGATCTGGGCGATTGGCACGACCGTCTGCAGTGGTTGGCGCAGGTACCGCTCGACGCAGCTCTACGGCCCTGCCAGGCGGCCTGGCAGGCAGAGCTCGAGGCCGCTGAGCGGCAGGGTGACCTGACATTGAAGCGCCTGCACAAGGCAGTGTCGAGCCGCTAGGCGCTGGATTGACCGATATGAAGCCTGCATCGGCGAGCGGAGCTGGTTAAGATCGGCTGCAGCTGGGGCGCCTGGCTGCCCCGATTCGATAGCCAAGCCTGCGAGATCGCCATGACCTTCACCCAATTGCTGGCCGCGGTACAACAATCACCAGAAGCCGTCACTGTGCCTGCTACCTGGGCGCAGGGGCGCGCCGTCTTCGGCGGGCTCATGGCTGCCATGGTCTATGAGCGCATGCGCCTGCAACTCGTCGACGAGCGCCCGGTGCGCTCGCTGGCGATCACCTTCGTTGCCCCGGCCGCGGCAGATGTCCCGATCAGCTTCGAGGTAGAGGTGCTGCGCGAGGGTAAAGCCGTCAGCACCCTGCTTGGGCGTGCAGTGCAGCAAGGTCAGGTAGTGACGATCGTGCAAGGCAGCTTTGGCGCGGGCCGCTCCTCGCTGATAGATGTCCCTGCGCAGCCCCCGGTCGAGATGAAGGCGCTCGCCGAATCAGCGCCGGAACTGCCTTATATCAAAGGTGTGACGCCAGAGTTCATGCGCAATGTGGCCTTGCGCTGGGCGCTCGGCGGGCTGCCCTTCAGTGGCAACACTTCTCGGCAAATGGGCGGCTGGGTGCGTTTGCGGGATGTGCCTGAGCAGGCCGCGAGCGAAGCGCATCTGCTGGCCTTGGTCGACGCCTGGCCGCCGAGCCTGCTGCCGCACCTGAAACAACCTGCGGCGGGCAGCACCCTGACCTGGACCATCGAATTCATTCAGCCCCGGCCGCAGCTGAGCACCCATGACTGGTGCCGGTATTGTGTGGACACGGAATACGCCAAGGATGGCTACGGCCATGCCTCGGCAGCGTTGTGGACAGCTGGCGGCGAGCTGCTTGCCCTCAGCCGCCAGACCGTTACCGTATTTGCCTAGCGACGATAGCCGTGGCGTTGCAGGCCCAGACCCGCGATCAAGGCGATCACGCCTACCGCAATCTGGCTCAGGTCCATAGCAAACACGCCGGACAGGACCAGCAATGCTCCAAGGACGACCAACGCTACGGCTAGCAGCAGCATGGCCAGCTCGGCCGGTTGGCGGTGGGCGTGGTGGTCGCCACGCCATTGGCTGGGGTGAAGGTTGAACAGGCGCTTGCTCATGGGCATTTCCTCACAGTCATGTCCAAAGCTTAGTGCTGCAAGGTCATTGCGGCCAATCGAGGCTGGCTATGGTGACTATAGCTTGAGCTGACCGATCGCCTTGTTCAGCTCACCGGCGAGGGTCGCCAGCTCGCTGCTGGTGGTCGCCGAGCCGACTGTCTGCTGCACGGTCTGCTCGGTGACATCGCGGATGCTCACCACGGCGCGGTTCATTTCCTCGGCCACCTGGCTTTGCTGTTCGGCAGCCACGGCTATCTGTGTGTTGCTCTCGCGCATCTGCGCGACTGCACTGGTGATCTCCGCCAGGGACTCACCAGCCTCGCGGGCCTGCTTGACGCAGTCATCAGCCTTGTAGGAACTCTCTTGCATGAACTCCACCGCATCGCGGGTGCCGGACTGCAGGGCGCAGACCATGTCGGTGATCTCGTCGGTGGAGCTCTGCACGCGTTTGGCCAGGTTGCGCACCTCGTCAGCGACCACTGCAAAACCACGGCCCAAGTCGCCAGCCCGCGCCGCTTCGATTGCGGCGTTCAGGGCAAGCAGATTGGTTTGCTCGGCAATACTGTGAATCACCCCAACTACGCCGTTGATCTTCTGGCTGTCTTCCGCCAGCTGGCGGATCATTTCGGCGGTCTGCTGCACGCCGCTGGACAGCCCGGAAATTGAATCCTGTACGCGACCGACGACTGCCTGCCCGCTGCCGGCAAGGTTGTCCGCAGTTTGCGACAAGTCACGGGTGGCGCCGGCATGTTGGGCGATGTGGTGCACAGTGGCGGTCATTTCGTTGATGGCGGTAGCGGCCTGATCGGTCTCGCTTTGCTGGCCAAGCATGCCGTGGCGGACATCGCTCATGCTCGCTGCCAGGCGCGCGGCGCCGGAGTCGAGTTGTGCAGCAGTGCGCGCTACGGTGCTGACTACCCGGTGATAGGTCGACTGCATGGCGTTGAACGCGCCCGCCATTTGCCCGACCTCATCGCCGCAGGCCAGCGGCACACGCGCCGACAGGTCGCCGGTCTTCTCGACGTGGAGCATGACGTCTTTGAGCGTATTGAGCTGGCTGAGCAGAAAGCGGATCAGCAGCTGCGATGCGCCGAGCATCGCCAGCATCAGTACCATCACGCACACGGCATAATTGGCGAAGCGATCAATAAACACCTGGCGCAGGCTTGGCGAGTGCGCCAGCAGCGCCAATTGCTGTTGGCCATGGCTCACGACCTGTGCACCGCGCAGCGGGTTGTCACCCAGCAGCGAGTGGCTGGCCAGCTCGACCCAGCCTTGGGCGTTGTTCAGTGCGGGCAGTGGTTGGCCGGCGAAACCTGGCGTTTGCCCGGCTTGCCAGCTGATCAAGTTGGCCAGTTCAGGCAGCGCTTGCCCGGCCGGCCAGGCCGCAAGCAGACGAGCCTGCGCCTGGGCGGCTGCTCGCGCACCTTCGGCCCGGGCCTGCTGCTCGAGCTGCACGGCGTACAGCACCAGCAGCAGGGTGGTGACAAAGGCCACTGCGTTGACGGCCCAGAATTTGTACTTCAAGGAAATATTGCTAAGCCAGGCACCCATCGTATAGGTCTTCTCTGAGTTGAGCGGAAACAGTATTGGCAAGGTGCCATCATTGTTTCCGATTGCTTCAGAGTGGGTCTTGATGTGTGTCAACGAATCCCGGTCGGCTTATGCCTCTGCCGACGGCAGAGCGAAGAACTGGCGCGCGCACTCGGTGGTGTGCCTTGCCGTGTATTCCAGGCTTTCACCGCGGTGCAAGGCGACCTCACGCAGCACCTCGGGCAAGAACGCAGGTTCGTTGCGGCCGCTTTTCGGTTTCGGCCGCAAGCTGCGCGGCAGCAGGTACGGTGCATCGCTTTCAAGCATCAGGCGGCCCAAGGGGATGCTGCTGACCAAGGGATGCAGGTGCGTGCCACGGCGCTCGTCACAGATCCAGCCAGTGATGCCGATATGCAGGTCCAGATCCAGATAGGCGAATAGCGCCGCGCGCTCGCCGGTGAAGCAATGCACCACGGCGGCCGGCAACTGGTCACGGTAGTCCTTGAGAATTGCCAGCAGGCGCTCGCTGGCATCGCGCTCATGCAAAAACACCGGCAACTGGGTTTCTACTGCCAGGGCCAGATGTGCGTGCAGGGCTTTCTCTTGCTCAGGCCGTGGCGAGAAATCGCGATTGAAGTCCAGGCCGCATTCGCCGACGGCCTTTACCCGAGGCTGAGCGAGCAGCTGGCGCAGTTGCCGCTCGCTGTCGACACCCCAGCTCTTGGCATCGTGAGGGTGCACGCCAGCGGTGGAGAACAGTCGCTGCCCCGGTTCATCCAGTTGCTGGCACAACTCCAGCGCCTGTTCGCTGCCCTCCAGGCTGGTACCGGTCACGACCATTTGCACAACGCCTGCCTGCAGCGCGCGCTCGACGATGTCAGCCTCTTTGCCGTGGAAGCTGCTGTTGGTCAGGTTGACGCCGATATCGATCAGTTGCATGGTGCTACCTCGTGCTGCGGGGCGGCCAGCATAGCAAATCCCCCGAACATCGCGAAAAATCCAAGAACTTCAACGGATTGCCAAGGTCTTTCAGTCTCTGCCGGCGCCGCCGCAGAGGCCTCTTCCCACACCATGGACATGTTCGCCAATGCAGCGATTCCTGCTGATTGTTTCGCTGATGTTCAGCCTGCTCACGGCCGCCGCCGTTCATGCGGCAGTGTCCGGGCCGGCGCAGGCCAGCGCAACCAGCAAGCAGCCGCGCGACCTGGCGCAGGTGCGCAGCAGCAAGGTGCTGCGGGTTCTGGTCAACCAGAGCCGCAACAGCTCCGGCGAAATCAAGGGTGAGCCGGTTGGTATCGAGTACCACCGGCTGCGCGCGCTGGAGCATTTTCTCAATGGCCGCGAACGCCAGGGTGATCTGATTCAAGTCAAATTGATCCCGCGGGCCAAGGAACAACTGCTCGGCGCCTTGCAGCGCGGGGAGGGTGACCTGGCAGCGCCGGGCGAGCTGCTCGATCCGGCTCAGGTCAGCGGCGTCGGGGTGAGTGCGCCAGTGCTCGACAAGGTGCCGCTGCTGCTGGTTGGACGCAAGGGCGAGCGCAGTTTCAGTCGGGTCGAGCAGTTGTCTGGGCGCACCATTGCCTTGACCACCGCCAGTGGCGCGGGCCCTGCGATCCAGGTCATCAATCAGCAGCTGGCATTGCGCAAGCGCGCACCGATCAAGGTCGAGTGGGTAGACCCGACGCTGGCGGTCGAGGATGTGCTGGAGATGGTCCAGGCCGGCATTTACCACCTGACTGTGGTGGAGCGGCCGATTGCGCTGCGCTGGGCCCGGGTGATGCCGAGGCTGCGGGTAGATAGCAAGGTACAGATCGGCCAACCGCAGGCTGTGCGCTGGTACGTCGGTAAAGATGCTGATCAGTTGCTGGCAACTGTCGACCGCTTTCTGGCCGGCTATCGCGCACCGGAAAACCAGGACGCCGCATTCGAGCGTATCTACCGGCGCCAGTACCGCGTGCACAATCCGCTGGCCCGCCAGGAGCGCCAGCGCTTGCAGGCGGTGCGTGGAGTGTTACAGAAGCACGGCGAGGCGCAGCAGATCGACTGGCTGAATCTGGCCGCGCTGGCATTCAAGGAGTCGACCCTCAACCCCGCCGCGCGCGGCGTCGGCGGCGCCCACGGGCTGATGCAGATCACGCCGTCGGCGGCGCAGCGGGTAGGGGTGAGCAACACGGCGAACGTGGATGGTAATGTCCAGGCCAGCGCGCGGTACCTGGCGTTGATCCGCCGCAAGTTTTTCGCCAGCCCCCAGCTCAACGAGCGCGAACGTATGGCGTTTGTGCTGGCGGCTTACAACCTCGGCCCGGAGCGGGTCCAGGCGATGCGTGCCGAAGCGCGCAGGCGCGGACTCAACGGCAATCAGTGGTTCTTCCAGACCGAGCGCATCGCCATGGAGCAGGTCGGCATGGGCCCGGTCAACTTCGTCAACAGCGTCAACAAGTATTTCCTCGCCTTCAATCGCGAGCGCGCCAGCCTCGAGCGCGTCGCCAGGCGTTGAGCAATCTGGCTGTCACAAGGGCTACACGTACAGCTTGTAAGTTGTCGCGTGTAGCTCTAGCATAACCCTTGCGCCGATTTAAACAGCTACTTGCGGGGCGCAGGAGGCAGCCCCATGTCAGGGCACTCTGAAATACCGCTAAAACGCTGGTTCGGTGACGCCTCCCACCGCAGCCCAGCGGGATTTGCGAGGCGGAGAATTACTCCATGAGTTGTCCACGTACCAGTGTCTGTCTGACCCCTCTGCCTGCCGGCCAGGTATCGCGCACCCCGCGCATTCTTCTCAGCGGTCAGCATCAACCTACCTTGTTGCGCCACCTTGACGGCTTTTCGCGGCGCAAGGGCCAGGCTCGCGCGTTTCTGATCCAGTTCGCTGAAACCTGTGCCTTGCTCAAGCAGTACGGGAGTGATCGTTTTGATCTGGCGGTGATTCAGTCGCCTACGGCGGAAGAGGCGGGGGAGGTGATTGGTCACCTGACGCGGATTGCTCGGCAGGGGTTGATTACCCGGCGTTGAGATCGTGGGGCCGCTTCGCGGCCCAATCGCGACACAAGGCCGCTCCTACAGAGACCGCGCCAGGCATGTCAAACGCGGTCCCTGTAGGAGCGGCCTTGTGTCGCGATTGGGCTGCAGAGCAGCCCCAAATCCTCACCCCACCTCATATTCGATACTGGCAATAAACCACACAGCTTCCCCGGTCGGCGTCTGCACGATCACTTCATCACCCTCCGACTTCTTCAACAGCGCCCGCGCCATCGGTGAGTCGATGGAAATGTAGTCGTTACGCCCATAGATTTCGTCGTAGCCAACCACGCGGAAGCGCTTGACCTCGCCAGCCTCGTTATCAATTTCAACCCAGGCGCCGAAGAACACCTTGCCCTCTTGTTCGGGGGCGTAGTCGACAACGCGGATATCCTCCAGACGCTTGCGCAGGTAGCGGATTCTGCGGTCGATTTCGCGCAGCAGCTTCTTGTTGTACTGGTAATCGGCGTTTTCACTGCGATCGCCAAGTGATGCCGCCCAGGCGACCTTCTGCGTGATTTCCGGGCGATAGGTTTGCCACAGATGATCCAGCTCTGCTTTCAGCGCAGTGTGGCCTGCACGGGTGATGATGTTGGTTGGCAATGCGGGCTCCAGAGGCGCTTATGGGTTGGGCGTGCGCCCTAAAGTCACGGTGCCGAGGCTAGCACGCAAGGCTGGCCTCGGTCACACCGGGTGTCGAGCGCGCCTCGTCAGCCCTCGCGCAGCACTGTCAGCGGGCTTGCATTCAGCGCCCGGCGAGTACCAAACACCCCAGCACCGCCTACCAGCAGGGCGCCAATCAACGGCAGCAACAGCAGCCACGGGTGCGGGCTCCACTGCAGGTCGAAGGCGTAGCGATACAGCGCCCAGCTGATCAACTCGCAGCCCACTGCCGCAAGCACACCGCTGGCGGCGCCGAGCAGGCCAAACTCGATCCGCCGCGCTCGCACCAGCAATGGCCTACCGGCACCCAGTGCACGCAGCAATGCGCCTTGGCGGATGCGCTCGTCAAGGGTGGCCTGCAACCCGGCGAACAGCACTGCCAGGCCTGCTGCGAGCACGAACAGCAGCACGTATTCGACCGCCAGGGTGACCTGGGCGAGGATGCTGCGCAGCTGTTCGAGCAGGGCGTCTACCTGGAGGATGGTGGCTGCCGGGAACGCACGTGATAGCGCCACCACTTCCTGATCATGGCCTGGGGCCAGATAGAAGCTGGTCAGGTAGGTGGTAGGCAGGCCTTGCAGGGTGCCCGGCTGGAAGATCATGTAGAAGTTCGGCTGGAAGCTGTCCCAGTGCACGCTGCGCAAACTGCTGACGCGGGCCTGGCGGTGCTGGCCGGCGATGTCGAAGTTGAGCAGGTCGCCCAGCTTGAGGTGCAGGCTGGCCGCCAGCTCGGTTTCCACCGATACCCCCGGGATGCCGTCAGCCGCTGGCGGTGCCTGCCACCACTCACCGCTGACCAGCGCATTACCCTGCGGCAAATCGGCCGCCCAGGTCAGGCTCAGGTCGCGCTGCACCGCACGTTCGCCGGTGGACTCCTTGCTTACCAGTTGGCGCACCGGCTCATCGTTGATATGGGTCAGCCGGCCGGGGATGACCGGGTACAACGGCGCGGAGACGGCGTTTGCTTCACGCAGACGCTGGGCGAACGGCTCGCGGTCATCTGGCAGGATATTCAGGGCGAAATGATTCGGCGCATCCTTGGGCAGCTGCGCTTGCCAGTTGTCCAGCAACTCGGCCCGCAGCAGCGCGACCAGGCCCATCGCCAGCAAGATCAGGCCGAACGCCAGCGCCTGGCCGGCAGCGGCCAGCGGGTGGCGCAGCAACTGGCCAAGGCCCAGTCGCCAGGTCAGCGGCGCACCGCCGAGCAAGCGGCGCAGACTGCGCAGGCCGAGCAAGAGCAGGCCGCCGAGGAGCAGGGCGGCAATCAGGCCGCCACCGAGCAGGGCAAAGGTCAGCAACAGGTCCAGGCTCAGCCGCCACATGATCAGGCCAAGGGCGGACAGCGCTGTGCCATACACCAGCCAACTGCTGGCTGGCACGGGCAGCAGGTCACGGCGCAATACTCGCAACGGTGGCACCCGGCCCAGTGCGGCCAATGGCGGCAAGGCGAAGCCGGCCAGTGCCACCAGCCCGGTGGCGATACCGGCCAATGCTGGGGTGAGGCCTCCCGGCGGAATGGTGCTCGGCATCAGCCCATCCAGCAGGCGGAACAAACCCAGCTGTGCCAGCCAGCCAATGACCGCCCCGGCCAATGCCGCGACCAGGCCCAGCGCTGCCAGTTGCACGCAGTACAGGCCCAAGGCCTGGCGCCTGGACAGGCCCAGGCAGCGCAGCAGGGCGCTGGCGTCGAGGCGGCGTGCGGCATAGCGGCTGGCCGACAGCGCCACCGCCACGCCGGCGAGCAATACTGCGACCAGGCTGGCCATGTTCAGATAACGCTCGGCCTTGCCCAGCGCGCCGCCGATCTGCTGATTGCCATCGCGAGTGTCGCGCAGGCTCTGGTTGGCCGCCAGGGTTGGCTCCACAGCCTGGCGATAGCGGCCCAACGTCTCGGCCTCGCCGCGCCACAGGTCGCGGTAGGTGACCCTGCTGCCAGGCTGGATCACGCCAGTGGCCTGCAGGTCGTCGAAGTTGATCAGCACCCGCGGCGTCAGGCTGTAGAAGTTGTTGGCGCGGTCGGGCTCGTAGGTCAGTACCCGGCTGATGCGCAAGCTCTTCATGCCGACGTCGATGCTGTCACCCATGGCCAGGCCCAAGGCTACCAGCAGGCGCGGTTCGACCCACGCCTCGCCAGGCGCCGGGCTACCGCCTGGGCGTTCTTCGGCAAACGGCGCGGCGGCGCTGCGCAGCTCGCCGCGCAGTGGGTAAGCTGCATCGGCGGCTTTGATGCTGGACAGCTGGATACCGGCATCGGTGCCGACCACACTGGTGAATTCCACCACCCGGGCGTGGCGCAAGCCCAGCCCTATGCCGGCGCTGATCTGCGGGTCGGCTGCTGCCGAGCTGCCTTGCAAGACCAGGTCGGCGCCGAGGAATTCGCTGGCGCGCAGTTGCATAGCGCCATTGAGGCGGGCGCCGAAGTAACCGATCGCGGTGCTTGCCGCCACCGCCACCAGCAGGGCGAAGAACAGCACGCGCACTTCACTGGCGCGAACATCGCGCAGCAGCTGGCGCAGGGCCAGGCTGTACAGGCGCAGCATCGACAGTCGTCTCATCACGGCTCCAGGGGCGCGACCAGACGCCCGGCGTCCAGGCGGATCAGACGGCGGCAACGTTTGGCCAGGCGCTCGTCATGGGTGACCAGCACCAGGGTGGTGCCGCGCTCCTTGTTCAGTTCGAACAACAGGTCGCTGATGCGTTCGCCAGTGTGGCTGTCGAGGTTGCCGGTTGGCTCGTCGGCGAACAGCACCGCCGGCTGCGCGGCGAACGCGCGCGCTATCGCCACCCGCTGTTGTTCGCCGCCGGAGAGCTGGCGCGGAGTGTGGGTAAGGCGCTGGCCCAGGCCGACCCGCTCGAGCAGGCTGCGTGCCACCTCACGGGCATCACGGCGGCCATCAAGTTCCAGCGGCAGCATGACGTTCTCCAGTGCGTTGAGGCTGTCGAGCAACTGGAACGACTGGAACACAAAGCCAACGTGCTCGGCCCGCACCCGCGCGCGCTGGTCTTCATCCAGCGGGCCGAGATCCTGCCCGGCCAGGATTACATTGCCTGCGCTGGGCCGGTCGAGGCCGGCGAGTAAGCCGAGCAGGGTGGATTTGCCCGAACCGGACGCACCGACGATGGCCAGGCTGTCGCCTTTGGCCAGATCCAGGTCCAGCGCGTGCAGGATGGTCAGGTCGCCTTCCGTGCTGGGGACCACTTTGCTAAGGTTCTGCGCAACGAGAATGCTTTGATCCATGGAGAATCCAATGCGAGCGTGGTGGTTGAGTGCGGGTCTGGCCTTGTGTTGCCTGGCTCAGAGCGCGACGGCGGGGACACTGCTGGTTGTCGGCGATAGTATCAGTGCCGGTTTTGGCCTGGATACCCGCCAGGGTTGGGTTTCCCTGTTGCAGCAGCGGCTCGAGGCCCAGGGTAACGATGCCAAAGTGGTTAATGCATCGATCAGTGGCGATACCAGCGCAGGTGGCCAGGCGCGGCTGCCGGCGCTGCTTGCAGCGCACAAGCCAGAGCTGGTGATCATCGAGTTGGGCGGCAACGATGGCCTGCGTGGGCAGCCTCCCGCGCAATTGAAACAAAATCTTGCGTCGATGATCGAACGCTCCCAGGCCAGCGGGGCCAAGGTGGTGCTGTTGGGCATGCGCTTGCCGCCCAACTATGGCCTGCGCTACACCACGGCTTTTGCCAAGGTGTTTGAAGAATTGGGCGCTGATAAAAAGGTGCCGTTGGTGCCGTTCTTCCTTGAGGGGGTGGGCGGGGTGCCCGAGTTGATGCAGGCCGATGGCATTCATCCGGCGCAGGTCGCGCAGGAGCGTCTGCTGGAAAATGCCTGGCCGGTAATAAAACCCTTGCTGTGAGGCTTTAAACGGGGGCCGCTTTCGGATAATGTTGCGCCCCCCGTTTTGAGACCCCCCGATGCCGCGTCCTGCCTGGTCCCTGTATGCCTATCAACTGATCGAGCCTGATGATCAGCTGGACCTGTTCGCGTGTCAGGAAGTCCGCGTGCACCTGGTAGCTCGCCAACTTGAGTTGGGCGCGCCGGTAGACCGCACCCTGTGTGGTGGTCTACTGCCGGCTCAGCCGCGCTGGTCGGTGGTGCCGCGCTCGATCCAGCGCGATAACCGCCTGTGTACGTTGTGCCGGGCCATCCTCGATGCCCAGCGGCGCGGCACTCGTCCCGTCTGGCCGCAGCTGTGAACGGCCGCGTGGAACCGTAGCCGCCTTTCATCATCTGAAATGTATGCAGCCACTGCCCGTCTCCCGCTTGCGCCGGGGCGGGTGTACAATCGACCGTCTTGATCTACCTTCGAAGGATTCTCCGGATGTTGCCGCGCATTCCCGCCGTCACCCGTCGCCTGTCCCTGGCTGCCCTGCTGGTAGCGGGCCCCGCCTGCGCGCTGGAACTGCCACTGCCTCCGCCCGGTGAGGACGTCGTTGGCCAAGTGCAGACCATCAAAGCCAAGTACGAAGACACCTTCGCCGACATCGGCACCGCCAACGACCTCGGCTACCTCGAGATGATCGCGGCCAACCCGGGTGTCGACCCTTGGCTGCCGGGTGCCGGCACCGAGATCATCCTGCCTACGCGTTATGTGCTGCCACCTGGGCCCCGTGAAGGGGTGGTGATCAACCTGGCCGAGTATCGCCTGTACTACTACCCGAAAGGGCAGAACGTGGTGCACACCTACCCACTGGGTATCGGTCGCGAAGGCTGGGGGTCGCCGATTGCCAACACCAAGATCACCGCCAAGACGCCAAATCCGACCTGGACGCCGCCGGCCTCGATCCGCGCCGAGCATGCCGCCGATGGCGACATTCTGCCAACGGTGGTGCCGGCCGGGCCGGACAACCCGCTTGGGCCGTTCAAGTTCACCCTCGGTGTACCGGGTTACCTGATCCACGGTTCCAACAAGAAGTTCGGCATTGGCATGCGCACCAGCCACGGTTGCTTCCGCATGTTCAACAACAATGTACTGGAGCTGTCGAAGATGGTTCCGGTGGGTACCCCGGTGCGCATCATCAACGAGCCGTACAAGTTTGGAGTAAGTGCCGGCAAGGTGTATCTGGAGGCTCACACGCCGCTGGATGATCATGGTGATCCGTCGGTGGTCGACAAGCACACCGCAGTGATCAATGCCCTGCTCAAGCGTGAAGACCTGGCCAACAACCTGCGCATGAACTGGGACATGGTTCGCGATGTTGTTGCCGCCGAAGATGGCATGCCGGTGGAAATTGCCGTGCCGGTGGCAGGGCAGGCTGGTGCACCGATGGTGTCGAGCATTCCCGAAGAGCTGCAGTAACTCGCAGTGCGTTGCCCGAAGGCCTGCCGTGTGCAGGCCTTTTTGTTGCCTGAGACTTTTGGTTTTCCCCAAAAAACTGGGCAATAAAAAAAGCCGACCCACGAGTGGGTCGGCTTCACAACAATCCGTGAGGATTATTACTTGCGGCTGGCTTTGTCCAGCATACGCAGAGCGCGCTCATTGGCTTCGTCAGCAGTTTGCTGAGCCTTCTGAGCAGCAGCCAGAGCGTCGTCAGCCTTACGGTAGGCTTCATCGGCACGGGCTTGAGCGCGAGCGGCTGCGTCTTCGGTAGCAGTCAGGCGAGCTTCGGTTTCTTTGGATACGCTGCTGCAACCGGTAGCCAGAACAGCGGCCAGGGCGAGAGCAGAGAATTTCAGAACGTTGTTCATCGTGTTCCCCTTCAAGGATCTTCTAGTCAAAAGAGCCATCTCTCAAAAAAGAGAAACTGGCCGGCGTACATAGTACCCATTACTTGTAGTAAGTAAACTGACGGAGCGCAAGAACTGAGAAAAAAATGCCGCTTTATAGGGGCTTGGCGCTGCGCTTAAGGGTTTTCCCCAACATGGCCGCCAGCGCGCGCAAGCACTTGTAGCACCACAACTTTTTTGTTGAACTAAAGGTGACTTCAGCGGTCTTTCAGCGTCATACCAGAACATCATCCGGATGCTCTTGTGAGTGAGCCAACGGCGTGTACCGCTGTTTGCTGATCGCTGACTAAAGCGCGCTGAAAACTTGAGCAATCCCGCCACGGGCGCCTACTATTTGAAGGTGCCAAAAATGCCGAACGTGCAGGGAACCCTGTGGTCGAAGGGGGCATGAGGGGGCGTAGAGTTTCTCCGCCGGATACATCAATCGGGTAAGGTATGGGTCTGCCGACGAGACCTGCGAGGAGTAGTGATGAGCGAAGCGCTGACCATCCACCATGACCAGGCCGGTCATCAGTTCGAGACCAATGTGGACGGTCATCGTGCCTACCTCACCTATATGGACCTAGGTAAGCAGACGCTGGATATCTACCGTACCTTCGTACCCAATGCGCTGCGCGGTCGCGGTATTGCAGCGGCGCTGACTCAGCAGGCACTGCAGTACGCCGAGCAGATGGGCTATACGGTCATCCCGTCCTGCTCGTATGTCGAGCGCTACATGGAGCGTCAGCAGCGCCACTCGAGCAAGGCCTGAGTCGCTGACTGCAGACACAAAAACGCCGGGCAATGTCCGGCGTTTTGCTGTCTGGCGTCAGCCGCGTTTACGCTGCGGCAGCACATCCTTGAGCTTGCTGTGCATGCTGCGCACGGCCTTCTCGGTCGCGCTCCAGTCAATGCACGAGTCGGTCACCGAAACACCGTACTGCAGGTCGGCCAGGTCTTTGGGAATTGACTGGCAGCCCCAGTTCAGGTGGCTCTCGACCATCAGGCCGATGATCGACTGGTTGCCTTCCAGGATTTGGTTGGCAACGTTTTCCATGACCAGTGGCTGCAGCGCCGGGTCCTTGTTGGAGTTGGCGTGGCTGCAGTCGACCATGATATTGGCCTTGATCTTGGCCTTGGCCAGATCCTGCTCGCACAGCGCAACGCTGACCGAGTCGTAGTTGGGCTTGCCATTGCCACCACGCAGCACCACGTGACCATAGGCGTTGCCTTTGGTGGTGACGATGGAGACGCCGCCTTCCTGGTTGATGCCGAGGAAGCGGTGCGGCTTGGAGACCGACTGCAGGGCATTGATGGCCACGGTCAGGCCGCCGTCGGTGCCGTTCTTGAAGCCGACTGCTGACGACAGGCCCGAGGCCATCTCGCGGTGGGTCTGGGATTCGGTGGTGCGCGCGCCGATCGCCGACCAGCTGATCAAGTCCTGCAGGTACTGCGGCGAGATCGGGTCGAGCGCTTCGGTAGCCGTTGGCAGGCCCATTTCCGCGAGGTCCAGCAGCAGCTTGCGGCCAATGTGCAGACCGTCCTGGATCTTGAACGAGTCATCCAGGTACGGGTCGTTGATCAGGCCTTTCCAGCCGACAGTGGTACGCGGCTTCTCGAAGTACACGCGCATCACCAGATACAAGGTGTCGGAGACTTCAGCAGCGAGCACCTTGAGGCGTTCGGCGTATTCGTGGGCGGCTTTGATGTCGTGAATCGAGCAAGGGCCGATCACCACGAACAGGCGGTGGTCCTTGCCGTCGAGAATATTGCGCACCACTTCGCGGCCGGCAGTAACGGTCTGCAGGGCCTTGGCGCTGAGAGGGATTTCCTTCTTGAGCTGATCAGGGGTGATCAAGGTCTCGTTGGAGGCAACGTTTAGGTCATCGATCGGTAAATCAGCCATCGTGTTACTCGTCAGGTCACGGGTGCCGGCCGCCAACAATCCCCGTGCGGCCCAGCAGCAGATTGTTCGCAGCGGGGAGGCCGAACCTTAGCGCGTTACAGGGGGCGCGACAATGGGCTGAGGCGAGCTAATAAAGGGTGGAAACGCAACCAGCTGACGCACCGCCGTCCGTAGGAGCGGCCTTGTGTCGCGAAAGGGTCGCGCAGCGGCCCCCAATTACAGCTCCGCCGCCGCCATTGCCGGGCCAGCTCCGCTGGCCTTTCGCGACACAAGGCCGCTCCTACAGTACAGCGGCGTAGCTGGACGGCACAGCGTCCGGGCGCGGCGCTGCTAAGCTGAAATTGCTCTGCCTTGGCGGCAGGGCAGGAGGCCGAATGATTCGTTCCATGCTGTATGCCACCGACCTTGGGGTTTATGCACCGTTTGTCATGCAGCATGCCCTGGCGCTGGCGCGAACCTTCAATGCGCAGCTTTATGTCATTCATGCAGTCGAGCCGATGGGCCAGTTCGCCGAATCGCTGCTGCAGAGTTATCTGGATGAGCAAACCCTGGATCAGTTGCACAGCCAGGGCGTCAACACGGTCATGGCCAACATCGAGCAGAAGGTGCTGGCCAGTTTTCGTGAGGAGCTCGGCGAGGACGCCGACCTGGCGGTGATTCAAGCGGTCAGGGTGCGCCAGGGCGACCCTGCGCAGGTCATTCTCGAACAGGCCCAGCGCTTGAGCGTTGACCTGCTGATCTTCGGCAGCCATACCCACGGGGCAGGGGTCGATGTGCCCATCGGGCGCACAGCGGTGCGGCTGCTGCAGTTGTCGTCGGTGCCGGTCTATATGGTGCCGCTGGCGCAGCATCTGGGGCGTAGGAAATTGTGAAATGCGGCGTAGGACATTTCCCACTCATGTAACAAAATAGTTCTAGATTTATTACATTAGCCACTAATATAGTTATATATCGTCGCTGCCTGCTGCTGGTGACTTACCGCAGAACCGAGGGAAACCTATGAAGCTTCAACAACTGCGCTACATCTGGGAAGTGGCGCACCACGACCTCAACGTCTCCGCAACAGCGCAGAGCCTGTATACCTCGCAGCCGGGGATCAGCAAGCAGATCCGGCTGCTCGAGGATGAGTTGGGCGTCGAAGTTTTTGCACGCAGCGGCAAGCACCTGACCCGCGTTACTCCAGCCGGCGAGCGCATCATCAACACCGCTGGCGAGATCCTGCGCAAGGTTGAAAGCATCAAACAGATCGCTCAGGAATTCTCCAACGAGAAGAAGGGCACCTTGTCGATCGCCACGACCCACACCCAGGCGCGTTACGCGCTGCCGCCAGTGATCAGCAGCTTCATCAAGCAATACCCGGATGTGTCCCTGCACATGCACCAGGGCTCGCCGATGCAGATCGCTGAAATGGCAGCTGACGGTACCGTCGATTTCGCCATCGCCACCGAGGCGCTGGAGCTGTTCGGTGATCTGATCATGATGCCGTGCTACAAGTGGAACCGCTGTGTGGTGGTGCCGCAGGGACACCCGCTGGCCAAGCTACCGAAACTGACCCTGGAAGCGGTTGCCGAATACCCGATCGTGACCTACGTGTTTGGTTTTACTGGCCGCTCCAAGTTGGATGAAGCGTTCAACCATCGCGGCCTGACCCCGAAAGTGGTGTTCACCGCAGCCGATGCCGACGTGATCAAGACTTACGTGCGCCTGGGCCTGGGCGTTGGCATCGTGGCTGGCATGGCGGTCGACGCCAAGCTCGACAGCGACCTGGTGGCACTGGATGCCAGTGAGCTGTTCGAAGCCAGCGTGACCAAGATCGGTTTCCGTCGCGGGACCTTCCTGCGTGGCTTCATGTGCGACTTCATCGAGAAGTTCGCCCCGCACCTGACCCGTGAAGTGATGGCCAAGGCGATTCAGTGCCATAACAAGCAAGAGCTTGAAGAGCTGTTCAACGGGGTTGAACTGCCGGTGCATTGATTGGTTGGTGACGGAAGCCGCTCCTACAGGAACCGCGCAATCCCCGTAGGAGCGGCCTTGTGTCGCGAAAAGGCCGCAAAGCGGCCTCACTCCAGGCGCCGCGCACTACGCCTTGGAAATAATATTCCCCGCGTGCAACCCACACTCCTTCTGCGTTGCCTCTTCCCACCACCAGCGGCCTTCGCGCTCATGCTGGTTAGGCAACACCGGCCGGGTGCACGGCTCGCAACCAATGCTGATGAAGCCACGTTCATGCAGGCTGTTGTACGGTAGTTCCAGCATGCGGATATAACCCCACACTTCTTCACTGCTCATCTGCGCCAACGGATTGAACTTGTACAGGGTGTGCTCGGGCGTTGAAAACGCAGCATCGATTTCCAGTGCCGCAACCTGGCTGCGGGTGCCAGGGCTCTGGTCGCGACGCTGGCCTGTGGCCCAGGCGCTGACTGTGCCCAGCTTGCGCCGCAGCGGTTCGATCTTGCGAATCCCGCAGCACTCGCCATGGCCGTCCTTGTAGAAACTGAACAGGCCTTTCTCTTTGACCAGTGGTTCGAGCTTGGCGCGGTCGGGGCTGAGGATTTCGATTGGCAGGTTGTACTGCTCGCGGACCTGATCGATAAAGCGGTAGGTCTCCGGGTGCAGCCGGCCGGTATCCAGGCTGAACACCTTGACCTGCTTGTTGAGCTTCCAGGCCATGTCCACCAGCACCACGTCTTCGGCGCCGCTGAAAGAGATCCACAGGTCATCGCCAAAGTGCTCGAAGGCGAGTTTAAGAATGTCCTGGGGGGACTTGCTGGCATAGCTTGCAGCCAGGGTGGCAACGTCGAAGGCTTGGCTCATCAGGCGGTTTCCATCGGGTTTATGGCGCTGTGCGCTCGTAGTCGGCAAATGGTAACAAAAATTGGCAGGGCAGGCCGCTTGTGATGGCCCGCGCCGCTGCTCAGAGCCCTTGCAGGGTCTGCAGCAATACCCGCACCTTGGCGATCGACTCTTCGTATTCCGCCTCCCAGTGCGAGTCCGCCACCACCGCGCCGCCGCCCCAGCAGCAGGCCTGGCCATCCTTGATCAGCACGCTGCGAATGGCGATCGAGCTGTCCATTTCGCCGCGCACATCGATGTACAGCAGCGAGCCGCAGTACAGCGCACGCCGGGTGGGTTCCAGCTCGTCGATGATCTGCATGGCGCGGATCTTCGGTGCGCCAGTGATCGAGCCGCCGGGGAAGCTATCGCCGAGCAGGTCGAGCGAGTCCTTGCCGGCGGCCAGGCGGCCAGTGATGCTGCTGACCAGATGGTGCACGTTGGGGTAGCTCTCCAGGCTGAACAGCTCGGGTACCTTGACCGTGCCGGTCTCGCAGGTGCGCCCCAGATCATTGCGCAGCAAGTCGACGATCATCAGGTTCTCTGAGCGGTCCTTGCTGCTGGCAAGCAGCTCGGCGGCGTTGCGTGCGTCTTCCGTCGGTTCGCTGGAGCGCGGCCGGGTGCCCTTGATCGGGCGGGTTTCCACTTCGCCCTGGCTTGCTCGCACAAAGCGTTCCGGCGAGAAGCTCAGCAGGGCGCTGCCATCTGCCAACTGCTGGTAGCCGGAGAACGGCGTAGGGCAAGCCTTGCGCAGCGCCTGATAGGCCGCCCACGGGTCACCCTGGCAGGGTGCGCGAAAGCGCTGGGTCAGGTTGATCTGGTAGCAGTCGCCGGCCTTGATGTACTGCTGCACACGGTCGAAGGCCTGGCGATAGTCATCGGGCTGCAGATCGCCGCGCATCGGCGCGAGCAGGCTGAATGTGCCGGGCGCATCCTCGGCCGCAGTGCTGAACAGCGCGATCAGCCGCTGCTGCTCGCCTGCTGCAAGGCTTGGATGAAACACCAGCTGGCTGGTGCCCAGCAGGTGATCGCTGACCAAGGCCCAGGCGTACAAACCCAGTCGCGCGTCAGCCAGGCCGAGGTCGTCGCGGGCCTGGCACGGTAGCTGCTCGAGGCGCCGGCCAAAATCATAGCTGAGATAGCCGATCAAGCCGCCGGCGAAGGGCAGCTCGACGCCGTCCGGCAGCTCGGCGCGGCCCAGCCGGCTGAGGCTGGCGCGCAGCCGTTGCAGATACGCCCGGCCATCCTCATCGCCTTGGGTTTGCAGGTGCTCGACTGGCCAGGCACTGAGCAGGTCGAAGCGGCCACGTTCAGCGCCGGGGCGGGCGCTGTCCAGCAGAATCGCGCCTGGGGCCTGGCGCAGGCTTGCGAACCACACGGCCGGGTCGGCTTGATAGGGCAGGGGATAAAGCGTACAGGTCGGCATGCGAATGAACAGCACTGAAAAAACGAGGAGGCGATTGTAGGCTGCTCATGCCGAGCGGCCTAGTCCCGGCTGCGACATCCGCAGCCGGGGTAGCGCAGTGGAGCTGCTCGCAGCCCACTGGGCAGGCACTGCTCAGTTGTGCGAAGGGACGTGGCCAAACAGGTTTTGCGCAACCCGCACACGCTGCTCGGCATCTTCGCTGATGCCGTCTTTGGCCAGCGCTTCGATATGCGCTTCGATGGCATGGGTGCGCTGGGTCAGGCCGCAGTCGTTGGCGATCTGGATGTTCAGGCCCGGGCGGGCGTTGAGCTCGAGAATCAACGGTCCCTTGTCCTGGTCCAGTACCATGTCGACGCCGATGTAACCCAGCCCGCACAGCTCGTAACAGCCTGCGGCGAGCTTCATGAAACCGTCCCAGTTGGGCAGCTGCACGCCGTCTACCGAGTTGGTGGTATCCGGGTGTTTGCTGATGATGTTGTTCAGCCAGGTGCCGCGCAAGGTAACGCCAGTGGCGAGGTCAACACCCACACCGATGGCGCCCTGGTGCAGGTTGGCCTTGCCGCCCGACTGGCGGGTAGGCAGGCGCAGCATGGCCATCACCGGGTAGCCCATCAGGACGATGATGCGGATGTCCGGCACACCTTCATAGCTGATGCTCTTGAAGATCTGGTCCGGCGTTACCCGGTACTCGATCAGCGCCCGGTCGCGGTGGCCGCCAAGCGAATACAGGCCAGTGAGGATACTCGACACCTGGTGTTCGATTTCCTCGTGGCTCATGATCTTGCCCGACACCGTGCGGTAGCGATCCTCGAAGCGGTCGGCGATGACCAGGATGCCGTCACCGCCGGCGCCCTGGGCCGGCTTGATGACGAAGTCGCTACGCCCGCCGATGATCTCGTGCAGCTTGTCGATCTGCTTCTCGGTCTCGATCACGCCATACATTTCCGGCACATGGATGCCGGCGGCGATGGCGCGTTCCTTGGTGATGATCTTGTCGTCGACGATTGGGTACAGGTGGCGCTTGTTGTACTTGAGGACGTAGTCCGCATTGCGCCGGTTGATACCCATGATGCCCCGGGCCTCCAGGGCTTTCCATGTCTTGATCAGTCCGAACATCAGGCGTCAGCCTTCTTCAGGAATGCCTTGAAGCGCACCAGCTCGGTCAGGCGGTAGCCGCGGTAGCGACCCATCGCCAGCATGAAGCCCACCAGAATCAACAGCACTGCAGGGAAGGTGAAGACGAAGTACACCAGCTCCGGCACCATCATCAGCAGGTGCGCCAGGGAGGCTGCGAACAGGGTGCCGATGGCAACTTTCATGGCATGGCCACCGCCACGTTCTTCCCAGGTGATCGACAGACGTTCGATGGTCATGGTCAAAATCACCATCGGGAACAGCGCTACCGACAGCCCGCGCTCAAGGCCCAGCTTGTGGCTGAACAGGCTGATGGCCGCGATCAATACCACGACAAAGGTCAACACCACCGAGAGTCGCGGCAGCATCTGCAACTTGAGGTGCTCAAGGTAGGAGCGCAGCGACAGGCCCAGCGCGGTAATCACGGTAAACAGAATGATGCCGAAGCCCAGTTGAGTCTCGCGGAAGGCCAGGGCGATCAGTACCGGGGTAAACGTACCCAGAGTCTGCAGGCCGATCAGGTTGCGCAGCACCAGGATCACCAGCACGCCAATCGGGATCATGACCATGATCATGAAGGTCTGCTGGGTTTGCAGCGGCAGGCTGTACAGCGAGTATTCGAGGAAGTCGGCGTCGGTGTTCTCGTCGGTCAGCTTGGCCAGGCGGATGGCGTTCATCTCGCTGTTGTTCATGCTGAAGGTGACGTTGGCTTTTTTGCCGCCATCGACGGTGATCAGGTTGTCGTCGCCGGTCCACCACAGCAGGCGATCGCTGGGCAGGCCTTGCTCGCCGGTGTCCGGGTTGAAGTACAGCCAATCGTTGCCGTTGAAGCTGCGCAGCCACAGTTCAGGCGATTGCGGGGTGTCGGCAACCAGGCGAATGGTGTGGACCTTTTCCATCGGCACGTGGGCGATGGACAGCAGCAGGTCGATGACCTTGGCCTTGTTCATGGCCGAGGTGTCGCCGGCCAACAGCAGCTTGACGTTGTCGTCGTTGAGGTTGTTGACCCGCTTGATGGTCTCGCCAACGAATGTCTCGACGTCGGCCGAGTGCTGGCGAATGGGCGCCATCAGCGCTTCGGCAGCAATCTTCTCAGGCCCCTCGACAGCCTTGCTGTCACGGAAGGTCGGGCCTTTGATGGCGATCTTTTCGTTGCTGTAGCGCTTGGTCAGCACCAGACGGTAGTACAGGGTCTGATTGCCATTGGCGCGGCGCGCCGACCAGGTCACCTTGCGGTTGCCATCGGCGCGGTTGACGCTGACGCCATAGTTGTTGGAGATGAAGCTCTCGTTGAGGCTGACGTAATCGCGGCTCAGCGGCGGCACGAACATCTGCACCTTGACTGGATCCTTGGCACTGGCGACGAACTCGACCTTGGCGTCGATGTTCCACAAGTCGTCGGTTTCGTCTTCGGTCATCGGAATGCCGAGGAAGAAGATCTGATAGGCCGTGACCGCCACGCCCAGCAACACCAGCACGGTGATGAGGACTTTGAGGTGAAGGGTGAGAGAGCGCATCGGGATTACTCTGCTTTGGGAGCGTCGGTGGCACAGGCAGGTTTGCCGGCCGCGTATTTGAGGCTGGGGTCGACCAGCGCGTCGAAGTCTTTCAAGGCCTCGGAGCCGATCAGCAGCGGGAACTGGAACGTGCTGCGATCGGTGAGGTTGACTTCGATGGTGCGCAGGGCTCGGCCCATGCAAATGTTCAATTCGATGACTGGGCGGGCGGTGTAGGCCTTGCCTTCGTCGGCATTGTAATCACCGGCACGCCGCTTGATCTTGCTGACCCGGGCCAGCGGCCGTTCGATCGGGTGCGAATGAGCGGTATCGATGGCCAGGTAGAAGCGCACCCAGCTTTCGCCGTTGCGCTTGAAGCGCTTGATGTCACGGGCACTCAGCGAGGCTGTCTTGGCGCCGGTGTCGAGCTTGGCCGCAACCTCGAGGTCGAGGTCATTCAAGTGGGCGTACTCGTTCAGGCCGTACACGGTCTTCTCGGCTGCGTGGCCGAAGGTCGGCAGCAGGGCAAGGCAGAACAACAATAAAACGGGTGTAAGTCTCATAAATCCTGGCGCGATGCTGTGCTGGGTTCAGGGCAAGGCGACTGGCCAAGCATCCTTTTGATCTGTCGACACTTATACAAATGACTACACAAATGACATACGACGACAGGCGGACTGTTGATGCCCCCTAAGGGAAGCGCGGCATTCTATCACGGCGACGTCTTGACGCCAGCGCGTCGCAATCTGACAGTGCTGGCGCGCTTTAAGTTCGCCGTTAGACGATTGTCGACAATGTGCATTTTTGCTTTGACTAATGGGGTTGGTTTAGCTAGTTTTATGGCTATTGACGTTCAAGGTGTCGACAATATGCTGGACCTCAGCCAAGCCCCGCCGACCATTGTGGAAGAAAGCGAGACGCTTTCGGAAAACGTCTTCCGGCGGATCCAGGCGGCCATCGTCAAAGGCGAAATCGCCCCAGGCAGCAAGATCTCCGAGCCAGAGCTGGCGCGCACCTACGGCATCAGCCGGGGCCCATTGCGCGAAGCCATCCACCGCCTCGAAGGCCAGCGCTTGCTGGTGCGGGTGCCGCATGTCGGCGCTCGCGTGGTATCGCTGAGCCACGCCGAACTGATCGAACTGTACGAGATCCGCGAATCGCTCGAGGGCATGGCCTGTCGGCTGGCCGCCGAGCGCATGAGTGCGGCCGAGCTCGACGAGCTGCGTCGGGTGCTCGACACCCACGAGCGCGATGCCGCGTTCCAGGCTGGGGTGGGCTACTACCAGCAGGAAGGCGACTACGACTTTCACTACCGCATCATTCAGGGCAGCGGCAACCAGACCCTGGTGCAGATGCTCTGCGGCGAGCTGTACCAGCTGGTGCGCATGTACCGCATCCAGTTTTCCGCCACGCCCAACCGCCCGCACCAGGCCTTCGCCGAGCATCACCGCATCCTCGATGCGATTGCCGACCGCGACGGCGAGCTGGCCGAACTGCTGATGCGCCGCCATATCGGCGCCTCCAAACGCAATATCGCGCGCCACTATGAAGGCGCAGACAACAACAGCCCACGAGGTGAGTCATGACTGTGAAGAGCACGCCAGGCCAACGTTTCCGCGACGCGGTTGCCGCTGAACATCCTTTGCAGGTGGTCGGCGCGATCAACGCCAACCACGCGTTGCTGGCCAAACGCGCCGGGTTCAAGGCCATCTACCTCTCCGGTGGCGGCGTCGCCGCCGGCTCGCTCGGCCTGCCAGACCTGGGCATTACCGGCCTGGATGATGTACTCACCGACGTGCGCCGGATCACCGACGTCTGCGACCTGCCGTTGCTGGTGGATGTCGACACCGGCTTTGGCGCTTCGGCATTCAACGTGGCGCGCACCGTGCGCTCGATGAACAAGTTTGGCGCCGCGGCCATTCATATCGAAGATCAGGTCGGGGCCAAGCGTTGCGGCCACCGGCCGAACAAGGAAATCGTCACCCAGCAGGAGATGGTCGACCGGATCAAGGCCGCCGTCGATGCGCGCCTGGACGACAGCTTCGTGATCATGGCGCGCACCGACGCGCTGGCAGTTGAAGGCCTCAACGCGGCACTGGACCGCGCCGCCGCCTGTGTCGAAGCGGGTGCCGACATGATCTTCCCCGAGGCGATCACGGAACTGGCGATGTACAAGACCTTTGCCGAGCGCGTGCGGGCACCGATCCTGGCCAACATCACCGAGTTCGGCGCGACTCCGCTGTACACCACCGAACAACTGGCAGCCGTCGACGTGTCGCTGGTGTTGTATCCGCTGTCGGCGTTCCGCGCCATGAACAAGGCAGCGGAAAATGTCTACACCGCACTGCGCCGCGATGGCACTCAGCAAAACGTCATCGACACCATGCAGACTCGCATGGAGCTCTACGATGCCATTGGCTACCACGCCTTCGAGCAGAGCCTCGATGCGCTGTTTGCCCAGAAAAAAGGCTGAGACTTAGCAGCCACCCGGATTAGCCAGCAATTCCATAACAAGTTCAATAAAGGAGAAGCCCCATGGCCGAAGCAAAAGTACTCAGTGGCGCAGGCCTGCGTGGCCAGGTGGCCGGCCAGACCGCGCTGTCGACCGTTGGCCAGGCCGGTGCCGGCCTGACCTACCGTGGTTACGACGTGCGTGACCTGGCAAAGCATGCCGAATTTGAAGAGGTTGCTTACCTGTTGCTGTACGGCGAGCTGCCCAGCCAGGCCGAGGTCAGCGACTACAAACGCAAGCTCAAGGGCCTGCGTGATCTGCCACAGGCGCTCAAGGAGGTGCTGGAGCGCATCCCCCGCGATACCCACCCGATGGACGTCATGCGCACTGGCTGCTCGATGCTCGGCACGCTTGAGCCGGAGCTGACCTTCGACACCCAGCGCGACAAGACTGACCGCCTGCTGGCGCTGTTCCCGGCGATCATGTGTTACTGGTATCGCTTCAGCCACCATGGCGTGCGCATCGACTGCAACAGCGATGAAGACACCCTCGGCGGGCACTTCCTGCAACTGCTGCACGGCAAGAAGCCGAGCGAGCTGCATGTCAAGGTGATGAACGTCTCGCTCATTCTGTACGCCGAGCATGAGTTCAACGCCTCGACCTTTACCGCTCGGGTCTGCGCTTCGACCTTGTCTGACCTGTACTCCTGCGTCACCGCCGCGATCGGCTCGCTGCGTGGCCCGCTGCATGGTGGCGCCAACGAAGCGGCGATGGCCTTGATCGAGCGCTTCCAGAGCCCGCAGGAAGCCACCGCCGAGCTGCTGCAGATGCTCGAGCGCAAGGACAAGATCATGGGCTTTGGTCACGCGATCTACAAAGAGTCCGACCCGCGCAACGAAGTGATCAAGGGCTGGGCCAAGCAGCTCGCTGATGAAGCCGGCGACACCGTGCTGTATCCGGTTTCCGAAGCGATCGACAAGACCATGTGGGAGCAGAAGAAGCTGTTCCCCAACGCCGACTTCTACCATGCCTCGGCGTATCACTTCATGGGCATTCCGACCGAGCTGTTCACGCCGATTTTCGTCTGCTCGCGGCTGACTGGCTGGGCGGCGCATGTGTTCGAGCAGCGTGCCAACAACCGGATCATTCGCCCGAGTGCGGAGTATGTCGGGGTTGAGCAGCGTGAGTATGTGCCGATAGAGCAGCGTTGAGGCTGCGGGTGTTTGGGGGCGCTTCGCGCCCCTATCGCGACACAAGGCCGCTCCTACAGGGGACTGCGATGCTTTTTGTAGGAGCGGCCTTGTGTCGCGAAAGGGCTGCAAAGCAGCCCCCAGCCGTACCAAACCAATACCGTGAGCCTGATAACTATATGAACAGCACCTTCCGCAAGGCCCTGCCAGGCTCCGGCCTGGACTATTTCGATGCCCGCGCAGCGGTCGAGGCGATCAAGCCCAGCGCCTACGCAGGCCTGCCGTACACCTCCCGCGTACTCGCCGAGAACCTGGTGCGCCGCTGTGACCCGGCCACCCTCAACGCCTCCCTGGAGCAGTTGATCGAACGCAAGCGCGATCTCGACTTCCCCTGGTTCCCGGCGCGGGTGGTGTGCCACGACATTCTTGGCCAGACCGCCCTGGTCGACCTGGCCGGCTTGCGCGACGCCATCGCCGACAAGGGCGGCGACCCGGCCCAGGTCAATCCGGTAGTACCCGTGCAGTTGATCGTCGATCACTCCCTGGCCGTCGAATGCGGTGGCTACGATCCGCAGGCTTTCGAGCGCAACCGCGCCATCGAAGACCGACGCAACGAAGACCGCTTTCATTTCATCAACTGGACCAAGAAAGCCTTCAAGAACGTTGATGTGATCCAGCCCGGCAACGGCATCATGCACCAGATCAACCTGGAGAAGATGTCGCCGGTGATCCACAGCGAGCGCGGCGTAGCCTACCCGGACACCTGCGTCGGTACCGACAGCCACACCCCGCATGTCGATGCGCTTGGGGTTATCGCGATTGGTGTGGGCGGCCTTGAAGCCGAGAACGTCATGCTCGGCCGCGCTTCGTGGATGCGCCTGCCGGAAATCGTCGGCGTCGAGCTGACTGGCCGCCTGCAACCGAACATCACCGCCACCGACCTGGTCCTGGCCCTGACCGAGTTTCTGCGCAAGCAGAAGGTGGTCGGCGCCTACCTGGAGTTCTACGGCGAGGGCGCCCGCGCGCTGACCCTGGGCGACCGCGCCACCATCTCCAACATGGCCCCGGAATATGGCGCCACTGCGGCGATGTTCGCCATCGACCAGCAGACCATCGACTACCTGCGCCTGACCGGCCGCGAAGAACAGCAGGTGCAGTTGGTCGAGAACTACGCCAAGGTCGCCGGCCTTTGGGCCGACAGCCTGGTCGACGCGGTTTACGAGCGTGTCCTCAGCTTCGACCTGTCGAGTGTGGTGCGCAACATGGCCGGGCCGTCCAACCCGCACGCCCGCGTGGCCACCAGCGAGCTGGCGGCCAAGGGCATCGCCGGAGCCTGGCAGGATGTGCCTGGGCAGATGCCGGACGGCGCCGTGATCATCGCCGCCATCACCAGCTGCACCAACACCAGCAACCCGCGCAACGTGATTGCCGCCGGCTTGATCGCGCGCAACGCCAACCGCCTTGGCCTGACCCGCAAACCGTGGGTCAAGTCGTCGCTGGCGCCGGGTTCCAAGGCGGTCAAACTGTACCTGCAGGAAGCCGGGCTCGAGCATGAGCTCGAGCAGCTGGGCTTTGGCATCGTCGCCTTCGCCTGCACCACCTGCAACGGTATGTCTGGCGCGCTCGACCCGGCAATCCAGCAGGAGATAATCGACCGCGACCTGTACGCCACCGCCGTATTGTCGGGCAACCGCAATTTCGACGGGCGCATCCACCCGTACGCCAAGCAGGCGTTCCTCGCTTCGCCGCCGCTGGTGGTAGCCTACGCTATTGCCGGGACCATCCGCTTCGATATCGAGAAGGATGTGCTGGGCGTGGTCGACGGCAAGGAAATCCGCCTCAAGGACATCTGGCCCAGCGATGCCGAGATCGACGCCGTGGTCGGTGCCGCGGTCAAGCCCGAGCAGTTCCGCAGCGTGTACATCCCGATGTTCGCCATCGAAGAAGACACCGGGCCCAAGGTCCCGCCGCTGTACGACTGGCGCCCGATGAGCACCTACATCCGTCGCCCGCCGTATTGGGAAGGCGCCCTGGCCGGTGAGCGCACCTTGCGCGGCATGCGCCCGCTGGCGGTGCTGCCGGACAACATCACCACCGATCACCTGTCGCCGTCGAATGCGATCATGCTCGACAGCGCCGCTGGCGAATACCTGGCGAAGATGGGCCTGCCCGAGGAAGACTTCAACTCCTACGCAACCCACCGCGGCGATCACCTGACTGCCCAGCGCGCCACCTTTGCCAACCCCAAGCTGTTCAACGAAATGGTGCGCAAGGCCGATGGCAGCGTGCAGCAGGGTTCGCTGGCGCGGCTTGAGCCGGAAGGGCAGGTGGTGCGCATGTGGGAAGCGATCGAAACCTACATGCAGCGCAAGCAGCCGCTGATCATCGTTGCCGGTGCCGATTACGGCCAAGGCTCGTCACGCGACTGGGCCGCCAAGGGCGTGCGCCTGGCTGGGGTCGAGGCGATCGTTGCCGAGGGCTTCGAACGCATTCACCGCACCAATCTGGTCGGTATGGGGGTGTTGCCGCTGGAGTTCCAGGCCGGCACCGATCGCAACACCCTCGGCCTCGATGGCAGCGAAAGCTACGACGTGCTCGGCCGGCGCACCCCGCGGGCGACCCTCACCCTGGTGGTCACCCGCCGTAACGGCGAGCGCCTCGAGGTGCCGGTGACCTGCCGGCTGGATACTGCCGAAGAGGTTTCGATCTACGAAGCGGGCGGGGTGCTGCAGCGCTTTGCCCAGGACTTCCTCGAAGCTACCGCCTGAGTACCGAGGCCGCTGTGCGGCCCTTCGCGGGTGAACCCGCTCCCACAGGGTTGGCGCGATGCCTGTGGGAGCGGGTTCACCCGCGAAGGGGCGCGCAGCGGCCCCGGCTAGACCGCAGAATTCATAGGACTCAATCATGACCTACGCACCGCAGATCAAAATCCCGGCCACCTACTTGCGCGGTGGTACCAGCAAGGGCGTGTTTTTCTCGCTGCAAGACCTGCCCGAACGTGCCCGTCAGCCCGGGCCTGCCCGGGACGCGCTGATCCTGCGCGTGATCGGCAGCCCCGACCCATACGGCAAGCAGACCGACGGCATGGGTGGCGGCACGTCGAGCACCAGCAAAGCGGTGATCGTCTCGACCACTACCAAGCCTGGGCACGACGTTGACTATCTGTTCGGCCAGGTCGCCATCGACAAGGCGTTCGTCGATTGGAGCGGCAACTGCGGCAACCTCTCCGCAGCAGTCGGCTCGTTTGCCATCAGCAGCGGCCTGGTCGACCCCGCGCGCATTCCGCACAACGGCACTGCCACGGTGCGTATCTGGCAGGCCAACATCAGCAAGACGATCATTGCCCATGTGCCGATCAGCAACGGCGAAGTGCAAGAGACCGGCGACTTCGAGCTGGACGGGGTGACGTTCCCTGCTGCGGAAGTGCAACTGGAGTTCGTCGAGCCGGCTGCCGATGATGAGGGCGGTGGAGCGATGTTCCCCACCGGTAACCTGGTCGATGACCTGGAAGTGCCAGGGGTTGGCACATTCAAGGCGACCCTGATCAACGCCGGCATCCCGACCATTTTCCTCAATGCGCAAGACCTCGGTTACAGCGGCACCGAATTGCAGGATGCGATCAATGCTGACCCGCAAGCGCTGGCGCGCTTCGAGACCATTCGCGCCTATGGCGCACTGCGCATGGGCTTGATCAGCAATCTCGAGCAGGCCCGTGACCGTCAGCACACGCCCAAGGTGGCCTTCGTCGCGGCACCGGCTGCCTATGCTGCGTCCAGTGGCAAAGCGGTCGCGGCGGCCGATATCGACCTGCTGGTGCGCGCGTTGTCGATGGGCAAACTGCACCACGCCATGATGGGTACTGCAGCAGTCGCCATCGGCACCGCCGCTGCCATTCCTGGCACGCTGGTCAATATGGCTGCCGGCGGCGGTGAGCGCACTGCGGTGTGCTTCGGGCATCCGTCCGGGACATTGCGCGTCGGCGCCGAGGCGCGCCAGGTGGATGGCCAGTGGACCGTGACCAAGGCCATCATGAGCCGCAGTGCGCGGGTGTTGATGGAAGGGTGGGTGCGGGTGCCGGCGGACAGCTTCTAGCTGCATCGCTGTGCACTGTCTTCGCCCGAGCTGAACTGCAACAAAAGCACCGCATAAAAAAAGCCCCGGCATCACTGCCGGGGCTTTTTTATTACCGCGCTAGGCGTTTGTTGCAGGCATCAGACCTGAACAGCCGGGATCTTGGCGCTTTCCGCAGCATCACGGAACTCGGCGATCTGGTCGAAGCTCAGGTAGCGGTAGACGTCGGCAGCCATGCTGTCGATGTCTTTGGCGTACTGCATGTACTCTTCGATGGTCGGCAGCTTGCCGATGATCGAAGCCACTGCTGCCAGCTCGGCCGAAGCCAGGTAGACGTTGGTGGCATCGCCCAGACGGTTAGGGAAGTTACGGGTCGACGTGGACACCACGGTCGAACCGGTCTGCACACGTGCCTGGTTACCCATGCACAGCGAGCAGCCTGGCATTTCCATGCGCGCGCCAGCTTTGCCGTAGATGCCGTAATAGCCTTCTTCGGTCAGCTGGTGAGCGTCCATCTTGGTTGGCGGAGCCAGCCACAGACGGGTCGGAATACCGCCCTTGACCTTCTCCAGCAGCTTGCCAGCCGCGCGGAAGTGACCAATGTTGGTCATGCACGAGCCGATGAACACTTCGTCGATTTTCTCGCCCTGTACCGAAGACAGCAGGCGGGCGTCGTCCGGGTCGTTCGGCGCGCAGAGCACAGGCTCTTTGACGTCGGCCAGGTCGATTTCGATGATCTCGGCGTATTCGGCGTCGGCGTCGGCAGCCAGCAGCTGCGGGTTGGCCAGCCAGGCTTCCATGGCTTGCGCACGGCGCTCCATGGTCCGCGCATCGCCGTAACCTTCGCTGATCATCCAGCGCAGCAGGGTGATGTTCGACTGCAGGTATTCGGCAACGGCTTTTTCCGGCAGCTTGATGGTGCAGCCAGCAGCAGAGCGCTCGGCGGAAGCGTCGGACAGCTCGAATGCTTGCTCGACAGTCAGCTCGTCGAGGCCTTCGATTTCCAGGATGCGACCCGAGAAGGCGTTGATCTTGCCTTTCTTCTCGACGGTCAGCAGGCCTTGCTGAATGGCGTAGTACGGGATCGCATGGACCAGGTCACGCAGGGTGATGCCAGGCTGCAGCTTGCCCTTGAAGCGAACCAGGATCGACTCTGGCATGTCCAGCGGCATGACGCCGGTGGCAGCGGCGAAGGCGACCAGGCCGGAACCGGCCGGGAACGAAATGCCGATCGGGAAGCGGGTGTGCGAGTCGCCGCCGGTGCCGACGGTGTCAGGCAGCAGCATGCGGTTCAGCCAGCTGTGGATGATGCCGTCGCCAGGACGCAGCGACACGCCGCCACGGGTGCGGATGAAATCCGGCAGGGTGTGGTGGGTGGTAACGTCGATCGGCTTCGGGTAAGCCGCAGTGTGGCAGAACGACTGCATGACCAGGTCAGCCGAGAAGCCCAGGCAGGCGAGGTCTTTGAGCTCGTCGCGGGTCATTGGGCCGGTGGTGTCTTGCGAACCCACGGTGGTCATCTTCGGTTCGCAGTAGGCACCTGGACGTACGCCCTGGCCTTCTGGCATGCCGCAGGCACGGCCAACCATTTTCTGCGCCAGGGTGAAGCCCTTGCCAGTATCGACCGGTGCGTCCGGCAGCTTGAACAGGTCGGTTGGACCCATGCCCAGCTCGGTGCGCGCCTTGTCGGTCAGACCGCGGCCAACGATCAGCGGGATACGGCCGCCAGCACGGACTTCGTCGAGCAGGACTGGCGTCTTCAGTTCAAAGGTGGTGACCAGCTCGTCGCTTTCGTGACGGCGTACTTCACCTTTGAACGGGTAGACGTCGATGACGTCGCCCATGGCCAGGTTGGAGCAATCGAATTCGATCGGCAGAGCGCCGGCGTCTTCCATGGTGTTGTAGAAGATCGGAGCGATCTTGGTGCCGAAGCAGAAACCGCCAGCGCGCTTGTTCGGCACGTTGGGGATGTCGTCACCGAAGAACCACAGGACCGAGTTGGTTGCCGATTTACGCGACGAACCGGTACCGACCACGTCACCGACGTAGGCGACCGGGAAGCCCTTGGCGCGCATCGCTTCGATCTGCTTGAGCGGGCCGACCGAACCTGGTTGCTCAGGCTCGATGCCGTCGCGGGCCATTTTCAACATGGCCAGGGCGTGCAGCGGGATATCAGGGCGCGACCAGGCATCCGGGGCAGGGGAGAGGTCGTCGGTGTTGGTTTCGCCAGGCACCTTGAACACGGTCAGGGTGTACTTCTCGGCAATCGCCGGACGCTTGGTGAACCACTCGCCATTGGCCCAGGACTCGAGGACGGCTTTGGCATGGGCATTGCCCGCCTTGGCTTTTTCGGCGACGTCATGGAAGGCATCGAACATCAGCAGGGTGTGCTTGAGCTGTTCGGCCGCGACGGCAGCCAGTTCGGCGTCGTCCAGCAGCGCGACCAGCGTCTCGATGTTGTAGCCGCCCTGCATGGTGCCGAGCAGCTCGGTGGCATGCTTGCGGTCGAGCAGTGGCGAAGTGGCTTCGCCCTTGGCGATGGCCGAGAGGAAACCGGCCTTGACGTAGGCAGCTTCGTCAACGCCTGGTGGTACGCGGTTGGTGATCAGGTCAACGAGGAAGGCTTCTTCGCCGGCTGGCGGGTTTTTCAACAGTTCGACCAGGCCTGCAGTCTGTTCGGCGTTCAGCGGCTGGGGCACGATGCCCAGGGCTTTACGCTCTTCGATATGTTTGCGGTAGGCTTCAAGCACAGTTATTACCCTCATCAGTGGTCCCTAAAGGGAGTCCGGGACGCTCATCCAGAATTCAACGCGGCCATGCGCAATTACGGCTTCGTGAGCCGTCCAGCCAGGCGTGCGGAAAATCCTTGCAGAAGCTGTTTTCAAAGTTTTACGCCTGTAGAACGGAGCGCTGATGAGGGGTTGGCGCGGAGCATGCGAGGGCTGCATGGGCCGGCCAACACCGTTCTACCGGATTAACTGTGCTTCGTGACGCTTTGAAAACAGCTTCCAACGGACATTGTTGCCTTGAAAAGGCGGATTGATTCTACGGCAAAAACTGAACAAAAGTAAGGCGCGGGATGCGACTTTAACAAGTGACCCTGGTTAGACAAAGGGCTAACATGGGGCCGTGTGCCACCGCCAAGCTGTTGTCTGTTCATGTCCAATCAGTCCATCAAAACCCCGTGCGTCGGGCTCTGCTCAACGGTCTACGGCGACCTTGTCTGCCGCGGCTGCAAGCGTTTTCACCACGAAGTCATTCACTGGAACGGCTACAGCGAAGAAGCCAAGCTGGCCGTGTGGCTGCGCCTTGAGCAACTGCTGGTGCAGGTGATGATGGCCAAGCTCGAGGTGTTCGACAAAGACTGCCTGCGCCAGCAACTGGAGCAGCGCTCGATCCGCTTTGTGGTGCAGCAGTCCGAATACTGCTGGGCCTACCAGCTGATTGCCCGCGGTGCGCGGATGATCCGCGATCTGGAGGCTTACGGCATGGCCTTGCTGCCGGAGTTTCGCGGCTGGGACCTGCCACAACTGCGCGATGCGATCGATCGCGAGTTCTTCCTGTTGTCCGAAGCGCACTATCAGCGCTACATCGCCCCGGCGTTTCTCAAGGATGCGCTGTGACGGGTTTCCGCCTGCCGGGCAGGTCGCTGCCTCGCTAGCGTAGCTGCTCCCGTTGACCCTGGAGCGATGCCATGAGCAGTCTAAAATTTATCCCTGAACTGTGCTTTACCGCGCGCTGCCGCTGGCAGCTGGCCGATTATGTCTCAAGGCCCGCCGTATGGGACGACAAGGATGATCTGTCGCGGCCGCTGTGGGCCGAATTCGACGACTGGAACGGTGATGACGGCTGGCTTATGGCGAGCCATGACTTTGCCGAGACGATGATTCAGTCGTACCTGGTGGACCAGTGGCTGGGCGTGGATGCGCGTCAGTCGCTGTTTGTCGATACTTTCTGGTTTGGCACCTACCGCCATGCCCTTGGCTATGCCTACGAAATCCGGCCTGGTTACACCGGCCGCAACAGCGACAAGTACCCACAGCTTGAATACTGGCTGGACATCAGCAGGAACGGTTACCTGGGCTTTTATCCCACGGATGTCCAGGCCGGCAGCCTTACCCTGGGCGACACGCTGCTCGACTTTCAGGACCCGCTCGATGCGTTGCCGACGTTGACCCTGCCAGTGGACACACCAATCGATATCAATTTACCGCTGTACCAGTTGATCAAGCGCAGGCAGACGCCGCTCTGGCACATCGGCGGCGGCCTCGATCCGCAGCGTCTGGTCAAAGGCGAGCAGTATTTGAATCTGTCGCTGTATGGTCACAACGGGGCGAAAGTGCGTCGGCTGATAGAAAGTCAGCGAGGCTATCTGAACGCTGGCCGCGGCAGTAAGGGGGTGTTGTTGATGTGTATCGACAACCCTTGCGTTCCCCCTCATCCAAACCCATCACGTGATTGATCCGGGTTACTCGCCGCTGTATTCGCAGCCGCTGGTGCAGGTTTCGTGAATACGCACCTTGGACAGCTCTGGCAGCAGCGGTTTGACCTGCTGCCAGATCCACACGGCGATGACTTCGCTGGTGGGGTTTTCCAGGCCAGGAATGTCGTTCAGGTAGTTGTGGTCGAGCTGCTCGTAGATCGGCTTGAAAATCGCCTTTATCTCGGAAAAGTCGCGGATCCAGCCGGTATGCGGGTCAAGCGGGCCGGTCAGGTGCAGGGCAACCTTGAACGAGTGGCCATGCAGGCGGCCGCATTTATGGCCCGGCGCGACGTTGGGCAGGCGATGGGCTGATTCGAAGGTGAACTCTTTGAAAATTTCCACGGGGCAGTAACTCTGTTGCAAGCGAGAATGGCGGCGATTCTACCAGCATGGCCGCAATCAGTGGTTGCGCCTGTTTGAGCAGCCGCCAGGTGGCGCCTGTGCAAGCACTGCAACAGTGCATAAGGCATGCGTTATGATGCCCGCGAGCAATTTCAGGTTGGCTTAAGGAGCCGTGGTTAATCTTAACCCCGTAGACAACTTGTACATCCCGATGGAGAGATACTCATGAAGACTTTGACTGCCCTGTTCACCGCCGCTGCTCTGTCAGTTGCTGCCACCGCTGCCCTGGCTGACGTGCCAGCGCATGAAATCAGCGCTCTGGAAAAAGCCGGCACCGTGCAGCCACTGAAGCAGCTGGCCGAAAAGGCTCAGGCCCAGCATAAAGGTTCGACCATCACCGACTCCGAGCTTGAAAACGAATACGGCCGCTACATCCTCAAGGTGGAGCTGCGCGATGCGCAGAACGTTGAATGGGACGTTGACCTGGATGCCAAGACCGGTGAAGTACTGAAAAACGCCCAAGATAAATAATGAGCCCGCTATCGCGCACGCCGCGCTACCTGGCCCTGGCTTTGATGGCCGTGTGTTCGCTGGCGCAGGCGCGTGATCTTGATCAGGATGAAGCCCTTGCGCTGCGACAAAAGGGCGTCATCCTGCCGCTTGAGCAACTGCTCGACTCCGCCCTGGGGCGTTACCCCGGGGCGCGTTTGCTTGAGGCAGAGCTTGAAGAGAAACATGGCCGCTATGAATACGAGGTCGAGTTGCTGACCCTGGAAGGGGTGGTGCGCGAGATCAAGCTGGATGCTCGCAGCGGTGTGCTGCTCAAAGACGAGGAAGACGACTGAATGCGCCTGTTGCTGGTCGAGGACAACGTACCGCTGGCCGATGAGTTGATTGCCGGCCTGCAGCGTCAGGGCTATGCCGTGGACTGGCTGGCCGACGGCCGCGACGCGGTCTATCAAGGCCAGAGCGAGCCGTATGATCTGATCATCCTCGACCTTGGCTTGCCCGGCCTGCCAGGGCTGGACGTGTTGGCGCAGTGGCGCGCCGGCGGCTTGGCTACCCCAGTGCTGATCCTTACTGCGCGCGGCTCCTGGGCCGAGCGCATCGAGGGTTTGAAGGCCGGTGCTGATGACTATCTGAGCAAGCCGTTCCACCCTGAAGAGCTGCAGTTGCGCATTCAGGCGCTGCTACGCCGCGCGCGCGGCCTGGCCAATCAGCCCAAGCTCGAGGCAGCCGGCCTTCACCTGGACGAAAGCCGTCAGTGCGTCACTCGCGAGGGCGTAGATGTGCAGCTGACTGCTGCCGAGTTTCGCCTGCTGCGTTACTTCATGCTGCATCCCGGCCAGGTGCTGTCCAAGGGGCATCTGGCCGAGCACTTGTACGATGGCGAAACCGAGCGCGATTCCAACGTGCTTGAAGTGCACGTCAATCACCTGCGCCGCAAACTCGGGCGCAGCGTCATCGAAACACGTCGCGGGCAAGGGTACGTCTACGCCGGCAGCACCTCGTGAAGTCGATCCAGGCACGCTTGAGCGTTGGCCTTATCGCCGTATTGGTAGTGATCGGGCTGGCCTTTGCGCAGTTGACCCTGTGGCTGTTCGAGGCCGGCCTGCAGCGCTACCTTGAAGTCGGCTTGCGCAAGGAAAGCGAGAACCTGCTGGTAGCGCTGGGGCGCGGCCCGGACGGCTTGCAGTTGGATGAGCGGCGTATCTCGGCGGCCTATCAACGGCCGTTTTCCGGGTATTACTTTCGCATCGACTTCGAGCAGGGCAGCTGGCGATCGCGCTCATTGTGGGACCTGGATATGCCCAAGCCGGCCAAGCCGGGCCTCGAAGATACCCATGTATTAGGTCCTGAAGGCCAGCAGCTGCTGGCCCTGCGTGCTGACTATCGGCGCCTGGGCCAGGACATCTCGATCAGCGTCGCCCAGGATTATTCGCCAGTGCGCCAGGGCTTTCAGCGCATGCAGCAGATCGGCCTGGGCATGGGCCTGATTGCCCTGGTGCTGGTGCTGGTACTGCAGCGCATCACTGTTACCCGCTCGCTACGGCCATTGGAGCGTGCCCGCCAGCAGATCGCGCAGCTGCAGCAAGGCCAGCGCTCGCAGCTGGATGCCGAAGTGCCCAGCGAACTGCAGCCGCTGGTCGATCAGGTCAACCATCTGCTGGCCCACACCGAAGACAGTCTGCGCCGCTCGCGTAATGCCCTGGGTAATCTTGGCCATGCATTGAAAACGCCGATGGCGGTTCTGCTCAGCCTGGCCTCCAGCGAGCGCTTGCGCGATTTGCCTGAGGTGCGCACGCAGATGCGCGAGCAGCTCGAACAGATCCAGCAGCGCCTGGAGCGCGAGTTGAACCGTGCGCGGTTAGCGGGCGATGCGCTGCCCGGCGCCCAGTTTGATTGCGATGCGGAGTTGCCAAGCCTGCTGGCAACCTTGGGCATGATTCATGGCGAAGGGCTGCAGCTCGAACGCGACACGCCCGCCGGGCTGCTGCTGCCGTGGGACCGTGAGGACCTGCTCGAGCTGCTCGGCAACCTGCTCGACAATGCCTGTAAATGGGCTGACAGCGAAGTCCGCCTGGGTATCGCCACCAGCGCCAGCGGTTATCTGTTATGGGTGGATGACGACGGCCCGGGCATACCTGAGGAAAAACGCGTGCACGTGCTCGAACGCGGCTCGCGGCTCGACGAACAGGTCAACGGCCACGGCCTGGGGCTGGGTATCGTGCGCGATATCGTCGACGCCTGGGGCGGCACTATCGCCCTGCAGCAAAGCCCTCAAGGCGGCTTACGAGTGAGCATCGAGTTGCCTGGCAAAGGAAGGTGAACCGCGATCCTGCAAAATAATTGCGGCTAAACCGCACTATTTTGAATTTGCCTCACAATAGTGCGCGCGGCACACTCTTGCTCCTAAATGGCCCATCCCAGCCAACTTGAAGAGCACGATCAGCCCGATGTCTGCCTCGCGTCCCGAACCCCTGTTGCAGCGCCTTATGCCGGCGCCCCTCAATATTCCCCCCAAAGAATGGCTGCGCGCTGGCGTCGGTGCCTTGCTTGGCTTGTGCCTGGCTGGCTGGTTATGCAGCCTGGCCTATGGTCCAACGATTGCGCTGCATTTGCTTGGCCCTCTGGCAGCGACAGCCGTGCTGGTGTTCGCCGTGCACGCCGGGCCGCTGGCGCAGCCGTGGTCGGTGCTGGGCAGTTACGCGCTGGCGGGTGTAATCGGCCTGGTCATGCGCCAGTACCTGGGCAGCGAGCTGTGGGTGGCTGGCGCCGCACTGGGCTTGTCCTTGCTGGTCATGTGCCTGCTGCGCTGCCTGCACCCGCCGGGCGGCGGAGTAGCGGTCAGTGCCGTGCTTGCCGATTCCGGGCTGGTCGCCATGGGCGATCACTTGCTCGAGCCAATCATGCTCAATGCGCTGGTACTGGTCGCCGTGGCGGTGGTCTACAACCGCCTGACCGGCGTGCGCTATCCCAAGTCAGGCTTGCCGCGCAAGGATCTGCACCACACCCACGACCCGGTGCCCAGCGCCCGGGTAGGTTTCAGCAGCGCCGACCTGGATCAGGCCCTGGAAGACGTCGGCGAGTACGTCGACGTCAGCCGCGACGAGCTTGAACGAATTCTTCTGGCGACCGAACAGCATGCCTTGCAGCGCAGCCTGGGCGGCATCACCGCGGCGTCGGTGATGTCCCGCGATGTGCAGTTTGCCAGCCCGCAGACCACGCTGGACCAAGCCTGGCAGATGCTCGCCAGCCACCACCTGAAGACGCTGCCGGTGCTGGCAGAGGGGCGCGTGGTCGGCATCGTCAGCCTCAGTGATGTGCTGACGGCGGCCATGGCGAGGGCGCGTTTCAGCTGGCGTGGGCTGTGGCGGCGCAGGCCGGTGGTGCTGGAACAGGTGATGAGCCGGCGGGTGATCAGTGTCAGCAGCCAGCACCCGCTGGAGCGCCTGCTGCCATTGCTGTGCGAGCAAGGCTTGCACTGCCTGCCGGTACTCGACCACGGCAAGCTGGTCGGGGTGGTCACCCAGACCGATCTGATTGCCGGCCTCAAGCGCCAGTTGCTCAACCACAGCACACCTGCTTCAGATGAGCGGGTCCCAGCGTTGTGACCAGTCACTGACGCCGGCTGCGACTTGCCGGCGCAGCACGCCGAAGGCCTGCTGCAAGGCGGCACTGTCGTGCTTGCGGGTGTACACCAGAAAGGTCGGGTAGGTGAACTCCGGCGCTTGCGGCACCCGCTCGAACACGCCGCTATCCAGATAATCCTGCACCACCCGTGTACGGAAATAACCGCTGCCACCGTGCTCGAGAATGAACTGCAAGGCCAGCGGACCGAGGTTGAAGCTCAGCGCCGGGCGAGCGCAGTCGGGCAGGGCGGCATCGTGCTGGCGGCGAAACGTCTCGCCCCAGTCGATGTACACATACGGCTCTGGCCGTTCTACGTGACGGATGCGCACCAGTTTTTCTTCCATCAACTGCTCCACCTGCAGGCCAGGCCCGTAGATGGGCTGATAGACCAGCGCAGCATCGAGCAAGCCGCGCTCGACCTTGCGCAGCAACGATTCGCCGTCGCTGACCTCGCTGCGGATGGCATGGCTGGGCATCTCACGGTACAACGCGCTGACCCAGTCGAGCAGCAGCGGGTTGCCCAGGCTGGTTTCGCCGCCCAGGTGCAGCAGTTGCTGACAGCCCTGCGGCAGCGGCAGGTCACGCCGGGCGGCCTCCCAGGTTTCCACCAGTTGGTGGGCGTAAGTGACGAAGGCTTCGCCGTCCGCGGTCAGGCTAGCGCCGCTGCGGCTGCGGACAAACAGCTGGCAACCAAGCTGCTGCTCGAGGCGCTGCACTCGCGCGGTGATAGCCGTCTGCGACACGCACAGGCGCTCGGCGGCGGCAACCAGGCTGCCGCAGCGCACAATCTCCAGAAAGGTGCGTGCCTGTTCGATATCCATGCTGTGCTCATTGGTGAAGGTGCTGGCTATTCTAGAGCCTTGCTCGCTGCTTGGCGCGCAGCAATAGCGCCGCCTTGATTGTGCCTGCTGCTGCGAATTTGCAGGTTGGTTATGGACTTTCGTCCCATGGCAGGGACGTCAGGCAGGTCCATACTGCAGGCTCGCCCTTCAATAACAACAAGTATCGGGTTGCGACTGACATGACCTACCAGCACAGCTACGCCCGTTCCATTTCCGATCCTGTGGCCTTCTGGGCCGAGCAGGCCGACCAGCTGGCCTGGTACCACAAGCCGCGCCAGACCCTGATCAACAACACCGACGGCAGCCATTGCTGGTTCGCCGACGGGCGCCTGAACAGCTGTTACCTGGCCCTCGATCACCAGATCGAGCAAGGCCGTGGCGAGCAGACGGCGTTGATCTACGACTCGCCGGTGACCGCTACCCAGCAGCGATTCAGCTACCGTGAGCTGCGCGATGAAGTTGCGCGTCTGGCCGGGCTACTGCGCGAGCTGGGCGTGCGCAAGGGCGATGGTGTTGTCATCTACATGCCCATGGTGCCGCAGGCGGCCATGGCCATGCTTGCCTGCGCGCGCATTGGTGCGGTGCACTCAGTGGTGTTCGGCGGTTTTGCCGCCAACGAGCTGGCCCTGCGTATCGATGATGCCCGGCCGACGCTGGTGCTCACTGCCTCCTGCGGGCTGGAGTTCGACCGGGTCATCGAATACAAGCCGCTGATCGACCGCGCTCTGCAACTGGCCACCCATCAGCCACGCCACGTGCTGGTGCTGCAGCGGCCACAGGCCAAGGCCGAGCTGCAGCCGGGTCGTGATCTGGACTGGCAACAGGCGCTGGCCAAGGCGCAGCCGGTAGCACCGGTCGAGCTCAGCGCAACCGACCCGCTGTATATCATGTATACCTCCGGCACCACCGGCAAACCCAAAGGCATCGTGCGCGAGAACGGCGGTAACGCGGTCGCCCTGAGCTACACCATGCGTCATATCTATGGCATGCAGGCAGGCGATGTCTGGTGGGGGATTTCCGATGTGGGCTGGGTGGTTGGCCACTCGCTGATCGTTTACGGGCCGCTGATGACCGGTTGCACCACGGTGTTCTATGAAGGCAAGCCGATCCGCACCCCGGACGCAGCGGCGTACTGGCGGGTGGTCGAGCAGTATCAGGTGAATGCCTTGTTCTGCGCGCCGACGGCGATGCGCGCGATCCGCAAGGAAGACCCCCATGGCGAACTGCTCGCCGGGTACGACCTGAGCTCACTGCGCCAGTTGTTCCTGGCCGGGGAAAAGCTTGATTCCAGCACCCATCAATGGCTGGAGCAGGTCACCGGCAAGCCGGTGCATGACCACTGGTGGCAGACTGAAACCGGCTGGCCGGTGACCGCGCCCTGTGTTGGCCTGGAGGGCAGTGCGGCGCGCCCTGGGTCGAGCAACCGCGCAGTGCCGGGCTATCACGTGCAGGTGCTGGACGACGACGGCCATTTGCTCGGGCCGAATCAACAGGGCGCGATCGTCATCGCCCTGCCGCTGCCGCCGGGTTGTAGTCAGACGCTGTGGGGTGATCATCAGCGCTATCTGCAGGCCTATCTGCACACCTATCCGGGCTACTACCACACCGGTGATGGCGGTTACTTGGACGATGACGGATTCGTCTACATCATGGGCCGCACGGATGACGTCATCAACGTCTCCGGGCATCGGTTGTCTACCGGCGAAATGGAAGATCTGGTCGCCCGCCATGCGGCGGTTGCCGAGTGCGCGGTGATCGGTGTGCACGACGATATCAAGGGCCAGGTGCCGCTGGCGTTGGTGGTGCTCAAGGACGGCGAGGAACTGACCGAACAAAAACTGCAGGCTGAACTGGTTGCCAGTGTGCGCGAGCAGATTGGTGCGCTGGCCTGCTTCAACCGGGTGCGGTTGGTCAAGCGCTTGCCCAAGACACGCTCCGGCAAGATTCTGCGGGCTGTGCTGCGCAAGATCGCCGACGGCCAGGCCTATGTACCACCGTCAACGCTGGATGACCCGGCGGTGCTTGGCGAAATCGAAGCGGTGCTGGCCGATCTGCCCCGGGCCGGTTAAACCGTAGCCAGGCCGACCTGATGCAGCTGGCCGAGGCGGCTGCGGCTGCGCATCAGGTCGGCGATTGCGCCGCCCAGGCTCTGCTCGAGCGGGTGGCGGCCAATCAGCACCAGCTCGCAGTCCTGGTCGTACAGCACATCAACCAGGTTGACGAAGCGTTGCTGCGCTGCGAGCGAACACTCGGCCAGGTCTTCCAGGCCGTCGATGATCCAGCGATCGTAACGTCGGGCCAGCTCGAGATAGTCCACCACCGCCGTGGCCTGTTCGCACAGATCACCAAAGCCGAAATGTACCTGGCGATCCTGGCTGGCCAAAGCGTGCAGTGGGCGATGGTTGATGTGCAAGGTCAGCGGCTGGATTTCAGGCAGGGCCAGGGCCAGGCGCTGCTCGGCGGTGCCGGGCCATACGTAGTGGCCTTGGGTAAAACGCTGGTGCGCGCGGTTGGCCGGCAGGCTGCGAAAGTCGATGTCGCCGCCCACTTCCATCACCAGCATGCGGCTGTTGATCAGGCGGATAACTGGCAGGAACCGCTCATGGTAAAGCGGGTTGGGCAGCAGGCCTTCGGGGGCATAGTTGGAGGTCAGGACGACAAACACATTGCGTTCGAACAGCGCGCTGAACAGCCGGGTGAGCAGCATCGCATCGCCAATGTCGTGCACATGGAATTCGTCGAAGCACAGCACCTGGCAGTCGCCAATCAGCTCATCCAGCGTTGCCGCCATGGCATTATCGGCGCTGCGGTGGCGGTGCATGCCCTGATGGAGGCGGGCAAAAAAGTCGTGGAAGTGCAGGCGCAGCTTGGCCCCCACCTCCAGCGCCTGGTAAAAGCCATCGAGCAGCCAGCTCTTGCCGCGGCCGACCGAGCCATACAGGTACAGGCTGCGCGCCTGGCCGTCAGCCAGCGCGGCCAGCTGCTGCGCCATGCGCTCGATAACCCGCCGTTGACCTTCGCTCAACGTGTAGCCGCGCTCCCTGGCCTTGTCCTCGAAGTGGCTCAACAGCTGGCAGTCGCCTTGCACATCGGTACGCGAGCGGCGGCGCAAGTGGCGAAGCGGCGTGGAAATCCAGGCAGACAAACAGGCGGTCCTCAAAGGGCGGGGCAGGGCGGGTAACGCCCCCAATGAGTGACTATTTTCACCGCAAGCACCGCTGGCAGGCAATCATCGTGGCGGCATGGCCAGGCGATTGTGGGCGACTACCGACCGATCGGTGCTGACTGGCAGCGGTAGTGCGCCACTGCCTAATGAACAGCCTCAGGCTTCGCGCTTGAGCTGACGGTCGATCATGTACTTGATCGACAGGCGACGCTCCTTGAGCCGGTGCAGGTCATCATCGCTGGTATAGCCTGCCGAGATGGCTTCGGCAGCCAGCACCTGGTTGTCGATATCGACATACTCGTCGAGCAGGCGATCAAGGGTCTGATCCTGCTGGCGGCGCTGCTGAACGATTTCGCGGGGGTAGTGCAGGTCTTGGTACAGGTCATGGGAAACTGGCATGGCGCCCTCCTTGTAAGCGCTGGGTTACTTGACTATTGGGCAGGGCTGCAGGGATTTGGTTTTTAGCTGGACGAGCTTTGCCGACAGGCGGTCATGCAGCGGCCGGCGCCTGACTAACTTGCTGTTTTTTTGAGATTTTTTTTAACAGAGGGGTTTTCATGATCAAGGATTGTTGTTAAAGTGCCGCGCATTCCCCGACAACAACCCATGTTGTCAGCCAGGGGAGTTGTCAGAACGACAGTGCATCGCACTTGTCGCATCAGATACAGGGGCGTCGCCAAGCGGTAAGGCAGCAGGTTTTGATCCTGCCATGCGTTGGTTCGAATCCAGCCGCCCCTGCCATTATCTTCCTCGCTTTACTCTCTCTCTATTCCCGCGCAATACACCCAGCGCTACCCATACGTATTGCAGTTGCCGAGCAACGGCCGAGCGCAGTGCTCAGACCGCGCCCAGCAAGTCGTCCAGGGTCTTCGCCAGTACCTGATCCTGCACCGGTTTCTGAATGACCACACTGTCGCCCAGCTCGAAGCCTTGCAGCTCGGCATAGCCCGTGAGAATCACCACCGGCAATTGCGGGAAGCGCTCACGCGCCGCCAATGCAAGCTGCGCGCCGTTGAATTCGGGCATGGCAAAGTCAGTCAGCAGCACATCGACGTGTTCATCGAGCAGGCTCAAGGCATGCTCGCCGCCGTGCGCCTGGCGGACCTGATAACCGTGCGAGCGCAGCAGCTCGCCGATCATGTCGCGGACAAGGTGATCATCATCCACCAACAACACCGTGCGGTCTCGGCCCTCTGCTGCAAGCGGCGGCGTGGCAGGCGCCACGGGTGCCTCGATGGCTACAGGCTGCTTGACCGCAGGCAGGTAGACCGACACCAGCGTGCCTTGGCCCGGCGCGGTATCGATGGCGACGCCGCCACCCGATTGCTTGGCGAAACCGAACACCTGGGCCAGGCCGAGGCCCGAACCTTTGCCGATGTCCTTGGTGGTGAAGAACGGCTCGAATACTTTGCCGACTACTTCTTCACTCATGCCGCAGCCGGTATCGCGAATCGACAGCATCACGTACTCGCCAGGCTCCGGGTCTTCCGGTCGCTGGGCGCGTTCGGTGATCAGGGTATTGCGGGTCGACAGGATCAACTGGCCGCCATCGGCCATGGCGTCGCGAGCGTTGATCGCCAGGTTGAGAATGATCATCTCGGTCTGGGTCGGGTCGGTCAGTGCCTGCCAGAGGCTCGCATCCAGGTCCAGGCGTACCGAGACATTGCCGCCCAGGGTGCGCCGCAGCAGTTCTTCCAGGCCGGTGAGGGTCTGGTTGAGGTTCAGCGGCACAGGCTCGAGCCGCTGGCGCCGGGAGAAGGCCAGCAGCTGCGAGGTCAACTTGGCACCGCGCTCGCCGGCCTCGCGAATGTGCTTGAGGCGGCTGCGGGCCTTGTCGTAATTCTCTTTCTGCAGGTCGCGCTCAAGGAAACTCGCGCCGGTCAGAATCACCGTCAGCAAATTGTTGAAGTCGTGCGCGACCCCGGCAGTCAGCTGGCCGACAGCCTCCAGCCGCTGCATCTGTTGCAGCGCCGCTTCGATCCGCTCGCGCTCGTCGATCTGTTCGCGCAGGCGCACGTTGGCCTCGGCCAGGCCCATCGACGATTCGCGCTCGCTGGTGATATCACGGGCGACCACATAGAGCAGGGTGTCCTCGGGCACGATCACCCACGATAACCAACGCTGTTGGCCGCTGGCGTGTTGAATGCGCCCGACAAAGCGGGCACTGGTGCGGCCCTGGCCGAGCGCTGCCAACTCAGCCAGAAAGGCTTCCTGGTCCGGCTCCGGCAGCAGTTGCAGCAGGGTGGTCTGGCTCAGTCGCTCACGCGAGATACCCAGGCTGACTTCCCAGGCTGGGTTAAGCGCGACCGGGGTCAGGTCTCTGTTCAGTACCGCCAGCAAATCCTGGGACAACTCCCACGAGCGGTCACGTTCGCGGGTGCGGCGTTCGACCCGTTCGCCAAGCATCTCGTTGAGCTGCTTGAGCGCCGTGGTCGCCTGGCGCTGTTCGTGGATGTCCTGCAGTACGCCGGAAAAACGCACGCAGCGGCCGTCGACGAATTGGGTCTGGCCGCTGGAGAGCAACCAGCGCGGCTCAAGGCCGTCCGGCTGATTGATTCGAAACTCGACCCGGTAATGGCCGCCGGCCTCGGGCTGCATGACCTGCTCGACGGCGTCACGAACCAGCGCAACGTCTTCTGGATAGATGCCTGCGTAGAACACATCCAACGACATCTGGGTGTCGACAGGCAGGCCAAACAAGGTCTTGCAGCGGTTATCCCAGAGCAGCAGATCTTCCTCCGGGCGATAGTCCCAGGTACCCATCCCCGCAGCATCGATGGCAAACCGGGCGCGCGCCTCAAGCTCGGCCAGCGCTTCTTCGGCGCGGCGGCGGCGATGCCGTTCCTGCACCTCGGTCAACGCCCGGCGCACTGCTTTAGGCAGCAGCGGCAGGTTTTTCTTCAGCACATAATCGGTAGCACCGAGGCGGATCATCTCCACCGCGTGCTCTTCACCGTAAATGCCCGAGAGGAAGATGAACGGCACATCCGGCGCCAGCCGTTGGGCAATCGCCAGCACCTCGGTGCCGGATGAGCCGGGCAACACGCAGTCGCACAGGATCAGGTCAAAGCGGCCGTGGTGCAGTGCATGCTCGACGCCAATATGGTCAAACACCAATTGCGACTCGATGTGCAGCCCGCTGCGCTCCAGGCGCAACAAGGTCAGCTCGGCATCCATCGAACTGTCTTCGACCATCAGCAGCTTGAGCGGGCCTGACAACATGCTAGTTGGACTCAATTGTTACCACGCCGAGTCAGCCGCAGCGAGCCAGGCGGCGGTTCATTGAGGACGGCCCAGAAGATCCCCAGATCGGAGATGGCCGCGACGAATTCCTTGAACTCGACCGGCTTCACCACGTAGGCGTTGACCCCGAGCTCATAGGCACGCAGCAGGTCAGGTTCTTCTCGCGAGGAGGTCAGCATCACCGTTGGAATGCTGCGCAGCTCAGGGGTTTCGCGCACCGCCTTGAGCACCTCCAGGCCATCCACCTTGGGCAGTTTCAGGTCGAGCAGAAGCACGGCCGGGTTGCCATCGTCGCGGTCGGCATAACCGTTGCGGCGCAACAGGTAGTCGAGGGCGTCGGCGCCATCGCGCAGTACGATGACTTCGTTGGCCAGCTGGCTGCGCTCCAGCGCGACAAGCGTCAACTCCAGGTCCCTGGGGTTGTCTTCGACCAACAAGATCGGTTTTAGCATGATGTGTACGTTACCTCAGGTGTTCGATGAATGGCGCGGGAGGGCGAAGTGGAACGACGCTCCCTGATTGATCTGGCCGTCAGCCCAGACACGGCCGTCGTGACGTTCGATGATCCGGCGCACGCTGGCCAGACCAATGCCGGTGCCTTCGAAGTCTTCCATGCGGTGCAAGCGCTGGAACACGCCGAACAGCTTGTTGGCATAGGCCATATCGAAGCCGACGCCGTTGTCGCGAATATAGATTTCAGTCTCGTGTGAGTGCTGCCTGGCGCGGATCTCGATACGCGCAGGATCACGGCCACGGGTGTACTTGATCGCGTTGGCGATAAGGTTGTGCAGCGCCAGGTTGATGAACGCCGGGTCGGCGATCACCTTGGGCAGTTTTTCCACGTCCCAGATGATTGTCCGGCCGGCATAGTCCGGCGCCAGCTCGCTGCGAATGGTTTCGACCAGCGCGTTCAGGTCGACATCCGACATGCGCAGGGCAGAGCGGCCCATCTGGGAAAAGTTGAGCAGGTTGTCGACCAGCGTGCCCGCAAAATGCGCGGCTTCTTCAATGTGCTTGAGGAAGCGCTGGCCGCGTTCGCTGAAGTTCTCGCTCTCGACTTCGGTGAGCAGTTCGGTGTAGCCGGCGATGTGCCGCAGCGGTGCGCGCAGATCATGCGACACGCTGTAGGAAAACGCTTCGAGTTCCTTGTTCGACTGGCGCAGCTCACCGGCCAGTTGCGCCAGCTCTTCGGCTTTGCGCAGCACGATCCCTAGTACCGCTATGCGAAGTTCGGCCACGCCTTCAACGATCAGCGGGTCCCAGGGTGCACAGTAGCCGCCTACATCTTCCTGCCAGCGCTCGAAGCTGTGGCGCGGGTTGAGGTTGCCCTCGGCACTGATGACCTTTTCCGGGCGCCCGGCCCAGTTCACGGTGCGCACCTGCTCGGGGCGGAACCACACCAGATAGTGCGAATGGATTTGCGAAATCGCCACCGCCAGGACACCGCCGACGTGCTTGGCCAGCTCTGGCAGGTCCTGGATGTCACGGCGCACGTTGTCGGAGCTGAACACCGATTCGGCGTCTTGCTGCGACAACCAGTGGACCAGCGCATTGACCTGCGCGGCGGGCGGCGTCAGGCCGATCAGGTCGCAGCGCTCGGCACTGATTATTGCCGCGCCAGATGCGCCAGCGAAGTCCAGCAGGACCTGGGGCAGAGCCTTCAAACCAGCACTGACGCTGTCGTGGTCGGCCATCGAGGCCAGCATGCGCACGATGCGTTGGCGCATGTCGAGCATGGTCTGGGTGCCGGTGTGCGCTTCACGGGATTCGATCTGCAGCGACAGCACGCTGGCCAGCAGCTCGCAGGCCGTGCGCGTGGGCAGGTCGACGGCGTGTGGCTGGTCGTGATGGCAGGAGATCAGCCCCCACAACTTGCCGTCGACCACGATCGACAAAGAAGTCGACGCCAGCGTGCCCATGTTGCGCATGTACTGCAGGTGCACCGGCGACACCGCGCGCAGCGCTGCAAAACTCATGTCCAGCGGCTTGCCGGTGCGCGGGTTGCTGTGCGGATGCAAGGGCGAGGCAACGTAGTTGGCATCTTCGATAACCCGAATCCGATTGACTCGGTACAGCTCGCGGGCCTGGCGTGGAATGTCCGAAGCCGGGAAGCACAGGCCCAGATAGCTTGGATAGCCGGGATCGGCGACCTCGGCAAGTACCTCGCCGTTGCCTTCGGCATCGAAGCGGTAGGCCTTGACCCTGCCAAAACCGGTAATCCGCTTGATCTGCACAACTGACTGCTGCAACAGCTCGACGATGCAGCTGAGCTTGTGCACGCTGCCGACGAACGCGCGGACCAGCGGGTAGTAATCGCCATGCCCGGCTGGGCCACTGGCCGTGCTGATCGGCTCGAATTCGGTGATCAGGACCTGGTCGTGGCGGTGCACCAGCACGCGCATGTGGCTGCAGTCCGGGCTTGGCCGGCGCAGTTCAACGTCGCCGATATGAAACGGGAATACCTCATCGACCGGCAGATACTGCATCTGCGCGCGCAGGTCGAAACTGCCGCTGATCAGCTCGGCGAAGGTGCGCCCAAGCAAGTCTGGCGCCGCAGCCCCAAGCCAGCGCTCGGCGTTCTCGCTGGCTTGCAGCACGCACAGGTCGTGCTCGTCGAGTACCAGCATGAAACCCTGCGGCTGGATGCTGCCGGGAACCTGGATAGGCTCCTGGGCGCAGCGCTCGACAGCCTGGTCGAATGCGGTGGGGGCAGTTGTCAAAGAGGTACTCCTGGTGATTCTGTCCTCGCCCTGCGGAAAGCGCATGGCACAGGATGTTGCTGTTGCAAAAGTATCAGATTGTCGGCTGTTTTGCCGGCATATGGCCATTTGAGGCCTGATTAGTTCAGGGGTTCGCCGGTTAGAGTACAAAAATAGCGTGCAGTGCCGTGAAAGGTGTGGAACGGGTGGCCTTTGAGGCCGTCCCTTTCAAGGTCACTGCATTTTTCTGAATTTTCCTCTGGGTTGAGATTGCTGGGGCCGCTGCGCAGCCCAATCGCGACACAAGGCCGCTCCTACAGGGACCGCGATGGACCTGCCAGACGCGGTCCTGTAGGAGCGGCCTTGTGTCGCGATTGGGGCGCGCAGCGCCCCCGACAATCCACCGCCAAACTCAATTCCAGAACACCTCAAAAGAAATGACCTTCAAGGCGGCCAATAGCCACCTAAGCCCTTGTTGTTAATGCCAATGAAGGGTAGGGCAAACCCAGCGGGATCAGGCGGCGCTGCTACCCTCAAGGTCATAGCCTAAAGCAGGGATAGTGCAGTGACAGTACGCGGAGTGGCCATGTGTTCGGGCCTGTTGTTGAGCGTAAACAGCCTGGCGGCGGATTTTCTGGTCGAGGTGCGGGTGCAGGTCGAGCGTGGTTGCATGCTGGTCAACCAGCCCCGCGATACGGCGGCGCAAGCATTGGGCCAGATCGATCTGGGCAGCGCTGCGCGCCTTGACGGCGCCGGCACGCCGTTGACCGGCGTGCTGCTCAGCCCGCGGCCCCCACGGCTCGAATGCAATCCGGATACGCCTTATCAAATCCGCGTCGACGGCGGCCAGCATGGCGGCGTAGGCGAGCTGCGCTTTCTGGCCAGCACCGACGTGCAAGCCAAACCCATTCCGTATCGACTTTACAGCGACGCAGCCTGGCGCCAGCCGCTGAGTGTTGGCAGCGCACAATCGGCGCGGGTGCCAGACAGTGGCTCGGTCGAGTTGCCGCTGTATGCGCGCATCGACAGCCTGGCCTGGGTGCCACGCCCTGGCCTGTACGCCGACTTGTTGAAAGTCACGGTCACCTGGTAGGGGCATCGCCATGAGCAAGGAGGCAACGTCATGAGTCGCACCAGCATTCTGCTCCTGAGCCTTGGCCCATTGCTGCTGCCAGGCGCCGTGCATGGCAGCACCACCGGGGTTATTGAAGCGCGCCTGGTGATCCGCGCCGCGTGCCAGATCAGCAGCGACCTGCCACCGGCCACGCTAGGTACGCCCGGCGTTATGGACTTTGGTTCGCGCGGCCCGAGCTGGCAGGAACCGTTGCAGGGCAAGGTCGACGAAATCGCCGGCGATGGCGGCCTGCAGATCAGTTGCACACCGTCGGTGCGCGCCTTCAGCGTGCGCATCAATGCTGGCCAGAACGGTGGCGATGGCGTGCGCCGGCTGAGCAACGGTCGCGAGATGATCCCTTATCAACTGGCGGTCGATCCCACCGGCAACAGCCGTTACCCGGTGGGCCAGGCGCGCACCTTCACCGTCAACAGCAGCCAGCAGATCCCGATTCCGATCTACGGCGTGGTCATCGCGCAGCCGCGCGCGCTGCCCGCCGGGCTTTACCGCGACACCCTCAGCGTGACCCTGGACTGGTAACACCCAAGGAGAATCCGATGCGCACACACCTCACCTGCTCAGTACTCGCCGGCCTCGCCCTGGCGCTGGCGTCCCAGGCTCAGGCAGCCACCGTGACCGGGACCATCAACTCGACCCTGACCCTGATCGCTGCCTGCCAGGTCAACGGCAGTGCCGGTACCTCCGGAGTCAACTTCGGTAACCTCAACTTCGGCACCCAGGACGCCTTGTTCGGCACCGCCAATGCCCAGGTCATGGGCCCAGGTGGCGGCGCCATGAGCATCCTCTGCTCGAACGGCACCGGGGCGAGCATCCGCGTACGGGCCGGCGCTCACGACGGCTCGTCGAGCGGCGGCACGCGGGCGCTGGCCGACGGCAATGGCAACTTCGTGCCGTATGACTTCTATACCGATGCCGGCCACACCGTGCCGCTGGCCATCGACGGCAGCATCGCCGTGCCGACCAGTACCGGCGCCGCCCAGACCGTCAACCTGTACGGCCAGGCCAAGGGCAAAGCCGGCCTACCGGCGGGCACCTACACCGATACGGTTGCCGTCGAGCTGACGTTCTGAGCCATGAACGGCTGGGTTCGCGCAACCACGGCGGGGCTGGGCCTGATGCTGGCGTTGCCGTTGGACGCGGCAACCACCAGTACCTTTCAGGTCAGCGCGCAGGTCGTGGCCGGCTGCCTGGTGGTGGGCGGGGTCAGCGCTTACGGCAGCCTCGACTTCGGCACCCAGTCGGCCCTGTCCAAGGCCAGTGTCAGTGCAGCGCTGGGTGGCAGCACGGTGAGCTTTCAGTGCACGCCGGGGGTGGCACTGAGCATGGCCTTGGACGGTGGCCAGAACAACAGCGGCGGTACCCGCAACCTGAAGCGCAGCGGCGGTACACAACTGCTCGCCTATCAGCTGTATCGCGACGCCGGCTTCAGTCAGAGCCTGGCGATCGGCCAGGTGACGTCGGTCAGCTACAGCGACCCGACGGCGATCAAGCTGCCGGTTTACGGTCGCACGCAGCTGCCGGGGACATTGCCGGCAGGTACCTATACCGATGTCGTGCAGGTCACAGTGACCTGGTGAATGCAGGGATCAATACAACAAACCAAGGAGAAAGGCATGGGGGCAGGCGCGAAGTGGGCGCAAGCAATGATCGCTGGTTTGCTATTGGCCAGTCAGCCGGCTGCGGCGGCAACCTCGGTGCTGATCTGGCCAATCGACCCGGTGCTGGAGGCCGATCAGAAAGCGGGCGCACTGTGGCTGGAAAACCGCGGTAGCACGCCGGCCAACCTGCAGGTGCGTGTGTTTGCCTGGCGCCAGGGTGGATTTGAGGAGCAGTTTCAGGCCCAGCGCGAGATTATCGGCAGCCCGCCGGTGGCGAATATCGCTCCGGGGCAAAAGCAGCTAATCCGGCTGACCCGTACCGGTAGCTCGCCGGCCGGTCAGGAGCAGGCCTACCGCATCATCATCGACGAAATTCCCTCACCTTTGCCGGTCGATGCCAATACTCAGGCACCGACGGCGGCGATCCGCCTGCAGATGCGTTACTCGGTGCCGTTGTTCGTGTATGGCGAAGGCCTGTGGGGCAAACCCGACCCAGAAGGCAAGCGCAGTGCCGATGGGGTTGGCAAGCCGCAGCTGAGCTGGCGCGCGGTCAATGTGCAGGGCAAACCCTTCGTTGAGCTGCGCAACAGTGGCCCGGTCCACGCGCGCCTGACTGACGTGGTGCTGCAGCAGGCCGGCCAGGACAAGCCGGTGGTCGAAGGTCTGCTTGGCTATGTGCTGCCCGGCGCCAGCATGCGTTGGCCAGTGCCCGCAGTCCCCACCGCAGCGAGTGTGCTCAAGGGCCGGGTCAACGGTCAGGACGTGGCCCAGGCGATCAGCCCGGGCAAGTGAAAGTTCGATGAATCGACGTCAGGGGCCACGGAGGACCCGACAATGGCTGGAAGCCGTGTGTGAAATGGCTGTCGTGGATGGCCCATCAGGTGTGCCTGGGCTTGCTGCTGGGGCCACAGCTGGCGCTGGCCAACGGCCTGCCGCCGCCACCGAGCGAGAGCAGCGCGGTCACCGATGCCACGCTGTACCTCGACCTGCTGGTGAATCAGATGCCCAGGGCTGAGCTGGTGCCCGTGCAGCAACGCGCCGGGCGCTTGTTCATCGCCAGCGAGGTGCTGACGGCCGCAGGCATCAGCTTGCCGGGGGTTGCCCAGGGTGAGGTGGCGCTGGATGCTTATGCCGACCTGCACGCCGACTACGACAGCGCCAACCAGCGCCTGCTGTTGCAGGTGCCCGCCGCCTGGTTGCCGCTGCAGCGGGTTGGCGAGCGCGGCCTGTACCCGGCCAGCGACGCCCGCAGCAGTTTTGGCGCGCTGCTCAACTACGACGTCTACCTGAATGACACCGATGAGAGCGGCACCTACCTGGCTGCCTGGAACGAGCTGCGCCTGTTCGACAGCTGGGGCACGTTCAGCACCACTGGTCAGTGGCGTCAGTCCTTCAACAGCGCGCCGCAGGCCGATACCCGCCAGGGTTTTCTGCGCTACGACACTACCTGGCGCTATACCGACGAGCAACGCCTGCTGACCATCGAGGCCGGGGACTTGGTCACCGGCGCCTTGCCCTGGACCAGCTCAGTGCGGCTCGGCGGCCTGCAGCTGTCGCGCGATTTTGCTGCCCGCCCGGACCTGGTCACCTATCCGCTGCCGGCCTTTGCCGGTGAGGCGGCTGTGCCGACGTCGCTGGACCTGTTCATAAACGGCTACAAGGCCAGCACCACCGACCTGCAACCTGGGCCATACACCCTGACCAACGTGCCGTTCATCAACGGTGCCGGCGAAGCGGTGGTGGTGACCACCGACGCCCTCGGCCGCCAGGTGTCGACCACATTGCCGTTCTATGTCACCAGCAGCCTGCTGGGCAAAGGCCTGAGCGACTTTTCCCTGGCGGCCGGCAGCCTGCGCCGCGACTACGGCGTGCGTGATTTTGGCTACGGCACAGGCGTTGCCAGCGCCAGCCTGCGCCACGGGGTCAGCGACAGCTTTACCCTCGAGGGCCATCTGGAGACCGCCGAGACCCTCGCCCTCGGCGGCCTGGGTGGCAATCTACGGCTGGGCAATTTTGGCGTGCTCAATGCGGCGTTGGCGCAGAGCCGGTTCGAGGGCGAACAGGGCCAGCAGGTTGCGCTGGGCTATCAATACAACAGCCAGCACCTCGGTTTCAGTTACCAGCGCCTGCAGCGCCATGGCGACTACGCCGACCTGTCGCGGGTCGACACGCCCTACACGCAGCTGTCCAAGCGTAGTGAACAGGTCACCCTGAGTCTGAACCTTGAGCGCTATGGCAGCCTCGGTGCCGGCTATTTCGATGTGCAGGCCGGCGACGGCTCGCGTACCCGTCTGCTCAACCTGAGCTGGAGCCGCTCGTTGTGGGGCAACAGCAGCCTGTACCTGTCAGCCAACCGCGAGGTCGGCGACAGCCAGTGGGCCATGCAGGCGCAGCTGGTGATCCCGTTCGACCTGCATGGCAACCTGGCCCTGAGCATGGAGCGCAGCCAGGATGGCAGCCGCCAGCAGCGGGTCAACTACAGCCGCGCCGTGCCGGTGGGTGGCGGTGTAGGCTTCAACCTGGGTTACGCCGACGGCGACCGCGAAGCCTATCGCCAGGCTGACGCCACCTGGCGCCTGCAGTCGGTGCAGTTGCAGGCGGGCACCTATGGCAGTAGTGACGCCATGACCCGCTGGGCCGACGCCAGCGGCTCGCTGGTATGGATGGACGCCGGCCTGTTCGCCGCCAACCGGATCGACGATGCCTTTGTAGTTGTCAGTACCGACGGTTACGCCGATGTGCCGGTGCGCTACGAGAATCAGCTGGTTGGCCGCACTGACCGCAACGGCCACCTGCTGGTGCCGTACAGCAGCGGTTACTACCGCGGCAAGTACGAGATCGATCCGATGGAGCTGTCGGCCGATGTGCTGGCACCGCAGGTCGAGCAACGGGTCGCCGTGCGCCGGGGTAGCGGCTACTTGCTGGAGTTCCCGCTCAAGCGGGTGCTGGCGGCGAGCATCGTGCTGGTCGACGCCCAGCAAAGCAACCTCAAGCTGGGCAGCCGGGTCACCCATCAGCAGAGCGGCAGCCTGGCGGTGGTGGGCTGGGACGGCCTGGTGTATCTGGAAAATCTATCGGCGCACAACACCCTGCAGGTCGAGCTGGCCGAGGGCGGCCAGTGCCAGGTCGCCTTTGATCTGCCGGAAGGGCAGGGGCCGGTGCCGTTGATCGGCCCGTTGGTGTGTCAATGAACCGCTTTGCAGGGGCTGTGGCCCTGCTCGCAACCCTGGTCGCAGCGCCGGCCTGGGGCCTTTGCAATATGGTCAACACCCTGCCGGCGAGCTTCGGTACGGTCAATTCGACGCTGGTGCGCGGCACCGTGCAAAGCGCCTCGACCACCAATGCCGGTTTGCAGTGCACAGGCTCCTTGCTCAGTCTGCTGAGTTCGGGCGATCACTTCTATGCAACGATTACCTCCACCACCAGCGGCCTGGTCGGGCCAACCGGCGATGTGATTCCTTACACCTTGTATGCCAACAACAGCACGAGCTTTCCGATCACCCGTGGCGTGGCGTTCGACTTTGCCCGCAACGGTATCCTCGACCTGCTTGGCCTGCTCAATGGCACCACACCCAAGACCGTGCCGCTGTATGTGAAGACCAACCTGGGTGCCAATGTTGCTGCAGGCCTGTACCAGGAAACCCTGACCATTGCCTGGGCCTGGGACTACTGCTCCGGCGTCAGTGCCGGCGCGATTTGCCTGGGCCGCGATAAAGGCAGTGGCAGCCGCACCCTCAACGTCAACCTGACGGTAAGCAATGACTGCCAGATCACCACCCCGAACATTGTCTTCAACAGTGCGCCGGTGGTCAGTGCGTTTACCACGGTCAATCAAAGCATCAATATTTCCTGCACCAAGGGTAGCAACTACACGGTTGGCCTGGATGATGGGGTAAATCCGGCTGGCGGCCGTCGGCGGATGAAGTCACCGGCCAATAACTATCTGGCCTATGACATTTTCAAGAGCGCCGGCAGCGAGCGCTGGGGCTCGCTGAATACAGCCAGGCGTGCCAGTACCGATGCCAATGTCAACCCGGGCGCAGGCACTGGCACCGGTAGCCAGATCTTCAACTACAACGCGCGGGTCTACAGTGATCAACCGACTCCGCCGGCTGCGACTTACAGCGACAGCGTGATTCTGGATGTGCAGTTCTAGCTAGCGTAGATCGCGGGCCATTCTCGCCAACGTCTCCAGTACCGCACCGGCCAAATCCTTCGAGCGCTGGCCGGACCAGCCCGTCTGCACGTTGGGCGCGTCGTCATGGTCCTTGAAGGGCATCTCCAGGGTCAGCGAGAGGCAGTCGTACTGTTGCCCGACAGCGTTGCAGGCCAGGGTCAGGTTGGCCTGACCAGGCTGGTCGCGGGTATAGCCGTGGGTGGTCTGAAAGTCTGCGGTGATGCTGCACAAGGTACTGCGGAACTGCTCCTCGAGCTTCGCCAGGCGCGGGGTGTAGCCTGGGTTGCCTTCGCAGGCGGCGGTGAACACGTGGGGGATTTCTTCGTCACCGTGCACGTCGATGAATGCATCGACGCCGTACTGTTTCATTTGCGCCTGAGCAAACAGCACCTCGGGGCTGGTGTCGACACTGGCTGACTGCCAGGCACGGTTCAAATCCTGCCCTTTGAAGTTGGTTCGCAGATGGCCGAGGAAGGCGCCGTCCGGGTTCATGTTCGGGATCAGATACAGGTCGGCTTGAGCGAGCAATGCCTGAATCTGCGCATCGTTGGCTTCGAGGCGATCGATCACGCCCTCGATGAACCACTCGGCCATGTGCTCGCCCGGGTGCTGCTGGGCGATCAGCCAGAGCTTGCGCTTGCCGGGCGCACCGTCACCGGCGCGCAACAGAGGGATATCACGGCCCTGCACGCTGCGCCCGTGGGCCAACAGCTCGACCCCAGGCAACTGCTGGGCGCGGTCGATCAATTGATTGTGGCGGGCACGCGAGTAGGGCTCGAAGTAGGCGAACCAGGCCTGCGGCTGAGTGGCCTGCAACTCAAAATGCAGGGCCTCGCCGTCGAAGCGGCTGGGGACGCGGAACCACACCTGCTGATCATACGAGGCCACGGCCTGATAACCGCTCCAGGCATTGGGATAGGAAGACTGGCTGGCGTTGTCGAGGCTGAACCGGTGAGTGTGGCCAGGCGTCAGGCCATCTGCCTTGAAGTGAAACCACTGGAAGTGGCCACTGTGGCTGTCGGAGCGAATGGCCAGATGCACCTGCTCTGGATTGCTGGCGTCGAGCACCTGAATGTTGCCGGAATCGAAAGCGCAGTCGATGGTTACAGCGGGCGACGTCACGGTCATTGCCAGGCTCCTGTGGCTTTTTTTGTGACGGTTACTCTACACCGCTCGCAGCGCTGGCTGGGACTGCAAATGTGTTGCCGGTTGGCAGGGCGTGTTTCATCGAGTGTCGGCATTGCTCGGCAACGCAGCCAGGCCGCGCTTGGCTCACGGGCTGGGTTTACTCACACCCAGTACGCCATCGCCAGCAGGGCGGCCAAACTCAGGCCAGCCGCAATCGAGCAACCGCCCAGTGACAGCGCTGCCTGACCCTGCAGGTACCAACCGTCTTGCCCCAGTTGACGTGCCGGGGCGAGCAGGCGGCGCCAGTGCAGTTCGGTCTGGTGGAAGGCCTGCAAGTGCTCGTCGGCGGCGTCCAGCCAGCGGCGAAAGTCGATCCGCTCGCTGGCACTGACTTGTGGGTTTTGCAGGCGCACATACCAATGGCCGGCGGCGCTGGCGAAGCTGTCGCACCGAGCCTGAGTGCCCTGCAACGCTTGCTGCATGTGGCGTTCGACGGCGTTTAGGCTGAGGTTGAGGCGCTCGGCGATGGCGGCGAACGGCAATTGTTCGAGGCGGCTGAGCAGAAACACTTGTTGCACCCGCCGCGGTAGACGGCGCAGATGGTGCTGCAAGGCGTCTTCATCAGTTTGGCTGTGCAGGTGCTGTTCAAGGGGCAGTAGGCGGGTCATGGGTGGCTCCTTGCTCAGATGTAGGGGTGGGGGCATCTTCCCTGATGCACGAACAGCTTAATCTTAACGAGATTGATTCTCAAGTGCTGTTTGCGCAAAAGGTTGTTACATCCATTCACCTGTAGAAACACTTTTGCTATGATCGCGGCCATCAAGCGGTACCCATCTTCATTAGCCTGAAGACCAAAAAAAAGACCCGGCAAAAAGCCGGGTCAAAAACCGTGATTAGCCTGATGAGGAGATAATCTGAGAGTCCGACCTAAGGTCTCCAGGTTATCCAGCGGGTCTTGCGACCTGCTGAGTGCAATAATAATCGTTATCATTTGCCAGTCAAACGATATTTGTTGAAATCGGTAAAAAAATTACCTGCACTCCTCATCCTGTCCCGGCAATCGGGGCCATTGCCGTTACCTGGCGTTCACGTTCTGCTCTTATCTGTCGTCCGTCATCACTGCCTTTTTGTGCTCGAGCAGTGACCTCGCCATGTTCACCATATGCATCAGTGCCAGTGTCACCTCACGGGTCATGCCGTCCTGGTGGGTGGCGGTTTCATGGGCCGTTGCCGCCGCGCAGCGCAGCAGGGCCAGCGCATGGTCATGGGCTTCGCCAATGGATACCCCGGGCTGCAAGGTCCACACCTTGTTGTCCAGGTTGGGCCGCGGCGGGGTGGGGTTGAGGTAGTAGTCGAGCGCGCGGCGCGCAGCTTCACTGTCCAGATCTGTTTCGTCTTTTTTCATGGGGTTTCATCCTGATACCGGGAACGGCGCTGTGGGAAGGACTCTGCCTGATTCTAATACCTAATGTATTTGTGTGCTTTCAAGGAAATACTACCTTATGTGTATTGAGCGCCTAGAGGCAGTCCGTATCGTGCCAGCGATGAATATGGATAAATGGATTGCCCTCATCCGTGACCGGATGGAGGAGCTCGACATCTCGCAGGAACTGCTCGCTGAACGCGTTGGCGTGTCCCAGGGCAGCATTGGCCACTGGCTGTGCAAACGCCGTCAACCACGGGTCGATTCGATGAACAAAGTGTTCGTCGAACTGGGCATGCCGCACTACCACGTCAGCCTGCAATTACAGGTGGCCGGGCAGATCGGTGAAGAGCGCGTGCGCTATGCCGTCGACGACAGCGTCGAAGATGAAGACTGGACCAAATACATCGTGTGCTTTCGTTACCCGCTGCTGGCATGGGATGCGCTGGGCAGCGAGGTAGCAGCCGAACCTGCTGTGTTCGAGCAAACCGACTACCTGGCCAAGGGCCACGCCTGGTGGCTACCGGTTGAAAACGATGCGATGAGCGCGGTCAGTGGCAAGAGCGTTGCCGAGGGCATGCTGGTGCTGGTCGACAGTGGCGTCGCCGTGGAGCCGGGGCGCTTGGTGGTGGCCCGCCAGCCCGGCAAGTCGGCGATCTTCCGCCAACTGACGGAGGAGGGCGGCCAACGTTACCTGAAGGCCCTCAATGGCAGTTACCCGACGCTGGTGTGCGAAGAGGGCTGTGAATTCCTTGGCGTTGTGGTACGCGTGCACGGCATCTTCTGATCCGCAGGCCCCACGATCCGCGACATCTCACGGCCTGTAGGAGCGGCCTTGTGTCGCGAAAGGCCGCAAAGCGGGCCCGGCGATGTTGGCGGCGAAGCTGAAAATGTGGGGCCGCTACGCGACCCTTTCCGACCGGTCCGGCGCCCCGGCAAGGCCGCTCCTACAGGGGGCCAATGCGCTTTTCGGGCATGCGGGTGTAACGCGGGCCACGGAGCATGCACAGGCGTTACTCCAACTCGACCAGGACCACGCCTTCAGCAACCATGTCGCCTTCTTCACACAGCAACGCTTTGACCGTACCGGCTTGGGCGGCGCGGATGCTGTGTTCCATCTTCATGGCCTCCAGCACCACCAGCGCAGTGCCGGCTTCGACCGCCTGGCCAGGCGCGACCAGCACCCGCACGATACTGCCGTTCATGGGCGCGCTCAGGCCGCCGTGCTGGCTGTTGCTGGCCTCGGCTTCGGCAATCGGGTCGTAGGCGCTGACGGCATGCATGTCACCGTCCCAGCCCAGGTACAGGGTGGCGCCCCGACGAATCGCCAGATGACGCCGGCGCACGCCGTCCACATCCTGGCACAGCTTTTCACCTTCCAGGCGCAGGGTCGAGGGCGCGCTGGCCTGCAGCGTCAGCGCTTGAGCCTGCCCGCCGCTGTGCAGGTGGACGCTGCTCTGGCTGGGCAGGCCCAGACGCAGGCCAGAGGGGGCGGCCCACGGTGAGTCGGCGTCGTCATCACGAACCCGTGCGGTTTCGCTCTGCAGCCAGGCTTGCGCTGCGGCTTCCCAGAACTGCGCAGGCAGCTCACCAGGGGCGGGCAGCAGTGCCTCCTGATGGCGGGGAATGAAGCCAGTATCCAGTTCCGCCGCAGCGAACGCCGGGTGGGCCAGAATTCGCCGCAGGAAGGCGATGTTGGTCTTGACCCCACCAATGGCGAATTCATCGAGCATCGACAACAAACGTAGACGCGCCTGCTCGCGGTCTTCACCCCAGGCAATCAGCTTGCCCAGCATCGGATCATAGAACGGCGACACCTGGTCACCCTCGCTGACGCCGCTGTCGACCCGGCGGCCTTCGCCCGGCGCCGACTCGCGGTACAGCGCCAGGCGCCCGGTGGCTGGCAGAAATTCGTTGGCCGGGTCCTCGGCATACAGCCGCACTTCAATCGCATGGCCACGCAGCGGCACCTGCGCCTGCGTGATCGGCAGCGGTTCGCCGCGGGCCACGCGGATCTGCCAGGCGACCAGATCAAGCCCGGTAATCGCCTCGGTGACCGGGTGCTCGACCTGCAGCCGGGTATTCATCTCCATGAAGAAGAACTCGCCGCGGGCATCGAGCAGAAATTCGACAGTGCCGGCGCCGACGTAGCCAATCGCCTGCGCGGCGCGCACGGCCGCTTCGCCCATGGCTTTGCGTAGCTCCGGCGCCAAGCCGGGGGCTGGCGCTTCTTCGACGACCTTTTGATGGCGGCGCTGGATCGAGCAGTCGCGCTCGTTCAGGTACAGGCAGTTGCCATGCTGGTCGGCAAACACCTGGATTTCAACGTGGCGCGGCTTGAGCAGGTACTTCTCCACCAGCATCTGCGCATTGCCGAATGAGGCCTGCGCTTCACGCTGGGCCGAGGCCAGCGCGTCGGCCAGCTGGCTGACGTTTTCCACCATCTTCATGCCCTTGCCGCCGCCGCCGGCACTGGCCTTGAGCAACACCGGGTAGCCGATGCGCTCGGCGGCTTCGCGGAAGGTCTGCAAATCTTGTGCGGCGCCGTGGTAGCCGGGTACCAAGGGCACGCCAGCAGCCTCCATCAACGCTTTTGCTGCCGACTTGCTGCCCATGGCGTCGATGGCGCTGGCTGGAGGGCCGAGGAAGATCAGCCCGGCTTGCTCGATGGCTCGGGCAAAGCCGGCGTTTTCCGACAAGAAGCCATAGCCTGGGTGGATCGCCTGGGCGCCGCTGGCTTTGGCTGCTGCCAGCAGCTTGGTGATATCGAGATAGCTCTCGGCAGCCTTGCTGCCGCCCAGATCAACACGGATATCAGCCTCGCGAGCGTGCAGTGCGTCGCGGTCGATGGCGCTGTGCACGGCGACCGTGGTCAGGCCCATGGCTTTGGCGGTGCGCATTACCCGGCAGGCGATCTCACCGCGGTTGGCAACCAGCAAGGTAGTCAGGGTGGGGTGGCTCATGGGCGTGCTTCCTTGTCGGTGGGTTGCCAGGCGGGGCGGCGCTTGTCGAGGAAGGCACGCAGGCCCTCCTGGCCCTCGGCGCTGACGCGGATGCGGGCAATGCTGTTTTCGCAGTAACGGCGCACGGCCGGGGTCAGCTCGCCGTGGCCGACCTCGCGCAGCAGGTCCTTGCTGGCGCGCAGTGCCTGCGGGCTGTTGAGCAGCAGGTTGTCGACCCAGGCCTCGACCTGCTGCTCGAGTTGCTCGGCTGGGTATGCTTCAGCGAGCAAGCCCAACTGCTGCGCGCGCAGGCCGCTGAAACGCTCGGCTGTCAGCGCATAACGGCGTGTGGCACGCTCGCCGATGGCTTTGACCACGAACGGGCTGATCACCGCTGGTGCCAGGCCAATGCGCACTTCCGACAGGCAGAACTGCGCATCCTCACTGCCGATGGCCATATCGCAGCAACTGATCAGGCCCAGGGCGCCGCCAAAGGCGGCACCTTGCACCACGGCCAGGGTGGGCAGCTTGAGGTTGTACAGGTTGTACATCAGGTCGCCCAGCTGGTGGGCGTCGTCCAGGTTGGTGTTGAAGTCCAGCTGCGCCGATTGCTGCATCCAGGCCAGGTCGGCGCCGGCGCTGAAGTGCCGGCCACGGCCGCGCAGCAGCACAAAACGCAAGCTGGCGTCGGCAGCAAGCCGTTCCACGGCAACGATCAGCTCGCGGATCATCTGCGCGTTGAAGGCGTTGTTCTTGTCGGCCCGGTTCAGCCACAGGGTGGCGAAGCCGCGGGGGTCCTTGATCAGTTCAAGGGTGCTGTAGTCGCTCATGGGGTCACATCCGGAAGATGCCGAAACGGCTCTGTTCGATCGGCGCATTGAGCGCGGCAGACAACGCCAGGCCCAGTACATCGCGGGTCTGCGCCGGGTCGATGACGCCGTCGTCCCACAGCCGCGCGCTGGAGTAGTAGGGATGGCTCTGGCGCTCGTACTGGTCGAGGATCGGCTGCTTGAGCGCGGCTTCGTCGGCACTGCTGAATACTGCCCCCGCGCGTTCGCTCTGCTCGCGCTTGACCTGCACCAGCACACCGGCCGCCTGCTCGGCGCCCATCACGCCGATCCGGGCGTTGGGCCACATCCACAGCATGCGTGGGTCATAGGCGCGGCCGCACATGCCGTAGTTGCCAGCACCAAAGCTGCCACCGATGATCACCGTGAACTTCGGCACCTGGGCGCAGGCCACCGCCGTCACCAGCTTGGCGCCGTGCTTGGCGATGCCGCCTTCTTCGTACTTTTTGCCGACCATGAAGCCGGTGATGTTCTGCAAAAACAGCAGCGGGATGCCGCGCTGACAGGCCAGTTCGATGAAGTGCGCGCCTTTTTGCGCGGCTTCGGCAAACAGGATGCCGTTGTTGGCCAGGATCGCCACCGGATAGCCGTGCAGATGGGCGAAACCGCACACCAGGGTGGTGCCGAACAGCGCCTTGAACTCATCGAAGACCGAGCCGTCGACCAGCCGCGCAATTACCTCGCGCACGTCGAACGGCTGCTTGGGATCGGCCGGTACCACGCCATACAGCTCGTCTGCGCCGTACAACGGCGCAACCGGGGTGCGGCACTGCAGGCGACCGAGCTTGTACCAGTTGAGGTTGGCCACGCTGCGCCGAGCCAGGGCCAGGGCGTGTTCGTCGTTGTCGGCGTAATGGTCGGCAACGCCGCTGGTGCGGCAATGCACGTCGGCGCCGCCCAGCTCCTCGGCGCTGACCACCTCACCCGTGGCGGCCTTGACCAGCGGTGGCCCGGCGAGAAAGATCGTCGCCTGCTGGCGGACCATGATCGCCTCGTCAGCCATCGCCGGCACGTAGGCGCCGCCGGCGGTGCACGAGCCCATTACCACCGCGATCTGCGGGATGCCCAGGGCGCTCATGTTGGCCTGGTTGAAGAAGATCCGGCCGAAGTGCTCACGGTCCGGGAACACCTCATCCTGACGCGGCAGGTTGGCGCCGCCGGAGTCGACCAGGTAGATGCACGGCAGGCGGTTCTGCAGGGCGATGGTTTGCGCGCGCAGGTGTTTTTTCACCGTCAGCGGGTAATACGAGCCGCCTTTAACGGTGGCGTCGTTGGCCACGATCATGCACTCGACGCCTTCGACCCGACCGATGCCGGCGATCACGCCAGCGGCGGGCACGTCTTCGCCATACACCTCGTAAGCGGCCAGCTGGCCAATCTCGAGAAACGCCGAGCCGGCATCGAGCAGGCGGTCGATACGCTCGCGGGGTAACAGCTTGCCTCGTGCGGTGTGCCGCTCCTGGGCCTTGGCGCCGCCGCCCTGGCTGATCTGGGCGAGCAGGCTGCGCAGCGCCTGAACCTGTTCGAGCATGGCCGCGCTGTTGTCGGCAAACTCGGCCGAGCGCGGGTTGATCTGGGTGTACAAAATAGCCATGGGCGCAGGTCCTTGTGCTCAGCGGGTTTCGTTGAACAGTTCGCGGCCGATCAGCATCCGACGGATCTCGCTGGTGCCGGCGCCGATTTCGTAGAGTTTGGCATCGCGCAGCAGGCGACCCGCCGGAAACTCGTTGATATAGCCGTTGCCGCCCAGGATCTGGATCGCCTCCAGCGCCATCTGCGTGGCCCGCTCGGCGCTGTAGAGGATCACCCCGGCGGCGTCCTTGCGCGTGGTCTCGCCACGGTCGCAGGCCTGCGCCACGGCATACAGATACGCGCGGCTGGCATTGAGCTGGGTGTACATGTCGGCGATCTTGCCCTGGATCAGCTGGAACTCGCCGATGCTCTGGCCGAACTGCTTGCGGTCATGGATGTACGGCACCACCAGGTCCATGCAGGCCTGCATGATCCCGGTCGGGCCGCCGGAGAGCACTACGCGCTCGTAGTCGAGGCCGCTCATCAGCACGCGCACGCCGCCATTGAGCTGGCCGAGAATGTTCTCCGCTGGCACTTCGACGTTGTCGAAGAACAGCTCGCAGGTGTTGGAGCCGCGCATGCCCAGCTTGTCGAACTTGCTGCTGCGCGAGAAGCCCTTCCAGTCGCGCTCGACGATGAACGCAGTGATGCCATGGGCGCCCTTGTCCAGGTCGGTCTTGGCGTAGATCACGTAGGTGTTGGCATCCGGACCGTTGGTGATCCAGGTCTTGCTGCCGTTGAGTACGTAATGGTCGCCGCGCTCCTCGGCGCGCAGCTTCATCGACACCACGTCGGAGCCGGCATTCGGCTCGCTCATCGCCAATGCACCGACATGCTCGCCGCTGAGCAGCTTGGGCAGGTACTTGAGTTTTTGCGCGTGGCTGCCGTTGCGGTTGATCTGGTTGACGCAGAGGTTGGAGTGGGCGCCGTAGGAGAGGGCCACCGAGGCCGAGCCGCGGCTGATTTCTTCCATGGCCACGACGTGGGCCAGATAGCCCAGGCCGGCGCCGCCATATTCCTCCGGCACGGTGATGCCGAGCAGCCCCATGTCGCCGAACTTGCGCCACATGTCGGCGGGGAACAGGTTGTCCTGATCGATCTGCGCTGCGCGCGGGGCCAGTTCGGCGGCGACGAAGGCGCGGACCTGGTCGCGAAGCATGTCGATGGTTTCGCCGAGGGCGAAGTTCAGGCTGGGGTAATGCATGGGTGGGTACCTTTATTGTTCTTGGATATCACCACGTCCCTGTAGGAGCGGCCTTGTGTCGCGAATGGGTCGCGTAGCGGCCCCAAGATTGCAGCTTCGCCTTCGACATCCCCGGGCCGCTACGCGACCCTATCGCGACACAAGGCCGCTCCTACACACAGAAGCGGTGTGGTGGTTGGTTGACGTTAACGTAAACCTGGGCTCGCAAGGTGTCAATCTCGGCGTCACCTTTACGTAAACGTAACCATGCTGAGACGGTCATTCCGTGGCGCCTGACCGGACGCGCGCGAGCACCCATGCCTAGTAAAACTGTCAGTACTGGCCGCTACGGCGCTGGGGTAAATTTGAATGGCACACACGTGTATCCATTATTACAGAGGCGACATTGAAATGAGCACTGACAGCAAGGTGGTAGTTGCAAAACTAAAATCGATCCCCAAAGAGAAGAAGTTGGGAAGCATGGACTGGATGGATGATGAAGGGAACGAAATTGTCGTTTCCAGTGAAGCATTCGCCACGATGACGGAAAAGCCCAAGGAAGGAGACACTGTGGAGTTCGCTGTAAAGAAAGAAAATGGCAAAAGTTATGCCATTAACATCAACAAGAAAGACTCCATGAAGTAATACGGGTGATACTACAGGGCCAGGTCATACGGTGAGTCTGATAACGGGGTGAATCGTCCACGTTATTGGCCTGGCTGGATGGCTTCAGGCCCTTTTTTGATCAATGATTGCTCTGCCTCGCACGCGCAGCCCGCGCCATTTTGTAAACCCCTTTCTCAATCAACTTCGACGGGCCGTATATCACTGCGCAGTAGCCTGATCCAGCAGTGTGTTGCGTAAGGAAACCTTTAGGTTTTCGGCAGGATCTGCTCCTGGCTCAGCGTCGGCGTTGAGCCAGGAGCAGGCCGTCTAACAGGCTACAATAGTTTCACCAAGTCTCCGACAGTCACTGCGTCCTCCAACTGTCGGGGAGACAAATCCACGCTCAGATCTTGCAAGTGAATGCCAAGTTTTGTATCACTCCCCACGATGTCCGTGATGCGTGTAGTGTCGTCGATATCAGTCTCCTTATAGTCATATTTATCAGCAAGCAGCGCTTTGAGTTGAGCTTTTGTGGCCATGGGTACGTTCCTCTCTTCTGTGCTACGGGGTGTGTTGCAAAAAGCTGTGCCCATGGTATGGGCCCCTGTAGGGCTTATCCATCGCGAGGGCACAACACGGTTAAGGCTTCTTGGCCTTGGTGATATTGGCTAATTGATGCATATAAACATAACTCTCACTGGACATGCCGGGTTCATCCTTCGTTACCACCACCACGCACTTTTCATCGACGGTCTTCAGCGTGCCAATCTCAAAGTAGCCGTTTTTCTTGTCGACTCGAACCCACGAGCCCCTCAATTTTTTAGCCGTGGCCAAGAGTTCAGCAGGGGATTTAACGGTCTTGGCAGTCTGGAGCGCAGCGGCAACAGTTTTTGCGGCTGCGAGGGCCTCTTCGGCGGCTTGCTTGGCTTCGTTGGATGCAACAACCGTGGCTTCGGCGTTACCGGTTTCGTCGGCCTTTTCAGCACGCTTACGCGCAGCGGTCGCCTGTGTACAGGCGGTGCGAGCGAGAATGATCGCCTCCGCAGCTTTTTTGGCTTCACTGGGTGCCTGCTCGGCCTTCAGAGCAGGCTCTTTGGCGTCGCTCTCAGCCCTTTTCAGTGCATCAAGGGCTTGCTGCTCGGCTTGCTTGGCAGCGTTGACAGCGGAAGTTGCCACGGCCTTGCGCTTTGCAGCATCGGCTTTCTTCTTTGCCTCGGCCTTGCGCTTGGCCTCGGCGGCAGCAGCATCTGCATCGGCCTTGCGCTTGGCCTCGGCTGCAGCAGCATCTGCGTCGGCTTTGCGCTTGGCCTCGGCTGCAGCAACATCTGCGTCGGCCTTGCGCTTGGCCTCGGCTGCAGCAGCATCTGCGTCGGCTTTGCGCCTGGCCTCGGCGGCAGCAGCATCTACCTCGGCCTTGCGCTCGGCCTCTGCGGCTTCAGTTTCTTTCTTGCGCTTGGTTGTGTCATCAGCGTCGGCTTGCGATTTACCTTCTTCAGCGGTCTGTGCTGGCGTGCTGCTCGAGGTCATCAACTTTTTAACCTCGTCACGAAACTCCGGGCCACCATCCATAGCGCTATAGGCGATGTGAATCTCGATGTCTGTTACCAGGCATTTGTCCTTCTCGAACAGGTTTGGGTGAGCCTCAATGCCGCCCGGGAACTCCAACACCCAGCTGGAGATTGCGCCTGTGCCTTCGAACGGTTGGTAGCGGGTCTCATCCTTGGGGCCCGGCTGTAGGTCGAAATTGCGATTCACCTCTTTGGCTGACCAGATCGCTATTCGCTGGTCGCGGCGCAGATCGCGCAGCAGGCTGACTACTTCGCCTTCCTTGTCTTCGCGGTTGAGGTACAGGCACTGCACGCCGGCGCTGTCGTTGCTTAGCAGTAGAGTGTTGCTGGACTGGGTAAGCATTGCCGCGACGGGCCCTGAGATATTTTTTTCCCCATTCTTGAACGTCAGCGTGATGCGCTCGATTCGGCGCAGGTAATGCCCTGGGTACTGTTGGTCGAAGTGCCTTGAAGTCAGGCTGAAGATAACCTTGCCGGTCTTCAACCGCTCCTGCAGCTTGATGGTGTCCCAATTCATGCATTTGCAAAGTGACAGGTCCAGGCGGATATCCAAAGGACGCTCGTTGTCGTTGATCGCCGCCAGGTCCATCTGGATCAGGTCGCGCTCCAGAGCTTCCCCGGCAAGCATGCCGCGCCAGTTATCAAGCCAGCCATCGGTGCGGATCCAGGTGCTGGTGAAATCGCCCAGTTCGTACTGCAGGCTGGCTTCGGCCATCAGGCACAGCGACAGGGTGGCGTCATAGGTGCTGCTATAAATGTCAGCCATTCGACTGATCAACCACAAGTAGGTCGGGTGGCTGGCGAATACCGTGGTCATGAGCTGGTATTCAGCCTGATGCGCGGTCAGCTTGGCTCGGGCTTCATCCACCGCGATTCTTGCCGCGCGCACGTGGATGTCCTGCTCGAGCAACTGCCTGTCGATGATCTGTAGCTCAAGGTTTGCCTGGTCTGTCTCGAACTGCCATTCCTGACCGCGCAGTTGGTATTCGGCCTGCAAGCGCAGCTCGTCCTTGGCCATGTTTGCTATTTCGCCTAAGAACTCCATCCCCATACCGACGGCAGCGATGCCTTCGCTTGGCCTGTTGCCACCGAACGCCAACCCATAAATCGTTGGCACAGCGGCCTGTACGGCCTTGCTGCTATACATGAACGCAATCGATGCGCCTTTAAGCACTTGCGACGTGTAAGCCGCTGCCTGCGCTGTATGTTCCAGGTCGGTAATACCTTCATCCAGCAGGCCTTGGTAGTACTCCACCCGCCCCTCGATCATGCGCTTGCTCGCCAGCAGCGTATCGCGACCGCGTTTGGCCAGTTCCAGCGCCTGCTCCTGCAAACGGCACGGGAAGTCCAGCAGGCTGATGATGTTGGTCTTGGTCAACAGCGCAAGCTTTTGCGCCCCCTCTGCTTCATAGAAACGCAGTTGCGTCTGGCCCAGCTCAATCAGCTGCAGTACTGCTGCATCGGCGCTTTTGCGCACCTCAGCATAATGGCACGGTGGTACCGGACGAGCTTTTTTGATGCCATCGGCCGGCCCAGCCCCATGGCCGCCAAAACCCAGGGCAGCTGAATTGTAGTTTTGCGGATCGAGCAGCACGGCGGCGGGCTTGCCGTCCAGAGTGAGGCCGTGGCGCAGGTTGAACAGCCGGTTACGCAACAGGTTGCGCAATTCCACCAGTTTGTTGTTGAGCGGTGGTACAAAGTTCGTCGGCTGGGCACTTGCAAGCGTCAGCGCCTGGGGCGGTGCGGAAGAAAATTGTTCGGGCAGCGTTCCGATCAGGCGCAGGGCGTTGTCGTAGCAAATGGCGGCTTCTATCAACGTATCGCGGGTCAACTGGCGGTATAGGTCGTCACCCTGGCGTTGCCAGCTTTCGGCTACAAACAGATGCAGTGCCTTGCGGTAGCGCTCGGGTGCTGCGTAGGCCAGCAGGTCGGGGTCGTTTTCTTCGGCGTTGGCGGCGTAGGCAGCCGGTGCACTGATCGGTTGGCTCATCCAGTACAGGGGCGGGTAGTTGCCCGCAGGCGCCCAGGTGCGGTAAGGATCGAACAGATGGCGCGTGCACCAGTGCCAGGCCGCTCGGTATTCACGGTTCTGCCGCAATTGCCACGCGACAAGGAAGGGCACGTGGAAGAACAGCTCCCAGAAATACAGTCCATTGGCACTGCGAAAATCGACCGTGGTGCGCTCGTTCGCTGAGGCGAGCGCAGGTTCGGGTAGGCACTGGGCTTCCCACGACAGCGCACGCTCAACCGACTGGGTGGCCAGTGCGACCAGTTGCTTGCCGAACAGGGTATTAAGACGCAGGGGCGGTACTCTGGTGTCTGCCAGCTTCTGATTGGCTTCGCTGAAGTCGAGGTAGAGGGCTTGGTCCAGGTTGCGCCTGATTTGCACGCTGGGGACTGCGTCGTCGGGGTGCTCTTGCCATTTGAAGTCCTGAGAGACTGTAGCGAGCAGGTTGTCTTGATCGTCATGCACCTTCGCTTTAAAGGTGAAATGCGATAGGTCTGTGGGTAATGGGCAACGGAACACCACACGTCCGTCGCCTTTGGCAGATATAGTGTCTTCAAGCGGCATGGTGTGTGCAGGGTCTATATACAACAGTATCTTTCTGCAGGCGGCGGGGTGCAGGTGGCGTAGACGAACGGCCGATTCCAGCGATAGCCCTTCAGGGAGAGTGACACCACTTGCTTCCAAGGTTTCAACTTCTCGCTTGATGAGGGCGCTCATCGCACCGGCATTATTCAGAGTGCCGGCTTTGCTGATGGCATGTTCGAGCGTGCATGAGGCGCCGAAGTGCTTGGGTGCGGGGAGGTTGAGTAGTGGGTTGAGCTCGAACTCGGATATATGGCGGTTTTTGAGAAGATTCTTTTTGAATACACTGAATTCTGATGGGGCGTCTTTAGCAAAGGATTGTAATGATTGTAGCTTAAATTCGACCAAATATTTTTGTTCGGAGGCGGACAACGTCCACGTCGCATTGGCAACGTCTTTACTTTCAACGGTTAGTGAGACGGGTAGGTCACTCATATGGGAGTGTAGGTGCATGGGTAAGTGGAGTTTTTGCTGCGGGCTATTCGAGTATTCGATAAAGTAAGGTTTTGCATCAATCGTTGATCTAAGCTGCTGCGCTACCTGTTCGTCGGTGGGCTCACCAAAGCCTTTATATACGGAAAAAGCTCTGCGCAGGTTATAAGTCTTAATGCTGCCTACTTCTAGGGTTCCTCGTGCTATTCTAGGTTCTCCTGGATATCCAATTTCATTCAAAATTTGAATATTTTTGTTGAGAGCGGTTATCTTAAATTTGATGTCGTAGCTGTTGGTATCGAAGTTTGCGGTTGTGTTGTTCGTGTGAGTGCTCGCGCTGCATTTTAAAAGGGCGCCATACGTTGGATGAGTTATGATATAAGTGGTGCTGGTGTGTTGTATATTGAGTTCAGTGGATATCGAGATCACTGCCTCTTCTGAAGTGATGCCAGGCTGTTGCTCGAAACGAAAGTTAGGCGTTTTGGTTGCCTCATAATTGTTTGCCTGGCTGGAAGTGAGTCCCATCCATTCAGTTTTGGTTTCCCCTACGGGTTCCAGTGATGTCAAAGCACCTACATAAGGGTGTTGTACAACACGCGGGTCGTGGAAAAACCGTAGCCAATTCAACACCAGCCTGTTCTCGATAGCTCTTGTATCTATGGACACGGCATCCAGCGTTTTGTTTTCCAGCAACAGCAGGTCTCTACTGACTATGAAATACTCGTTTTTTTTCTGCATCTTAGAAATTGAGTCGGCTGTATGCGAACCCTTTTTAGTGCTGTCGAATAACAGCACTGTCAACCAGGGATCATTGATCCGATCGCCCATGTTGTTGACCATCACCGCCAAACCTGGCTGATAGGCTTTGGTTTTCAAAAACGCATTGGTTTTGGTCGACCCAGCTTCGGGAGTGGCCAACGTCGCCTTGCTGTCAAATTTACCTTCGTCGTTGTGCCCATCCAGCCGCAGCAACTCATTGGCCGGGCTCCAGGCCCCATCAGTCTGCTGAAAGCTGAAACACACCCGCAACGGGTAATACTCGCTGGCCTTGTTGTCGGTGCCCAAGGCGATGGCGGTCGCTTCCCACTCCACCCAGACGACGTAACGACGGCCGGCGATGATCACAGGCCGGATCAATTCGATATGTTTACGTTCGTCTTGCCTTAGCAGAGCTTCTTCTTTTGCTTTCGCTGCCTCAGCCTCCGACTCTTGCCCGCTATCGGCGGCCTTTTCAGCACCACTCTCCCCATTGCTGGGGACCTGTTGCAAGGCCGCTGGTTTCGGTAATAGCGTCTTCGCCAATGTCCCGCTCAGCCCTATCGTGATCTTCTCCCACTCGCTCCACGCCAGCATGCTCGGCGCGCCATCCTGGTCACGCTCACGCAGATCCAGGGTGCGCCAGTAATATTCCACCGGTTCGACATTGGTCTTACCGATGAAATGATAGGTATCCTCCAGCGGTGAGGTGCCATCGGCGTAGGCCGAGATTGGTTGGATATTGCTGAGCTTTTCGAACGTGCTCAGGTAACCGACCATGGCACTTTGAATGTCCTGCGGCTGGCATTTGCCCTGAGCGAGCAGGCTTTCAAGGTCCTTGAATGCGCTGGTCTTGCGCGTACGGCGGGTGGGGTCGATGAAGTTCTGGGGTTCGTTGCGCACCTGCTGGCGAAGCTTCCACTGCTCGTAACGGCTGGCGTAGTCGCTCCATTCATTTCGTTCTGCTTCGCTCAGCAGGGAATTGCGGTAGCCGGTCTCCTGGCGTGAGTAAATCTGATGCAGGTAACGCTGCAGACTGGCAATGGCGGACATCACCCGGGTGGTGCGCGGTTCATGGGAAACCTGCAGGTCGATCAACAGGTAGTCGGCCAGCGTCTGCGGGGTGGTGATCTCACTGCGAGCGGGGTCGACAGGTGCCCAATGAACGAGCAGGAAGCCCACCAGGGCATCGCGCCAGGCCAGCCTCAGCTGCTCGTCCATTACCTTACGTTGCTTGGCCGTACAGCTTTGTCGCAGGCTGGTAGAGACCTGCTCGAAGGGCTCCGAGATAGTGGCTGCCGGCAACCTGCTGATGTCGACCAGCGCTTCCATCGAGATGGCATGTTGCTGTGACAGGTCCAGCAGCCTGAGCAGTCGGTCGATTTCACCCAGGGTGGTAGGCGGCTCAAGTGAACTCAGCTGGGCCAGGCTGTCTCGAGGTTCGCCCAGCAGTTTTTCCAGCGCGGCCCATGCCTTGTCCGCCTCGGCCGCAGGTTCGGCACCGGGCTTGGCTGGGTTGACACTAGCGAGGTACTGCATCACGTCGCTTTCGTTCAGGTCTGTAGGCAGTTTTGCAACCAGTGCTTTGTAGCGACTGAGTAGGTAAACCGTCGACAGATCAAGGTCGCGCTTATCACCTGAGTCTTCCAACAAGTCAAACCACTCAGGCGTGTCCATGAAATGTTTCAGTGTACTGGCGCTAAGCTCGAACAGTTTGATCAACGAGGTGTATTGATCCAGCAGTGTCCAGTCTTCGATGTCCTGCTCCGAAAAACTATCAAGTGGCGCCAGCTTCTTTTCAGCAGACCTACGCTGCACGTCACGCACATTGCCAACAAACGTCTGGTTGTCCAGCCCAGACCAGCGCAGCAGCGGCTCCACCTTTTCAACGTCGTCGAGTTGCAGCGCGACTTGCAGCGCGCTGTACAGTTGGTCCTTGCCCGCGTCCGGTGCAAGCGGTGCGCCCAGGCAGATGCTCGCCCAGCTAGGTCGGGTAATGGTCACTTCGGACTGCAGGATCAAGTAAAGTTGATCAGCACCGCACTCCTGGGATTTGAGCCACTGCGCGGCATCCATCACGCCGACGATCACATCGACAATGTCCGCCTCAGCCTCACCATCGCCAAGGCTTGGGTTGCCGGCCAATTGCTCCTTGTAGGCCGGCTCGTACTGGTTCAGCATTGCCAGAAGCAGCATCCCGTCTTTCGGCTTGAGGCCGAACAGACGCGGCAGAGCGGTTAACCTGTAGCAGGCCGAGACCACTTCAAGCGATCGCTCGGGGTGGGTCAGGCCCTGCTCCTCGACGACCCACTCCAATACGGCACGCAGCACAGTCTCGTCGACCTTGAAGGCCAGGCACAGCTGCTTGAGCGTTAGGGCGTCGGGCCCGCTGCTGGCCTGCGGGTCGAACACCTCGCCGTCAAGCTGCAACACCGGATCCCGGTCGATTTGCCCACCAATGCTGGCAGGGTCAAATAGCTGATCGTAGAACGACTTGTCCGGGCGAGTGCCGTAAACCGAAATCTCGGAAATGAAAGCCGCGTATTGGTGTGCGCTGACCCCGTACTTGACATGCAGATGTCGGAACAGGCCGAGGGCGCGCAGGGTGGCGGGGGTAATGATTTTGCCTCCCTCCAGGTCTTCGCTCCACAGCGCTGCCATGAGCAACACGTCGGCCTCGCTTGGCCCCACCTCCAATGCCCGCTGAATAAGCAGGATGCGCTGGAGCCGATCGAGGTGGGCGTCGGTGACACCGGTAATCTGTACGGTTTTGTTGCTCGGGTCGGAATGAGTGAGGTACAACGGCTTCTCGCAGTTGTTGATGTACTCCGCGCCGTACAGATGGCTCGCGCCATCGTAGTAATCCAGTTTCGAAACATGATCGCTCAGTACCACTGTACTTGCTTTCTCGCCGACGGCGTCCACTGCCAGCAGCCGGCGCAATTCCTTGCGGGTCAAGCCCAGCGCCTTGCTCACCGCTTGCGTGGTGGTGAGCCCTTGCAACGCGGAATTGACAGGTTTTTTGCCACCCAGCAGTGCTTGCAGTTGTAGCGTGAAGCCGCTGCTCAAGGTCGTCGCAGCGCGCTGGGCCGGGCAGGTGAGGTTGTCGAAGAGGAAGGAGGGATGGTCGACGTCAGCGGCACGTAGCACGTCCCACAGCGGCAGTTGTTTGAGTGCCAGCGCGGTCTTGATCGATGCCCAGGCATACTGGAAGGGCACGTTGCCCTTATGCATAGTATTGGCAACGGCGTTTTTCAGCGTTTGGTCTTTCGGTACTGCTTCGTTTGCCCGCTTTTCAAGCAGACCCGTCACCAGGTGCAAATTGGGCAGAGCCTTATTTGCGCTCTGTGTGTCGAGCGTGAGCTTCAACAGATCAGGGCGACGTTGCTTCAGGGTAATCGGGGCAGTGACATCGGCGCGGGTTTCCAACGCTTCAATCATTTTTTTGAGGTACACCAGATACGCGGCACGGCTGGTGTTGGCTTCGAGCGCGCCACTGGCGCAGCGCACTTGGGTATCGGGAAACAGGTTCATATAGGTAGCGCCGTCCTTGCGCTGGGCGGGCAAGGCGTTGGCGGTGGTCGTGGTTTTCTTGGTCATGGTCAGGCCCCTGGCAAATTATTGATGGGTGACAGGCCTCAACAGAGCCGAGAGCCGTGACCACCGGTTTGCCTGACACTACTTGAGGCTGCGCAGGGCCGCACCTGACAGAATTGCTAGGTAAGGTTGCCTGAATGGGGCGAGAGGAATGGCAATACGGGTAGCGGGAGTCGGCGCGCTGAACTGCCCCCTAAAGTGTTTGATCGGGTAGTCATCCCGGGTCCTGATCACTGCAGACAGCCTGCCGTAGTGCTCTACAGAGGGGCCTGACGTGAATGTGGGTCAACCCATAACGAACACCCAGGACTTGCCTGCCTAGCAGTTCTGCCAGTTGTGGTGCACCGTTCAGCGGTGTTGCATGGGTAGTCTCAACCCGAAAGTTACGGTGCAGCAACCATGGCCTATGATAAAGATGAATTTATTGCGTACATTCAGCAAGGTAAGCCCCTCACCGTGAATGGCAAGAGCGGTTTGTATGGGGGTAATACCGGCCTCAATAAAGAAATTGTTACTCTCAACAAATCCGATTGCTCATTCAAGGTATCAGAGATAAAAACGGCCCCTGAAGTGGATGCCGAAAAGGCCAGGATCGGTGATATTCTGCTCGAACTAGAAGGTTTGGGTGCTGCGCTCATACCAGAGGCGCAATGGCCCACACTAACCCCTGAGTCGGGGTTCCTGCTGATTTGTCTTCGCAAAGCCCACAGCTACGGCTATTCAAAAGACTTTTATGTCAACGCCTATGTGACAGCAAGCGACGGCTTCTTGAAGATGGCCGATAAACTCTCGCCGAATGAACACTACAAATTAAGGCGCAATCACGACATTTATGGCTTGTGGAACATGCGCGACACCGGTCAGTTACCCATCAATACGGTAGCCAAGATCTACCGACTCAATCCCATCTGGGAGGTCACCGAAAAAAAAGCGCGAAGCGCGCCGGTACAGTCACTTTCCGCGCCCTATCTGATCACCACAGAGGCCAACGGTCATCTCCCCGACATGACCGACTTCTCGCTCCAACGCGTCGGCAGCCTCCAGGGTGGCTGGAACAGCAGCTGCATGATCAAGGCTGGTCGCTCCCTGAACCAGGGCGAGAAGCTGACTGCCTTCATGATCGATCGAGTGGATGGCGATATCCGCAAGATCGATTACACCGCGCAGAAGGACAAGCTCACCAGCGAAAAATGGCCACAGGCGTTTGCCGATCACCTCGCGGCTCAAGACAAATCATTGGCGGTCGGTGATTGGGATGACGTTCACAGCTTCTCGCGCAAGGGCCAAACACTGCGGTTATGGACCCCAGCACGCTATCGCGTCTTCACGACTGCGCCATTTGCCGGCAACCTCGTGCAGGCATTGGCGTGCGATGAATCATTTGCGCCATTGGCGGGCGCTGCCTTGTGCCTGCAAGTGCGCGACCTGACCTCTCAGGCACTTTACGAACAGCACTTCTTCACGCCGACCGACGCGCAGCTCGGTGAAAGCTGGTCCAAGGCCCTGGCCGAACAGATCAACCGCGACAGCCGCTTGTTGCGGGCCGGCGCACTGGACGGTTGCACGGTCACGCCTGCCACCCGTGGCAATGCATTCTGGGCGCCGCAGTCTGCCGAGCTTGCCGTTACCCTGACAGAGACACGTTGGTGGCAGAGCCAGACGCTCGACGCCAAGTATGCACATGGCGACGGGCAAACCTTGCAAGCCTGGGCTTATGATGCGTTTTCCCACCGGTTGGTCGCGAGCCACCAATGGACCCCAAGCGAGGCACAACGCGCTGCCGGTAAATGCCTGCGGGCATGGGCGGCCGAGCTCAATGCCTCGCAAATGTCCCCTTATCTGCGGGTGGCCAGCCACAATCCAGATGCTGGGCAGGCCGATGAAAGCGATAACCTGTCGCTCTGGCAGCGTGGCGATGCGCTGCGTATTTACACCTCGCTGACGGATACCGGCAATTATGTACCTGGCCCAAGCCTGGGCTCAGCCTGGCAGGACGATCCGGAACATGCGGTGCTGGTGACCCTGCGCCACCCGTTCAGCCGCAAGCTGGTGCATCGGGCCTTGTTCAGGCCGCAGGATTACTCCAATGTCAAAGACCTGAGCACCTGGTTGCAGGCGCTTGCCGATCTGCTCAAGCAGCAGGGCTGGCCAGAGCTACAGGTCGCAAAAGCGGGCGATCCGATCGGCATAGCGCGCTTCAGCGAATTGCAACTGAGCCTGGAGAACGTTGGTGACGGTGAGCTCTGGAGCGAGGACGACTACGCCACGTATCTGCTTGACACTGATGAGTTGCCCGGCAAGGCGCCCGCAGATGAGGCCCGATTCTCCGTGCAAGCGGGTGAGGCCAGCACTCAAATCACGGTGGAGTCGCTCAACGGTGAGCTGGAATTCAAACTGGCCAAGGCCGCCTTTGACAAAGGGTACCGCGTAGTCGCCTGTGTGCCGCGCCCCAGCGAGCAACCGCAATGGCCCGTGGAGGTCAGCGATCGCACTATCGTCTGGAGCGGCCCGATCAAGCAGGAGGTCTATGACCTGTACCTGACCTACCCGGAACACGCCCGTGATGGCAACAAACTGACCGTAGGCCATATCGGCGCCCTGCACCCAACCCAGTTCTGGCACGGGGTGCAAGCCGTCAGCTTCACGCCGCCCGCCGCGATGAGAGCCTACGAGGAAATCAACTACCTATGCGAGGATTACGGCAACACTGTCCGATCTGAAGTATTCGACGCCGGCAACAAGGAGCGCACCGGTGTGGACGAGCGCACTGGGCTGTTCCATGTGCATTACCCGATCGCTACTCTGCAAGGCATGCTTGGCCTGGGCCCTATTTGCGACCTGACCCTGCATTACTCGGCACTACGCGGCAACGAAGCGGGCCTGGGCGATGGCTGGGCCTGGCGCTTTTCCAGATTGGTCAGCAGCTCTGCGCAGGCCATCGAGCACCATACACTGACGCTGGCCAACGGCATTACCGTAGTGTTCGACGACGTGCAGTGGGAAGCACTGGGCAAAGGCGAAGCCGTCAAGAGCCATGGTTGCAGAGTCAGCAGCGATAAGAAATACAGCGTTTTCACCGTCGAATTCGCCGATGGTCGTCAGGAAATACTCAGTGAACCCGCTGCGCCTGGCAGTGATGATTTCGAACCCAACGATACCTACCGGCAGACCGTGCTCAAAGCGTTGCGGGCCATCAGGGACAAGAGCAAACCGCAGTATCCGACCTGGTCCGACAACTGGACGCACTACATCATGATGGTCTTCCCCCCCCTGTATGCCGCGACTACGCGCCTTGACTACGGTGAGGCCGTGAGCGCTTGGGAAGAGCACGGCAACACCAAGGACCTGGATAAGCGCATCGAAGCATTCGAGCGCCCATTCGTGCAACTGCTGCCCTCCCGTATCATTTCGCAGTACGGCGAAGTGCTGGACTTGCAATGGAAGCGCGAGCAAGGGCAATTTCTGCTCATGAGCATCCACAGCGGCAAGACCGAGCTGTTCAGCGCTACCTACAAGAATCTGAGAGAAAAAACAGCTGGGCAGGTCAGCATGCAGCTGTGGCCAGGCACCAGCGAGGCGTTTCAGGTCGAATTGAAGCTTGAGCACTTCCTGCTGCGTACCTTGCAACGTGAGCAAAAGGCCAAAGTGCTGCAGCAGGTAGAGTGTGCTTACGATGACGACCCCACCCTAGACCGTGTGCTGTGCCGGCTCACCGAACTGGATGGCTCGGTGGAGTGTGTGCAATACATCAAGGAACATGCATCAGTGGCGGGCTCGCCGCGCCTGCCGCGGGTAGTACTGCACGCGCTGTTGCCGAGCGCTGGGCAACAGAACCACATCGCGCGTTACAACTATACCGGCAGTTTCCAGAACACTAACTCTCAGTTGTTCTTTGCTGAAGTCTATACCGGCGTACATGCCTCGATCAGGCATGATCTGCACGCCTTTGGGCTAGACAAAGACGGCAACCGAGCCCGGCTGCTGCACGGCTCTGGCTCTGCGCAGGGCCATTGGTTTCAGGTCGACCTCGTCAAGGACCAGGTCGCCTTCTCGATGGAACTGGTAGGCTCCGACATGGAGCTTATAGGCCGCGACAAGACGCAGGCCGAACTCAAAAAGGAGCAGGCCGACCTCGACAAGGCAGTAGACAGCACAAGTGTGCGCTACACGGGCTGGGGCGATAAGCTGGCGAAGGTATTTGAGCGTATCACGGTCACGCCAAAGCCCAAGGACGAGGGCGAAGGCGAGGACGGGGAGATGGTGATAAAGTCCGAGGCGATGGACATACCTCATCAAGACGCTCTTGTGCGGGCGTTGTGGGCTTATTCCCCCAATCTAAGGAAGCACCTGGCGCAAGCCATTGACCGCATTGTCAGCCTGGTGCCCGAGGCGCAGCGCGACCAGCTGGGCATGGCAGTGGAGGCCACGACCCTCACCAGTGATAGCGATGACAAGCCTTTGCGCATTGTTACCGAGGGCTCGCAGTCGATTCACTACCTTTACTACACCGAGGCAACACCCAACCAGACCGCCTTCACGAGCCCGGACGAGCTCATCAAACTGCCCAACCTTGGATGTCCGTTCATTCCTGACTATGCGCAGCCGCCGTTGATGGCGGAGTACCGATGTGATCAGTTTGGCAACCCCCAGGATCTGAAGCTTTACGGCTATCGCAAGGTCACCCGCGGCAAACGCGCCTATCTTGAACTCGCCGATGTTGTGGTGGTGCAGGGGGTGAAGGGCACATTGGTCAAGAACACACTCAACCAGCACACGGGCTGGGCACAGACGGGGGAGGAAGTGCTGTGGCAGCAGATCAGCACTGCCACTACCGTCCCCTCCAGCAAAAAAACGGCCACCAATGAAAGCAAAGGTGCAAGAGTGGTCGATTACTCGAAAACAGACCACCCACCACGCCGGCAGCGTTCTCAGCACGAGCACCAAGCAGGAATTCGTTGCCAACCCCAATGAACCAGGCATCAAGGTTACGCTTACGGCCACTACGACAGCGGGCAACGCCCAGGTCAGCAAGACCGTGCACTCGCGCTACAACCGCCGCACCTTGCAGCATGTCGAGAATGGCAGCGAAACCCACTGGGAACGCGATGCCTTTGGCCGGGTGACAAAAGAGACACGCTATGCGCTGGCTGCTGGGGCTACCGGCAGATCCGCCAAACAAACGCCAGACGAGTGCATCGTTTCGGTTTATAGCGCCGATGGTACGCTGGTCGAGCGCACCTATCAGGATGGTAGCCAAAGCTTGTCGCAGCTTGATGGGCTGCAACGCGCCTGGCACGAATCATGGCGCCGGTCGGCTGGGGACAAGTATGTGCCGATCGAGCAGCGTTGTATGGCCGCCCTCGATCAGGACGCTGTAGCCGGGAGTTGGGCGTGGGATTACCTGCCAGGCGGGCAGGCGGTGCGCAAGGATTCACCGAGTTTTGGTCTGGCGGGGAGACACCAGTGGTTGCTGCAGGAGTCTAATGTAATCAATTCTGAGCATAAACCTGGTGAAGTAAAGGCCATCGTGGCCAAACGTAAAATCAAAGTGGAGGGCGATGTTCGCATACCTCATTTGGTTACGCTAATGTTCAATGTCTTGGAACACCTGAAGGGTGATAATGCTGCAAATTACACACCTTTCAGTTATGTGCTTTGGGATGGGGCGGTATGGTCTGGTCAGGCAAACGCTATCGGCCAAGCCTATCTATGTTTGGTCAACGGTCTCGAAATGTCTGAGATGTGTATAGCGGGAAAGGGGTGGCGCAATACGTATCCTTTGCTTAAAGTGTTTCAGGCATTTGCGGGGCTGAAAGATTCAGAGGGTATAAAAGATGCGATTCTCTGGGATAATGACTTTTGGCCTATTGAGCCTGTGCCGGAGATCACTGCGGATCACTCGACAGACCTCGCCCCTTTGCCGGATGTGGCTAATGTAAGCGTCTGGAGTGTTTTTTATTTGATAGCCATCAGTGCGCAAGATCCGATTGTTGATGTTTTTATTGCGACTGCTAAAGCTGCTGAGGCTGCTGCTGAAGCTGCTGCTAAAGCTGCTGAAGCTGCTAAAGCTTCTGCTGAATGCACTCCTGTTGGAATTATTGATGCTTTAGCTGTTCATGTTATTAACGAGGCCGCTGTTGCTGCTGCTACTGCTCGTGAATTCGCGGATTCTCGTGATCGCGCTATTGCTCTTTGGTCGAGAGAGTCGGCCAAAGGCAATGCCGCCACGGTTTATCGATCCCACGTGGAGAAGGCGCTCACCCATTATCAGCTACATGTTGACTATATAGTTCCTGCCAGCAAAGCCCAGTCAATCATCGGCCACGATGTGCATGCACAGCTCAAAGAGCAAACCGGTCTGGGTGCTCAGTGTCTCGCAAACCGCACCACTACTCAGACTAGCAAAACCGACGGCACTACCCAGCGCAGCGTACGCTGGGCCGACGACACCGACCAAGAACACCTGCGAATCGAACAACACTACGACCGCAACGGGGATGTCATCAGTCACACCCGCGGTGTGGGCGAGCAGACCAGTGTCTACAGCTTCGAACGCGATCAGTTGGGGCGCGTCACCAAGGTGACCCGCCCCGATGCAACCACCGTCGAACGCAGCTACCACGGCTTCAGCAACCATGTCACTCAGTTGAAAGTGGGCGGCAAGGTGGTGGCCTCTCAGACTGTCACAGAGCCCGGCAAGCTTAAAACCCGCACGGTCGGCAGCCGCGAATACAGCTTCGTGGACGGCGGTCTAACCCTGCCGGACAAAACCCAGCTAAGAACTCAGCACAGCGCCCAGGGCGAGGCGTTTCAGTCTGATGGCATCTCGCAGGTCAGCCAGACCCGCGCAGAAAACGCAATTCAGCTGAGCGCCACCCCAGCCGACATGGCCGCCGTTGGCTGGCAGCACACCCTGGGCAGCGGGCGTGTGCCTGGCCGGCTGCAGCGCAGTGAAAAAGGCCCGCGTGGCGCGACCCCCGGTTTCGACTGGCAGACCCTGCGCGGCCAGAGTATCGCCTCGCTACGCGCTGATGGTCATACCCAGCGGATATTCGCCGACAGCAAAGGGCAGCTGTTGCGCACCTGCCAGGCGCATGAGGATGTGCTCTATCGCTATGATGAGCGTGGCCATCTGCAAGTGCGTCAGGTGCACGCACTGACGGGCGCGGGGCAATGGCAAGTGCTCAGTGAGCATGATCGCTTCAACCGCGAAACCTCGCGCACGTTCCTGCGCAACGGCGAGCCTTGCTTCAGCCAGGCAATGACCTGGCAGGGCGACGGCCGCCTGCAGAGCAAAGCCAGTTACCAGGATGGCAAGTTGCTGCGTACCGAACGCTTCACTTACGACAAACTTGATCGTCTGCAGAGCTATACCTGTGATGCCAAACAAGCGGCAATGTGTCCAAAAAATGCCGATGGCACAGCGATCAAGGCGCAGCACTTCGAGTGGGATGCGCTGGACAATCTTACAGGCTGCATCAGTACGCCGTTCTCAGGCCCAGTGATAAATGAGACCTTCACTTTCGGCAGCTCCACCGATCCTACTCGTTTGACCGCTGTAGGCAGCGGCGAGCAGCCCGTTCCACTGGACTGGAACAGTAATGGCCAACTGCAAGAAGATGGTCGGAAGCGCAAGCTGAGCTACACCAAAACCGGCCAGCTCAGCAACGTCAAGGATGCCCAAGGCAAGCTGCTGACACGCTATGAGTATGACGGTTTGCAGCGTTTGGCAGCGCAGTACTCAGCGCACGACCAGACCACGCGAGAATTACGCTACGACGGCCAGGAGCTGATCGGCGAGGTGTGTTTTGACGAGAAAGGCACTCCAATACGTCGCACCAGCGTCTCGCCAGGCCTGGCGCAGTATGACGATGATGAGGTGCGCTGGCTTATCGATGACCCTCAATGCGGGATTGTCGGGCAGATCTTTGAAGGGCAACTGCAGCTGGCACCGTTGCTGCCTTTTGGCGAAGGGGCGGCGCTGGACAAGCTGGTGAGCGGCTACAACGGCATGCGCTGTGACCCGGTAACCGGCCACTACCACGCCGGTAATGGCTACCGCAGTTACGACCCGGAGCTGCGGCGTTATGCCCAGCCTGACTGGCTGAGCCCATTTGGCGACGGCGGCGTCAATGACTATGCGCATTGCCCGGACCCGGTCAACCTGCATGATCCCAGCGGCGCAATCATGCTCAGTCGTTGGCACCAGAAGCAGGACGAGAAGTTGTACGCAGATGCATTGCGGGATACTGAGCCTATGCCGGTTGGTAGTCGTTGGCGAGATATCGGGGTGGGGTTGGTGCTGACGGTAGTGGGGATAGCACTGTCGGCCTTGACGGGGCCGGTGATGGCACCATGGTTCATCCTCATGACCACTTTTGCAGTTGCGTCATTTGCGTTGGATGTAGCCTCAAAACTGACCGAAGATTCTGATAAAAATCTTTCCTATATTTTAGGCGTCGCGTCAATTGTTTACGGAGTACTGTCGCTGGGTCAGTCTGCAAAGGGCGCCCTCATGGGGGGCTTGAAACTGCTAGGCAAAAGCAGGCGCTTATTCAGCCTGGGGCGTCGGTTGGCCAATTTCAGAGGCGTCGCCAAGGCAGCGCGGAACATCCCGCTGGACGTACTGGGTGAGCTGCCCAAGGCGGGGGGGATAGTCGCTCCGATGAAGCGTGGAATGTTCGCCGCTATTAAAGCGAATTACGCCCAGACATCCAAATGGATCACGCCAAGGCTCGGGGGAGTCGCCGATTATTTGGGTAGGCCCGTCGTCAGCGACCTTAGCAGCGCCCGCTATGCCCGGATGGGCTGGAGCGGCGGCGTATTGAAAACCTGGCACCGAATTCAGACGGGGGCGGCTTCATCAGCGGCATTGACAATAGCTGCAAGTATTCCGGCGAAAAGTATTGACCTTTATGTGCTCTACGGCTCAATTCAGACCACCATCGACAGAATAAATGATCCCGAGTCTTCTGTTTCGCTTTGGTCACGCTCCGCTGTTGCTGCCCAGAACGTGCGGAGCTGGGTTGAACACAACAATAAGCACCTGGCAGCCTGATCCACGTAATTATCGGCCGCCGCTTGTCGGGCGGCGGTCGATACCCGGTAAAACTGCCAGTAGTGACAAGCGTGACACTGAAGTAGATTAAAGGCGCCTGTAATACTCAACGTGACAAAGGAGTCATGGATATGAGCACCAGCGGAGTCAAAACTTCCACTGTTATGCAGTACAACACCAGTAAGAAGAGTGGATTCGTTAGGGGAGGGACGGAAGGCGGCGATCCGCTTATCTTGGACCTAGAGAGTGCCAAGGGCTATGATCTTAAAAATGGCGTTAAGATCCATTTTGAAATTGAAGAGCGCGAAGGAGAGTTTTTCGCCATCAACGTCAAACCGATAAAAGCATGAATCTGCACTTAAGTTTTATTAAGAGCGTTTGTTAATTATCGGTGTCACCCCTGTCAGGTCTACCAACCCAGTATGGGTTGGAGCCTGACAATTTGACGGTGCTGCATACGTTGATAACGGCAGCCGGAGCACTTAACTTTTGCTATCAGGTAGCAGCGCCTCACTCGTTACCAGGGTAACCACCCAGCGCGTAACAAAATTTTGGAAACCTCCCTTGGGCCTATTCCGGCGCTCAACCAACCTGACATAGCTACGCCAATACACCGAGCGCTGTTCGCCCACGTCTTGACTATCCTCAAACCTTCACCGGCGGTTCCTCACTCGGCGGGTCGCCCACCGTAGGCGGCATGGTCGGCTTGATCGGCAACTCATCCGGATCATCCTGCGGCACGGGCGGCGGCAAGCTCGGATCGTCGATGTTCGGGTCTGGAGTTTCCGCCGGGATTGGAATGTTCATGGCCTGACCTCGCTGGGTTAATGAGGGATGCAAAGGCTTTGAACCGTGCCTGCGCCTTTTGCTCATTTTTTTTTGAACCCCCCATGCGTTCGATGGCTCTGAACCCTTACCGCCTCAAGCCCACAGGGAGCAAGGTCCGATGTCTCGCAACGAGCCCTTCGAAAGCGTGCCCATGGCCAATGACCACCCGGATCAGGCGATCAGCCTGGCCCAGGCGTTGCTGGCGCCGCGTCTGGTCATTGAAGACACCGCACCGGTACTCGACGGCGGTACTTTTGCCGCCAAAGCCATCAGCGGCCAGCCGGTGTCGGTCAGCAGCAAAGTCTACAGCGACGGCCATGATCGGCTGATGGTGGTGCTGCACTGGCGCGAAGCGCGCAGCCGCGAGTGGCACAGCGTGGCGATGGAGGACGCGGGCAATGATCTGTGGCGTGGGGAATTCACCCCGACCGGATTGGGGCTGCACCTGTTCACCATCGAAGCCTGGATCGACCCGTACGCCACCTACTGCTACGACCTGGAAAAGAAATTCAACGCCGCGGTCGAGATCAAGCTTGAGCTGGAGGAGGGCCGCCTGCTGTTGGGCAAGGGCGCCGAGCGCACCGACGGCGCCTTGCGCGAGCAGATTCTGACGCTGCAGTCGCGTCTGGCCGGGCTCGATGAGCAGGCCCAGGTTGCACTACTGCTGAGCGCTGATGCTGCGCGCCTGATGGCAGAGGCCGAGCACCGCAGCTACCTGACCCGCAGTATCGAATTCCCGCTCGACGTCGACCGCCCGGCGGCGCAGTTCGCCAGCTGGTACGAACTGTTCCCGCGCTCGATCACCGATGATCCGGCGCGCCACGGCACCTTCAACGACGTTCACGCGCGCCTGCCGATGATCCGTGACATGGGCTTTGACGTGCTGTACTTCCCGCCGATTCACCCGATCGGCCGCAGCCACCGCAAAGGCCCGAACAACTCGTTGCAGGCCGGCCCTGATGACCCGGGCAGCCCATATGCGATCGGCAGTGCCGACGGTGGTCATGACGCCATTCATCCGCAGTTGGGCAGCCGCGAAGACTTCCGCCGGCTGGTGGCCGCCGCCGCCGAACACGGCCTGGAAATCGCCCTCGACTTCGCCATCCAGTGCTCGCAGGATCACCCTTGGCTGGTGGAGCACCCAGGCTGGTTCAGCTGGCGCCCGGACGGCACCATCCGCTATGCGGAAAACCCACCGAAGAAATACCAGGACATCGTCAACGTCGACTTCTACGCCGCCGAAGCCGTGCCTTCACTGTGGCTGGCGCTGCGCGATGTGGTCATCGGCTGGGTCGAGGAGGGGGTCAAGACCTTCCGCGTCGACAACCCGCACACCAAACCGCTGCCGTTCTGGCAATGGCTGATTGCCAATGTGCGCAGCCAGTACCCTGACGTGCTGTTCCTTGCCGAGGCCTTCACCAAGCCGGCAATGATGGCTCGCTTGGGCAAAGTCGGCTATGCGCAGAGCTACACCTACTTCACCTGGCGCAACAGCAAGCAGGAGCTGCAGGAGTACTTCGAGACCCTGAACCAGCCGCCGTGGAGCCAGTGCTACCGGCCGAACTTCTTCGTCAATACGCCGGACATCAACCCGTTCTTCCTGCAGCGCTCGGGCCGTGCCGGCTTCTTGATCCGCGCCGCACTGGCGACCATGGGCTCGGGCCTGTGGGGCATGTACTCGGGCTTTGAACTGTGTGAAGCGGCGGCGATTCCGGGCAAGGAGGAGTACCTCGATTCGGAAAAGTACGAGATCCGCCCACGTGACTTCACTGCACCCGGCAACATCATTGCCGAGATCGCCCAGCTCAATCGCATCCGCCGGCAGAACCCGGCCCTGCAAACCCATCTGGGCGTGGCGTTCTTCAACTGCTGGAACGACAACATCCTGTACTTCGCCAAGCGCACTGCCGATCGCGAAAACTACATTCTGATCGCGATCAACCTGGACCCGGACAACGTCCAGGAGGCCAACTTCGAACTGCCACTATGGGAACTGGGGCTGGATGACAATGCCGACACCTACGGCGAGGACTTGATGAACGGCCACCGCTGGACCTGGCACGGCAAGACCCAGTGGATGCGCATCGACCCGGGCTATCAGCCGTTTGGTATCTGGCGTATCAGCGCCGCGCAGTAGCCTTGATCTCGCACAGGAGTCGCACATGGCCAAGCGTTCCCGCCCGGCAGCGTTTATCGACGACCCGCTCTGGTACAAGGATGCGGTGATCTATCAGCTGCATATCAAGTCGTTTTTCGACGCCAACAATGACGGCATCGGTGATTTTGCCGGGCTGATCAGCAAGCTCGATTACATCGCCGAGCTGGGCGTCAACACGCTTTGGCTGCTGCCGTTCTACCCGTCGCCACGGCGTGATGACGGCTATGACATTGCCGAGTACAAGGCGGTGCACCCGGACTACGGCAGCATGGCCGAGGCCAAGCGCTTCATCGCCGAGGCGCACAAGCGCGGCCTGCGGGTAATCACCGAGCTGGTGATCAACCACACCTCCGACCAGCACCCGTGGTTTCAGCGCGCCCGCCATGCCAAGCGTGGCAGCAAGGCGCGGGATTTCTACGTGTGGTCGGATGACGACCAGAAGTACGACGGCACGCGGATCATCTTCCTCGATACCGAAAAGTCCAACTGGACCTGGGACCCGGTTGCCGGGCAGTACTTCTGGCACCGCTTCTACTCGCACCAGCCGGACCTCAATTTCGACAACCCGCAGGTGCTCAAGGCCGTTATCGATGTGATGCGCTACTGGCTCGACATCGGCGTCGACGGCCTGCGCCTGGACGCGATCCCGTACCTGATCGAACGTGACGGCACCAATAACGAGAACCTGCCCGAAACCCACGTGGTGCTCAAGGCTATTCGCGCCGAGATCGACGCCAACTACCCGGACCGCATGCTTCTGGCCGAGGCCAATCAATGGCCGGAAGACACCCGCCCATACTTCGGCGAGGGCACCGGTGACGAATGCCATATGGCGTTCCACTTCCCGCTGATGCCGCGCATGTACATGGCTCTGGCCATGGAAGACCGCTTCCCGATCACCGACATCCTGCGCCAGACGCCTGAGATCCCGGCGGACTGCCAATGGGCGATCTTCCTGCGCAACCACGATGAGCTGACCCTGGAGATGGTCACCGACCGTGAGCGCGATTACCTGTGGAATTACTACGCCGAAGACCGTCGCGCTCGGATCAATCTAGGCATCCGCCGGCGCCTGGCGCCGCTGCTGCAGCGGGACCGTCGGCGCATCGAACTGCTGACCAGCCTGTTGCTGTCGATGCCCGGCACGCCGACCCTGTACTACGGCGATGAGCTGGGCATGGGTGACAATATCTACCTGGGCGACCGCGATGGCGTGCGTACGCCGATGCAATGGTCACCGGACCGCAACGGCGGTTTCTCCCGCGCCGACCCGCAGCGGCTGGTACTGCCACCGGTGATGGACCCGCTCTACGGCTACCAGACGGTCAACGTCGAAGCCCAGGCCCACGACCCGCATTCGCTGCTCAACTGGAACCGGCGCATGCTCGCTGTGCGCAAGCAACAGAAGGCCTTTGGTCGCGGCAGCATGAAGACCCTGACGCCGAGCAATCGGCGCATTCTGGCTTACATCCGCGAGTACACCGACGCCAACGGCAACAGCGAAACCATTCTCTGCGTGGCCAACGTGTCCCGCGCCGCGCAGGCGGCCGAGCTCGACCTGTCACAGTACGTCGATAGGGTGCCGGTGGAGATGCTCGGCGGCAGTGCCTTCCCGCCGATTGGCCAGCTACCGTTCCTGTTGACCCTGGCGCCTTACGGCTTCTACTGGTTCGTCCTCGCCTCGCGCGAGCGCATGCCCAGCTGGCATGCCGAACCTGCAGAAAGCCTCCCTGAACTGACCACTTTGGTGCTACGTAAACGTATGGAAGAGCTACTTGATGCCCCCGCACGAGACGCCCTGGAAACCTCGGTGCTGCCGCAATACCTGCCCAAGCGGCGTTGGTTTGCCGGCAAGGAAGCGCCGATTGACCAGGTTCGGCTGAGCTACGGCGTACGCCTGGCTACGGCCACTACACCGGTGTTGCTGGCCGAGCTGGAAGTGCTCAGCAACGGCGTGACCACCCATTATCAATTGCCGTTTGGCCTGCTGCCCGAAGACCAGATCCACAGCGCGCTGCCGCAGCAATTGGCCTTGTCGCGCGTGCGCCGGGGCAGTCAGGTAGGCCTGATCACTGACGCCTTCGTGCTCGAGCCGTTCATCCGCGCGGTGCTGCGCAACTGCCAGGACGGCACTGTGCTGCCTTACGAGCATGGCGAGTTGCGCTTCCAGGCGACTGAGCTGCTGGCGCCGCTTGTGCTGGATGAAGACAGCCCGGTGCGTTACTTGAGTGCCGAGCAGTCGAACAGCTCCGTGGTGATCGGCGATTGTGTGGTGCTCAAGCTGATGCGCCGGGTCAATCCGGGCATTCATCCCGAGCTGGAAATGAGCGCCTACCTGACCGCTGGTGGCTTTGCCAATATCTCACCGCTGCTGGCGTGGGTCAGCCGAGTGGATGCGCAGAACGAGCCCAATCTGTTGATGATCGCGCAGGGTTACCTGAGCAACCAGGGCGATGCCTGGGCCTGGACCCAGAACACCCTGGAGCGGGCCATTCGCGATGAAATGGAGCCCACCCGTATCGACGCCGAAGCGCACACCGATGCCCTGACCGAGCTCAACGGCTTTGCCGCACTGTTCGGTCAGCGTCTGGGTGAAATGCATCTGCTGCTGGCCACGCCGACCGAGGACGAGGCCTTCGCGCCACGCGCCAGCAGTGCCGACGACAGCGCCCGCTGGGGCGAGCAGATCAGCGCTGAACTGACCCACGCGCTTGATCTGCTGGCGCAGCACCGCGACAGCCTCGACTGCGAAAGCCAGGCCTTGGTCGATGACCTGCAGCAGCAGCGCGACGGTCTGGCCAAGCGCGTCGAGGAGCTTGCTCAGCAGGCCCAAGGCGGCCTGCTCATGCGTGTGCATGGTGACCTGCATCTGGGCCAGGTGCTGGTGGTGCAGGGCGACGCCTACCTGATCGACTTCGAGGGCGAGCCGGCCCGGCCGCTGCAGGAGCGCCGCGCCAAGCACAGCCCGTACAAAGATGTCAGCGGCGTGCTGCGCTCGTTCGACTATGCTGCTGCGATGATTCTGCGCAGCGACTCGGCAGTAGACCTGTCCGACGCCGCGCGGCAGGCCCGGCAGCGGGTTGCTCGGCAGTACCTGCACCAGTCACGTCACGCCTTTGTCGAAGCCTATGGCCTGGCCACTGCCGCCATGCCCCACGCCTGGGAGCAGGCCGATGGCGAGCGCGCGGCGCTGGAGCTGTTCTGCCTGGAAAAGGCTGCCTACGAAATTACTTACGAAGCCGAAAACCGGCCAAGCTGGCTGGCCGTGCCTTTGCATGGTCTGCATGGACTGATCAGTACCTGGGGAGAGTCATAAATGAACGCAACCAAGCGTGACAACGGCGGCCTTCGGCAACGGGACATCGACGCCCTGGCCCGCGCCGAGCACGCCGATCCATTTGCCGTGCTCGGCCCGCACCCGGACGGTGCGGGCGGCCAGTTCGTGCGTGCTTTTCTACCGGCCGCGCTGAGCGCCAAAGTCATTTCGCGCAGCGACGGCAGCGTGCTTGCCGAGATGCAGCAGGGGAGCCTGCCCGGCCTGTTCAGCGCCCACCTAGAGCAGCCGCAGGCCTATCAGCTGGCGATCAACTGGGCCGGTGGTGAACAGGTCACCGAAGATCCGTACAGCTTCGGCCCGCAACTGGGCGACATCGACATGCATCTGTTTGCCGAAGGCAATCACCGTGACCTGGCCGGACGTTTTGGCGCCCAGCCAATGCAGGTCGATGGCGTCGATGGCGTGCTGTTCTCGGTGTGGGCGCCGAATGCCAGGCGGGTATCGGTCGTCGGCCATTTCAACAACTGGGACGGCCGCCGTCATCCGATGCGCTTGCGCCATGGTGCTGGAGTCTGGGAGTTATTTGTGCCGCGCCTGGGCGCTGGCGAAACCTACAAGTTCGAAGTACTTGGCCAGGATGGGGTGTTGCCGCTCAAGGCCGACCCATTGGCGCGCGCCACTGAACTGCCGCCCAGCACTGCCTCGAAGGTGGCCGGCCCGCTGGGCCACGAATGGCGCGACCAGGACTGGATGGAGCAACGTGCCCAGCGCCATGCCTACAACGCGCCGCTGTCGATCTACGAGCTGCATGTCGGCTCATGGCAATGCGAGCTGAATGACAGCGGTGAAGTTGCCCGACTGTACAACTGGCGTGAGCTGGCCGAGCGCCTGGTGCCCTATGTGCAGGAGCTGGGCTTCACCCACATCGAAATGCTGCCGATCATGGAGCACCCGTTCGGTGGCTCGTGGGGTTACCAGCCGCTGTCGATGTTCGCACCGACGTCGCGCTACGGCACTGCCGAAGATTTTGCCGCCTTCATCGACGCCTGCCACCAGGGTGGCATCGGCGTGATTCTGGATTGGGTGCCGGCGCATTTCCCGACCGATGAACACGGCCTGGCGCGCTTCGATGGCACCGCGTTGTATGAGTACGAAAACCCGCTGGAAGGCTTTCATCAGGACTGGAACACGCTGATCTACAACCTCGGCCGCAACGAGGTGCGCGGGTTCATGATGGCCTCGGCACTGCATTGGCTGAAGCACTTCCATATCGACGGCCTGCGCGTCGATGCAGTTGCCTCGATGCTTTACCGCGACTACTCGCGCAAGGCCGGCGAGTGGGTGCCCAACCGTCATGGTGGCCGCGAGAACCTGGAAGCCATCGACTTCCTGCGTCACCTCAACGGCGTAGTTGCCCATGAGGCGCCTGGGGCCTTGGTCATTGCCGAGGAATCCACTTCATGGCCCGGGGTTAGCCAACCGACCCAGCAGGGCGGCCTGGGCTTTGACTACAAGTGGAACATGGGCTGGATGCACGACACCCTGCACTACATCCAGAACGACCCGGTCCACCGCAATCACCACCACAACGAGATGAGCTTCGGCTTGATTTATGCCTACTCCGAGCATTTCATCCTGCCGATTTCCCACGATGAAGTGGTGCATGGCAAGCATTCGCTGATCGACAAGATGCCCGGTGACCGCTGGCAGAAGTTTGCCAACCTGCGCGCCTACCTGGCATTCATGTGGATGCATCCCGGCAAGAAGCTGCTGTTCATGGGCTGCGAGTTTGGTCAGTGGCGTGAGTGGAACCACGACCAGCAGTTGGACTGGTACCTGCTGCAGTACTCCGAGCACCAGGGCGTCAAGCAGCTGGTTGGCGACCTCAACCGCCTGTACCGCGAGCTGCCGGCGCTGCACGAGCAGGACTGCCAGCCCCAGGGCTTCCAGTGGCTTATCGGCGACGACGCGCAGAACAGCGTGTTTGCCTGGTTGCGCTGGAGCAGCAGCGGCGAGCCATTGCTGGTGGTGGCCAACTTCACCCCGGTGCCGCGTGAGGGCTACCGGGTTGGCGTGCCGTTTGCTGAGCACTGGCAAGAACTGCTCAACACCGATGCGCAGGAGTATGCCGGCTCCAACGTCGGTAACTTTGGTGCCGTTGCCACCGAGGCGCTGCCAGCCCACGGGCAGCCGCTGTCGCTGTCGCTGAACTTGCCGCCACTGGGCGTGTTGGTGCTTAAGCCAGCCAACTGAATCCAGGCCGGGCAAGCTGCAGCCGCGCTGCAGCTTGCCCGGATCGGTTCACCAGCGCATCTTCACACCCAGGCTGCCAATCAGCCCATTCAGGTCATTGTCGTCGACGTCGCTGCTGTAGTCGGCGCTGACGAACAGCGCCACATCCGGCGTCATCCTCGCTACCAGCCCCAGGCCAAGTTCGACCGTGGTCGACTTGCGCGAGCTGGAAATCTTGTCGACCTGATCCAGGTGTACGCCGTCGGCGTTGCTGAAGTCGTACCAGACGTTGGTCCGCAGGTAGGGTTCTACCGGCGTCCCGCGCACATCATAGCGGGCCGACAGTTTGGCCCCGACGCGGCCGCTCCAGTTCGGTTGGCTGTCGAACGCCTGCAATGTCGCCCCCTGCGCCTGGCTCCCGGGGAAGAACTGCTGATTGATCAACTGCGCCTGCGGCTCGATCACCCAGCTACCGCCCAGACCAATAGGCAAACCGCCCTCTATCGAGAAGGTCATGGCGCGGCCGCTGTCGTCCAGGCGCTGGCCGCTTTCGCTGCGGCCGCTGACGTCGATGCGCGTGCCCATGGCCACGGCATCCAGGTGCCAACCCTTGTCATTGCTCATGCTCCAGTACACGCCCTGGCTTTCGCCGCTGAGGCTGACTGCATTGCGCTGCTTGTCGCCAAGCAGTGGGCGTATACCGTTGAACGCGCTCAGCAGCGTGTTTTGCTCGACAATGATGCCGCTTCTTTGCAGCTTGCCGGCTGCGGATTCGCGCACCAGTAGGTCAGGACCGACAATCAGTTGCTGGTTGGGTGCGTCGTGCTGATCGAAAGCAAAGGTTTCCACCGGGGTTGCCAGAAGCAGCGACGTGGAAACCGCGTAGAAAACATGCTCCATCGGCGATGGATGCGCTGTCTTGTTCATGGCGGTTCTCCTCTGTGTCATTGATACAGCCAAGGGACCTGGCCTGTTGTCACGGGCTGTACGGCACACATCAGAGGGCGACCCAAACCAGCACGCAGGGCGTCTTCAGCGCGCACGAAGGTGCGCGCCAGAGCGCTCGGCGCGAAATATTTACTTCAGTTGGTTAGTTCAGCTAAGGAGACCGCAGCGCTTGCGTCAAGAATCTGTGAAGAGCCTGTCGATGAACTGTGAATGGAGGTAAAGGATTGGAATCGTTGAACAATTCAAGGCGCATAGCGAGGATCGCTATTTGCCCTGAATTGGCTATGCCGAAACATTGCTAGCGGCGTGTGACTTTTCGGTGTGTGACCTGCACCGCTGCAGCGATACAGCGCTGCAGAGGTGCATCAGCCGTCAACCCGCACTCAGTCGTCGTCACGCTCCAACACCATCAGCAGGAACGAACGGCCAGTCACCTCGAAGGTGGTGTCGAACTCCAGCCGCTCAGCCTTGCGCAGCTCAGGTCGGTCGGTGTCGATCAGGCAATTCCAGTGCTCGCCCTGCGGCACCGAAGGCAGCAGGAACGGCACTGTGTCGTGGTGCGAGTTGACGATCAGCAGCACAGTGGCTTCCGAACCTGGGCGGGCGATACCGCTGACCTGCGCACGGCCATCGATGAGCATGCCCAGGCAACGCCCATGCGGATCTTCCCATTGCTCGACGCTCATCTCGTTGCCATCCGGCGCCAACCAGGTGACGTCCTTGACGCCGATCGCCTCGTTGTAATCACCGACCAAAAAGCGCGAGCGACGCAGCACCGGGTACTTCAAGCGCAGGCGGGTGAGGCGTTTGACGAAGGCCAGCAGTTCGCTGCCTTCCTCGTCCAGGTCCCAATTAATCCAGCCGATTTCGCTGTCCTGGCAATAGGCGTTGTTGTTGCCGTGCTGGGTGCGGCTGAACTCGTCACCGGCAACGATCATCGGCGTGCCCTGGGCAAGCAGCAGGGTAGAGAAGAAATTGCGCATCTGGCGCATGCGCAGGGCAGCGATCTCGGGATCTTCGGTCGGGCCTTCGACGCCGCAGTTCCACGACATGTTGTTGCTGGTGCCGTCCTGGTTGTTCTCGTCGTTGTCTTCGTTGTGCTTGTCGTTGTACGAGACCAGGTCGCGCAGGGTGAAGCCGTCATGGGCGGTGATGAAGTTGACCGACGAATACGGGCGCCGACCGCGGTTGTTGAACATGTCGCCGGAGGCAGTCATGCGCGCGGCAAAGTCGGCCAGCTGGCCTTCGTCGCCTTTCCAGAAGCTGCGTACGGTGTCGCGGAAGCGGTCGTTCCACTCGGCCCAGCCCGGTGCGAAATTGCCGACCTGATAACCACCTGGGCCGCAGTCCCATGGTTCGGCGATCAGCTTGACCTGGCTCAGCAGCGGATCCTGGCGGCAGGCGACGAGGAAGCTGTGACGCTCGTTGTAGCCATCGTGATACCGGCCGAGGATGGTCGCCAGGTCGAAGCGGAAACCGTCCACGCGCATCTCGCCGGCCCAGTAGCGCAGCGAGTCGGTGACCAGTTGCAGCACGCACGGGTGGCTCAGGTCGAGGGTGTTGCCGGTGCCGGAATCGTTGATGTAGTAGCGCTTGTCATCCGGCATCAGGCGGTAGTACGAGGCGTTGTCGATACCGCGCATTGAAAGCGTCGGGCCTTGCTCGTTGCCTTCGGCGGTGTGGTTGTAGACCACGTCGAGGATCACTTCGAGGTCGGCATTGTGCAGGTGCGCGACCATCTCCTTGAACTCGGCGATCTTGCCGCTGGCCAGGTAAGCCGGGTGCGGTGCGAAGAAGGCGATGCTGTTGTAGCCCCAGTAGTTGCTCAGGTCTTTTTCCAGCAGGTGCTGGTCGTTGACGAAGGCGTGGATTGGCAGCAGCTCGATCGACGAAACGCCCAGATCCTTGATGTGCTTGAGCAGATCATCGTTGGCAAGGCCGGCGAAGGTGCCGCGCAGCTCTTCCGGCACCGAAGGGTGGCGCATGCTGATGCCACGGGTGTGGGCTTCGTAGATGATGGTCTGGTCCCACGGCACCTGCACGCGGTGGTCGCGGCCCCAGGTGAAGGCCGGGTCGATGACCTTGCACTTGGGCACGAACGGGGCGCTGTCGCGCTCGTCGAACGACAGGTCGCCATCGGGATGGCCGATGGTGTAGCCGAACAGTGCCTCGGACCACTTCAGGGTGCCGACCAGCTGTTTGGCGTAGGGGTCGATCAAGAGCTTGTTGGGGTTGAAACGATGACCGTTCTGCGGCTCGTACGGGCCGTACACACGGTAGCCGTACACCAGCCCCGGGTGGGCGTCTGGCAAGTAACCGTGATAGATCTCATCGGTGTACTCAGGCAGCTCGATACGCTCGAGTTCCTGCTCACCGGTGGAATCGAAGATGCACAGTTCGACCTTGGTGGCGTTGGCCGAGAACAAGGCGAAGTTGACGCCCAGGCCGTCCCAGGTAGCACCGAGGGGGAAGGGCATGCCCTCGCGAATGCGCGAGGGAGCAACGGAGCGGGTTTTCTTTTGGGCACGGGGGCTCATGGCAGACCTCGATGGCAAGGGGAATGGGTGGGCAAAGGTGTTCGTACGGCGGGTAGCTCAAGCCAGCCCCGGCGCCGCTGCAAACTTGCTTTGCAATACGGCGCCAGAGTTGTGAAGGCGTTGAGCTCAACCGCTACAGAATTGTTGCGCTTCAGCTGCCAGCGGGTTTCTTCGCAGTACGAGGTTTCTTCGCGGCAGCTGGCTTTTCTGCTGCACTGGCAGCAGGTTTGGCCTGTGCTGCCTTGCTCTGGGCGGCGCTGGGCTTTGGCTGCGCGGCAGCTTTAGGCTCGGCAGCGGCCTTGGGCTTGGCTGCAGCTTTTTTACGGGGTTCGGCCTGGGGCGAGCTGGCTTCGGCTTCGGCGAGCTTGCGGGCCATTTCCCAATGGCGTTCCTCGTGACCCTCTGGCTTGCCTTCGGACTCCCAGATTTCGTAGGCAAACTGGCGAATACGCTTTTCGTTGGCACTCATCATGACGCTCCTGATACTCAAGATTGTTGTATCAACAGATTGACCGGGCATTCCGCCAATACGTCGCGCAAATTCAGCGCTCTAGTAGGGCTGACCGCGCGGCTGGCAAAAAGTCCAGTCCAATGTGCAGTGGACTCGGCAAACGGCAGAATCAGCTGTGTGTTGCCCCAGTTCTGCGCTGGGATCAACGGTGTGTTGGCAGTGCCCAGCAAGCTGCTGGCCAGGCGCGGCACCACCACGATGGCGCGCTCGCCCTCGGCAACACGGGCAAACGCGAGGACCTTGTCGGCGTGCTCGCCCTGCACCTGCAGCGGCAGGTAGTCACCACGGCGGAACAGCTGCGGGTGCGCCCTGCGCAGGTCCAGCACCCCGGCGATCAGCGCTTGCTTGATGCGCCCATCACGCCATTGCCCAAGCAGCTCGGCCAGCGGTGTGCTGGCATCCAGCGTGGCCCGTCTCAGAGCGTAGTCGACTGGGCGCCGGTTGTCCGGGTCGACCAGGCTGAAGTCCCAGTACTCGTTGCCTTGGTACAGGTCTGGCACGCCCGGAGAGGTCATCCGCAGCAGGGTCTGGACCAGGCCGTTGAGTGCACCTGGGCAGGCCAACGCCTGTGCAGCTTCGGCCAGCGAATGGCGCAGCTGCTGGTGATCACGCTGCAGCAACACGCCATCGACAAACGCCGCCGAGGCGGCCTCGTAGGCCTCGTTCGGTGCACTCCAGGCGCTGCGCAGTTTGGCTTCGCGCAGGGCTTTTTGCTGCCACTGGCGGATGCGCTCGGCGTATTGCTCCAACGCGCTTTGATCGTTCAGATCAAGGTGCAGCGGCCAGCTGCCGAGCAGGGTCTGATACAGCATCAGCTCGTCGCCCGGACTTGGCGCCGGTCCATCATTGAGCGCCTCGCGCAGCGGCTCGGCCAGTTCGCGCCAATGCTGGACACGGCCTGCCAACCACGGCCCACGTTCGCTGAGCACGGCAAGGCGGGCGCGGCAGTCTTCACCGCGTTTGTGGTCGTGGGTGGCGGTGGCCAGCAGGTTGTCGGGGAACTCACGCAGGCGCCGCTGCGCTTCGTCATGGAACGCCTCGGGCGGGGCGCTGAAGCGCTCGGCTTCAAAGCCAACGTCGTTGCGCGACAACAACCGAGCCGAACGATAGAAGGCGGTGTCTTCAACCGCTTTGGCGGCGCTGGGTGCGGTCAGCTGCTGGAAACGCACACAGGCATGGCGCAATTGCTTGCGCGCGCGGCCCGGGGGCAGGCTGCGCCAGCGCTGGCCACCCAGCCACTGCTCAAGCTGGGCCAGCAGCGGCCAGTCGGCTTCACTCAGGCTGTCTCGTGCAGCAAGCAGGGCTTGCTGGAAGAACGCTTCGTCCTCGGCAGGGCGACCCAGGGCGTTGATGTAGGTGCGGTACACCGAGTAATGCTCGACCAGCGCCTGCAAGGCGCGGCGAATGCCGCCCAGGGTCAGATCGCGGGTCATCAGATTGTCGCGGGCCACTTGCAGTAAGGCCTGCGCCACCGATTCGCAGTCGCCGGCCAGGCTCGCGTTGAGCACCAGCCGCCGCGCCTGGCGGACTTCTTCTTCGAACTCGGGGCGTTCGCTGACTTCACGCCAAAGCTCGGTCAGCGGCGCTTCACCGGCTGGGTCGTGTTGCACCAGCGACACTTGATTCATGAACTCGTAGCCGGTGGTGCCGTCGGTCATCCAGTCCTGATGCAGGTGCTCGTCGACGCCGAGGATTTTCTCGACGTAGATCGGGAAGTGCTCCACGGCGGCTTCCACAGGCCGAGCGGCGAGCAGGCTGTCGACCCGGCGGCGCAGTTTGCGGCAGTAACCGCGAGGGTCGGCCAGGCCGTCGATGTGGTCGATGCGCAGGCCATCGACCAGGCCGCGTTCGATCAGCTCGAACAGTTTGGCGTGAGTCGCCTCGAACACCACGGCACGTTCGACGCGCAGGCCGCCCAGCTCGTTGATGTCGAAGAAGCGCCGCCAGTTGATGTCGTCGGCAGCGGTGCGCCAGCTGGCCAGGCGGTAGCTCTGCCGTTCGAGCAGCTCGTGCAGGCGCTGCAAGCCTTGCTCGCTGCTGCTGTCGAAGGCGGCCAGGGCTTGCTCCAGCGAGGTGCCGGCGTTGACCCGGCGGGCCAGCTCGGCATGCAGCGCCTGGGCGTCGATCAGAGGCTGCGCCGAACCGCGCAGTGCGGTGAAGTGCTGGGCCAGGTCTTGCAGTTGCGGGGCGTGGCTGAGGATCTGGCCATAGTCGGCCGGGCAGATCGGGAAGCGGTGATCGTAATGGGCGACTTCGAGCACGCCGGTCGCGGCATCGAAGGTAAGCGGCAGTTCACCGTTCTGCAGGGCCTGGCCATAATCGCTGCCGAGAAACGGCAGCAGCAGTTGACCGGCCAGCAGCGGGTCGGCGGAGTGCCACTGGATATCGAAGAATTCGGCGTAGGGGCTGCGTCGACCCCAGGCCAGCAGGCTCTGCCACCAGGGGTTGTCGGCGCCGCCGACTGCCATGTGGTTGGACACGGTGTCGAGAATCAAGCCCATGCCGTGCTGGCGCAGGGCGGCGACCAGGCGCAGCAACGCCGCCTCGCCACCCAGCTCCGGGTTGATCTGGGTAGGGTCGACCACGTCATAACCATGACGAGACCCGGCGCGGGCCTTGAGGATCGGCGAGGCGTACACATGGCTGATGCCCAGGCGGGCAAAATACGGTATCAGCGGCACTGCATCGTCAAGGGTGAAGTCGCTGTGCAATTGCAGGCGCACAGTGGCGGTCAAGGCTTTCATCGGTCACGCTCCCAAGCTTGCTCGCGGGCTTGCGCCAGCAGTTCCAAACGCCGTGCAGCGTCTTCGTCATCCAGTAATTCAGTCACAGGCTTGGCAAAACGCCGCCGCCAGTTGGGGTGGCCTTCAGTAGTGCCGGGCAGATTGGGCTGCTCATCGCTGCCAAGCAGGTCTTCCAGCGGGATCAGTACCAGCGGCGCGCGGGTATGGCCGACAAAGCGGATAGCCGCGTCAATCAACTCATCATCACTGTGCAGCGGGCCATAGTTGCTTCCAAGCAGGCGGCGCAGGCCGTCGCACTCTTTTTGCCGGTCGTGACGCCAGTGCAATTCGGCAGCGGCATCGAGCAGTTGCAGGCGATGGCTCCAGTCGATATCACGGCTTTGCAGCCAGCCGGCCAGGGGCGCCAGGTCATGGGTGCCGGTGGTGGCCATGGCGTCGTCCGGCCAGTCCAGTACCGCCTTGAAGTGGCCGGTGGAGTGCTGCTCGAAAGGCAGTACGCGCATGCCCAGCAGGGCCTTGCTCGCCAGGGTTTCGCGCAGGCCGTCGGGCACGGTGCCAAGGTCTTCACCAAGGATCACCGCCTCATGCTTGACCGACTCCAACGCCAGCAGGCGCAGCAGGTCGTCGAGCGGGAAGTTGAGGTAGGCGCCCTCGCTGGGTTTGGCGCCTTTGGGAATCAGCCACAGCCGGCGCAGGCCCATGACGTGATCGATGCGCAGGCCGCCGGCATGCGCCAGGTTGGCCCGCAGCATCTCGATGAAGGCGCGGTAGCCGTTGCGCTTGAGGCCCTCTGGGGAGAACGCACTGATGCCCCAGTCTTGCCCGGAACGATTGAGGATATCCGGTGGCGCGCCGACGGTCAGGCTGGCCAGCAGTTCATCCTGCCGGCTCCAGGCCTGGCTGCCGGCACCGTCGGCACCGACGGCGAGGTCGGCGATCAGGCCGATGGCCATGCCGCCGGCGACTGCCGCTTGTTGTGCGCGTTGCAGGCTGCGCTCGGTCAGCCACTGGCAGAAGGCATGAAACTCGACCCGCGATGGATGCGCAGCGGCCAGCGCTTCGACCTCAGGGTGGTGCGGGTCTTGCCAGGCCGGCGGCCAGTTGCGCCAGTCGCTGCTCAGGCCCTGAGCGACGGCTTCGGCCTGCAGTAGCTCAAAGCGGCAGTGCAGCGTCAGCGGCTCGCCTCCCGCTGCGCAGAAGCTGTCGAAGTCCTCGCGTAGCGGATGATTGCCTTGGTTGAAATCCTTGTATAGCGCCTCCAGCACGCGCTGTTGCGCTTCGGCGGCGACGGGCCAGTTGACCAGCGGCTCCTGCTCCAGTGCATCGAGGGTAGGCTGCAACAGGCAGGCTTCCACAGCGAGACGCACCGCGCGCTCACCGAGCACGGTGGCGGGGCTGGCGTAGAGGCTGTTGAGCTGTAAACGGCTGGAAGGCGAGTACGGGCTGAAGTGCTGCTGATCGGCCAGGCTCAGGGCATGAATGGGGCTGATCGCGATGGCGTCGGCACCGCGCTCGGCAGCGCTGCGGGCGAGTTGCTCCAAGGCCATGCAATCGCCGTAACCGCCGCCACCCTCCCGGCGCAGGCTGTACAACTGAGCAGCCAGGCCCCACAGCCGCGCAGGCGGTTCCTCAACCGCTTGTTCAAGGCTGTAACAGCGCGGCGGGCAGACCGCCACGGTGAACTCGCGCTGATCGATCAGCAGTTGATGGTAACCAAGCGGCAGGGTGCCCGGCAGGCGCGCCTGCTCGTCCAGTTGCAGTTCGAGTGGGTCGCCGTTTTCCAGCACGCACTGCACAGCGCTGCCCGCCGGGAAGTAACGCACCAGCGATAGGGCCTGGTCGACCTCGCAGGTCAACAGGGGTGGCAAATGCTCGCCATCCTCGGCCTGTTCCAGGTCACGCAGGCTGGCAGTGATTGCGGCGTCATTGTCAGCAGGGTGGCCGAGGCCGGCCAGGACCTGGCGCAGGACCTCGTCACTGACCTGTTGCGGGCGGTTGTTGGCGTCTATCCAGTCTCGGGCCAGTCCGGCCCGAGCGGCCAATTGGTGCAGGGGCGAGTCGCTCATGAAGGTTCCAGGCCAGAAGGGATGAGGCTGACCACGCAGCTGTGCGCGGTCAGGGCAGTGTCAGGGTGGGCATCGGCGCCGGTATCGAACAGGCGCCAGCGGGCGGCGGGCAGGTTGGCGTTGACGGCAGTGCCGCCCAGGTTCAGGTCAATGCGCAGCTCGCTGCCGTTACCCAACTGCCAGCGTGCGCTGACGGCCTTGTCGCCAAGCACTTCGCAGCCCAGCGCGCGGGTGCCGGGCAAGTGCGGGACGATATGCCGTGCGCGCAGTTGCAGCAGTTGCTGGTACAAGCCGTGCCAGCCGGCGAGTACTTGCTGGCCATCGAGCCGTGAGGCATTGAAGGTCGCGGCAGCGTTGGGGTCGGGGATCTTGGCGCGGGTATCGGGGTTGGCAAATGCGGCGAAGTGGGCAAACTCGCCGCGGCGCCCCTCACGCACTGCATCGGCCAGTTCGTCATGGAAGTCGGTGAAGAACACGAATGGCTGACAGCTGCCTTCTTCATCACCCATGAACAGCAACGGGATCATCGGCGACAGCAGCAACAGCCCGGTTGCGGCCCGCAGCGCCTGCGGCGGACAGAGGCGGGTCAGGCGCTCGCCCATAGCGCGGTTGCCGATCTGGTCGTGGTTCTGCAAAAACAGCACGAACGAGGTCGGCGGCAGATGCCCGCTGGGCTCACCACGCGGTGTGCCGTGGCGAGTGTTCTGCCCCTGGAACACGAAACCCTCACTCAGGCAGCGAGCGAGCTTTTCAACTGGACGGTCCTTGTAGTCTTCGTAATACCCTTCCACTTCGTCGGTCAGCAGCACGTGCAAGGCGTTGTGGCCGTCGTCGTTCCACTGCGCGTCGAAGCCCTGCTCGAGCAGGTCGGCCTGATTGTGCTCGTTTTCCAGCACCAGCCAGACCTTTCGGCCCGGTTCTACGGCAGCCCGCACCCGGGCGGCCAGTTCGACCAGGAAATCCGGTTGGTCGATAGCATGCACCGCATCCAGCCGCAGGCCGTCAACGCGGTAGTCACACAGCCACATCAGAGCATTCTGGATAAAGTACTCGCGCACCTCGGGCTTGCGAAAATCAATCGCCGCGCCCCATGGCGTCTGCCGGTCTTCGCGGAAGAACGGGTCAGCGTAGGCGTGCAGGTAATTGCCGTCCGGGCCGAAGTGGTTGTAGACCACATCGACCATCACCATCAAACCGTGGCCATGTGCCTGATCAACCAGTGCACACAACTGCTGCGGGCTGCCGTACGTGTGCTGGGGCGCGAATGGCAGCACGCCGTCGTAGCCCCAGTTACGCTCGCCTGGGAATTGCCCCAAGGGCATCAATTCGATGGCAGTTACGCCCAGCTCGGCCAGCCGCGGCAGTTGCCCGGCGACGCCGGCATAGCCATCCAGCAGGCCGACGTGCACCTCCTGAATCACCGCTTCATGCCAGGGCCGGCCTTGCCACGGGTGTAGCCAGGGGTAGGCAGCAAGATCGACCAGTTGGCTTGGGCCATGGACGCCCTCGGGCTGATAGCGCGAGGCCGGGTCGGCCACTTCCAGATCAGCGTTGACCCGATAGCGATAACGGCTGCCGGGCGGGCAGGCGACATCGATGCTGAACCAGCCCTCGCTGTCACGCTGCATTTCGACTTCAGGTTGGTCTTGCAGTTGCAGTCTCACGCCACGCGCATCTGGCGCCCAGAGGGCGAAGCGCGCGGACGTGGCGTCCAACATGTGTGCGCCATGTCTGTGCATCTTCGACACTCCGATCAGTAATTGCTCAGTTGTACCTGTTTGACCAGATCTTCATAGAGGTGTGCATAGGGTTCGACTGCTTGGCACCAGTTGAACGGTTGGGTCATCGACAGGCAGCGCATGGCATGCAGCAGGTCTTTCTTGCCATAGATATAGAAGGCGCGGCTCAGCGCCTCGCGGTAGCTGTCGACGGTGGATTCGTTGAACAGGAAGCCGGTGACGCCATTTTCGATGGTGTCAGCCAGGCCGCCGGTATTGCGCGCGACCGGCAGCGAACCGAAGCGCTGGGCATACATCTGGCTCAGGCCGCATGGCTCGTACCGCGATGGCATCAGCAGGAAGTCACTGCCGGCGAACATGCGCCGGGCGTCGGTTTCGTTGAAGCCAATGCGCACGCCGATCCGGCCCGGATGACGCAGCGCCAGCTCGCGCATGGCCTGTTCTTCTTCAGGCTCGCCGCGGCCAATGATTGCGATCTGGCCGCCTTGCTCGACGATGAAGTCGGCAACGGCCAAGGTCAGGTCGAGACCTTTCTGGAACACCAGGCGCGAGACCACCGCGAACAGCGGGCCCTCGGATGGCTCCAGCTCAAACAGCTCACGGACCTGCGCGGCGTTGCGCGCCTTGCCGTCCCAGTCGTTGATGCTGAAGTTGTGCACCAAGTGCTTGTCGGTCGCCGAGTCCCAGCTTTCGTCGATGCCATTGGGAATGCCACCCAGCAAGCCTTGCTGCGCTTTGCTGGCGAGGAAGCCATCCAGACCACAGCCGAACTCGGGGGTGGTGATTTCCTTGGCGTAGGTGGCGCTGACCGTGGTGATGTGACTGGAGTAGGCCAAGCCGGCTTTGAGGAACGACAGCTTGCCGTAGAACTCCATACCTTCCTGCTGCATGGCGTGATCAGGGATCGCCAGCTCCGGGCTGCAGCCGCGGTTGTACACGCCCTGATAGGCCAGGTTATGGATGGTGAACAGAGTCGGTGTCTTCAGGCCGCGCCAGTGCATGTAGGCTGGTGCCAGGCCGGCAGGCCAGTCGTGAGCGTGGACCAGTTCCGGGGTCCAGTGCGCCAAGCCCTCGCCGGCCGCGATTTCTGCTGCAGCCAGGCCCAGGCGGGCGAAACGAATATGGTTGTCCGGCCAGTCGCGCCCATTATTGGCGCCGTAGGGCGAGCCTTCACGCTCGTACAGCTCCGGGCAGATCAGCACATAGATGACCAGGCCATCGGGCAGGTCCATACGGCCGATCTTGCACGGCGGCAGAGCAGCGTGGCCGCCGAGTTCGCCAACGATATGGATCGGGTAGTCGCTGTCGACCACCTGCGGGTAGCCCGGGATCAGCACCCGGACATCGTGCAGGTGCGCCATGGCGCGCGGCAGTGCGGCCGAAACGTCGCCCAGGCCGCCGGTCTTGACCAGGTCGGCAAACTCGGAGGTAACAAAGAGAACCTTGCGCTTGTTCGGGTTGTTCTGGCGCTCGGCGCCAGGTGCCTTGCCTGCCGTCCCGCGCTCCATCTGCAGCGATTCGCGGTTGTTGGGGTTGAAACTACTTGCGTGTGGCTCGACAGCGGCACTGATCATTCTTCTCTCCGTCCCTAATCTGGTCGGGTGGCTGGCACCCGTCGCATTGCTTCGTGTTGGGTTCTCTCTTGTCTAAACGGTGTAGTGCTATCCATGCTCCTGAACGTGCGCGCGGGCACTGCGCAATCGGCATACTTGCCAAAGGCGGTCGATCGGTCTGGGATGGCTTGGCCAGGGCTGGGTTTTTACCTTCGCCTGGCCTACTTACTTGCTGACCCACCGCCGTTTTGAAAAGTTCGACTTATTTGCGTCACTTCAAGACAGAGCAAATGGCGGGCCGGAATTTGAGTGTAGGAGAGTAGGTGATAAAAAGGTGACCCGCCGGTCACTTTCGTTATGAGGCGGGCCAGACGCAAACGTTGGCGTCTGTAACAGGGTGTAAAGTGCGACGATGTCGACCATTTGCGACAATTTTATGTCATGGATGCAATGCGCCAGCGGGGTGCGCCTTGGATCTGGCGCACCGTGTTGGTGCGCCACTTTGGGGTGGTGTCGGCCGGTTAGTAGCGACGTGTGCTCATCAGTTCGTCGAGTACGCGTGGGGCGACACGAAAGGGCGCCGACATATGGTCTTCGCCTGGCTCGATCTGGTAATCACTGCGCAGGCCATACTGCGACAGCTGCTCCAGACGCAACTGCAGCGAACGGGCATCCTGGATCTCCTGGGGCATCTCGCGATCACCAATCAGCAGGCTCAGGCTGCTGTGGGTGAGGTCGATCTGCCCGGCATGGGCACGCTGGGTGAACGTGCGCTCGTGCTCCAGCAGGTAGCGGTCTCGCCACCAGAGGCTGGGGCTGATCGCCACGGCATGCTGGAACAACGCCGGGCGGGTGAACAGGGTATACACCGCGAACATGCCACCGAACGAGTGCCCGACCAGGCTGCGCTGGTCCTGATCGACCTTGAAGCGGCTGTTGACCTCTGGCATCAGGCGTTTTTCGATGAAATCCAGAAACAGGTCCTGGCCGCCCTGGGGCGGCACATTGCGTTCGGCCGGTTGCGGCGGAGACAGGTCGAAGGCGCGGCGCTCAAAGTCCAGCGGGGTGTCACTGGGGTAACCGATCGCCACCAGAATCGAGCCGCGCAAACGTTCCTGAGCGCGCTTGGCGGCATGGAAGGCCGGGAAGTAGGCGTTGCCGTCGAGCAGGTAGATCACCGGGTAGCCGCCGGTCCACGGCACATCGCCTTCCGGCAGGCTGACCATGATCCGGTATTCGCGGCCTTCGGCGCTTTTCATCGTCCATTGTTCGGTGCCGTCGAGTGTCACCGGCGCGGCTTGTGTCAGGCCTGCGAACAACAGGGTGCTCAGGTAGATGCAGAGTCTGCGCATCATGAGTTTCTCTCCTTACCAGCGATAGCTGAGGCTGGTGACCAGGCTGCGCGCCTCGCCGCGATAGCAGTAACCCTGCTGGCAATTGATGTAGCGCTTGTCGAGCAGGTTGCGTGCGTTGAAGCCCAGGCGCACGCCGTCCAGATCGCCGGCAAAGTCGTAGTGCACGCCAGCGTCGACCAGGGTGTAGCCCTCGTTCTTCTGGGTGTTGGCGGCGTCGCCGAAGTTGCTCCCGGTGTAGCGCGCACCCGCGCCCAGGCCGAGGCCGAACGGCAAGCGGTAGTCGAGCCACATCGAGGCCAGATGGCGCGGCACGTTGAGCGGTTGCTTGCCCTGGTTGCCGTCGTTGCTCTTGGTTACCTCGGCATCGTTATAGCTGTAGCTGGCGGTCAGCTTGAGGCGCTCGCTCAGGTCGGATACCGCTTCCAGCTCCAGCCCCTTGGAGGTCTGCTCACCGGTGGCGATGCTGCGGGTCGGGTCGGCCAGGTCGCGGGTCAGCACGTTTTGCTGGGTCAGGTGGTACAGCGAGGCGGTGAGCAGGGTCGAGCTGCCCGGCGGTTGGTACTTCACGCCCAGCTCATATTGCTCACCCTCGGTGGCCTTGTAGGGGCTGCCATCGGGCTGGCTGCTGCTCTGTGGCAAAAACGAGGTGGCGTAGCTGACGTAGGGCGCGACACCGTTGTCGAACAGGTACAAGGCACCGATCGAACCGGTGGTGGCCGCGTCGTCGTCCTTGCGCTTGCTGCCGGCGAGGTGATTGCTGCGGCGTACATCTACGGTGTCCCGGCGCAGCCCGGCCGACAGGCGCCAGCGATCGATCTCGATCTGGTCTTGCAGGTACAGGCCGCTGCGGTGCTCCAGGCCGTCCTCGTCGGCCCAGGCGGTGTTCGGGCGCGCAACCGGCTGATGGTAGTCCGGTGCGTAGCGATCGATCGAGGGCCCTGGGCCCATGGCGTACAGCAGGTCGGTTTCAAGCAACGCATAGTCCCAGCCGCTGACCAAAGTGTGACGCAGGTTGCCGGTGTCGAAGCGGCTGACCAGGCGGGTGTCGGTGGACAGCGAGGTCATGTTTTCGTACACGCCGACGGCGGAGCGGTCGAGCACCGAGCCACGCTCCTGGAAGGGTTGCATGTATTGGTTGGTGGTGTCGACCTGGCCGTAGCGCAGGTTCTGCTGGAAGGTGAAGGTGTCGTTGAGGATATGCTCGAACTCGTAGCCCAGTGTCCACTGGCGCTGTTCGAGTTTGTCGAAGTATTCATCGCCCTGCCAGAAGTTGCTCAGGTGTTCGCCTTGCTGGTAGAGCATGGGTGAGCCGGCGGTTTCACGCTCCTGGTATTGGGCAAGCAGGGTGAGGCGGGTGTCGGGGTCGATCTGCCAGCTCAGCGATGGCGCGATCAGGCGCACGTCGTTGTTCAGCTGTTCGATGTAGTTTTCTGCATCGCGATAGACGCCGACCACGCGAAACAGCACATCGCCTTGCTCGTCCAGGCGCCCGCCGAGGTCGAACTGGCCTTGTTGGTGGTTGTAGTTGCCGGACTGGATCTGCACTTCGTTGCGTGCGTCCAGGCTCGGGCGTTTGCTGACCCGGTTGACCATGCCGCCGGGGCTTATCTGGCCGTAGAGCACCGAGGCAGGGCCTTTGACCACTTCGATGCGCTCGAGGTTGTAGGCTTCGGTCTGGTACAGCGACAGCCAGCCGCTGCCGGGTTGGCGCAGGCCGTCGAGAAAGTCAGCGGCGATGGTGGTTTCGAAACCGCGCACGCTGATCATGTCAAAGCGCGGGTCCAGGCCTGAGCTGCCCACGCGCACGCCGGCAGTGTAGGCGACGGCGTCCTCGACGCGGTCGACCTTGCGGTCGGCGATTTGCGCGGCGGTGACGACACTGACGCTTTGCGCGGTTTCGAGGATCGGGCGGTCGGTCTTGGTGGCGCTGCTGGCGTTGCTGGCGTAGTAGCCGCTGACCGGGGCGAAGGCGCTTTGGCTGGCGTTGGCGTCGATGTTGGTGGGGTCGAGTTGCAGGCTGGTGTCGCTTGCGGTGGGCAGGATGACGTAGCCGGACTGGGTTTTGTGCGGGCTCAGGTTGGTGCCCTGGAGCAGGCGGGCCAGGGCTGCGTCGAGCGTGCCGCCGGGCTGGGTGCCTTGGGTGGTGAGGTTTTGAACGGTTTGTGGGGAGAAGGAGAGGGTGATGCCCGAGCGTTCGGCGAAGGTGCTCAGGGCTTGGGCCAGCGGGCCTGGGGGGATGGCTGGCGCGGTTTTTTCGGCGGCGCTGGCGCTGCTGGCGAGGAGGGTCAGGGCCAGGGCTATGGCGGTGGGGAGGTTGCTGCTGTGGGGTGGCATTGGGGCGGGTCCGTTCAAGGGGATATCATTGCTAACCGGATGAGGTGGGGAAGTCCGACAGGTTTTTTCTGGTGGTTTCGGATATTTGTGGTTTGTCTTCTGTTTCTGTGGGCTTATCCGTTTTCTGTGGTGGCTGTTCT
>NZ_JBNWAE010000008.1:0-277299 GCF_050496565.1 Pseudomonas shirazensis
CTCCAACTACGCTGGAAGTGGGGCGCATTATAAGCGCTTACAGAACCCCGTCAACCGTTAATTTGAGCTTTGTGCAATATCAGTGGAACAAGCCCTTCACACCGCCCTGCCCCGCCTGCCGATCAAACGCGGAACGCGCCGCGCTACCAGCGGAACCCGCAGCAGCAACAGCAACGCGCCTATTGAGGCATAGACCGCCCACTCTTTAAGGTCCGAGCGCACGATCCACAGGAAATGCAGCAAACCCAGCCCAAGAATCAGGTACACCAGCTTGTGCAGCTTCTTCCAACGCGCACCCAGGCGCCGCTGACTGTAACGATTGGAAGTCAGCGCCAAGGCCAGCAAGCCGAGGAAGGCCAGCGCACCGACAATGATGTACGGCCGCTTGCGCAGCTCAACGCCGAACTGCCCCCAGTCCAGGCCGAGGATGAACACCATGTAGGTGATCATGTGCAGCACTATATAAGCAAAGCTCCACAGCCCCAGTTGCCGGCGGATCACGATCCAGCCCGACCAGCCCGTAAGCCGCTGCAGCGGCGTCATGCTCATGGTGATCAAAAGGAAGATCAGCGCCCCCAGACCCAGTCTGTCCATGATGATCTTGCCCAGGTCCGGACCGAGCTGGTTGGTCGCCGCCTCATACAGCCACCAGCTGGGGAACAGACAACCCAGCACAAAGATGCCCAGACGCAACCAGGAATAACGCATCAGTAGTTCTTCCGCAGATCAAGGTCGCTGTACAACGACGCGACTTCATCGCCATAGCCGTTGAACATCAAGGTATCGCGCACGTTCGGGCTGAACAGGCCACTCGGCAGCCGCCGCTCACGAGCCTGCGTCCAGCGCGGATGATCGACCGTCGGGTTGACGTTGGCATAGAAGCCATACTCGGTCGGCGCCAGGCGCTCCCAGGTGGTTTGCGGCTGCTCCGCCACCAGGCTGATGCGCACGATCGACTTGATGCTTTTGAAGCCGTACTTCCACGGCACGATCAGCCGCAGTGGCGCACCATTCTGGTTAGGCAGCTCACGTCCATACATGCCCACCGCAAGAATCGCCAATGGGTTCATCGCCTCGTCCAGGCGCAGGCCTTCTACGTAGGGCCAGTCGATCAAGGCAAAGGATGAGCGCTGGCCCGGCATTACCTTTGGGTCCTGCAGGGTTTCGAAGCGCAGATAGCGCGCCTTCGAAGTCGGTTCGACCTGCTTGAGCACCTGCGCCAGGCTAAAGCCCAGCCAGGGGATCACCATCGACCAGGCCTCGACGCAGCGCAGCCGGTAGATGCGCTCTTCCAGCTGATAGGGTTTGACGAAGTCTTCCAGCGCATAGCGCCCGGGCTTGGCCACCTCGCCATCCACCACCAGGCTCCACGGCTCGGTTTTCAGGCTGCCGGCATTGGCGGCCGGATCACCCTTGTCGGTGCCGAACTCATAGAAGTTATTGTAATGGGTGGCGTCCTTGAACGGCGTGATCGCTTCGTTCTCGACCGTCACCGCGCCCCAGCGGGTAGCGCCGAGCTTGTCCTTGAACCAGCCCGGCGCGGCGCCCGGTTCGACATCGGCGTAGCGCGACGGCTCGGCGCCAAGCACAACCCCAGGCAATGCAGCCACGGCGGCACCCGCCAGGGAAGCACCGAGCATGGCACGGCGAGAAAGGTAGATACCTTCAGGTGTGATATCCGACGCTTTGCAGTCGGACGGACGAGCGATCTTGATGAGCATAACGGCTCCACAGTGCGGGCAACTGATGTACCCGTAAGACTATGGAGCCGGAAGGTTATTCCGTCATTAAATCAACTTCAGTTTTTTTGCCGACGTACCCGCAGCAGATACTGCACCGGGCCCGACACGGCATAACCGAGGAAGATCAGCAGCAGAATGCGCGGCGGGTCGCTGAACACCACGGCAAACACCAGCACTACCGCAAGGATCGCCACGAACGGCACCCGCCCGCGCAGGTCGAGCTCCTTGAAGCTGTTGTACTTGACGTTGCTGACCATCAGCATGCCCGCAGCCGCCACCAGCAGCGCCACCAGGAACGACAGCTTCGAGCCCTGAATGCCGAAATCGCTGAAGGCCCATACGGTACCGGCCACCACACCTGCCGCCGCCGGGCTGGCCAGGCCGATGAAGTAACGTTTGTCGGCAGTGCCGACCTGGGTGTTGAAGCGTGCCAGACGCAGCGCAGCACCAGCGACATAGATGAAGGCAACCATCCAGCCGACCTTGCCCATGTCCCCCAGTGCCCAGCCGAATGCCAGCAGCGCCGGCGCCACACCAAAGGCGACCATGTCCGACAGCGAGTCGTACTCGGCGCCGAATGCGCTCTGGGTGTTGGTCATGCGCGCTACCCGGCCATCCAGGCCGTCGAGCACCATGGCCACGAAAATGGCGATAGCGGCAAACGCAAAGTACTTGCTCGCCTCGCGCGGATCACCCGCGCTCATGGCGCTCTGCGCGCTGATCGAGCTGATGATCGAGTAGAAGCCGGCGAACAGGTTGGCCGTGGTGAACAGGTTGGGCAGCAGGTAGATACCGCGGTGACGGACCTTGCGCCCTTCGGCGTCATGCCCTTCTTCAACGTGCTCATCTACAGGTAGCAGGCTTTCGGCGTCGGAGGGCGTGTTCGGCTCTTCGGGACGTTCGCTCATGAAAATTACCTTGATTGGAAAATGTTCGATACAGGCTTGCGAAGCACAAACTGACGGCAAGCCACTGGTCGCTTTATACCAGAAGCGCGCCGCTTAAACGAAAAAACGCGGCCTAAGCCGCGTTTTTCATGTCATCGCAAAGACTCAGTTCTTGGTCTTGTCGACGATTTTGTTAGCCGAGATCCAAGGCATCATGGAACGCAGCTGCTCACCGATCACTTCGATACCGTGGGCGGCGTTGTTACGACGCTTGGCGGTCATCGATGGGTAGTTGGTAGCACCTTCAGAGATGAACATCTTGGCGTATTCGCCGTCCTGGATGCGCTTCAGAGCGTTGCGCATGGCCTGACGCGATTCGGCGTTGATGACCTCTGGGCCAGTCACGTACTCACCGTATTCGGCGTTGTTGGAGATCGAGTAGTTCATGTTGGCGATACCGCCTTCGTACATGAGGTCAACGATCAGTTTCAGTTCGTGCAGGCACTCGAAGTAGGCCATTTCTGGCGCGTAGCCAGCTTCAACCAGGGTTTCGAAACCGGCTTTGACCAGCTCGACGGTACCGCCACACAGAACAGCCTGCTCGCCGAACAGGTCGGTTTCAGTCTCGTCCTTGAAGGTGGTTTCGATGATGCCGGTACGGCCGCCGCCGACGCCTGCAGCGTACGACAGAGCAACGTTCTTGGCGTTGCCCGAAGCGTCCTGGTAGATAGCGATCAGGTCAGGGATGCCGCCGCCTTTGACGAACTCGGAACGCACGGTGTGGCCTGGGGCCTTCGGCGCGATCATGATCACGTCGAGGTCGGCACGTGGCACAACCTGGTTGTAGTGGATCGCGAAACCGTGGGAGAAGGCCAGGGTGGCGCCTTTCTTGATGTTCGGCTCGATTTCGTTCTTGTACAGAGTGCCCTGGAATTCGTCCGGGGTCAGGATCATGACCAGGTCGGCAGCAGCAACAGCCGAAGCCACGTCAGCCACTTTCAGGCCGTGCGCTTCTGCCTTGGCAACGGTAGCCGAACCTTTACGCAGACCGACAGTTACGTCTACACCGGAGTCTTTCAGGTTGCACGCCTGAGCGTGGCCTTGCGAACCGTAGCCGATGATGGCGACTTTCTTACCTTGGATGATGGAAAGGTCGCAGTCTTTGTCGTAGAAAACTTTCATGAAATACCCCTGTTAGATCTCGGCCCCTGCGGAGCCATCGCTATTTGTTTAAGTTAGACGCTGAGCACTTTGTCGCCACGGGCAATGCCGGTAACGCCGCTGCGCACGGTTTCGAGAATCGATGCAGTGCCGATCGCCTGGATGAAGCTGTCCAGCTTGTCGCTGGTGCCGCTCAGTTGCACGGTATACACACTGGCGGTGACGTCGACGATCTGCCCACGGAAAATATCCGTGGTGCGTTTGATCTCGGCGCGCTGGGCGCCGGTTGCCTTGACCTTGACCAGCATCAGTTCGCGCTCGATGTGCGCGCTCTCCGACAGGTCGACCAGCTTCACCACTTCTACCAGCTTGTTCAGGTTCTTGGTGATCTGCTCGATCACCTCGTCATGACCAACGGTAGTCAGGGTCAGGCGCGAGAGGGTTGGGTCCTCGGTCGGCGCCACGGTCAGGCTTTCAATGTTGTAGTTGCGTTGGGAAAACAGGCCGACCACGCGAGACAAGGCACCGGGTTCGTTTTCCAGCAGCAGAGAAATGATGTGCCGCATATCAGGTACGCTCCGTCTTGCTCAGCCACATGTCGCGCATCGAGCCGTCTTTGATCTGCATCGGGTAGACGTGCTCGGTGCGGTCAATCGCGATATCGATGAACACCAGCCGATCTTTCATGGCGAACGCTTCTTCCAGCTTGGGCTTGAGGTCCTTGAGGCTGGTGATGCGGATGCCGACGTGACCATAGGCCTCGACCAGCTTGACGAAGTCCGGCAGCGACTCGACATACGAGTGCGAGTGACGGCCGTTGTAGGCCATGTCCTGCCACTGGCGAACCATGCCCAGCACACCGTTGTTCATGTTGACGATCTTCACCGGCAAGCCGTACTGCATGCAGGTGGACAGCTCCTGGATGTTCATCTGGATGCTGCCTTCGCCAGTCACACAGGCCACGTCCTGGTCGGGGAAGTTGAGCTTGACGCCCATCGCAGCCGGGAAGCCGAAGCCCATGGTGCCCAGGCCGCCGGAGTTGATCCAGCGGTTCGGCTTGTTGAAGCGGTAGTACTGCGAAGCGAACATCTGGTGCTGGCCAACATCGGAGGTGATGTAGGCATCGCCATTGGTCACTTCACACAACGTTTCGATCACGGTCTGCGGTTTGATCACGCTGCCGTCGCCCTTGTCATAAGGGAACAGGCCGCGGTCGCCACGCCATTCGTCGATCTGCTTCCACCAGGCATCCAGTGCGGCCTTTTCAGGCTGCTGACCGATTTCCTTGAAGATCGCCATCATCTCGCTGAGCACGCTGTCGACTGGACCTACGATCGGCACGTCGGCCTTGATCGTCTTGGAGATGGACGCCGGGTCGATGTCGATGTGGATGATCTTGGCATTCGGGCAGAACTTGGCCGGGCCGTTGATCACACGGTCATCGAAACGCGCGCCGACAGCCAGGATCACGTCGGCATGGTGCATCGCCTGGTTGGCGGTGAAGCTGCCATGCATACCGAGCATGCCGAGGAACTGGCGGTCGGTACCAGGGAAGCCACCCAGGCCCATCAGGGTGTTGGTGACTGGCAGGTTCAGCGACTTGGCGATTTCGGTCAGGGTTTCGGAGCCACCACCGAGGATCACGCCACCACCGGAGTAGACGATCGGACGCTTGGCGGCGAGGATCATCTCGGCTGCCTTGCGGATCTGCCCCGAATGGCCACGTACGGCCGGGCTGTAGGAACGCAGCTTGACCTTCTTCGGATAGACGTACTCGAACTTCTCGGCCGGGTTGGTCATATCTTTTGGAATGTCGACCACGACCGGGCCAGGACGACCGGATTGCGCCAGGTAGAAGGCCTTTTTCATGACTTCGGGGATTTCCGAGGCATGCTTGATCATGAAGCTGTGCTTCACGATCGGCCGGGAAATACCGATCATGTCGGTTTCCTGGAAGGCGTCGGTGCCGACCATGGTGCTCGGCACCTGGCCCGACAGGATCACCATCGGAATCGAGTCCATGTACGCGGTGGCAATACCGGTGATGGCATTGGTTGCACCCGGGCCGGAAGTCACCAGCACTACGCCAGCCTTGCCGGTGGCACGGGCATAGCCGTCAGCCATATGGGTTGCAGCCTGCTCGTGACGAACCAGGATGTGCTCGACTTCCGGCTCTTTGAACAGCGCGTCGTATACATGAAGGAGAGCACCGCCAGGGTACCCGTAGATGTGCTTAACGCCTTCGTCACGCAAGAAGCGGACGACCATCTCAGCGCCAGATAAAAGCTCCACGTTGTTCACCTCTAAAACGCCAGAATACCGTCCCTGATGGACGGGTCTTAATAGGTTTACTGCCAAGCAGAGCACGAGCGAACGTCAGCACTGACTGAGCAAGTATTGGGAGCGCCCCAGAGTGTTGCGGGGTTTTCCCACCCAGCGCGAGGTAACGCGTTGCGGGGTGTTACAAGTCGGCGCGGGTATGCGCCTCATGATCTGCTTAGCGGGTCTGCTTCTGGCAGTCCCTCTAAAGCGGAACCTGATTCTTGTGATTCGCCGAGGTTATGTCAAGAAAAATTATTGCCAATTTTTCCTCGAGATGAATTTGTTCCACCACGAATAGAGTTCACAGCAGCAGAAAACCAAACAAAAATCAAAAAAAGAGCCGCAATCTGCGGCTCTAGTCTGAAAAAGAGCAGAAATCAGGCGGATGTGCCGATCAATTGGTCAAATTCAGCCAATAGTCGGCGCAGCTCGCGACTTTGCTCCGGGCGATCGGCGAAAACCGTTTCAGCCATCACCAGAATGCCCGAGGCGTTCGGCAGCGGCTGGGCGTGTTCGAGGATGAACGCCATGCGTGGCAGGAAAATCCACTGCAGCCACTGCTCGAAGCTCATCGCATCGACCGCAAACGGCGTAACGCTGGCCAGTGCTTCGGCACTGGGTGCCTGCTCGCTCCACCAGCCCTGGCCGCGCAATTCGTGCTCGATCAGCAGCAAATGGTCGGCGATGTCGAGGATACGTTGCTCGACCATTACAGATTGACCCGGGCTTTCTGCCGAGCCAGCGCTGCACCGGCGCTGTCACCCTGCTTTTCACGGGCCTGGGCGATGGTGTTCCACAGTTCCGCTTGCAGGCTCGGGCGGCCATTGGCGTAGGTCAGCGCGCGCCGTGCGAGCTGCTCGGCCTGGGCTGAATCACCCTGGGCCAGACGCACCTGGGCCAGGCGGAACAGCACCTGCGGCTCGCGCGGGGCAATCCGCTGAGCGCGCTCAAGGCTCGACGAAGCGCCATTGAGGTCGCCACCGCCCTGTTGCTGCTGGGCCGTGGTCAACAGCGCCAGCACCGGGCCATCGAGCTGCTCGTCAGCCGACAGGCCGCCAGCTGGCGCGCTGCGCGGTATACCGGTGGGCGCGCTGGTCGCCGCCGGAGCGCTGTTCATCGAGGCGATGTCGAACGGCTCGTCGGCAATCGGGTTGGGGTTGGTTGTAATCGGCGTGGTATCGATCGGCGCGCTGCTGATCGGCGCAGCATTGCCAGCCGGGAAGGTCTGGATCGACGAAGCACCAGCGCCTTGCGGGATCATCACGGTCACGCCGGAGTCCTCAGGCAGCGACTGCGCCTGGCTGGTGCCATTGGCGGCAACCGGCGTGCGCTGGTTGGCGGTGACCCGCTCGCTGTTGGATACCCGGGTGCTCGAGTCGACCACCGGAATGTTGCCGCGTGGAACGCTGGCGCAGCCATGGAGCATGGCCAGCGCGGTCAAGGCAGGAAGCCACCACTTGTTCACTTATCACCCTCTCTAAATGCGGCTACGGGCCAGTGGGTGATCCCAGCAGGCCCGCAGTGCTCAATTCATCCAACCCTTGACCCAGTCCATGACCGAGTCGGCCGGTTGCTGTTCACCACCGCAGGCAGCGCCAGCGGCCGGTTCGCTGCCGCGAATATACGGCATCTGCACCGCCCCCGGACAGCTGCTGTCCGAGCCCTGCCCGCTGTACGGGTCGATCCAGGCCTGGACGATGTTGTCCGGCTGCGGCATGTCCAGTGGCAACGGGTCGGCCTTGCGCATGAAGCTGGTCCAGACCTGCAACGCACCGGTGGCACCGGTGAACGGCGTCTTGCCGTTGTCGTCGCGGCCGAGCCAGACCACTGCCAGCAGATCCTGGCTGAACCCGGAGAACCAGCTGTCGCGCGAATCGTTACTGGTGCCGGTCTTGCCGGCCAGGGTCAGCGAGCTTGGCAGGACACTGTAAACCGAACGCCCGGTACCTTCACGCATGACCCGCTGCATGGCGTTCTGGACCAGATAAATGGCACCTGGGTCGAAGCTCTGCTGGATCTGGAACGGGTAGCGCTTGAGCGGCTCGCCTTCGGCGGTGAGCACACTGCGAATGCCGCGCATTGGCGTATTGAAGCCGCCGTTGGCGATGGTCTGGTACATGGTCGCGACCTGCATCGGCGACATCCCACCAGCGCCGAGCAGCATCGACGGGAACGCCGGCCAGTCGACGTTGACGCCGAGCCGGCCGATGGTCTTGAGCACGTTCGGCACGCCGACTTCCAGGCCCAGCTTGGCGGTCGACAGGTTGTACGAGTGCGCCAGCCCCTGATACAGGTAGATGGTGCCATGCGCACGGCGGTCGTAGTTCTGCGGCCGCCAGACCTGGCCATCGGCGCCCTTGACCGAGAATGGCTCGTCCTGCAGCCAGCTGGTCAGGGTGTACTTGCTCGGTTTTTCCAGTGCACTGAGGTACACCGCCGGTTTCACCAGGGAGCCGATCGGGCGCACCGCATCGATGGCGCGGTTGAAGCCGGCAAAGCCGGCCTGGCGGCTGCCGATCAAGGCCTGGACTTCGCCGGTTTCCGGGTTGGTCACGACCATCGCCGACTCGACCGCATCCGAGCCCTTGCGCCCGGCCAGACGCTTGAACGTCTCGTTCATGGCGGTCTCGGCCTTCATCTGCAGGATCGGGTCGAAGCTGGTGAAGATGCGCAGGCCTTCTTCGGTCAAGTCTTCGTCACGGTAGTCCTGACGCAGCTGACGCTTGACCAGGTCAAGGAAGGCCGGGAACGAGCTGTCGGCGAGGCTGCCGCGCTTGGTCACGCCCAGTGGCATTTTCTTCGCCGCGTCGACCACTTCCTGGCTGGCCACACCCTGCTCGGCCAACAGGTCGAGGACCAGGTTACGGCGCACCAGCGCACGCTCAGGCGAGCGCCGCGGGTTGTAGTAGGACGGTCCCTTGACCATGCCGACCAGCAAGGCGATCTGGTGCAGCTTGAGCTCTTGCAGCGGCTGGCTGAAGAAGAACTGGCTGGCCAGACCGAAGCCGTGCACGGCACGTTGGCCATCCTGACCGACGAAGACCTCGTTGAGGTAGGCCTCGAGAATCTCGCGCTTGTCGTAATGCATTTCGAGCAATACGGCCATCATCGCTTCGGTGAGCTTGCGGGTCAGGCTACGTTCGCTGGTCAGGTAGAAGTTTTTCACCAGCTGCTGAGTCAGGGTACTGCCGCCCTGGCGCATGGCGCCGGACGAGGTGTTGACCCAGATCGCCCGGGCGATGCCCTTGGGCGACACGCCAAAGTGGCTGTAGAAGTCGCGGTCTTCGGTGGCAACCAGGGTTTCGAGCAGGTACGGCGGCACCTGATCGATCTTGATCAGGATGCGGTCTTCGAGGTTTTTCGGGTAGATGCCGCCGATCATCAGCGGCTCGAGCCGGACCACATCGAGCTTGCCGCCATTGGCGCCAGTCATGCCCGCCACATAATCGCCAGAGAAGCGCACACGCACGAACTGCGCAGGCTCCAGGCCTTCATAGAACTGGAAGCCGCGGGTGTTGAGGTCGACGTTGTTGCCGTTGACCGACGCCGCGCCCGGGCCATTGGCCGCGCTTTCACGGCGATAGCCAAGGGCGTCGAGCTCGGTGAGGAAGTCGTCCTTGCTCAGTTTCTGGCCGACGAACAGCTCCAGCGGCCGGGCATACACCTTGGCCGGGATGGTCCAGCGCTTGCCGGAGAACTTCTCCTGGACGATGGCATCAAGGTAGATAGCAAAGCCGGCGAGCAGCACCAGGCCGACCAGGCTCAGTTTGAGGGCCCAGCCCAGCCAGACGCGCGAGCGACCAGGCGAGCGTTTTTGCGCAGTACGGGAATTTCGGGATCGAGTCATGGCGGCGGATTATACGCACTTTAGTCAAGGCAGGCCCGGCGGTATGCAGGGACGGCACCATTGACCATAATGGCGCATTCGAATTCCCTTATCCCGGAAGGATTGCCCGTGAGCCAAGCCCTCATCAGTGCCCTGCAGAACCCCGCCCTTTACCCGCACCCGGTCAGCGGCTTCCAGCTTATCGAGACGCATATTTCCTGGGTCCTGCTCACCGGTGAGTACGCCTACAAGATCAAGAAGCCGATGAACTTCGGGTTCCTCGACTTCACCGGCCTCGACCAGCGTGAACACTTTTGTAACGAAGAACTGCGCCTGAACCAGCGCCTGACCGACGATCTGTATCTGGACGTGCTGCCGATCACCGGCAGCGCCGAGGCGCCGCAACTGGGCGGCGAAGGTGCACCGATCGAGTTCGCCCTGCGCATGCGCCAGTTCCCGCAGAGCAACCTGCTCAGCACCCTGCAGGCCAACGGTGAACTGACCGCCAGCCACATCGACCAGATGGCGCGGCAGATTGCCGAATTCCATCAGCAGACGCCGAAAGTCGCCGCCGAGCAGCCGTTCGGCACCCCGGACAGCGTTATGGCCCCGGTCGAGCAGAACTTCGAGCAGATTCGCCCGTTCCTCAGCGACAAAGCCGACCTGCAACAACTGGACAACCTGCAAGCCTGGGCCCGCAGCACCTTCGACCGCCTGCACGGCCTGTTCGAGGCGCGCAAGCGTGACGGCTTCATCCGCGAGTGCCACGGTGACATTCACCTGGGCAACGCCACCGTGATCGACGGCAACGTAGTGATCTTCGACTGCATCGAGTTCAACGAGCCGTTCCGCATGACCGATGTCTGGGCCGACACCGGCTTCCTCGCCATGGACCTCGAAGACCGCGGCCTGAAGTGCCTGGCGCGGCGCTTCGTCAGCCAGTACCTGGAGCTGACCGGCGATTACCAGGGCCTGGAGCTGCTCAACTTCTACAAGGCCTACCGCGCTCTGGTGCGGGCCAAGGTCGCCTTGTTCAGCATGCCGGCCGACGCCGATGGCGTGCAGCGCGCCACCACTCTGCGCACCTATCGCAACTACGCCAACCTGGCGGAAAGCTATAGCGCCATCCCTTCACGCTTGCTGGCGATCACTCATGGCGTTTCGGCAGTGGGCAAAAGCCACGTGTCGATGCGCCTGGTCGAAGCCCTGGGGGCGATCCGCGTGCGCTCCGATGTCGAGCGCAAGCGCCTGTTCGGTGAACAGCAGGCCCAGGCAGCCGGCCAGCTGCAAGGCGGCATTTACGCCGACGATGCCAGCGCGGCCACTTACCAGCGCCTGCATCAGTTGGCCGAGGTGATCCTGCGCGCCGGCTTCCCGGTGGTACTGGACGCCACCTACCTCAAGCGCGAGCAGCGCCAGGCCGCCGCCAGCGTCGCCAACCAGACTGGCGTGCCCTTGCTGATCCTCGACTGCCACGCGCCGGATGCTGTCATCGAAAGCTGGCTGGCACAGCGTCAGGCCGAGCAGCTTGACCCGTCCGATGCCACCCTCGAAGTGGTCAAGGCCCAGCAGGCCAGTCGCGATCCACTGGACGAGCAGGAGCTGCGCGACAGCACCCGCGTCGATACCCAGCAAGGCGCCGCTATGGACGCCGTGATCGAGCAGATCCGTCAGCGCCTGCCAGGCCTGTAACATCCTCAAAGCGTGGGGCAGCAATTGCCCTGCGTTGCCCTGCCCGCCGTGCCCGGCGGGCTTTGCGGGCGAATTCGCCAACCCCCGCTACACTCCTGTCTGACCTGCTCACGATTTTCGATATGCCCCCGTTCAGCCATCGCAAGGAGGCTCGATGAACGATGAGTTGCAGCACCTGAAAAACCTCGGCAAGACCTCCGCGCAGTGGTTGCATGCGGTCGGCATCCACAGTGCATCCGACTTGCGCAGGCTCGGCGCGGTCGGCGCTTATCAGGCAGTGAAGAGCAGAGGCTTTCGCGCGTCCAAGGTCCTGCTGTATGCAATCGAGGGGGCGTTGCTCGACATGCATTGGAATGATTTGCCGGCCGAACGCAAGGAAGCTCTGAATCAGCAACTGGATGCAAAATGCACGCTGCAGAAAAATCTTAAATAAATTGCAGTGAAGGGATTGACGTAGAAATGAGAATCGTTATGATTATCACAGCTGGTCGCGAGACTGGTTGGGTAATTTGAAAGACCTTGGTTCGGACTCTCAGATTATCTCCTCATCAGGCTAATCACGGTTATTGACCCGGCTTTTTGCCGGGTCTTTTTTTGCCCGCGATTCGGCTCAAGCGTCGCCGCGGGCCGCGAATGATCAGTGCTGGCTGCGCAACTGGGCGCAATAGTCCTGCTCAGGCAGCGCCGCCGTAAACCAGACAAAGTCGGCCATGCTCGGCTGCACTTCAGTGCCTACCTCGGCCAGCATCAGCACTTTGCTCGCGCCTGTAGCCCCCAGATCAGCCAAATGCAGCGGCACGCCGAGGTCTTTGCGCACGTGGGCACTGCCGGCGAACAGCAACGCCGGTTGCCCTGCCGCCAGCATCCGCTCGGCGATACGCCGGTCGCGTTGCTGCTGCACCGCGAGCATGGCCGGCAACTGGCTTTCAGGCAGCAGCCCGCAATGCCCCTCACGCACTTGCTTGAGCAGTCCGGCTTTGACTACAGGCGCATTCGAGCGCTGCCCGCTCAGCGCAGCAGGCTGCCGATAGGCCTGGCGCAGTTCACTGGTAGACAGGTTGGCCGCCAGCAGCGGGGTCGACTGCTGCAACGCCTGGCGCACGATCGGGCCATACAGCGCCCAGTCCCAGCCGTCCTGCCAGGCCAGCGCCTTGGCTAGATCGGCCGGCAGTTGCGCGGCGCCAGCCAGCGCATCGACCCGCGCCTGCTGCTCGGGTTGAAGCATTTCCAGCAGCAGGCTGCCCTGCGGCCGGCGCGCCTGCAACGCCTGTAACAGCCACAACTGCAGCGCGTGGTGATCAGGGTTATCGTGCTTTTCGCCAACCAGCACCCGCGGCGCCTCAGCCAACTCGTCCAGCAGTTGTTCAGGGCTGAGCAGGCGACCACTGGCGAGCTCGTGAATCTGCCCCAACTGTGCACTGGCGCGGCCCTCGCTGGCCTGCCAGGCGGGCAGCGGCGGCAGGCTGGCCTGTCGCGCCTGACAGCCGCCAAGAGCTAGCAGCAAACCAAGCAACAGCAGGCGACAGATCATGGGGCAAGCTCCTTAGCGCATGATGATCAGCGGGTGGCCGCGTTCAGGATGATCCTGCACCAGCACATCGATGCCGAACACCGCCTTCAGCGCCTCTGGCGTCAGTACCTCGCGCGGGCTGGCCAGGGCGTGGCAACGGCCGTGCTCAAGCAGCATCAGCTGGTCACAGTAGCGCGCGGCCAGGTTCAGGTCATGCAGGATCACCAGTACCGCCGCGCCGCGGTCGGCAAAACTGCGCACGGCCTGCAAGGTGGTGTGCTGGTGCAGCGGGTCGAGCATCGAGGTGGGTTCATCGAGCAGCAGCGTCGCGCCCGCCTCGCCCGGCCACAATTGCGCCAGCACCCGCGCCAGGTGCACCCGCTGGCGCTCGCCACCCGACAACGCCAGGTAACTGCGCTCAAGCAGATGCTGGGCATCCGCCGCGTGCAGCGCAGCTTCGATGATCTCGCGGTCACGTTGCTGGCCGCTGGCATGGGGCAAGCGACCAAGACCAACCACTTCTTCAACCCGAAAGGCAAAGCCCAGGCTGGACACTTGCGGCAGCACTGCCAATTGCCTCGCCCGCGCCTGCCCGGCCCACTCGGCCAGGCCCCGCCCTCCCAGGCGCACCTGGCCCTGGCTGGGTATCAGTTCACCGCACAGCGCGCCGAGCAGGCTGCTCTTGCCGGCGCCATTGGGTCCCAAAACACCGAGCACCTGCCCTGGCTTCAGGCTCAGGCTGATATCGTGCAGCACCTCGGTGCTGCCACGCTGCAAATGCAGGCCTTCGGCTTCGAGCATCAGTGGCGCCCCTTGAGCAGCAACAGCAAGAAGAACGGCGCCCCAATGAACGCAGTGACGATACCGATCGGCAACTCGGCGGGCGCCAGCGCCAGCCGTGCGACCAGGTCAGCGAACAGCAGCAGCGCGCCGCCGGCAAGCAATGAAGCGGGCAGTAGCACCCGGTGATCAGGCCCGGCCAGCAGCCGCACCAGATGCGGCACCACCAGCCCGATAAAACCGATCAGGCCGGCGGCGGCCACCGCAGCACCAACGCCCAGGGCCGTGCAGAACACCAGCTCGCGCTTCAGCGACTCGACCTCGACGCCCAGATGCCGCGCCTCCGACTCGCCCAACAGCAAGGCGTTGAGTGCCTGCGCCCGCCTCGGCAGCCACAGCGCCACGGCGAGGGTCACCGCCAGCAACGGCCACAGCCGGGCATAGCTGGCCCCGTTGAGGCTGCCCAGGTTCCAGAAGGTCAAGGTGCGCAGGGTGGCGTCATCGGCCAGGTAGGTGAACAAACCCACCGCCGAGCCGGCCAGGGCAGTCAGCGCGATGCCGGCCAGCAGCATGGTGGCAACGTTGGTTTGACCGTCACGCCGACCCAACCGATAGACCAGCGCCGTGACCCCAAGGCCACCGGCAAAGGCACACACTGACAGCAGATACGGCGCAAACCACTCCGGAATGCCGCCCAGCCAGCTGCCGCCGACAATCGCAATAGCAGCGCCGAGCGCAGCGCCGCTCGCCACCCCGACCAGCCCCGGGTCCGCCAGCGGGTTGCGAAACAGGCCTTGCATGGTCACTCCGGACAACGCCAGCACGGCGCCCACCGCCAGCCCGAGCAAGGTCCGCGGCAGGCGGATCTGCCCCAGAATCAGCTCGGCCTGCTCCAGCCCATCAGCCGCAATCGGCACGCCGAGCAGGCGCAAGCCGGCGCGCAGGGTATCCAGTAATGGCAGGCTGACCGGCCCCAGCGCCAGCGACAGCCATACCGCCAGCAGGCAGAGCAGGCTCAGGCCGATGAACAAGTTGCGTGGCTGAACCCTTTGCTTCATGGGGCGAAGCTGGCTTTGGCCTGTGGATAAAACTCACCAGCCAGCTGTTGCAGGGTCGCCGGCAGTCGCGGGCCGAGACCGCCCACCAGCAGGGTTGGGTCCAGCGACACCAGGCGCTTCTCGCGCACCGCGCGCGAGCTGGCCAGGCCTGGGTTTTCCTTGAGCAGCGCTTGCACCGCCTGCTCACCGCTCAGGCTGCGGTCGGCAATTACTATGACGTCTGGGTCGAGTGCTGCCAGCGCCTCGACCGAGAAGTTCTTGTAGCCCTGATGCACGGCCAAGTTGCGCCCACCGGCCTGGCCCAGCAGCCAATCCCCCGCCGTACCCACGCCGGCGATCAACGGCTTGGCGCCGGCATGACCGACCAACAGCAGTACGCCGGGCGCTTTCTGCGCGGCCTGAGCCTGTTTGAGCTTGGTCTGCACGGCATTCAGCTCATGATGGAACTGACCCGCCAGCAGCCCGGCGCGCCCTTCTTCTCCAAGCAGGCTGCCCAGTTTTTCGAGGTTGGCATCCAGCGCCGCCAGCTCGGCCTTGCTCGAGAACACCTCCACCCGCACCCCGGCCTGACGAATCTGCGCCAGCACCGGCGGCGGGCCCATTTCGTCAGTGCCGACCAGCAGGTCAGGACGCAGGCTGAGGATGCCCTCGGCCGACAACTGGCGCTGATAGCCGATACTCGGCAGCGCAGTCAGTGCTTCCGGGTGTTGGCTAGTAGTATCGACGCCGACCAGCCGCGGCTCACCACCCAGCGCGCTGATCCACTCACTCAAGGCACCGCCAGCACTGACCCAGCGCTGCGGCAGTTCGGCAGCCGCCGCCTTAGTGGACATAACAAGTGCAGCGCACAGGGCAAGCAGAGCAGCGGGACGGCGCATCAGCGGATTCCTTTGCAGAAGACAGGCCGTGCGCCTTGTGGCCCACGGCAGAACTGCGCACCATAGTCGGCCAACGCAGCAGCGCACAATTTGATAATTATTCTCATTGAGCGTCAAGCGCTGCCTTGTGCCAACCTTTTACCGCAGGACGATTTCCCGCGATGCAGCTTCTATGTGCTTCCGAGCAACTTGCTGAAGGCCACAGCCGTGCATTCAACGTAGCAGGCCAGGCGCTGTTTGCCGTGCGCCGCCACGGCCAGGTGTTTGTCTATCGCAATAGCTGCCCGCACAAGGGCATCCCGTTGAACTGGGCAGACGACACGTTTCTGGATACCAGCGCCAGCCTGATCCACTGCGCCCAGCATGGGGCGCTGTTTCTGATCGAAAATGGCGAGTGCGTGGCCGGCCCGTGCGAGGGTGAGCAACTGCAGGCCCTGGCTTGCCATGAAGACAGCCAGGGCATCTGGCTCAGCGCGTGAGCAACACCGGCAGCGGGCGGTCGATACAAATCTGCCGGGCATCCAGGCGGGTGCCATAGGCGATCACTTCGACGCCTTCGGCCACGGCTGCGCGCAACGCCGCAGCATAAGCGGCATCGATTTCATCGGCAGGCCGCACCGCTTCGATCCCGCTGAGGTTGACGCAATACAGCTGCACCGCACGGATCCCCTGGCGGGCCAGTGCCGCTAGCTCGCGCAAATGCTTGGCACCGCGCTGGGTGACAGCATCGGGAAACGCCGCCACAGCGCTGTCTGGGTAGCCGAGGGTGACACTCTTGACCTCGACATAGGCCGGCCCGCTGGCAAACTCCAGACGAAAGTCGATCCGACTGCGCTCACTGCCATACGCCACTTCGCGCTTGAGGGCGGTAAACCCGGCCAGCTCACTGATCACCCCGGCATGCAACGCCTCTTCAACCAGTGCGTTGGCCCGCCCGGTATTGATGCAGGCCAGCCGGCCCTGTGGCGTCTCGCTGATTTCCCAGGTGCCGGGCAGCTTGCGCTTGGGGTCGTTGGAGCGGCTGAACCAGACCTGGCCGCCTTCGCGCATGCAGTTGAGCATCGAGCCGGTGTTGGGGCAATGAATGGTCAGTTGCTCGCCGTTGGCCAGTTCGATATCGGCCAGAAAACGCTTGTAGCGGCGCAGCAGGCGGCCCTGTTCCAGTTGAGGAAACTGCGCCATCAGCCTTGCCAACTGCGCAGGCCGCGGGCCAACCGCTCAACCGCCTGTTCAAGCCGCGGCAAGCTCTGGGTATAGGCGAAGCGCACATGGTGACCGGCCTGATGGCGGCCAAAGTCCAGGCCCGGCGTGAACGCCAGGTGCTCGGTTTCGAGGAAGTGCCGGCAGAAGGCGAAGGCGTCGCCACCAAACTTGCTGATATCGGCATATAGATAGAAGGCGCCTTGCGGCTCGACGGCGATACCGAAGCCAAGGTTGCGCAACGCCGGCAGCAAATAGTCGCGGCGCTTGGCAAATTCGCCACGGCGCTGTTCGAGAATGGCCAGGGTGTCATCCTCGAAACAGGCCAGCGCGGCGTGCTGAGCCATGCTTGGGGCGCTGATGTAGAGGTTTTGCGCAAGCTTCTCCAGATCGGCCACCGCCTGCGGCGGCGCCACCAGCCAGCCCAGGCGCCAGCCGGTCATGCCGAAATATTTGGAAAAACTGTTCAGCACAAAGGCGTCATCGGCCACTTCGAGCACACTCGGCGCGTCCATACCGTAGGTCAGGCCGTGATAGATCTCGTCCACCACCAGATGGCCATCGCGGGCGCGTATCGCTTGCGCCAGGCCGGCCAGCTCATCGCGGTCGAGCACAGTACCGGTGGGGTTGGCCGGCGATGCCACCAGCGCACCGACGCTGTCCTGCTTCCAGTGCTGCGCGACCAACTCGGCAGTCAGCTGATAATTGACCTCTGGCCCGACCGGCACCAACTGCGCCGCGCCCTCGACCAAGCGCAGGAAATGGCGATTACACGGATAGCCAGGGTCTGCCAGCAGCCAGTGCTTGCCGGGGTCGACCAGCAAGCTGCTGGCCAGCAGCAGCGCGCCCGAGCCGCCTGGTGTGATCAGGATGCGCTGCGGGTCGATGTCCAGCCCGTAGCGCTTGCCATAAAAGGTAGAGATCGCTTCGCGCAGTGCGGGCAGCCCGCGCGCGGCGGTGTAACGGGTATGCCCCGCCGCCAGCGCAGCCTGGCCGGCAGCCACGATCGGCGCGGCGGTGGTGAAATCCGGCTCGCCGATTTCCAGATGGATCACGTCATGGCCGGCGGCCTGCAGCTCGTTGGCGCGGGCCAACAGGGCCATGACATGGAAAGGTTCGATGGCGCGGCTGCGCGCACTGTAGGACTGAGCCATTGGGGGCCTTCTATGAAATGCGTCTAGACTGGTGAATCAAGCGTCAACATGCCACTGAACGCGTAGCGCGGGCCGCTGTCAACAGTGAGATCGGCCGGGGTAGCGCACCCCCGATCTATCTGGTAAGTTCGGCGGCTCGCAGTCGCAGGGCCGGCGGTCGCCGGAGATGGAGCATCCTGCGCATTGGATCAGATGAGTGAGAGGCGGTCTATTCATGTCCACCCTAGAAAAGCAAAAAGCCAGTCAGAACCTTTATGGGGTTGAGCCCTATCAGGAGAGCAAGGGTGAAGAGTACATGGGTGAACCCATGCGCAAGCACTTCACCAAGATCCTGAGTGCTTGGAAGCAGGAGTTGATGATCGGCGTCGACAAGACCGTTGACCATATGAAAGAAGAGGCGGCCAACTTCGCCGACCCAGCGGACCGTGCCTCGCAAGAGGAAGAGTTCGCCCTTGAACTGCGCGCCCGTGATCGCGAGCGCAAGCTGATCAAGAAAATCGACAAGACCCTGCAATTGATTGTCGACGAGGAATACGGCTGGTGCGAAGCCTGTGGCATCGAGATCGGCCTGCGCCGTCTGGAAGCTCGCCCTACCGCTGACCTGTGCTTCGATTGCAAGGAAGTGGCAGAGAAGAAAGAAAAGCAGGTCGGCAAAGCCTGATCGTGCTTTTCATCGAACGGGGCGCTCAGGCGCCCCGTTTTTCATTGTGAAGATGACGTAAAACCATGACTGCCTCCCCCTACGTCGGGCGCTTCGCCCCTACCCCCAGTGGTTTTCTGCACTTCGGCTCACTGGTGGCCGCACTGGCCTCGTGGCTGGACGCTCGCGCCGTTGGCGGCCGCTGGTTGCTGCGCATGGAAGACACCGACCCGCCGCGCGAGATGCCTGGCGCCCGCGATGCAATCCTGCGCACCCTCGAAGGCTACGGCCTGCACTGGGACGGCCAGGTGGTGTACCAGAGCCAGCGCCATGCTGCCTATGCCGACGTGGTCGAGCACCTGTTCCGGCAGGGGCTGGCCTATGCCTGCACCTGCTCGCGCAAGCAACTGGAGGGCAGCAACGGCATCTACCCTGGCACGTGCCGCAACGCCGGCCACGCCCGCGAGGGCGCGGCGATCCGCTTCCGCGTGCCGGAGCTGAACTATCGCTTCGATGACCGTGTGCAAGGGCCGTTCGCCCAGCACCTGGGCCGAGAAATCGGCGACTTCATCATTCAACGCCGCGATGGTTTGTACGCCTACCAGCTGGCAGTGGTGCTGGACGATGCCTGGCAAGGCGTTACCGATATCGTGCGCGGCGCCGACTTACTCGACAACACCCCGCGTCAGCTGTACCTGCAAGAACTGCTGGGCTTTTCCCAGCCGCGCTACCTGCACATCCCGCTGCTGATTCAGCCCGACGGGCACAAGCTGGGCAAGTCATACCGCTCGCCACCGCTGGCACCTGAGCAGGCCACCCCTCTCCTGCTGCGCGCGCTGCGTGCACTGGGGCAGGCGACCGAGCCTGCGCTTGAGCAAGCCAGCCCGGCTGAGGTGCTAGAGGTTGCGCGCCAGCGCTGGCGACCTGACGCCATTGCACGCCAGCTGACCCTGGCCGAGGCTGACCTGCGATAGCTGCTCAAGGGCTCGCTGCAGCTCTTGGCGTGCGGTAAAAATCGAGCAAATTCAATTTCTTGCCCACAGCCGTAGAATCCCGCTAGCATCGGCCCGGCCATTGGCGCCGATTTGCGCCAATAATAAGTGCAAATTCGCCGCGCCCACTCATCGAGGCCCGCATGTACATCTATCGCTTGGTCCTGCTGCTGGTGGTCGGGATCTACCTGTTCTCGCCGGCCATCATGGACTGGTGGATCGAGCCCACCGGCGCCTGGTACCGCCCGTACCTGCTGTGGCTGATCCTGATCGTCGTCACCTTCATCCTGCAGAGCCAACGAGATGCCGATGAGCTTTAGCCTGACCCAGATGATCCTGATCAGCGCCGGGTACCTGATGGTGCTGTTCGGCGTGGCCTGGATCAGCGAGCGCGGGCTGATCCCGCGCTCGGTCATCCGCCACCCGCTGACCTACACCCTGTCGCTGGGCGTCTATGCCAGTGCGTGGGCCTTCTATGGCTCGGTCGGCCTGGCCTATCAGTATGGCTATGGCTTTCTTGCCTGTTACCTGGGCGTGTCGGGGGCGTTTCTGCTGGCGCCGGTGCTGCTCTATCCGATCCTGAAGATCACCCGCACCTACCAATTGTCTTCCCTGGCCGACCTGCTCGCGTTTCGTTTTCGCAGCACCTGGGCCGGCGCGCTGACCACCATCTTCATGTTGATTGGCGTGTTGCCGCTGCTGGCCCTGCAGATCCAGGCGGTAGCCGACTCGATCAACATCCTCACCGGCGAGCCGGTCAAGGCCCGGGTCGCGTTCGCCTTTTGCGCGCTGATCACCCTATTCACCATCTTCTTCGGCTCGCGCCATATCGCCACCCGCGAGAAACACGAAGGGCTGGTGTTCGCCATCGCCTTCGAGTCGGTGATCAAGTTGATCGCCCTGGGCGGGGTCGGCCTGTATGCGCTGTATGGCGTGTTCGGCGGCCCACACGGCTTGGAGGTGTGGTTGCTGCAGAACCAGACCGCCCTCGCCGCGCTGCACACGCCACTGCAGGAAGGCCCATGGCGCACGTTGCTGCTGGTGTTCTTCGCCTCGGCGATCGTCATGCCGCACATGTACCACATGGCCTTTACCGAAAACCTCAGCCCGCGCGCGCTGGTCAGCGCCAGCTGGGGCCTGCCGTTGTTCCTGCTGCTGATGAGCCTGGCCGTGCCGTTGATCCTGTGGGCGGGACTGCGCCTGGGCGCGAGCACCAACCCGGAGTACTTCACCCTCGGCCTGGGCATTGCCGCCAACAACGAGGCGCTGGCACTGCTGGCTTACGTTGGCGGTTTGTCGGCGTCCAGCGGGCTGATCATTGTCACCACCCTGGCGCTGTCGGGCATGGCCCTCAACCACCTGGTGCTGCCGCTGTATCAGCCACCGGCCGAAGGCAATATCTATCGCTGGCTGAAGTGGACCCGGCGCGCGCTGATCGTCGCCATCATTACCGCCGGCTTCGTCTTCTACCTGACCCAGAACAACCACCAAAGCCTGGCCAACCTCGGCATCGTAGCCTTTGTCGCGACCTTGCAGTTCCTCCCCGGGGTGCTTTCGGTGCTGTACTGGCCGACCGCCAACCGCCGTGGTTTCATCGCCGGTCTGCTGGCGGGCATGCTGGTGTGGATGGTGACCATGCTGCTGCCGCTGCTGGGCAATCTGCAGGGCTTCTATATCCCGCTGCTGGACATGATCTATGTGCTCGACGACACCAGCTGGCACATGGCGGCGATTGCGTCACTGGCCGCCAACGTCCTGCTGTTCACGCTGATCTCGCTGTTCACCAACGCCAGCAGTGAAGAAGTCAGCGCCGCCGAAGCCTGTGCGGTCGACAACGTGCGCCGGCCACAGCGGCGCGAACTGCACGCTGCCTCGCCGCAGGAATTCGCCACTCAGTTGGCCAAGCCGCTGGGCGCCAAGGCCGCGCAAAAAGAAGTCGAGCAAGCCCTGCGCGACTTGTACCTGCCGTTCGATGAACGCCGCCCCTACGCCCTGCGCCGTCTGCGCGACCGCATCGAGGCCAACCTGTCCGGCCTGATGGGCCCAAGCGTCGCCCAGGACATGGTCGAAACCTTCTTGCCGTACAAATCCGGCAACGAAAATTACGTAACCGAAGATATCCACTTCATCGAAAGCCGCCTGGAAGACTACCACTCGCGTCTGACCGGCCTGGCCGCCGAGCTCGATGCGCTGCGCCGTTACCACCGCCAGACCTTGCAGGAGCTGCCGATGGGCGTCTGCTCGCTGGCCAAGGATCAAGAGATCCTGATGTGGAACAAGGCCATGGAAGAGCTGACCGGGATTGCTGCCAAGCACGTGGTCGGCTCGCGTCTGGTGACCATCGCCGAGCCCTGGCGCGGGCTGCTGCAGGGCTTTATCGACCTGCCCGACGAGCACTTGCACAAGCAGCGCCTGGGCCTCGACGGCCAAACCCGCTGGCTCAACCTGCACAAGGCCGCCATCGACGAGCCGCTGGCACCGGGTAACAGCGGCCTGGTACTGCTGGTCGAGGACCTCACCGATACCCAGGCGTTGGAAGACAAACTGGTGCATTCCGAGCGCCTGGCCAGTATTGGCCGCCTCGCCGCCGGGGTCGCCCACGAGATCGGCAACCCGATCACCGGTATCGCCTGCCTGGCGCAGAACCTGCGCGAAGAGCGCGAGGACGATGGCGAGATCACCGAGCTGTCCAGCCAGATCATCGAGCAGACCAAACGCGTCTCGCGCATCGTCCAGTCCTTGATGAGCTTCGCCCATGCCGGCGGCAGCCACCAGAACAACGAAGAGCCGGTGTGCCTGGCCGAAGTCGCCCAGGACGCGATCGGCCTGCTGGCCCTCAACCGGCGCAATTTCGAGGTGCAGTTCTTCAACCTGTGCGACCCCGATCACTGGGCCGTGGGTGACCCGCAGCGCCTCGCCCAGGTGCTCATCAACCTGCTCTCCAATGCCCGCGACGCCTCGCCCGCCGGCAGTGCCGTGCGCGTGCGCAGTGAAGTCAGCGAGCACACCGTCGACCTGGTGGTCGAGGACGAAGGCAGCGGCATTCCGAAAAACATCATGGACCGCCTGTTCGAACCGTTCTTCACCACCAAGGACCCTGGCGAGGGAACTGGACTGGGGCTTGCACTGGTCTATTCCATCGTGGAAGAGCATTATGGGCAAATCACCATCGACAGCCCCGCCGATATCGAACGGCAGCGTGGCACCCGGATCCGCGTGACCCTGCCCCGGCATGTCGTAGCGACGTCCCCTGAAATTCGCGACCGTCGAGAGAATTGAATCAATGCCGCATATTCTGATCGTCGAAGACGAAACCATCATCCGCTCGGCCTTGCGTCGTCTGCTTGAACGCAACCAGTACCAGGTCAGCGAAGCGGGCTCGGTGCAGGAAGCCCAGGAACGCTTCAGCATTGCTACATTTGACCTGATCGTCAGCGACCTGCGCCTGCCTGGCGCCCCCGGCACCGAGCTGATCAAGCTTGGCCAGGGCACCCCGGTGCTGATCATGACCAGCTATGCCAGCCTGCGCTCGGCGGTCGACTCGATGAAAATGGGCGCGGTCGATTACATCGCCAAGCCGTTCGATCACGACGAGATGCTGCAGGCAGTTGCGCGCATTCTGCGTGATCGCCAGAACGCCCCGGCCGCCGCCACCAGCAGCCTCGAGCCGCGCAGCAACGGCAAGCCGGCTGTTGCCGACAAGGGCAGCCACAATGCTGCCAACGGCGAGATCGGCATCATTGGTACCTGCGCGCCGATGCAGGACCTCTACAGCAAGATCCGCAAAGTCGCGCCGACCGACTCCAATGTGTTGATCCAGGGCGAGTCGGGTACCGGTAAAGAGCTGGTCGCACGCGCCCTGCACAATCTGTCGCGACGGGCCAAGGCGCCGATGATTTCGGTCAACTGCGCGGCCATCCCCGAAACCTTGATCGAGTCGGAACTGTTCGGCCACGAAAAAGGCGCGTTCACCGGCGCCAGCGCTGGCCGTGCCGGTTTGGTCGAAGCGGCAGACGGCGGCACCCTGTTCCTCGATGAAATCGGCGAGCTGCCACTCGAAGCCCAGGCGCGCCTGTTGCGCGTACTGCAGGAAGGCGAGATCCGCCGGGTTGGCGCGGTGCAATCGCAAAAGGTCGACGTGCGCCTGATCGCTGCGACCCACCGTGACCTGAAAAACCTGGCCAAGGTCGGTCAGTTCCGCGAAGACCTTTATTACCGCCTGCACGTGATCGCCCTCAAGCTGCCGGCCTTGCGCGAGCGTGGCAGCGACGTCAACGAAATCGCCAGTGCCTTCCTCGCCCGCCAGAGCGCACGCATCGGTCGCGATGACCTGCACTTCTCCAGCGAGGCCGAACAGGCGATTCGTCATTACAGCTGGCCGGGTAACGTGCGCGAGCTGGAAAACGCAGTGGAGCGCTCGGTGATCCTCAGCGAGAGCCCGGAAATTTCCGCTGAACTGCTGGGCATCGACATCGAGCTGAGTGACCTGGACGACGATGACCTGCTCGGCGGCATGTCTGCGCTGGGCAGCGTCAGTGCCGGTAACGCCAGCCACGAGCCGACCGAGGACCTGTCGCTGGAAGACTATTTCCAGCACTTCGTGCTCGAGCATCAGGACCACATGACCGAGACCGAACTGGCGCGCAAGCTTGGCGTCAGCCGTAAATGCCTGTGGGAGCGGCGCCAGCGCCTGGGCATCCCGCGACGCAAGAGCAACGCCACCAGCGACAACTGATCGCCGCCCAATAACGGGGCAAGCCGTCTACCACGGGGTTCTCGTGACAGACGGCTTGCCCCGTTTGCGTTTGTGCAGGTAACACCCCAGCGCGCCTGCAAAAATCTGTTACCCATCCCCTTCTGCCGTAACAGCTACCGAGGCGTACGGTAACGAAATTTCTACATTTGCCCTGCTCCCGACCTGAGCAAAACCCGGCAAACCCCCGTATTTGCTGGGTTTTAAAAAGTTGGCACGGCACCTGCTACATGTCTGGTACAAGAACAATAACAAGCATTGCAACTCAGAATAAGAACAAGACGAAACGGCTCACGCACAATAAAAACAAGACGGCGGAGGCGCAGCTAACTGATTCTTTTGGAGAGGAGTTGTGTTTGGGGCTTGCCCCACGACCAGGCAGAGAACAACAAAAACTGCACTAAAGCAGCGCCTACACTGGTTGGATCGACAGATCAGCATCACCTCAGCGGCCAAAGCAATCCGTTTGCTCTTTACCCCCGGTTTGGGGGTCGTCCACAAGTTTCGCGCTTTGTGGGCAGGGCACTCAACAAAAACAAGAAGCCCAGCAGAAAAACAATAAGAGCACGCAACGACTTCTTGGGGAGCTTAGGCTCCCCTTGTCGTTTCCGCCTCCCGCGCAAGCACCCGTGGCATACCGCCTACACCATCCCCGAAGTAAATGCTAGAATCCCCGCCCATCATGCGGCCATTCTCTATCCCTTGGCCGAACATTCCTTCAAACAGTGCATCCCATGCTGAAGAAGTTGTTCCAGTCGTTCCGTCCTCCCGTTAGTGGTCAACACCACAGGCGCACCACGCCTGAAGTGATCAACAAGAGCCAGCACTCGCTGCAGCGCAGCCAGTTCAGCCGCCATGCGGTGGGCATTGTCGATCGCCTGCAGGCTGCCGGATACCAGGCTTACCTGGTTGGCGGCTGTGTGCGTGACATGCTCCTGGGCATCACGCCCAAAGACTTCGATGTCGCCACCAGCGCCACGCCTGAACAGGTCCGTGCCGAGTTTCGCAATGCGCGAATCATTGGCCGCCGCTTCAAGCTGGTTCACGTGCATTTTGGCCGTGACATCATCGAAGTGGCCACTTTCCGTGCCCACCACAGTGATGAAGACGAGGGCGACAGCCACCGTTCGTCGCATAATGCCAGCGGTCGTATTCTGCGCGACAACGTCTACGGCACCCTCGAAGACGACGCCCAGCGCCGCGACTTCACCGTCAATGCGCTGTACTACGACCCGGTCAGCGAGCGCATCCTCGACTACGCCAACGGCATGCCCGATGTGCGTAACCGCCTGCTGCGCCTGATTGGCGACCCGGTCCATCGTTACCAGGAAGACCCGGTGCGCATGCTGCGCGCGGTGCGCTTTGCGGCCAAGCTCAACTTCGGCATCGAAAAGCACACGGTGCAGCCGATCCGCGAGCTGGCCCCGATGCTGCGCGATATCCCGCCAGCACGGCTGTTCGAGGAATGTCTCAAGCTGTTCCTCTCCGGCCACGGCGCCATCGCCTTCGAAATGCTGGTCGACCTGCATTTATTTGAACCGTTGTTCCCAGGCAGCAGCCACGCCCTGGAAGAGCGCCCGAGCTACACCCACACCCTGATCAGCAACGCATTGGTGAACACCGACCTGCGCGTCAAGCAGGGCAAACCGGTAACACCGGCGTTCCTCTTCGCGGCCATGCTCTGGCCGGCCCTGCCGGGTCGCGCACTGTACCTGCAGAGCCAGGGCGTACCGCCGATCCCGGCAATGAACCAGGCCGCCCACGACCTGATCGCCGAGCAGTGCCAGCGCATTGCAATCCCCAAGCGCTTCACCCTGCCGATCCGCGAGATCTGGGACATGCAGGAGCGCCTGCCACGGCGCAGCGGCAAACGTGCCGACATGCTCCTGGACAACCCGCGTTTCCGCGCTGGCTACGACTTCCTGCTGCTGCGCGAGAGCGCTGGCGAGGAAACCGACGAGCTGGGCCAATGGTGGACCGACTACCAGGACGCCAACGACAGCGAACGCCGCGCCATGATTGCCGAGCTGGGCAGCCGTGATGACGGCAGCGGCGCCGCGCCACGCAAACGTAAGCGCAGCGGCACCAAGCGCAAGCGCAGCGCTGACGAAACGTTCGACTGAGCATGAGCGTGCGCGTCTATATCGGCCTGGGCAGCAACCTGGCCGAGCCTGCCGAGCAACTGCGCAGCGCCCTCGATGCCTTGGACAAGGCCGAGGGCACGCGCCTGGCAGCGGTTTCCGGCTTCTATGCCAGTGACTCGCTGCTGCCCGGCCAGCCGCGCTACACCAATGCCGTAGCCGCGCTCGACACCACGCTCGAGCCGCTGCAGCTGCTCGATGCCCTGCAGGCAATCGAGAACGATCAAGGCCGCGTACGCCAGGAACGTTGGGGCCCACGCACCCTCGACCTGGATGTGCTACTGTTTGGCCAACAGGTGCTCGACTGCCCACGACTGAAAGTCCCGCACTACCACATGCACGCGCGCCCATTCGTGCTCTACCCGCTGGCTGAGCTGGTGCCTGCCGACTTCGTTCTCGCCGATGGCCGCAGCCTTGCGCAATTGCTCGCCGCCTGCCCGTTCAGCGGCCTCGAACGCCTGTAATTCGGGCGATCTTGACGGCGGTAACGCCAGTAACACCCTTGCCGTAACAATGCGGTAACAGGGTGATTGACTTCCCTCCCCTCGCTCACGACTATAGGCATCCCGTGGCCTCGACGCGCCACACTTAACCTATTTGGGCCCGGGCGGGTCTGAACATCACGAACGATGATGTGCCGCTCCGCATGACACCTGCGCAAGGTTGTACGCAGGTCGATTGCACAGCGCCTGAACGAGGACTTTCTACATGCCTGAAGTAACCCTGACCACCCTGCATGGCCTCAAGGCCAAGGGTGAGAAAATCGCCATGCTGACCTGCTATGACGCCACCTTCGCCAAGGCTGCCAGCCAGGCCGGGGTCGACGTGTTGCTGGTGGGTGACTCGCTGGGAATGGTCCTGCAAGGGCATGACAGCACGCTGCCGGTGACCACTGCAGAAATGGCCTACCACACGGCCTGCGTCAAACGCGGCAACGATGGCGCGCTGATCCTCGCCGACCTGCCGTTCATGGCCCACGCCACGCCTGAGCAGGCCTTCGCCAACTGCGCAAGCCTGATGCAGGCCGGCGCGCACATGATCAAGCTCGAAGGCGCGGCCTGGCTGAGCGAGACCATTCGCCTGCTGGCCGAACGCGGCGTGCCGGTGTGCGCACACATGGGCCTGACCCCGCAGACGGTCAATGTGCTCGGCGGTTACAAGGTGCAGGGTCGTCAGGAAGCCCAGGCGCGGCAGATGCGTGCAGACGCGATTGCCCTGGAGCAAGCCGGTGCGGCCATGCTCCTGCTCGAATGCGTGCCCAGCGAACTCGCTGCGGAGATCACCCAGGCCGTGGCCATTCCGGTGATCGGCATCGGTGCCGGCAACGCCACCGACGGCCAGGTGCTGGTGCTGCACGACATGCTCGGCCTGTCGCTGACCGGGCGCATGCCCAAGTTCGTCAAGAACTTCATGCTCGGCCAGGCCGACATCCACGGTGCCCTGAGCGCATACGTGGCGGCAGTCAAAGACGTCAGCTTCCCGGCTGCCGAACACGGGTTCAGCGCATGAATACCGTCAAGAGCGTCCGTGAACTGCGCGCCGCCGTGGCCCGCGCCCGCAGCGAAGGCAAGCGCATCGCCTTTGTCCCGACCATGGGCAACCTGCACAGCGGCCACGTCGCCCTGGTGACCAAAGCCGCCCAACGCGCCGACTTCGTCGTGGCGAGCATCTTCGTCAACCCGCTGCAATTCGGCGCCGGCGAAGACCTCGACAGCTACCCGCGCACCCTCGCCGCTGACCAGGAGCGCCTGCTCGAGGCCGGCTGCCATTTGCTGTTCGCGCCAACCGTGGATGAAATGTACCCAGACGGCACCACGGTGCAGACCCGGGTCAGCGTCCCGCAACTGTCCGAAGGCCTGTGCGGCGCCAGCCGCCCTGGGCATTTCGAAGGCGTGGCCACTGTCGTCAGCAAGCTGTTCAACATGGTCCAGCCCGACCTGGCCGTGTTCGGCGAAAAGGACTACCAGCAGCTGGCGGTGATCCGCGCCATGGTGCGCGACCTGAACATGCCGATCCAGATCATCGGCGAGCCTACCGTACGGGCCGACGATGGCCTGGCGCTGTCTTCGCGCAACGGCTACCTGACGCCCGAGCAACGCGCTGCGGCGCCAGCGCTGTACCGCGAGCTGAGCGTCATGGCCGACGCCATCCGCCATGGCCAGCGCGACTTTGCCGAGCTGATCGTGGCCGGTCAGGCGCAACTGCTGGCGGCAGGCTTTCGCCCGGACTACCTGGAAGTGCGCCACGCCCTGACCCTGCGCCCGGCCATGGCCGATGACCGCGACGTGGTGGTAATTGCCGCAGCGTACCTGGGTACCACACGCCTGATCGACAACTTCTACCTGCATCTGGACGAGCCCACCGCCTGATTGCAACCCGGGGCCGCCGCGCGGCCCCAAATTCTCCCCGCCTGACCCCATTCCCCCCGCGCCAGCCATGCCTATAATGATCAACTGCCTGCAACTGCCAGCGACTGCCAGTTGTCCAAGGCCAGATCATGCATCAAGGAAACCTTTCGCAATGGCGTATTACCGTACCCCCCATGATGTGACGACGCTGCCGGCCTGGCAGGCGCTGCAACAACACCGCGACGCCATGCAGGATTTCAGCATGCGCGACGCCTTCGCGGCCAACCCGCAACGCTTCGATCAGTTCTCCCTGAGCAGCTGCGGGCTGTTTCTCGATTACTCGAAAAACCTGATCAACGAGGAGACCCGCAAGCTGCTGGTCAACCTGGCCACCGACGTCGACCTGGCAGCAGCCATCAAGTCGATGTTCAGCGGCGAGATCATCAACGCCTCCGAAGGCCGCCCGGTACTGCATACCGCCCTGCGCCGGCCGGTGGGCGACAAGCTCAGCGTCAACGGCGTCAACGTGATGCCCGAAGTGCACAAGGTACTCAACCAGATTACCGAGCTGGTCGGCCGCATTCATGACGGGCTGTGGCGCGGCTACAGCGAAAAGCCGATCACCGACGTGGTCAACATCGGCATCGGTGGCTCGTTCCTCGGCCCTGAGCTGGTTTCCGAAGCCTTGCTGCCGTATGCCCAGCGCGGCGTGCGCTGCCATTACCTGGCCAATATCGACGGCAGCGAATTCCACGAGCTGTCGGCCAAGCTGGCGGCCGAGACGACCCTGTTCATCGTGTCGTCGAAGTCGTTCAACACCCTCGAAACCCTGAAGAACGCCATGGCCGCCCGCACCTGGTACCTGGCCCAGGGCGGCTCCGAAGCCGAGCTGTACCGTCACTTCATCGCGGTCTCGAGCAACAAGGCCGCAGCCGTCGCGTTCGGTATCCGCGAAGAAAACATCTTCCCGATGTGGGACTGGGTTGGCGGGCGTTACTCGCTGTGGTCAGCGATCGGCTTGCCGATTGCACTGGCCATCGGCACAGCCAACTTCAAGGAGCTGCTGTCGGGCGCCTACACCATGGACCAGCACTTCCAGACCGCGCCGTTCGAGCAGAACATGCCGGTGCTGCTGGCCCTGCTGGGCGTCTGGTACGGCAACTTCTGGGATGCGCGCAGCCACGCGATCCTGCCGTACGACCATTACCTGCGCAACATCACCAAGCACCTGCAGCAGCTGGACATGGAGTCCAACGGCAAGAGTGTGCTGCAGGATGGCAGCCCGGCGCCAACCTCGACCGGCCCGGTGATCTGGGGTGGCGTTGGCTGTAACGGCCAGCACGCCTATCACCAGTTGCTCCACCAGGGCACCCAACTGATCCCGGCCGACTTCATCGTACCGGTGGTGAGCTTCAACCCGGTGGCCGACCATCACCAGTGGCTGTACGCCAACTGCCTGTCGCAGAGCCAGGCGCTGATGCTCGGCAAGACTCGCGAAGAAGCCGAGGCCGAGCTGCGTGGCAAGGGCCTGAACGAAGCCGACGTGGCCAAGCTGGCCCCGCACAAGGTCATCCCTGGCAACCGCCCGAGCAACACTCTGGTAGTCGAGCGGATCAGCCCGCGTCGCCTCGGCGCGCTGGTGGCGATGTATGAGCACAAGGTGTTCGTACAGAGCGTGATCTGGGGTATCAATGCCTTTGACCAATGGGGCGTCGAGCTGGGTAAAGAGCTCGGCAAAGGCGTTTACCAACGCCTGGTCGGCGCGCAGGAAGAAGCTGCCGAAGACGGCTCCACCCAAGGCCTGATCAACTACTTCCGCGGTCGTCATCGCGGCTGATCAAGCCCTGCTGCAAGCCCCGGCGCGGGGCCAGTTTGCCTGCTGCCGTAGCGTTCGATTGAGCGGTACGGCAGGGGCAAGCTGGCCCCGCGCTTTGCATTGCGCCGGCAACCCTGGAGGAACACCCTCGCCGACTACACTGTCCATCGAATAGCCGTTGCACTTCATCCTGCCTTGCGCGCCGCGGTGAGGTGCAGTCCCTTGCCACGACAAGAGCAGGACCACCCGCCATGTTCGATCTCAGCAAGTACCCCACCGCCCTCGCCGTCAGCCAGGCCACTGCACTCAGCGCCGACGACTATCAACGCCTCTATCGACAGTCGATCGATGACCCGGACAGCTTCTGGGCCGAGCAAGCCAAGCGGCTGGACTGGATCAAGCCCTGGAGCAGCGTGCAACAGGCCGACCTTGCCAGCGGCGAAGCCAAATGGTTCGCCGGCGGCAAGCTCAACGTCAGTTACAACTGCATCGACCGCCACCTGGCCAAACGGGGCGAACAGACCGCCCTGCTCTGGGAAGGCGACGACCCCAAGGATTCGCAGGCTATCAGCTACCGCGAGCTGCATCGCCAGGTCTGCCGCCTGGCCAATGCGCTTAAAGCCCGCGGAGTGAGCAAGGGCGATCGGGTCTGCATCTACATGCCGATGATCCCTGAGGCGGCTTACGCCATGCTGGCCTGCAGCCGCATCGGCGCGATCCACTCGGTGGTGTTCGGTGGCTTCTCGCCCGACGCCCTGCGCGACCGCATCCTGGATGCCGACTGCCGCACAGTGATTACCGCCGATGAAGGCGTGCGTGGCGGCAAACGTGTACCGCTCAAGCAGAACGTCGACAAGGCCCTGGCCAGCTGCCCGGCGGTCAGCAGCGTTTTCGTGGTGCGCCGCACCGGTGGTGAAGTGGCCTGGGACAACCAACGCGACCTCTGGTACCACACCGCCACCGAGCTTGCCGGTGACGACTGCCCGCCCGAGCCGATGGACGCAGAAGACCCGCTGTTCATCCTGTATACCTCCGGCAGCACCGGCAAACCCAAAGGCGTGCTGCACACCACCGGCGGCTACCTGCTGCAGGCCGCGATGACCTTCAAGGTGGCGTTCGATTACCGCGACGGCGAGGTGTTCTGGTGCACCGCCGATGTCGGCTGGGTCACTGGCCACAGTTATATCGTGTATGGCCCGCTGGCCAATGGGGCGATCTCGCTGATGTTCGAAGGGGTGCCCAACTACCCCGACAGCTCGCGCTTCTGGCAGGTCATCGACAAGCATCAGGTGAATATCTTCTACACCGCCCCTACCGCCCTGCGCGCACTGATGCGCGAAGGCGCGGGCCCCTTGCAGACCACCAAGCGCGACAGCCTGCGCCTGCTCGGCAGTGTCGGCGAGCCAATCAACCCGGAAGCCTGGGAGTGGTACTTCCATCAGGTCGGCAAAGAACGCTGCCCGATCGTCGATACCTGGTGGCAGACCGAAACCGGCGGCATCATGCTCAGCCCGCTGCCGGGCAATCAACAGATCAAACCGGGTTGCGCCACCCAGCCGATGTTTGGCGTGCAACCGGTACTGCTCGATGACAAAGGCGCAGTGATCGAGGGGCCAGGTTCGGGCCTGCTGGCAATCAAAGCCAGCTGGCCGGCGCAGATCCGCAGCGTCTACGGCGACCAGCAACGTATGGTCGATACCTACTTCAAGCCCTTCCCGGGCTACTACTTCACTGGCGACGGCGCTCGCCGCGACGCCGATGGTGACTATTGGATCACTGGTCGAGTCGATGACGTGATCAACGTCTCCGGCCACCGGATCGGTACGGCCGAAGTCGAAAGCGCGCTGGTGTTGCACGACGGTATCGCCGAGGCTGCCGTGGTCGGTTATCCGCACGACCTCAAGGGCCAGGGGATCTACGCCTTCGTCACGCCAATGAACGGCGTGACTGCGGACGACGCGCTCAAGGCTGAACTGCTCGCGTTGGTCAGCAAGGAGATCGGCAGCTTCGCCAAACCGGAGATGATCCAGTGGGCACCGGCCCTGCCCAAGACCCGCTCGGGCAAGATCATGCGGCGTATACTGCGCAAGATCGCCTGCAACGAGCTGGACTCGCTGGGTGATACCTCGACCTTGGCCGATGCCAGCGTCGTGCAGGGTTTGATCGATACTCGCCTCAACCAATAGCTGGAGGTGGCCCATGGCGGGCTGCCGCGCATTGCAGGTCGCCATGGAAGCCTTACGCCGTCGTATCGAAACCCAGGTCATGAGCCTGACTGGCCTGGCCCTCGGCCAGCTTGATCTGGAGTCACCCAAGGGTGACCCCGGGCTGTTTGGCCCCGACAGCGTCAGCTGGCAGGTTCACGGCGATTTTCCGAGCATGCTGGTCGGCGGTATCAGTGCCTTGATGCTGCAACTTTTGCACCCGCTGGCCCTGGCCGGGGTGTGGGATCACTCCAACTTTCGCGAAGACCTGCTCGGACGCCTGCGCCGCACCAGCCAGTTCATTTCCGGCACCACCTTTGGCTCGACCCGTGACGCCAACTGGTTGATCGACAAGGTACGCACCATCCACCTCAAGGTCGTCGGCACCGCCGCCGATGGCCGGCCTTATGCCGCCAGTGACCCAGACCTGCTGACCTGGGTGCACGTTGCCGAAGTCAGCAGCTTCATGGCCGCCCACCTGCGTTACCGCAACCCGCATCTTTCCCAGGCAGACCAGGACGCGTACTACAACGAAATCGCCCTGATCGCCGAGCGCCTCGGCGCGTGCGACGTGCCGCGCTCCTGTGCGCAGATCGAGGCCTACCTGCAACGCATGCGCCCGCAATTGCGCTGCGATGCGCGCAGCCTGGAGGTCATCGATATCCTGCTCAAGGCACCGGCGCCAAGCCGCTTGGCAGCCCCCGTGGGCAAATTGATGCTGCGTGCCGGCATCGATCTGTTACCAGTCTGGGGCCGAGACATGCTCGAGCTGCAGCAAGGCCCGCTGAGCCGGCGCTTGATCCGGGCAGGTATCGAGCGCACCGCGCCGGTCCTGCGCTGGGCCATGCGCGACAGCTCGGCGCACCGCGCGCGGCGGCGGATGGGCATCGAATAAGGTCATTCGGCTGATTCTGCGGAACCGATTTAACGTGCCATACTCCAAGCACTCCCGCTCGGACAGACGATGCTGCACATGCCCAAAGGATTGACTCGCGCCCTCGGCGCCATGCTGGCCCTCGTGGCCTTGTACAGCCTGCTCGGCTTCTTCATCCTTCCAGGCATTGGCCTGCGCATTACCAATCAACAGCTGGCCCAGTATGCGACCGTGCCGGCGCAGCTGCAGCGCATCGAATTCAACCCGTTCAGCCTCGAGCTGACCTTGTGGGGTTTGCAGGTTGGCGAGCCGGGCAAAGAACAGCTGGGTTTTGAGCGCTTGTATGCCAACTTGTCGCTGGACAGTCTGTGGAGCGGCGCCCTGCACCTGGATGCAGTGGAGCTGGACAAACCGCGCAACGAAATCCTCTTCGGCAAAAACGGCAGCCTCAACCTGACCCAGCTGTTCAAGCTGCCGCCCAGCGAAGCCAAGCCAGACGAGCCAGCCAGCGACCCGTTCCCGCTGCGCATTGGCAGCATCAAACTCACTGAAGGCTATCTGCACTTCCAGGACCTGCGCCCAAGCGAGCCGATCGAATTTCTCTACGACTCGATGAATTTCGAGCTGAAGAACCTCAGCACACTGCCCGACGACAGCGCCGATATGACCCTGGTCGCCATCGGCCCAGCGGGCGGGCGGATCGACTGGAAAGGTACCCTCGGCCTGGCGCCGGTCAGCTCGCAAGGCACCCTGAAAATCACCGACGGCAACATGAAGGCATTCTGGCCTTATGTGCGTGACGCGGTGCCGCTGGTGCTGGAAGAAGGCGTGATCAGCCTCGACACCCACTACACGCTCAACCTGTCGAAACAGACCGAGCTGCTGCTCGACAATACCCAGGTGCGCGTCGCGCCGTTCGCCATCAAGGCACCTGATGGCAGGCAACTGGCGCGGCTGGCCAGCCTCGAAGTCAGCGAGACCTCGATCGATCTGGCCAAGCAGCTGGTCACCGTAGGCAAGATCCGCAGCAGCAAGCTGGAGACCTGGGCCGCCCTGGAACAAGACGGCCAGCTCGACTGGCAGAAGCTGTACGCCAGCCAGCCAGCCAAAGCTACCCCCAAGGAGAAAGTCGAACCTGCCGCGGCAGAGCCGACAGCGCAGGAAAAAGCCGCCGCCGCGCCGAGCAAGCCGTGGCAAGTACTGCTCAAGGACGTTCAAGCACGCGATTACATGATTCACCTGGCAGACCGCAGCCAGAAAGAACCGGTAACCCTGGATGTCGGCCCGCTCAATCTCGACATGCAAGGCTATGACAGCCTCAACAAGTCGCCGTTTACCGTCAAGCTGGATACCGCCGTCGGCAAGCAAGGCAAACTGCAAGCGTCCGGCCAGGTCAACCTGGCGCCGGTCACCGCCAAGCTCGACGTCAGCACCCGCGACATCGATCTGCGCGTCGCCCAAGCCTACATCAGCCCGTTCATTCAGCTTGAACTGCGCAGCGGCATGCTCGCCAGCGACCTCAAGGTCGATCTGCAAAATACGGCGCCGCTGGCTTTTACCGTCACCGGTACCGCCACCGTCAACCAGTTGCATACCCTCGACACCATCAAGGACCGCGACTTCGTCAAATGGCAGCAGCTCGACCTCAATGGGTTGTCATACGTGCACGGCGATGCGCTGACCATCGACCAGGTCAAGCTGCTGCAGCCCTATGCGCGTTTCATCATCAACGAAGACCGCACCACCAACGTTGATGACCTGCTGATTCCGCAGCCAGCCGGCACTAGCAAAAGCACCGCAGAAAAACCGGTGGCAGCCAGTAACAGCAAGCCGCTGGGGATTCGTATCGGCAAGATCGACATCAACGACGGCTCGGCCAACTTTGCCGACCTGACCCTGACGCCCAACTTCGCCACCGCCGTGCAGCAGCTCAATGGCCAGGTCGGCACCATCGACAACCGCCAGCCAGCGCCGGCCAAGGTCGATATCAAGGGCAAGGTCGATCGCTATGCACCGGTCACCATCAAGGGCGCGCTCAACCCGTTCAACCCGATGGCCAGCCTGGACATCGCCACCAGCTTCAAACGCGTCGAGCTGACTACACTGACCCCCTACTCCGGCAAGTTCGCCGGCTTTCGCATTCGCAAGGGCCGACTCAACCTGGACCTGCACTACCTGATCACCAATGGCCAGCTCAAAGCAGAAAACAAACTGGTGATCGAGCAACTGCAACTGGGTGAGAAGGTAGACAGCCCCGACGCCGTCGACCTGCCGATCCGCCTGGCGGTGGCGCTGCTCAAGGACACCGACGGCACCATCTCGATCGAGTTGCCGGTGACCGGCGACCTCAACAATCCGCAGTTCAGTGTAATGCCGATCGTTTGGCAAACCCTGCGCAACCTAGTCCTGCGTGCCGCCCAGGCGCCTTTCAAGTTCATTGGCGGACTGGTCTCCGGCGGCAGCTCGCAGGACCTGGGTACGGTCGCGTTCAGCGCCGGCTCCAGCGACCTCAGTGGCGATGCCCAGGCCGCCCTGGACAAACTGGCGACCGCGCTCAATGAGCGCCCTGAGCTGCGCCTGGAGATCGAAGGCACCAGCGCCCAGACCAGTGATGGCCCGTTGATCGCCGAGCAGCGCCTGGAGCGTGAGTATCAGTCGATCTGGTACAAGGTCCTGCAGCGCCGCGGCGACAAGGTGCCGGCCAATGCGTCGATGCTGGTGGTGGATGCTGGCGACAAGCCAGCGATGCTCGAAGGTATCTACCGCACCCGCCTGAAACAACAGCCGCCTGCTGAATGGCAGCAGCTGGGACGTGACGAGCGCACTGCCAAGCTGCGTGAGGCAGTGATCAAGTCCTGGGCCGAGAGCGCTGCGCTGCTGCGCCAGTTGGGCCAGGCACGGGCCGGCAACATCAAGGATTACCTGGTCGATAAAGGCAAGCTGGCGGATGACCGGGTGTATTTCATAGACACTACGCTGGGCCAGGCCGAGTCAGATGGGCGTGTGATCACACCTATGCATTTGGATGCTGAATAACCGGCAGCATTGAGCTACAACGAAAAAGCCCCGGCAGATGCCGGGGCTTTTTTCGTTATGCGGTGGCCAGATCCATCTGGCCTACGCAGCAATCCTTATTGGACCTTCAGGCCGGCAGCCGAGACGTCTTTAACGCCTTTGATTGCCTTGGCCATCTTCACTGCAGCTTCTTTTTGCGCTGCAGTAATGGCTGTATCGGAGGACAGCGAAACTACGCCGTGGTTGGTCTCGACCTTGATGTCGGTGCCAGGCACGCCATTCTCGGTCAGCAGATCAGCTTTGAGCTTGGTAGTGATCCAGGCATCGGAGCCTTCTTGCTTGGCGCTGTCGACAGTGTTGGACGCCAGCATAACTGGAGCCTGGACAGCTTGCTGAGCGAACGCAGCATTAGCCATGGTCAGAGTCAGAGCGGTAGCAGTAGCGGCAGCAATGGCGAACTTCTTCATACGGGTCACTCCTGTTGTCGAAAGGTCTGCGCCGAGTCAGTTGGCGTCAGATGAATAGACTATTGCAGGGGCTGTGCCAACTTTTTAAAGCCGGTAAAAACCATATAAATCAATAGGTTAGGTATTTATCAGAATTTGCTTTTTCGTGCATTTTGCAAGCCGGAGCAAAACTCTGCATGCAAGATGCAAGTACCCCAAAGGTTTTTGCTGACCAAAGATGGGCACGGACGATGTAGGAGCGGCCTTGTGTCGCGAAACGCCAGCAAGGCTGGCCCGCAGATGTCGGCTGCGAAGCTGCAACAGCAGGGGCCGCTGCGCGACCCTTTCGCGACACAAGGCCGCTCCTACACGGGCAAATAAAAAGGGCCGCTGTGAGACCCATCGCGAACCAGGGGCACCTGGCCTCGTGTCGCGATGGGCCGCACAGCGGCCCCTATGCGCTGGACATCAGCGCAACCCCGAAGGGTCTACCTCATACCACTACAGCTGTCTTAAACGCCGGAAGCCTTGGCTGCCGCAACGTCTTTGATCGACAGCTTGATACGGCCGCGGTTGTCCACGTCCAGTACCAGTACTTCAACCTCTTCGCCTTCTTTCAGCACGTCGGTGACTTTCTCCACGCGCTCATTGCTGAGCATCGAGATGTGCACCAGGCCGTCTTTGCCAGGCAGGATGTTGACGAATGCGCCGAAGTCGACGATGCGCTCAACCTTGCCGACGTAGATCTTGCCGATTTCGGCCTCGGCAGTGATGCCCAGGACGCGCTGGCGAGCTGCTTCGGCGGCTTCTTTGGTTTCGCCGAAGATCTTGATCGAGCCGTCGTCTTCGATGTCGATCGAAGCCTTGGTCTCTTCACAGATACCACGGATGGTCGCGCCGCCTTTACCGATAACGTCACGGATCTTGTCGGTGTCGATCTTCATCGCGATCATGGTCGGCGCGTTGGCCGACAGCTCGGTACGCGAAGTACCAATGATCTGGTTCATCTGGCCGAGGATGTTCAAGCGCGCTTCCAGGGCCTGGCCCAGGGCGATTTCCATGATCTCTTCGGTGATGCCGTTGATCTTGATGTCCATCTGCAGTGCGGTAACACCTTTGGCGGTACCGGCTACCTTGAAGTCCATGTCGCCGAGGTGGTCTTCGTCACCGAGGATGTCGGTGAGGATGGCGAACTTGTCGCCTTCCTTGACCAGGCCCATGGCGATACCGGCAACTGGCGCCTTCATCGGCACACCAGCGTCCATCAGGGCCAGGGAAGCACCGCAAACCGACGCCATCGAGCTCGAACCGTTCGACTCGGTGATTTCCGATACCACACGGATGGTGTACGGGAACACGTCAGCAGCAGGCAGCATGGCCTGAACCGAACGACGGGCCAGACGGCCGTGACCGATTTCGCGACGGCCAGCACCACCCATACGACCACACTCACCTACCGAGAACGGTGGGAAGTTGTAGTGCAGCATGAACGGGTCTTTCTTCTCGCCTTCGAGGGTGTCGAGCAGTTGTGCATCACGCGCAGTACCCAGGGTCGCAACGACCAGGGCCTGGGTTTCGCCACGGGTGAACAGCGCCGAACCGTGGGTCTTGGGCAGAACGCCGACTTCGATGTTCAGCGGGCGTACAGTCTTGGTGTCGCGACCGTCGATACGTGGCTTGCCGTTGACGATGTTTTCGCGAACGGTGCGGTATTCGATTTCGCCGAAGATTTCTTTGACCACGGAAGCCGAAGGCTGGCCTTCTTCACCGGAGAACTTGGCGATCGCCTGATCACGCAGCTCGCCCAGACGCGCGTAGCGGTCGGCCTTGACGGTGATGGTGTAGCCCTGCGAGATGCCTTCGCCGAATTCAGCGCGGATGGCGTTGAACAGCTCGGTGTTGGCAACGGCTGGTTTCCAGTCCCAGGTCGGCTTGCCAGCTTCGGCAGCCAGCTCTTTGACAGCCTGGATGACCGACTGGAATTCGTCGTGGGCGAACAGTACGGCGCCCAGCATCTGGTCTTCGGTCAGCTCTTTGGCTTCCGATTCAACCATCAGCACAGCGCTGTCGGTACCGGCTACGACCATGTCCAGGCTCGAGGCAGCCAGTTGCTCGTAGGTTGGGTTCAGCAGGTAGCCGGTGCTTTCATGGAAGGCAACACGGGCGGCGCCGATCGGGCCTTCGAACGGGATGCCGGAGATCGCCAGGGCAGCCGAAGTACCGATCATCGCAGCGATGTCCGGATCGGTTTTCTTGCTGGTCGACACGACGGTGCAGACAACCTGCACTTCGTTCATGAAGCCTTCCGGGAACAGCGGACGGATCGGACGGTCGATCAGGCGCGAGGTCAGCGTCTCTTTCTCGGAAGGACGGCCTTCACGCTTGAAGAAACCACCAGGGATCTTGCCAGCGGCGTAGGTTTTTTCCTGGTAGTGCACGGACAGCGGGAAGAAGCCTTTGCTTGGGTCTGCGTGCTTGGCACCGACCACGGTCACCAGCACGGTGACATCGTTATCGACGGTGACCAGGACTGCGCCGGTGGCCTGACGGGCAATGCGGCCCGTTTCGAGGGTAACGGTCGATTGACCGAACTGGAATTTCTTGATTACCGGGTTCACGGTTTCCTACCTTTTCAATGGCTCTGGGGGAACTGGTTTCTTGCGAATTCTTGGGCAGAACGGGGAATCGGCCCCATTGACCGTCCAGATACAACTCGAGGCTGGGAGCCTGGCTGCCGAGCGGATAAACCGCTCGGCAAGACCAGGCTGCCAACCTCGAAGATACGCATGACGTGCCCGTCGGCAACGCTGAAGCAGCGCTGCCAAAGCTTGCGACCCGCCACGCCCACCACTAGCCAGGCCGCTATTAGCGACGCAGGCCCAGACGACCGATCAGGGTGCTGTAACGGGTGGTGTCTTTGCCCTTCAGGTAGTCCAGCAGCTTACGACGCTGGTTAACCATACGGATCAGGCCACGACGCGAGTGGTGGTCTTTACCGTTGATCTTGAAGTGACCTTGCAGTTTGTTGATGTTGGCAGTCAGCAGTGCAACCTGCACTTCTGGGCTGCCGGTGTCGCCGACGGCTTGCTGGTAGTCGGTAACGATTTGTGCTTTTTCTTCAACGCTGAGGGCCATTTGGCATCTCCAGTTAAACGGATCCCGCAAGCGGGGTCCAATAGGCCAGGGACGAACCCTGTATTAATAAAAGAGCTGTGACCGTGCCTACTGACAGCCACCCTCGTGTCTTGCGCTATCGGCTCATGCCGGCAACGCAAGTATCGGTCATTCCGACCGAATCAAGCGACGTGGCGCAACGCGCCCGTCTTCGCTCACTTCACCGATACCGATGAAGCGACCATTGTGATCCTGCACCCGGACCATGCCGAACTGCGGCGCATCCGGTGCACGTACTGCCTGGCCATGCAGCCAGTAGAACGAGCTGTGCTCTGACAACTGCACCACAGGCCAGTCAAGCAGGCCGCTGTCGGAAGGCATCAGGAAGCGGTCGAGCGCTTCGTTGCCACCCTCGGCGTGGGCTTGCTCGAGCTCTTCGAGCGTCACTGTCTGTGCCAGCTCGAAGGGCCCAGCCTGGGTCCGACGCAGCTCGGCCACATAAGCGCCACAGCCCAACACTTCACCGATATCTTCCACCAGGGTGCGGATATAGGTGCCTTTGGTGCAATTTACCGTCAGACGCGCACGAGTGCCTTCGCACTCGAGCAGCTCCAAGCGGTTAATAGTAACAGAACGCGCCTCGCGCTCCACTACCTCTCCCGCACGCGCCAGTTTGTACAATGGCTGGCCATCACGCTTGAGGGCCGAGTACATCGGCGGTATCTGGCTGATCGGGCCGCGAAATTGAGGCAGGGCTGCCTCGATGTCGGCGCGACCAACGGTCACCTCACGGGTCTGCAGGACCTCACCTTCGGCGTCTGCCGTGGTGGTGGTCTGCCCCATCTGCATGACGGTTTCGTAGCCCTTGTCGGAATCGAGCAGGTACTGCGAAAACTTGGTCGCTTCGCCAAAGCACAGCGGCAGCACGCCACTGGCCAGAGGATCGAGGCTGCCGGTATGACCGGCCTTCTCGGCATTGAGCAACCAGCGGACCTTTTGCAACGCTGCGTTGGAGGTGAACCCCAACGGTTTGTCGAGCAGGATGATGCCGCTGACGTCGCGGCGGATTCGTTTGACCTGGGCCACCGATTACTCCTTGGTGTCCGGCTCGACGGGATCCTGGTGCTGGCGGTCTTCTGCCACGGCACGCTCGATCAGTGCCGACAGGTGAACCCCGCGGCTGACGCTCTCATCGTAATGGAAGTGCAGTTGCGGCACGCTGCGCAGCTGCATCGAGCGGCCCAGGTGCAGACGCAGGAAGCTCGCAGCGTTGTTCAACGCCTTGACCGACTGCTTGACCGCATCAGGTTCCTCTTCCTGGCCCATGACGGTGATGAACACCTTGGCATGGCCCACGTCGCGGCTGACGTCGACGGCGGTGATGGTCACCAGGCCGACGCGTGGATCTTTCACTTCACGGCGGATCAGCTCGGCAAGCTCGCGCTGCATCTGATCGCCAATGCGTTGGGTACGGCTGTATTCTTTTGCCATTCGTTGCTACCTGTAACTTAAAGCGGCAAACGCCCGGCCAGGCGTGAAGCCTGACCGGGCGCTACCTGCAGAGGCGTTGCCAACCGCCCTGGGGCGGGGCATCTGCCAGCTCGACCCTTACAGGGTACGAGCCACCTGGACTTTCTCGAAGACTTCGATCTTGTCGCCGACCTTGACGTCGTTGTAGCTCTTGACGCCAATACCGCACTCCATGCCGGCACGAACTTCGGCAGCGTCGTCCTTGAAGCGACGCAGCGATTCCAGCTCGCCTTCGAAGATCACAACGTCTTCGCGCAGAACGCGAATCGGACGGTTGCGGTACACGGTACCTTCGATGACCATACAGCCAGCGACGGCGCCGAACTTCGGCGAACGGAACACATCACGTACTTCTGCAACGCCCAGGATGTTCTCGCGAACATCGCTGCCGAGCATGCCGGTCAGGGCTTTCTTGACGTCTTCGATGATGTCGTAGATTACGTTGTAGTAACGCATATCCAGACCTTCCTGCTCGACGATCTTGCGCGCGCCGGCATCGGCCCGCACGTTAAAGCCGAACAGCACCGCGTTGGACGCCAGGGCCAGGTTGGCATCGCTCTCGGTGATACCACCGACACCGCCACCAATCACACGGACCTGCACCTCGTCGTTGCCCAGACCGCCGAGCGAACCCTGCAGTGCTTCCAGGGAGCCACGAACATCGGTCTTGAGGACGATGTTGAGGGTCTTCTTCTCTTCCTGACCCATGGTCTCGAAGATGTTTTCCAGCTTGCCAGCGTGAGCACGGGCCAGCTTGACCTCGCGGTATTTGCCTTGACGGAACAGGGCAACTTCGCGGGCTTTCTTCTCGTCGCCGACTACCGACAGCTCGTCACCGGCTTCCGGCGTGCCATCGAGGCCGAGAATCTCGACCGGGATCGATGGGCCGGCTTCTTTGACTGGCTTGCCGTTCTCGTCAAGCATGGCGCGCACGCGGCCATAGTTGGAGCCGACCAGGACCATGTCGCCCTGACGCAGCGTACCGTCCTGAACCAGGATGGTAGCGACCGGGCCGCGGCCCTTGTCCAGACGCGATTCGACAACCACACCACGACCAGGCGCGGTAGGGGTGGCCGACAGCTCGAGGATCTCGGCCTGCAACAGAACGGCTTCAAGCAGTTCGTCGACGCCGGTACCCATCTTCGCCGAAACCTTGACGAATGGAGTGTCGCCACCCCATTCCTCAGAGGTCACGCCTTCTACCGACAGTTCGTTACGAATGCGGTCGAGGTCAGCGCCTGGCTTGTCGATCTTGTTCACTGCAACAACCAGTGGCACGCCAGCGGCTTTCGCATGCTGAACAGCTTCACGGGTCTGCGGCATCACGCCGTCGTCCGCCGCCACCACCAGGATGACGATGTCGGTCGCCTTGGCACCACGGGCACGCATCTGAGTAAACGCGGCGTGACCCGGGGTGTCGAGGAAGGTGACCATGCCACGGTCGGTTTCGACGTGGTAGGCACCAATGTGCTGGGTGATACCACCGGCTTCGCCAGCAGCAACCTTGGCACGACGGATGTAGTCGAGCAGCGAGGTCTTACCGTGGTCAACGTGGCCCATTACGGTCACGACCGGAGCACGCGAGGTGACTTCACCTTCGAACTTCAGCGATTCGGCCAGGGAATCTTCCAGCGCGGTGTCGCTGACCAGCGTGACCTTGTGGCCAAGCTCTTCAGCTACCAGCTGTGCAGTTTCCTGGTCGAGGACCTGGTTGATGGTGACCGGAGTACCCATCTTGAACATGAACTTGACCACTTCAGCGCCCTTGACGGACATCTGGTTGGCCAGCTCGGAGACGGTGATGGTCTCGCCGATGCTCACGGCACGGATAACCGGGCCGGTAGGGCTCTGGAAGCCATGCTGGTTGCGCTTCTTCAGCTTGCCCTTGCCACGGCCACCGCGACGGAAGCCATCGCTTTCTTCTTCGGTAGTACGCGGAGCAGCACGCGGAGTCGGGGTCTTTTCTTTCTCTTTGACCTTGACCTTGACCGACACGCGCGGCGCTTCGCCACGGCCGCGACGGTCTTCGTTGCGGGCACGGTCTTCGGTGCGGCGCACTTCTTCTTTCTTGCGCTCGGCGGCGCGAACCGCTGCTTCCTCGGTCAGAGGCTCTTGCGGCGCAGCTGCCGGGGCCGGTGCAGCGGCTGCAGGAGCAGCGGCGGCAACAGGCTCAGGCTTGCTCGCAACAGCAGCCTGCGGGGCGTCACGCTCGGCGATACGCTGACGCGAATCGGCGTTGGCTTTTTCGCGTGCGGCGTTTTCAGCCACGCGACGCTCTTCCAGCTCACGCGCCTGCTCAGCCTGGATTTCTTCCGGGCTGCGCTGAACGAAAACTTTCTTCTTGCGTACTTCTACGCTGATGCTCTTGCTACCGGCGACACGCAGGGTGCTGGTGGTTTTGCGCTGCAAGGTGATCTTGCGCGGCTCTTCCGCCTTTGCCTTGTGGCTGCTCTTCAGATGAGTCAGCAATGCCTGCTTCTCATTGTCGGTCACTACCTGACCGGCGTCGGTGTGCGGCAAACCCGCCTCACGCATCTGCTGCAGCAGGCGCTCAACCGGTGCAGCGACCTCTTGGGCCAATTCTTTCACCGTGACTTGCGTCATGCACTTCTCTCCTCAGGCCGCGCCTAATTACTCGAACCAGTGGGCTCGGGCGGCCATGATCAACTTGCCGGCACGCTCTTGGTCGATGCCGTCGATGTCGAGCAGGTCGTCAATCGACTGCTCGGCCAGGTCTTCGCGGGTAACCACGCCGCGCACCGCCAGTTCAACCGCCAGGTCATTGTCCATACCCTCAAGAGAGAGCAGGTCTTCGGCCGGATGGGCGTCTGCCAGTTTTTCCTCGGTAGCGATGGCTTTGGTCAACAGGCGGTCCTTGGCACGAGCGCGAAGCTCGTTGACGATATCCTCGTCAAAGCCATCGATGTTGAGCATTTCTTCCAACGGTACGTAGGCAATTTCTTCCAGGCTGGTGAAGCCTTCGTCGACCAGCACCTGGGCCAGTTCTTCATCGACTTCCAGCTCGTCGACGAAGTTGCGCAGGATGTCGCCAGTCTCGGCTTGCTGCTTGGCCTGGATGTCCTTCTCGGTCATCACGTTCAGGGTCCAGCCGGTAAGCTGGCTTGCCAGACGAACGTTTTGACCACCACGACCGATGGCCTGGGCCAGGTTGTCCTCGCCAACAGCGATGTCCATGGCGTGGGCATCTTCATCGACGATGATCGCCGCGACTTCAGCCGGCGACATGGCGTTGATGACGAACTGCGCTGGGTTCTCGTCCCAGAGGACGATATCCACACGCTCACCGCCCAACTCGCCGGACACCGCCTGCACACGCGAACCGCGCATGCCGATACAGGCACCTTGCGGGTCGATGCGCTTGTCCTTGGAGCGAACGGCGATCTTGGCGCGCGAACCCGGGTCACGGGAAGCGGCCATGACCTCGATGAGGCCTTCGGCAATTTCCGGCACTTCGATAGTGAACAGTTCGATCAGCATCTGTGGCGCAGTGCGCGACAGGATCAGCTGCGGACCGCGGTTCTCGGTGCGGATTTCCTTCAACAGTGCGCGCAAGCGCACACCGACGCGGAAGGTCTCGCGTGGAATGATGTCTTCACGAGCCAGCAATGCTTCGGCATTGTTGCCCAGGTCGACGATAACGTTGTCGCGGGTGACCTTCTTGACGGTGCCGGAGATGATCTCGCCCACGCGTTCGCGGTAAGCGTCGACCACCTGGGCGCGCTCGGCCTCGCGAACTTTCTGCACGATGACCTGCTTGGCGGTCTGAGCGGCGATACGACCGAACTCGATCGACTCGATCTTCTCCTCGATCACGTCACCCACCTTGGCTTCAGGATGGGTCTCGTGGATCTTGTCCAGCCAGGTTTCGATCGCCGGATCATCAAGATCCTGCTCATCGACCACGGTCCAGCGACGGAAAGTCTCGTAGTTACCGGTGTGGCGGTTGATTTCCACACGCAGGTCGACTTCGTCTTCAAAACGTTTTTTGGTTGCAGTGGCCAGAGCCACTTCCAGCGCTTCGAAGATCACGCCCGGTGGGACGCCCTTCTCGTTGGATACCGATTCAACAACCAGCAGTACTTCTTTGCTCATCGTACGCCTCGCCTTGCGCAAGCCATTGGGCCCGGTCTAGTCACCGGGCCCGGCACGTCTCAGTCAAAACTGGGAATAATATTGGCCTTTTCGATCGAGTCGATCGGTAGCAGGAACTCTTGATCGTCAACCTGGACGATCACATCCTGCTCCTCCACGCCGCGGAGAAGGCCCTGGAAGTTGCGACGACCCTCGAAGGGTGAACGCAGCTTGATCTTCACTTGTTCGCCGGCATGCGAGGCATACTGTTCGAGCGTGAACAGTGGGCGTTCCATGCCAGGAGAGGACACCTCGAGGGTATATTCGGAGCTGATCGGATCTTCGACATCGAGAACGCCGCTGACCTGACGACTGACAATTGCGCAGTCATCCACCAGCACGCCGCCTTCCTTGTCGATATAGACACGCAAGACCGAATGCTTGCCCTGGGCGATGAATTCCACCCCCCAGCATTGATAGCCCAGCCCCTCGACAACCGGGGCCAACAAGGCCTGCAACTGTTCTAGCTTGCTCGACACCTGAACCCCCTCGTGCATGCTGTGCAAATAAAAAATGGGCGAAGCGCCCATCCCTGAAAGCGCCGTTGGACAACGACGCCAAAACTGTTCGGCTAGCAAAAAGCCCCTGAAAAGGGGCTCCGCTCAAAACTGGTTGCGGGGGCTGGATTTGAACCAACGACCTTCGGGTTATGAGCCCGACGAGCTACCAAGCTGCTCCACCCCGCGACAAAGCTGGGGCGAAAGTATAAGACTGAACCCCTGGCGGGGTCAATCAGACTTCCACCGACAAGAAAGCCCGCTAAAGCGGGCTCTCTTGCTTCAATTGGTACCGAGAAGGGGACTCGAACCCCTACACCCTATGGGCACAACCACCTCAAGGTTGCGTGTCTACCAATTCCACCACCTCGGCAATACTACAATTTGAAACCCGTTAATTCTGCTCTTCGGTTGGAGGAACTACATCACCCGCTGGGGCAGTGTTGCTCTTCTGTTCCTGGAGCACCGGTACATCATCATTAACTGCCGGCTTAGGCTGCTGAACTTCCAATACTGCCGGATTTGGCAAACCTGCTTGAGTCAGCTCGTGAGCCTTCTCCTTTGCGAAGTATCCTAACCCAAGTGCAGTTAAAAAGAAAGTGGCAGCGAGTACAGCAGTGAATTTACTTAGGAAGGTTGCCGAGCCCTGGCTTCCGAACACAGTGTTTGAGGCCCCTGCGCCGAAAGATGCGCCTGCTTCTGCACCCTTACCTTGTTGCAACAAGACCAACGCTACCAACGACAGCGCAGCCAACAAATGGAAAACAACTACGACGGTTTCAATCATTTGATCAGTGTCCTGCGGCGCGACAAATTGCACCGAATTCGTCTGCGTTCAGGGAAGCTCCACCAATGAGCCCCCCATCGATGTCCGGCATACCGAACAGTTCGGCCGCATTGGCCGCTTTTACGCTACCGCCGTAGAGAAGTCGCATATTATCAGCAACTTCCGCGTCCAGCACCTGCAATTGAGCGCGGATGGCAGCGTGCACATCCTGAGCTTGTTGCGGCGTGGCCGTCAAACCTGTGCCAATCGCCCAAACAGGCTCATAAGCAATTACCGCATTGGCCAAAGCCTTAACACCGCACGCGTCGATGATACTGCTTAGTTGACGCCCAACAACTTCAAGCGTCTTGCCCGCTTCACGCTCTTCGAGGGTTTCCCCTACACAGAGCACTGGCGTTAAACCACCAGCCTGTGCCGCTGCAAACTTGCGATTGAGCACTTCGTCTGTTTCGCCAATGATCTGGCGACGCTCCGAGTGACCAATCAACACCAACTTGCAACCGACTTCAGCCCACTGACTCGGTGCAACTTCGCCGGTCAGCGCGCCTTGCTCAGGCTGTATAGCAGAATTCTGTGCACCTACGGTAATCCCTTTACCCTGCAGGCCGTTAATCACCTCAGTGACAAACAGCGCGGGTGGAAATACCGCAACTTCGACACCGGCTGGCAAGGACAAATTGCCCAGGCCTTCGGTCAGCTCAGCGACGCTAGCGCGGGTACCATGCATCTTCCAGTTACCAGCTACCATGGGGCGACGCATGCTTTACCTCGTCGGTCAAAGTGGGCGCAGATCTTACCCAACCAGATCTGCGCTGGCAAGAGCCTTTCAAGCACAAACTTCAGCAACCACCTTGGCCAGGGCTTCGGCATGGCCGCGGACCTGACTTTCGTCATCACCTTCGACCATCACCCGCACCAGCGGCTCGGTGCCGGACTTGCGCAGCAACACGCGGCCACGACCGGCCATCGCCTCGGTCGCCTTGGCACTGGCTTCAATCACTGCCGGGTGCTCCAGCGGGTCGACCTGGCCAGCGGCAAAGCGCACGTTGATCAACACTTGCGGGCACTTGCGCAGGGCCTGACGGGTTTGCGCCAGGTTCTCGCCACGGCGCTTGAGCGCCATCAGTACCTGCAGCGCTGCGATGATCGCGTCACCGGTGCTGGTGTGGTTGCAGCACACCACGTGACCGGAGTTTTCCCCACCGATCAGCCAGTCGCGCTCGGTCAGCTCCGCCATCACATAACGGTCACCGACCTTGGCCCGCACGAACGGGATGTCCAGGTCCTTGAGGGCCAGCTCCAGGCCGAGATTGCTCATCAGGGTACCGACCACCCCACCCTGCAGCTTGTTACGCTCCTGCAGGTCTCTGGCAATGATGAACAGCAGCTCGTCGCCATCGACGATCGCCCCGGTGTGGTCGACCATCAGCACACGGTCACCGTCGCCATCGAAGGCAATGCCCAGATCGGCATGACCGACCAGCACCGCCGCCTGCAGCGACTCAATATGGGTCGAGCCACAGTTGAGGTTGATGTTGAGCCCGTTCGGCTCGGCATGCAGCACGGTGACATCCGCCCCCAGCTCACGGAATACGCTTGGCGCTACTTTGTAGGTGGCACCATGGGCGCAGTCGATGACCAGCTTGAGGCCTTCGAAACTGGTGCCGCTGGGCACGCTGCTCTTGCAGAATTCGATGTAACGACCGGCAGCGTCGTTGATGCGCGAAACCTTGCCCAGCTTGCTCGACTCGACCACCTGCATCGGTTGATTGAGCAGCTCTTCGATCATCAGCTCGACTTCGTCAGGCAGCTTGGTGCCCTGGCCGGAGAAGAACTTGATGCCGTTGTCGTCATGCGGATTGTGCGAAGCACTGATGACGATCCCCGCCTCGGCGTGGAAGGTGCGGGTCAGGTAGGCGATGGCCGGGGTCGGCATCGGCCCGAGCAGCATCACATCGGCGCCGGCCGCAGACAACCCGGCCTCCAGCGCAGACTCGAACATGTAACCGGAAATCCGCGTGTCCTTGCCCACCAGCACGCGGCAGGCGCCCTGCTTGCGGAAGGCCATGCCGGCCGCCCAGCCAAGCTTGAGCATGAAGTCAGGGGTAATCGGAGCGACGCCAACGCGTCCACGGATACCATCCGTACCAAAGTATTTTTTGCTCATAGGAACTCCACTGTTCTTATTCGGCGTTTTGCACGGCAGCGATCATGCGCACCACGTCGACGGTCTCAGCCACATCATGCACACGCAGAATGCTTGCGCCCTTGGTCATGGCCAGCGCGGCCAGGGCCAGGCTGCCATACAAGCGCTCACCGACCGGGCGATTCAAGGCCAGGCCGATCATGCTCTTGCGCGAGACACCGACCAGTAATGGCCGCCCCAGGCGATAGAGCGCTTCCATGTGTTTGAACAGGCTGAGGTTGTGATCCAGCGTCTTGGCGAAACCGAAACCGGGGTCGAGCACGATGCGCTCGGCACTGATTCCAGCCGCGGCACAGGCGGCCATACGCTGCTCAAGGTAACGCGTCACGTCGACGGTCACGTCGTCGTAATGCGGGTTGTTCTGCATGTTGTCCGGATCGCCGCGCATGTGCATCAGGCACACCGGGAGACCGGTCGCAGCGGCGGCATCGAGTGCCCCATCACGCTCCAACGCGCGCACATCGTTGATCAGCCCGGCACCCAGCCTGGCCGACTCACGCATCACCGCAGGCGTCGAGGTGTCGACCGAGATCACCACATCGAGGCGGCTGCTGATTGCCTCGACCATGGGCGCAACGCGCTCGAGTTCTTCGGTCACCGATACCGCACGGGCACCCGGACGGGTCGACTCGCCACCGATGTCGATCAGGCTTGCGCCGGCGGCGACCATGGCTTCTGCATGACGCAGGGCCTCGTCGCGCTGGCTGAAGCGACCGCCATCGGAGAACGAATCAGGGGTGACATTGAGGATACCCATGACATGGGTATGCGACAAATCAAGAACCCGGTTGCCGCAAGGCAACCGGGTCGGGTACAGCTGTGAGGTCATGATAAACCTTAGATTTGAGCCGCTGGACCGCCGATCGGCGACTCCGGACGATCATCCTGGGAGGCCGACGTACCCGATGGACCGGTGTCGTTGTTGTCCCAATCACGAGGCTCACGCGGGGTACGGCCATTCATGATGTCGTCGATCTGATCGGCATCGATGGTTTCGTACTTCATCAAAGCCTCGGCCATGGCGTCGAGCTTGTCGCGATTCTCGGTGAGAATCTGCTTGGCCGTGGCGTAGCAGTGGTCGATGATGCTGCGCACTTCGGAGTCGATCAGCTTGGCGGTTTCGCCGGAAACGCTGGTCTGCTGTGCACCGGCACTGCGTCCGAGGAACACTTCGCCGTCTTCTTCAGCGTACATCAGCGGGCCGAGTTTTTCCGACAGGCCCCACTTGGTAACCATGTTACGAGCGATCTGGCTGGCGCGCATGATGTCGTTGGAGGCACCGGTGGTGACGCCATCGAAGCCCAGGGTCATCTCTTCGGCGATACGGCCGCCATACAGCGAGCAGATCTGGCTGATCAGCGCACGCTTGGACAGGCTGTAACGGTCTTCCTCAGGGAGGAACATGGTCACACCCAGGGCACGACCACGCGGAATGATCGATACCTTGTAGACCGGGTCATGCTCAGGCACGACGCGACCAACGATGGCGTGACCGGCTTCGTGGAAGGCCGTGTTGCGTTTCTCTTTCTCGGACATGACCATGGTTTTGCGCTCGGCGCCCATCATGATCTTGTCTTTGGCCAGCTCGAACTCTTTCATCTCGATGACGCGCTTGCTCGAACGTGCGGCAAACAGCGCTGCTTCGTTGACCAGGTTGGCCAGGTCGGCACCGGAGAAGCCTGGAGTACCACGGGCAATAACAGCGGCATTGACGTTGTCGCCAATCGGCGCTTTGCGCATGTGCACCTTGAGGATCTGCTCACGGCCACGGATGTCTGGCAAGCCCACCACAACCTGACGGTCGAAACGACCAGGACGCAGCAGCGCCGGGTCAAGTACGTCAGGGCGGTTGGTCGCGGCAATCACGATGATGCCGTCGTTGCCTTCAAAGCCGTCCATCTCGACCAGCAACTGGTTGAGGGTCTGCTCACGTTCGTCGTGACCACCACCCATGCCGGCGCCACGGTGGCGACCGACGGCATCGATTTCGTCGATGAAGATGATGCACGGCGCGTGCTTCTTGGCTTGCTCGAACATGTCGCGAACACGGCTCGCACCGACACCCACGAACATCTCGACAAAGTCGGAACCAGAAATGGTGAAGAACGGTACCTTGGCTTCACCGGCAATGGCCTTGGCCAGCAGGGTTTTACCGGTACCTGGCGGGCCTACCATCAGCACGCCACGCGGGATACGACCGCCCAGGCGCTGGAATTTGCCCGGATCGCGCAGGAACTCGACCAGCTCGCCGACTTCTTCCTTGGCCTCGTCGCAACCGGCGACGTCAGCCAAGGTGGTTTTGACCTGATCTTCCGACAGCAGCCGCGCCTTGCTCTTGCCGAAGCTCATCGGCCCGCCCTTGCCGCCGGCACCGCCCTGCATCTGGCGCATGAAGAACATGAACACCGCGATGATCACCAGGATCGGGAAGCTGGCAACCAGCAGTTGAGTCCAGATGCTCTGCTGCTCAGGCTGCTTGCCCTCAACAACCACGTTGTTGTTGACCAGGTCGCCGATCAGGCCGTTGTCGGCGATGGCCGGACGCACGGTCTTGAAGGTGTCGCCGTCAGAGCGTTTGCCGGTAATGATGGCGCCGTCGACGGTGACGCGCTCGACCTTACCGTCCTTGACCTGCTGAATGAAGTCAGAATAGTTGAGGGTTTGCGGCTCGTTCGGGCTGGAGAAGTTGTTCATCACCGTCACAAGGACGGCAGCGATGATCAACCACAGGATCAGATTCTTTGCCATGTCGTTCAATTAGCTACCCTCTGAGGTCGGCGCAACGACGCAGCCGTGCCTCGCATGATATTCATCGCCCTAACTTACTACATTACCTGCGCAACCGCAGGCACCGTCTGTAACCCTTTGTGAAACCAGACTACACGAAGTTCGGACGATCCTGACGCAGCGGCTGATTGGATTTACCTATCGGCAGCTGCTCAAGCCGCTATCTCACGCCCCTTTGAAGCCTTTAGCTACCATGTATTGCTCACGGGAGCGGTCTCGGGACGAACTCGGCTTGCGCATCTGTACCTTGTCGAATTTGCGACGCACGTCCTTGAGGAACACATCAAAACCTTCACCCTGGAAGATCTTGATCACGAAATCTCCGCCTGGGCGCAACACCCGGGTGCTCAGATCAAGCGCCAACTCGCAGAGGAACATGGCTTTGGGCATGTCTACCTCAGGCGTACCACTCATGTTGGGGGCCATATCGGAAATCACAAGGTCCACATGCGAATCACCTACCGCGGCAAGAATGCTCTGCAGCACTGAATCCTCGGTAAAGTCGCCGTGAATGAAGGTCACATCCGGGATCGAGTCCATCTCGAGAATGTCGGACGCGATCAGGCGGCCTTTGCCACCAATCAGACGACTGGTCACCTGCGACCAGCCCCCTGGCGCCGCGCCAAGGTCGATCACGCTCATGCCAGGACGGATCAAACGGTCCTTTTCCTGGATCTCCAGCAGCTTGTAGCTGGCTCGCGAGCGGTAGCCGTCCTTTTGCGCCTGTTTGACGAAAGGGTCGTTGAAATGCTCTGTCAGCCAGTTCTGGCTGCTTTTGGAACGCTGTACCAAGGGGCACCTCGATGAATAGCTTCGTGATTGACTGGGCGCAGCCACGGGCGCTCGGGTAAAATGGCTTCCAATTTTACAGAATCAGACGAAAAGGGTCAGATTATGCCGCTCAACAACGAGCAGAAGAAGCAGTACAAGTCTATTGGTCACGACCTCAAGCCGGTCCTGATTGTTGCCGGCAACGGTCTTAACGAAGGCGTGATCGCCGAACTGGATCGTGCTCTGGCTGACCATGAGCTGATCAAAGTCGAAATTCGCTCGGAAGATCGCGAAGAACGCAAAGCCGCAATCGCCGGGCTGTGCAAGGCTGGCCGTGCTGAGCTGGTGCAGACCATCGGCAAAAAAGCGCTGATCTACCGCAAGAACCCACAGCCAAACAAGCAACTGTCGAACATCCACCGCTACAAGTGACGGTGGCTCCGCTCAGCGGCGCGCCTGGCGCGCCCTGACCGGGACGGGCTGGGCTACCAGCACGATGCCGGAAAAACCCAATACCAAAAAGCAGAACATCTGCCAGCGCTCACCTACGGATATACCGTAGCGTAGCGTGTAATAGCTGACGCAGGCAGCAAAGCCGAGCAACAGCATCTGCCCGCGAAACTGCCTCCACCAGGCCGGCAGGCCATCGACCCTCGCCAGCACCGCCAACTGCACCATCAAACCCAACCAGGCCACGCCGACCAACCAGCGGTCGATCTGCGTTGCGACGTCCTGCACCAGCAACGGCGCCAGCCCGGTGACCTTGAGTGCAGGCACCAGCCCGACATGGAATACCCACAGGCCGCCGACCCAGAATACCTGGGACAGCTGCCAGAGGATCCCCTCGAGGGAAGGCGCCCGCAGGCGCCGATCAGATGTGTTTGACTTCGACAATCTCGTACTCGACCGTGCCGCTAGGCGTCTTGATCACGACAATATCACCCTCTTCCTTGCCAATGATGGCACGGGCGATAGGTGCACCGACCGAGAGCTTGCCGATCTTCACATTGGCTTCATCTTCACCCACGATCTGATACGTCACACGCTCATCGGTTTCGGTGTTGGCAAGCTCCACGGTGGTGCCGAAAATGACCTTGCCCGAATGCGGGATGGTGGTCACGTCGATCACCACGGCGTTTTGCAGACGGCCTTCGATGTCGCGGATACGCGCCTCGACCATGCCCTGCTCCTCACGGGCGGCATGGTACTCGGCGTTTTCCTTGAGGTCGCCCAGCTCGCGCGCTTCACCAATTGCCTGGCTCAGGCGCGGACGCTCGGTCTTGCTCAGAAACAGATGCTCTTCTTCCAGGGCGCGAGCGCCCTGGACGGTCATCGGGTATTTGGTAATGCTCATGCTTTGAGTCCTGCGTGCAGATCCTGCAAGCGCCGCACGGTCTTTTCAGGGCCGAACTTCAGCGCTTCACAGATGGCTTCACCGGCCGCAATGGTAGTGGTGCAGTAAATCTTGTGCTGCAGCGCATTGCGACGAATCGAGTAGGAATCGGCGATCGACTGGCGGCCTTCGGTGGTGTTGATGATCAGCGACACTTCGTCGTTCTTGATCATGTCGACCACGTGCGGGCGACCTTCGGTCACTTTGTTCACACGACGTACTTTCAGGCCGGCGGCTTCGATGAGCTTGGCGGTACCAACGGTGGCCACCAGCTCAAAGCCGAGGTTGATCAGGTCGCGGGCAACGCCAGCCACTTGTGGCTTGTCGTCGTCACGCACGCTGATGAACGCAGTGCCGCCGGTTGGCAGTACTTCGCTGGCACCCATCTGGGCCTTGGCGAAGGCTTCACCGAAGCTGTCGCCGACACCCATGACTTCACCGGTGGATTTCATCTCAGGGCCGAGGATCGGGTCAACCCCTGGGAACTTGGCGAACGGGAACACCGCTTCCTTGACGCTATGGAAGTTAGGAATGATTTCCTTGGTGAAGCCGATTTCCTTGAGGGTCTTGCCGGCCATGACGCGGGCGGCAATCATCGCCAGCGAGGTGCCGATGCACTTGGACACGAACGGTACGGTACGCGAGGCGCGCGGGTTGACTTCGATCACGTAGATCTTGTCGCCCTGCAGGGCCAGCTGCACGTTCATCAGGCCAACCACGCCCAGTTCCAGTGCCATCTTCTTGACCTGCTCGCGCACTTCGTCCTGCACATGAGCCGGCAGCGAGTACGGTGGCAGCGAGCACGCCGAGTCACCGGAGTGAACGCCGGCCTGTTCGATGTGCTGCATGATCGCGCCGATGACCACGTCGGTGCCGTCGCAGACCGCATCCACGTCCATCTCGATGGCGCAGTTGAGGAAGTGGTCGAGCAGCACCGGGCTGTCGTTGGACACTTGTACCGCTTCACGCAGGTAGCGCTTGAGCTCGTCCAGTTCGTAGACGATTTCCATGGCGCGGCCGCCGAGCACGTACGAAGGACGTACCACCAGCGGGTAACCGATCACGCCGGCAGCGCGGATCGCTTCTTCTTCGCTGCGCACGGTAGCGTTAGGCGGCTGCAGCAGGTTCAGGCGCTGCACCATCTGCTGGAAGCGCTCACGGTCTTCGGCGCGGTCGATGGCGTCAGGGCTGGTACCGATGATCGGCACGCCGGCTTCTTCCAGGGCGCGAGCCAGTTTCAGGGGAGTCTGGCCACCGTAATGGACGATCACGCCTTTTGGCTTCTCGACGCGGCACACTTCCAGCACGTCTTCCAGCGTCAGCGGCTCGAAGTACAGGCGGTCGGAGGTGTCGTAGTCGGTGGAGACGGTTTCCGGGTTGCAGTTGACCATGATGGTCTCGTAGCCGTCTTCACGCAGCGCCAGCGCTGCGTGAACGCAGCAGTAGTCGAACTCGATGCCTTGGCCGATACGGTTCGGGCCGCCACCGAGGATCATGATCTTGTCGCGAGTCGACGGGTTGGCCTCGCACTCTTCCTCGTAGGTCGAGTACAGGTAGGCGGTGTCGGTGGCGAACTCGGCGGCGCAGGTGTCAACGCGCTTGTACACCGGGAACACTTCCAGCTTGTGCCGGTGGCGACGCAGGGTCTTGTCGGTCACACCCAGCAGTACAGCCAGGCGCTGGTCGGAGAAGCCCTTGCGCTTGAGGCGCAGCATCAGGTCTTTGTCGATGGCCGACAGGGCCAGGGTCTTGACCTTCTCTTCGTCCTTGATCAGGTCTTCCATCTGCACCAGGAACCAGTGGTCGATACCGGTCAGGGCGAAGATTTCGTCGCAGGTCATGCCCGAGCGCATGGCGTCGGCGACGTACCAGATACGCTCGGCGCCTGGCACGGTCAGCTCGCGCTTGAGGATGCTGGCGGCTTCTGGGCTGCTCAGGTCGACTTTCGGGTCGAGGCCGCAGGCGCCGACTTCCAGGCCGCGCAGGGCTTTCTGCAGGGATTCCTGGAAGGTCCGGCCGATGGCCATGACTTCACCGACCGACTTCATCTGAGTGGTCAGGCGGGCGTCGGCTTTCGGGAATTTCTCGAAGGCAAAGCGCGGCAGCTTGGTCACGACGTAGTCGATCGACGGCTCGAACGACGCTGGGGTGCGGCCGCCAGTGATGTCGTTGGTCAGCTCGTCGAGGGTGTAACCCACCGCCAGCTTGGCGGCGATCTTGGCGATCGGGAAGCCGGTGGCTTTCGAGGCCAGCGCCGAGGAACGGGAAACCCGTGGGTTCATCTCGATCACGACCATACGGCCGGTGTCCGGGCAAATACCGAACTGAACGTTGGAACCGCCGGTTTCAACGCCAATTTCACGCAGCACCGCCAGCGAGGCGTTGCGCATGATCTGGTATTCCTTGTCGGTCAGGGTCTGCGCTGGAGCAACGGTGATCGAGTCACCGGTGTGCACGCCCATCGGGTCGAAGTTTTCGATCGAGCAGACGATGATGCAGTTGTCCTTTTTGTCGCGGACCACTTCCATCTCGTACTCTTTCCAGCCGATCAGCGATTCGTCGATCAGCAGCTCTTTGGTCGGCGACAGGTCGAGGCCGCGAGCGCAAATTTCTTCGAATTCTTCACGGTTGTAGGCGATGCCGCCGCCAGTGCCGCCCATGGTGAACGACGGGCGGATGATGCATGGGAAGCCAAGCTTCTCGAGCACTGCGTTGGCTTCGTCCATGCTGTGGGCGATACCCGAACGCGGGCACTCAAGGCCGATGGACTTCATGGCCTTGTCGAAACGCGAGCGGTCTTCAGCCTTGTCGATGGTGTCGGCGTTGGCGCCGATCATCTCTACGCCGAACTTTTCCAGAACGCCTTCGCGCTCCAGGTCCAGGGCGCAGTTCAGTGCGGTCTGGCCACCCATGGTTGGCAGCAGCGCGTCCGGACGCTCGGTCTCGATGATCTTGGCAACGGTCTGCCACTTGATCGGCTCGATGTAGGTGGCGTCGGCCATGGCCGGGTCGGTCATGATGGTGGCTGGGTTGGAGTTCACCAGGATGACGCGATAGCCTTCCTCGCGCAGCGCTTTACACGCCTGGGCGCCGGAGTAGTCGAATTCGCAGGCCTGGCCGATAACGATCGGGCCAGCGCCGAGAATCAGGATGCTTTTAATGTCTGTACGTTTTGGCATTGGGTGCTCACTCAAATCCGCGGGTCAGTCGGCAAGCCGGCTTGAACATGCTCAGGTCAGGCGCTGCCGGACGCAGCCAAGGCTGGTCCGGGGCCTGGATGGCGAATGCTCAGCGGCGCTTGGCCATGGCATCGATGAAACGATCGAACAGCGGCGCGACGTCAGTCGGGCCTGGGCTTGCTTCAGGGTGACCCTGGAAGCTGAAGGCGCTCTTGTCGGTGCGTTCGATGCCCTGCAGGGTACCGTCGAACAGCGACTTGTGGATCGCCCGCACGTTGCCTGGCAGGGTCGCTTCGTCAACAGCAAAACCGTGGTTCTGGCTGGTGATCATGACAACGCCGGTGTCGAGGTCTTGCACTGGGTGGTTGGCACCGTGGTGGCCGTGACCCATTTTCACCGTCTTGGCGCCGGAGGCCAGGGCCAGCAGCTGGTGGCCCAGGCAGATGCCGAACACCGGAATCTCGGTCTCGAGCACTTCCTTGATCGCCTGGATGGCGTAGTCGCATGGCTCAGGATCGCCTGGGCCGTTGGACAGGAACACGCCGTCCGGATTGAGCGCGAGCACTTCGTTGGCCGGGGTTTGCGCCGGCACCACGGTCACGCGGCAGCCACGCGCAACCAGCATGCGCAGGATGTTCAGCTTGACGCCGTAGTCGAAGGCGACCACGTGGTACGGCAGGTCGGCAGCGGCGATTTCGGCATGGTCGTTGGTTTTCAGGTCCCACACGCTGGAGCGCCACTCGTAACGCTCTTTGGTGGAAACTTCTTTGGCCAGGTCCATGCCCTTCAGGCCCGGGAAGCCGCGAGCAGCTGCGATGGCGGCTTCTTCGCTGATGTTGTCACCGGCCAGGATACAGCCGTTCTGAGCGCCCTTCTCACGCAGGATGCGGGTCAGGCGACGGGTGTCGATGCCAGCGATGGCAACCACGTTGTGCTCTTTCAGGTACTCGGACAGCGACTGGGTCTTGCGCCAGTTGCTGGCAACCAGCGGCAGGTCACGGATGACCAGGCCAGCCGACCAGACGCGGTCGGATTCTGCGTCGCCCGGGTTGGTGCCGGTGTTACCGATGTGCGGGTAAGTCAGGGTAACGATTTGCTGGGCGTAGGAAGGGTCTGTAAGGATTTCCTGGTAGCCGGTCATAGCGGTGTTGAACACCACCTCTCCAACAGTCTGGCCGTCGGCACCGATGGCTTCACCGCGAAAAATGCTGCCATCAGCAAGGGCGAGTATGGCTGGCTTAGTCAAGAAGACCTCCCGTAAATAAAGCCTGAAAGGGCGATCGCAGGTTGCAAAAAAGCGGAGTGACGTATGGACACGTCACCCCGCTTCATGTGCTGAATATCTCTGCGCGCTTTTAGTGAACACACTAAAGCTGTAGCTTACAGAAAACAGTGATTTTGGTCTACCGCGCATGTGTCGAAAATGCACAGATTGGCGACAGGGGTGGGTTGGGATCTGAAATTTTGGGGGCGCTGCGCGCCCCTTTCGCGACACAAGGCCGCTCCTACAGGGACCGCGTCAGCCAGTCGTGCGCGGTCTCTGTAGGAGCGGCCTTGTGTCGCGAAAGGGCTGCAAAGCAGCCCCAGCAATCCAAAGCCAAACCTAATCAGTGCAGCTCAAGCACATCCTGCATGTCATACAACCCAGGCTCCCGCCCATCCAGCCAAAGCGCAGCACGCACCGCGCCCTTGGCAAAGGTCATACGACTAGAGGCCTTATGGGTAATCTCGACCCGCTCACCATCAGCAGCAAACAGCACCGTGTGATCACCCACGATATCCCCAGCCCGCACAGTAGCAAACCCAATCGTCTGCCGATCACGCGCACCAGTCTGGCCTTCACGCCCATACACCGCCACTTCCTGCAGATCACGCCCCAGCGCCTGAGCAACCACTTCACCCATGCGCAACGCGGTACCCGACGGTGCATCGACCTTGTGCCGGTGATGCGCTTCGCTGATCTCGATGTCGACCTCGTCACCCATCACCCGCGCAGCGATGTCGAGCAGCTTCAGGCACAGGTTGACGCCCACGCTGAAGTTGGCGGCAAACACGATCGGGATGTCTTTGCCGGCTTCGGCCAGCAGCAGTTTCTCTTCTGCCGAGAAACCGGTCGTACCGATGACCATGGCCTTGCCCGCCTTGCGGCAGAACGCCAGGTTTTTCAGAGTGACCGACGGATGCGTGAAGTCGATCAGCACGTCGAACTCATCGGCAACCTTGGCCAGGTCACCGGAGATGGTCACACCGATCCGGCCCAGCGCCGCCAACTCACCTGCATCAGCCCCGACCAGCGAGCTGTCGGGCTTGTCGATGGCGGCCGTGAGGCCGGCGCTTGGCGCCTGTTGCTGTACAGCTTCGACGAGGATCTTGCCCATCCGCCCTGCTGCACCCATTACCGCAATACGTCGCATAGCCTGTTCCTTGTCAGAGATCGCCGAAGAAGCGCTTCACACCCTCGAACCAACCGCTGGCCTTGGGCGAATGGGAGCTGTCGCCTTCGAGCGAGTCACGCAGCTCTTCGAGCAGCTCACGCTGACGACGGCTGAGGTTGACCGGGGTTTCTACCGCGACCCGGCACAGCAGGTCACCGGCGCCACCGCCACGTACCGGCGCGACGCCCTTGCCACGCAAGCGGAACTGCTTGCCGGTCTGGGTGCCTTCCGGGATCTTCAACTTGACCCGACCATCCAGGGTCGGCACTTCCAGCTCGCCACCCAGGGCAGCGTCGGTGTAGCTGATCGGTACTTCGCAGTACAGGTGCTTGCCGTCACGCTGGAAGATCGCGTGCTCACGCACGTTGATCACGACATACAGGTCGCCAGTCGGGCCGCCATGGGCGCCCGCCTCGCCTTCGCCGGACAGGCGAATGCGGTCGCCGGTATCGACCCCAGCCGGAACCTTGACCGACAGCGTCTTGTACTCTTCGACACGGCCTTCGCCGTGGCACGAACCGCACGGGTCGGTGATGATCTTGCCCTGGCCATGGCAGCGCGGGCAGGTTTGCTGCACCGAGAAGAAGCCCTGCTGCATGCGCACCTGGCCGATACCGCCGCAGGTCGGGCAGGTCGACGGGGTCGAGCCCTTCTTGGCGCCGCTGCCGTCGCACGGCTCGCAGTTGACCAGCGTCGGTACACGGATGTTGACCGTGGTGCCGCGCACGGCTTCTTCCAGGTTCAGCTCGAGGGTGTAACGCAGGTCGCTGCCGCGTGCGGCGCCACCACGGCCACCACCCCGGCTGCCGCCGAAGAAGTCGCTGAACACATCACCGAAGATGTCGGAGAAGTTGGCGCCACCGAAGCCTGCACCGCCGCCGCCCATGCTTGGGTCGACACCAGCGTGACCGTATTGGTCGAACGCTGCGCGCTTGCTCGCATCAGACAGCACTTCGTAGGCCTCGTTGGCCTCCTTGAACATGTCTTCGGATTCTTTGTCGCCCGGGTTACGGTCCGGGTGGTACTTCATCGCCAGTCGGCGGTAGGCCTTTTTGAGGTCAGCTTCACTGGCGCCGCGCTCGACCCCCAGGACCTCATAATAATCACGCTTGGACATAGGTCATTTGCACTCTTGTGGGCGTTCGGCAAAGCTCTGCGCGTTCCGCGCCGTGCCGCCAGCACCTGCCGCTACACATGACTCATGCGCCCTGACAGATGCTGTAAAAATTCTCGTATTCCAGACACACCAACGCGGGAGCAAGCCCCCGCGCGGCGACATCCTACCAGCTCAACACCAAGCGGCGCTGAGCTGGCCGACAACTAGCAGGGATTACTGCTTGTTGTTGTCTTTCACTTCTTCGAACTCGGCGTCAACCACGTCATCGTGCTTGGCTTCCGGCTCGGCTTGCTGCTGCGCGCCGCCCTGAGGCTGTTCAGCCGACTGCTCGGCGTACATCTTCTGGGCAACTGGAGCAGAGACCTTGGACAGCTCTTCGACCTTGGCGTCGATGGCAGCTTTGTCGTCGCCTTTGACAGCGGCTTCCAGAGCAACCACAGCAGCTTCGATCGCGGTTTTTTCTTCCGCGGTCACTTTGTCACCGGCATCGGCGACCATTTTGCGCGTCGAGTGGACCAGCGCGTCACCCTGGTTACGGGCAGCGGCCAGCTCTTCGAACTTGCGGTCTTCCTCGGCGTTGGCCTCGGCGTCACGCACCATGCGCTCGATCTCTTCGTCGGACAGACCGGAGTTGGCCTTGATCACGATCGACTGAGTCTTGCCGGTAGCCTTGTCTTTCGCGCCGACGTGCAGGATGCCGTTGGCGTCGATGTCGAAGGTTACTTCGATCTGCGGCACGCCACGTGGTGCTGGTGGAATGTCGGCCAGGTCGAATTTGCCCAGCGACTTGTTCTGACCAGCCTGCTTACGCTCACCTTGCAGCACGTGAATGGTCACGGCGTTCTGGTTGTCGTCGGCAGTCGAGAACACCTGCGACTTTTTGGTCGGGATGGTGGTGTTCTTCTCGATCAGCGCAGTCATCACGCCGCCCATGGTTTCGATACCCAGGGTCAGCGGGCTGACGTCCAGCAGCAGTACGTCTTTAACGTCGCCGGCCAGTACCGCACCCTGGATAGCAGCGCCCATGGCAACGGCTTCGTCCGGGTTGACGTCTTTACGTGCTTCTTTACCGAAGAAATCGGTAACCAGCTTCTGTACCAGCGGCATACGGGTCTGGCCGCCGACCAGGATCACGTCGTTGATCGCGCCAACGTCCAGGCCTGCGTCTTTCATGGCGATGCGGCAAGGCTCGATGGTGCGCTGCACCAAGTCTTCAACCAGCGCTTCGAGCTTGGCACGCGAGATCTTCACGTTCAGGTGCTTAGGACCGGTCGCATCTGCAGTGATGTACGGCAGGTTGACGTCGGTCGACTGCGCCGAAGACAGCTCGATCTTGGCTTTTTCAGCGGCTTCTTTCAGGCGCTGCATCGCCAGCGGGTCACCTTTGAGGTTCATGCCGCTTTCTTTCTTGAACTCGTCGACGAGGTAGTCGATCAAGCGAATGTCGAAGTCTTCACCACCGAGGAAGGTATCACCGTTGGTGGCCAGTACTTCGAACTGGTGCTCGCCGTCGACTTCGGCAATTTCGATAACCGAAACGTCGAAGGTACCGCCGCCCAGGTCATAAACGATCACGGTGTGATCGCCCTTGGCCTTGTCCATACCGTAAGCCAGCGCAGCTGCGGTTGGTTCGTTGATGATACGTTTTACGTCCAGACCGGCGATGCGGCCGGCGTCTTTGGTGGCCTGACGCTGGCTGTCGTTGAAGTAGGCCGGCACGGTGATGACCGCTTCGGTCACTGGCTCGCCCAGGTAGTCTTCGGCGGTTTTCTTCATCTTTTTCAAGATTTCAGCCGAGATTTGTGGCGGTGCCATTTTCTGGCCGTTTACTTCAACCCAGGCGTCGTTGTTGTCAGCCTTGACGATCTTGTACGGGACCATCTGAATGTCTTTCTGCACGACTTCTTCGTCGAAGCGGCGACCGATCAGACGCTTTACCGCGTACAGGGTGTTGTGCGGGTTGGTGACTGCCTGGCGCTTGGCCGACTGACCGACGAGGATTTCGCCGTCGTTGGCGTAAGCGATGATCGAAGGGGTAGTACGCGCGCCTTCGGCGTTTTCGATAACCTTGACGTTACCGTTTTCCAGGATGGAGACGCACGAGTTGGTGGTCCCCAGGTCGATACCGATGATTTTGCCCATGTTAACTCTCCCGAAACTGAATTAGCTGGCAGCGGCTACATTGGCCAACTGCGGTAATACTTGAATGCTTGACACTAAGATGGGGTCACCCAAACAGATTTCAAGCCTGTTCGTTGATCGAAGGTTGCGCTGCCGCAGGCGCCTTGCTGACCACCACCATGGCGGGGCGCAGCAGACGGCCGTTGAGCATGTAGCCCTTCTGGAACACCTTGAGCACGCTGTTCGGCTCGACATCGGCGCTCTCTTGCATGGCCATCGCCTGGTGATGTTCGGCGTTGAACGGTTCACCGTGCGGGTCAATGGCTTCGAGGTTGTAGCGCTTGAGGGTGTCGCTGAACATCTTCAGGGTCAGCTCGATACCATCGCGCATTGGCTTGATGGTTTCGTCGTCGGCGCTGGACAGCTCCAGGCCGCGCTCGAGGCTGTCGATCACCGGCAGCAGATCGCTGGCAAACTTCTCCAGAGCGAACTTGTGCGCTTTCTCGACATCCTGTTCGGCACGACGACGCACGTTCTGCAGGTCGGCAACGGCGCGCAGGGATTGGTCCTTGGCTGCGGCCAGCTGCTCCTCGAGCACCTGAACACGGGTACCGAGATCCTCAGAACCTGTTTCTTCGGTGTTTGGGGTGTTTTCGTCCAGCTGTTCGTCAGCCATTGGGTATCTCCTCCGCAATTTCTGTTGTGCGAGCCTTGCTCGCTCCGTTGACGGCTATATGGGGTCGGAAAAATCAGCTTCAAGGGCTGAGGTGGTTTTCCATCGGCGCGAAAGCAATCTACCAACGGATATTGTCAGGCAGGCAAAAAGCACTGTATAAATATCCAGACCTGACCTTTCGGGAGCCGCCCTCATGCTGGTGCACCTGTCTATCCACAACTACGCCATCGTCGAACACCTGGACCTCGAGCTGTCTCGCGGCATGAGTGTGATTACCGGTGAAACCGGCGCGGGCAAATCGATCATGCTCGACGCCCTCGGCCTGGCCCTTGGCGATCGCGCCGACAGCGGCGTGGTCCGCCCCGGCGCCGACAAGGCCGACATCCTCGCCACCTTCGACCTGGTCGATATTCCCGAGGCCAGCGTCTGGCTGAAAGAACGCGACCTCGATGGCGAAGGCCTGTGCATCCTGCGCCGGGTGATCACCGCCGAAGGCCGCAGCCGTGGCTATATAAATGGTACGCCCTGCCCGCTCGGCGACCTCAAGGCCCTCGGCGAGCTGTTGATCGACATCCACAGCCAGCATGAGCACCAGTCGCTGCTGAAAACCGACACCCACCGCCGCCTGGTCGACGAATACGCCGGTGCCAGCGACCTCTCGCGCCAGGTGCAGCTGGCGGCGCAGCGCTGGCGGCAGACCCGCCAGGAGCTGGAGCGGCTGTCCAACTCCGGGGATGAACAACGCGCCCGGCAACAGCTGCTGAGCTATCAGCTGGAAGAGCTGGACAACCTCGCCCTCGGCGAAAACGAGCTGGAGCAGCTGGAGCAGGAACATAAAAGCCTGACCAACGCCGAAGCCCTGTTCGGCATCTGCCGCCAGGTCATCGATCAATGCAGCGAGAGCGACTCGGGCAATGTGCTCAATGCCCTGACCGTCAGCCTCAACCGCCTCAGCGCAGTGACCGGCGGGCCGAAGGCGCTGGATGAAGCGGCGACCATGATTGCCAGCGCGCAGATCCAGGTAGAAGAAGCGGTTGGCGAGCTCAATCGCTTCCTCGACAACTTCGACGCCGACCCGATGCGCCTGCAAGCGCTGGAAGAGCGCCTCGACACTATTTATACCTTGGCGCGCAAACACCGCGTGCACCCGACCGAACTGCCGCACCTGCAACAGCGCTTGATGGAAGAGCTCGAAGGCCTCAACGCCAGTGACGAGTCACTTGAGCGCCTGGGTGAAGAGCTGGCCGCGTATGCCCAGCACTATCAAACCAAGGCTCAGGAACTCAGCGCCCTGCGCAAACAGGCAGCTGCGCAACTGGCCACGGCGGTCGAGCAGGAAGTGCAGCGCCTAGGTATGCCGGGTGGGCGCTTCTGTATCGAGCTGAACCCGTTTGAAAGTGCCGAGCCTTCACCGCATGGCCTGGAGCAGATCGAACTGCTGGTCAGTGCCAACCCTGGGCAGCCGCTTAAAGGTTTGGCCAAGGTGGCCTCGGGTGGTGAGCTGTCGCGGATCAGCCTGGCGATTCAGGTGATCACTGCGCAGACCTCGCGGATTCCGACCTTGGTGTTCGACGAAGTGGACGTTGGTATCGGCGGGCCTACCGCTGAGATTGTCGGCCAGCTGCTGCGCCGGCTTGGCGAACGCGGCCAGGTGCTGACCGTGACCCACCTGCCGCAGGTGGCGGCGCAAGGGCATCATCATCTGTTTGTGCACAAGGTGCGCGACAGCGAGACCACGCACACGGCGGTGGCCAGTCTCGGCAAGCGTGAGCGGGTTGAGGAAGTGGCGCGGATGTTGGGCGGGATTGACCTGACCAAAGAATCGCTGGCGCATGCGCGCAAGATGGTCGTCACTAGCAAGTAAAGTGAATGGGGCCGCTTTGCGGCCCTATCGCGACACAAGGCCGCTCCTACAGAGATCGCGCTCCTCTCGGTTAACGCGATCCCCTGTAGGAGCGGCCTTGTGTCGCGAAAGGGCTGCGCAGCAGCCCCAAAATACAACTGGCGGGCACGACCTAAAAAGATCGCCCCGCCAGCCGTCAACAAGCTAAATCGTTACCGCTTTTTCCGCACATACAGAACCAGATTATGGTCCACGAGCTCATAGCCATGCTCGGCCACGATCTCTTTCTGGCGCTTTTCGATTTCCGAATCGAAGAACTCGATGACTTCACTGGTCTCCACGTTGACCATATGGTCGTGGTGACCGCCATCCGCCAGCTCAAACACCGCGTGGCCGCCGTCGAAGTTATGACGAACCACCAGGCCCGCTGCTTCGAACTGGGTCAAAACCCGGTAAACAGTGGCCAGACCGACGTCCTCGCCAGCCTCCATCAGCGCCTTGTAGACATCCTCGGCACTCATGTGTCGCTGCTCGGTAGAATCGAGCATCTGAAGGATCTTAACTCGAGGCAGTGTCACCTTGAGACCAGCTTTGCGTAGTTCGCTATTTTCAACCATGGTCAGCTTTCTCGCCGATGCTGCTTCGCAGCTTCTCTTAATACGGGTATGATCGGGGTTTACGTTGTCCAGCCAAGATAGTGGAAGTCGCCCACCGATGCAAAAGTCCAAGCTCTTGCTAACCAGCCTCACCCTAGTGGGACTGCTCGCACTCGCCGGTTGCTCGTTTCCCGGGGTTTACAAAATCGACATCCAGCAGGGCAATGTCGTCACGCAGGACATGATAGACCAATTACGCCCGGGAATGACCCGCCGGCAAGTAAGGTTTATCATGGGCAACCCGCTGATCCAGGATACTTTCAACACCAACCGTTGGGATTATCTCTACAGCTTGCAGCCTGGTGGCGGTAAACGTCAGCAAGAGCGCATGAGCATCTTCTTCAATGAAGGTGATCAGCTGGTCAGTCTGTCCGGTGACTTCATGCCTGGCGTCAGCCGAGATCAAGAGATCCTCGGTGGCAGCGGTGATACTACCGTCAGCCCGGACGCTCAGCCTGGCCAACCCACCCAGCCAGAAGAAAAGCCAGCTCGTCGCGGCTCGACCGAAGAGTCGATCCAACGCGAAATCGACACCATCGAAGCTACACCGGTGCCGACTCCAGCTCCGCTGGATACCAATCCGCAGTAAGCGGATTGGCTCCAAGAAAAAGCCCGAACCTAGGTTCGGGCTTTTTTGTGTCTGCGCTTTGCCAAATCTTCAGCCGTTGAGCTGCTTGGCCCGCTGGCAGAAGGCATCGACCAGGGTATTCGCGGCCTGGTTGAACAGCGGACCCAGGGTGGCGCGCACGATCGGCCCGGCATAATCAAACGACAGGTCGAGGCTGATCTTGCAGGCCTTCTCACCCAGCGGCTTGAACACCCACACGCCGTGCAACTGGCTGAACGGGCCTTCTTCAAGGTTCATCTCGATCGACTGCCCCGGCACCAGCACATTGCGCGTAACAAAGTGCTGGCTAAGCCCGCCTTTGGCCACTTCCAGCTTGGCGCGCATGCTCGTCTCGCTGCTCTCGAGCACCGTCGAGGCCGAGCACCACGGCAGAAATTCTGGGTAGCTGGCGACGTCGTTGACCAGGTCATACAGCGCCTGGGCAGGGTACGGCAGCAGGGCAGAGCGTTGAATATGGGTAGTCATCCAGGCATCGATTCCAAGGCTGGGCGGCAGCACTTCGCAGCTCACCGAAAACAGGTTCTGTGGGTTACACAGTGTGTCCATTGTCCGGGATTCACCCGGCAGGCTCAAGCGCACCGAAAACCCCGTAGCCGACAACGCCATGACTGCCTATAATGCGGCCCCTATGGCTAAGCAAAAGAAACATCCGACCGGGACCATCGCGCAGAACAAGAAAGCGCGTCACGATTACTTCATCGAACACAAGTTCGAGGCCGGGCTGGTCCTGTCCGGCTGGGAAGTAAAAAGCCTGCGGGCCGGTAAGGCACACCTGACTGACAGCTACGTGCTGCTCAAGGACGGTGAAGCCTGGCTGTTCGGTTGCCACATTGCGCCGCTGACTGCCGCCAGCACCCACGTCATCGCTGACCCGATCCGCACCCGTAAACTGCTGCTGAACAAGCGCGAGCTTGAGCGCATACACGCTGCCGTGGCGCAGAAGGGCTACACCTGTGTGGCCTTGTCGGTGTACTGGAGCAAGCACCTGATCAAGTGCGAAATCGCCTTGGGCAAGGGCAAGAAGGAATTCGACAAGCGCGACACCGAGCGCGAACGCGATTCCAACCGCGAGATGCAGCGGGCTGTGCGCAACAAAGGCAAGGAAGACTGATTCCTCGCTGATTTGTGGTGCCTGCTTTGGGGCTGCTGCGCAGCCCTTTCGCGACACAAGGCCGCTCCTACAGGGGTACGCGGTCGGCGTAGGAGCGGCCTTGTGTCGCGAAAGGGCCGCAAAGCGGCCCCAGCAATCCCAAGCCAACCCCCATCACCGCCCACTCCGCCGCTCCGCCCGCGCCACCCGATGCGCCTCCTCCTGCGCCTCCTCAAGCACCTCCTGCACATACAGAATATGCCGGCTAGAAACCTCCCTGGCCTCCTCCGCCCTACCCTCAACAATCGCCTGATACAGCTCACGATGCTGCCCAATCAACATATCCCGTGTCTCGCTACGCTGCTGATACATCCCACCAATATTGGTCACCACGTTACGCTTGAGCAAATCAAACAACCCACGAATGGTATGCAGCAGCACCGCGTTATGGCTCGCCTCGGCAATCGCCAGATGGAACCGCGCATCCGCCGCGCCCTCCTCCGCCCGGCTCACCTCGGCCTTGCGTGAATAACAATCCTGCAGCTCATCAAACGCCGCCTTGAGCCGCTCACGGTCAGGCTCGGTCGCCCGCTGCGCCGCGTAGAACGCACACGACGCCTCCAGCGTATGGCGAAACTCGAGCAAGTCCCGCTGCGCCTCCGGGCTGTGTTCAAGCAGCTGCAGCAGTGGGTCACTGAAGGTTGCCCCCAGCGACGCCGCCACATAATTGCCGCCACCCTGGCGACTCACCAGCAACCCCTTGGCCACCAGCTTCTGGATCGCCTCGCGCAGCGATGGCCGCGACACGCCGAACTGCTCGGCCAGGGCGCGCTCGGCCGGCAGGCGCTCACCCGAGGTCAAGGTGCCTTCAAGGATCATCCCTTCCAGGCGCTCGACAATGTCGTCGGACAGGCGCCGTTGGCGAACCTGATCAAAAACCATCACTTACTCTCCACAAACCCCCGCACACACAGCGAGGCCGCCTATTTTGGCTTATTCAGCCTGCGCTCACACGTATCAGTTGTGCAATAAAAGTCGAGGGTATCAATGCATGCATACGCCTCCTGAGCTTTGGCGTTAGCCAGCAATGCTGGGGGGCGCTGCGCACCCCTTTCGCGACACAAGGCCGCTCCTACAGGGACCGTGCCATGTCAGCCTCGCCGCGTCGCCCGGGCATTGCACGGTCTGCGTAGGAGCGGCCTTGTGTCGCGAAAGGGCTGCAAAGCAGCCCCGGCACTCTCAAGCCCCACACAATTTCAGCAACCCCTAAACCCAAAAAAACACCCCCAACGCCAAGCCATTCATCGCCACCCCACCAAAGTACAACCCGAGACAAATTGACACAGCCCCAGCTGCGCTTTTACCCTAGCATCCTGACATTGTAAATTGGTCTTACCAATTACCCAGTGCCAGCGCAGACCAACAACAATTAGGGGCCAACCCATCATGCAAACCTGGCAACAAATCTATAGCCCATTGGGCAGTCTTGGCCTGTCCGCGCTGGCGGCAGTGATCCCGATCGTATTCTTCTTCCTCGCCCTGGCCGTATTCCGCCTCAAGGGCCACGTGGCCGGCAGCATCACCCTCGGCCTGTCGATCCTGGTCGCCATCTTTGCCTTCAACATGCCGGTCGACATGGCCCTGGCAGCTGCCGGTTATGGCTTCCTCTACGGCCTGTGGCCAATCGCCTGGATCATCGTTGCCGCGGTGTTCCTGTACAAACTCACGGTCAAGAGCGGCCAATTCGAAGTCATCCGCAGCTCGGTACTGTCGATCACCGACGACCAACGCCTGCAAGTGCTGCTGATCGGCTTCTGCTTCGGCGCCTTCCTTGAAGGTGCCGCCGGCTTCGGTGCCCCCGTGGCAATCACCGCTGCACTGCTGGTCGGCCTGGGCTTCAACCCCCTCTACGCCGCCGGCCTGTGCCTGATCGCCAACACCGCGCCAGTCGCCTTCGGCGCGCTCGGCATCCCGATCATCGTCGCCGGCCAGGTGACCGGTATCGACGCCTTCCACATCGGCGCCATGACCGGCCGCCAGCTGCCGCTGCTGTCGCTGTTCGTGCCGTTCTGGCTGGTGTTCATGATGGACGGCCTGCGCGGCGTCAAAGAAACTTGGCCCGCCGCGCTGGTCGCCGGCCTGAGCTTCGCCGTGACCCAGTACTTCACCTCCAACTACATTGGCCCAGAACTGCCCGACATCACCTCGGCGCTGGCCAGCCTGATCTCGCTGACCCTGTTCCTCAAAGTCTGGCAGCCAAAACGCTCGATGGCCGTAGCCCAAGGCAGCGTCGGCGCCGCCGTGGTGCAGTCCAGCGGCAGCCAGCCAACCCCGTACAGCTTCGGTGAAATCTTCAAGGCCTGGTCGCCGTTCCTGATCCTCACCGTGCTGGTAACGATCTGGACCCTCAAGCCATTCAAGGCCGCGTTCGCCCCCGGCGGCGCGATGTACAACTTCGTCTTCAACTTCGCCATCCCGCACCTCGACCAGTTGGTGATCAAGACCGCGCCGATCGTCGCAGCTCCAACCGCCATGCCAGCGGTGTTCAAGCTCGACCCGATCTCCGCCACCGGCACCGCGATCTTCCTCTCGGCGCTGATCTCGATGTGGGTCCTGAAGATCAACTTCAAAACTGGTATTACCACTTTCAAAGAAGTGCTGTGGGAGCTGCGCTGGCCAATCCTGTCGATCGGCATGGTGCTGGCGTTCGCCTTCGTCACCAACTACTCGGGCATGTCTTCGACCATGGCCTTGGTCCTGGCCGGCACTGGCGCGGCGTTCCCGTTCTTCTCGCCGTTCCTCGGTTGGCTGGGCGTGTTCCTGACCGGCTCGGACACCTCGTCCAACGCCCTGTTCAGCTCACTGCAAGCCACCACCGCGCACCAGATCGGCGTCAGCGACACCCTGCTGGTAGCCGCCAACACCAGCGGCGGCGTGACCGGCAAGATGATCTCGCCCCAATCGATCGCCGTGGCCTGCGCCGCGACCGGCCTGGTTGGCAAGGAATCGGACCTGTTCCGCTTCACTGTCAAACACAGCCTGTTCTTCGCCACCATCGTCGGCGTGATCACTCTGGTGCAAGCCTACTGGCTCACCGGCATGCTGGTTCACCACTAAAGTGACAGGGGCCGGGCGCACTCGACTGCGCCCGGCAGCCACCCCTCACCACCTTTGCAGCGAGCATCCATGATCATTTCTGCCTCCACCGATTACCGCGTCGCGGCCCAGCGCAAGCTGCCGCCGTTCCTGTTCCACTACGCCGACGGTGGCGCCTACGCCGAATACACCCTGCGCCGCAACGTCGACGACCTGGCCAGCATCGCCCTGCGCCAACGCGTGCTCAACAACATGTCCGAACTCAACCTGCAGACGCAGCTGTTCGGCGAAACCCTGAGCATGCCGGTCGCCCTCGCCCCGGTCGGCCTGACCGGCATGTACGCCCGCCGCGGCGAAGTGCAGGCCGCCCGCGCCGCCGCCGCGCACGGCATCCCCTTCACCATGTCGACCGTCTCGGTGTGCCCGATCGAAGAAGTCGCCCCGGCGATCGACCGGCCGATGTGGTTCCAGCTGTATGTATTGAAAGACCGCGGCTTCATGCGCAACGCCCTCGAGCGCGCCAAGGCCGCCGGGGTCAAAACCCTGATCTTCACCGTCGACATGCCCGTCCCCGGCGCACGCTACCGCGATGCCCACTCCGGCATGAGCGGCGCCAACGGCCCGATGCGCCGCGTGCTGCAAGCCATGACCCACCCACAATGGGCCTGGGACGTCGGCGTGATGGGCCGCCCGCACGACCTGGGCAACATCTCCACCTACCGCGGCAACCCCACCGGCCTTGCCGACTATATAGGCTGGCTGGGCAACAACTTCGACCCGTCGATCTCGTGGAAGGACCTTGAGTGGATCCGCGAATTCTGGGACGGCCCGATGATCATCAAAGGCATCCTCGACCCGGATGATGCCCGCGATGCGGTCAAGTTCGGCGCCGACGGCATCGTCGTCTCCAACCACGGCGGCCGCCAGCTCGACGGCGTGCTCTCCAGCGCGCGCGCCCTGCCGGCGATTGCCGATGCGGTCAAAGGCGACATCAAGATCCTCGCCGACTCCGGCATCCGCAGCGGCCTCGACGTGGTGCGCATGATTGCGCTGGGCGCCGACAGCGTGCTGATCGGCCGCGCCTTCCTCTGGGCGCTGGCCACCCACGGCGAAGCCGGGGTGAAAAACCTGCTGGCCCTGTTCGAAAAAGAAATGCGCGTAGCCATGGTGCTGACCGGCGCCAAGTCGATCAGCGAAATCAGCCGCGACTCGCTGGTCCGCGAACTGGGCGCCTGACGCGCCCTACCCCACACCGCCTGATTGCCCGGGGCAAGTTGCGCCACAGATGCGACGGCCCCGCGAGGAGATTGCATGAGCCTGCCTGCCGCGTTCCTCAGAGATGCCGAGCGCCTGATCCCCGCCAACCGCCGCTTCAGCGACCCGACCTCGACCCTGGCCTTTGGCACCGACGCCAGCTTTTACCGGCTGATCCCACAACTGGTAGTGCGCGTCGAATCGGAAGACGAAGTGGTCAGCCTGCTGCAACTGGCCCAGCGCGAACGCGTGCCGGTAACTTTCCGCGCCGCCGGCACCAGCCTGTCTGGCCAGGCCCTCAGCGACTCGGTGCTGATCGTGCTCGGCGACAGCTGGAACGGCAAGGAAATCCGCCGCCAGGGCGAGCAGATCCGCCTGCAACCCGGCGTCATCGGCGCCCAGGCCAACGCCTGGCTCGCCCCATTCGGGCGCAAGATCGGCCCCGACCCGGCCTCGATCAACGCCTGCAAGATCGGCGGCATCGTCGCCAACAACGCCAGCGGCATGTGCTGCGGCACCGCGCAAAACACCTACCACACCCTCGCCGGCCTGCGCCTGGTGCTGGCCGACGGCACCCGCCTCGACAGTGAAGACCCCGCCAGCGTCGCCGCCTTCGAGCACAGCCACGGCGCGCTACTCGGCGAGCTGGCCCGGCTCGGCCAGGAGACCCGCGCCAATACTGAACTGGCTGCGCGAATCCGCCACAAGTACCGCCTGAAAAACACCACCGGCCTGTCGCTCAATGCCCTGATCGACTACGACCAGCCGCTCGACATTCTCCAGCACCTGCTGGTCGGCTCCGAAGGCACCCTCGGCTTCATCAGCGCCGTGACCTACGACACCGTGCTCGACCACCCGCACAAAGCCTCGGCGCTGATCGTCTTCCCCACGGTGGAAAGCTGCTGCAAGGCCGTCACCGTGCTCAAGAGCCAGCCTGTATCCGCCGTCGAACTGCTCGACCGCCGCAGCCTGCGCTCCGTGCAGGACAAACCCGGCATGCCGGTGTGGGTCCGCGCCCTGTCGGACAACGCCTGCGCCCTCCTGATCGAGTCCCGCGCCGCCAGCCAGACGCTGCTGCACGAGCAACTCGGGCTGATCATGGCGTCGATTGCCGAGTTCCCGCTGGAGCAGAAGGTCGACTTCAGCGAAGACCCGACCGTCTACAACCTGCTGTGGAAAATCCGCAAAGACACCTTCCCCGCCGTCGGCGCCGTGCGTCAGACCGGGACTACAGTCATCATCGAAGACGTCACCTTCCCCGTCGAAGTCCTCGCCGAAGGCGTCAACCGACTGATCCAGCTGTTCGACAAACACGGCTACGCCGAGGCGATCATTTTCGGCCACGCCCTGGAAGGCAACCTGCACTTCGTCTTCACCCAAGGCTTCAACAACGCCGCCGAAGTCGCCCGCTACCAAGCCTTTATGGACGAAGTCGCGCAACTGGTCGCCGTCGAATTCGGCGGCTCGCTCAAGGCCGAACACGGCACCGGCCGCAACATGGCGCCCTTCGTCGAGCTGGAATGGGGCAAAGACGCCTACCAACTGATGTGGCAGCTCAAGCGCCTGCTCGACCCCAACGGCATCCTCAACCCCGACGTGGTGCTTAGCGAAGACCCGGATATCCACCTGAAAAACCTCAAACCGCTGCCCGCCGCCGATGAAATCGTCGACAAGTGCATCGAGTGCGGTTTCTGCGAACCGGTGTGCCCGTCCAAAGGCCTGACTCTCAGCCCCCGCCAGCGCATCGTCATGTGGCGCGACATCCAGGCGAAAAAGCGCGCCGGCGAAGAAGTGCGCCAACTGCTGCGCGACTTCCAGTACCAGGGCATCGACACCTGCGCCGCCACCGGCCTGTGCGCCCAGCGTTGCCCGGTCGGCATCAACACCGGCGAGCTGGTGAAAAAGCTGCGCGGCCAAGCCGCCGACCACGGCAAAACCGCCGACTGGCTGGCCGAGCACTTCCAGGCCACCCTGCGCGGCGCCCGCTTCACCCTCGCCGCCGCCAACGGCGCCCGCAAACTGCTCGGCGCGCCGCGCCTCGCACGCCTCAGCGCAACATTGAGCAAAGCCAGCAACGGCCGCCTGCCGCAGTGGACCAGCGCCATGCCGCAACCGCTGCGCGCCATCGACTTCGGCCCGACCAGCAACGACGCCCGCCCCCGCGTGGTGTACCTCGCCGCCTGCGTGTCGCGGGTGATGGGCCCGGCCTACGCCGACCGCGAACAAAGCTCGCTGCTGGACAAAACCCAACGCCTGCTGGAAAAAGCCGGTTACCAAGTGGTGTTCCCGGAAAACGCCGACAGCCTCTGCTGCGGCCAGCCATTTGCGTCAAAAGGTTACGCCGAGCAGGCCGAACACAAGCGCCAGGAGCTGATCAACGCCCTGCTGCTGGCCACCCGCGGAGGCCTCGACCCGGTGTACTGCGACACCAGCCCGTGCACCTTGCGCCTGGTGCAGGACCTGGGCGAAACCCGCCTCGACCTGTACGACCCGGTGCGCTTCATTCGTACCTTCCTGGTCGACCGGCTGGAGTTCACCCCGCAGGAGGAGCCGGTGGCGGTACACGTTACCTGCAGCACCCAGCACCTCGGTGAAAGCCAGGCGCTGATTGACCTGGCGCGGCGTTGCAGCAAGCAGGTGGTGATCCCTGAGGGGATTCATTGCTGTGGTTTTGCTGGCGACAAGGGCTTTACCACGCCGGAGCTGAACAGCCATGCGCTGCGCAGTTTGAAGGATGCGGTGCAGTACTGCAGCGAAGGGATTTCGACCAGCCGCACGTGTGAAATCGGGCTGTCGAGCAACAGCGGAATCGACTATCACGGGTTGGTTTATCTGGTGGATCGGGTGACTCGGGCGCGGGTGATCTGAATTTGGGTTGGGCGGCGTCCCGTTGCGGGTTTTCCGTAGGACATTTCCGAACCTGAAACCAAATGCTTCTGGAATGGGGTCCTTGGGAATTATCCTACGGGCGCTGACGCCGTTTCGCTGTTGTTGATCCTGGCCATCAGGGCTAATTTCCTCGGGTCGTCTTTGTAAGGCGATTTGGGTGTGAGAGCCCTGTGTCCGGAACCCCCGCAGCGCTGTTATGGCAGCTGTGCGTGGGCAGGCTTCTGCCTGGCCGGCGTGTTCCTGGGCCCGGTCTCTCACCCCGCGCACGGCTGCCACCCTTATCCTGTGAGAGGGATGCTGGAGGTAGCTCCTGTAAATATCCAGGAGTTACATCATGAAGAAGATAGTGCCCGATCCACCCCGCTTCAAAATGCTCAACAATCCCTTCTTTTCGCTTCATAACGACCTGCCTACTCCGGACGCCCTCGCCCATTCCAGCGAACTGTTGCGCGGTGTAATCGAAACCATCGACGAACACTGTCGCCACCGCGCCGGCGAGCCCGGCCTGAACATGCTCAGCAACGCCGCCCACGCCGCCGAAACCGCCCGCGCCCTGGTCGAACACGTCATGCGCCGCGCCACCGTTGAAGAAGGAGCGCCGCAATGACCCACGACCTCGACCGCTGGACAACCGTCGGCACCGAAACCTGCCACGACCTCTACCGCATCAAGCCCGGCGTGCACGTCGAGCGCGCCTTCCAGGAACTGTCCGCGCTACTGAGCATGGTCCGCCACCTCACCCAGCAAGCTGACAAAAACGACGACCCAGTCGCTCTCGAAGCGGCTCGTTATCTGAGCGCTCTAGCCCGCGCTTTAGGCACCGATATCGAAAGTGGCAAAGCCCTGCGCGACGCGATCCAATAACGACAACCATGTCAGCAGGCCAGCATTTGCATTGAACCCTCGCGGAAACCGCGCAGTCCATCTTTCAGGCCCGCCTTCCAGAGGCCTTCCAGAAGGAGACACCCATGAAAGGTACTGCGCTTTCCGCTCTCTTCGCGGCTGCCACACTGCTGGCCTCGCCAGTGTTTGCTGCCGACGACCTCTGCGCCATCAACCTGCAGAAGATCAACGACAGCATGGCCACGTCCACCACCACGTCCGAATCCCTCGACGACTCCATTACCAAGCACGTCGATGACGCCAAGGCCGCCCAGGCCAAAGGCGACACCAAAGAGTGCATCGCGATCAGTAGCAAAGTCCTACTGCGCCTCGAGAAAACCGACAAAGGCAGCGGCTCCGCTGGCGGCAGCGGCTCGTAAGCACGGGCAGTAAACGGACGACGGCACCCGCAGTCGACGTCGTCCGCATAAAGGCGTATACTCCGCCTTGCGTGCTGAAAAGCACGCTCAGCTCTAGAGCTGAGTTGGGGCCGATTAGGATTCGACGCCGGTCGCGAAACTCTAGGTGCATGCCGAGTTGGTAACAGAACTCGTAAATCCACTGTTGCAACTTTCTATAGTTGCCAATGACGAAAACTACGAGGGTTACGCTCTCGCTGCGTAAGCAGCTGAGCCCGCTCTCCTGGTAGCTTCGGCTCCAGCAATCACTAGGGGATGCCTGTAAACCCGAAGTGATTGTCATACAGAACAGGATCGTCGTGTAGCACGTTGGGGGCAAAGCGACTAAAACTTACCCAACTCGTCCAAAGCACCCTGCCACTCGGGCGGCTGCGGATTAACTTAATTGAGATGGCTACGCATGTAGTACCGACAGCGGAGTACTGGCGGACGGGGGTTCAAATCCCCCCGGCTCCACCAAAATTCCAACGAAGAAGACGCCTTAGGGCGTCTTTTTTGTGGGTGGGGTTTGGGAATAACGCAGGGGATAAGAGCTGATGGGCCAGGTATGAGACCTGACCATCGACGCCCTAATGAAGACAAACCCAAGCTGATCTTGTCAGGTCATTATCTCAGGGCTTAACCAGGATTATGCTGCATGGCGCCGAACTACCATGATGCGCTGGAGCCTAGTGTGGTGTTTCAGAAATACCGCTGAAAATCATTTGCCCAACGCTCGCGCCGCGCGAGCGACTGAGGCAAGGATGTCCTCGGCCTTTTTGTGCCACCGAAATGGCTTCGGGTTCTGGTTGTAGGTTTCGAGGTAGTACTCGATCGACGCCTCCAGATCCTTAACGCTGACATGTGCCTGGCGCTTGATCCACTTCTCGCTCAGCGTTGAGAAAAACCGCTCAACCAGATTCAGCCAGGATGCAGAAGTGGGCGTGAAGTGGATGTTGTAGCGCGGTCGCGCCGCAAGCCACGCCCTGACCTTGTCAGTCTTGTGAGTTGCATAGTTGTCCATGATCAGATGAATCGGCATATCGGCAGGAACTGACGCATCGATCTCTCTCAGAAAAGCGAGGAACTCAGTACTGCGATGTTGGCGTTTGAGTCGGCCAATTACTTCACCGGTGGCCACATCTAGGGCAGCAAACAGCGAGGTGGTTCCGTGCCGTTTGTAGTCATGAGTGCGGGTTGCAGGGTTACCTGGGGAAAGCGGTAAGCCCGGCTGTGTGCGGTTCAACGCTTGGATCTGGCTCTTCTCATCAACACAAAGAACCAGGGCTCGTTCAGGTGGGTTCAAGTAGAGTCCAACGATGTCGTGCACCTTGTCGACAAACAATGGATCAGTAGAAAGTTTGAAGGTCTTTTCCAGGTGCGGCTTGATCCCGAACGCGTGCCAAATACGCATCACGCTTGCAGGAGATAGGCCCGTCTCACGACTCATCCGTCGCGTGCTCCAGTGGCTGGAATCGTCGGGCTTACCTTGCAGCACTTGGTTTACCACTTGCTGAACTTGCTCATCGGAAATGGTGCGTGGCCGGCCAGAGCGCGGTTCATCGTTCAACCCCAACAGCCCCAACTTAGAGAAACGCTGCCGCCACCGTGACACCACATCCTTACTGGTACCCAGGCGCTGCGCGATGTCATTGCCTGACTCGCCGGAGGCACAGGCGAGGATTATCTCCGCGCGCAGTCGAGCGTCCTGAGCGCCTTTACGGAGCTTGATGCGGCGTAGCAGCTCTGACTTTTCGGTTTCGGAAAGGGTAATAACGGTTGCTGGTCGACCCATGTCGATGCCCTTGAGAGTTGGCTTCTACAGAGCCTAGCTCAGATTTTCAGCGGTATTTCTGAAACACCACACTAGCGACCTAGCCTAGTTCATACTCAGCCTCGGCACATGAACAATGGTCTTATGACGCCATACACAGCCCAGTAGATGCACATGCCGAAGCCCTCAAAGCTCCGCCCACCATGAGTCATGTCCACCTAGCCCGTCAACTGAAAGATTTGGCTGATTGCGGTCATTTGCACAATCCGCTCTAGGCCGCAAGCAGCCGGGCTCGAGCTGCTGCTTGGACACGGATTGTGCTACCAATTATCCAAGAATCAACGTCCTCACTTCCATGCGGGCTACATGCTGTCCGACCGTCAATCCACACGGACGCTACGCACGAGTAATGGCTAGGTCGCCAAAGGTCTTAGATCGTTAGATTACACAACCCTGCTCGGCACACCTTCTAAGGTGAACCTATCCGCTTGCAACGAGCTCAGCGAATCCTGCACGGCAACGAGGACAGAACAGCGGTTGCGAATCAAATCAGAAACCTGTATAGATATACAGCATAATCAACCTACGGTCTCGAACTGGAGTAATCCACCAGTTCGCGGTAAGCTTGAAATCATGAAGAATACAAACGCCAAACTCAACCGAATAGCATCCGTTCACCTCTCCGGACATGAAACGTTTCCTCTCCGCCAAATGTGGCTGAAGAAAGCGTTCGACCAAGCGAGCGATGACGGATTGATTAGCAAATCAACCTTCACCGATGAATCTGCAATCGCAGCCTTCGGTGTTGGTAAAAACATGGTTTCATCGATTCGGCATTGGGCATTGTCATGTGGGCTAATGGCTGATGAAGGCGATGCGTTCCGTGTGAAAAGCCTAGCAGCGGAGATACTGCATGATGGCGGTCTTGATCCCTATGCGGAGAACCCGTCTACAGCATGGCTCGTGCATTGGCGCCTTGCCGGGCGGTACCACCGCTCGACCACATGGTATTGGCTCTTCAATCACGTCACAGCACCAACCTTTACTCGCCAAGAACTCGAAGAGCCTTTAGCCCTGTATGCACGGAGTTTAGATCCCAAGCACCGCCTTTCTACAGCAACCATCTCGCGTGATTTGGAGACCTGTCTACGTAGCTACGCACCAAGGGCAGCCTCCGGCTCCCCTGAGGACTTTGCCGAGCCTTTACTCGGGGAGTTGGGTCTGCTGCAAGAAGTGCACAAGGGGCAATATGCATTCCGACGCGGCCCCAAGGCTGCACTCCATGATGGTGTCTTTACTTACGCTCTTATGGATTTTTGGCGCAGAACTGCAGACAGCCAAAGTTCGCTAGCTTTTGAGACCATCGCATATGCAGAAGGATCTCCGGGGCGCGTCTTTAAGCTCGATGAAGAGTCGATAGCCCAGCGATTGATCTCATTAGCCGATTTGACCAAAGGTAAGTTAGCGTGGTCCGACTCCGCTGGCCTTCGTCAAGTGCATAAAAAAAACCTCTCAGATAACGATCGGAAAAAAATGGTTAGGCGTGCATATGACTGAAACAAGACAGGAAGTGCTCGCCAACATTGTCCAGATTTCTCAGCAATACCAACGATCAATCCGTATTGACGCGGATATTGGGCGATCCGACGCACTCGACGGTTACATTTTCCATTCGACCGCAGCGACTGTGGTAGAAAGCATGAGTAGGCAGCTTGCATCAACCAATCAGCGCAGCTTCACTTGGACAGGCCCCTTCGGCGGAGGAAAATCATCTCTGGCAGTAGCTTTGGCGAGCGCCCTCCATACAGATAACAACCTTCGTATAAAAGCCCGACGGGCTCTTGATTTGGACTCGAAGCCAAACTTTGATAGTGCTTTTCCAGTTCAAGACGGATGGCTCGTAATCCCAGTGGTTGGTCGGCGCGGTAGTGTCGTCAAGGAACTGGATTTAGCCCTTCGCAAGGCGAAGGGGAAGGGTTTTGAAGGTCGCAACAAACCCAATGCGCAGGACGTCATCAATGAACTGATCGCCGAAGCCAAAGACCGCCCGAACGATGGTGTCTTGGTGTTCATTGATGAGATGGGCAAGTTCCTTGAAGCTTCGGCCCTAGGCGTAGGCGACGATGTCTACTTCTTCCAGGAGCTCGCAGAAGCATCTGCACGCGCTCAAGGCAGACTGGTTGTGATTGGAGTGCTGCATCAATCTTTCGCACAGTACGCCAATCGACTTGGTATCGACACTCGTGACGACTGGGGCAAGGTTCAAGGCCGTTACCTTGACCTTCCTTTCGTGGCGGCAAGCGACGAGGTTGTCGAGCTCATCGGCCGTGCAATTGATGCAAAGCGGCGACCCGAGTGGATACGGGGGGCCTCGGATTCTATTGCCGATGCCGTCAGGTCACGCCGCCCAGCTGTCGGCAATGATTTCGCTGTTGCTTTAGAACGCTGCTGGCCGCTGCATCCAACCATGGCTGCATTGTTGGGCCCAATATCGAAGCGGCAGTTCGGTCAAAATGAGCGGAGCACCTTTGGCTTCCTATCTTCAGTTGAGCCTTATGGGTTTCGCGCCTACCTACAATCGACTCCGCTGAACCAATCGAACTGGTATCGACCTAGCGACTATTGGGAATATCTGCGTGCGAACCTGGAGCCTGCCATCCTAGCTTCTGCAGATGGACACCGCTGGTCCCAGGCTGTCGAAGCTGTGGAGCGCGCTGAGGCCAAATCTGGTGACTTGCTGCAGGTGTCTCTAATTAAAAACATCGCCGTCATCGACCTCTTCCGCACGGGCTCGGGGCTTGCCGCCGACTTACCAGTCTTGTCGACCCTTTTCCACAGCGTGCCACAGGATGAGATTGACGCTGCACTGAAAAAACTGGCCTCGCTCAAAGTGGCTCTGTTCAAGAGCTATACCGGAGCTTGGTCAGTTTTCGAAGGTAGTGACTTCGATATCGATGCAGCTATTGCCCAAGCTGTAGCGTCATCTCCTGGCGTTGATTACGCCAAATTATCCCAGCTTATGGGGATGCACCCTGTGGTCGCCAAGCGGCACTACCATGAAACGGGCTCAATGCGCTGGATGGAAATTTCTCTGCGAAGCATCGAGCAAGCGGAAAAGATCGCAAGTACATATAAACCCCAGCGGGGAGAGTTCGGCCAGTTCATCCTTGCGCTTCCCGGCCGAGACATGACTCTTCGTGAGGCCCGAAAGCGGGCTCAGGCATGTGCTTACGAAGAACCTTGGCCGGTGCTAGTAGGCATCCCGGATAATCATGCCCGGATCGCGGAGCTGTCGACCGAATTGGTTGCATTAGAGCAGGTAAAGGAACGCCACGAGCTCGGAGGAGACCCTGTCGCCCGCCGTGAAGTGTTCGCGCGGTTGGCCGCTACTCGCTCCGACCTTGAGGACCAACTTCAAGCTGCTGCCTCACTGTGCAAATGGCATGATGGTAGCGACAAGGTTATTGAGGCTGGTGCAAAGCTATCACCTATTGCTTCAGACCTCGCCGACGATCTCTATGAGCATTGTCCTCGAGTGTGGAGCGAGCTAGTTAATCGCGATAGTGTGTCGAGCAATAGCGTTAAAGCCCGCCGTGATCTGTTACACGCGATGATCAACGCCGAAGGCCAAGAGCGGTTAGGTATTGAAGGGTTCCCTGCCGAGCGCGGACTTTTCGAAACACTGCTCGTGGCATCACATCTATATCGTAAAGAGGGAGAGGCTTGGCGCGTCTGCGAGCCATGCGAAGCCTCACCCAAAGGCTTTTCCGAGTTATGGGCGTTCACTCAGCAACTCTTTGCCGATACCAGAGCCCGCGTAAGCGTGAGCACCATTTATGACCATTGGAGCATGCCGCCGTATGGCATGAAGCGGGGCATACTGCCAGTTTTTCTGACAGCATTCTTGTTGGTGCATAAAGCTAACATCGCCGTATACAAGGAAGGCATGTTCATCTCTCGACTCAGCGATGCTGACATCGACGAGTGCCTCCAAGATCCGACCCGCTTTACGCTCCGCTGGATCGCGATTGATGAGGATAAGAGCAGGATTCTAGATGGCATCTCTCATCTCCTAGAGGAAGTAGGGGAAACAGGAGGAGCTGCTGATCCTCTGGAGGCGGCGCGTGGCCTTGTGGCATTGATTTTCAATTTGCCAGAGTGGTCTCGGCGAACACAGCGGCTCGGGGAAACTGCCAAAGCAATTCGTGACATGCTGCTAAAGGCCAGCGACCCGCACAAAGTGTTGTTCGTCGACTTACCAACGCTGCTAGAGGTCGCAGATGGCAAAGCCTACGTAAATGCTCTGCGCGCGCCCCTGAAAGAAATCGCAACAGCTTACGCAATGATGCTCTCCGAAGTAGAAGCCAAGATGCTTGAAGCACTTGATGCACCTCTCGACAACTTGGCATCACTCCGCGAAAGGGCGCGGGCTGTCGCAGGCGTTTCAGGAAACTTCAGGCTCGATGCATTCTCGACAAGACTTGGGTCTTACGATGGCAGCCGCTCCGTCTTGGAAGGTATTCTGAGCCTAGCCGCCGATAAACCACCACGCGACTGGGTGGACCGCCATATCGATGCTGCGGTGCTCGAACTTGTCCAATTCGCAAGACGTTTCCGCGAGGCTGAGGCCTTCGTCGCTGTCAAAGATCGTCCAGCACAAAGAGAAGCAATCGCAGTTGTCATTGGCGTAGGAGCGGCAACAACAACGATTTCTAGATCCTTTTCGATCTCAGAGCGTCATCGTGAAACAGTAGAACAAAAGGCCAATGAAATAGCCAAAATGCTGGAGGATGAAGGTCTTGATACTGACATTTTACTTGCCATCTTAGCCAAAGTTGGAATGAACCTGGTTATCGAAAAGGAACAGCTGCATGACTGAACGACACGTATTGGGTTTATCGGGAGGGAAAGATAGCGCAGCTTTGGCAGTGTGGATGCGTGACCACCATCCCGAGCTGGATATCGACTACTTCTTTACTGATACCGGCGAGGAACTTCCCGAGGTCTACGAGTTCCTGGGACGACTCGAAGGCTATTTAGGAAAGCCCATCGAGCGACTTAACCCTCGTCGGGACTTCCGCTTTTGGCTGCGTGAATACAACCATTTCCTTCCCAGCGCACAGACTCGCTGGTGTACGCGTCAACTCAAACTGGCTCCGTTCGAACAGTGGGTAAAACCATGGCTGGCAGCTGGTGATAAAGTTTTCTCCTATGTAGCGATCCGGGCTGATGAGGAGTACCGCGAGGGGTACTCAGCAAAAGCCGAAAACATGCATGTGAAATTCCCCTTCCGTGAGGCGGGCGTCGATAAAGCTAGTGTCGTCGATATTCTCGAGTCCTCTGGATTGGGTTATCCAAAGTACTACGAATGGCGCTCTCGCAGTGGCTGCACATTCTGTTTTTTCCAACAAAAGATTGAATGGGTTCGCCTCAAAGAGCGCCACCCCGAGGACTTCGAAAAGGCCAAAGCACTAGAGAAAGATGCACTGGAGCATGGTTCACCTTTCACTTGGACTAAGGGGGAGTCGCTTTGGGATCTAGAGAAGCCTGCGCGTGTTACTGAGATCAAAGCCGAATATGAGATCCGCCGTGCACGCCTTCGTAAAAACATCCCTGTGAACCCGCTACGCCCAGTGAAAATATTTCCGGAAGATATCGATGACATTTACGGAGTCGATGAAGGAAACAGCTCATGCTTGATCTGTCATAAATAAATTTAGAGCATATCCAGAAAACTCTCGAAGTCAGAGATAGAGATACTCTTTACCCTTTTAGTACCGAGCACCGAACTCTCATCCATCGCGATCAAAATGGGTATTTTTTTTACTGATCTCGGCATATCTTGACCTGAGTACTTGACGAACAACTCTAAATCATGCCACCCATGAGGCCACTCATCGACCACGTAACCCGCTCGCTCAATTGGAGTGAATAGTAGTTCGTAGCGAACCGCCGACTTTGGACAGATAGCAAATTCGCCAAATGCCTTAGCAACTTCTTTCCGATTCAATGTGCCAGCGAAAGTCTCAGGCATAATTGCGACCGGGCGGTATCTCATTTCTCGACCCTGTGATGACACTCTCAACAGAAACCATTCGACGACGGCAGTTGAAGCCCCGCCATTAATAACAGAGAGCGGAAGTAATATTTCAAATGCTCTTCTTGAGATTTCTGCAGGGCTAGAAAGCTCGACACTACTCCAGAGCACACTGCAATCTACGGACAAACGTTGCTTGATTGCCTCTGGATAGGCAACAGCAATCCAATGCAGCAGCCATCCATCAAATTCTTCCCGAACCAATCGCTTACCATAAGCCGCACCTTCCAAAAGGCGGGCAGAAATTAAGTATACCAATGACTCCCGAACTGCTACGGGCAGCGGATCGATCGCCTTAAGTAATAAATAGCGATCCAACTTTGTGATGGCCTGATCGGTTAGCGCCAATATATCTATTGGCGAAGGCGGGGGAACATCGACGCCATCAAAAGGAGCCTTCTCAAGGACCGCGGCGGCTATAGGACCTGCTAACATAAGTTGGTAACTTTCAGCCCGCCCTGAAGCTTTAAGCTCTTTGCACCAAGAAACGACATCTGCCAGACCAATCTGATTTTTAGAAGATTTAACCTGCTGAAGGCGACTCCCGCCGCCGGAGAATTCCCAAAATATGTCCGCTTTTTCATTAATAGAATCTGGCTCAAGAGTGACAGCCTCCCAGGCCCCCTCATTCGCCTGTAATGAATCCAACAAACAAATCAAAGTTTGGATAGAAAAACCTCGTATTGCTTCGCGTCCTCCCACCAATCAATCCTCTAGGTCAAAAAAATCCATGGCTATACGCCCCCAATTCAAGCGTGCGTCTTCCATGGCAAGACGTGACTTTTCACTAGGTGCTTCATCTTCCATTCGCGCCCATGCCGCAACCAAGGAAAGGACTTCTTTAGCATATTGCTTATCAGGGCCATCATCGTCTCGGAGAGCCTCAAAAAGCCGACCATGAACGGGGTGTCTAGTATTTAAAGTTACGAGAATGATGCCACCAGTTGCGCCCACATCGAAAATCATCTGCCCCGGAGCATCGGCATGCTTAAACCGGAACTTGATTTTCTTACTTACATAATCCACGGCGATCTCATGAGCCTTATCACCTTCAACCCCATCCTGAATTATTTCAGTAGATAAAGCATTAGTACGCTCATCATCCGACAGCGCCTCTTGCTTGTCACTTCGACCTGTATCCCCAACGCGATCTCGTCGACGATTGACAGAGTCCGTAGCTGCCTGCTCTGCTTTGTTCTCAGCACGGTCCTTCTTCGTCTGAACGCGGTCTCCTTCGCGCATTTTCGCTACCTGAGCGCGCATAACACCTAGCATTTTTTCGATCTCTCGACTGATACGATACATAGGCAGCCTGGGATCGCTATCTAATTCCAGCATTTCGCGATAACCACGCTCTGACAGCCCCTCAGCCTCCGCATCCTCCTCGAGGCTTAAGCGCATAAATCCAGTTGCAGCTTGCTTATTGTTGGTCACGCCAAAAACATCATCCAAACCAGGATCGAACTCAACCTCAATACCCCACCAACGCTCGCGAGAGTCGTAGGAATGAAGGAAACTATGATTCATCTCTAGTTCACGACCGGATCGCACAACAGAAATCCCCTGATTCTTTAGAGTATGCTGCCCAATAGGCTTAGCTCCCCCATCCCGTCTAGCTTCAGGCTTACAGATTGACGCGCGAACTATCACTTCGTGCTCCTCCCCATTATGGCCAACCAGAATCTTCAGCTCTCCAAATTTTTCAAACGCGGGCACCTGGTCAAAGGGCAAAGGAGCATTAGTGCCACTCATTAGATACAACGGATCATTAGGCCGAACAAAACTTTCATACAGCGCAGGGTAACCGGACCCGTTCTGCTCATATGCTGCAAGTCTAATCCGTACAGACTTTTTATTAATAAAATTACGGTATACGCGGCCGGCAATAAACTCGGTATGCCTTAGAAGCGTTGTACTTTGCTTCCATGAGACTCGATCCAGATCACTCCACACCACCAGAGTTCCGCTTTCTCCAATCTCCCCTACGATCAATGACAGCCACATAGCGGGAATCGTCGAAACACTTGGCGCGGGGACATCAGTCATTACTCCTTTTTTGATTTCCTCTACATCTAAATATGCATGGTGTACTATGCCTTTTTGCCAGCTCCACACATCAACACGCTTGCACTGAGAGATTGACGAATTCGGAAGCCCCATACCAAACTTGCCAATCCCTTTTTGATTCTTAGGCTCAAGACGAGATCCATTTCCGAATTGTAGCGCTTTACGAAGCAATGCAGGCTCCATACCTCCGGCATTATCGTAGACCGCCACATTTGAAAGCCGTCGACGGCCATTATTGTGGACAGTATCGATGCATATAAGCTCGATCTCTGTCCGCTCACCGGACTCCTGGCCAGACTGAACAGAATTATCAATTAACTCGGCTAGCGCATGAGCGGTATCTCGATACCCCGAACTGCGCATTGCAGAAATAGAAAGATCTTGAGGAATAATTGGGAATGACATACTAGTTTCCTAAATATCTAATTTATTCCAGGCATCAAGGCTTTCCGTCAGCTGCCGTTGCACAGGCAGCGAATCAGAAGTAACTATGACCCGCAGGTAATTATTTTCAGTTCTTTTGGTACTTGCTAATCGCCCCACTATCCCAAGAAATACGGACGCCGACAATGTAGGGACTGCAACTATACCAACAGCAACAGAGGGAATAGAATCTCCCGAAATGAAAAAACCATGGACGCAAAGTATCTGCTCATCGCGAGAGTTAAATCTTTGTATAATGACCGCTCGTTCGTCTGGTGACTTTTCACTCGTCACCGACATTGCTCTAACACCGCGTAAGGCCAGCAAGCCGGCAAATAAACGAGCGTGCTCGGCAGTTGTAGCAAAAAACACAACTTTACCTGCACCCTTTGACTCAGCCAGAAGCAAGTCTAGTAAGCAACGATTGCGCTCAAAGTCCTTGCTCAGCTCATCTACAAAATCATGATCAAATTCCAGCGCATTATCATTTACAACTCTTGCTATACCGCACTTTAGATCCCGAGTCTCACTGATGACTTTACCTACATAACCAGCATCTCGTAGCAGCTTCATGGGATCTTCATCATCAATAGTGATGCATGCCCCTGAGAATTTTGCACGAAACGCTGCGTGGCGAGGTATTTGAGTTATGCCGCAAGAGGATATAGCTGATATTCCCACCAAACTAATGGCGCCCTCTTTCGAAAATTGCTCGATGATCTTAACTCCGATTGGATGAGTAACATGCTCGGCATCACTGAAAACTATCACTCGGGTCATTCGACCTATTTGTTCTAATCCGCCCCCTTCATCGTTGAGTTTTCTAATATCTGCAACGATAATACAATTTTCTAGACTGCCTAGATCTGGAACAGCCCGATCACCATAAATACGATAAATGGTAACATCCCGCGACCCTATTTGCTCCCAAACCTCACGAAGTTCAATAAATGCTTCATCGCAAAGAGCTTCACCTATCCCGAGCCAAACAATAGCTCTTCCATCTGGCTCAGACCGATAAAGATCGAGTACAGCGGTAACCACTAATCGCAACTTACCCGCACCAAATGGCATATTAACTAAAACTGATGTGTCTGGGTTGGCAATGGACTGTCTTAACTTTCTAAATGCAGTTAACTGGTGAGACCTAAGCTTATGGTTTGCCACAGCTTTCCGTGATCCTTCGACCTCTCTGCCTCTGGAATTATTGGCGTCTACCGCTACATCATACCAACCCATTAAAACTTCTAAATTCAGGAGGTTATTGTCGAAATCAACACCCTTCAACGTCATCATTGCCGCAGAAGTCGGAAATTGAAGAAGCTCACAGAGAGCCCTTCCCTCATCACCGTCCAGATTTGAAAAAAGTAAATTACGAATGGCACTGTCACGCAATGCACCTTCTTCACCGTGCATACTTACAACTAGATAGGCTAAGCCATCCACGTTATATGCATCACTACCAACCGCTTTCAGGAGAGCTACGGTAGTCTGCCCCAACAAAGTGACTAGCGAGTTTTCGTCGCATCGCGCCAAATGATTAACAAGTTTTTTTGTCACTGATATCACCTTCACGCGGTACTTAACAGTCGCCTGAAATGTTCGCACACGTAGGAAAACTATTAGGAATGCGACTTATGACTGCACCGGAGCTCCGATTGAGGTATAGCCATACCCCAATTAGTTTTCTTAAGAGTTTCATGACATTCTCAATCACATCGTCAATTTTCACGACTACTGGCTCCGTGCATCGAGTTATCAGAGCAGATGGCTAGTACTGCCATTTCAATATCCTGATCTGACAGAAAAGGGGCTTGCGCAAACACTAACCCCTGCTCGCCATTAAGCTTAGCGGCAAGATGCCCCCTCCCTAGCAATAACTCAGCGCCCGGTCGATCTAGCGCAATTTTCGAAGTTGCCTCGCTAGAGACCTTTAATATCAAACGGTTGCCTAAATTCTCGCGAAGCTGCATCGGCATTACGTCCTTGTCTGGACGCTGTGCTGCGAAGATCAAATGAATACCTGCAGCACGCGCCTTTACACCCAACCGCTGAACTGCCGCGCCCACTGCCGATTTGTAAGCATCATCAAGCATCCAGTCTGCAAACTCGTCGTGAACAAGAAAGACCATTGGCAAACGCTCTTCGATCGAAACCTTCGAGTTATAAGTCGGTAAGTCACGGGCCCTGGCTTTTGCAAAGGAGCGGTAACGATCTTCCATCTCCTGAACCAGTGCATCGAGAACCTCGGCGGCTTTTTCTTTAGTGGTGACGATCTCATCGCGCATATGCGGCAAGTCGGCCAATGGCGCGTAGTCCACTCCCATCTTTGGATCAATCAAGATGATTTGGGCTAACTCCTTGAGGTTGGTTGCAGCGATATCCAATATAAGTGCTTGGATGAGTACCGATTTGCCACTGCCCGTAGCCCCAGCAACCAACGAGTGGGGCTCATGTGATGAAAGCCCACCGAACTCGACCCCCAAGTTCAGATACAGCAACGCACCATTAATCTCCTGGAGACCTAACAAGAATGAGGTGTTGATACCCGCAACGTTTCTATTGAGTTCTCGACGCGACCAAAGCTCCCAAAGCGACACAGCCTGCCTCTTTGCACCAGCGACCGTTACCACAATCTCGCCAGGCTTAGGCTGGACAGTCACGAGGTTGATGGCGTGAGTAGTAAGCAGCTGTGTTCGTTTGTTCTCAATATCTTCGACACGCAAGCGATCAGAACCCGCCAGACGAACGAGACAGCCGTTTGGAGTCAAACGAGTGCCGAGGATAGCCGCTTGCAGACCATAGCTGTTAAGCGCAAATTTGAGCTTTTTAGTGATGTCTTGAGCCCACCCCTCCCGCTCGGCATCGGCTTGCGCATCACCGGAGAACTTAGACGCAACTAGATCAGACAGCCCGCCTCCGAAGCTGGAATTCGTAGCGGATAGCTGAGAAGACGCTGAACCCACGATAGCTACAGAGCCAAGGACAGGCTCCTCTGTCAGTACTGGAGGCGCGCCCACTGGACAAATCCGCGAAGCCGTCTCCGAGTCTTTGCTTATCAAAGCGACTTCTTCAACAAAAGTATCGATCTGCCCATTCGATAGTTGACCGATTGCGGCCAACCATGGCACTCGCGGGGCGGGTAATTTAAAGCCGTGCCCTGCCCAAGGCTGCTCGGTCCCAATCCCAGATCGAACCTCGCGACCTCCAGAGCCTTTAGCATAAGCTTCGGCAAGTTTTCGCAAGTCCGGCCGATGGAAAACCTCCTGCCAAGCCATAACGCCCCATGTTTCATCAAGAAGCTCTTGCTCTGACGCCGAGGCAGAACCTGCATCCGAGGTGTGAACGTAAACGTGCGAGTGGCCCCGCAACGAAATCTCTACATCTCCCTCTCGTAACTTGGCGCGAGCACGCTCCATCAAACCTGTCATACCGGGCGGAATGTCAGCATCTATAAGCATATCGGCCAGACGGGCCAACCAAATATCCCGATCAAGACGACCAGGATCACCAAAGAGCGCCTCACGGAACATGCCCAATGTTGCCAACAGCTGGTCCTTGGAGCCTCGTCGCGCCTGAGCCAATCCATCGGCAGCAACATATTTCGCTTCAACGATTGAAATGACGATGCGAACAGTCTCCTCGTGCTCCTCAACGTTGAGCGCCAAAATATCAGCGATACGGCTTTCAGGTTGAGAGAGCCAGCTTGCGTAATCATCGAGAAGGAAATAGGCGGTCAATACTTGCCTACCATTCGCTGAGGCGTGGAACTCCTCTGCAAGCAAGTAACGACTTAGCACAAGGCCCAGCATCTCTCCGGCAGATACACCCCGCTTGGCTGCTCGCAGTACGATATCTCCGGAGACTAACAGTGCGTCTCGCTTTGCCTTGTCGACAGCGACTTGAATCTCGTCGGAACTAAGCTGGAGACCCAATTCATCCAATCGTCTACGAAGTAACACGCTCAACAGTCGAAGCTCCGAAGTCGAGCTAACAATCATATTGCGGCCGTTAGTCGAGCCTCTACGGTAGCGCACCACCGTGATGTTGTTGTGCTGAAGCTGCCGTTTGTCGAGGAGCTCGTCATAGGTAGCTACCCATTCGGCCAACTCGTGAGCGTCTTTGATTATTTCAGCCAGCGCTGGGCTTTGAAGGGAAATGCGGCGTGCAGGCAGGAATCGCTCCCCTGGCATAGCGTCCGTTTGCCGGCAAACTGCGGCGACAGTCGACACGTACGCCCAGCCTGATCCCGTTTGCCATGGGCAAGCTAGGAATGTAGTCGATTTCAGCTCGTTCTCACCTGACACGCTCCGGTAAGACCAGCGAGAAGGCGCATGATCCAAGTTCGGCCGATCGTTGGTCCATTGCACGGGGAGCCATTCTGTTTGGGCCTCACGCGCGACCACGTCATGCAGGAAAGCCACATCGAAAGCCTTAAAACCGAGCGCACTCTCTCTTGGAGTCGCCGAGAGGGGCATTACAGAAATACGCAACTTCGAGATGAAGTTTTCGCTGGTTTCGCTGACTACTGGCAGATCAGGATCATCACCAGCCTTGTTGACCAGCTCGCCGTAGACTCGCCGCAGCTTTCCTTGATCTGAGTGGCGCACCGAAACGCTGCATTGGAACCTGCCATGCTCTTGTATGGAGGAAAGCTCGCGCACTGTGGCCAGCGGCAACTCAGCTGCATCTGCATTATAAAGCACGACGCTGAGGTTGCTTGCCTCGTGGGGCTGCAGCCCAACATAACGCTCCAAAAGCTCGCGCGCCTGTTTGGCTGCAGCCGTTGGATCGACATCGGTCATGGCTTCCTCTGCGCCACGCGTCGGTGACTCCAAAAGACTATAACCGTTAACCGTGCTGCTCTCCGAGACAAGCGTAAAAGCGCCGCCCCGATTCAGAACCGCAATCTCTGGATAAAACGGATGAGCGATCTCATCGGTAAGTTCCCGCATAAAAATCTCGCGGTCACCATAAAGAATGCTAGCGCTGGAGAGCAAGTGTGTAGCGAAACCGGCAACGCGTCTCGTCTTTACCGCAAGAGCCTTCATTCGTTCTGGGTGCCAAGGCGGGATTATAACTGCTGGGTTTTCTCCGGCAACACACACCGTGCCGACGGATAGTATTTCAGCGACCAGCCGCGAGCGGCACACATCACCACGAGCATTTACCATCAAAGTGTTCAGCAGTTCGGCGTAAGACTCCGCTTGATGCATCACAGCATCGCTATGTAGCCCAGTCGTGACAAAGGCCTCCATCGCCTTGATGTAATCCTCCTCGAACTTATCCCACGATATCTTAACCTCGCTCTGCTGATGAGGCGTCAGCCTACCCTGCTCGGCGAGCTCTTTGATCCGGGTCTTAATTACATGGCGCAGGCTTTGGAGCTTGCTGACCGAAGAAACCAGCGACCCCGCATCAGTCGAGTAAGTCGCCTCCAGCGTACCGGTATCGAGCAACGAGACGTTCTGTACCCCACCCTTCTTGCTTACTAACTTGCGCGAGACTTCGGTACAACCTACCGCGCCCCTCTCCAAGAGTCGGCCCATGTCTGCGACCATCGACAAGCCAATTGACGTGGGCTTGTAGCTCCAAAGTAGCTGCGTTTTAGCTAACACTGTCTCTTTGTTCTTAGCGATCTGGATCAAGGCAACGTCAAACTTGATCTGCAGGGCTAGGCGCGATAGCGAAGGGTTGGGACGAACCTTGCTCTTTTTATCATTGCGAAGCTCCTTCTCCTTAGCGAAGAAGGCCTCATAGTCGAAGAGGGGATCGGGTAAGTTTGCATTGCCCAACCGCTCGACCTTCCATTCTACCTTGGAGCCCATGAGCTCCTTTAAGCCGCGGTACATAGTCGAGAAATAGCTGCCGGCATCGTAGTTGAATCGCTCGCGCCACTCCTTGCGGCCTTTGGTCACAGTGAAGCGTAGGATCCGCTCCCCTTCCGAATCACGCAGGCCGGCATGCAAGCTATTAACCACTCGAGCGAAACCTTCGAAGAAGTCATTGCAGTCAATGGGCTTGCCATAGAGCGCTTTTTCCCAGCGCGAACAGAGCTTGCTGTCTTGCTCCAAGAGCCTTCGCTGCTTAACGAAAAACTCTTCGTCCTCCTCCGTGAAGTCAGAGCGACGCTCACGCCCCTTGAGGTCCTCCAATAGCTTGCGATCATCGGCATCGAGTGAGTCCTCGTGATCACAATCATGATCGAAGAAATGGATCGTGGACTCCGCTAAACCGAGTTGTTTTTCTTTCGGTTTGTCAAAGACTAGATAAACACCATCGCTCTCCCACTCAAATTGGGCCAGGGCATCGGATGCTTCTTGATCCCCGGCAGGAGCTGCTGCGAATGCATGAAGGGCTTGACGGGCCCCATCCGAAATTTCCGCAGCATTAGCCTCGACTCGCTCAGTGATCTCCTCAGAGTCAAGAGGCTGGCCATTCTGGCGGAGCTTCTTAAGCAGCGGCGCACGCTGAGCGAATAGTTTGGTGAAAGCCTTGTGCCATGGTTTACGCGATGATGAGAAAGTTTTGGCATTCGAGAAGAAGGCGCTGTCTCTAGGAAGTGCCGCACATGGTAAGGCGTAACCAACCGCAGCACGGATGGGCAACCCGTGCGTGGCGATAGCCTCGACAATTGCAGAACAAAACTCGCCAAGCTGCACTAACGAAAGTTCCGAGGATGCCAACAATCCGGCTAGGGCTGAATGGAACACCAGCCGATCGTCGAGGACTGGTGAAATACCGCCCGAATGAAGGGTGGCCTCGACCCACGGATCAGGATCAGCCCGCATCTCCTTTGCGCCTATGGCCATGACATGCCCCAATGTGTCCGCGAGGTTGTGCTCGTTGCCATTAGCCGTCAAGATCGCCGCTTTAGCGGTCAAAGCGTTATTGCGTACATAGCCTGCGTTGTGTGGAATCAGAATGTCAGACGGTAGCCCTTGGCCCTCCACCAAGGCCTCCGGGATCATGAGATCTACCCGGGCAAGCAGATCCGGGTTGGCAAGGATGGCTCGTGCGACTGCCCCGATCTGACTGCATGAAAGCTTGTCCAGCCTAAAGAGCGCAGCCAAATCACCTGACTGGCCAGGATTAGATATGCGTTGGGCGAGAATATTCGCGCCGACACGCCCAATAATGCGATCGGTCAGCATGCACCTTCTCCCTGGAACGCAAACGGGTTTTCTACAAATGAGCAGGAGTCGGAAAGCCTGCGAACCAAGCCCAAGCTGACGAGGCGGGCCTCAAGATTGTTTCGGTTCTCGCTGAGTTCTTCTTGGTCTACAAACTTAGCGCTGACTAGACGCGCACCCTCTGCGTCACCAATTATTAGGCCATATCGGCATTTGGCTTCGGCGAGAAACTCATCGAACTGCATCCTGTCTTCCACGATAGAAACCACAATAGACTTTATTAACCTATCGTTCGGCGCATAGCGGATGCGTCTCGATAGTCTGCGTGAGCTGAGCCCGATAGCACGCGACCATGACGCATGAATTTTGCCGACATGCTGCTGATGCCGTGCCAAAGCACTATCAGCCAGTTTGGCAACCAACTCATCCGGACTCTTCTCGGTGGAGTCCTCGTCGTCACCACCATCACTCGGTGGCCACTGAAAGCGGTCACGCATGAGTTTTACACGCTCGGCATCCGGAAACTCTGCAGATTCAGCTGCAGCCCATTCAGGACTCAACCGGATCGACTCAACAAGAGCTCTCACCGCCTTTGCCGAGAGCCCTTGATTGAATTGATAGCTATCGCCAGAAAGCGCTCGCACCTTCGTTCGCTCCTTGGAGACGATTTCGCAGATAATCTCGACCGGGTCGTCATCACCTGCAACCCGCTTAGCTCGCTCCATGAAATAGAGCAGCATGTTCAGGCCAGTGATTGCGATCAAATGCTCCAATGCATCATAGATCGGCATATCCCTGTCCAAAATCGATAACCAGTCGTCGCAGATTTGATCGAATCGATTATTGGCAATTTCGGGTAGGTAACCCGAACGCCGGGGTTCTTCGACACCCTGCGGCGTACCTTGCAGAGCTCTAACCAAACGATTCATCGTTGCTTCGTTATCGAATAGGCGCCTGGCAAGACTGTCACCGAGCTCCGCTCCACGCTTAGCCCGTGTGAGCATGAGGTAGAGCAACTCCCCTGTACGAGCAAAGAAGCGACGATCGTTGCTCATAGCTCCTTTTGCATTGATCGCCAGGTCTTCATAAAGTGCGTCGGGACCGAAGGGAAAGACGAACTTTGAACTCCAGCGCTTATTACTGCGAGACTCGAATGACGAGGAACGCAGCAGCTCAATAGCTTTTGCAAAGTCATCAAAGCTAGTGAACGAACGTCTCAGATAGGTCATGTCTTCATCACCATTACCTGTGGCTCCCTGCCTGTAACGCTCAAACCACTGCTTCCACTTCTCCTCATCAGACGCGGCGCTCTCTGCAATCGATTCGATGTATGGGTTGTTGAACAGCAACCCACGCAAACGGACTTGCCTCTGCGGCTTGAACATAACTGAACCGCCCGGATCTTGGTGAGGCCTGAGCGGCTGATCCAAGTTCGAGCCGAGTACGCCCAAGAACTCTAGAACAGTCAGGTGAGGAAGCTGCTCGTCATAAAGGCGATGACCCCAAATGTTCTCGTCGACGCAAAAATCGACGCTTTTAATCTCAGGCCTTTTGAAAATTCCACTCATTCCGAGATCCTCACCGTCACGGGGCGTGAAAAACCGCGACCACCTGGCTCAATATCGATGAAGTTGAGTGTCAGCAGGGCGGTCTCACCACCTACTTCATCATCATCTCCTGCTAGGCTGGCCTTCTTGACAATCTCTGCCTTCCGCAAGAGCTTCGCCTTGAAAGCGAGCAGATCTTCGAGGCACTCATTTGAGAAGCTCGCTGGTAGAGCCCCCTCAGCCACACGCGAGAGAAACTCATGACGTATGGGGGTCAAGTCGAACGCAACCGAATTGCCCGGGCCCGCAGCGAGCGAAACATCGAGTCGAGGGCGGCCCGTATTCTCGACAAGCTTGATTGCCATACCTACGCCGCCCTGCCTGCGGGAGAGCGTCTCATGATCACAAAGCACGCTGACTCGGCTTTGAGTAAAACCGCCCGAACTAGCGATGAAGATGCGGTCTTCGTTTTCGAGAAGGAGACCTGTCAATACGCGGTTAAGGCCCTTAGCAAGGCGCCCACGGACTATCTCGCTAACGGGCTTCTGCGCCTTAAGCGCTTCGATGATTTCCAAGTAGTCCCCTGCAAAGCAGAATGCTGTCATCGACCAATGCGGATAACCTCTTTCCCCATCCGGAAGTGTAAAGAAGAGCCTGCGTCGCTGGTCTTCAAGCATCGCAAGGAACCCGGCCGCTTCCCCTTCCAAGCGTGCCCCCTCATACCCTTCCAAATACGAATTTTGGGCAGCGCGGAAAGCAGTCGTGGCCCCATAGACGGGATCGATCGCGACCAAACGGTCGAAGTCGGTTTGCAGCCGCAAATCATCCTGCCCATAAACCAGCAACCCATCTGCAGCATTGGTGGACTCATCGCCAACGCCAAAGCTGGACATCGCCTTGAAGATGGGTCGGTCAGAGGTCCTTCGCTTAAGAAGATTGGCTCCGAAGGCGTTGGCATAGACACTCGCCGCCCCGAGATTGCCTTCTTCCTGGATCCTCGCGACATCGGCACAGGTCAAAAGGTTGTCCTTGGCTTGCTTGGCATCGGAGCAACCGAGGATCATATTTGAACAAAGCGCCAGTAAGTCGCGTATAGGTAGATGCAGGCCATTGTGCCTGGCGATTTCAACCAAATCGCCTAAGCGGCGAGAGAGCTGTCCACCATCCGCCCCACCCAAAAGCCTACGGCGATTCTCATCGATAGGACAAACTTTACCGTCGGCCTGAAGTGCGCACAGTTTGCAGTTGTGCCACTCGGGATGCCCTGCCACAGCCATAGCCACCTCATCTAACGTTTTGCGGCTAGTGGAGCGACTAAGATCGAACACGGCCAGGCGTTCAGGAGCTGGCCCGGCCTGTAAAAAACGCTCTTGCAGCGGCTTGCGAAGTGGGTGATCACGCTCCTGCCGACGGCCTAAATCACGGAGACGATCAAGAATTTGGCCATGGTTTGCGGCAAGAATCACTACCTCAGAATCATCGCCTTCTAGCACCGATCTTTCCAGCCGCCGGAATGGCAGATCGCTCTCCTCGCCATTGAGCTCGGAAAGATCCTTGATAAAGACCGCCAAGCGACCATCCGCCAGATGTAACTCTTTGACGTTTCCCTTGGCAGACCAAGCCTTGGGGTCCCCCCCAATACGCTCCCACAGGGCACGGCAGTGATACGTCTTACCATCCCCAGCTGTTCCGGCTATTAAAATAGAGCCTGGTGCCTTGGACTCAATGTGCCGAACCATGTCCTCTAAGAGGGGTGTCGAAAGGCTAATTGGCGTTACTCCTGCCCGTGCCAATGCCCTTGAGACGTACTCGTCGAACATCGCAAGATTGCTTGATGACGGCCCATAGCTACGTAGGAAGTGAACCCAGACACTTGCCGGTGGGACTTCAATGTCAGCACGACGTACAGAGCCGCCACGACCCTTCCCAGCTTGTAATACTCCCTGTCCTATCAGTGCGTCACGCGTCTGCCAATAAAACTCATCTCTTAGATGTGGAAACTGAATCCTGAGTTGCTCCAACAGCGACTGGTTTCCAATACTGGAGCCATCGGAGGGAACGGCTACCAGCAAGGCCTCAACCAACTCATTCATGCACCAACTCCCTCTGGCACCAGTCTTGACAGGCACCATCAATATCAATCAACGACTGTGAATAGCCTGTCGGGGATCAGAGGGTAGGTCTGCTGTAAGGCTGCGACAGCAGCACATATTGAAAACCACCCCTGCTTTACCGCGACCTTCCATTTGCGATGTCCGTCACCTTATCTACTGACCGAGCACGGGTAAAGACATGCTGGTTTTTTTGGCAACCGCCTCGGGCCGCCGGCACGCTACGGCTGAGTCTAGGTCCTGCTCTTCAACTAACAGATTCAAGCAGTGGAGCTCGTCCCAGCTGACCGGTATGAACGCCATGGTCGCTACCGCTTTTGGCAAGGGGATGAATGAGACGGTGCATCCGCATTATCGGGCCTAGTCATATGCATCTCTACTGGAGGGCTTCAACGAGCCAGTCTATGCGCAGCCCCCCCCCTGCTGCTGCGCTGGGCTTACCTGGACAACCACGCCAGAGGTGGCGTGATAGATTCGCGTCATTATGAGGGCTACTTCGCTACGACTGAGCTGTTCGCCAAAGGTAAGGTTGGGCCGAGCATCCGCTGCCTACAGTGAAAGATAAATCCAGCGATCCAGTGAGCAGAAGCGGGGGCTGATCATCGAAGGTCTTGGCTGAGCAATAAACATCTAACGGCAAACGACATCCTTAATCTCGACTACCGCCGGCAGTGGAATCTCAACCAAGACGGTAGTCTGTGGATCATCGCTGATCGTTCGATCGATCAGGTTAGCTACCTACACACGTGCCGAGGCTTGGAGGTGGATTATATCGACGTGATTATTGGCACAGACCTCATCGTACGTGATAGAAGGGTCGTAACCTCCCCTTATCAGCGAGATACATTCGACCAGTCCATCCGGGGCTACAAGAAGCTAAGCAAGAGTGACCCTGAATGTGCTCAACGTGTCTCTGCCTCCGTTAATCCAAAGCCAACTAGGCGTTCCTCTCACATCAAACCACCTGATACTCCCCCTCAATCGGCGCACGCGCGCCAAACGCCTGGCTCAAATGGCTTTCCAACTCCGCCAACTGCTCCTGCCGCCTGCGCAAGTCTTCCACGCTCCGCTCCTGCTCCAGCAGAATTTTCTCGAACGCTTTAATCTGCGGCGCGAAAATATCCATCACCTTTTCATGATCCTGAAGCAACTTCATCGGCTCAGCAAAGTGGCTCTTCACTACTTCAGCCAAGTCTTGTTGCAACTGTTTCAGCTCCGCCTCCGCACGTTGCTGCTGAACCACGCTGATGGTGTCGGTCAGCACCTGAATCCCCGCACCGATCGGCCCGGCCCAACGGCTGATATTGGCTGCTAGCTTGGTCGCTTCCCAGGGTTTGAATTTGTAAACGTAGCCCGTGAGGTTCTTTAGCGTTTCCCGCGCGAGAAACACCCCGTTCTTGATGCTTGCGACCGGAATCTTGGAAACCGCGCTCAACGCTCGGCTGGAGGCTGCCAAGGCGGAGGCTGCAATGCTGTCGGCGAAGTCGGAAGAACTGTCGAGCTGATGTTCGATCTTCGCGCTGATGCCATTCATGATGCTGGACGACTGGTTGAACGCGGTGCTGAACAGGTGATCGATGCGAAAACGCAACTTTTCGCCAATATCGTCCTTGGTGAAGCCAATTTTCGATTCCAGGAAAGCATGCACTTGGTCACGGGGCAACGTGCGAATGCAGTTGAGCAGGTCGGTTTCGAGGTTGTTTAGTTCCTCGTAGAGGTTGCCGACTGTAGCCAGGATCTTGCGCTTGCCCTCCGCAATGTCCTCTTGAATGCGCGCCGAATCGAGGCGCTGGTTATCGGCCAGTAACCTGAACTTGATCAGCTCGTCTTGAGCGACGGCGATCTTCTTGCCCAGTACATCGCGCACTACATCGATGCCGGTCTTTTTGATCAAGGTATCGCGGCCACCGCCGTCCAGCACTTGCTGAGTCACCAGCTTGAGTTCGCCGATACGCGAGCGCTGGTCGTAAAGGTCTTTTTGCTCCAGCCAGAACTCCAGTCCGCGACTGTTGGGGTTGGAGGCAACGCACACCACGTTGATCGCTTCGCGTTCTGCAGGCGTTAGCTCGACGAAGCGCTGAAGCTTGTTCAGCAGGTTCGTTTTCTTGATGGCGCTCTGTTGCTCGAAGTCTTCGGGGTCGCGCAAGTCGGCGACCTCATCCATTTTATTGATGACGAAAATGGTCGAGCTGAGTTTGTTCAGGTCGCGTAGCACCCAACGCACGATTTCTTGGTGGCTATCTTTCAGCGGGTTGGTGGCGTCGACGACGTAGAAAATCAGGTGCGCTTCGGAAATATAGTTCTTGGTGATATCGCCGTATTGCACCACGGCGCCATTTTCCGCGGCCTTCTCTTTGTCACCGAAGAGACCAGGGGTGTCGACAATTTCACAACGGTCCTGAAGGTTGTCAGGGCGGTAGATCGCCAGCGCGTCCGAGGACTCGTTGGTGTCGATCTTCATGTCCTTCATTACCTTGCCAAGCCAACCGGCAACCACGCTGGTTTTGCCATCAGAGAATGCCCCGAGCAAGGCGATACGCAGGGCATCGGACTGCACGTCACCAATGGCTTTCTCGATTTTGTCGATGTCTCGCGAAACATCCAGGCCCAATTCTTCAAGCGCGCCAACCAGCTTGCGCAGGTTGTCGAGCGACTTGATTACCTCGGTCTTGCTGGCGTTGAACTGTTTAAATTGTTCCATGGGGTTTGGCTTCCACTTGCTGTTTGAGGGCCTGGATCGAGGCAATTTTTTCATCGAGCAAGGCGGTGACATCGGCCATCTTCCGGCGCTCGTCTTTGAGCTGGCGCAGCACGCTGTCTTCGATCTGCTCGCCGATTTTCGCCAGCATCCCTTTGGTGTCGGTGGCGAACGTCTTGGTGACTTTTTCGCGCTCGGTTTGAATGGCCTTGGCCACCTGTTCCTGGGCTTCAGCGATTTTTTTGCCGCGCCCGCCAAAGAAGTAGCTCAGGCCCGCAGCCAACAGGCCGAACAAGCCGCCGACGATTATCCCGACTATGTTGCCTATCCCTGGGAATACGGTGCCTATGCCAAAACCGCTGAGTGCATAGCCGCCAACACTGAGCAGGAAGCTGCCGACGTCGGAGAAGTTGAAACTGATGGCGTCCATGGCGCTGGAGAGCGACAACGAGTTGTTCGCCGCTTCGCTCAACTGCTGCTGGAAGCTCACCCGCTTGGCATTTTCTTGCAGGCGTTTGAGCGCACGTTCGATGGCTTGGGTAAGGTCCTCGAGCAATTGCTGCTGGATGGCTTCCAAGCGCTCGCGTAGCCGATCCTGGCCTTCGCTGACATGTTGTTGAATCACCCGTTCCACATCATCTTTGTCGCTGAAATGCTCTTCAACCGCATCACGGGCTGCCGAGTTCAGTTCATTAAAGAAGCGGTCCAATGCGCTATTACGCTTGGAGGTGAAGCTGCTTTTGAGCTCTTCGAAGCTTTTGCCGATGACGTCCTGGCACTCCTGGACCTCGGCACCGATTTTCTCGGAGAAAGCCTGGTGCTCGTCTCGCTGCTTTTGCAGGTCATTGACGGTGTCTTGCAACAGGCGCAGCACTTTGCGCTTGTTGCTTTCGACAATGTCCACCTCGAAGTTGGCGCAGCTGTTGCCGATGACATCCTGCAATTGATCTAACCGGCTGAAGCTGCGCATGGCCTGCTGGCTGGTGAAGTCTTGCATGTAGGTGCGCTGCGACTTGAGCAAGTCGGTGCGGCTGGGGTGGATGCTGGTCAGGCCTCGCTGATCGATGGCCACGCTGGCAAAGCCCAGCAGCCCTTGCAGCGTTTGGCAGCCACTGACCAACTCGGCGCCGAGCATGTCCTCAAGCACTTCTTGGGTCTGGTCGCGCATCGCTGCCGCGTCTTTGTGGGTCTGCTCGAGCGACTCGCGGTCGCGCTCGAATTCGTAGGTGTCACCCTTGCCGCGCAAGTTGCAGATGGCATATACCTTGGCATCACGGTTCAGATAATGCTTGATCTTCTGCGCGGTGTTTTGTTCGGGCTTTTTGTTGGTGCCGTTCACGTAGAACACCAAATGAGCCTTGGCGATGGCCGCTTGCACCATCGCTTCGTATTTCTTTTCGTTGCCTTCGATGCCTGGCACGTCGATCAACTGGAACGACTTGCCTTGGTGAGTGAAGTGGTAAACGACGTTGTCCTGAGTGAAGTCTTCCTGACCGGTGCCGACGATTTCGCCATCGACTTGGCCGGCAACGCGCTGCAGGAGCTCAAGCTGTTGCTGTTGCTTCAGCAGAGTGGGCAGCCTGTCGCTGACCAGCTCGCTCAAAGAATGTTGTTCGCGCATAGGGAAGTCCGGAGTCTGTGGAATGAAAGTCAGTTCAAGCCGATCATCGCCCCGGCTCACATCAACTGCGCATAGCCCACGGCACCGGCAATGGCACCGATCACCACGCCACCGATCAGACCCAACCACAACTTCATTTTGCCACTCTGCTCAAGTGCTACGCGGGTGGCTTCGCCCTGGCGCTGGCTTTCGCTCAGCTGCGCTTGAGTTGCCTGCAACTGATTACCTTGCTCCGTCAGCTGTTGCTGGCTGCGCTGGAAATCGGCCCGCACGCCTTGCAGCTGAAGCTCTACCTGCTGCATCGCACTTTGAGTCTGAGTGAGCGTCAGTTGGCTTTGGTTTAACCGCGCCTCGCTGCCCTGCAGTGATTGGCGGGTGCTTTCCAGTTCGTTAGTCGCACTGGTCAGGCGCTCTTTGCTGTAAGTGAGATCCTGCTGGATGTGCGCCAATTGTTGGCGGGTACTCACCAAGTCGCGCTGGGTCTGATTGACCAGCGCCCCGATATCGTCGCCTAAGGTGGCGATGTCTTCGCAGAAACTCACGTAGCGTGTGCTGAGCTCTTCGATCAGCTCATCGCTTTTGCTAGAGAACACCACTTGGATGTCTTTGGCAGTTGCCTGGTTACGCTCGATCAGCGCCTGACGCTTCTTCTCTTCGAACAAGATCCGCAGGCTTTCGATGATGGTGCTCTTGCCGGCGTTGGTTTCGCCGAAGAATGCAATGGTGAAATTTTCCCACTCGGCGTGCTTCTCCAAATAGGTGATTTCGCCGTCGAAGCGCGACTTCATTTCGCCGAGCTTCTCCTTGACGCTGGCAAGGTGCGCGTTGCCTTTGTCGTTACTCACGTCCAGCCGGGAGACATCAGCCAGCGCGGTGGCAATGTCATTCGCTACCCGAGCGTACAGCTTGGAGAAATCTTGAGCCCTACTCATATCGTTCCCTGTTCATTTTAGGCCGGATCCAATTCCGCTCGGTAAATTGCATTTTGCCAGTACGGCTGTCAAGGGTACCCTCGGCACACCCACCCTCACCACTGAGCGACTTAACGTTGTTAAGTGCCGCTGAGTACTTCCCTGCATTCTTGCCCATTACACCGTGAAAGCAGCTGCACCACTCCCCGATGGCAGCGAGTCACTGGCTGGAGCAACAGTCTTACTCCAGCGGTACTTGGAGCACTCCAGCGTGTAAGGCGTGGGCGAATCGGGATCAGTCGTTCTCCTTTTGCTTGATGCTAGCGCTCATCCGGTCCACCTGCGCTTAGAGCTTCCCGCTTATACGCTGCTCGGCGAGCAGACTACTTTTTATTGCGGCGCCCTCTCTAGAACACCTTGGCCCAGGTATATCGAATCGCTGAAGCTGGCCTATGCGTACACACTGATGGCAGGTCGTGCCCCCAACTTGATCGCGCTGAGATGTCTTCGCCCAACCGGCTGATCCGTCATAAAACATCTGTCCGGGGAAGGCCCTGACATAGCGAATGCCCACTCGCTCAAGATCACCCCTCTTTCATAGCCCGTCCGTTCCACTCGACACTCACAAAGCAATTAGCCATCATCGCTCCTGCTAGTAACCAGCCCCCGCATCGGACGCGCCTCCCCATGAACATCATGAACGTAATGCCCCAACTCTCCCTCTCCCCTTCCGGCCCAGTGAATGAGCACAACGAGCCAGTCCACTTCCGCCAAGGCGACCTCGATGGCGCCTGCGGCCCCTACAGCTTAATGATGGCCCTCGTCGCCAATGGAATCGTCTCCCGTTCCGAGGCCATCGCCTTGGGCCAGCACGACGGTCGCACCCGCTTAGGCAAATTCCACAATCGACTGATGGAGTTCGGCGGCCTGATCAACAACGGCACAGACGAATACGACCTGGACTGGCTGCTCGACTGCTTCCGCAACCAAGTCAGCCTCAAAAAGTTCGAAGGCACCACTCGCTCGCTGGTCAGCGCTCTGGTCGATGCCGTCACCGCAGGCTATTCCACTATCGTCGGCGTTGACTGGCCGGGCGGCGACGGCCATTGGCTGCTGGTAGTGGGATATCAAGGCCAACTCGTCGACCTCCCCAATGGCAACACCACGACCAACGTCACCCACCTCCTCTGCTTGGACCCTTTCCTAGAAGCGCCCAGAGTGGCGCTGTGGAACGCCGTACTGGAAGTACAAACAGCCGATGGCACGGTGGTGAACGCCGGACGCTACCCTTCGAACCACTGGGGTGCGGTGGAGCCGACCAAGTGCAGGATTACCAATGGACAGGGGATTGGCAAGCGGTAGATGGCTGCCGTTCTAACTGGCATGACCACCTGCGCATCCATCAAGCAGCATCCACACTCAGTACAAGGAAAAGCTCCCATGACGTTGCACGAGGCGATCATTCTAGAAGTTGAACAGGGAGCGTTACCCCCTCAGTTCAGAGCCACGGACCTGTTGGGAATGAAGCGTCGCGTCATTCGCCGTACATCTAAGGGAGACGCTGAGTTTTTTCGGGTTGGCTTTGGCTTCTTCAGGGAAAGCAACATTCGCGCGCAGATGGCCAACGCGGCTCAGGGCACGGGCCATTGGGTCAAAGCGGGTAAGGCGCCGCTCTACAGACGCATTGGGAAGGGGCTTTATGAGATCTTGGGCTTGAACGAGCAAGAGGAAACCTCCGACCAGGCCCAAGCCTTCAAGCCCATGTCCAACCTGGCGAGTCCGCACGTCGCGCCACCCATCGAGGCGCTCTTGGTGAATCATCTGATCCACACACCCTTCCAAATCTTCGACCGCAAGCGCCGCACGCTTTACCCCAAAAAACCGGTGACTGGTTTCAAGGCGCGCGTTGACAACTACTTCTGGCCAACACCAGCTACAGACTTCGTTGCCACGGAAAAAGTCCTTAACGGTTTCATTGCTAGAGCGCGCACGCTGTCCGCAGACCTGAACCTCCATTCGGCAGCAGTCCTTCAGCTGTTCGCTGATATCTGCAAGTGGGGGGGAGTACGCTTGCCCACGCAAGATGCCCAAGTTGTGGTCGCCAATCTGCTTCGCGCCAAGCGCCGCAACCGCAAGCACCTTGCCGCGACGAACAGCGCCTGGACCAAGTTGTATGCGATTTTCTATCCCGATGACTTCCTGATCCATGACTCGCGCGTGGCCACTGCATTTATCGGGCTGGCTGAGGACGCCTTGTCACAGGCTGAGATCGCGCTATTGCGTCAGCGCTACCCGGCACTGGGCAGAGTGGGTGGACGCGGCGGTTCACGCCCTCGAGCGACCCGTCTTGCCTGGCGCAATGCCTACACCTGCTGGGCAGCCCAGCTTGATGCCAATGCGTTAGGCCATGCCATGCTGGCGGCCCTAAACCAGCTAGGTCACGGGCCTTACAAATTGCGTCATCTTGAGGCGGTGTTGTTCATGGAGGGATACTGATTGCCCGGACCCACTGGTCGCCGTTCCCTCAACTGGGTTTGGGTGACACAAGTGCAAGTACTTGCACCGCCAAAACCCAGTGTCGATCAACGCTTGTTCACGAGGACCACTCCGAAAACGTGGATTTCATGAGCCGCCCTTACAACCGCTGTCCTAGACAGGTTCGTCTTCAGGTATTGCAGCTTCAAGCACCAGTAAATCCAAGAAGATGCTCCTGCGTCAATTCACGTGCCATTGGCATTACTAATCCTGATGATTAAACAGCTTCACCACAACTTTCCATGGCAAAGATGGCGAGGCTGGCGCCTGTATCACTTGATCTCAGAATACCATTGCAGCCTTACCGGTCCTCGGTTAACGTCAGTGAAATAGTCATGCGCCCCAAGGGCTCTAGGGAAAGAAAATTGGCCTATAAATCGAGCACGATCGCGAAGGTTATTCGACACCTTAATCGTGACTACTACCTCCCCGCTATTCAGCGACCCTACGTCTGGACGCCAGAGCAGATAGTTCGCCTATTCGACAGTCTGCTCAAAGGCTACCCAATCAGCTCGTTCCTGTTTTGGGACATCGATAGGCCGCAATCCAGTGAGTTGGACATCTACAAATTTATTGAAGACTTCAAGTATGGAGACTTCCATAATGAAATCGCTACCTCCGGCGGGGAACACCTTACCCTTGTGCTCGACGGGCAGCAGCGGCTGACTTCTCTGCTGATTGGTCTGCGGGGCACCTACAAGGTTAAACTCAAAGGCAGGCGCTGGCAGAACCCTGACTCTTGGGTGCGGCAGACCCTCTATCTTGACTTGCTGAAAGATGCGAGCAATGACGAAGTGGAGTCAGACATCACTTTCGGACTTGCGTTTTTTGCCGCCCCTCCAAGCGAGCACGACGGCAGTTACTGGTTCCCAGTCAGTCACATCATGCAATTCGATGATAAAGATCAATTTGATGAGTACTTGGAAAAATTACTCGACTTACTGGAATCGAAAGAGGTAGCGCGAGCTGACTGCCGAATCGTAGAGCGCAATCTCAAAAAGCTCTACCATTCTATTTGGGTTGATGAGTCCATTGCTTATTTCACTGAGACAAGCAAATCAATGGAGCGGGTACTGGATATCTTCGTGCGGGCTAACGAAGGCGGTACGAAGCTGAGCAAGTCGGATCTTCTACTTTCCACAATTACGACTATGTGGGGTGACTTAAATGCTAGAGAAGAAATCTATAATTTTGTCGATTATCTGAACACAGGACTCGCCCGCAATAACGCTTTCGACAAAGATTGGGTAATGAAGGCGTGCCTTGTTCTGTCTGACCTGCCCAATGCTTACAAGGTTTCAAACTTCACCAAGAAAAACCTAGATCTTATCCGTCAGAACTGGGAAGGGATAAAGTCCGCACTCGAGATGACAGTGCGCCTTGCGAATGATTTTGGTATAGATCGCGAGACGCTAACGAGTGCCAATGCCTTGCTTCCGATTGCCTATTATTTCTTCAAGACATCAGTGCGTTTCAACTCGACTGACGCTCAGCATGTAGATGCAATTAATGCCATGCACCGCTGGCTAGTTAAAACTTTGCTAGCAAGCACGTTTGGCGGCTCGTCTGATGGCACCATCAGTCAGTCCAGGAAAATCATCCAGGAAAGCCTAACTACGTCCAAAGAATTCCCTGAGAGGGCGCTTCTTGTTGGCTTGCGTCGTCAGAGCCAGATTGACTTCACCGACCCCAGAAGCTTGGATGACCTTCTCGCGCTGACTTACCACGACTGGACGACCTTCTTCGCGCTTTCCTTGCTCCATCCCACAAAACGTTGGGGTGCAGCTCAGTACCATGTTGATCACATTTTCCCTCAGGCAAGGCTCACCAGAGCTAAGCTTCTGGCCTCTGGGGTATCAGAGTGGGCACTTGAAGGATTCCAGGATGGTAAAGATCGTCTGGGCAACCTGCAGCTCTTGCCTTACCGAGACAATCTTGAGAAATCAGACAGTGCCTTTGAGGAGTGGCTGGCTGGGCGCAGTTCGGTTTTTGTAGAAGAACACTCAATTCCAGCCGACAGCAGTCTGTACAAGACCTCCCGATTTCTGGAGTTCCTCAAAGAAAGAGACAATCTGCTGAGGAAGCGCTATGCCGATATCCTCGGCTTCGGTGATCAATCGGGCACCATGGACAGTCATCGTGAAGATGCCGATGCCGATTTGGATGGAGATCTAAGCACCTCAAAAAAGTAGCAAGCTCGCTTGGCCTGGTGCCTCAAGCCAAGGATGGCTCGACTTTTTCTCCCGAACTCAAAAAGGCGGGGGGATATACAGTCGGCTGCAAAGGTAGCGAGCTTAAGATTGAGCATTTCTCAGAGGCTCTTGCTTATCTGCGCTCACAAACATCCGCCCACTGGCGCAGACCTAATGCTGAGGGGAATTGGGGAATCGTGAAGGCTGTTCGTTGGGTCGATATAACCGAACTCGGATGCGAAAGCTAGCAGCGCAGAGCCGGCGGGTGAAGCGTCCAGGTCTGACGGACGGGCACCCGCAGGGCCGAGCTATCACTCAAAGCGAGGGTCGATTCGGTACATCCGGCTGACAGGGGCACGACTATAAGTCGTTGAAGTGCCCCGACGTTCGTGCCAAGTCTGTTGCTTAAACGCAGATGATCGAATAATCGGATCTTCCGATTATTCCCACCACTCTGCCCAGATCGTCAACCGCCTGTTGTTGTCCGACCGCCGTCCTCAATCATGTCCACCATGCCCGGGTTTCACAATCCAACCATACACGCGCTTTACTGCAGAAAGCAGGTCCCAAGCCAGCGCTCCACCGATAACCGCGCCAGTCAGCCCGAACCTGAACACGGTCTGCTGCCAGTAATTAGAGCCGTCCAGCACCAGGTGCGCAAGCCAGCGCAAACTCAAGTCGTAGCGGGTCTGGTACGTGATTGAAAAGGCGATCAGGCAAAGCGCCATGGACCCGCAAAAAATAACGAAACCAAGCCTGTTAAGCGGTGTAGAAAATTTGGTGTTAAGCATCTGCGATCCCTCCTCCATTAGGGGGACGCATTCAATCAAGGCTAATGGCCATAATCAAGCATTGCCATGCACGGGCGGTGTCTTACGTTCGATTCCGTACGCGTTTTCACCTGCGCAACGTGCACAGCCACATGCGCTAACTCCGTAGCGCCTACCCCATTTCAGTCAATATAAAGCCAAGGCCGCAACTGCGCCCGATTAGCCAGCACCAACTGCTGCGCCTCCGGCTTCGGGTCATTAACATTCGGATTGATCTGAAACCTCTGCACCACATACTTGACCAGCGCCTGCGGCGTCCGCACCACCAACTGCCCATCAGTCATCCCATAATCCACCTCCATGATCGCCCGCTGCGCCGGGTTAAGCCGCTCATCCGGCTTGAAGATCACGTCGATCTGCGTGTTCCACTCCTCGTCCCGCTCAATGCCGTCATCGGTAAATTCATCACGCAACTCCGGCTCACCTCTAAAGCGGCTCAACACAAAGTCCCGATACTTGCCGTTCTTCTCGCAATACGCCCGCACATGCCAGCGCATGCCGGTGTACACCAGGGTGTGCGGCGCGATGGTCCGGCCCTCGAGTTCTGGCGTGCTGAACGAGACATACTCGATATCCAACCGACGCTTTTCCCGGCACGCCTTGAGCAAAGGTCGCAGTACCTCGGGTTTCACCGAGCGATCCGGAACCTTCAGCACCGCGGTATGGGCATACGCCAGCGCCAGCCCTTCGATATGCGGCGCGCGTCCGTTGTTCTGGTTGAGCAGGTCCAGGTAGGCGCTGGCACTGTCATCGATAAACAGCGGGCGGAACTGCTTGGTAGGGACGTAGCCTTTGATGTGCTTGTCGTATACCAGGTTTTTCGAGGCGTAGTCGGTGATGTAGGTGTTGATGTCCTTCGATGCTTGCTGGCGGCTGATGCCGAAGCTCTGCATGAGGTGGTTGGTGGTCAGCCTGCCTTCCCACCACACAACCGTCTCGATCAGGCGGTAGCGCAGCGCCAGGTCCCAGCGGGTCTGTTCCATACGTTGCGTGCGTTTCATCTGGCCTCGCGGATCAGAGCACCATGGTGTGCTCAGTGGAATGACGTGTCTTGAAAGACTACGTGTCTGGCGTGAGCTAAATCAAGTGTCGGAGGGTATGTAAACAAACTGGGCATAGGTGTGGATGATCCAGCAATGGCCCCGGTCTCCCCGCTCTGCGCGCTGAAGGTCAGTACCTTCAGTGGCTCCAGTCTACCAAGTGATGGCAATTTGCTTCTTGGAGCGGGAATGGCTGCGAAGGACTTGAGCCCTCGAACCTGCTTGATTCGTTTACCTGTACAGGCAAACAATATCGACATGTAGCTATTCTAGACATATCGTTTGGCTTAACGGCATTTAGCCATTACCCAAGGAAGCGACATGGACACTCTCGAAATCACCCTGCTGGCCGTGACCGGTCTCACCCTGATCATCGCCGGCCTGCATCACGCTCGCTTGAGTGAAGTGTGGAACTTGCTGCAGAGCGACCGCACCCTGGAGCGCAATTCGCGGATTCATAAGGAGGAAAACAACGAGCTGCGCTCCGCGCTGCGGGCGGAGCGCGAGCATGTGAGCCAGTTGCAGCGTCAGGTCGAGCTGTTGCTGGGGTTGGTGCCTGAGCGCTGAGAGACAGGCCGGTGGCCGCGTGCATGAACATGCTGCGAAACCAGCGTAACTACCAAGGGGTACAGCGGTGCATCACCGGGTAGTTACGCACCACTCTTCGGCAACAACGTATGCGGCGCCACCCCAAACGCCTTCCTAAACGCATGACTAAAATGCGAAAAATCCGAAAACCCAAACTCCAACGCCGCCTGCGACACACTCCTAACCTGCCCACACTCAATCGCCGCCCGGCTAGCATTCAGCCGTTCCTTCCAAATCTCCGCCACCGGCGACTTCTGATGCCGGGCAAACGCCCTGGTCACCGTCCGCGTGGACACATGATGCGCCAGCGCAATCGTCTCGATCGACAACTCTGGCTCAGTCAAATGCCGCTGTATGTAGTTCATGATCCGCCCATACAAATCCAGCTCTTGATGGGTGGTCTTCAGGTCCTGCAGTTCCAGGCTGAGCACCAGCAAATCAATGATGGTGTTGGAGTAGCGCCGGGAGATGCCTTCATCCTGCAGCAGCGCGACTGAGCTGGCCGCCTGGCCGATCATCTGGCGCAGGGGGATGACGCCGGGGCGGGTTTCGTCGAGCACCAGGGCGGTGAAGTCGCCGATGCGCGGCAGGCGTTGGGCGAGCAGTGGGCGGGGGATGCGGATCAGGTGGTTTTCGGTACCACCTAGGCTGAAGCGGAAGGGTCGGGTTGCGTCGTAAAGAAACAAATTGCCGGCGCTGAGGCTGGCTTTGCGGGTGTGTTGTTCGATTTCGCCGTGGCCGTCTAGGGTGAAGCCGAGCCAGATGTCTTCGGCGGGGTCGCTGCGCAAATGCTGCTCGGAGCGCACCCAATGATGCAGCGGCGACGACAGCGTGGTGATGTCCAGGGGGCCAATTCCGTTGACCTGCAGCGCACCTTCGAAATCGCTCTGCGACGAGGGTTTGCTGTCTGCCGACAGGCAATGGCGGCAGACCACTTCTCGCCAGTAATCAAAGCGGCGAGCGGGTGAAACGGCAAGGGTGGAATACTGGTTGGTCTCAGCCATGATGGCGCTCACCTTGATGCAACAACGGGAGAAAACGGGGCACTGTTACCGTGGGTGGTACAGGCAATAAACACGCCAGGGGGGTGGTTGGCGCGAGAGTGTCTACTGCGGGATTGCGCAAAGGTGTGGCTGTTAACAGCATCCACCTCCCTCCCCATTTCAGGGCAAAAGTCCGGTTTTGCCTGGTGCGCCGCACCCTCTTGGTTCGTGTTCAAGCGGGTGTTTTGGTGCTGTCTTTTTTAACCAAACGATTGTCCTTGCGAACAAAGCGGGGGTGGTCAGTGGTGCCTAACTTTGACCTTACGGCGAATCAGCAACCCATGCCGATGAGGTGAGCCCATGCAATTCAAACAACAACAGCAAGTGGCCGATGAGTTCAGGTGGCTGCACATGCGTGACCTGGCGCCCGAAGAGTTTCTGTCGTGGCTGCTCGAGTGGGGGGCCTGTGCAGTGCGGGCCCGGCTGGCGAATGCCGCCCTTAAAACTGAGCGTGTGCCTGAAAATAAAATAATGAGGAGCCTGTGATGGAGTCTGCAATCGACAAACACCTCAAGTGCCCGCGCACGTTGTCGCGCCGGGTGCCTGATGATTACCAGCCGCCGTTCCCGATGTGGGTGGGCCGGGCTGATGAGCAGTTGACGCAGGTGGTGATGGCTTATCTGGGCGTGCAATACAAAGGTGACGGCCAGCGTGAGCAGGCCTTGCAGGCGATGCGTGACATCGTTGCCAGCTTCAGCCTGGCCGACGGCCCGTTGACCCACGACTTGACCCACCACACCGACAACAGCGGCTACGACAACCTGATCATCGTCGGCTACTGGAAGGACGCCGGCGCTTATTGCCGCTGGGTGCGTTCGGCCGAGGTGGAGGGCTGGTGGAGTTCGCCGCAGCGCTTGAATGATGGCCTGGGTTATTACCGTGAAATCTCCGCGCCGCGGGCTGAGCAGTTCGAGACGCTGTATGCGTTTCAAAGCGACTTGCCGGGTGTTGGTGCGGTGATGGACAACACCAGTGGCGAGATCGAAGAGCACGGTTACTGGGGCTCGATGCGTGACCGTTTCCCGGTGTCGCAAACCGACTGGATGAACCCTGACGGCGAGCTGCGGGTGGTGTCTGGTGACCCGGCCAAGGGCGGTCGGGTGGTGGTGGTCGGCCATGACAATATCGCGTTGATTCGCTCGGGCCAGGACTGGGCCGCAGCGGAGGCGGCGGAGCGTTCGTTGTACCTGGATGAGATCTTGCCGACCTTGCAGGACGGTATGGATTTCTTGCGTGATAACTGCCAGCCGTTGGGCTGTTACAGCAATCGCTTCGTGCGCAATATCGATGCGCACGGCAACTTCCTCGACATGAGTTACAACATCGGCCACTGGCGCTCGGTAGAAAAGCTCGAACGCTGGGCGGAATCACACCCGACACACTTGCGCATCTTCGTCACCTTCTTCCGGGTGGCGGCGGGGCTGCAGAAGTTGCGCCTTTACCACGAGGTGTCGGTGTCGGATGCAAGCAGCCAGGTGTTCGAATATATCAACTGCCACCCGCACACGGGCATGTTGCGTGACGCGCAAGTAAGCACCAACTAACAAACGACTCCACGTTTAGCCCTGCACCTGCCGTTATTACGGCAGCGGGGCTCTTTTTGCCCGAATTTGGGCTCACAATAAGGACTCAGTCCATGAAACAGCTCCGTTACCTGATGCTCGCGGCAGCCGCGCCGTGCCTGTCTGTGCAGGCAGTTGAAGTTTCGCCGGGGGATTACGAAGTGCTGCCGGCGGATAAAACCTTCGGTGTGGTCTATTACCAGCACTCCACTACCGACAGCGCCTACGCCCAGGGCCACAAATCCAGCTCGGACTTCAACCTGACTTCTGACGTCGGCATCCTGCGTTTGCTGCACGTCTATAAGTTGACCGATCGGCTGACCATCGAGCCGCAGTTCCTGCTGCCGTTCGGCCATGTTTCCGGCGGCGGCGACGCCTCGGCGCTGGGCAGCACCAGCGGTATCGGTGACCTCATCCTCACCGCGCCACTGAAGTACCGCTTGAACGAAGCCAACGACACGGTCGGCGCCACGGTTTACCTGATCGCCCCCACCGGTAACTACGACCGCAAAGACGCGCTCAACCTAGGCGAGAACCGCTGGAAGGTCGACTTGCAGGCGGCGTACATCAAGCACTTTGGCGAGAAGTGGGCAGTCGACGTGGTCGGCGATGCGATCTGGTACGGCGACAACGATGACTTCGGCGCCAACTCGGTGCGCCGTGAACAGGACATGTCCTACGCCGCGCAGTTGATGGGGCGCTACATCATCGACCCGGGCACGTCCCTGGCCCTTGGTTTTGGCCACACCTGGGGTGGCGAAAACAAAGTTGATGGCACCTCCCAGGATGACCGCGGCGAAACCACCAATGTCCGCGTCACCGCGACCAAGTTCTTTACCGCTCAGGACCAGCTGCAGATGCAGCTGGGGCGTGACCTTGCGGTAGAAAACGGCCCGAAAGAGAACTTCCGCCTGAACCTCAGGTATGTCCGGGTCTTTTAACCGTCTGCCAATCCTCAGCTGAAATGGAGCACTCCCATGACTGACCAAAACGCCTCTACCGAACAACAACCTTCGCTGTACACCCGCCTGGGCGGCTACGACGTGATCTACCAGTTCGCCGGTGCGGTATTGCGCAAGACCATGGGCCACCCGGCCATTGGCCATATCTGGGCGCATATGTCCGAGTCGACCTTCCAGAAAGAGCACATCAACTTTGTCGACTTCCTCTCTCAGCACTGGGGCGGCAGCGCCAAGTACCGCGGCCGCGACATGGTCACCGCGCACCGCGGCATGGGCCTGACCGAGGTGCACTGGCAAGCCACGCTGGACTGCCTGGAGGAGTGCTACAACGACTACAACCTGGCGCCGGAGCTGCGCGAGGAGGTCAACGCCTTCCTGATCAAGTTCAAGCCGGCGGTGATCGGCAGCCCGTCCTACCGTGACGTGGTGCTGGCCAACCCTGAGATGGACCCAGCCAAGGGCATGAAGAGCGTCGGCGTGGTCTGGCCCGCGCGCGGCGAAGCGGCGGCGCAGGCCGCGGTGCCCAAGCTCGAGTCGTAACAGCGCTCGGCCATCTAGATGAGGCTCAGCACCTGGCGCAAGGCAGTCCTGCTCAACCAAGCGACTGTCCTGCTCAACCAAGTGCCGCCCGCGCGCTGGCGCTAGCTTAGTAGCAGGCCCAGCCGCGGCGGGCCTCTCGCACAGGCATTTGCCGGGCCCTGAGGCCTGGCATCGGAAACAGGACACACCATGGCCATCACCCGCCCGACGCTCGAACAACTGCAGGCCCTCGCCACGCGCCTGCATCTGCAGCTGACGCCCGAGCAAGCCAGCGAATATCTGGCGCTCATGCAGCCCAGCCTGGACGCCTACGACCTGGTCGACGAGCTGCCCGACTTCACCCCGCTGGTGCGCTACGAGCGCACCGCCGGCTATCGCCCGTCCAGCCGCGAAAACCCGCTGAACGCCTGGTACTACCGCACCGAAGTGATGGGCGCCAGCTCCGGCAAGCTGCTCGGTAAAACCGTTGCCCTGAAAGACAACATCTCCCTGGCCGGCGTGCCGATGATGAACGGCGCCGCGCCGCTGGCCGGCCATGTGCCGGCGTTCGATGCCACCGTGGTGACCCGTTTGCTCGACGCCGGGGTGACCATCCTCGGCAAGGCCACCTGCGAGCACTACTGCCTGTCCGGCGCCAGCCACACTTCGGACCCGGCGCCGGTGCACAACCCACTGCGCCCGGGCTTCAGCACGGGTGGTTCGTCGTCGGGCAGTGCGGCGCTGGTGGCGGCGGGTGAAGTCGACCTGGCGGTGGGCGGCGACCAGGGCGGTTCGGCGCGTATTCCTGCGGCGTGGTGCGGCATTTATGGCCTGAAGCCGACCTTCGGCCTGGTGCCGTATACCGGGGTGATGGCGGTCGAGGCGACCTTCGACCATGTCGGGCCGATGACCAACAACGTGCGCGACAACGCGCTGATGCTGGAAGTGATGGCCGGCGCCGATGGGCTCGATCCACGCCAGGGCACGCCTGCAATCGACGCTTACAGCCACTACCTTGATCGCGGTGTGCGCGGCCTGCGCATCGGCATCCTCAAACAAGGCTTCGAGCTGGCCAACCTCGACCCGCGGGTTGCCAAATCGGTGCGCACCGCCATCACCCAGTTCGAAGCGTTGGGCGCGCTGGTCGAGGAAGTCTCGGTGCCCGAGCACACCCTGGCCGGCACATTGTGGGGCCCGATCGGCTGCGAAGGCCTGACCATGCAGATGATGCACGGCAACGGCGCGGGCTTTAACTGGAAGGGGCTGTACGACGTCGGCCTGCTCGACAGACAGGTCGGCTGGCGCACCCAGGCCAACGCCCTCTCGCCGTCGCTCAAGCTGTGCATGCTGGTCGGGCAGTTTGGCCTCGATCACTACCACGGCCGTTACTACGCCAAGGCGCAGAACATCGCCCGCTTCGCCCGCGCCGGTTACGACAAGGCGCTGGAGGAATACGACCTGCTGGTGATGCCGACCGTGCCGATCATCGCCCAGCCGCTGCCAGCGGCGGATTGCTCGATCACCGAGAACGTCTCGCGGGCATTGGAAATGCTAGGTAATACCGCCGCCCAGGACATCACCGGCCACCCGGCCATGTCGATCCCCTGCGGTTTGGTCGACGGCCTGCCCGTTGGGCTGATGCTGGTCGGCAAGCATTACGCCGAGGGCACAATTTACCAGGCGGCGGCGGCATTCGAAGGCGCGGTGGACTGGCGCACGCTGTAAGCAAGCGCCAGCCGCTACGCCCCGGCAACACCACAACTAGAACAGCAACATCCTTCAACAACCGTGTTGAACGAGAGGAGTAATCCCATGACGGCAACATCAACCCCGGGTGAGCGGGCGCGGGCACTGTACGCAGTGCTCAAGCACAAAGACCTCATCCCCGAAGGCTACATCGAGCAGCTCACCCAGCTGATGGAACACGGCTGGAGCCCGGACAACGGCGCGCGCATCGTCGCCAAGGCCTGGGTCGATCCGGCCTTCCGCGAGCTGCTGCTCAAGGACGGCACCGCCGCCTGCGCGCAGTTCGGTTTCACCGGACCGCAGGGCGAATACATCGTCGCCCTGGAAGACACCCCGCAGCTTAAAAACGTGATCGTCTGCAGCCTGTGCTCCTGCACCAACTGGCCGGTGCTGGGCCTGCCGCCCGAGTGGTACAAGGGCTTCGAGTTCCGTGCGCGGCTGGTGCGCGAGGGGCGCACGGTATTGCGCGAGCTGGGCACCGAGTTGCCGGAAGACGTGGTGATCAAGGTCTGGGACACCAGCGCCGAAAGCCGTTACCTGGTGCTGCCACTGCGGCCAGCGGGCTCCGAGCACATGAGCGAAGAGCAGCTGCGCCAACTGGTCACCAAGGACGTGCTGATCGGCGTCGCCCTGCCGCGTGTCGGCTGAGCAAAGCGCCCAACCCCCTACCCTTGCGGAGTGTTCAAAATGGATGGCTTTCACGATCTCGGCGGTTTCCAGGGCTTTGGCAAAGTGCCCCACCGCATCAACAGCCTCAGCTACAAGCAGGTGTTCAAGCAGGACTGGGAGCACCTGGCCTACAGCCTGATGTTCATTGGCGCCGACCACATGGGCAAGTTCAGTGTCGACGAAATCCGTCACGCCGTGGAGCGCATCGATGTGCGCCAGCATGTCGGCACCGAGTACTACGAGCGCTACGTCATCGCCACCGCCACCCTGCTGGTGGAGACCGGCGTCATCACCCAGGCCGAACTGGATGAAGCCCTTGGCTCGCACTTCAAGCTGGCCAACCCGGCCCATGCCCAGGGCCGCGAAGCGATCACCGGGCGCCCGCCGTTCGAAGTCGGCGACCGGGTCATCGTGCGTGATGAATACGTCGCCGGGCATGTGCGCATGCCGGCCTATGTGCGCGGCAAGCAAGGCGTGGTGCTGCACCGCACCACTGCGCAGTGGCCGTTCCCGGATGCGATTGGCCACGGCGACCGCAGCGCGGCGCATCAGCCGACCTACCACGTCGAGTTCCGGGTAAAGGACCTGTGGGGCGACGCCGCCGACGATGGCCTGGTGGTGGTCGATTTGTTCGAAAGCTACCTGGACAAGCTCGACAGCCCGCGAGCGGTGCACGCATGACCGCCGGCGCCCAGGCAGGCCGACTGCCGGTGACGGTCCTTTCCGGCTTCCTCGGCGCAGGCAAGACCACCCTGCTCAACCATATCCTGCGCAACCGCCAGGGTTTGAAAGTGGCGGTGATCGTCAACGACATGAGCGAGGTCAACATCGACGCCGCCGAGGTGCAGCGTGATGTAACCCTGCACCGTGGCCAGGACGAATTGATCGAGATGAGCAACGGCTGCATCTGCTGCACCCTGCGCGCCGACCTGCTCGAGCAGATCAGCGCGTTGGCGCGCCAGCAGCGGTTTGATTATCTGCTGATCGAGTCCACCGGGATTTCCGAGCCGATGCCGGTGGCCGAGACCTTTGCCTTCCTCGACACCGAAGGTTTCAGCCTCAGCGAACTGGCGCGGCTGGACACTTTGGTAACCGTGGTCGATGCCAGCCAGTTTCAGACCTTGCTCGACTCGCCGGAGACCGTCGAGCGTGCCGACGCCACTGCGCCGCGGCGCCCGTTGGCTGACCTGCTGATCGAGCAGGTCGAGTACGCCAACGTGATTCTGGTGAACAAGTGCGACCTGATCGACGACGCGCACTACCAGACGCTGCGGGCGGTGCTGGCCGGTCTCAATCCCGGCGCGCAGATCCTGCCGATGGTAGCCGGGAATGTTGAACTGTCCACCATCCTCGGCACCCAGCTGTTCGACCTGCCCAGCCTGGCCGCCGCGCCCGGTTGGATGAAGCAGATGGACGCCGACGACACTCCCGCCGCCGAGTCGGACACCTACGGCGTGACTTCGTGGGTGTATCGCGAGCGCGCGCCGTTTCACCCGCAACGCTTGCTCGAATTTCTCTCCCGCCCGTGGAGCAATGGCCGCCTGCTGCGCAGCAAAGGCTACTTCTGGCTGGCCAGCCGCCACCGCGAAATCGGCCTGCTGGTGCACAGCGGCAAGCAGTTTCAGTGGGACTACGTCGGCCACTGGTGGAACTTCATCGACCCGTCGCAGTGGCCGCAGGACAAGTACCGCCTGCAAGGGATCATGGCCAAGTGGGACAGCATCGTCGGCGACTGCCGCCAGGAGCTGGTGTTCATTGGCCAGGACCTCGATACCGAGGCGTTACAACGCGAGCTCGACCACTGCCTGTTGAGCGCAGACGAAATCGCTACCGGCCCGTCGGCCTGGCCGGCACTGCCCTGGGCGAGCGGCTTTGACAACCTCGCCTTGTCGGCCAGCCAGACGCAGCCATCACCGGCTGCTGCCGCTATCTAGTTGGAGATGTAGCATGCTGTTTTTCAATCGCACCAGCCGCTGGGTACTGGCCCCACTCGCCGACCGCCTCGACCAGCCCGACCAGCCGAGTACGCCGCTGTCGTCGGGCAACCCGCTGCTGCGGCGCATCCTCACCGGCGTCGAGCAGTTGCTGCAGGAGCGGCGCACGCTCAAAGAGCAGGCTCGCGAACTCGCCGCGCAGGTGAGTCAACTGCAACAGCGCCTGGCTGATCGCGACGAACAGGCGCAGCAGTTGCAAGCACGCTGGACGTTGGTCACCGAAGGGGCGGATGCGTTGTTCTGGCAACTGCATTTGACTGGCACAGGCACGGCTGCGCCAGAGTGCGCGATGGAGTGGACGGGCTCTTCAGTGCAGGCGCTGCACTTGCCTCAGTTGGGCCAGTGGAACGAACAGCTGCACCCATCCGATCGCCACGCCCATCAGCAAGCCCTGGCCCGGCACCTCGCCGACCGCAGCGGGCGCACGCCGTTTGTGCTGGATGTACGCATGAAATTCACCGCCGGCGGCGACTACCGCTGGTGCCGGGTCAGCGGCAGTTCGCTGCGTGACGCCAACGGCGTTGCCATCGCCACGGCGGGAACCCTGCGGGACATCCACGAGCAACAGTTGCACATCCAAGAGCTGGAGCTGGCCGCCGAACGTTTCGACATTTCCCGCGAAATGCTCCACGACGGCCTGTGGGATATCGAAGTCGTCGCCGGCGACCCGGCCAACCCGAGCAACACCATCTGGTGGTCGTCGCAGATGCGCCGGCTGCTCGGCTGCAGCACCGTCGAAGAATTCCCCAACACCCTGGAAAGCTGGACCTCGCGCCTGCACCCGGACGACAGCGCCCGCGCCATCGCCGCGTTTGTCGCCCATGTCGACGATCGCAGCGGCAACACCCCGTTCGATGTCGAGTACCGCCTGCGCCACCAAAGCGGCGCCTACCGCTGGTTCCGCGGCCGCGGGCAAACCCGGCGTGCTGCAGATGGCGCGCCTTTGCGGGTAGTCGGAGCTATAACTGATATCCATGCCCGCCATGAAGAAAGCACCATCCGCGAGGCACAGGCGCAACAACATCAGGTGATGCAGGAGACCCTCGGCAAACTGACCCACATCGTCGCCACCATCCAGGGCATCGCCAGCCAGACCAACCTGCTGGCCTTGAACGCCGCCATCGAAGCGGCCCGCGCAGGCGAAGCCGGGCGTGGTTTTGCGGTGGTGGCCGACGAGGTGCGCAAGCTGGCCACGCGCACCAGTCAGGCAACCCAACAAGCAGCGCAGATGATCGACCGCTAATCCAGCGCCAGCGCGGCGTTAAAGATTCCAAACAATAACAATCAGGTACTTTATGCGCGATTACGACTCAGCAGTGACTTCCTTCAATTACCATCAGCTGGCCGCGCAAGACCTGCACGGCGAGCTGGCCGCGATGAACGCCTGCATCGAATGCTGCGACCGCCACGCCTACAGTGACGCCGTGGCGTTGTACTGCGAAACCCGCGATGGCCGTGCTACCCAGCACACTTTCAGCGAGTTGCAGATTCAGGCCGCGCAATTCGGAAATTTTTTGCGCAGCCAGGGCGTCAAGCCGGGCGACCGCGTCGCCGGGCTGATGCCGCGCACGGCTGAGCTGCTAATTGCCATTCTCGGCACCTGGCGCATCGGCGCGGTCTATCAGCCGTTGTTCACTGCGTTCGGCCCCAAGGCCATCGAACAACGCCTGAGCTGCTCCAAGGCGCGCTGGCTGCTCACCGACCCGCACAACCGCTCCAAGCTCGACGACATCGCCGACTGCCCGAACATCATCGTGGTTGGCGCCGACCGGCTGGACCTGGACGACTACGACTTCTGGGACGTGCTGTCCCAGCATTCGGCTGACTGCCCGCCGGCGCTGCTCGACGGCAACGCGCCGTTTCTGCTGATGTGCACCTCCGGCACCACCGGCCCGGCCAAACCGCTGGAAGTGCCCCTGCGCGCCATCCTCGCGTTCAAGAGTTATATGCGCGACGCCATCGAGCTGCGCGACGACGATCGCTTCTGGAACCTCGCCGACCCTGGCTGGGCTTACGGCCTGTACTACGCCGTCACCGGCCCGCTCGCCTGCGGCCAGGCCACGCTGTTCTACGACGGCCCGTTCTCGGTCGAAAGCACCAGCCGCCTGATCAACAAATATGAGATCAGCAACCTCGCCGGCTCCCCCACCGCGTACCGCTTGCTGATCGCCGCCGGTGCCGAATTCTCCGATGCCATACGCGGCAAACTGCGCGCCGTCAGCAGTGCCGGCGAGCCGCTCAATCCGCAGGTGATCCGCTGGTTTGCCGAAGAGCTCGGCGTGGTCATTCACGACCACTACGGCCAGACCGAAGTCGGCATGGTGCTGTGCAACCACCACGGCCTCAGCCACCCGATCCGCGAAGGCTCAGCCGGTTACGCCGTGCCGGGTTGCCGCATCGTGGTGCTGGATGAACAACGCCGCGAGCTGCCACCGGGGCAGCCGGGCGTGCTCGCGGTCGATCGCAAGCGCTCGCCGCTGTGCTGGTTCGACGGCTACTACGGCATGCCGACCAAGGCCTTTGTCGACCACTATTACCTGAGTGGCGATATCGTCGAGTTGAATGACGATGGCAGCATTAGCTTTGTTGGCCGCAACGACGACGTGATCACCACCTCCGGTTATCGCGTCGGCCCGTTCGATGTCGAGAGCGCGCTGATCGAACACCCGGCGGTGGTTGAAGCCGCCGTGATCGGCAAACCCGACCCGCAGCGCACCGAGTTGATCAAAGCGTTTGTGGTGTTGCACAGCGGACATGCACCGAGCCCAGAGCTGGCCGAAGTGCTACGCCTGCACGTACGCAACCGCCTGGCTGCGCATGCCTATCCACGCGAGATCGACTTCGTCGAGCAACTGCCGAAGACCCCGAGTGGCAAGTTGCAGCGGTTTATCCTGCGTAACCAGGAGATAGCCAAGCAGCAGCCAGTCGAGAGCTGAACTCCAGGTATAACGAGGTCCGCGTAGGAGCGGCCTTGTGTCGCGAAAGGGGCGCGCAGCGGCCCCAGGATTTGTGCCACACCGCATAATCGCCGGGCAAGCTACGCTGGCCTTTCCGACCGGTCCGGCGCCCCGGCAAGGCCGCTCCTACAGGAGTCCGCGCATGGGTATCCTACGCGGCGTCTGTGAGCGGTTTGGCTGCAGCGGTGCGGCCATGCCCGCGAGTAGTGATGATGCCGAGGAAAGAGATGACGATCGCCAGCCCCAGCGTCGCCGAAACTTCGGCACGGTGCTCTGGGGTATACATCATCACGCTCAACGCCGCAGCGATGAACAGGATCACGAACCAGGTCAGGTACGGGAACAGCCACATGCGGAACTTGAGCTCAGTGTTCTCCCGCTCCAGGCGGCGGCGCATGCGCAGCTGCGAGATGGCGATGACCATGTACACCAGCAGCGCGATGGCGCCGGAGCTGGCCAGCAGGAACTCGAACACGCCGGCCGGGGCGAAGTAGTTGAGGATGGCAATCGCGGCGCCGATCAGGGTACTGCCGAACACCGCAGCACGCGGCACGCCAACCTTGGAGGTGTTTTTCAGCAGGGCCGGGGCGTCGCCGCGTTTGGCCAGCGAGTACATCATCCGCGAGGCGATGTAGATCGACGAGTTCATGCAGCTGGCCACGGCGACCAGCACCACGAAGTCGACCATGAACGCAGCGTTGGGGATGTTCATGATTTCCAGTGCGCGCTGGTACGAGCCGACGACTGCCAGTTGCGGGTCATTCCACGGCACGATCGAGATGATCACGAAGATCGACAGGATGTAGAAGGTGCTGATCCGCCAGATCACCGAGCGAGTGGCCTTGGCGATGTTGCGCGATGGGTCGCTGGACTCGGAGGCGGCGATGGTCACTGCCTCGGTGCCGATGAAGCTGAACATCACGGTGATGAACGCGCCGATGACAGCCGACCAGCCCTTCGGCGCAAAGCCGCCGTACTCGTCTACCAGCGTGCTAAGGCCGCTGACTTCGCGGTTGGGCAGCCACCCCAGCAACGCAGCAAAGCCCAGCCCGATAAAACCGAGAATGGCCACGACCTTGAGGATGGCAAACCAGAACTCGAACTCGCCGTACTTGGCCACGCTGAACAGGTTGGTGCCGGCCAGCAGAATGATCGAGGCCAGGGCAAAGATCCAACTGTCCACCTGCGGGAACCAGGCGTTGAGCACGTGCCCGGCGGCAAGGGCTTCGATGGGGATGACCAGGACCCAGAACCACCAGTACAGCCAGCCGATGGTATAGCCGGCCCAGCGGCCGATGGCCTGGTCGGCGTAAGTTGAAAACGAACCGGTGTCGGGGTGCGCGACGGCCATTTCGCCGAGCATGCGCATCACCAGCACCACCAGGGTACCGGCAACGAAATAAGAAATGATGGTGGCTGGGCCGGCTGCCGCAATGGCATGCCCGGAGCCGACGAAGAGCCCCGCGCCGATAATGCCGGCGATGGACAGCATCGTGACGTGACGGGGTTTGAACCCTTGCGCGAGGTTACTTCCAGCAGATCCCACGGTGTTCATTGATCTTGTTCTCTTTTTGCTGACACAAGGAAGGACGGGCAGGCGTAGGCGAAAATAATCTCCTTCGAATACAAGGGGGTAGGCACATTCTGTGTGCGCCTGGCGGGACGTTTTACACGCTTTGCAGAGCAGCGCGCCAGCTCGAATGCACATCCATTTAACCGGGCAAGAGCGGCTGGAAATTATGCGAGACCGCCTCGCAGGTGCGCGATCACGACACCCGATATCGAATCGCGGCAGATGTCGTGAATGGCATGTCTGATTGCGGCATGCATCGCTGGGGTGGTAGCAGAAGTCAGGATTTTCTGTCGGGGTGGGATCGATGGGGGCCGCTGCGCGACCCTTTCGCGACACAAGGCCGCTCCTACAGGGGACCGCGTACCAGCTACTTGCGCGGCAAACTGTAGGAGCGGCCTTGTGTCGCGAAAGGGCTGCAAAGCAGCCCCCGGCTGCCTCAAACTCACCGCACCAGGCAGGGCCGCTTGTTATCAAAGCTCCAACCCGGGATCAGATACTGCATCGCCACCCCATCATCCCGTGCCCCCAAGCCCATATTGCGATAGCACTCATGCGCCTTGGCCAACTGATCTTCATCCAGCTCCACCCCCAACCCCGGCCGTGCCGGCACGCGCACATGGCCATCGACAATCCGCAACGGCTCACGGGTCAGACGCTGGCCGTCCTGCCAGATCCAATGCGTATCAATCGCCGTGATCTCCCCCGGCGCGGCAGCCGCCACCTGGGTGAACATCGCCAGGGAAATATCAAAGTGGTTGTTCGAATGCGAACCCCAGGTCAGGCCCCAGTCATGGCACATCTGCGCGACGCGCACCGAGCCTTGCATGGTCCAGAAGTGCGGGTCAGCCAAGGGGATGTCCACCGACTGCAACTGAATCGCATGGCCCATCTGCCGCCAGTCGGTGGCGATCATGTTGGTCGCCGTTGGCAGCCCGGTGGCGCGGCGGAACTCGGCCATTACTTCACGCCCGGAGTAACCGTTTTCGGCGCCGCAGGGGTCTTCGGCGTAGGCCAGCACATGGTGCTGATCGCGGCACAGGGCAATCGCTTCCTGGAGTGACCAGGCGCCGTTGGGGTCGAGGGTGATGCGCGCTTCCGGGAAGCGCTCGGCCAGGGCGGTGACCGCTTCGATCTCGTCCTCACCGCGCAGCACGCCACCCTTGAGCTTGAAGTCACTGAAGCCGTAACGGGCCTTGGCGGCTTCGGCCAGGCGCACAATCGCCTCCGGCGTCATGGCTTTTTCGTGCCGCACGCGCAGCCAGTCGTCATCGGCATCGTGTTCGTTACGGTAGGCCAGATCGGTCTGCTGGCGGTCGCCGATATAGAACAGGTAGCCAAGCATCTTCACTGCATCGCGCTGCTGGCCTTCGCCGAGCAAGGCGGCGATGGGCACGCCGAGGTGCTGGCCGAGCAGGTCGAGCAGCGCTGACTCGATGGCCGTGACCGCGTGTACGGTGATGCGCAGGTCGAAGGTTTGCAGGCCGCGGCCGCCGACGTCGCGCCCGGCAAAGGTCTGGCGCATGGCATTGAGCACGCGCTGGTAATGGCCGATGGGCTGGCCGATGACCAGGCTGCGGGCGTCTTCGAGGGTCTGGCGGATGGTCTCGCCACCAGGTACTTCGCCCACGCCGGTGTTGCCGGCGCTGTCGCGCAGCACAACGATGTTGCGCGTGAAGTACGGGCCATGGGCGCCGCTGAGATTGAGCAGCATGCTGTCGTGGCCGGCAACCGGCACGACGCGCAATTCGGTGACCACGGGGGTGCCTGTGTGAGCCTGGACTGCGCTCAAGGTGTCTGCTGGGCTGTGCATAGTCATTGTTGTTTTCCTGCCGGGTCAGTGGGTCTGGCTCAGGGCCGACTGCGGTTTGAGGTCATTGGGCGTGTTGGCCTTTGGGCCGGTGCGAACGAAGAACACCACGATCGCCGCCAGTACCGAGGTCACCGCCAGGCCATACAGGCCGCCCTGGATCGAGCCGGTGTGCTCTTCGAGCAAGCCGAAGGTAGTTGGCGCGACAAAGCCGCCGAGGTTGCCGACCGAGTTGATCAAGGCGATCACCGCCGCGGCGATGCGCGCATCCAGGTAGCCCTGCGGGATCGGCCAGAACAGCGCCGAAGCCGACTTGAAGCCGATCGCGGCAAAGCACACCGCGACAAAGGCGAACACCGGGCCACCGGTGGTGGACATGAACATGCCGATGGCGGCGATGATCAGCGCTGCGGCGACCCAGGCTTGCTGGAACTTCCAGCGGGCAGAGCCGGCGGCAAAGGCATACATGGCGATGATCGAGATCAGCCACGGGATCGAGTTGAAGAAGCCGACCTGGATGTCGGACAGATCGCCCATGCGCTTGATGATGCTCGGCAACCAGAATGTAGCGGCATAGATGGTCAACTGGATGCAGAAGTAGATGCCGCAGAACAGCAGAATCTGCCGGTCCTTGAGCAGGCGCCAGGCCGAGGTCTTGACCACCCCGCCCGCCTCGCGCTCACGCTGCTCGCGATCGATGGTTTCGACCAGCGCGTCCTGCTCTGCCCGGCTCAGCCACTTGGCGTCATGGGGTTTGGAGTCGAGCCAGAACCACACGACAAAGGTCAGGCACACCGAGGCCATGCCCTCGATGAACAGCATCCACTGCCAGCCGTGCATACCGAAGCCCTGAATCTGCATGAGCATGCCGGCCAATGGCCCGGAGATCAGCGAGGCGACCGCCGAACCACTGAGGAAGATCGCAATTGCCTTGCCACGTTCAGCCGCAGGCAACCAGCGGGTGAAGTAGTAGATCACCCCCGGGAAGAAGCCTGCCTCGGCCACACCAAGCAGAAAGCGCAGCACGTAAAACTGGGTTTCGGTCTGGACGAAGGCCATCGCGGTTGCCACCAGGCCCCAGGTGAACATGATGCGGGTCAGCCATACGCGGGCGCCGACGCGCTGCAGGAGCATGTTCGACGGCACCTCGAACAAGGCGTAGCCGATGAAGAACAGGCCTGCACCAAAGCCATAGGCGGCGGCGCTGATACCAAGGTCGCTCTCCAGATGCGGGCGGACGAAGCCGATATTGACGCGGTCCAGGTAATTGACGATGAACATGATGACGAACAGCGGCAGGACGTGGCGTTTGACCTTGGCCACGGCGCTGGTCAACACGTCGTCACGCCGTGCGGACGGAGCGAGGGTGTCGTTCACTGCAGAATCTCCCACTAATTGTTTTTGTGCGGGTCGATGGCGGTCATGGCGGCGGGCAGCGCGCCGAGTTGTCTGACATGCCAGTGGAGGCCAGAATAGGCCTCACGAAGTTGTACGACAAGATGCTGAACGGTCGGCAAAAAGCAAAATACAAGCTTATAAAGTGGATAAAATCTGTGAAATTAGCTAATACCGTTCAAACAACGAGAGCACCCGTCTGATTTATACCGTTGAAAATAATTTGAAATTTAAACTTGTCAGACAAGCGCCGATGCTAATCTCGCCCCTAGCCCAAGGCACTTGTCTGAACCAGTGCGGAGCCGCCCATGACCGCCCCTGAATCCATCGATCCCCCGCGCAAACGTGGCCACAGCCGCGCCCATGATCTGGTCTCGAGCCTGACTCAGCAGATCCTGCTCGGCACCTTCAAGCCCGGCGACAAGCTGCCCTCGGAAAACACCCTGGTGCGCGAGCACGCCGTCAGCCGCACGGTGGTGCGCGAGGCGTTATCCAAGTTGCAGGCTTCCGGCCTGGTCGAGCCGCGCCATGGCATCGGCACTTTCGTTATCGAACGCCAGGCACAAAGCGGCCTGCGCGTTGGGGCCGAAAGCGCGGCGAGCGTGCGTGATCTGCTCGAGTTACGGATTGGTCTGGAGGGCCAGGCTGCGGCGTTGGCCGCGCTGCGCCGGACTGACAGCCAGTTGCTGCGTATGCGCCAGGCACTGGATGACCATCAGGACCTCGCCGCGGCCGGCGACAGTTGCATCGAACCCGACCGGCGCTTTCATCTGCTGATCGCCGAGGCCACCGGCAACCTGTATTTCAGCGAGATGATGGCGCAGCTGGGCAGCGGCTTGATCCCGCGTAACCGCATGGCGGCCGATGAGCGCTCAGGTGCCAAGTTGGCCCGGCATGCTTACCTGGCCAACCTTGAGCATGAGGCGATCCTCAATGCTATTCGTCGGCAGGACCCGGATGCGGCGCGGGCGGCGATTTGCCTGCACCTGTCCAATAGCCGGGATCGGTTGTTGCCGGAGTGAAGGTTTGGGGACGCCGGGGGCGCGTTGCGCCCCTTTCGCGACACAAGGCCGCTCCTACAGGGGACCGCGCACCAACGACTTACGCGGTCGACTGTAGGAGCGGCCTTGTGTCGCGAAAGGGCTGCGCAGCAGCCCCAACATACTCGAGCCAAACACAACTTCCAGCGCTTCAGAACGTCAGGCAAATCTTGCCAAAATGCCGATTACTCTCCTGATACTGAAACGCCTCAACAATCTGCTCCAGCTCAAAATGCTTGTCGACCACCGGCCGCAGCCCGTTGGCGTCAATGGCACGAACCATCGCCTGCTGCTGCGCACGGCTGCCAACCAGCACGCCTTGCAGACGAATCTGCCGCACCAGCGCCTGCACCAATGGCAACTCCCCAGCAACGCCGGTAAGAATGCCGATCAGCGAAATATGCCCGCCAATCCGCGCCGCGATCATCGACTGCTCAAGCGTGGCCGGGCCGCCGACTTCGATCACATGATCGACGCCACGATTGTCGGTCAGCTTGCGCACCTGCTCGCCCCAGGCCGGGGTGCTGCGGTAGTTGATGACATGGTCGGCACCCAGCGCCTTGAGCCGCTCCAGCTTGGCATCGCTGGACGAGGTAGCAATCACCGTGGCGCCAGCCAGCTTGGCGAACTGCAGGGCAAAAATGGACACACCACCGGTGCCCTGCACCAGCACGCTGTCACCTGGTTTGAGCTGATCATCGGCCATCAGTGCACGCCAGGCAGTCAGCCCGGCGGTAGTCAGGGTCGCAGCCTCGGCATGGCTGTAGCCACTCGGCGCACGGGTGAACGAGGTCGCGCGCGCGGTGACCTGCTGACGCGCATAGCCATCGATACCATCGCCAGGCACGCTAGCAAAACCTTCGACCAGCGGCTGGCCATCGAGCCAGTCGGGGAAGAACGTGCTGACCACCGCATCGCCGACCTTGAACTCGGTGACGCCCGCGCCCACCGCGGTCACTTGCCCAGCGCCATCGGCCATCGGAATACGTCGCTCGCTCGGCCCCCACATGCCGCTGACCACGGCAAAGTCATGGTAGTTGAGCGAGCTGGCGTGCAGGCGCACGCTGATCTCGCCGGCCTGCGGCGCGGCCGCCTCGCAGGTGCCGATCTGGACGTTGGCGTAACCGCCGCCGGGCTGAACGTAGATCGCCTTGCTGGTCATGGCAGCTGTTCCTCTGTAAGTGGATGGGGTGCTGTGCAGCTTAGCCGAGCATCGCCTGCAACTGGCGGCAGTCGGCGGCGTGCCAGTCGGTCAGCTCTGGCCAGGGGTTGTCCGGCAGATTGACCAGCACCGTGCGCGCGCCGGCGGTGCGGCCGCATTCCAGGTCGATGCGGTAATCGCCGACCATCACCAGCTCGCTGGGGTCGACGTCCCAGGCCTGGGCGATTTTCAGCAGGCCGTCGGGGCTTGGCTTGGGCGCGGCTTCGTCGCGGCCGAGCACCAGCTGCTTGTCGAAGCAATCGGCCAGGCCGATCGCCTCGAGGGTGACGTGCGCCAGCTCGCGGGCGTTACGGGTAAGGATCGCCAACTGGCAACCACGCCCGGCCAGCTCGCGTACCAGCTCGACCGCGCCAGTCGCAGCAGTCGAGGCCACGGCCAGGTCACGCTCGTGTTCGAGCAGCCAGGCGTGTTTGGCTTCGGCCTCGGCAGCAGGCAAGGCGGCCAGATGGGTAAGAATGTCGTCCTCAGGCGGAATGCCCAGCGCTACCCGGATCGCGGCAAAGTCATGCACCGCCACGGTCAGCGTGCCGTCCATGTCGAACACCCAGTTGCGTACTGCCGAGAGGCTCATGACCAGTCCTTGCGATGGCGAATCAGGCCTTCCTGGGCCGACGAGGCCACCAGTTGCCCGGCGCGGTTGTAGATGCTGCCGCGGCAGAAGCCACGGGCATTGCCAGCCCACGGGCTGTCGGTGGCATACAGCAGCCAGTCATCGGCGCGCAGGTCGCGGTGGAACCACAGCGAGTGATCGAGGCTGGCGATCTGCATGTCCTTCTGCCACACCGACTTGGCATGCGGCAGCAGCGCGGTGGTCAACAGGCCAAAGTCGGAGGCGTAGGCAAGCAGGTATTTGTGCAGCGCGGGCACGTCCGGCAGGCTGCCGCTGGTGCGGAACCAGGCGTATTTGACCGGGTCGCCGGGCTTGGGGTTGAACGGGTCGCGCTCGGTCACCGGGCGCACTTCGATCGGCCGATCACACAGCACCTTGTCGCGGATGCGCTCGGGCAGTTGCTCGGCCATGGCGCTGGCCAGTTCGACTTCGCTGGGCAGGTTTTCCGGGCCGACTACATCGGGCATCGGCGCCTGGTGCCCGAAGCTTTCTTCGTCGTACTGGAACGAGGCGCTGCAGGTAAAGATGGTGTGGCCTTTCTGGATCGCAGTCACCCGGCGGGTGCTGAAGCTGCCCCCGTCACGCACCCGATCCACCGAATACACCACCGGCAGGCTGGCATCGCCCGGGCGCAAGAAATAGCCATGCAGCGAATGCACATGGCGGGCGTCTTCGACTGTCTGGCTGGCAGCCGACAGCGCCTGGCCGAGCACCTGGCCGCCGTACAACTGGCGAAAGCCCAGGTCCTGGCTGCGGCCACGGAACAGGTTTTCCTCGATCGCTTCAAGGCTCAACAGGTCGACCAGGTCGTCCAACACGTGGCTCATGGGGGTGTTCTCCTAGCTAGGCAGCACGGCGCTACAGCATTTTTGAAAGACAAGATGATACAGAATTTGTCATCAGCGCTACGCATGCAGCGCCATTCAGCCGTGCAGGGTGTCCTGCCAGTGGGCGCGGTCGATGCGGTACAGCACATGCCGGCGCAGCGGGTCATCGGCGGCAAGCTTGGGGTGGTCGAAGCTGCCGTCGAGGTCCTGCTGCATGCCGATGGCCTGCATGACCTTTTGCGACGCCAGGTTGTTCTCGCTGGTGAACGACACCACCTGCTCCAGGCGCAGTTGCGCGAAAGCGCAGCGCAGGCAGGTCCAGGCCGCCTCGCTGGCAAAACCCAGGCCCCAGTGCCGGCGGGCCAGGCGCCAGCCGATTTCCACCGCAGGGGCAAAGGGCGCGTCGAAGTTGACGTTGAGCAGGCCGGTCATGCCGATGAAGGCGCCGGTGTCCTTGCGCTCCAGCGCCCACAGGCCGTAGCCGTATTCATTGAAGTGACCGCGCACCCGGCCGATCAGCGCAGCCGCCTCGACTCGGCTCAACGGCGCCGGGAAGTAACGCATCACCTGCGGGTCGGCAGACATCGCGGCAAACTCGGCGAGGTCTTCGTCGTGCCACTGGCGCAAGATCAGGCGGGCGCTCTCAAGTTTGGGGATCAGCGTCATCAGCCAGCTCCGAAAAAAGGTCGTGTCGCATCTTACAGGGTAGGCCCAGCAACGCGGCGGCGCCCGGCAATAGCCCAACGGCCACCGGAGCTGGCACTATCCACGTACATCCCTAGCGCGATCCCATCATGCCGTTGCCGCTGATCTACCACGACGACTACAGCCCGGAGTTTCCCGCCGAGCACCGCTTTCCGATGGACAAGTTTCGCCTGCTGCGCGACCACCTGATCGACAGCGGCCTGACCCGCGACGAGGATTTGCTGCGCCCGGAGATCTGCCCCAACGACATCCTCGCCCTGGCCCACGACCGCAGCTATATCGAGCGCTACATGAGCGGCGAGTTGTCCCGCGAAGACCAGCGCCGGCTCGGCCTGCCCTGGAGCGAAGCGCTGGCCCGGCGCACCGTGCGGGCGGTCGGCGGCTCGCTGCTGAGCGCCGAAATGGCCCTGCGCGACGGCGTCGCCTGCCACCTCGCCGGCGGTACTCATCATGCCCACTACGACCACCCGGCAGGCTTTTGCATCTTCAATGACCTGGCGGTGATCAGCCGTTATCTGCTGGAGGCCGGGCGCGTGCACCGGGTGCTGATCTTCGACTGCGACGTGCATCAGGGCGACGGTACCGCACGCATGCTGCAGGACACCCCGGAAGCGATCACCGTGTCGCTGCACTGCGAGCAGAACTTCCCCGCGCGCAAGGCGCAGAGCGATTGGGACATCCCGCTACCGCGGGGCATGGGCGACGCCGAGTACCTACAGGTGGTGGATGACGCACTCAACTATTTGCTGCCGCTGTACCAGCCCGACCTGGTGCTGTACGACGCCGGGGTCGATGTGCACAAGGACGATGCGCTGGGTTATCTGCAACTCACCGACGAAGGCCTGGCGGCACGCGATGAAAAGGTGCTGCGCCACTGTCTGGGGCGGGATATCCCGGTGGTCGGGGTGATTGGCGGCGGCTACAGCAAGGACCGCCTGGCCTTGGCCAAGCGCCATGGCATCCTTCATCACACTGCAGCGCGTGTCATCAGTTGTTCACAATGACTGTGGAACCGCCTGTGGATAACCTGCTGGCAACCCGCTGCAGGCCTCTAGCTGTATGGCCTGCAAAGCACTGATCATTTTTTGACCAGTGCTTGCGAAAGCGTGCTTGGGGTAGAATGACGGCTCTTTTCCACAGCCCGTTGCCGCCGACCATGTCTGATCTCCACCCTGTTCGCCCTCCTCTGGTTGCCGTTATCGGTGCCGGCCCTGCCGGGCTGATGGCCGCCGAAGCCCTGGCGGCATCGGGCGTAGCGGTGCAGGTGTTCGACGCCATGCCGTCGGTGGGGCGCAAGTTTCTCCTGGCGGGCGTGGGCGGCATGAACATCACCCATTCCGAGCCCTACCCCGCGTTTGTCGGCCGCTACGCCGAGCGCAGCAGCGAGATCGACGCGCTGTTACGCGGCTTTGATGCCGACGCGCTGCGCCAGTGGATACACGGCCTCGGCATCGAGACCTTTGTCGGCACCTCCGGGCGGGTGTTCCCCACCGATATGAAAGCGGCGCCATTGCTGCGCGCGTGGCTCAAGCGCCTGCGCGACAGTGGCGTAGTTATCCACACCCGTCATCGCTGGTTGGGCTGGAATGCCGAGGGTGCGCTGCGGATAGCTTATCCACAGGGCGAACTGGTTGTGCAGGCCGATGCGGTAGTGCTGGCGCTGGGTGGCGGCAGTTGGGCACGGCTCGGCTCTGACGGCGCTTGGCTGCCATTGCTGGCAGAGCGGGCTGTGGATATCTCGCCCTTGCAGCCGAGCAACTGTGGTTTTGAAGTGGCAGGCTGGAGCGAGCTGCTGGTGAGCAAGTTTGCCGGCGCACCGCTGAAGAACATCGCCTTGGCCATGCCCGGCAGCCCGCCGCGCAAGGGCGAATTCATCCTCACCGCTCAGGGCGTGGAAGGCAGCCTGGTGTATGCCTGGTCGGCGCCAGTACGGGAGGCGATCAACCGCGAGGGCCGCGCTACCCTGCTGCTCGACCTGCTCCCAGACAAGCCTGTGGACAAAATCGCCCAGGCCTTGGCCAAACCGCGTGGCTCGCGTTCGATGGCCAAGCATCTGCACAGCCAGTTGGGCATCGATGGGGTGAAGGCGGGGTTGTTGCGCGAGCTGACCGATCAGGCCACGTTCGCTGACCCGCTGGCACTGGCGGCGGCAATCAAGGCGCTGCCGATCGAGCTGGTGCGCACGCGGCCTCTGGACGAGGCCATCAGCAGTGCCGGTGGGGTGCGTTTTGCCGGGCTGGATGAGGGCTTGATGCTGCGTCAGCTACCGGGCGTGTTCTGCGCTGGCGAGATGCTTGACTGGGAGGCGCCGACGGGCGGCTATCTACTCACGGCCTGCTTTGCCAGTGGCTTGCGTGCGGGCAAGGCTGCGGCCGAATGGCTCAACGCACGCTGATGGCGAGTCGAGCCGAACGCAGGGTCTGCGTTCGGCTCTGAGCAGCTTAAGGCTTGCGCTTGCGCGGGCCACCGTTAAAGCTCGGCACCTTGCGCACGGCTTTCACCGCTGGCTTGGCGTCCACTGAGTCGGTGCTGTCCATCCATTTGCCCAGACCACGCTTGGCGCTGTTTTCCTTGGGCTTCTTGGGCTTTTTCGGTTTCTTGATCACTTGCCCGCTGGCGTCGGTCAGCGGTACCCGGTGCTCGGGGATAAAGTCCGGTTCTTCGTGACGCGGCAGGGTCTGGCGGATCAGCGTTTCAATCGCCGAGAGCATCTGCACTTCATCAGCGCATACCAGTGAAATCGCCTCGCCTTTGTTGCCGGCCCGGCCGGTACGACCAATCCGGTGCACGTAGTCTTCGGCGACGATTGGCATGTCGAGGTTGACCACCAGCGGCAGGTCGTCGATGTCCAGGCCACGGGCGGCCACGTCGGTAGCAACCAGTACCTGAATCTCGCGGGCCTTGAAGGTATCCAGCGCGCGCTGGCGGGTCGCTTGCGGGCGATCGCCGTGGATGCCGTCGGCCACTACGCCTTCGGCGAGCAGGCGCTCGACCAGTTGATCGACGCCGTTACGGGTCTTGGCAAACACCAGCACCTGCTTCCAGCGCTGCTTGCGCAGCAGGTAGCAGAACAGGTCGGCCTTGCGCTTCTTGTCGACCGGCACCAGCCACTGCTTGACGGTGTTGGCCGCGGCGTTGCGCGGGCTGACTTCGATGCTCAGCGGGTCGTTCAGCGCCAGGCCTGCGAGCATGCGGATCTGCTCGGAGAAGGTCGCCGAAAACAGCAGGGTCTGGCGCTTGCGCGGCAGTGCGGCGTACACCGATTGCAGTTCTTCGGCAAAGCCCAGGTCGAGCATGCGGTCGGCTTCGTCGAGCACCAGCATCTGCACCTGGCCGAACTTGACCGCTTTTTGCCGGAACAGGTCGAGCAACCGGCCTGGGGTCGCCACCAGCAGATCGACACCACGGCGCAGGCGCATCATCTGTGGGTTGATGCTGACGCCGCCGTACACGGCATAGGTCGAGACCGGCAGGTTTTCGGCGTATTGCTGGACGTTGGCATGGACCTGCTCGGCCAGCTCGCGGGTCGGCACCAGGATCAGTGCGCGGATCGAATTGCTGGCGACCTTCTCACCTTCCAGCGCCAGCCGCTGCAACACCGGCAGGGCAAAGCCTGCGGTCTTGCCGGTGCCGGTCTGGGCGGCGGCCATCAGGTCGCGGCCAGCCAGCACGGCGGGGATGGCCTGGGCCTGCACGGGCGTGGGGGTGGAGTAGTCGCGCTGCTGCAGGGTGCGCAGCAGCGGTTCGATCAGGCCGAGTTGGGCGAAATTCATTTCAGTACCGTCAGGGGGGTTCAGCGAAGGCGGCAGTTTAACCCGCGAACACCGCTGCCTGACAGATACAACACGGTCCCTGTAGGAGCGGCCTTGTGTCGCGAAAGGGCTGCGCAGCGGCCCCGCGATTTGTGCCACACCGCAGAATCGCCGGGCCAGCTGCGCTGGCCTTTCGCGACACAAGGCCGCTCCTACAGGGGACCGCGTACGGTCAACAGGGGACCGCGTACGGTCAGTGGCGCAGCAACAGATGCCCTTCGATCGGCACATAGCGGCTGGCCGCGCGTATCAACGACAGTGCCGTCAGCCCCGGCGTGCCATACACCACCGCCTCTACCCCATGACGCTGAATCGCCCGTTCCAGCAGCAGATCAAAATCTCCATCGCCAGACGCCAGCACCACCTGGTCCACGCGGCTGGCCGCTTCGATCACATCTAGGGTAATGCCGACATCCCAATCGCCCTTGGCCGAGCCATCGCTGCGCTGGATATAAGGCTTGAGCCGTACCTCGAAACCAAGGTTGCGCAGAATCTGCTGAAACTGCTGCTGCTTGCTGTCGCCGCGGTCAATCGCATAGGCCACCGCCTCGACGATGGTGCCCTCGCGGCTCACCTCGGCCCACAGCGCTGCATAGTTGAAGTGGCAGCCGTGGGCCTGGCGGACGGTGTAGTAGAGGTTCTGCACGTCGGCGAACAGCGCGATTTTTTTCATCCAGGCCTCGGCTGAGCGGGCAGGCGCCCGCAAAGCTGAGCAGTATGCCAGCTGTCAGACGAAGCTGTCGTCGTCGCTGAAAAAGCCGCCATCGTCGCTGCCGTAATCAGTGTCGGCGTAGCCGCCCTGGTCAGCGCCATAGCCGCCGTTATCAGCCACCTGCTGCTGCGCGCCCTGGTCCTGCCAGCCGCCGCTGTCACTGGCCGGCGCCGGTTCTTCCTTGATCACCTCGACCACCTCGTCAGGCTGCGAGTTGTGGTGGAACATGCTGCTGATGCCCTGCGCCAGCAGCACGCCGCCGGCAACCCCGGCTGCCGTCTGCATGGCCCCACCGAGAAAACTCGACGCACCCGAACGAGCCGGCGCGGCGTTGAACGCCGACTGCTGCTGCGGTTGCTGAGCGGGTGGTGGCGCGTTGTAAGCAGCAGGCGCAGGGTCACGCCAGCCGCCGCCGGAGTTTGCCGGTGCTGCCGGGCGCTGCGGCTGCGGATCAGGGCTGCGGCTACCGGCACCAAAGATGCTCGACAGGAAACCGCCGCTGTTGGTGTTGCTGCTGCGGGTCGCATCGACCTGGGCGCGGGCCTGCTTCAGCTCCGCCTCCAACTGCTTGTTCTTTTCATCCAGCTGCTTCAGCGCAGCTTCCTGCACCAGTATCGCCTGGGCCATGTAGTACGGCGCCGCCGGTTGCGTGCGCAGGTGCGCTTCGATGCAGGCCTGGGCCTGGGCATCGCGCGGCTGGTTGGGGTCTTCGGCTTGCTTGATGCGGCCAAACAGGCCATCGATCAGCGATTGTTCTTCGGTATTCATGCTTACCTCACGCGCTGGGCGGGACATCGGATGCATCAAAGATGGGGGGTGGCGGCGCGGGATTCAATCAGCGCACGGGTGAAACTTTTTTCAGCAAGGGCCGGAGTGGGCTAAAGTTACGCCCCTGCTATTACTGCCATGCGATGTTGACTGATGAATCCGCTGAGCGTTCTGCGCGACTCCCTGTACTTTTTCCGCCGCCACCTGGTGAGCATCGTCCAGCTTTGCCTGCCGTTGATCGTGCTCGAGGCACTGGCCACCCAACTGCTGTATCGCCAGCTCGGCGACAGCGCCTCACCGGCTTACGGCATGCTTGTAAGCCTGTTGGTATACCCACTTTACAGTGCGGCGCTGATCCTCTATCTGGACACCCGCAGCCAAGACCAGCACATCGCCAACCGTGATCTGTTTGCCCGCGCGGTGCAGCTGTGGCCGCAGTTGGCCCTGCTGATCATGATCAGCACCTTGTTGATCATGGCCGGCCTTGCGCTGTTCGTCTTCCCCGGCATCTGGATCATGATCAACCTGGTGTTCGCCGAGTACCTGCTGGTGCTGCGCGGCATGCCGTTGATGCAGGCCATGCGCGAAAGCGCGCGGATGACCACCGGTCATTTCATGCGCATTCTGGTCTGCGTGTTTGTTTCGCTGGCACCGGCATGGCTGCTCGACGGTCTGTTGCTGATGGCCTTCCCCGACCCCGCCGGCGGCGTGCAATTGGCCATGGACAGCCTCAGTGGGCTGTTGCAGTTGTTCAGCAGCGTGGTGCTGTTCCGCATCTTCATGCTGCTTGAGGCCAAAGCGGGCGCCTGAGCCACGCTGACACGGCGCCACCACCTTGGGTATGCTGGCGCTATTCGCACCGACAAGCCGAGCCGATGATCCGACTACTGCGCAACGTCCTGCTGTTGATTCTCCTGGCGCTGGCCTCGCTGTGGTTGCTGGCCAACCATCTGGGCTGGCAACCTGCCCCGCGTGAGGCGCTGCCAGTCGCCTGTCAGAGCCCGGCGCCAGTCCTGCAAGCTGGCCAGCCGCTGAAGGTGATGAGCTGGAACGTGCAGCACCTGGCCGGCAAACGCTATGTGTTCTGGAACGACCAAGGCCAGGGCAGCGATACCCGCGCCACCGCTGAAGACCTGGCGTTCACCCTCGATGAAGTCGCGCGGGTAATCCGTGCCGAGCAGCCCGATGTGGTCCTGCTGCAAGAGCTGGACAAGGACGCCAAGGCCAGTGATTACCAGGACCAGCTCGGCCTGCTCCACGAACGCCTGGCTGACCTCTACCCGTGCAGCGTGCAGAGCTATCAATGGCAGGCAGGCTTCGTCCCCGACCGGCATATCTTCGGCAGCGTCGGCCGCACCCTGGCTACCCTCAGCCGCTATTCGATTGCCAAGGCCGAGCGCCTGCAACTGCCGAATGCGGTAACGGGCGCTGTGAGCCGGCTGCTCGAACAACAACCGGCGTTGCAGGTCAGTTATCTGCCGTTGAGCGACGGCAGCCGACTGGCGGTGCTCAACACCCAACTGTCGCCCTACCGCGCCGGCAGCGACCTGCAACGGCAGCAGATGAACCACGTCAGCAAGGTCGTCGACCGCCTCGAAAGCCAGGGCACGCCATGGCTGCTCGGTGGCGACTTCAAGCAGTTGCCGCTGGGCCAGTACCGCCGCCTGCCGCCAGCCCAGCGTGGCAGCTACGCCCCGGACAGCGACCTGCACCTGCTCTGGGACAAGTACCCGATGATCCCCAGCAACGCTGAAGCCAGCGGCGCCGAACGGGCACTGTGGCTGACCCACTTCCCCAACGACCCAGCCCTCAGCGGGCCCGACCGCAGTGTCGACTTCATCTTCCACAGCCCACGCTTGCTGCGCACGCAGGCCTACGTGCTGGGCAACGGTACCGAGCAGATCTCCGATCACCTGCCGGTACGTGCCGATCTCGCGCTGCCGGCGCCGCAACGCAACTGAGCACAGCAAGGAAGGCCTTCTGGCTCCGTTGCGCAGAGGCTGCAACCTAAGGTGAACCGCCGCCGCAAACCGTGCGGCGTCCCCTTAGGCATTGCGAGGAGCACTCCATGGATCAGAACATTTCGGCAACCTATGCCCGGTCATTTCGCGCCAAGCTGTACCTGCAGGCGCACAGCAAGACCATCCCCCTGCGCTTGAGCCAGAACAACGACAAGTTCTCCTGGGGCCTGAGCCCCGACAATGACTGGCTGCAGGCTGGCGGCGACGCGCCGTCGCTGATCATCTCGTTCGACTATCAGTCGATGACCGACAATCGCCTGCACTACCAGGTGCACATCCCCGGCCCCCGCAAGAACACCCCCGGGCCGCTGGTGCCGCGCAGGCTGGCGATCAGCAGCAACGGCTATCTGGGCTTCTACTGGACCGAGGAGCAGAGCGAGCACTGGAAGATCGAACCGCTGGGCGAAAGCGAAGAGGGCCTGCTCTGCCACCTGCGCGATCATCAAGGCCACAGAGTAGCGACGGTGCAGGACGATCCGCACTTCCAGCCCGGCTGGTTTGCCTACCTGAATGTCCACGAGGGTGACATCGCCACCTTCCTGCTGAAGCGTGTCGACTAACCACCGCGCTCAAGTCCCCCGAGGTTTTACCCGAGCGGTGGCCTGAGCAATCAACGGATCATCCGGCCAGTAGTGTTTCGGGTATCTACCTTTGAGATCCTTCTTCACCTCGGCATAGGTGGTGCGCCAGAAGTTGGCCAGGTCCTGGGTCACCTGCACCGGCCGGCGTGCCGGCGACAGCAGGTGGAGCAGCACCTGCTGGCGACCCTGAGCGATGCGCGGGGTGTCGGCCAGGCCGAACAGTTCTTGCAGGCGCACAGCCAGAATCGGCGGCGTCTCGCTGTAGTCCAGACGGATGCTCGAGCCAGATGGCACCGGCAGATGCTGCGGCGCCCATTCGTCCAGCCGCTGCGGCAGCGGCCACGGCAGCAGATTGCGCAGGATCGACGGCAGGTCCAGTTGGGCGAAATGGCTGAGCCGCGAGACCTTGCCCAGATACGGCTGCAACCAGCCTTCAAGGCTACCAAGCAGGGCCGGATCAGACAGGTCGGGCCAGTCGCTGGCGCCGTTTTGTGCCAGATCGAGCTGTCGCAGCAAGGCCACCCGCGCCTGCCACTGGCGCAGCTCTGGGGTCCACGGCAACAAGGCCAGGCTTTTGCGCCGGACCAGCCCGAGCAGCGCCTGCGCACGGGCTTCATCGTTGAGCCCGGGCAGGGCTTCACGGCTCAGCACCAGCTCACCGACCTTGCGCTGGCGCTCGGCGCGCAGGACCTGCTCTCGCTCATCCCAGTCGAGCAGATCGAGGGTTTGCACCTGCTCGGCGAGCACGCCATCGAACAAATCAGGGTCGAACTCGGCAGCCAGATAGATCCGCTCCTCGCGCTGGCCCTGGCGGCTGCCGAGGTCGGCAATCACCAGCCACGGGCATTTCATCAGCCCATCGACCTCGGCAAACAGCGCCGCTCGGCCATTGGCCAGGCGGTACTCGGCGCCGCCGTCACGGCGCTGTTGGGCGACTCGGTCTGGATAGGCCAGTGCCAGCAGTGCACCGAGCCAGCGCGGGTGCTGCGGGCCGGCGACCGGCGTCTGCGCGCTGCCACGCAGCAAGCCCCGGTATTGGCGGGCCAACTGACGGGCGCGCTGCACGCCGCCTTGCGCGCCGCGCACTGCTTTATTCTCGCCGCTGAGCAGCGCCAGCCGGCTGTGCAGATCAGCGCCGCCACCGCGCTGGATGTCGCGCTCGCCCAGCAGTGCGGCAACGTCACAGGCCATTTCGCTCAGGCCCAGTTGCTGACCGCGCAACAACAGATGGGCGATACGAGGATGCGCGGGCAGTTCGGCCATGGCCTGGCCATGACTACTCAGGTTGCTGCGGCTGGCCGGTTTGAACGCGCCAAGCCGGGCCAGCAGATCTTGCGACTGGGCGTAGGCGGCGGCAGGCGGCTGGTCGAGCCAGCTCAGCTGATCCGGGCTCACGCCCCAGCGCGCCAGTTGCAGCGCCAGCCCGGCCAGGTCGGCCTGGAGAATTTCCGCCGTGCCGTGGGCGGCCAATTGTTCATGCTGCGCTTCAGACCACAGCCGGTAGCACACCCCCGGCTCCAGTCGCCCTGCCCGCCCGGCGCGCTGGGTGGCGCTGGCGCGGGAGATACGTTGGGTGTCGAGGCGGGTCATGCCGCTGCCCGGGTCAAACCGCGGCACCCGCGCCAGGCCTGCGTCGATCACCACCCGCACGCCATCGATGGTCAGGCTGGTTTCGGCAATGTTGGTCGCCAGCACCACCTTGCGCTGGCCCTTGGCCGGCGGTTCGATGGCGGCGCGCTGGGCGTTCAGGTCAAGCTCGCCGTGCAGCGGGCAGAGGATGATGTCGGAGCGCTCGCCGATGGCTTCCTGCAGGCTTTGATGGACTCGGCGGATCTCGGCCTGGCCCGGCAGAAACACCAGCAGGCTGCCGATTTGATCGGCCAGCGCCTGCAGCACGCAGTCGACCACCCGCGGCTCGATGAACTCTCCCGGCTGCATCGGCCGGCCCCACTGGATCGTTACCGGGTGCATACGGCCCTGGCTGCTGACCACCGGGGCATCGTCGAGCAGGCGCGACAAGCGCTCGCCTTCAAGAGTTGCCGACATCAGCAGGATTTTCAGCGGCGGCTCGTCGCGCAGCAGCGCCCGCCCGTTGAGGGTCAGCGCCAGCGCCAGATCGGCGTCCAGCGAACGCTCGTGAAACTCGTCGAAAATAAGCAGGCCCACGCCTTCCAGCGCCGGGTCCGACTGCAGCCGGCGGGTCAGGATGCCTTCGGTGACCACTTCGATGCGGGTGTTCGGGCCAACCTTGCTGTCCAGCCGAATCCGATAGCCGACCGTTTCCCCGACCTGCTCGCCCAGCTCACTGGCGAGGCGCTCAGCCGCAGCGCGTGCGGCCAGCCGGCGTGGCTCGAGCATGATGATGCGCTGGCCAGCCAGCCACGGCTCGTCGAGCAGGGCCAGCGGCACGCGGGTGGTCTTGCCGGCGCCGGGCGGCGCTTCCAGCACGGCTTCGTGGCGCGCGCTGAGCGCCTGACGCAGCGCGGGCAGTACGGCATCGATTGGTAATGAAATCATGGTGGTCCTCGAACGAGGCGCCGAGTATAACGGCGAACCGGGCGAGGCCCGATAGGTCATACTTACGGCAGCAGGCCGCTGGCCTGTTTCGTTGCGATTTTCCATCGGAGATTTTCATGCGCATTCATTCCCGCGTCATCGGTGGCGCCCTGGTTGCCACCCTGCTGACTCAGCTGACGGCCTGCGGCACGTTGTTCTATCCAGATCGTCGCGGCCAGATCGAAGGCAAGGTCGACCCGGTGATCGTTGCCCTCGATGCCATCGGTATTCTGTTCTACGTGATCCCGGGCCTGATCGCCTTTGGTGTCGACTTTGCCACTGGCGCAATCTACTACCCCGGCGGGACCACCGCCCAGGTCGACCCGGCCAAGCTCAAGCCGGCGGTAAATGCCGATGGCAGCATCGACAACAGCAAGCTGCAGGCTATTCTCGAAAGCGAACTGGGCCAGCGCCTGCCGCTCAACGACCCGCGCCTGATCCAGCATCGCGGCAGCGTCGAGCAACTGGCCAGTTACGGCCTGATTCCGGCCGCCTGACACTTCGCAGGATGCGCACCGCATGACGCCCACTGCTGAACAGCAACGCTTGCTCCGCCTGGCCACCCGCGCATCGCTGGCGGTGGCCTGCATCCTGGTGGTGAGCAAGGCGATAGCCTGGTGGCTGAGCGACTCGGTCAGCCTGCTGGCCGGGCTGACCGACTCGGCGCTGGACGCAGTCGCCTCGCTGCTCAACTTGCTGGCAGTGCACTATGCGCTGCGCCCGGCCGACGACGACCACCGCTTTGGCCATGGCAAGGCCGAAGCGCTGGCCGGCATGGCCCAGGCCCTGTTCATCGGCGCCAGTGCGGTGCTGATCGGGGTGCAGGCGGTGAGTCGCCTGCAATCACCGCAGCCGCTGGGCGACACGGCGGCGGGTATCGGCGTGATGGTGTTGTCGCTGGTGCTGACCGTGGCCCTGCTGGCGCTGCAGCGCAAGGTGATCAAGGCCACCGGCTCGACCGCGGTGCGTGCCGATTCCCTGCATTACCGCTCCGACCTGTTGCTCAATGGCAGCATCCTGCTGGCGTTGCTGCTGGCCGGTTATGGCTGGCCGCAGTTGGATGCGCTGTTCGGCTTGGGCATTGCGCTCTACATCCTCTGGAGTGCCGTGCAGATTGCTCGAGAAAGCACGGCGATCCTGATGGACAAGGAGCTGCCCGGCGATGTGGCCGAGCAGATGCTGGCGCTGGTCACGGCCATTCCCGGAGTGCTCGGCGCGCATGATCTGCGTACGCGCGTGTCTGGCAGCTACTGGTTTGTGCAACTGCACCTTGAGCTGCCCGGCACGCTGTCACTGCATGATGCCCATGAGCTGTGCGTGCAGGCCTCGGCGGTGATTCGCGAGCGGTATCCGCAGGCGGATGTGATGGTGCATGCTGATCCGGTGTAGTGTCAGTTAGATTGCCGGGGGCGCTCTGCGCCCCTTTCGCGACACGAGGCCTCTCCTACAGGGCCTGTGACTTGCGCGGTCCCTGTAGGAGCGGCCTTGTGTCGCGAAAGGGCTGCAAAGCAGCCCCGGCGCACTTAAATCAGACGCAGACTTCAGATTACGAACGCAATCAGTTGATGCTATACCCACGCCCACTAAGGCAGGCCCCAAGCGAACGCCGATACAACTCGGCAACATTCGCCGCCGGCGCATAACTGGCCTGAGCCGGATCAAACCCCGACTGCTCAACCGCCCAGCGATGGCACTGATAGCGATCCTGATCCTGCTGCTGTTGATTCTGCCCATAGCTTGGATAAGCAACCACGTCATAACCACTACTGGCCTGCGACGCTGGCACAGGCTGGCTGACCGGTGGGTTGACCACCACGTACTCACGACTGTCGGCCAGGTACTGGTAGTAGGTGTCAGCAACCAGAAAGAACAGCACCCCGCCGCGCCAGACTTCTCGCGCATACGGCGGCAAGTAACCGACGCGCACGCCATAAGGAGGGCGCACCACTACATAGCGCGGGCCCTGCGGCTGATACCAGTAGCCACCGGAATAGAAGTAATCGCGGCCGCGATAGGGCACCTTCCAGTGCTGCTCAGGGAAGCGGTCGATAGCATGCCCGGGATGGTATTGCGGGCCAGGCCCCCAACCGTTGCCGTGGCCATCGGGGCGACCTGACCAGTTGTCACCGGGGCGCTGCCCGGGCCCGCCCGCCTGCCAATGGCGGTTATCGGGGCCGCGGCGCGGGATGTCCTGGTAATAACCTTGCCGGGGTGGCTCGGTCTGGCGCACTTCATCGCGGGAATTGAGCGATGAGCCGGAGCTGCCGCCGCCATTCGGGTCTTGCGGCCCACGGCCGTCGCCCGGCCCCTGCGCCAGCACCGCGGCGCTGATAACCATCGCCAGCACACCTACCCCTGCCAACTGCCAGCCGCGCGACCTCATGGTATTCCTCTCGACAAGTAAAACCGCAACTGTCGCCAGTTTACCGCGCAGCTTGCCTGGGCAGATGAAAATCCAGCCATAAAAAAGGGAGGCCAAGTGGCCTCCCTTTGCAATTGTCGTCCGTGCTCGGCACTTGTGGCGCCGGCTCACCTCACCCCGTTTGGTAAACGGTGCGTAGCCCGGGGGCCGGCTGATCGTGTTGATCGCGGGCCGCGAGCGGCCTCCTGGGCCGGTCGCCGTGGACTGATGTCCGGGCAGTGATTCTGTTGATAAAGATACTGCCAGCAGCCCGGCACAGGATTGCGAAGATTGCTCAGATAAATAGCACTTGCGCAATTTTTAACCCTTGATTGATAATTCTACGCAATCCGAACAGATAAGGCCCCTTTCATGAGCAAGCTCGACCGCTACGACCTGAGCATCCTTGCCGAATTGCAGCGCGATGCGCGCATCTCCAACCAGGAATTGGCTGAACGCATCGGCTTGTCGCCCTCGCCGTGCTCGCGTCGGGTCAAGCAACTGGAAGACGACGGCTACATCTCGCGCCAGGTCGCGCTGCTGGACCGCAAGAAGCTCGGCCTGAGCCTGACCGCCTATGTCCTGATCGGCATGGACCGGCACACCCCGGAGCGCTTCGAGACATTTGAAGCCGCCGTGCGCGGCCTGCCGCAGGTGCTCGAATGCAGCCTGGTGACCGGTATGGACGCCGACTATCAACTCAAGGTGGTGGTGCCGGACATGGACCATTACCAGAAACTGCTACTGGGCAGCCTGACCCGCATCGAAGGCGTTACCAGCGTGCGTTCAAGCTTTGTGCTCAACCAGGTACTGGCCAGCACCGAGCTGCCATTGACCCACCTGCGTTAACAGCCGAGGGGCCCGGGCGTATACTCAGCCGCTTGAGCCTGCTTGGAGCGCACAGATGGATCCTGAAAAATTCGAAGAATGGATGATGATCATCCTGGTGACCATCCTCATCGGTTTCATGGGATTCATCGTCTGGGACCTGGCGAAAAAGTCCAAGGCAGGCCGCTTCGGCACGCTGATCCTGTTCTTCGTGCTCGGCCTGGGCGTGCTCGCGTTCATCATCAAAAGCGTGGTGGTGGGGATGATCGAGGGCGTCTGACGCTCACGCCCTGCTCACCTATAGCTTGGGTGGCGCGTCGCGCCAGCAGCCCTGATCCAACCCGTCCAAGGTCCAGTCGCCGATCTTCACCCGCACCAGACGCAAGGTCGGCAAGCCGACCGCAGCAGTCATGCGCCGCACCTGGCGGTTGCGCCCTTCACGAATCACCAGCTCCAGCCAGGCCGTCGGCACGCTCTTGCGAAAGCGCACCGGCGGGTCGCGTGGCCACAACTGCGGCTCGGCCAACAGCCGCGCCTCGGCTGGCAAGGTCATGCCGTCGTTAAGCTCGACGCCCTGGCGCAAGCGCTGCAACTGCTCCTCGCTCGGCTCACCTTCAACCTGGACCCAGTAGGTCTTGGCCAACTTGTGCTTGGGGTCGGCAATCCGTGCTTGCAGGCGGCCGTCATTGGTCAGCAACAGCAAGCCTTCGCTGTCACGGTCCAGACGCCCGGCGGGGTAGATCCCGGGGATATCGATGAAATCCTTGAGCGTCGCGCGGCCGTCGCCGTCACTGAACTGGGTCAGCACGTCGAACGGTTTGTTGAACAGCACCAGGCGCGGCTCGGCCGGTGGCGCCTTGGCCGGCCGGCGGGGGCCGGCAGGCCGCGGCGCTGGGGTGCGGCGCGGCTTGGAACGGGGTGGCAGGGGCATGGATCCTCAGCGGAACGGCGGCTCATCGAAGCTGCGCAGTTTACGCGAGTGCAACGAATTGAGCTCAGTACGCAGCAGATCCAGCGCGGCAATGCCGATTTTCAAGTGCTGGCTGACCGCACGGTTGTAGAACGCATTGGCCGAACCTGGCAGCTTGATCTCGCTGTGCAGGGGTTTGTCCGACACGCAGAGCAAGGTCCCGTAAGGCACCCGCAGGCGATAACCCTGGGCGGCGATGGTGCCGCTTTCCATGTCGACCGCCACCGCCCGCGAGAGGTTGATCAGCGGCCGTTCCTGGGCCCAGCGCAGCTCCCAGTTGCGGTCGTCGTAGGTCAGCACGGTGCCGGTACGCAGGCGTTTTTTCAGCTCGTCGCCGCGCTCGCCGGTGACGTGCGCCGCCGCTTCCTGCAACGCCATCTGCACCTCGGCCAGGGCCGGGATGGGAATGTTCGGCGGCACCACTCGGTCAAGAATGCCGTCGCGGCGCATGTAGGCGTGGGCCAGCACGTAATCGCCGATGGTCTGCGACTGACGCAGGCCGCCACAGTGGCCGATCATCAACCAGCAGTGCGGGCGCAGCACGGCAAGGTGGTCGGTGATGTTCTTGGCGTTGGACGGGCCAACGCCGATGTTGACCAGGGTCACACCGTCACCATCGGCGGCGATCAGGTGATAGGCCGGCATCTGGAAGCGGTGCCAGACCACGCTGGCCACCAGCGCCTGAGTCTCGCCTTCGTTCAGGCCTTTTTCGATGACCACGTTACCCGGCAAGACCATGCGCACAAAGCGCGGGTCGTCACGCAACTGCTCAAGGCCATGGGCGATGAACTGGTCAACGTAGCGGTGGTAGTTGGTCAGCAGGATCCACGGCTGCACATGGCGCCAGTCGCTGCCGGTGTAGTGCACCAGGCGGCGCAGCGAGAAGTCCACGCGGGCGGCGTCGAACAGCGCCAGCGGCAGATTGTCGGCATTGCTCCAGTCCCACAGGCCGTCGGCGATATCGTCGGTGGCAGCCGACAGGTCGGTGCTGGGGAATACCCGCGCCAGGGCGGCGGCGGTGATGCCGGTGCCGGCCAGTTCATCGCCCTGCTCGACCACATACGGGTAAGGGATGTTCTGCTCGCTGACGCCGACTTCCACGGTCACCGTGTAGTCGTGCATCAGGGGCCGCAACTGGTCGAGCAGGTAGCTGCGGAAGGCTTCTGGCTGGGTCACGGTAACGCTGTAGGTACCAGCAACCTGAACCTTGCCATAGGCACGGGTGGTGGCCGCGACTTCGCCGTTGCTGTAGTAGGTCAGGCGCAACGCTGGGTAACGGTACAGGGCGCGCTCTTCGGCGTCCGGTTCGGTGCGGTCCTTGAGGTAACGCTTGAGGGCCTGACTGAGGGCACCGGTGGCCTGTTCATGCAGGGCCGCCAGACGGTCGACGGCCTGTTCGGGGGTATCAACGACTACAAACGCTTGGCTCACGCTGGGCTTCCTGTTTTCTGTCATGCGTGCAGCCATCTTGCCTTGCTTCGGTGGCAAATACACCCCTACGGATGCATTAGCCTCAGCACGGCCACAGCGGCGTCGCCCGCGCGACCAGCGCCTGCACGTCGACACCACGCGGCAAGGCGCCGTAGACCCTGCCCGCGCCGTTCAAGCGGCTGGCGATAAAGCCATCGCTGACCTGCACATTGCCCGCTTCGAGGAGTAATTTGGCCTGCACCGCCAGGGCGATGTCTTCGCTCAGTCGGCGGGCGCGGTACTGGATGTCACCGGTGTCGGCCAAGGCTGCCTTGAGCCTGGCAATATGCGCCGCCAGCCGAGCGTCACCGTGGCCATCGCCCAGCTCAGCGAACAAGGCCTCCTGAATACCGGGCTCCTTGCTCAGCGCGCGCAGCACATCCAGGCACTGCACATTGCCCGAACCTTCCCAGGTCGAATTGACCGGCGCCTCGCGGTACAGCCGCGGCAGGATGCTGTCTTCGACATAGCCCGCGCCACCCATGCATTCCGCTGCTTCGTTGATCATCGCCGGGGCGCGTTTGCAGATCCAGTATTTGCCTACAGCGGTCATCAGCCGGGCGAAATGCGCCTGTTGCGGATCATCGAGCTGGTCCAATGCCTGGCCCATACGCAGGCTCAGCGCAAGCGCGGCCTCGCTTTCCAGGGCGAGGTCAGCGAGCACGTTCTGCATCAAGGGTTGCTCGGCGAGCACGCGCCCACTGACCTGACGATGGGCGCAGTGGTGCGTGGCCTGGGTCAGCGCCTGGCGCATCAGTGCGCTGGAGCCGACCATGCAGTCGAAGCGGGTCATCGCCACCATTTCGATGATGGTCGGCACGCCGCGGCCCTCTTCGCCGATCATCGACGCCAGGGCACCGCGCAACTCGATTTCGCTGGAGGCATTGGAGCAGTTGCCCAGCTTGTTTTTCAGGCGCTGGATGTAGAACTGGTTGCGGCTGTCATCGGGGCGATGGCGCGGCAGCAAAAAGCAGCTCAGGCCTTTGTCGGTTTGCGCCAGGGCCAGAAACGCATCGCACATCGGCGCCGAGCAGAACCACTTGTGCCCGACCAGCTCGTACGCCTGGCCGGGGCCAGCGGCGCCGACCGGATAGGCCCGCGTGGTGTTGGCGCGCACGTCGGTGCCGCCCTGTTTTTCAGTCATGGCCATGCCGATCGTGACGCCGGCCTTGTGCCGGTCGCCGACATTGCGCGGGTCGTAGTCGCGGGCCAGCAGCTTGGGCAGCCAGTACTCGGCAAGCTCCGGCTGTACGCGCAGCGCAGGCACGGCGGCAAAGGTCATGGTCAGCGGGCAGCCAGTGCCGGCTTCGGCCTGCGAGTGCAGATAGGTCAGCCCGGCGCGGGCAACGTGCGCACCCGGCTGCGGCGCGGCCCAGGGCAAGGACGGCAAGCCGTGCTCGACCGCCGTGCGCATCAACTGGTGATAGGCCGGATGAAACTCGACCAGGTCGATGCGATGGCCATAGCGGTCGTGGCTGTGGAACTCGGGCTTGTGCGCGTTGGCCAGAAACCCCGCCGCCATCAGCGGCCCACCGGCCAGCGCGCCATAGCTGTCCAGCTGCGCCTGCGCCCAGCCGGCGCCAAAGCGCTGCGACCATTGCTGCAACGGCAGATCAAGCCGGTACAGGTTGGCGCCATCCAGTGACGGCGGCTGGTTGCTGACCTGGTGAGTCTCGGCGTACTGATGCAGGTTCATGGGCGCGCTCCTGGAGCCGTGCTGGCCTTGGACTGCCAGTGAAGCACCGTTGCGCGGTCAGTCAAAGTGACGAATCGGCCTATCGCGGCGGCGCTTTACGACAGTGCCGTGCACTCAGAACCTGGCAACACGCCCCGGCGGCGCCTGAACCTGGGCCGCACTGAGGTTCAGGGTCAGCTCGAAACGGCTACCCAGCCCGCGGGTCGACTCGTGCGAAAGACTCGCCTCGAGCAACTCGCCCAACTGCCGGCAGATCGACAGACCGATGCCCAGCCCGCCATAGCGCCGGGTCATCGAGCCATCGACCTGGAAGAAGCGCTGATAGAGGGTGGCCTGATCAAGGTCATCAAAGCCGATGCCGCTGTCACTGACGATAAACGACAGCGCCAGGTTATGCGGGCCAACCCGACGGCCACGGACCTTGATCATCACCCCACCCTGCTCGGTGAACTTCAAGCCGTTGTCGACCAGGCAACGCAGGCAGCGCATCAGCTTTGGCGCATCGCCGACCAGATCGTCGGGCAGGTCGGCCGGGATATCCAAACTCAGGTACAGGCCTTTGCTCAAGGCCAGCCCGGCAAAGCTGGCACGCAACTCCTGCAACTCGCGACGCAGGTTGAACGGCAACGGATGCGCACGCAGTCGCCCGGCCTGCAGTTCGGTCAGGATGAGGATGTCGTCGACCATCACCATCATGTCCTGGGCGGAGCGTGTGGCGGTGTGCTGGTACTGGCTGAGTTCGCTGTCCATCGGCAGGGTCTGCATCAATTGCAGCGAGCCGATCACGCCGTTCATTGGCGTGCGCAGCTCGTGGGTCACGGTCGACAGGAACTCGTCCTTCAAGCGGTTACTGCGAGCCAGTTGCTGGTTGAGCTGCTCCAGGGTCTGGCCAGTTTCGCGCAGGGTCTGCGCCTGCTGCTCGCGCAGGCTGTTGATGCGATCGGCCAGGGCCAGCGACAGCAGGGCAACTTCCAGCGCGCAGCCGAGCTGGCTGGCGTACATGGTGATGAATACGTTGGGCAGATAGCCCAGCACCATCAGAGTATTGACCAGACCACCGAGCAAAAACGCCGACCAGGCAATGATGAACCAGCGCGCTACCCGCAGGCCGCGCCACCAGGCATACAGCCCGGCGCTGAAGATACTCACGGTGAACAGCAGCGCCAGCACCGTAGCCATGCGCAGGGCCACGCCGTAGCGCAGGGTCACCGCCAGCACCATGACCAGCGCGCCGCCGAGCATCAGCACTTGCAGCAGCCGGTCGAAGCCGCGGCTGAGCAGGCCCATCTGCAGGAAGTGGCGGGCAAACTGACAGCCGAACAAGCCGGCGGCACCGATGAACAGCGGCGTCGCGGCGTTTGCCCACCACGGGCTGTCCGGCCAGAAATACGCCACGCCGGCGCCGTTGACCGATACCTGGTACAAGCCGAACGAGGCTATATAGAGGATGTAATAGAGGTAGCTGACGTCGCGCACACTGATGTAGATGAACAGGTTGTACACCAGCATCACCAGCAACACGCCATAGATCATCCCCAGCACATACAGGCGGGTAGGCTGATCTTCCATGTAGGCATTCACCGACCATAGCGTCAGCGGCGCCTGAACCGAGCCTTCGCTGTGCAGGCGCAGGTACACCGTGGTCGGCTGGCCGGGCTGCAGCGGTAGTTCGAACAGGTAGTTGTTCTGCTGGATCTGCCGGCTGGCATACGGCAGGGCATCACCGGTGCGCTGCGCCAGCTTGAACTTGCCGTGGGCGTCGGCCAGGTACATTTCGAGGTGATCGAGCGGCGGGTAAGCGAGTTCCAGCAACCATTGCCGGGTGGCCTGGCTGGCTGGCGCGACGTAGCGCAGATCAAGGCGCAGCCAGAACACCGAGTTGGAATAACCGGCGTTGAGCACGTCTTCTTTATGGGTGACAAAACGCTCGGCAAAGTCCGCCGAGCTGACCTCGGCAATGGTCGCACTGGCCGTGCGATCCTCATACACCTGCATGATTTTGCCCAGCGGCAGGCGCCGGGTCGCGTCGTCAAAATCCACAGCTGCGGCGAGCACGGGCAAGCAGCCCAGCAAGATGATCAGCAAATAGCGCATTACAGCCCCAGCATGGCCCTTTCGGTTGCGTCGCGTTGGCCCCCCTTTCCCTTTGAGGCGACGTAATCCGGTAGAGCCCGTTATCGAATTATTTGAGCACTCTAGCATAGCCATCAGTGATGGCCATCAAGTCCGCATGATTTTGACTTAACAGCTCTAGCACGCCAGTTACAGGCGCAATGACTGTCCCATCCCGAGCAACACCCTGCACTATCGACACGCGGGGCGCTTCGCCGAAATAGGTTTGGTGGTAAGCTCGCCGACCATGAATATCTACAGCTCCCGCCCCGTTGTCCTCTGTCTCTCCGGCCACGACCCCAGTGGCGGCGCCGGCCTGCAGGCAGATATCGAAGCCCTGATCGCCCAAGGCTGTCACGCCGCGCCCGCCGTGACCGCTCTGACCGTGCAGGATACCGTCAACGTCTCCGACTTCCGCGTGCTCGACCGCGAGTGGGTGCTGGCCCAGGCCAACGCCGTACTCAACGACTCGCAGGTGGCAGCGGTGAAGCTGGGCATGCTCGGCTCGATCGAAATGGTCGACACCGTGGCCGAGCTGCTGGCCGCGCACCCGCACCTGCCGCTGGTCTGCGACCCGGTACTGCGCGCCGGCGGCGGTGGCCGGCTGGGCAAGGATGAAGTCGGCTATGCCGTGCGCGAACGGCTGTTGCCGCTGGCGACCATCGCCACGCCCAACCTGCCCGAGGCGCGGATTCTGGCCGAGCTGCCGGAAGGCACGGCCGACGAGTGCGCCGCCAAGCTGCTGCCATTCTGCAAAAACCTGCTGATCACCGGCGGCCACGGTGACGAAGACGCTATTCATAACCGTCTGTACAGCCGCGATGGCAGCAGCCAGACCTGGCTCTGCCAGCGCTTGCCGGGCAGCTATCACGGTTCCGGCTGCACCCTGGCCAGCGCCCTGGCCGGCCGCCTGGCCCTTGGCGAGGAATTGCAGAGCGCCGTGCGCAGCGCCCTCGACTACACCTGGCGGACTCTGCGCGACGCCGAACAACTGGGCCGTGGCCAATTCGTGCCGCGCCGCCTGCCGCTGGATTTCTGTTCCTGAGCTACGCACACGAGGCCTGACATGAAGCTACGCGGTCTGTACGCGATCACCGACAGCCAGCTCCTCGCTGGCCGCTTTGAATCCCATGTAGAAGCGGCGCTGGCCGGCGGTGTGCGCCTGCTGCAGTACCGCGACAAGAGCGACGATGCGGCCAAGCGCCTGCGCGAAGCCGAAGCCTTGAAGGTGCTCTGCGAGCGTTACGGCACCCAACTGATCATCAACGACGACGCCGAGCTGGCCGCGCGCCTGGGCGTCGGCGTGCACCTGGGCCAGACCGACGGCCCGCTGACACCTGCCAGAGCCTTGCTCGGGCGCAATGCAATCATCGGCTCGACCTGTCACGCTCAACTCGAGCTGGCCGAGCAGGCTGCCCGTGAAGGCGCCAACTATGTCGCTTTCGGGCGCTTTTTCAACTCCGTGACCAAACCCGGCGCACCGGCTGCCAGCCTGGAGTTGCTGGCCCAGGCCCGCGCCAGGGTGAAACTGCCGATCGCCGTGATCGGCGGCGTCACCCTCGACAACGCCCCGGTATTGATCGACCACGGCGCCGACCTGCTGGCCGTCATTCATGGCCTGTTTGCGGCTGACGACGCCCACGAAGTCACCCGCCGGGCCCGCGCGTTCAACGCGCTGTTCGCTTCCTGAATTCGAGAGAAAACCATGTCCCGTTCCGAACTCCTTTTTGCCCAGGCCCAGAAACACATCCCCGGTGGCGTCAACTCACCGGTGCGTGCCTTCAAGAGCGTCGGTGGCACGCCGCTGTTCTTCAAGCACGCCCAGGGCGCCTACGTCATCGATGAAGACGACAAGCGCTACGTCGACTATGTCGGCTCGTGGGGGCCGATGATTCTTGGCCACAGCCACCCGGACGTGCTCGACTCGGTGCGCAAGCAGCTCGAGCACGGCTTGTCGTACGGTGCGCCGACCGCGATGGAAACCGAGATGGCCGACCTGGTCTGCTCGCTGGTGCCGTCGATGGAAATGGTGCGCATGGTCAGCTCCGGCACCGAAGCGACCATGAGTGCCATTCGCCTGGCCCGTGGCTACACCGGCCGTGACGCCATCATCAAGTTCGAAGGCTGCTACCACGGCCACTCCGACAGCCTGCTGGTCAAGGCCGGCTCCGGCCTGCTGACCCAGGGCGTACCAAGCTCGGCCGGGGTCCCGGCAGACTTTGCCAAGCACACCCTGACCCTGCCGTTCAACGACCTCGCCGAAGTCGGAAAGACCCTCGCCGAAGTCGGCCAGAGCGTTGCCTGCATCATCGTCGAGCCGGTTGCCGGCAACATGAACTGCGTACCGCCGGCGCCGGGCTTCCTCGAAGGCCTGCGCGAGCAGTGCGACAAGCATGGCGTGGTGTTGATCTTCGACGAAGTGATGACCGGTTTCCGGGTATCGCTGGGCGGCGCTCAGGGCCATTACGGCATCACCCCGGACCTGTCCACCTTCGGCAAGATCGTCGGCGGCGGCATGCCGGTCGGCTGCTTCGGCGGCAAGCGCGCGATCATGGAATGCATCGCCCCGCTCGGCCCGGTCTACCAGGCCGGTACCCTGTCGGGTAACCCACTGGCCATGGCCGCCGGCCTGACCACCCTCAAGCTGATCAGCCGGCCGGGCTTCCACGATGAGCTGAGCCGCTTCACCAGCAACCTGCTCGACGGCCTGCAACAGCGCGCCGATGCTGCGGGCGTGCCGTTTGTCACCACTCAGGCGGGTGGCATGTTCGGCCTGTACTTCACCGGCGCGGACGATATCGTCACCTTCGACGACGTCATGGCCAGCGACACCGAGCGCTTCAAGCGCTTCTTCCACTTGATGCTGGAAGGCGGTGTGTACCTCGCGCCAAGCGCCTATGAGGCGGGTTTCACCTCGATCGTGCATGGCGATACCGAGCTGAAAATCACTTTGGATGCGGCTGAGCGGGCGTTTGCCAAGCTGAAGTAAACCAGCGTGGCTGAGGGCTATTCGCGGCGGTCCGGCGCTCCGGTAAACCCGCTCCCACAGGGTCGACGCAATCCCCTGTAGGAGCGGGTTTACCCGCGAAGAGGCCGTCAGCAGCCCCCCTACCTACAGAAAATCGAGTAAAACTTTGTAAGGTTGGCGCTGCTTATCCCATAATGTGCCACCAGAGACATCGGACAGCTTGCAGAGGTAAGTCGATCCCCATGAACCGCACCGGCCGCGCCCTGACCCTGGGCTGCCTGTTGCTCCTTCAGCCCCTGCTGGCCTTGGCAGAGGGCGGTAACTCGTTGCTGATTCCAGCGACGGGCCGCTGCACTCTCAACGTTCAGCCAGAGGACCTGCAGAACGCCCTCAAGGCGTGCGAGCACACTGCCGAGTCTGGGGATGCCCAGGCGCAGTACGAGCTGGGCGAGTTCTACTACAGCGGTAACGGCGAGCAAGCCGCACGCGACCTCGACAAAGCCCTCAACTGGTTCCAGCAAGCCTCCTTGCAAGGTCATGCTCAGGCCCAGTATCGGCTTGGCTCGATGTTCTTCCATGGTGAAGGGGTCAAGGCCAACAACGTCCAGGCGTACATTCTGCTGAAGATGGCTGCGGTCAACGGTGCCGAGGATGCCCTCGACCTGGCTGACGAAGTCACCGAGCAGATGCCCCGCGACGAACTCGAGCACGCCACCCAGGTGCTCGGCCAGATCTTCCGCAAATATCTGCTCGAACTGCAGAACGCCGAGGGCCGCAGCCCTTTCGCCCCTCTGCCGTAAGGCTTATTTGGTAGGCATCGGCATCGGAAACGGCATCACGTTGCCGGTGATCTTGGCTTCGCTGATCTTTGCCGTACCCAACCGCTCGACTTCATCGATGCGCACGATCGAGTGCATCGGCACAAAGCTGCGGATCACTCCCTCAAACTGCGCCTTGAGCTTTTCTTCGCTCGGGTCGACCACCACCTGGGTGCGCTCGCCGAAGACGAACTCTTCGATTTCGAGAAAACCCCAGAGGTCGCTCTGGAAGATCTGCTTGGCATACATTTCAAAGACCTGCCCCTGATTGAGGAAGATCACTTTGTAGATCGCGGGTTCGCTTTTGCTCATGATCGGCGTATAGGCACACTGGGCTGAAAATGGCCCGCATCATAGCAGAGCCCGGCCCACTGCGAGGCCTCACAAGGCACCGACGGCGGGTCAATTGGTCGGCAAAAGCGCCAGCACCGACCCTTGATCGTTTCAGTGCTTTCGCCACTGTCAGACAAGGGTTATTCTTGAGTTCACCTCTATAGCCGGCGAGCGGCCTAAAACGACCTTGAACGCACCCATAGAACCCCATCGTTTCATCCTCGAACCTTTCGAGGCCCATCGTTTCGCCAACCTGTGTGGCCAGTTCGACGAGCACTTGCGGCTCATCGAGCAACGTCTGTCCATCCAGATCCGCAACCGCGGCAACCAGTTCGAACTGGTCGGCGAACCCAAGACCACCTCCGCTGCCGAACAGCTGCTGCGCCGTCTCTATCGTGAGACCAAGGCCACCGAGCTGTCGCCGGAAACGGTCCACCTGTACCTGCAGGAGTCGGCGGTCGAACACATCGCCAACCCGGCGGTCAACGAGGTCAGCGTTTCGCTGCGCACGCGCAAGGGCAAGATCACCCCGCGCGGGGCCAACCAGCAACGCTACGTCAAAGAGATCCTCGCCAACGACATCAACTTCGGTGTTGGCCCGGCCGGTACCGGCAAGACCTACCTGGCCGTGGCCTGCGCAGTCGATGCGCTGGAGCGTGAACAGGTGCGACGCATCCTGCTGGTGCGTCCGGCGGTCGAGGCGGGCGAAAAGCTCGGCTTCCTGCCCGGCGACCTGTCGCAGAAGATCGACCCGTACCTGCGCCCGCTGTACGACGCCCTCTACGAGATGCTCGGCTTCGAGCACGTGGCCAAGCTGATCGAGCGCCAGGTCATCGAGATCGCGCCGCTGGCGTACATGCGCGGTCGTACCTTGAACAACAGCTTCATCATCCTCGACGAAAGCCAGAACACCACGCTCGAGCAGATGAAGATGTTCCTCACCCGGATCGGCTTCGGCTCGACCGCGGTGATCACCGGTGACATCACCCAGGTCGACCTGCCACGCGGCACCAAGTCGGGCCTGACCCATGTCATCGATGTGCTCAAGGACGTGCAGGGCATCAGCTTTACCCACTTCCAGTCCAAGGACGTCGTGCGTCACCCGTTGGTGCAGCGCATCGTCGAGGCCTACGACCGTTTCGAGAGCCGCCAGGCCGAGGCACCCGCACGCGATGCTTGAACTCGACCTGCAACGGGCTACCGATGCGGCCAGCCCTGATGACGCCGACTTCCGCCGCTGGTGTGAGCTGGCCCTGCGCCAGCGCAGTGCCGATTCGGAAATGACCATTCGCCTGGTCGATGAAACCGAAGGCCGTGAGCTCAATCACACCTACCGTCATAAAGATTACGCAACCAATGTGTTGTCATTTCCTGCCGACGTCCCCGACGAACTGCTCGACATTCCCCTGCTGGGCGATCTGGTGATCTGCGTGGCCGTGGTCGAGCGCGAAGCGGCCGAACAGGGCAAGGCACTTGAAGCACATTGGGCACACCTGGTTATCCATGGTTGCCTGCATCTGCTTGGCTACGATCACATCGATGATGACGAAGCCGAAGAGATGGAAGCACTGGAACGAACATTGCTGGCAGAACTGGGTCATCCTGACCCGTATGCCGACGACCACATCCCTACTACCGACATCTGCAAGGAACACGAGTAACCGCCATGAGCGAAGACCGATCGAGCAACGGGCAAAAGTCCTGGCTGGGCAAACTGACCCAGGCTTTTGCCCATGAGCCGAAAAACCGCCAGGAGCTCCTTGAGCTGCTGCGCGAAGCCCATCAGAACAAGCTGCTCGACAGCGAAGCGCTGACCATCGTCGAAGGTGCAATTCAGGTCGCTGACCTGCAGGTACGCGACATCATGGTGCCGCGCTCGCAGATGATCAGCATCAAGGCCAGCCAGACCCCGCGCGAGTTTCTGCCGTCGGTGATCGATGCCGCGCACTCGCGTTATCCGGTGGTCGGCGAAAGCCATGACGATGTGCTCGGGATCCTCCTGGCCAAGGATCTGCTGCCGCTGATCCTTCAGGAGAACGGCGACAGCTTCAACATCAAGGACCTGCTGCGCCCGGCCACCTTCGTGCCGGAGTCCAAGCGCCTGAATGTGCTACTGCGCGAGTTTCGCGCCAATCACAACCACATGGCCGTGGTGATCGACGAGTACGGCGGCGTCGCCGGCCTGGTTACCATCGAAGACGTGCTTGAGCAAATCGTCGGCGACATCGAAGACGAACACGATGTCGAAGAAGACAGCTACATCAAGCCGTTGCCAAGTGGCGACTTCCTGGTCAAGGCGCTGACGCCCATCGAGAACTTCAACGAGTTCTTCGACAGCGAGTTCTCCGATGACGAGTTCGACACCGTCGGCGGCCTGGTGATGAGTGCCTTCGGCCACCTGCCCAAGCGCAACGAAACCACCGAGATCGGCGCGTATCGCTTCCGCGTGCTCAACGCCGACAGCCGCCGCGTGCACTTGCTGCGCCTGACCCCGATTAGCCGTTAAGGAACACCATGCGTTGGATCACCCGCCCCGGCTGGCCCGGTAACCTGCTGGCCATGGCGGCCGGCGCGTCTACCCTGCTGGCCCTGTCGCCGTTCGACCTGTGGCCGCTGGCCCTGCTTGCCGTCGGCCTGTTCTACGCTGGCCTGCGCGAGCTGAGCCCACGCCAGGCCATGGGCCGCGGCTGGTGCTTCGGCTTCGGCCTGTACGGCGCCGGCACCAGCTGGATCTACATCAGCATGACCACCTACGGCGGTGCTTCGCCGCTGCTGGCGGTGCTGCTGCTGGTGGCGTTCTTTGCCGCCATTGCCTGGTTCTTCGCCCTGCCCGCCTGGCTCTGGGCGCGCTGGCTGCGCCGCAACGAAGCGCCGCTGGCCGATGCCTTGTGCTTTGCCGCGCTGTGGCTGCTGCAAGAGGCCTTCCGCGGCTGGTTCCTGACCGGCTTCCCCTGGCTGTATTCCGGTTACAGCCAGCTGCATGGCCCGCTGGCCGGCCTCGCGCCGCTGGGCGGGGTGTGGCTGATCTCGTTTGCCCTGGCCCTGAGCGCTGCATTGCTGTGCAACCTGCATCGACTGCGTGCACGCCCGGCATTCCTCGCAGTTGGCGTACTGTTGCTGGTGGCGCCATGGGTACTCGGCCTGGCCCTTAAAAGCCACGCCTGGACGCGCCCTGCCGGCGAGCCGCTGAGCGTCGCCGCCGTGCAAGGCAATGTCGAGCAGGACCTGAAGTGGGACCCAGCGCACATCGACGCGCAACTGGCGCTGTACCGCGACATGAGCTTCACCTCCAAGCGGGTGGATCTGCTGGTCTGGCCCGAGACGGCCGTGCCGATCCTCAAGGATCAGGCCCAGGGCTACATCGACGTGATGGGGCGTTTTGCCGCCGAACGCAACTCGGCCTTGATTACCGGGGTACCGGTGCGTGAAGTGGTGCATCAGCAACGGCGCTACTTCAACGGCATCACCGTGACCGGTGAAGGCGATGGCACTTACCTCAAGCAGAAGCTGGTGCCGTTTGGCGAGTACGTGCCGCTGCAGGACATGCTGCGCGGGGCGATCGAGTTCTTCAACCTGCCGATGTCGGACTTCGCCCGCGGCCCGGACGACCAGCCGCTGCTGCAGGCCAAGGGTTATCAGATCGCCCCGTACATCTGCTACGAAGTGGTCTACCCCGAGTTTGCCGCAGGTCTTGCGGCGCGCAGCGATCTGCTCCTGACCATCAGCAACGACACCTGGTTCGGCACCTCGATCGGCCCTCTGCAGCACCTGCAGATGGCACAGATGCGCGCGCTTGAAGCGGGGCGCTGGATGATCCGTGCGACCAACAATGGGGTTACTGCGCTGATCGATCCGTATGGCCGTATTACTGCGCAGATTCCGCAGTTTCAGCAGGCGGTGCTGTATGGCGAGGTGGTGCCGATGCAGCAGCTGACGCCGTATCTGCAATGGCGGTCTTGGCCGTTGGCGATTGTTTGCCTGTTGCTGATGGGCTGGGCGTTGGCGGCGAGGCGGATTGCCAAGACGGTTTGAGGCGATTTGGGGTGGTATGCCGTTAAATCGCCGGGCCCGCTCTGCGGGCCTTTCGCGACACAAGGCCGCTCCTACACTGACCGCGCATTACCTATTTGCGCGGTCCCCTGTAGGAGCGGCCTTGTGTCGCGAAAGGGCCGCAAAGCGGCCCCAACCGCCTCACCTCAATAGAACAGCCGATAACCGACCAACCCAGCCACCTCATTAAGCAATTGCCCACTCTGCCAAACCGCCCTGCTCTCAGGCAACAACCCGCCAAACGGCCGCGCATGATCCTGTCCAAGAAACCCCACTGGCGCCGGCACTACCTCAAAACCTGCCTGCTCGAAGCTCCAGCGCGAGCGCTGCATATGCCAGGCCTGGGTCACCACCACTACCCGACGAATGCCCAACGGCTGCAGCAGTTGCGCGCTCATCTGGGCGTTTTCCCAGGTGGTACGGCTGGCCTGCTCCTGCCACTTCACCGTAACGCCAAAGTCATCGCGCAGCCGATCAGCCATCAACTGCGCCTCGCTGGGCGGGGTGCCATAGTGCAAGCCACCGCTGGTCAATACTGGCAAGCCAGAGGCCTTGGCCAATTGCGCGGCATAGCGCATGCGCTCAAGTGCGTGCCCGGTTGGCTGATCCTGACCGCCCCAGGCAGGGTCGCCGCGCTCGCGGCCGGCGCCGAGCACCACGATCGCATCTGCCCGCTGGGCCAGCCCCGACCACTGCGCCAGGCTCAGCGGCGTTTCGGTTTCCAGTTGGCGCGCGGTCTGCTCCACCACCAGCGGCAGGCTCATCAACCAAAGACCGCCCAGCCCCAATGTGAAGCAGGCAAGCGCCAGCCGCGGCCGGCGCTTGCGCAACCACCACGCTGCCAACAGCAAGATGAACAGCAAGCCAGGCGGCATCAGCCACTGCTTGATGAAGAATCGAATAGGCATTGCCTGCACCTCCTGTGAAGGCGTGCAGACTAAGAGGATCGACACCGAGCGACAAGTAGCGCCCGGCGCCGATCATGCTATGTAGATGAATTAACCAGCGCGCAGGGTCTTGCGCGCCAGCAGGCCAGCACGGCTACCGATGCGGCAGCGTCCTGGATCTGACCGGGGCGACGGAGCGCTTCCTGTCCTTGAGCCAGATGATCTTGGCTGAGCTCGGCTCCACTGGTTTGACCGCAGCGGCGCTGGCAATGCGGCTCTCTGGAAAGGTCTCCAGATAGGCCTTGATCACTTCGAACTCTGCGGGGCTCAGGCCACGCAACTCAAGTTCCGCTGGCATCTCGTCGCGCAATCGCACCGCCGTGCGGGCAGCTTCCAACGCCAGCCCAAGGCGGTCGATCAAGCGTTCATACAGCTCCGGTTTGCTTGCGGGTAACTGCGACTCTCCCATCCGTTCACCTCATTGAAGATAACGATATCTCCCCCCACACCTGAGCTTAGCGGCGTTGTGCAAAGCAGCAGAGCGCTGCGACCAACGGCCCCCGGCGCCGCTGCGGGCCAATTGGGTTTCCCACGATACACAGCGCTCATGTATGCTACGGCGTTCACTCTCACCGACACCGGAGTGCCGGATGCAGCGAGGTTCCGCTGCCGGGAACAAGGTCTTCTCTCTCTCAGCCAAAAGTAGCCATGCACGAACAATACACGCCCCGTGACATAGAAGCCGCCGCCCAGAAATCCTGGGACGAGCAACAATCGTTCGCTGTTACCGAACAGCCAGGCAAAGACACCTTCTATTGCCTATCGATGTTCCCGTACCCGAGCGGCAAGCTACACATGGGCCACGTGCGCAACTACACCATTGGTGACGTGATCGCGCGCTACCAGCGCATGCTCGGCAAGAACGTACTGCAGCCGATGGGCTGGGACGCCTTCGGCATGCCGGCGGAAAACGCCGCGATGAAAAACAACGTTGCCCCGGCCAAGTGGACGTACGAGAACATCGACTACATGAAGACCCAGCTCAAGAGCCTGGGCCTGGCCATCGACTGGTCGCGTGAAGTCACCACCTGCAAGCCGGACTACTACCGCTGGGAACAGTGGCTGTTCACCCGTCTGTTCGAAAAAGGCGTCATCTACCGCAAGAACGGCACGGTCAACTGGGACCCTGTCGATCAGACGGTACTGGCCAACGAACAGGTCATCGACGGCCGTGGCTGGCGTTCGGGCGCGCTGATCGAAAAGCGCGAAATCCCGATGTACTACTTCCGCATCACCGCATACGCCGACGAGCTGCTGGAAAGCCTCGACGAGTTGCCGGGCTGGCCTGAGCAGGTCAAGACCATGCAGCGCAACTGGATCGGCAAGTCGCGCGGGATGGAAGTGCAGTTCCCCTACGACCAGGCAAGCATTGGTCATGCCGGCGCCCTCAAAGTCTTCACCACCCGCCCCGACACGCTGATGGGCGCGACCTACGTCGCCGTCGCCGCCGAGCACCCGCTGGCGACCCAGGCTGCCCAGGGCAACCCGGCGCTGCAGGCGTTCATCGAAGAATGCAAAGGCGGCAGCGTTGCCGAGGCCGACATGGCCACCCAGGAAAAGAAAGGCCTGGCCACTTCGCTGTTCGTCGAGCACCCACTGACCGGTGAGAAACTGCCGGTCTGGGTCGCCAACTATGTGCTGATGCACTACGGCGACGGCGCGGTCATGGCCGTGCCGGCCCACGACGAGCGTGACTTCGAGTTCGCGCAAAAGTACTCGCTGCCGATCAAGGCCGTGGTGCGCACCAGCGCTGGCGACGAAGTCGGCAGCACCTGGGAAGCCGCCTACGGCGAGCAAGGCACCCTGATCAACTCCGGCGCCTTTGACGGCCTCGACTTCGCGGGCGCGTTCGACGCCATCGAAGCCGCGCTGATCAGCAAGGAACTGGGCAAATCGCGCACTCAGTTCCGTCTGCGCGACTGGGGCATCAGCCGCCAGCGCTACTGGGGCTGCCCGATCCCGATCATCCACTGCCCAGCGTGCGGCGACGTACCGGTGCCGGAAGACCAACTGCCGGTCACCCTGCCAGAGAACGTCGTACCCGATGGTGCCGGTTCGCCCCTGGCACGCCTGCCAGAGTTCTATGAATGCAGCTGCCCCAAGTGCGGCGCTGCGGCCAAGCGCGAAACCGACACCATGGACACCTTTGTCGAGTCGTCCTGGTACTTCGCCCGTTACGCCTCGCCGAACTACGAAGGTGGCATGGTCGACCCGAAAGCGGCCAACCACTGGCTGCCGGTCGATCAGTACATCGGTGGTATCGAGCACGCCATCCTGCACCTGCTGTATGCGCGCTTCTTCCACAAGCTGATGCGCGATGAAGGCTTGGTCACTTCGAACGAGCCGTTCAAGAATCTGCTGACCCAGGGTATGGTCGTTGCCGAAACCTACTACCGTGTAGCCAGCAATGGCGGCAAGGACTGGTTCAACCCGGCCGATGTCGAGCTGGAGCGCGACAGCAAGGCCAAGGTCATCAGTGCTCGCCTCAAGACTGACGGCCTGCCGGTGGAAATCGGCGGCACCGAGAAGATGTCCAAGTCGAAGAACAACGGCGTCGACCCACAGTCGATGATCGACGTCTACGGCGCCGACACCTGCCGCCTGTTCATGATGTTCGCCTCGCCGCCCGACATGAGCCTGGAATGGTCCGACTCCGGCGTTGAAGGCGCAAGCCGCTTCCTGCGTCGCGTCTGGCGCCTGGCCCAGGCCCACGTCAGTCTCGGCTTGCCGGGCAAGCTGGACACTGCGGCACTGGATGACGGGCAAAAGGCGATCCGCCGCGCGATCCACGTGGCGATCAAGCAAGCCAGCACCGACGTTGGCCTGCACCACAAATTCAACACCGCCATCGCCCAGGTGATGACCGTGATGAACGTGCTGGAAAAAGCCCCGACCGCTACCGCCCAGGACCGTGCCCTGCTGCAGGAAGGCCTGGAAGCAGTCACCCTGCTGTTGGCGCCGATCACCCCGCACATCAGCCATTCGCTGTGGCAGCACCTGGGCCACAGCGAAGCGGTTATCGACGCCACCTGGCCGAGCGTGGATGAAAGCGCCCTGGTGCAAGACAGCGTGACGCTGGTGGTACAGGTCAACGGCAAGCTGCGTGGTCAGGTCGAAATGCCCGCCACTGCCAGCCGCGAAGAAGTCGAAGCTGCGGCGCGCGCCAACGAAAACGTGGTGCGCTTCACCGACGGCTTGACCATTCGCAAGGTCATCGTGGTTCCAGGCAAACTGGTCAACATCGTCGCCAACTGATGGCAACGCTCGCCCGCAGGCACTGCGGGCGAGCGGAATCGGCCCACAAGGGAGCTTCAACATGATCAAACGCAATCTGCTGGTAATGGGCCTGGCCGTCATGCTCAGCGCCTGCGGTTTCCAGCTGCGCGGCACCGGCACTACCGAACTGAGCATCAAGGAACTTGATGTCAGCGCGCGTGACGCCTACGGCCAGACCGTCACCCAACTGCGCCAGGTACTTGAGCGCAGTGGCGTCAACCTGCGCAGCGGTGCACCGTATCGCCTGTCGCTCGACAACGAGCAACAGACCGAGCGCGCAGTCACCTACAGCAGCGGCAGCCGCTCGGCCGAGTACGAACTCACCACCATGCTCGACTACAGCATCAACGGCCTGAACAACGTGCCGTTGCTCAGCGACAAGCTCGAAGTGCGCAAGATCTACGTGCGTGACGGCGACAACATCACCGGTTCCGACCAAGAAGGCACCCAGACCCGTGAAGAAATGCGCCGTGATCTGGTCCAGGCCCTGGTCGTGCGCCTGCAGATGCTGACCCCAGCTCACCTCGACGAACTGCAGCAGCAAGCGGATCAACGTGCCAAGGCCGAAGCCGAAGCCGCCGCAGCCGCGCAGCGCTATCGTGATGAAACCCCGCAGCAGTCGCCGATGGAAATCCCGGGCACCTAAGCCCGTGCGGGGCACCATCAGGTGCCCCGGCCTCTGCTCATGAAGCTCGCCCCCGCCCAACTCGACAAGCATCTGCAAGGTACTCTTGCGCCTGTCTATATCGTCAGCGGCGATGACCCGCTGCTGTGTCAGGAGGCCGCCGACGCGATTCGCGCCGCCGCCCGCCAGCAGGGTTTTGACGAGCGCCAGGTGTTCAGTGCCGATGCCAACTTCGACTGGGGTACGCTGCTGCAAGCCGGTGCCAGCCTGTCGCTGTTCGCTCAGCGGCGCCTGCTCGAGCTGCGCCTGCCCTCAGGCAAGCCAGGCGACAAGGGCGCGGCGGCGCTGATCGAGTATTGCTCGCGACCCGCGGAAGACACGCTGCTGTTGATCAGCCTGCCCAAGCTCGACGGCAGTGCGCAGAAAACCAAATGGGGCAAGGCGCTGGTCGAGGGCAGTCAGTGCCAGTTCATCCAGATCTGGCCGATCAATGCGCAGCAGTTGCCACAGTGGATCAATCAGCGCCTGGCCCAGGCCGGGTTGTCGGCCCAGCGCGATGCGGTCGACCTGATTGCGGCGCGGGTCGAGGGCAACCTGCTCGCAGCCGCCCAAGAGATCGAAAAGCTCAAGCTGCTCGCCGAAGGCAACCAGATCACCGTCGAAACCGTGCAGAGCGCGGTGGCAGATAGTGCTCGCTTCGATGTGTTCGGCCTGGTCGATGCGATTCTCAAGGGTGATGCTGGCCATGCGCTGCGCATGCTTGAAGGCTTGCGCGGTGAGGGCGTGGAGCCGCCGGTGATTCTCTGGGCGCTGGCCCGCGAGCTGCGCCTGCTGGCGGGGATTGCCTTGCAGTTCAGCCAGGGTATTCCGCTAGACAAGGCTTTCAGCCAGGCGCGCCCGCCGATCTGGGACAAGCGTCGGCCCCTGGTCAGCAAGGCCCTGCAACGGCTGTCGGCGCAGCGCTGGGCGCAGTTGCTGCAGGATGCCCAGCGGATTGATGCGCAGATCAAGGGCCAGGCGCCTGGTTCGCCTTGGACTGGGTTGTCGCGGCTGGCGCTGTTGATGGCTGGGCAGCGATTGGTGTTGCCTTCGGAATAGCTGGGGGCGCTTCGCACCCCTTTCGCGACACAAGGCCGCTCCTACAGGCACCGCGCACTACCGACATGCGCGGTCACTGTAGGAGCGGCCTTGTGTCGCGATTGGGGCGCAAAGCGGCCCCAAAAATCTCAGCCATATACACAATCAATTGGCCCCACCCCGCCCCAAGCCCTAAAGTCCGCCCCGCAAACCCACCCAAGCCGGGGACCCCCGCCATGAGCAAAAAGCCGCAAAAGCACCGCCCCAACAAAGCCAAGTCGATCATTGCCCAGCCGCTGTTTCGCAGCCGCCAGGAGCAACCCGACAAGGGCAAAGGCAGCTACCGCCGCGAAGCCTTCCAATCGAGAGATTGGGAGGCTTCTTACTTTTTGGCCGCATGAAAGCATCCAGCGCGCAGGCATGATATGGTCGCTACCTGACCTGTAATTCTGGATCTGTGCATGTCCCTCAGTCTGTTCCCACGCTGGCAACCACGCCAGCTGATCGCGGCCTCCAGCCTTATCCTGCTGGTCGCCTGTGCGGAAAAACCTACCGCCGCCGACGCCGTGCCCCTGGCCCCTGCCCAGCCCGCACCGGTGGTTACCCTGCCCACCAGCAACGCCGACATCAACGCTGAAATCCAGCCAGTGCAAAGCTTTGCCCAGTGGCAGGCCGGTTTCCGTCAACAAGCGTTGCAGGCCGGCATTGATGCCGGGCTGTTCGATCGCGTGTTTGCCGGTGTCACGCCAGACATGGACGTGATCAAGGCCGATCGCAGCCAGCCCGAGTTCAGCCGCCCGGTGTGGGAATACCTCGAAGGTGCGCTGTCGCCGCTACGGGTGCGCAACGGCAAGAAGCTGCTGGAACAGAACGCCGAACTGCTCACGCGCCTGGAGCAACGCTATGGCGTAGACCGCCAGGTGCTGGTGTCGGTGTGGGGCATGGAGAGCAACTTCGGCCAGTTCCAGGGCAGCAAATCGGTCATCCGCTCGCTGGCGACCCTGGCCTATGAAGGTCGTCGCCCACAGTTTGCCCAGGACCAATTGATCGCGGCGTTGCAGATCCTGCAGAACGGCGACATCCAGCCTGAAGCCATGCGTGGCTCGTGGGCCGGGGCGATGGGCCAGACCCAGTTCATCCCGACCACCTACAACACCCATGCCGTCGACTTCGATGGCGACGGCCGCCGCGACATCTGGAACAGCACTCCCGATGCCCTCGCATCGACCGCGCATTACCTGCAAAGCTCGGGCTGGAAGCGTGGCCAACCGTGGGGCTTCGAAGTCCAGGTGCCGGCCGATTTCGACTTCTGGATTGCCGATGGCGCCCAGCGCAAGACCGTCAGCGAATGGCTGCAACTGGGCGTCAAACTGCCCAATGGCACTCAGCTGCCAGCGGGCAGCAATCAACTGTCGGCAGCGCTGCTGCTGCCGGCCGGCGCACGTGGCCCGGCGTTCCTGGTGCTGGATAACTTCCGCGCCATTCTCAAGTACAACAACTCGTCGTCCTACGCGCTGGCGGTAAGCCTGCTGGGCGATCGTTTCTCCGGTTGGGGCTTCATCGCCGGTAGTTGGCCAAAGGATGACTTGCCATTGAGCCGCAGCGAGCGCATCGAGCTGCAGAATCTGCTCAATGCGCGCGGCTATGACGCGGGCAATGCCGACGGCATCATCGGCGCCAATACCCGCAAGGCCATCCGCACGGCTCAGCAGGCGCAGAACATGCCCGCTGACGGCTACCCGACGCACAAATTGCTCGACGGCCTGCGCTGACTGTCGCGGCCTGTTCCAGCCCTGAGCCCCTGGCGATCAGGGCTGGAACAGCGCCTGCTGCAGTACCAGCGTCTGCCTCTCGCTGTCGAGCCGCACCTGAGCGCCCAGCGGCAGGCACAGGTTCGGGTCGCAATGGCCACTGCGCCAGCCGGCCAGTACCGGCACCCCCAGCGGCGCAAACATGTCCTGCAAGAGCGGGGTCATGGCGGCTACGGTGATCCCGGCGAAATCCCCCACCAACACCCCACGCACGCCCTGCAGCTTGCCTGCCAGGCGCAGTTGCGTGAGCAGCCGGTCGACCCGGTACAACGGCTCGTTGACGTCTTCGATAAACAAAATGGCGCCGTCAGTATCGATCTCCCCAAGCGTGCCCAGCGTCGCCCCGAGCATCGACAGATTGCCGCCCAGCAGGCGCCCGCTGGCAACGCCCGACAGCACTGTGGTCAAGGGATAAGCATGGGGATGGACGAGTGCATCGCCCTGCCCCACTTCACCGCGCAATTGCCGCAGCAGCGAGCTGACGGTAGGTTCCAGCTTGCCGCCCAGCAGGTCGGCGTTGAGCATGCCGCCGTGAAAACTGACCAACCCGCTGTAGCGGTTGATCGCGGTGTGCAGCGCAGTGATGTCGCTGTAGCCAATCAAGGGTTTGGGGGTGCGGGCAATCAGCGCAAAATCGATCTGGTCGAGCAAGCGCATGCTGCCGTAGCCACCGCGCATGCACAGGATGGCATCTATCTGCGGATCGGCGAATGCGGCGTGCAGGTCGTCCAGCCTTTGCTGGTCGGTGCCGGCCAGATAACCCTGGCTGCTGTTCACGCTGGGGTACAGCCGGCACTGGTAGCCACGCTCGCTGAACCATTGCCGGGCCTTGTCGGCATCCAGCCGCGCCGGGCCTGCCGGAGCAATCACCGCAAAGCAGGCATTCGCCGCCAGCTTTCGCGGCAATAGAGAACCTAGGTGTTCAGCACAGTCCATCCAGCAACTCCTTGAAAGCATTTGCAGATCAGTGGGCAGCAACAATGGGCCAGCCCGAGGTCGTTGCCCACAGGGTACAGCTACCCCAACAAAAATGCCGATGGCACCTCACGGCGCACATCGGCATTGGCCCAGCGGATCAGCTTACAGCTTGATCTTGGCTTCGTGCGCCTGCTGGTCAGCGTGGTACGAGGAACGCACCAGCGGCCCGGAGGCGACGTTCTTGAAGCCCATCTTGTGGCCTTCTTCAGCGAACCAGGCAAAGGTGTCCGGGTGCACGAAGCGCTGCACCGGTAAGTGGCTGCGCGATGGCTGCAGGTACTGGCCGAGGGTCAGCATGTCGATGTCATGCTCGCGCATGCGCTGCATCACTTCGATCACTTCTTCGTCGGTTTCGCCAAGGCCGAGCATCAGGCCAGACTTGGTCGGAACATGCGGCACCAGCTGCTTGAACTTCTGCAGCAGGTCCAGCGACCAGTCGTAGTCCGAACCCGGACGCGCAGCCTTGTACAGGCGCGGTACCGTTTCCAGGTTGTGGTTGAACACATCTGGCGGCTCTTGGGCGGTGATCGCCAGGGCCACGTCCATGCGCCCACGGTAGTCCGGCACCAGGGTCTCGAGTTGCACGCCCGGGGACAGCTTGCGGATCTCGCGAATGCAGTCGGCAAAGTGCTGGGCACCGCCGTCACGCAGGTCGTCGCGGTCTACCGAGGTGATCACCACGTACTTCAGACGCAGGTCGGCGATGGCCACGGCGAGGTTCATCGGCTCGTCGGCATCCAGTGCTTTCGGCCGGCCATGGCCGACGTCGCAGAACGGGCAGCGACGGGTGCAGATGTCACCCATGATCATGAAGGTGGCGGTACCACCGGAGAAGCACTCACCCAGGTTCGGACACGAGGCTTCTTCGCAGACGCTGTGCAGCTTGTGCTTGCGCAGCAGTTGCTTGATACGGTCGACTTCCGGCGAAACCGGAATGCGCACGCGGATCCAGTCAGGCTTCTTCGGCAGCTCGTCGGTAGGGATGATCTTCACCGGGATGCGCGCGACCTTGTCGGCGCCACGCAGCTTGACCCCGGCTTCGACCTTCTTCGGCGCCGGGCGCGGGGTCACGTCATGGGTGGTGATCAGGTTCGGCACGGCTTCTTGCACAGTTGTCATATTCAGTCGATTCCGCCCGTAAGGGTCGTCTGCTCAGCATAGTCGAGGTGCTTGACCAGCTGTCCACGCAGCCTTGTCCTGACCTCGGTGAGTTCGATCGGACCTGCCAGATCACGCAGCTGGGTCATCGCCAGCCCCGCATAGCCGCAGGGATTGATTCGGCGGAATGGCGCAAGGTCCATGTCCACGTTCAGAGCAAGGCCGTGAAAGGTACGGCCGTTGCGGATTCGCAAGCCGAGCGAGGCGATCTTGGCCCCGTCAACATAGACCCCGGGCGCATCGGCCTTGGCCGCCGCCACAACGTCATAACTGGCCAGCAGATCGATCAGGCTGTGTTCGATCCGGGTAACCAGCTCACGCACGCCAAAACCAAGCCGGCGCACATCAAGCAACAGGTAAGCCACCAACTGCCCGGGGCCATGGTAGGTCACCTGGCCACCGCGGTCGCTCTGCACCACCGGGATATCACCCGGCACCAGCAGGTGCTCGGCCTTGCCGGCCTGGCCCTGGGTGAACACCGGCGGGTGCTCGACCAGCCAGACTTCGTCCTGGCTGTCGGCACCACGCTGCTCGGTAAAACGCCGCATGGCCTCCAGCACCGGTTCATAGGGCTGCAGGCCAAGCTCGCGGATACCGAGGCTGGCCGGCATCAGAGCACCATTTTCACAATGCCGGTAGCACGCAGGGCGCTGTTGATATCGTGCAACTGGTCTTCGCTGGTGGCGACGATGTGCAATTGCACGGTGGTGTACTTGCCTTCCTTGCTCTGGCGCTCGGCCAGGGTCGACATGTCGACTTCGGCGTATTTCGTCAAAATCTCGATGACCGTGTTCTTGAAATTGACCACGGTATCGCCGATCACCTTGATTGGGTAATCAGCGCAGGGGAATTCGATCTTGTGCGACTTGACGTCAGCTTCGCTCATGCGGAAACGGCCTCGTAAGCCGTGGCAACAACAACGCTCCCGCCGGATTGGCGGGAGCGTGGCAGGTCACGTTATCAGTTGAACAACCCGTAGAAGAATAGACGAATGCTATCCCACATACGGCGCAAGATACCACCTTCCTCAACGCCGTCGAGGGCGATCAGGTCGGCGCTGTGAACCACTTTCTCGTCAAGTTTGACTTCGACTTTACCGATCACGTCACCTTTTGCGATAGGCGCGGTCAGCTGTGGGTTCATGGTCATCGAAGCGGCCAGGCGCTTCAATTGGCCTTTAGGCATGGTCATGGTCAGGTCGTTGGCCAGACCGGCTTTAACCTGGTTGGTCGCGCCTTTCCATACCGGCGCCTGAGTCAGCTCGGTGCCCTTCTGGTAGAAGGTCTGGGTTTCGAAGAAGCGGAAGCCATAGGTCAGCAGCTTTTGCGTTTCGGCAGCACGCGATTGCTCGCTGTTGGTACCGAACACCACGGCGATCAGGCGCTGGCCGTCACGGACTGCGGAAGCGACCATGCAGTAGCCGGCTTCGTCGGTGTGGCCGGTTTTCAGGCCATCGACGGTCTTGTCACGCCACAGCAGCAGGTTGCGGTTGGGCTGCTTGATGTTGTTCCAGAAGAACTCTTTCTGCGAGTAGATCGCATAGTGAGCCGGGTCCTCGTTGATGATCGCGCGCGCCAGCAGGGCCATGTCGTGGGCCGACGAGTAATGCTCAGGGTGCGGCAGACCGGTCGGGTTCATGAAGTGGCTGTTGCTCATGCCCAGATCGGCAGCAGTCTTGTTCATCATATCGGCAAAGGCATCTTCGCTGCCGGCGATGTGCTCGGACAGAGCGACCGAGGCATCGTTGCCCGACTGGATGATGATGCCGTGCAGCAGGTCGCTGACGGTGACCTGGCTGCCCACCTTGATGAACATCCGCGAACCGCCGGTACGCCAGGCGTTTTCACTGACGGTAACCGGGTCGTTCTCGCCGATCTGGCCGCGACGGATGTCGAGGGTGGCGATGTAGGCGGTCATCAGCTTGGTCAGGCTGGCTGGCGGCAGGCGCTCGTCACCGTTGTTTTCGACCAGCACGTTGCCGCTGGACGCGTCCATGAGTACGTAGGACTTGGCTGCCAGCTGTGGTGGGGCTGGCATCATCTGCTCTGCTGCAAAGGCAGCAGGGGTGATCATCAGCAGGACAGGCAGGCAAAGTCGTTTGGCAAGGTTGGTGATGTTCATCCGTCTCTCGAAAATCGCTAATGGTCTGATGTTCCGTGGGCTCGAAGCCCAACGCCCAGTCAGTCTAGTTATGTGAGCTGCGTGGCAGCCCAGGAGCCTGGCGCGGGGCCTGGCGGGGCAAAAACGGCCATTGTACATGGCCGCGCCGGGCAATTCATGACAAAACGGACAGCCCGGCGCCCAGTTCAGGCCGCAGCGGGCGCCGTGAGTTCCGCGCTCAGTCGGTGACCAGCTTGGCCTGGCCGAGATTGGCCAGACGCACGCTGTCTTGAGTCTGCTGCACTTCGCCCTGGCTGCTCATCGGCCCCAGGCGCACGCGGTGCAGGGTCTGCTGGTTGCGCACGATCGAGCTGATGAACACCGGCGCGCTGACCATGGTGCTCAGTTTCGAGCGCAGCAGCTCGGCAGCATCCGGGTTGGCGAAGGCGCCGACCTGGAGGAACATGCCGCCGGTGTTGCTCGGCACGCTGTTGCTGGCGATCTGCACCGGCACCACGGCAGCGGCATGTTGCTGCGCTGGCGGTGTCCACTGCTCGACCTTGCCAGTGCTGGCGGGCAGCGGCTGGGTCTGCGCGACTTGCGGCTCTTTCAGCACCAACGGCGCCTGCTGGCCACGCTGGGCCCACCACTGCTGCGGGTCGATGCCTTCGACGCGCACACGCGCGGTGCCGGTTTCGGCGTAACCGAGCTTCTTGGCGGCGGCGTATGACAGGTCGATGATCCGGTCCGAATAGAACGGGCCGCGGTCATTGACCCGCAGGATCACGCTGCGCTGGTTGTCGAGGTTGGTTACCTTGACGTAGGCCGGCAATGGCAGGGTCTTGTGCGCCGCGCTCATGCCGTACAGGTCATAGACCTCGCCGTTGGCAGTGTTCTGGCCGTGGAACTTGGTGCCGTACCACGATGCCGTACCCTCGGCGCGGTAGTTGCGCGACTCCTGGATCGGGTAATAGGTCTTGCCCAGCACCGTGTACGGGTTGGCCTTGTAGTTGCCGGTGTGCACGGTCGGGGTGGCGTCGGGGATCTTGTTGACGTCGACGTCCCACCATGGCGCGCCATCCTTGTGCGCGCGGTTGATGTCCAGGCCCGGCTGCGAGCGGATGACGTTGCCACCCCCGCCGCTGCTCTTGGGTGCTGGGCGGCTCGATGAGCAGCTGACCAGGACCGCACTGACGGCGATGCAGGTCAGCAGTTTGAAGGAATGAGTAGTAAACAATCCGCGCATTACTTGACGCCCCGTGCAATGACCAGCTGTTGCGAAAGCTGATGCACGGCCATGGCGTACATCACACTGCGGTTGTAACGCGTGATCGCATAAAAGTTCTTCTGGCCCATCCAGTATTCAGGGCCGTTGTCGCCTTCCAGTTTGAAGGCGGTGACCGGCAGATCATCGCGCAGCGCATCATTGCTCGACCAGCCCAAGGCACGCAATTGAGCGACGGTCATGACCGGCTCGATACCGCTGGTCAGGCCTTCGTCGGCGCGCTCGCCACGCACCTGGGCACGGCTGACCACGCCTTCGCCGGCAACCCAGCCGTGGCGCTTGAAGTAGCTGGCGACACTGCCGATGGCGTCATCCGGGTTGTTCCAGATATTGATATGGCCGTCGCCGTCGAAGTCCACTGCGTAGGCGCGAAAGCTGCTCGGCATGAACTGCGGCAGGCCCATGGCGCCGGCGTACGAGCCTTTCAGGGTCAGTGGGTCGAGCTGTTCTTCCCGGGCCAGCAGCAGATACTCGCGCAGCTCCTTGCGGAAGAACTCCGCCCGCGGCGGGTAGTCGAAACCCAGCGTCGACAGGGCGTCGATCACCCGGTAGTTGCCGGTGTTGCGGCCAAAGAAGGTTTCCACGCCAATGATCGCCACGATCACCTGAGCCGGCACGCCGTATTCCTGCTCGGCACGCGCCAGGGTTGCCTCGTGCTGGCGCCAGAAGTCGACACCGCGGGCGATGCGCGCATCGGTGAGGAACATCGGCCGGTATTCTTTCCACGGCTTGACCCGCTCCGCCGGACGCGAAATCGCGTCAAGAATCGACTGCTTGCGTTGCACCTCGCGGAACACGCCCATCAGCTGTTCGCCGGCAAAGCCGTGGTCGCGGGTCATTTCGCCGACAAACTCGGCCACCTGCGGCGAGCCGTCGTAGTCGCCGGCACTGGCCTGCTGGACTGCGCCGAGCAGGCCCATTGCGCCGATCCACGGCGCCCAACGGGCCGCCCAGCTACGCACTGCTTGCATGAAATTGTTCACCTTATTCAAACTTGCGCGATCCATTTGCGGTGGGTGTGGATCGACATCAGAACGCCAAACGCTGACAGCAGCGTCACCAACGAAGTTCCGCCATAGCTAATGAAGGGCAGCGGCACCCCCACCACCGGGAGCAAGCCACTGACCATACCAATATTGACGAACACATAAACAAAGAAGGTCATCGTCAGGCTGCCCGCGAGCAGCTTGCCGAACAGGGTCTGCGCCTGTGCGGTAATGACCAGGCCGCGGCCGATCAGCAGCAGATAAACGATCAGCAGCATGCAGATGCCGACCAGGCCGAATTCCTCGCCGAGCACGGCGATGATGAAGTCGGTGTGGCTTTCCGGCAAAAAGTCCAGGTGCGACTGGGTGCCAAGCAACCAGCCCTTGCCGAACACCCCACCAGAGCCGATCGCGGCCTTGGACTGGATGATGTTCCAGCCGGTGCCGAGCGGGTCGCTCTCAGGGTCGAGGAAGGTCAGTACGCGCTGCTTCTGGTAGTCGTGCATGACAAAGAACCACATCGCCACCGCCACCGGCACTGCCGCGGCGATCACACTGATGATCCAGCGCCAGCGCAGGCCACCCATGAACAGCACGAACGCGCCGGAAGCCAGAATCAGCAGCGCGGTACCCAGGTCCGGCTGGCGCACGATAAGAATGAACGGCACGCCGATCAGCACCAGGCTGATCGCCACATGCTTGAGATCAGGCGGCAGGGTGCGCTTGGACAGATACCAGGCCAGGGTTGCCGGCATGATGATCTTCATGAACTCCGAAGGCTGGAAGCGGATCACCCCGGGGATGTTGATCCAGCGCGTGGCGCCCATGGCGTTGTGGCCCATGACGTCGACCACCACCAGCAGCAACACCCCGGTCAGGTACGCCAGCGGCACCCAGCGGGCCATGAAGCGTGGCTCGAGCTGGGCAATGATGAACATCGAGACCAGGCCGATGCCGAACGAGGTCGCCTGCTTGCTCAGCAAGTCCCAGTTCTTGCCGCTGGCCGAATACAACACGAACAGGCTGCCGGCGGCGAGGGTCAGCAGAATGATCAGCAGCGGGCCGTCGATGTGGATGCGCTGAAGAAAGCTCGCGCGCCGACGCATGACGTCTTCGCTGGAGAGCATGCGATCAAAATTGTTAATCACTGGGCCTTTTCCTGAGCGACGGTGGCGGGTGCGAACTCGGTTTTCAACTGGCCGTTGGCGTCGAGCAGCCAGGCGTCCATGATCTGGCGCATCACCGGCGCCGCTACACGGCCACCGGCCTCGCCGTTCTCGATCATCACCGAGACGACGATCTTCGGATCGTCAGCCGGGGCGAAACCGACGAACAGGGCGTGGTCACGGTGACGCTCCTGGACTTTGTTGCGGTCGTACTTCTCGCCCTGCTTGATCGCGACCACCTGAGCGGTACCGCTCTTGCCGGCGATGCGGTATTGCGCGCCGGTGGCAGCCGCGCGGGCGGTGCCGCGGGCGTTGTGCATCACCTGCTCCATGCCGTGGGTGACCTTGGCCCAATCGGACGGGTCACGCAGGACGATGTCCTCGACCGGGTTCTCGTCCACCGGCGGCTGGCCCTCGATGGTCTTGGCCAGGTGCGGGCGGAACCACTTGCCCTTGCTGGCGATCAGCGCAGTAGCCTGGGCCATCTGCAGCGGCGTGGTCTGCATGTAACCCTGGCCGATGCCGAGGATCAGCGTCTCGCCCGGGAACCACGCCTGGCGGCGGGTGGCGCGCTTCCACTCACGGGTCGGCATCAACCCGGAGGACTCCTCGAACATGTCCAGCGACACGCGCTGGCCGAGGCCGAACTTGTTCATGTAGCTCGACAGGCGATCGATGCCCATCTTGTGCGCAAGATCGTAGAAGTAGGTGTCGTTGGAACGCATGATCGCCAGGTCAAGATCTACCCAGCCGTCACCGGTGCGGTTCCAGTTACGGTATTTGTGGTCGTAGTTGGGCAACTGGTAATAGCCCGGGTCGAACACCCGGCTGCCGGCCGTCACTACACCGCTGTCGAGGCCGGCGATGGCCACTGCGGGCTTGATCGTCGAACCGGGTGGATACAGCCCACGCAGGACCCGGTTGAACAGCGGCCGGTCGATCGAATCGCGCAGGTCGGCGTAGGCCTGAAAGCCAATGCCGGTGACGAACAGATTAGGGTCGAAGCTTGGCTGGCTGACCATCGCCAGTACCTCACCCGAACGCGGGTCGAGCGCCACGATCGCGCCACGACGCCCACCCAGGGCCAGCTCGGCGGCTTCCTGCAGCTTGATGTCCAGGCCCAGCACGATGTCCTTGCCGGGGACCGGGTCGGTACGCTTGAGCACGCGCAACACGCGGCCGCGGGCGTTGGTCTCGACCTCTTCGTAACCGACCTGACCGTGCAGGGCATCTTCATAGAAGCGCTCGACGCCGGTCTTGCCGATATGGTGGGTGCCGCTGTAGTTGACCGGATCAAGGGTCTTCAGCTCTTTCTCGTTGATCCGCCCGACATAACCGACCGAGTGGGCAAAGTGCGCACCCTGCGGGTAATGCCTGACCAACTGCGCAGCCACTTCCACGCCCGGCAAACGGAACTGGTTGACGGCGATCCGGGCGATCTGGTCTTCGCTGAGCTCGAACAGGATCGGCACGGGCTCGAATGGCCGCCGGCCCTGCTTCATGCGCTTCTCGAACAGGGCACGGTCGTCCGCTGTGAGCCCCAGCACCTCGACGATGGCGTCCAGCACCTCTGGCCATTTGCCGGCGCGTTCGCGGGTCATGGTCAGGCTGAAGCTGGGCCGGTTGTCGGCGATGATCACCCCGTTGCGGTCGAAGATCAGCCCGCGGGTCGGCGGGATCGGCTGCACATGCACCCGGTTGTTCTCCGACAGCGTCGAGTGATAGTCGTACTGGATGATCTGCAGGTAGTACAGCCGAGCAATCAGCACGCACACCAACAGCATGATCGCCACAGCGCCGACCACGACGCGGTTGCGCACCAGACGGGCGTCTTTCTCGTGGTCTTTGAGGCGGATCGGCTGCGACATCGGGCGGGCTTACAGGCTCATTTGTGGTAGGGATGCCCGGACAACACGGTCCAGGCGCGGTAGATCTGTTCGCCTATCAGTATCCTTACCAACGGGTGCGGCAAGGTCAGCGGCGACAGCGACCAGCGCTGTTCGCTGCGCGCACACACCTCAGGCGCCAGGCCTTCCGGCCCGCCCACCATCAAATTCACCGTCCGCGCATCCAGGCGCCAGCGATCCAGCTCGACCGCCAACTGCTCGGTGCTCCACGGCTTGCCGTGGACTTCGAGGGTGACGATGCGCTCGCCGGGCTGAACCTTGGCCAGCATGGCCTCCCCCTCCTGACGGATCAGGCGAGCCACGTCGGCGTTCTTGCCCCGGGTGTTCAGCGGGATTTCCACCAGCTCGAGCGGCAACTCAGCAGGGAGGCGCTTGGCATATTCATGCCAGCCTTCCTCGACCCACTTGGGCATGCGCGAGCCGACCGCGATCAATCGCAGACGCACGGCGCTTCCTTATTGCTTGTTGAGCTTGTCGAAGTACTCGTTGGCGCCGTTCTCGGAGCTGTGGTGCTTGCCATCGGCAGCACGGCTCTGCTCGGCACCCATCCACAGGCGCTCGAGGTCGTAGAACTGACGCGCAGCGGCGGTCATCATGTGCACGATGACGTCGTTCAGGTCGAGCAGAACCCAATCGCTTTCGCCCTTGCCTTCTTCGCCCAGCGGCATGACGCCCTTGGCTTTGACCAGCTCGCGAACCTTGTCCAGCATCGCGTTGATCTGGCGATTGGAGGTACCGGTAGCGATGATCATGTAGTCGGTCAGGCTGTGCTTGTCACGCACGTCGATCACCTGGATATCCAGGGCCTTGACCTCTCCCAGCGCTTCCTTGGCCACTTCGACCAGTTCTTCGGCAGTGATGTCGTTTTGCTTCTTCATAGTTACTCGTTCAACTCGTTTTGAATGAGGCGCCCCAACGGCGCCCTCAGTTGGACCCACGATACAGATCGTGCGCCTCTATGTAGGCCAGTACTGCATCCGGCACCAGAAACCGTACCGACTTGCCGCTGGCCAGCAGCTGTCGGATTTGCGTGGCCGACACCGCAAGCGGGGTCTGCCAGACGAACGAAATGTGACCCGCCGGGCCGGACATGGCAGTGGGATCGCTTTGCGAGCGCGCCGCCAGCAGGTTGCGCAGCTCGTCTGGTGGTTCGACATCCGCCTCCGGGCGTTGCAGCACCAGGATGTGGCAATGTTGGAGCAATTCTTCCCAGCGGTGCCAGCCTGGCAGGCCGCAGAAAGCGTCCCAGCCCAGGACCAGAAACAACTGGTCATCGCCGCCCAGCTCGGCCCGGATCGATTCCAGGCTGTCGATGGTATACGACGGTTTGTCACGGCCCAGCTCGCGCGCATCGACGCTCAGGCAGTCAACCCCACTGACCGCGCTCTGCACCATCGCCAGCCGCGCCTGGGCGTCTACCTGTGGCGTGTCGCGGTGCGGCGGGCGGGCGTTGGGCAGCAGGCGCAGCTCGTCCAGGCCCATCAGCTCGGTCACCTCCAGCGCACTGCGCAGGTGGCCGATATGAACCGGGTCGAAGGTACCGCCGAAAATGCCGACGCGCCGCACTGCAGGGGCCTGATTCAACTCAGCTCGGCTCCTGGCCGCGCAGCTGGCCATCGCCGATGACTACGTATTTCTCGCAGGTCAGGCCTTCGAGGCCGACCGGACCGCGCGCATGCAGCTTGTCGGTGGAAATACCGATCTCGGCACCCAGACCATACTCGAAGCCGTCGGCAAAGCAGGTCGGGGTATTGAGCATTACCGACGCCGAGTCGACCTCGGCGATAAAGCGCCGGGCCTGACCCTGGTGTTCGGTAATGATCGAGTCGGTGTGGTGCGAGCCGTAGTGATTGATGTGCTCGATGGCCTGCTCGAGGCCGTCGACCACGCGAATCGACAGGATCGCGTCGAGGTATTCGGTGTGCCAGTCGTCTTCGCTGGCAGGCGCTGCCTGGATGATATCCCGGGTCCGCTCGCAGCCGCGCAGCTCGACGCCGTGCACCTGGAAGCGCCGGGCCATTTCCGGCAGGAAGTCGGCAGCAATGGCCTGGTCGACCAGCAAGGTCTCCATGGCGCCGCAGATACCGTAGCGGTAAGTCTTGGCGTTGAAAGCAACGCGCCAGCCCTTGTCGAGGTCGGCGTGGGCGTCGATGTACACATGGCAGATGCCATCGAGGTGCTTGATCACCGGCACGCGGGCATCGCGGCTGATCCGCTCGATCAGGCCACGGCCGCCACGCGGGACGATCACGTCGACGAACTCGGGCATGCTGATCAATGCACCGACCGCCTCACGATCGGTGGTTTCCACAACCTGCACCACTGCCGCTGGCAAACCTGCGGCAGCCAGGCCGCGCTGGATGCAGGTGGCAATCGCGCGGTTGGAATGAATCGCCTCGGAGCCGCCACGCAGAATGGTCGCGTTACCCGACTTCAGGCACAGGCTGGCAGCATCGATGGTCACGTTCGGCCGCGACTCGTAGATGATCCCGATCACGCCCAGCGGCACGCGCATCTTGCCGACCTGGATGCCCGACGGGCGGTAGCTCATGTCACGCACGGCGCCGACGGGATCGGGCAGGCTGGCCACCTGGCGCAGGCCGGTGATCATGCCGTCGATACGCGCAGGCGTCAGCGCCAGACGATCGAGCAGCGCCGCTTCCAGACCATTGCTGCGGCCATTGGCGAGGTCCTGCTCATTGGCGGCAGTAAGCTCGGCGCGGGCGGCATCCAGCGCATCGGCAGCAGCCTGCAGGGCACGGTTCTTCTGTGCAGTGCTGGCGCGGGCGATCACGCGCGAGGCCTGGCGGGCAGCGCGACCCAGGCGGGTCATGTAGTCAAGAACGGACTCAGTCATGGGCTCGGTGTCTTGGCGAAAGGGGAAATCGGCTGATTATAACTGGCGGGCACCAGTACGCCCAGCGGCGGGTGGCGGATGGTAGAAGATGACGCGGTTAATAGACAGGAAAGATGTAACCTGGCTTGACCAAACTGATCCTCGTGAAGCCTGAAAGGCCCGTCGTTGCTGGGCGAAATCGGTTTGCGCCGACATGCAGCCATCTGCGCCAGCGTTCAGCCTCGATTAAGCGATTAATTGCTATGATCGCGCCATTCCATCACGAACAGCCAGCATGCCAGACCCAGCCCCCTGCCCGGCCCGCGCCCTGCCAAACAGCTTTTTCGACCGTGATGCCCAGACCCTGGCCAAGGCGCTGCTGGGCAAAGTCATTCGCCACCGTCAGGGCGACCTGTGGCTGGCTGCGCGGATCATCGAGACCGAAGCCTATTACCTGACCGACAAGGGCAGCCACGCCTCGCTGGGCTATACCGAAAAGCGCAAGGCGCTCTTTCTCGACGGCGGGCACATCTATATGTACTACGCCCGCGGCGGCGATTCGCTGAACTTCAGCGCCCACGGCCCGGGCAATGCCGTGTTGATCAAGTCAGCCTACCCGTTCACCGATGCCCTCTCGGACGCCAACAGCCTGGCCCGGATGCAACTGAACAACCCTGATGCCAGTGGCCAGCTGCGCCCGCCCGAGCGTCTCTGCGCCGGGCAGACCCTGCTCTGTCGCGCGCTGGGCCTGAAGGTGCCGCAGTGGGACGGGCAGCGCTTCGATCCGCAGGCGTTGTATGTCGAGGATTGTGCGCTGGCAGTGCCGCAGATCATCCAGTGTGCTCGCCTGGGCATCCCCCATGGCCGCGACGAGCACCTGCCCTACCGTTTCGTCGATGCCCAATTCGCCCGTTTCTGCACACGGAACCCGCTGCGCCGGGGCCAAGTCGAAGGCCGGGACTACTCAACTCTCGTACAAGGAAGCTGACCATGGGCCAATGGCTCGACAGCCTGACCGGCTGGCTCAGCGCCAATCCACAATGGCTTGGCGTGGCAATCTTCGTGGTGGCCTGTGTCGAATGCCTGGCGATTGCCGGGATCATCGTGCCGGGCACGGTATTGCTGTTTGCCGTCGCCGTGCTGGCCGGCAGTGGCGCATTCACCCTGGGCGAAACGCTGCTGCTGGGTTTTGCCGGCGGCTTGCTCGGGGACGCCATGTCCTATGCCATCGGCAAGTATTTCCACCAGAACATCCGGCGCTTGCCGCTAATCCGCCATCACCCGGAGTGGATCGGCCGCGCCGAGACCTACTTCCAGCGCTATGGCATCGCCAGTCTGCTGGTGGGCCGTTTCATCGGCCCGCTGCGGCCGATGCTGCCGATGGTCGCCGGCATGTTCGACATGCCGTTGCCGCGCTTCATTGCTGTGAGCCTGGTGGCTGGCGCGGGCTGGTCGGTGGCTTATCTGCTGCCTGGCTGGGCCACCGGCGCGGCGATGCGCCTGCCACTGCCGGAAGGCTTCTGGCTGGACGCAGGGATCATCGCCGGCACCTTGGCCGTGTTGATCGGCCTGAGCCTGAGCAGCAGCATTCGTGACCAGCGCCACGGTACCCGGCTGATTGCCGGGATGAGCTTTCTGGCGCTGGCCGGGGTGTTTCTCGGCTGGCCGTTCCTGCATGAGTTCGACCAGGGCGTGATGACCCTGGTGCAGGAGCACCGTAGCCAGGCGTTCGACGGCATCGTGGTGATCGTCACCCGCCTGGGCGACTTCCGCACCCAGCTGTTCCTCGGCGGCTTGCTGACTGGCCTGCTGCTACTGGCTCGGCAATGGCGCCATGCGGTCTTCGCAGGTAGCGCCCTGATGGGCACCGCGATTGCCAATGGCACGCTGAAATGGCTGTTTGCCCGGGCCCGACCAGAAGTGCTCAGCGACCCGCTGACCACCTACAGCATGCCCAGCGGGCACAGTTCGGCCTCATTTGCGTTCTTTCTGGTGATGGCGGTACTGGCCGGCCGTGGGCAACCGCCGCGGATGCGCCTGACCTGGATAATGCTCGGCTGTATCCCGGCGCTGTCGATTGCCCTGTCGCGGGTCTACCTGGGCGCGCACTGGCCTACCGACATCCTGGCCGGGGCCCTGCTGGCCTGCTGCATCTGCGCCCTGAGCCTGACCCTGGTGCAGTGGCGCCAACCGTTGACGGCGCTACCGCTGCGAGTGTGGTGGCTGATTCTGCCGGCGTGCGTGGCATTGCTGGCGTTTTTTGCCCTGTACGCCCTGCCCCACGCACTGCTGCGCTATCAGTACTGAGTGTGAAGGAGCGCCTAGCGGCGCTCCTGATCAGGCAAACAGCTCGCCTTGCATGCGCTCGAGCAGCGATTGAATCGCCGCCAGGCGCTGCTGCGGCGAGTCGATTGCCAGCAGCTCGAGCTTGTCATCTTCGATAAACGGCAGCAGGTAGGCCAACTGGTTGGCCAACGCCTGGCGCCCTTCGGCGCGCGGCATATCCAGCGCCGCGACCATTGGATGCTCACTCAGGGCCAGCAGCAGCGCCACCAGGTCATCATCCTCCTCGCTCAAGGCACTGTCAGCGCTGTCGGCCAGCCAGTTCACCTCGGCCAGCAGCAGTTGGTCTTTCTGCACGTTGGTCTGGCCGACCTCGAAACGGCGCACGCCCTCGACGCGAATCCCAAGCAGGCCGTTGTCCTGCTGTTCGAAGTCACGGATCAGCGCTTCGCAGCCAATCGGCGCTACGCCCATCGGCGCCTTGCCGACCTGTTCGCCCTCGAGGATGCACACCACGCCAAAGCCAGCGCCCTGCTTCATGCAGCGGCCGATCATGTCCAGGTAGCGCGCCTCGAAGATCTGCAGATCAAGCATGCATCCCGGAAACAGCACGGTGTTGAGCGGAAACAGCGGGAGCGTCATGTTCAATCCTCAAGCCACCAGGCTAACCGCCAACGGCAGGAATACCGCCGTGGCCACACCCATCAAACTCATCGCCAGCGCCGCGAAGGCGCCGCATTCGTCACCTTCCTGCAGGGCTACCGAGGTGCCTACCGCATGTGCGGTAATCCCCAGCGACATGCCCCGCGCTTCAGCGCTGTGCACGCCACAGCGGCTGAGCAGCGCCGGGCCGAAAATCGCCCCGATCACCCCGGTGATCAACACGAACACCGCCGCCAACGCCGCCACGCCGCCGATCTGCTCGGCCACCAGCATGGCAATCGGCGAAGTCACCGACTTGGGTGCCATGGTCATCAGGATCATGTGCTCGGCGCCGAACCACCAACCCAGCAGCACACAGGCACCGGTGGCGAACACCCCTCCGATTACCAGCGTAGTAAAGGTCGGCCAGAACAACTGGCGAATCCGCCGCAGGTTCAGATACAGCGGCACCGCCAGCGCCACCGTGGCAGGGCCGAGCAGGATGTTCATGATCTCGGTGCTCTTGCGGTACTCGCTGTAGTCGATGCCGCACAGCAGCAGGATAGTGATCACCACCACCATCGAGACCAGCACCGGCTGCAAAAAGATCCAGCGGGTCTTCTCGAAGGCCGCCAGCACCAACTGGTAAGCACCCAGGGTGATGCCGATGCCAAACAGCGGATGGTGCACTACGGCATCCAGTGCACCTTGCCAATCGAGGATCATGGGTGCTCCTCCGGCTTGCTCTGGCGCTGGATCAGCTTCTGCATCAAGACGCCGACGAATACCAGGGTCAGCAGGCACGACAGCACCAGCGCGCCGACGATTGCCCAGAAGTCAGCAGCGATGTCCTTGGCGTAGACCATCACCCCAACGGCAGGCGGCACCAGCAGCAACGGCAGGTAACGCAGCAAGCTGGAGGCCGCTTCGTTCAACGGTTTGCCGACTTCGCCGCGGGCGATGAGAAACACCAGCAGCAGCAACAGGCCGATGATCGGCCCGGGCAGAATCGGCACCAGCAGGTGATTGAGTGCCGTACCCAGCAACTGAAACAACACCAGCCAGGTCAATCCACGCAACAGCATAAGCTTCTCCTTGGGGCATGGCGGCCATTATAAACACGCGTGGCCGGGCGCGTGGCCAGCACATCCTCGCTTGACCGCGTGCTGCCAACATGATGATCTTGCACGCGCGTACCACTTGAGCAGACACGACAACCTGGAGAGTCACGATGCCCTATGTACCTGTTGCAGCGCTTTCGCAGTACGTTGGTAAGGAACTGGGACGTTCCGCCTGGCTGACCATCGATCAGCAACGCATCAACCTGTTCGCCGAAGCCACTGGCGATTTCCAGTTCATCCACGTCGACCCGGAACAAGCCAGCAAGACCCCGTTCGGCTGCACCATCGCCCATGGTTTTCTGACCCTGTCGCTGATCCCCAAGCTGATGGAAGACATCCTCGTGCTGCCCGAGGGCATGAAGATGATCGTCAACTATGGCCTGGACAGCGTGCGCTTCATCCAGCCAGTCAAGGTCGACAGCAATGTCCGTCTCAAGGTCGAGCTGAGGGAGGCGACCGAGAAAAAGCCTGGCCAGTGGTTGCTGAAGATCCTCGCTACCCTGGAAATCGAAGGCGAAGACAAGCCGGCCTACATCGCCGAGCCGTTGACCCTGTGTTTCGTCTGAGCCACTGACGGGGCTGCCACGCGGCCCTGCGATTGCTGGCTGGGCACTGTCTCAGCCCACGCATTGTGCGGCATACTCGGCACATCTATCGCCGAGATCCGCCATGCGTGCACTGCTGCCCCTCGCCCTTACCGTTCTGCTTGCTGCCTGTGGCGACGGCGAACCCCTGTCGCCGCCTGATGCCCTTCTGCCTGACGGTGGCCGCTACCGTGGCCAGGTGGTCAATGGCCTGCTGCAGGGCGAGGGCCGCATCGACTACCCCAATGGCAGCTGGTACGCCGGCACCTTCCTCAACGGCCAGTGGCATGGCCAGGGCGAATGGCATGGCAGCAACGGCGAGGTCTACCGCGGCCAGTTCGCCAGCGGCCTGTTCGAGGGCCTGGGCGAGCTGACCACGCCCGGCAGCCATTACTCAGGTACCTTCAAGCATGGCCGGCGCGACGGTGAAGGCACCCTCAAGCAGAACGATCAGGTCTACCGTGGCCAGTTCAAGGACGACCAGTACCACGGCGCCGGCGAGCTCAAGTTGACCGACGGCAGCCAGTACCAGGGCCTGTTTGCCAACGGTCAGCCAAACGGCGCCGGGGTGCGCAGCGATGCCAGCGGCAATCAGTTCAGTGGCTACTTCGTCGATGGCCAACTGCAAGGCAGCGGCACCTACGACAGCGCCGATGGCGAGCAGTATATCGGCGAGTTCAAGGACAACCGCCTGCAAGGCCGCGGCCGCTTCGAAAACGCCGACGGCGACGTCTGGATCGGTGAGTTCAGCGACGGGTCGCTGGACGGTCAGGGCGAGCTGCTGGGCAGCGATGGCAGCCGCTACAAGGGCGGCTTTCGCAACTGGCGGTTCTCGGGCCAAGGCCGCCTGCACCTGGCGGACGGCAGCCAGTACATCGGCGGTTTTGCCGACGACGCCTACCAGGGCCATGGCCGCCTGATCCAGGCCGACGGCCGCATCGAGGGCGGCTACTGGGTCAAGGGCGTGCGCGTGCGCGACGAACAGAACAAGCTGTTGCCCGACCCGCTCGACCTGGCCCTGCTCAATCAGGGCAAGTTGCTCAAGGACGCGCTGGCCCAGGTGCCGCCATCCAAGGCGCCGATCCAGCTGTACAGCCTGGTGCTGGCCGGCGATGGCCAGCAAAGCGTGTTCATGCGTGAAGCCGACTATGTCAGCAACATGCTCAAGGTGCGCTTTGGCGCCAGCGGCCAGATCACCCTGGTCAACCACCGCGATCACCTGGCCGATCGGCCGATGGCCACCCGCCAGAACCTGACCCGCGCCGCCGCCACCCTGGCTGAGCGCAGCGGCCCGGAAGACCTGATCTTCATCTATCTGACCAGCCACGGCAGCGCCGACCACCAGCTGGTGCTCGACCAGCCGCGCCTGCAACTGGCCGATCTCTCCGCCGATGAGCTGGCCAGCGCCCTCGCGCCGCTCAAGGACCGCGACAAGGTGGTGGTGATCTCGGCCTGCTACTCCGGCGGTTATATCCCGCCACTGAAGGATGAGCGGACCCTGATCATGACCGCCGCGCGCCCGGACCGGGTATCGTTCGGCTGTTCGGAAGAGGCCGACTTCACCTACTTCGGCGACGCCCTGTTCGCTGAAGCCCTGAACCAGACCGACGATTTGAAACAGGCGTTTGAACTGGCGCGCGCCAGCGTTGCCGAACGGGAACGTAGGGAAGGTTTCGAGGCCTCTGAACCGCAGCTGTGGGCGCCGCCCGCAGTACTGGCACACTGGCAACGGCTGCGCCAGCAGCAGGCCGAAGAAGCCTTGCGCAATGAAGCTCAGACAGCCGTACCGCCGCAGGCAAAACCACCTGCCAAGCGCTAAGCTGTGTGTAACAAGGGAGAGACATCATGTATTTGACGCCTCAGCATGTCCTGATCGCCGGCGCTACTGGCCTGACAGGTGAACACCTGCTTGACCGGCTGCTCAATGAACCCACCATCAGCCGCGTGCTGGCGCCAACGCGCCGGCCGCTGGCAGAGCATCCACACCTGGAAAACCCGGTCGGCGACCCTGCGGTGTTCCTGCCGCAACTGGGCGGCCGGGTTGATATCGCCTTCTGCTGCCTGGGCACTACCATCAAGCAGGCGGGCTCGGAGTCGGCGTTTCGCGCTGTCGATCTGGACATGGTGGTGGCCTTCAGCAAGCGTGCGCGGGAAATGGGTGCGCGCCATCTGCTGGTGGTCAGCGCCATTGGTGCAGACCCCAAGTCGTCGGTGTTCTACAACCGAGTAAAGGGCGAAATGGAGGAGGCGCTGAAAGCACAGGACTGGCCGCAGCTGACCATCGTGCGACCATCGCTGTTACTCGGTGAGCGGATTGAACCGCGCCTGGCCGAGCGCCTGGCCGCGCCGATTGCCCGGCTGCTGCCCGGCAAGTACGGCGGCATCGAGGCGTGCACTCTGGCCCGGGCACTGTGGCGGCTGGCGCTGGAGGAAGAAGACGGTATCCGCGTGATCGAGTCGGACGAGCTGCGCAAACTGGGTAAAAACTGAGCAATTGCTGGGGGCGCGCTGCGCCCCTTCGCGGCGGTCCGGCGTCCCGGCAAGCCCGCACAGGATCGCGCAGATTTAAACTTCAGCACTATTACCTGTGGGAGCGGGCTTGCCGGGACGCCGGACCGCCGGACCGCCGCGAAGGGGCGCAACGCGGCCCCAAAATATGCAATCAGACTTTAATTGACCGGCACTAGCGGCTACCCCGGCAATCTCACAGCCCACCTGATGCGTTGAAGCCCACACCCAGCGCAGTCAGCAACGACAGCGGCAGCAACAGGGTATCGAGCAATGCGCTGCCGGGCAGGTCCAGCGTCGGATAAGCCGGGGCTTGCGCGCCAAAGCGATCCGCCGGGCAGCAGCCACCGTTGATCACATACCAATCCAGGCGGGTGCCGGCGTACACCACCGGCGCCCCAGGCTTGTTCGCATCCAGGGTACGCACGGTGGCGCAGCCGCCCAGCGAAGTCGCGATCAGCAAGACCAGCAACGCCCGCCTCAATCGTCGACCCCATAATGATGCTCGCCCCAGCGCGGCAGCATGTCCTGAGGGATGTTCAGCAGGTTGAGAATCCGCGCGACAACAAAGTCGACCAGATCATCGATGGTTTGCGGCTGGTGATAGAACCCAGGTGCTGCGGGCAGAATCACCGCGCCCATCTGCGACAGTTTGAGCATGTTTTCCAGGTGAATGGTCGAGAACGGCGCCTCGCGCGGCACCAGGATCAGCTGGCGGCGCTCCTTCAAGGTGACGTCGGCGGCACGCTCGATCAGGTTGTTGCAGGCACCTGTGGCAATCGCCGACAAGCTCCCGGTCGAGCACGGCACCACGACCATGGCCGCAGGCGCCCCGGAGCCGGACGCCACGGGCGACATCCAGTCTTCCTTGCCATACACGCGAATCTGCCCGGCGGCAGCGCCGGTGTATTCGGTGAGGAAGGTCTGCATGGCCTGCGCCTTGGGCGGCAGTTGCACATCGGTCTCGGTGGCCATTACCAACTGGGCGGCTTTCGAGATGAGAAAGTGCACCTCGCGGTCTTCACGCACCAGGCAATCGAGCAGGCGCAGGCCATATTGCGCGCCGGAGGCGCCGGTCATGGCCAGGGTAATCCGCTGCGGGCCGTTCACTTCAAGGCCTCGGCCAGCTTGCCGTGCAGGCCGCCAAAGCCGCCGTTGCTCATGATCACTACATGGGTACCGGGGCGCGCCTGGCCCTTGATGCGCTCGATGATCGCCTCGAGGCTGTCAGCAACAATCGCCGGCACCTTGCACTGCGCGGCAGTGCCAGCGAGGTCCCAACCGAGGTTGGCCGGGGCATACCAGATCACCTGGTCGGCATCGTTGACGCTCTCGGGCAGGCCGTCGCGGTGCGCGCCGAGCTTCATCGAATTGGAGCGAGGTTCGATCACGGCAATCACCGGCGCCTCACCGACCTGCTTGCGCAAGCCATCGAGGGTGGTGGCAATCGCAGTCGGGTGATGGGCGAAGTCATCGTAGATGGTCACGCCCTGCACTTCAGCGACCTTCTCCATACGCCGTTTGACGCTCTTGAAGGCATTCAGCCCGTCGATGGCCATGGCCGGAACGACGCCGACATGACGCGCCGCAGCCAGGGTCGCGAGGGCATTGGCAACGTTGTGCTGGCCGGTCATCGGCCAATTGACGGTGCCCTGCACCACGCCTTCGAACAGCACTTCAAACTGCGAGCCGTCGGCGCTGAGCAGGCGCGCCTGCCACTGACCGCCAGCACCGGTGGTCTGCACCGGGGTCCAGCAGCCCATGCCGATCACCCGCTCCAGAGCCTGCTCGGTGGTCGGATGAATGACCAGCCCTTCACTCGGGATGGTCCGCACCAAGTGGTGGAACTGACGCTCGATGGCGGCCAGGTCAGGGAAGATATCGGCGTGGTCGAACTCAAGGTTGTTGAGGATCGCGGTACGCGGGTGGTAATGGACGAACTTCGAGCGTTTGTCGAAGAAGGCGCTGTCGTACTCGTCGGCCTCGATCACGAAGAACGGCGTGTCGCCAAGACGCGCCGACACCGAGAAGTTCTGCGGTACGCCGCCAATGAGGAAGCCCGGGCTCATGCCGGCATGCTCCAGCACCCAGGCGAGCATGCTGCTGGTGGTGGTCTTGCCATGGGTACCGGCGACAGCCAGGACCCAGCGGCCTTGCAGTACATGGTCGGCCAGCCACTGCGGGCCGGAGACATACGGCAGGCCTTTGTTCAGCACATATTCGACTGCCGGGTTGCCACGCGACATGGCGTTGCCGATCACCACCAGATCAGGGGCTGGCTCCAGCTGCGCCGGGTCATAGCCTTGGATCAGCTCGATGCCCTGGGCTTCGAGCTGGGTGCTCATCGGCGGATAGACATTGGCATCGGAGCCGGTGACCCGATGGCCGAGCTCTTTCGCCAGCACGGCCAGGGAGCCCATGAAAGTACCGCAAATACCGAGAATATGAATGTGCATGATCGACCTCGCAAAACGTCGAGGCAGGGTAGCCCAGGGCGCGCCAATTCGCACCCGCTGATTCAGCTTCAACTGACTCGGGTGATGCCGTGTTTGCGCAGTTTTCGATACAGAGTGTTGCGGCTGATGCCCAGGTGGCTGGCGACATGGGTCAGGTGCCAGCGCAGTTGTTCAAGGGTGGCTAGTAACGCATCGCGCTCGGCATCGGCCAAAGGCGCGGCTGTGCTGGCATTAGCCGTTGCCGGGGCGGTGCGGGTGATGATCGCCGGCAGGTCAGCCAGACCGATACGCCGATCGTCACACAGCGCCACCAGCGTCCGCAGCACGTTGCGCAGCTGACGCACGTTACCGGGCCAGGCGAAGGCCAGCAGCGCCTCACGTGCCGCCGGCGCCAGCTCGAGCGGCTGGCCGTCGGCCTCCTGAGCCAGGATGAAGTCGAGCAACTGGCCCTTGTCGCTGCGCTCACGCACGGCTGGCAAGGGCACTTCGAGGCCGTTGAGACGGTAGTAGAGGTCTTCGCGGAAACTGCCCTGCTCGACCCGCTCGAGCAGGTCGCGGTGGGTGGCGCTAATGATGCGCACATCCACGGCCTGGGCCTCGCCGCCGATGGGCACTACCTGGCGTTCTTCCAAAACGCGCAGCAGGCGCGTCTGCAAAGCCAGCGGCATGTCGCCGATTTCGTCCAGCAATAACGTGCCGCCGTCGGCCTGGAGCAGCTTGCCGCGCATGCCTTCCTTGCGCGCGCCGGTAAAGCTGCCGCCGCGATAACCGAACAATTCGCTCTCGATCAGGCTCTCCGGGATCGACGCGCAGTTGATCGCCACGAACGGCTTGTGCCGGCGCTGGCTGGCCTGGTGCACCGCGTGGGCAAAGGCCTCTTTACCGCAGCCGGTTTCACCGCGCAGCAGCAGCGGCACATCGCGCTCGAACACGCGCAGGGCGCGGCCGAAGTCGGTTTGCAGGGCCGGGTCGAGCAGGCAGATCTGCGCCGCTGGCGCCGGCAAGGGCTGCGCGGCAGGCACGGTCCAGGCCGCTACCGGTGCCTGCCCGCGCAGGCTGGCAAACACCTGACGCCCATCGCGGGTGTGCAGCGGCCAGGCGGTACTGCCCTGCGGCGTCGCACGGCCGAGCAACTCGTCAAGGTTGCAGGCAAAGAACATGTCGATCGGCTTGCCCAGCACGCCACTGCGAATGCTGCCCAGCAGGTTCAGCGCGCTCTGGTTGGCCGCGCTGATCCGGCCATCACCGTCAAAGGCGAGCAGGCCTTCACTGAACAGCCCGACCGACTCGGCCTGCAGATGAAAACGCAGCAGCCATTGGTGCTGGTAGTGGCGCAGGAAGTAACAACTCTCGATCATCTTCGCCGACAGGTTGACCAGCGCCATGGTGTGGAACTGGCTCTGACGCGACACGTCGGCCCGCGCCGAGGACACGTCGAGCACCGCCAGCAGTTCGCCGTGCGGGTCGAACACCGGGCTGGCCGAGCAGGTCAGGCCGGTGTGGCGGCCACGAAAGTGTTCATTCTGATGAATGGTCAGCGCCTGGCGCTCGACCAGGCAGGTGCCGATGCCGTTGGTGCCCTCGCTGGCTTCGCTCCAGTCCGCCCCCAGCCACAGCCCGGCTCGCTCGAAGATACGCCGCTCGGTGGGCGCCGTGACGCAGTTGAGGATCACCCCATGGGCATCGGTGAGCAGCACCGCATGGCCAGCGCCGGAAAGCTGCTGGTGCAGGCTGTTCATCTCGCCGTCGGCAATGTGCAGCACCTGGCGCAGGCGCTCGCGGGTCTCCAGCAGGCGCCCGTGCTCAAGCACCACCGGCGCCTGGCTGCGCGCAGGATCAAGGTGGTAGTCCTCCAGGCAACGCAGCCACGAGCGGGCAATGGAGGGGTCGCTGCCCGGGCCGTTGCCTTCGCCGCGGGCGGCGGTCAGGACCTGTTGGGCATGCTGGCTGAACGTGGTGTTCTGCATTTGTTGTTGGACTCCGCAGATACAGTCTGTGGCCAGCATCCTCCACCCGGGAAGCCTTTGCAATGGTGCGCTGGCGTGGCCGGTACAGGCTGTACCGGCAACGGTACAAAGTGTCACCCGGCGCGTGCCAGCGCTGGCACAGCGGCTGGCCATTGCGCCCCCGACACTGAGGCAAGCCCTTGATCTACAAGGCCCGGCAGGCGCTGGCCCGACCTTTGCTCTACGCTTGATAACTCCCTAACAAACATAACTAACCAGGAGAGACACCATGCGTTACGCACATCCCGGTACCGACGGCGCCAAGGTCAACTTCAAGCGTCAGTACGGCAACTTCATCGGTGGCGAGTTCGTAGCTCCGGTCAAAGGTCAATATTTCGAAAACACCTCGCCGGTAAACGGCAAGCTGATCGCTGAATTCCCGCGCTCGACTGCTGAAGACATCGACAAGGCGCTGGACGCCGCCCACGCTGCTGCCGATGCCTGGGGCCGCACCTCGGTGCAGGATCGCTCCAACGTGCTGCTGAAGATTGCCGACCGCATCGAGCAGAACCTCGAGCTGCTGGCCATCACCGAAACCTGGGACAACGGCAAGCCGGTCCGCGAGACCCTCAACGCCGACATCCCGCTGGCGGTCGATCACTTCCGCTACTTCGCAGGCTGCATCCGCGCCCAGGAAGGCGGCGCTGCCGAAATCAACGAACACACCGTGGCTTATCACATCCACGAACCGCTGGGGGTGGTCGGCCAAATCATTCCGTGGAACTTCCCGATCCTGATGGCCGCGTGGAAGCTCGCCCCGGCCCTGGCTGCCGGCAACTGCGTGGTGCTCAAGCCCGCCGAGCAAACCCCGCTGGGCATCACCGTACTGGTCGAACTGATCGGCGACCTGCTGCCGCCAGGCGTGCTCAACGTGGTGCAGGGCTATGGCCGTGAGGCCGGCGAGGCGCTGGCGACCAGCAAACGCATTGCCAAGATCGCCTTCACCGGCTCTACTCCAGTGGGCTCGCACATCATGAAGTGCGCTGCCGAGAACATCATCCCGTCCACCGTTGAGCTGGGCGGCAAGTCGCCGAACATCTACTTCGAAGACGTCATGCAGGCCGAGCCGAGCTTTATCGACAAGGCCGCCGAGGGCATGGTCCTGGCCTTCTTCAACCAGGGCGAAGTGTGCACCTGCCCATCGCGAGCGCTGGTGCAGGAATCCATTTATCCGCAGTTCATGGAAGCGGTGCTGAACAAGGTCAAGCAGATCAAGCGTGGCGACCCGCTGGACACCGAGACTATGATCGGCGCCCAGGCCTCGCAGCAGCAGTTCGAGAAGATCCTCTCCTACCTGGACATTGCCCAGGCCGAAGGCGCCGAGCTGCTCAGCGGCGGCAAGGTGGAAAAACTCGAAGGCGCCCTGGCCACCGGCTATTACATCCAGCCGACCCTGCTCAAGGGCAACAACAAGATGCGCGTGTTCCAGGAGGAGATCTTTGGCCCGGTGGTCAGCGTCACCACCTTCAAGGACGAAGCTGAAGCGCTGGCGATTGCCAACGACACCGAGTTCGGCCTCGGCGCCGGGGTCTGGACCCGCGACATCAACCGCGCCTACCGCATGGGCCGCGGGATCAAGGCCGGTCGGGTGTGGACCAACTGCTATCACCTGTATCCGGCGCATGCCGCATTTGGTGGCTACAAGAAGTCCGGGGTTGGCCGCGAGACGCACAAGATGATGCTCGATCATTATCAGCAGACCAAGAATTTGCTGGTGAGCTACGACATTAATCCGTTGGGCTTCTTCTAGGGCGCCGGGGGCCGCTCTGCGGCCCTATCGCGACACAAGGCCGCTCCTACAGAGACCGCGTCCCCCCTGTAGGAGCGGCCTTGTGTCGCGAAAGGGCTGCGAAGCAGCCCCAAATCAAGCGAAGACGAGCTAAAGCGCCAGCTCAGAAACCCCTCTGGCGCGCTTCATGCAAGACAAATCACCAAGTGGCCGCACTCCCTTCGGCCCCCAAAAAAAATAACTGGTGAATCCAATGCCAAGCGATCATCCCGCCGGTACGCCGGCTACTTCTTCCGTCGATTTCGAAAAGGTCGGCTCCGACTATTTCCAGCAACGCGAACTGAAAAAAGGCGCCGCCGGCTGGGTCCTGCTGGTCGGTCTCGGGGTCGCCTATGTGATCTCCGGTGACTACGCCGGCTGGAACTTCGGCCTGGCCCAAGGCGGCTGGGGCGGCATGTTCCTCGCCACCTTGCTGATGGCGACGATGTACCTGTGCATGTGCTTCTCGCTGGCCGAGCTGTCTTCGATGATCCCTACCGCCGGCGGTGGCTACGGCTTTGCTCGCAGTGCGTTCGGCCCATGGGGCGGTTTTCTCACCGGCACCGCGATCCTGATCGAGTACGCCATTGCACCCGCAGCGATTGCGGTGTTCATCGGCGCCTACTGCGAGTCGCTGTTCGGCATTGGCGGCTGGATGATCTACCTGGCCTTCTACATCATCTTCATCGGCATCCACATCTTTGGTGTCGGCGAAGCGTTGAAGCTGATGTTCATCATCACGGCGGTGGCAGCGATTGCTCTGGTGGTGTTCCTGCTCGGTATGGTGCCCCATTTTGATGCAGCCAACCTGTTTGACATCGCTCCAACCAATGCCGCCGGCGCCAGCAGCTTCCTGCCGTTTGGTTATCTCGGCGTGTGGGCGGCAATTCCCTATGCGATCTGGTTCTTCCTCGCGGTCGAAGGCGTGCCGCTGGCTGCCGAAGAAACCAAGAACCCGAAACGAGACCTGCCGCGTGGCCTGATCGGCGCGATGCTGGTGCTGCTGGCGTTTGCCCTGTTGATCCTGGTGATCGGCCCGGGCGGTGCAGGCTCGGAAGCGCTGAAAGCCTCGGGTAACCCGTTGGTCGAGGCTCTGTCGAAAGCCTACGGCGGTTCGACCTGGATGGGCGGCTTCGTCAACCTGGTCGGCCTGGCCGGTCTGATCGCCAGCTTCTTCTCCATCATCTATGCCTACTCGCGGCAGATCTTCGCCCTGTCGCGCGCCGGCTACCTGCCGCGCAAGCTGTCGCAGACCAACAAGAGCAAGGCGCCGGTGCTGGCCCTGATCATCCCGGGCATCATCGGCTTCGCGCTGTCGCTGACCGGTCAAGGTGATTTGCTGATTCTGGTCGCGGTTTTCGGCGCGACGCTGTCGTATGTATTGATGATGGCGGCGCACATCACCCTGCGTATCCGCCGGCCGAAAATGGACCGCCCGTATCGCACCCCAGGCGGCATCTTCACTTCAGGCGTGGCACTGGTGCTGGCCTGCGTGGCGGTGATCGCCGGGTTCCTGGTCGATCCGCGAGTGGTAATTGGCGCTGCGGTGATCTATGCAGTATTGATTGCCTACTTTGCGTTCTACAGCCGTCACCATCTGGTAGCGGGCACACCGGAAGAAGAGTTCGCTGCGATCCAGCAGGCCGAAGAGGCCTTGCACTGATTGCCGCTACGCGCCGCAGGCTCTGCCTGCGGCGCTCTGGAGAGTCTGTATGGCAAGTTTCGTACACACGGTAGGCAACCTGGTCTACCGCTTCGACAGCCTCAAGGAAGTCATGGCCAAGGCCAGCCCGGCCCGCTCCGGTGACTTCCTCGCCGGGGTCGCCGCCGAAAATGACGGCGAGCGCGTCGCCGCGCAGATGGCCCTGGCCAACATCCCCCTCACGCATTTTTTAAGCGAAGCGCTGATCCCCTACGAAGAGGACGAAGTCACCCGCCTGATCATCGACAGCCACGACGCTGAGGCCTTCGCCCCGGTCAGCCACCTGACCGTTGGCGGCCTGCGCGACTGGCTGCTCGGCGAGCAGGCCAACGAAGACAGCCTGCGCGCCCTCGCCCCTGGCCTGACCCCGGAAATGGCCGCAGCGGTGTCGAAGATCATGCGCGTGCAGGACCTGATCCTGGTCGCGCAGAAGATCCGCGTAGTCACCCAGTTTCGCGGCACCATGGGCCTGCGCGGGCGCCTGTCGACCCGCCTGCAACCCAACCATCCGACCGATGAGCCAGCCGGAATCGCCGCGAGCATTCTCGACGGCCTGCTGTACGGCAACGGCGATGCAATGATCGGCATCAACCCGGCCACCGACAGCATCTCGTCGATTTGCGCCATGCTGGAAATGCTCGATGCGATCATCCAGCGTTACCAGATCCCGACCCAGGCCTGCGTGCTGACCCACGTCACCACCTCGATCGAGGCCATCAACCGCGGCGTGCCGCTGGACCTGGTGTTCCAGTCGATCGCTGGCAGCGAAGCGGCCAACGCCAGCTTTGGCATCAACCTGAATGTCTTGCAGGAAGGCTATGAAGCCGGCCTGTCGCTCAAGCGCGGTACCGTCGGGCAGAACCTGATGTACTTCGAGACCGGCCAGGGCAGCGCGCTGTCGGCCAACGCCCACCATGGCGTCGACCAGCAGACCTGCGAAACCCGCGCCTACGCCGTGGCGCGCCACTTCAAGCCGTTTCTGGTCAATACCGTGGTCGGTTTCATCGGCCCGGAGTATCTGTACAACGGCAAGCAGATCATCCGTGCCGGCCTCGAAGACCACTTCTGCGGCAAGCTGCTCGGTGTGCCGATGGGCTGCGATATTTGCTATACCAACCACGCCGAAGCCGATCAGGACGACATGGACACCCTGCTGACCCTGCTGGGTGTAGCCGGGATCAACTTCATCATGGGCATCCCCGGCTCCGACGACATCATGCTCAACTACCAGACCACCTCGTTCCACGACGCTCTGTACGCGCGCCAGACTCTTGGCCTCAAGCCCGGGCCGGAATTCGAAGCCTGGCTGGAGCGCACCGGTATCTTCACCCAGGCCGATGGCCGCATTCGCTTTGGCGACAACCTGCCGCCCGCTTTCCGCCAGGCCTTGGCGCAGCTCGCATAGGGATGACCATGGATCAGCACACACCAACCACCGACAACCCCTGGCTGGCCCTGCGCAGCCTGACTCCAGCACGGATTGCCCTGGGCCGCAGCGGCATCAGCCTGCCGACCAGCGCCCAACTGGACTTTCAGTTCGCCCACGCCCAGGCCCGCGATGCCGTGCACCTGCCGTTCGACCACGCTGGGCTGCGCAGTCAGCTCAGCGACCGCGGCCGCGACAGCCTGCTGCTGCACAGCGCCGCCAGTGATCGCGACCAGTACCTGCAGCGGCCTGACCTGGGTCGACGGTTGAATGAAGCCTCGGTCGAACAACTGCGCGAGCACGTCAAGGCCAACCCCGGCGGGGTCGATCTGGCTATCGTCGTGGCCGATGGCCTTTCTGCACTGGCGGTGCATCGGCACACCCTGCCGTTTCTCAGCCGCTTTGAAGAGCAGGCCGCGGCCGATGGCTGGACCAGCGCGCCGGTGGTGCTGGTCGAACAAGGCCGCGTCGCGGTCGCCGACGAGGTCGGCCAACTGCTCGGTGCCCGCATGACCGTGATGCTGATCGGCGAACGGCCGGGGCTGAGCTCGCCCGACAGCCTGGGCCTGTACTTCACCTTCGCGCCCAAGGTCGGCCTGACCGATGCTTATCGCAACTGCATCTCCAACGTGCGTTTAGAGGGGTTGAGCTACGGCATGGCCGCGCATCGCCTGCTGTATCTGATGCGCGAGGCGTGTCGGCGCCAGCTGTCGGGCGTGAACCTCAAGGACGAAGCCGAGGTACTGAGCCTCGACTCGTCAGAACCCGGCGCAAAACGCGGTAACTTTTTACTCGGCGAACAGTAGTTATCACCGATGGCGGCTGGATTGCGCTTCGCGCCTGCTTTGGGGCAGCATGGGCGCGAACGTTGTCGGCAATCTGTCGTTTGCCTAAATGGACTCTGAGGGCCGTACATGCGCATCATCAAGGCAACCCTGGCACATCTCGACCTGCTCAACCCATTGTTCGTCAAATACCGCGAGTACTACGGGCAACTGCCCTACCCGGACAGCTCACGCAGCTTTCTCGAAAAGCGCCTGCGCCTGGAGGAGTCGGTGATCTATCTGGCCTTCGCCGATGACGATGTCGACGACAGCAAGCTGCTGGGCTTCTGCCAGCTGTATCCAAGCTTCTCGTCGCTGTCGCTGAAACGGGTGTGGATCCTCAATGACATCTATGTCGCCGAAGACGCCCGGCGCATGCTGGTGGCCGACCACCTGATGCGTGAAGCAAAGAAGATGGCCAAGGAGACCAACGCCGTGCGCATGCGCGTATCGACCAGCACCGACAATCAGGTCGCCATGAAAACCTACGAGTCGATGGGCTTTCGAGAGGACACCGAGTTCAAGAACTACACCCTGCCGATCAACTCGGATTGATCGCGCTGTGGCAGCGGCGTGCAGCCGCTGCTGCAGACCCCAGCGCCGCCACGTTTGCCGCCGGCCGGTAATCCGCCGCTACAATCTCCACGGGCACGATCCGAGCTTGTCCGTATAATCCCCTTCTTACATGTGTGAAATTTTACCCATTGCCACACATGCGTAGCCGATTTCCGTCTTTGCGCGCCCGTTGTCGCGGGTCAAGAACACAGGTGCTGTACATGGATTTCAACCCGCTTGACCTTATCCTGCATCTCGATGCCTACCTTGATCTGCTGGTGAACAACTACGGCCCGTGGATCTACGCCATTCTCTTCGCGGTGATCTTCTGCGAAACCGGGCTGGTGGTGATGCCATTCCTGCCGGGCGACTCGCTGCTGTTCATTGCCGGTGCAGTGGCGGCCGGTGGTGGCATGGACCCTGTGCTGCTGGCCGGCCTGTTGATGGCCGCAGCGATCCTCGGTGACAGCACCAACTACGTGATCGGCCGCACGGCCGGCGAGCGCTTGTTCAACAAGCCCAACTCGAAGATCTTCCGCCGCGACTACCTGCAGCGGACCCATGACTTCTACGACAAGCATGGCGGCAAGACCGTGACCCTGGCGCGCTTCCTGCCGATCCTGCGCACCTTTGCGCCGTTTGTCGCTGGCATCGCGCACATGCACTACCCGCGCTTCCTGACCTTCAGTGTGGTCGGTTCGCTGCTCTGGGTCGGCGGTCTGGTCACCCTTGGCTACTTCTTCGGTAACGTGCCGTTCATCAAGCAGCATCTGTCGCTGATGGTGGTGGTGATCATCGTCCTGTCGCTGGTGCCTATGCTGCTCGGCCTGCTGCGTGGCCGCTTCGGTCGCGCGGCCAAGGCGCACTGATCGGCACATGTGGTCGTTACGCGCCTGGCGGCGCCGGCGCACCCTGGCGCGCTACCCGATCGCTGCGCCATTGTGGCAGGCCGTGCGCCAGCGCCTGCCGGTGCTCGATGGCATAACCGCCGAGGAAGATCGCTGGCTGCGTGAGGCCTGCGTGCTGTTTTTGCATGCCAAACACCTGACCTGCCTGCCCGGGGTCGAACTGGATGACGAGCAGCGCCTGCTGCTCGCCGCCCAGGCGCAACTGCCGTTGCTGCACCTGGGTGACCTTGACTGGTACCAGGGTTTTCACGAGATCATCCTCTACCCTGATGACTTCAAAAGCCCCCAGCGCCACCGCGATGCCAGCGGCGTCGAGCACGTCTATGACGGCGAGCATAGCGGCGAAGCCTGGCAACAGGGACCGGTCATTCTGGCAATGGACGGGGTACTCGCCGGTGGCGGCTGGGAGGCCTACAACCTGGTGATCCACGAGCTGGCGCACAAGCTCGACATGCTCAATGGCGATGCCAATGGCCTGCCGCCGCTGCACCACGGCATGCACGTCGGCGACTGGTCGGCTGCAATGCAGAGCGCCTACGACGACCTCAACCGCCAGCTTGATGCCAACCCGGATGCAGAGACAGCCATTGACCCGTATGCCGCGGAGAATCCTGCAGAGTTCTTCGCCGTGACCAGCGAATACTTCTTTAGTGGGCCTGACCTGCTACAACAGGCGTATCCGCAGGTCTATCAGCAATTGGTCCAGTTCTACCGGCAGGACCCGCTGGCCCGGCTGACCCGGCTGCAGGCCGAAGATCCGCAGTATTGCGCCAGTCAGCCCTGAGCTGGCCGCACATCAGGCAGGGCGTGGCGTGCACTGGCGGAATATGCCTATAATCGCCGCCAATTTTCTGAACAGACACGGGGGCCCTGCCCAATGAGCTACAGCAAGATTCCGGCTGGCAAAGACCTGCCGAACGACATCTACGTCGCCATCGAAATCCCGGCTAACCACGCCCCGATCAAATACGAGATCGACAAGGACAGCGACACCCTGTTCGTTGACCGTTTCATGGCCACCCCGATGTTCTACCCGGCCAACTACGGCTTCATCCCCAACACCCTGGCCGACGACGGTGATCCGCTTGACGTGCTGGTCGTGACGCCGTACCCGGTAGCGCCTGGCTCGGTCATCCGCGCCCGTCCGGTCGGCGTGCTGAACATGACCGACGATGGCGGCGGCGACGCCAAGGTCATCGCTGTCCCGCACGACAAGCTGTCGCAGCTGTACGTCGACGTCAAAGAGTACACCGACCTGCCAGCGCTGCTGATCCAGCAGATCGAGCACTTCTTCGCGAACTACAAAGATCTCGAGAAGGGCAAATGGGTCAAGATCGAAGGCTGGGCCGGCGCCGATGCCGCCCGTGAAGCGATCACCAAATCGGTTGCTGCCTACAAGGGCTGAGCCGAACAAGTCTGAGCGCGCTGCCGTTCAGACCGTGTATTGGGGCCGCTTTGCGGCCCTTTCGCGACACAAGGCCGCTCCTACGGGACCGCGTATATCCACGATCTCTGTAGGAGCGGCCTTGTGTCGCGAAAGGGCCGCAGAGCAGCCCCAATCCAGGCGACGCATAAATAACCTGAATCGCCTATCCCACAACAAACTCACTGCCCACCTGCACCACCCAAGTCCTAGGAAACGTCCTACAAACCCCCAATTTTCCTACAACAAAATCAAACCCTCAGTTCATTTTCCTGCCGCTCTGCCCCCGCTAAACTTCGCCCATGACAACATCCGGCGACCGCCTCAAGGCACTCCTGCAAGAATGCGACCTGACCCCTTCCGATTTCGCCGCCCAGCGTTGCGTTACCCCCCAGCACGTCAACAATTGGTTCAAACGCGGTGTGCCTCTGGCACGCATGGACGAAATGGCCGATCTGTTCTGCGTGCACCGGCGCTGGCTGATGAACGGCGTAGGGCCCAAATACCACAGCGCCATCCTGCGCCAGAGTGGTGCCTGCACGCAGGCATTGAACCAACCCACCTCGCTGCTCGACCTCGACGGCCGGCTGCTGCGGATCTCCCTCTACCGGCTGCACGGCAACCAGCTGTCACCTGACATGCAGGGCCACCTGACCCTGCCGGCACAATCCCTGGAAACCCTCGGCGTGTTTCCTCAGCGAGCGATCTGCATGCTCATGCCCGCCGGCAACATGGCGCCGATGATCCCGCGGGACGCGATCATTGCCATCGACCGCGGCAGCACGCATGTAGTCGACGGCCAGACCTACGCCCTGCTGCACAACGGCCAGCTCAAGGTGCACAGTCTCAGCCTCGAGCACGACGACACCCTATGCCTGCACAGCCATGACCAGCGTAACTACGCGGTCGAGCGCTACACCGCCGAGCAACGCCAGGAGCAAGGGCTGGAAATCATCGGCTGGGTATTCCACTGGTCATATTTCAACCAACGGGCCAGCGCCTGAAATACCTCGTGCCATTTTTTGCTGGGCATCGGCTGCCAGCCCTAGTATGCTTCGGCCCACATTACGCCCCACACCGGCCCAGGCCGCGTTGCAGAGGGCTCGGCGACGCCTGACACAGCCGTCTGCCTTCTTTTTCATGGCCCTTGAGGTCATACCGTTTAAGGCGGTTGCGGCTTACCAAAAATGAGCCAAGATCGTCCCCGAGAAGCCGGCCACAAGCCGGCTTTTTAATGCCCGCGATTCCGCCGATCCCTTGCAGGTAGCCCATGATGAAAATCGTCCCGCTGCTGATTACCCTTCTGTTCGGCCCCGTCGTCGTTGGCCATACGCTTGCAGCGCCACCTGCGCGCGAGCAGGCGGTCGATTCGAGCCGGCTGCAAAACGACAGTCAGGCCTATCGCTTCAGCACCTTCAAGCTGGACTCCGACGATGGCAAGCGCCATTACCAATTGTGGGTCGGCCAACCCAACAGCCCGGCCCCGGCTGCCGGCTACCCGGCGCTGTGGATGCTCGACGGCAATGCAGCGATGGCTGTGCTGCAACCGGGGCTGTTGGAGAAGCTCGCCAATGGGCAAGCCCCACTGCTGGTCGCCGTGGGTTATCAGGGAGAGCAACGCATTGACCGAAACGCGCGCAGCTTCGATTACACGCCTACCGTTGCAAGTCAGGCCGAACAGCTAGACCCGCTGACAGGTCTGCCCAGCGGGGGCGTTGACGCGTTTCTGGACCTGCTCAGCCAGCGCATGCGTCCGCTGGTCGCCAGCGTAGCGCCGATCGATGCCAACCGGCAGACGCTGTGGGGCCACTCCTATGGCGGCCTGGCAGTCCTGCATGCACTGTTCACCCGCCCAGGCGAGTTCAGCCACTATGCAGCCGCGAGCCCTTCGCTGTGGTGGCACGACGGCGCGATTGTGCGCGAGGCACAAGGCTTACAGCAGCGCCTGGGTCAGGCCCGACCGACTCTGTTGCTGATGCGCGGCAGCGCCGAACCCGCTAGCCCACGGGCGCCGCAGCAGGTGGACGCCGAGCGGCCAATGCGCGAGCTGGCGGCCGAACTCGGTCAGCTCAACGGCCTGCAGGTGACCTACCAACGCTTCGATGGCCTTGGCCACGGCGCCATGTTGCCGGCATCGCTCACCCACCTGCTGGAAACCCAGTCGAACTAACGCCTGCGCCCGGGTGCAGTTGCCGTCTGCGCCGAAAGTCGCAGACCAGCGCTTGCCAGCCCGGTGCCTCGGTGCTGTATGCTGAGCCGGTCTTCAGGGCGGGGTGCAAGTCCCCACCGGCGGTAAATCGAAAGATGAGCCCGCGAGCGCCCCGACCCGGTCGGGGGACAGCAGATCTGGTGAGATTCCAGGGCCGACGGTCATAGTCCGGATGAAAGAAGGCGTTTGGCAGGGGCCATCAGGTCCCCCTGCGCGCGCGTTTTGTTCGCCCCGAGACGTTCATCGATTTTTCACGAGGAGCGTTTCATGTTACCCAAGCACCAACAGCAATTCCCCAATGTTGCCGCCGCACTGGCTGCATTCCAGGCTGGCCGACCGGTCCTGTTGCTCGACGACAATGACCGCGAGGACGAAGCGGACATCATTGCCGCCGCCGAAAACATCTCGCTGCAAACCATGGCCATGATGATCCGCGATTGCAGCGGTATCGTCTGCCTGTGCCTGGACGAAGCCACGGTCGACGCGCTCGAGCTGGCGCCGATGGTGAAGAACAACCAGGCCCGCCATGGCACCGGCTTCACCGTCACCATCGAAGCGGCCGAGGGCATCACCACGGGTGTCTCTGCGCATGATCGGATCACCACCATTCAGGCGGCGCTGAGCTCGAGCGCCGAGCAGCGTCATATCGTCAGCCCGGGCCATGTGTTCCCGCTGCGTGCGCGCAACGGCGGCGTGCTGACCCGCCGTGGTCACACCGAAGGCACGGTCGACTTGGCGCGCCTGGCCGGTCTGCGGCCGGCCGGCGTGCTCTGCGAACTGATGAACCCGGATGGCAGCATGGCCCGCGGCGAGCAGGTGGCCCTGTATGCGCGTGAAAACAGCATGCCGATGCTGACCATCGAGGAGCTGGCCCAGTACCGCGTGGCGCTGACCCAGCTGGAAGCCGTCGCCGTCTGATCGCAACTGGCGCTAGGCGAGCCGGATATCCGGTTTGCCGTGCGCTAGCCTTGATGGCGCTAGCGCAAGCCTAGCGGCCCTTTCAAAAACTGATACAAGCCCGCCGCACTCTTGCGATAGCCATCTGCGGTCAGGTGCACCAGATCACCCCGCGCCAGCCCCTGTGCCTGCCACGTTGCAATCGAGCACGGCCCACCCATGTAACCCTGCCAATCCCAGAACAACGCCTTGTGCTTCTGCGCCAGCCGGCGCTGGATCCGCACCACTGCGGCCAATGGCTGCGGCTGGCGTGCTGCACAGCTGCGCGCCTTGCGCTGCTTGATCGAGTCGGGTGGGCCGACCAGCAGGATCGCGCTGCGCGGCATACCCTGGCGCAAGCGGGTCAGGGTGGTGTCCAGCTGCGTCTGGTACAGCGCCAGATCGAGGGTGTCGTCAAACGCCTCATTGGTGCCGTAGGCGAGAATCACCAGGTCGGGCCGCAGCGCCTTGAGGCTGTCTTGCCAGCCTGGCTGCCACTTGTCGACCACCTCCAGGCGGGCGCCGTTTATGCCCAGCGTCGACAAGGTCACCCCGCTGTTCTTCTGCCCCTGGATGTACCAGCCGCCGAGCAGTACGCCCTGGCTGGCCTGCAGGCTCATCTGCACGGGCAAGCCGAGGTTGGGGAAGGCCGGGCTCAACTGCCACTTGCCGGCGGTGGCCGGGAGCATGCGCCGCTGCGTGCCATTGGCCACCAGCGTACTGTTGCTGGCAGCCTGGTACAACGCAGAGATGCGATAGCGCTGGTGGTCATCATCACGCGCCTTGAGGGTGACCACCGGCTGCGCCGCTTGCGGGATGGACAGATAGCCACCCAACGGGAACTGACTGCTCTGCTGGTTGCGCGCCGACACCAGCGTCCACTGCCGCGGCTCGCTGTTGATGATCACCCGGTCATGGCGGATGCCGGGCACGGCGGTGGCCGGCACCAGGCCAATGCCACCGTCACCGTAACGCGCCTGCAGCAACCGCCGCAGCTCGCCGCTGAACAGGTCGGCGGCGGTATGGGAGTCGCCCAGCTGGACAATCGCCACCGGCGCTCGGCCGGCGTTGCGCAGCTTGCCCGCGAGCAGGCTGACGTTGCCGTCCCGAGTCGGGCTGGGCGTTTTAGCCTGCTTGACCGGCTGCGGCTGGGGCGGCGCGGTTACGCCCGCGCTGCAGCCTTGCATGCTGCCGATCAACAGGGCCAGGCCCAGCAAGTGACGCCATGGGCGCATATTAGTGTCCTGTAACGGTCAGGCCAGCAAAACTGATCAGCGACAGTACCTGTGCAGCGATCATTTTCTGGCCGGTAATGGTGAAGTGCACACCGTCGTCGTAGCGCACCTTGACCCGCTTGCCTTCCGGCGTTTGCACGGTGAAGGAGAACTGCTCGTCGGGGTAACCCAGAAACGGGTTGGCGGACACGAAGTGCTGGCCGAACAGCGCCGCCTGTTGTTGGTACAAGCCACTCAGGTAAGCCATTGCAGCAGATAACCGCGGCTGGTTCATGTTCGGTGGCCCGACCCAGATTACCTGCACATTCCGCGCGCGGGCCTGTTCGAGGATAGCGTCGATCCGGGCACGGTAGGCCAGCTCCCAGTCCGCTGACTTGAAGCGCAGGAACGGCTTGCCCTTGCCTTGCGGCATGTCCCAGGGATCGTTGGGGCCGAGGAAGACTACCATCAGGCGGATGTTCGGCTCCCGCGCCAGGGTGTCGGCGACGGTTTGCGGCCAGTTGAAAAAGCCCGGATAAGCCAGGCCAGTGCTCTGCCGGCTGAGGTTGACGGTGTTGATCTGGTAACGCTTGCGCAGGCTGTTGGCCAGATGAGGGGCGACCCCTTGCATCAACGAGTCGCCGACCAGAAACACCTGGTCACCGGCGGCCAGGACCACGCTGCTACCGGTTTGCGTCAATGGCACTGGCGTCTGCTGGGTAACCGGCAGCGGCGCACTTGCGCCAGGCTCGGCCACCCTGTGCACGGCATCGGACCTGGCCGCAGGCAGCGGTTGTTCGAGATCGACTGTCACCACCGGCATGCTCGGCGCCAGCACGGTTGTGGCTGGCGCCGCGACCACCTGCTTGTCGCCCTCTAGGCTGGCGATGAAACTGTCGCGCGCCTCGCCCAACGCTGCGGTCAGGCTGGCCCCGAAGCGCCAGGCCGGCGCTTGCCCAACCAGCGGCAGCTCGCAGCTCTGGTGATATTTTTGTTGGCAGTAGAGCTTGATCGAGTCCTGGTTGAGCCAGAACAGGATGCCCATCACCACCACGATCGCGTAAAGCGCCTTGGCCGCGTCCAGCTGCACCCGCAGCAATTGCCCTGGATTAGAAGCTGGCATAGATGAACCCCGGCACGCCCGACTGCGAGGCGAAGATGATCAACGACACGAACAGCGCCAACGGCACCGGGTACAACTGCCATGGCAGGCGTTGGCTGGCCGCCAGGCTGCGCTCGAGCAGCTTCAGCACCTGTGGATAAACGGCCACATACAGCACGCAGGTGAGGATCAGCAGCCCAGCGGACGAGTTCAGCCCGGCCAGGCTGACCTGGGCGATATCCGCCAGCATCTCCAGGGCGCCGTCGAGGGTCGGGCTGCGGAAGAAGATCCAGGCAAAGGCGACGTAGTGGAAGGTCAGCAGGCGCGCCAGCAGCCCTGCCCCCGGTACCTTGGCGAAGCCCGGTGCCGATTGTGCGAACAGCTTGTAGATGGCCAGGCCGATGCCGTGCAGCGCGCCCCAGATCAGGAAGTTGGCGCTGGCGCCGTGCCACAAGCCGGACACCAGCATGGCCAGCAACATGTTCAGGTTGCCGCGCCAGGCGCCGTGGCGGTTGCCGCCCAACGGGATATACACATAGTCACGAATGAACCGCGACAGGCTGATGTGCCAGCGCCCCCAGAACTCCTTGAGGTTATGCGCGGCGTAGGGTGCCGCGAAGTTGTCCGGCAGGCGAAAGCCCAGCAGCAGGGCAATGCCAGTGACCAGATTGGTGTAGCCGCTGAAGTTGAAGTAGATCAGCAGGCTGTAGCCATACACGCTCAGCAGCACCTGCTCGGGGCTGGCACTGCCCGGGGTGTCGAACACCGGATCGACCCACTCGCTGCCTAGCCAGGCGCTGAAGAAGAACAGCTTGACCACCGCCATGGCGATCAGCCCCAGCGCCCGTTGCGGCTCCAGCACCTGGCGCATCGCCTCGGGGCGAATCTGCGGCAGCATGTGCAGGGCCCGATTGACCGGGCCGGCCACCAGGCTTGGGAAAAACGCCAGATACAGGGCAAGGTCCAACGGCGCCGCCGGGCTCAGCTCGCGGCGGTTGATCGAGACCAGGTAACTGACCGAGTGAAAGGCATAGAACGACAGCCCGATCGGCACCAGCAGTTCGACGATGGGCAACGACAGATCAAGGCCCAGCGCAGCCAGGGCGTTTTGTGCGCCGCTGACGAAGAACTCCTGATACTTGAACAGATAGAAGCAGCCCAGCACCAACGTCAGCAGCAAGCCGCTGATGAACCAGCGCCCGGGATAGCGCGCCGCAAGCAGCCCCAGCGCGTACACCAGCACGCTGTAACCGAGCAGGATATACAGCGACTGCAGGCTGAAGCTGGCCACCAGGCCATAGCTCGCCGCCAACAGCAGTGCGTTCTGCAGACGCAGGCTCCAGCACAGGCTCCAGTAGAGCAGGAAGAACAGCGTGAAGCAGAGGCCGAATTCGATCGAAAGGAAGCTCACAACGTAGTCCGTTACGTGATGTGGAGAGAGGGGCGGTAAAGCACCGGAATAGAGCGCGCGGGATTATGTCAGAGGGGGCTGGGGGGGACAATCGGACGAGTCTGTAAAACGCAAGATGGGTTTGCCGCGGTAAATGCTACAAAATGCGACAGGATTTGTTTCGGTTCGAGTATGCCGGGGCTGCTTTGCAGCCCTTTCGCGACACAAGGCCGCTCCTACGGGGACCATGCAAGCCGCTGGTACGCGGTCACTGTAGGAGCGGCCTCGTGTCGCGAAAGGGGCGCATCGCGCCCCCGGCAATCTGGAACAGTCCAAAGACCTCGAAAACCACTACCTGCTCAACCCCGTCCAATTTGCTCCGCATGCCCGCCTCTGCTAGTGTCGCGCCGTTAAGATCGCCACCGAGACCGTCGCCATGGCCCGCAAAAAAACCTCCATCGATTTCGAGCAATCCCTCGCCGACCTGCAAACCCTGGTCGAGCGACTGGAGAACGGTGAACTGTCGCTGGAAGAGTCGCTGGCCGCCTTCGAGCAAGGCATCGCCCTGACCCGTGACTGCCAGGGCGCGCTCGCCCAGGCCGAGCAAAAGGTGCAGATTCTGCTCGAGCGCGACGGCGAACTCGCCGCGCAACCGTTCGACGCCGAGCCCGAAGCATGATCAAAGCCTATCAGGCCAGCTGCCAGGCCCGCGTCGACGCGGCCCTAGAGCCGCTGCTGCAAGCACCTGCCGAACAACTGCAACGCCTGTATGCCGCCATGCGCTACAGCGTGATGAACGGCGGCAAGCGCGTGCGCCCACTGCTTGCCTATGCCGCCTGCGAAGCCTTCGGCACGCCGGCCGAGCAAGCCAACGGCGCAGCCTGTGCGGTCGAGCTGATCCACGCTTACTCGCTGGTTCATGATGACCTGCCGGCGATGGACGATGACGACCTGCGCCGCGGTCAGCCGACCACCCACAAGGCGTTTGACGAAGCCTGTGCGATTCTCGCCGGTGATGGTCTGCAGAGCCTGGCCTTCACCGCCCTGCTCGACCCAGGCCTGAGCCCGCAAGCCGACTCGATCCGCCTGGCCATGGTGCAAACCCTGGCCAACGCTGCCGGCCCTGCCGGCATGGTCGGCGGCCAGGCCATCGACCTCGGCTCGGTTGGGGTCAAACTGGATCAGCAGGCGCTGGAATACATGCACCGGCACAAAACCGGTGCTTTGATCGAAGCCAGCGTACGCCTTGGCGCCCTGGCCAGCGCCCGCGCCGATCAAGCGCAGCTGGATGCGCTGCAGGTGTATGCCCGCGCGGTCGGCCTGGCCTTCCAGGTACAGGACGACATTCTCGATGTCGAGAGCGATACCGCGACCCTGGGCAAACGCCAGGGTGCTGACATAGCCCGTGACAAACCAACGTACCCGGCCCTGCTGGGACTGGACGCGGCCAAGGCCTATGCCGGCGAACTGCGTGACCAGGCCCTGGCGGCGCTGAGCGGCTTTGGCGAGCACGCCGAACCCCTGCGTGCGCTGGCCCGCTATATCGTCGAGCGCCGCCACTGACGGTACTGCCGGTACCCGCTCGCGTTGCATTGGCAGCGCGGCGGTGAACCTGAGTGAATGGGCAGTTTGCCGAACAATGGGGTAAACTGCCGGGTCTTCAAACCTATAACGACTCGCCTGATGCCCACGACGTTTCAAGAGATCCCCCGCGAACGCCCGGCCACTCCGCTGCTGGACCGCGCCGACACGCCCGCCGGCCTGCGCCGGCTGGCCGAAGCCGACCTGGAGAACCTGGCCGACGAGTTGCGCCAGGAGTTGCTCTATACCGTAGGCCAGACCGGCGGGCACTTTGGTGCCGGCCTCGGTGTGATCGAACTGACCGTAGCCCTGCACTATGTGTTCGATACCCCCGATGATCGTCTGGTCTGGGACGTCGGCCACCAGGCCTACCCGCACAAGATCCTCACTGGCCGTCGCCAGCGCATGCTCAGCCTGCGCCAGAAGGACGGCATCGCCGCCTTCCCGCGTCGCTCCGAGAGCGAGTACGACACCTTTGGCGTCGGCCATTCCAGCACCTCGATCAGCGCTGCGCTGGGCATGGCCATCGCTGCCCGCCTGCAAAACAGCGCGCGCAAGTCGATTGCGGTGATCGGTGACGGCGCGCTGACCGCCGGCATGGCCTTCGAGGCGTTGAACCACGCCCAGGAAGTCAACGCCGACATGCTGGTGATCCTCAACGACAACGACATGTCGATCTCGCGCAACGTTGGTGGCTTGTCCAACTACCTGGCCAAGATCCTCTCCAGCCGCACCTATGCGAGCATGCGCGAAGGCAGCAAGAAGGTCCTCTCGCGCCTGCCTGGCGCCTGGGAAATCGCCCGCCGTACCGAAGAGTACGCCAAGGGCATGCTGGTCCCCGGCACCCTGTTCGAAGAGCTCGGTTGGAACTACATCGGCCCGATCGATGGCCACGACCTGCCGACCCTGATCGCCACTTTGCGCAACATGCGTGACCTCAAGGGCCCACAGTTCCTGCACGTGGTGACCAAGAAGGGCAAGGGTTTCGCCCCGGCCGAAGTCGACCCGATCGTCTATCACGCCATCACCAAGCTCGAACCCGCCGACAAGCCAGTGGTGCCGCAGCAAGCCAGCGGGCCGAAGTACTCGGCAGTGTTCGGCCAGTGGCTGTGCGACATGGCGGCTGCCGACCCGCGCCTGGTGGGTATCACCCCGGCGATGAAAGAAGGCTCCGACCTGGTCGCTTTCAGCGAGCGTTACCCCGAGCGCTATTTCGACGTCGCTATCGCCGAACAGCACGCGGTGACGCTGGCTGCCGGTATGGCCTGTGAAGGCGCTAAGCCGGTGGTGGCGATCTACTCGACGTTCCTCCAGCGTGGCTACGATCAGCTGATCCACGACGTGGCCGTGCAAAACCTCGATGTGCTGTTCGCCATCGACCGCGCCGGCCTGGTTGGCGAAGACGGCCCGACCCATGCTGGCGCTTACGATCTGTCGTACCTGCGCTGCATTCCCGGCATGCTGGTGATGACCCCGAGCGACGAGAACGAGCTGCGCAAGATGCTCAGCACCGGCCACCGTTACAACGGCCCGGCCGCCGTGCGTTATCCACGCGGGACCGGCCCGAATACGCCGATCAGTGCCGACCTCGACCCGATCGAGATCGGTAAAGGCGTGGTTCGCCGCCAGGGCAAGACCGTCGCCCTGCTGGTGTTCGGCGTGCAACTGAGCGAAGCCCTGCAAGTGGCTGAAAAGCTCGATGCGACCGTAGTCGACATGCGTTTCGTCAAACCACTGGACGAGGCTCTGGTGCTGGAGCTGGCGGCCAACCACGAGTTGCTAGTGACCATCGAAGAAAACGCCATCATGGGCGGCGCTGGCGCTGCGGTTGGCGAATTCCTCAGCCGCGAGGCGGTGCTCAAGCAGTTGCTGCACTTGGGGCTGCCAGATACCTATGTCGAGCACGCCAAGCCTGCGCAGATGCTGGCTGAGTGCGGCCTCGACGCGGCTGGCATCGAAGCCTCGGTGCGGGCACGGATGGCCAAGCTCGGCTTGTGATTGCTGGGGGCCGCTCTGCGGCCCTTCGCGGGCAAGCCCGCTCCCACAGGGTTCGGCGGCGCTGCTAAATCTTGTGGGAGCGGGCTTGCCCGCGAAGGCCGCGGAGCGGCCCCAAAATGCCGTACGGAACCGTCATGAAACTCGCCCCCTTGGCCACCCTACTCTGCCTCCCCAGCACCCTGCTCGCCGCCGAACCCAGCCGCGATGACGCCCTGAAGCTCCCCGACGTCCTGATCAGCGCCAGCCGCCAGGTCGAATCGCGCACCAGCACCGCCGCCGCCAATACCGTGTTCACTCGCAGCGACATCGACCGCCTGCAACCCTCCAGCGTCACTGACCTGCTGACCCGCGTGCCCGGCGTGCAGGTTGCCCCTACCGGCGGACGCGGCAGCCTGCCGGGAATATTCATCCGTGGCACCAAGGCCGCCCAGAGCCTGGTCCTGGTCGATGGCGTGCGCATTGCCAATGCCACCTCCGGCGACAGCGGCCTGCAGTTTCTCGACATCGATCAGATCGAGCGCATCGAAGTACTGCGGGGCTCGCGTTCGGCGGTGTACGGCAGCGATGCCATCGGCGGGGTGATTCAGATCTTCACCCGCCGCAGCAGCGGCCCCGGCCTGCAGCCACGCCTGCGCGTTGCCGCCGGCAGCAACCAGACCTGGCAGCGCAGCCTGGGCGTGTCTGGCGGCAGCGACGCGACCCGTTTCAACCTCGGTGCCAGCCTCGACGAAACCGCCGGCATCGACTCGACCGGGCCTTCGCTTGCCAGCGATGGCGACCATGATGCCTATCGCAACCGCTCGCTCAACCTGAGCCTCAGCCACACCTTCAACGAGCGCTTCGAGGCGGGCCTGAACTTGCTCGACAGCCAAGGCCGCAGTGAATACGACAACCCGTTCGGCCGCTATGACTTCGCCAGCGGCCAGACCTTCGGCCAGCAGCCCTACACCGACTTCAACGTCAGCAGCATGGGCAGCTATTTCGCTGCACAGCTGAGCGATGCCTGGCATTCGCGCCTGGAGCTGGCACACAGCGAGAACCGCGATGACAAACGCGACAAGTTCAGCGACGAGCGCTTTGTGTTCAACACCTACCGCGACCAAGTGACCTGGCAGAACGACCTGACCCTTAACGAGCAGCACGCGTTGCTGTTGGGGGGTGACTGGTATCAGGACCGCGTGCACGCCGACACCGAGCTGGATCAGGACAGCCGCTGGAATCGCGCGGCGTTTGTGCAGCATCGCTACCAGGGCGAGCACTTCTCCAGCGAGCTTGGCGTGCGCCGTGATCAGAACCAGCAGTTCGGCGGCCAGACCACCTGGAGCGCCAGCCTGACGTTACCGGTCAATCACGCCAACGATGTGCTGCTGTCATACAGCGAAGGTTTCCGTGCGCCGACCTTCAATGACCTGTATTACCCGTCGTACAGCAATCCCGACCTCAAGCCTGAACACTCCAGGACAGTCGAGCTGCAGTGGCGCAGCCAGCTCGGCAGCGACAGCCAGTTGGAGGCTTCGCTGTACCGCACCGAATTGAGCGATGCGATCATCTTTGGTGAAGGCTCGATCCCGCGCAACGTCGCCAGCGCGCGGATCAACGGTGGCGAGCTCGCCCTCAGCCAGACGTGGGGTGCCTGGCACAGCCAACTTGGCCTGGCCATGATCGATCCGCGAGACCGCGACAGCGGCCACACCCTCGCCCGCCGCGCGCGCCGCACGCTGAGCCTGGATCTGGACCGCCAGTTCGAGCGTTTCGGCGTGGGCGCCAGCTGGCAAGCTGTCAGCAGCAGCTTTGATGACGAAGCCAACCGCAACAGATTGGCCGGTTACGGCTTGCTCGGCCTGCGCAGTAGCTGGGCCGCGAATGATGAACTGAAGCTGGAGCTGAAGCTGGATAACCTGCTCGACAAAGGCTACAGCCGCGCGCTCTACAGCTACGACAACAGTGCCTACGCCTACCGCGAAGAAGGCCGCCGCTGGCTGTTCAGCGTGACCTGGACGCCGGCGTTGTAGCGTCGAGCAAGGCGCACAGCTTGGCGGTCGCTTCGATCATCTGCCCGCTTGGGCGCTCCAAACCGTTATCCGGCAACACCAGCAGGTGACCGCCAGCCGTGGCCTTGAGCTGCGGCCAGGCCCGCCAGGTCGCCAGCTGGGCCTGGTCGCCGGCGACAATCACATCCGGGTTTCGCGCCAGCACCGACTCCACACTCACCAACGGCGCCGGCTGCGGCAGGTCGGCGAACACGTTGCGCGCGCCACATACACTCAGCGCATCGCTGACGATCTGTTTGCCGCCCAAGGTATACAGCGGCTTGTCCCAGACTTGGTAGAACACCGTCAGCGGCTGCTCGCGATGGTAGCGTTGCCGCAGGTCTTGCAGGCGCTGGCGCAAGCCCGCTGCGTAACGCTGGCCGTGTTCGGCCCGGCCGATACGGCTGGCGATCGCTTCGATGTGGCTGAGCAACTGCTCGAGCGTGGCCACTTCACCATCGTAGGTGGCGATGCCCAGCCGGCGTAGTTGCTCGCGCTGGGCGGGGGCAACGGCGCCGGGCCACAACAGCAGCAAATCCGGCCGCAGGCTGAGCAGGCGCTCCATATCCAGTTGGCCCTGGCGACCCACCGAGGGCAGCTGACGCAGCGCCGCTGGCCGCTCGCCGCCGTCGAGCACGCCCACCAGCAGGTCATCGGCCTGCAGTTCGAGCATGATTTCGCTCATCGACGGCGCCAGGCTGACCACCCGCAGTGGCTCGGCGGCAACGGCGCTGCCGAGCATCAGCAGCAGGCAGCAGAGCAGCCGCATCAGCCGAGCTGACGCGGGATGCGATAGAGGTACAGGATAACCACGGTGGACAAGGCCAGCAGCACCTGAGGGACTGCCTCAAGCCCGACCAGCACCGACAGTGCGGCGACCCAGGCAGGAATGCAGGCGTACAGCATGGCCAGGCGGCGGACCCGCGCCAGCTCGATCCAGGCCGCGGGCTCTTCGACGCTGCCGAGCACCTTGCTGGTGTGGATCAACGCGCGCTTGTACGCGGCAAAGCGAGCAAGGCTGAGAAACATGGTCGCAGCGCCGGCAATGAACAGCGGCATCGCCAGTACCGGGATCAGGCCGTCGCCGCCGCCAAATGCCCAGGCCATGATCGGCAGCGGCAGCAAGCCCAGGGCCAGATACTGCCACCAGGCCAGGGCCAACCGTCGCTTGACCTCGCTGCGGGTCACGCCTGCGGCACCTCACCCTGGTGCTCGGTGCCCATCATGTGGCCAAGCTTGCCGGCCTTGGTCGCCAGGTAATGGCTGTTGTGCGGGTTGTGGCCGGTGTGCAGCGGCACGCGCTCGGCAACGTTGATGGCCATAGCAGTCAGCGCTTTGACCTTGCGCGGGTTGTTGGTCATCAGGCGCAGCGACTTGACGCCCAGGTGCTCGAGCATCGGCAGGCACATGGCGTAGTCGCGCTGGTCGGCGGCAAAGCCCAGGCGCTCGTTGGCCTCGACCGTGTCGGCGCCGCCATCCTGCAGTTCGTAGGCGCGAATCTTGTTCAACAGGCCGATACCGCGGCCTTCCTGACGCAGGTACAACAGCACGCCGCGGCCTTCGCGGGCAATCGCCTGCAGCGCAGCTTCAAGCTGCGAACCACAGTCGCAGCGCTGGCTGAACAGCGCATCACCAGTCAGGCACTCGGAGTGCAGACGCCCCAGCACCGGCTCGCCATCAGCGATATCACCCAGGCTGAGCACGACGTGCTCGCGGCCCGTGGCTTCGTCAAGAAAGCCATGCATGGTGAAGGTCGCAAAAGGAGTCGGAAGTTTCGAGGCGGCAACAAAGACGACGGGCACGTTGTGCTCCTGATTAGTAACTTGGAATTTCACGTGGGCCGATTGTATCAGCAGGCTGACGAGCGTGCGCACGGTGAATACCGTCGGTTAAGATCGAAAGGTTCGATGCTTAGCGAGGATATGCTCAGCGAGGCTGGCTGTCGGCATTGAACGGATACGGCTGCTGCCATTTCTTGAAGATGGGTTCCAACTCGCCGCTGCGCACCAGTTGCTGCATGCGTTGGTCAAACAGCTCACTCAGCGCCTTGCCTTGCTCATTGTGAGTAAAGGCGAGATAGAGCGGCAGTTCGGCTACATGAGTGCGGCGAAAGTTGTCCGGTTTGGGCGCCTGAGCCTGGACGTATTCGACTTCCGTAAGTGAATCGACATAGAAGTCGACCCGGTTATGCTCGAGCATCGGCAGAATCCCTTCGCGGCGCTGGATTTCCCTGAACTGGTGAACGTTCGGTAGGTAGCTGCCGTAGTCATAACCGCGCACCCAGGCCAGGCGATAGTCGCCGATATTGGCGGGGGTCGGCACTGGCTTGCTGGTCAGACCCAGCGCGTAGATATGATCGACATCGAAATGCCAGCGCGGGTAGAGGTTGTCGTCGCTCTCCTGCTTGTAGGAGCCAACCCAGGCATCCGCCTCGCCACGTTTGACCAGGCCAATGGCACGGCTGTATGGCGCGCTCTGGATGGACACCTTGACCCCGGCGGGCTCGAACACCTTGCGCAACACATCCCAGGCCAGGCCTGTGCCATCGGCGTTGGTATAGTCGAGCCAGTCTTCACTGACCAGATGGATCTGCCCAGGCTGAGGCTTGTCGCTGGCGTTGGCGACAGCGCCGCCAAGCAGCATCAGCAACATCAGCACCGTCGTCCGTAAACCCATCTGCCACTCCCGTATCAGGCAACTGCCCAGACCAGAACCTGCATGCTCAGCCAGGCGAATACACCAGCGAGGATATCGTCGAGCATGATCCCGAACCCGCCATGCACGTGTTTGTCGATCCAGCGAATCGGCCACGGCTTGAGGATGTCGAAGAAGCGGAACATGAGGAACCCGGCCAGCAACCACTGCCAGCCCTCAGGCACCAGCCAGAGGGTGATCCACATGCCGACCATTTCGTCCCAGACAATGCCTTCATGGTCGTGAACGCGCAAGTCGGTCGCGACCTTGCCGCACAGCCAGAAGCCGAACAGCATGGTCACACCCAGCAGCAGCCAATAGCCCCAGTCGGGCAACATCTGCCACAGCGGAATGAACGGCAGCGCTACCAGCGAGCCCCAGGTGCCGGGGGCCTTGGGCAAGGTGCCTGACCCGAAACCAAAGGCGATGAAGTGCCACGGGTTGCGCCAGACCGAAGGCGGAACGAACTCCGCAGGCACCTGATTGGGGTGGTCGGTCACGGTGTCTCCCTAAAATGTTGATAGCCGCGTTGTCGCGGGGTGATGTCCTGGCCGTATTCGTCGCGCAGAATCACGCCCTCGCCGGCAACTGCCCGGCCGATGACATGCACCGCCAGGCCAGCGTCGCGCAGCGCGGGCAGCTGCTGCGCGGGCAAGGTGAACACCAGGACATAATCGTCGCCACCGGTCAGCGCCGCCTGGCGCGCTGCCGCTGGCCCTGAAAAAGCCACTAGAGCAGGTGACACTGGCACCTGGGCCAGGTTCACCTCGAGCGCCAGCCGGGACGCTTTGGCGATATGGCCGCAGTCGGCCAACAAGCCATCGGAGATATCCAGCGCCGCCGTGGCCTTGCCGCGCAGGGCCTGGCCCAAGGCAAACTGCGGCGAAGGTGACCAGTACTGCGCCAGCAGCGGCGCACTGATCTCGGCTGCCGCTTCACGCTCGCCCAGCACCAGCGGCAAGGCGCCGGCGGCATTGCCCAGTTCGCCGCCCACACAGAGCACGTCACCGACCTGTGCGCCCGAGCGCAGCAGGGCCTGCCCGGCCGCAACCTGGCCAAACACAGTCATGGTGATACTCAATGGGCCACGGGTGGTGTCGCCGCCGATCAGGCTCAGGCGGCAATGCCGGGCCATGCGATCGAGGCCTTCGGCATACGCCTTGAGCCACTGCTCGCTGACCTCGGGCAAGGTCAGCGCCAGGGTAAAGCCGACGGGCGTGGCGCCCATGGCTGCCAGGTCACTGGCCGCTACGGCCAGCGAGCGCTGGCCCAATAGCGAGGGGTCGCAGGCGTGCGGAAAATGCACGCCGGCGACCAAGGTATCGGTAGACACCGCCAGTTGCGCGGCAGCCGGCAGGTCAAGCAGGGCACAGTCGTCGCCAATCCCCAACGCAACACCTGCGCCGCCCTGCGCACAGGGCGCGGCGGCGAAGTAATGACGGATCAGCTCAAACTCACCCATGGCTGGTCAGCGCCGCGATCAGCGCTTGAACGCCTTGACTTCCGCTTCACGGACCAGCGGGGCCAGCTTGTCGAGTACACCGTTGACGAACTTGTGGCCGTCGGTGGCGCCGAAGATCTTGGCCAGCTCGACGCCTTCGTTGATCACGACCCGGTAAGGCACGTCAACGCGCATCAGGAACTCCCAGGTGGACAGGCGCAGAACCGCCAGTTCAACCGGGTCGAGCTCTTCCAGCGGGGTGTCCAGGCAAGGCTTGAGCGCGGCATCGATGTCGTCTTTCTTCGCCGGGACCCCGTGCAGGATCTCGCGGAAATAAGCGCCGTCGATGTCGGAGAAATCGTTGTCGACGCGGAACTGCGCCTCGATTTCGTTCAGCGATTGCTTGGCCATGTGCCACTGATACAGCGCCTGGGTCGCGAGCTTGCGTGCTTCGCGACGCTTGGCGCTTTTCGATGGTTTGCCAGCATCCGCAGGTTTTGGATCGCGCGGGTTGAAACGATCGCTTTCGTCGCTAATCACTTGGCCTCCAACTGCGCCAGCAGGCTGACCATTTCCAGAGCGGACAGGGCAGCTTCAGCGCCTTTGTTGCCGGCTTTGGTGCCGGAACGTTCGATGGCCTGCTCGATCGAGTCGACGGTCAGTACGCCGAATGCGACTGGAACACCGAACTCCATCGACACCTGGGCCAGGCCCTTGGTGCATTCGCCGGCAACGTATTCGAAGTGCGGAGTACCACCACGGATCACGGCGCCCAAGGCGATGATCGCGTCGTAAGCGCCCTGCTGGGCGACTTTCTGTGCAACCAGCGGGATTTCGAAGGCGCCAGGAGCACGGATGATGGTGATGTCGCTTTCGCTGACGCCATGGCGTACCAGCGCATCAACGGCACCGCTCACCAGGCTTTCGACGACGAAGCTGTTGAAGCGGCCAACCACCAAAGCATAGCGACCTTTGGGGGCGATGAAGGTACCTTCGATGGTCTTCAGGGTCATTGCGGTGTTCTCATTTTAAAGAGCGAGGCCGCCCTAGGCGGCCTGCAGGAGGGTTTGGACACGAGCGCCAGGGCGATTGGCGCGCCTGTGTCACTCAGAGGGCACGTATTCTACAACTTCCAGATCGAATCCGGATATCGCATTGAACTTCATCGGCGAGCTCATCAGGCGCATCTTGCGCACACCGAGGTCGCGCAGGATCTGCGAACCGGCGCCAACCGTGCTGTAGGTGCTCGGCGTCTTGACCTGGGTTTCGCCGGCGCTTTCGCGGATATGCGCCAGCACCACGTCGCCATCGAGCGGGTGACCGAGCAGCAGCACCACACCGCTGCCGGCCTCTGCCACGGCGCTCATGGCGGCGCGCAGGCTCCAGCGACCGGGCTGTTTGACCATCAACAGGTCGCGCAGCGGGTCCATGTTGTGTACCCGCACCAGGGTCGGTTCTTCGGCGCAGATCTTGCCCAGGGTCAGTGCCATGTGCACATCGCCTTCGACCGAATCACGGTAGGTGACGAGGTTGAACTGGCCCAGTTCGCTGTCCAGCGGCTGCTCGGTGACCCGCTGAACGGTACGCTCGTGGATCATGCGGTAGTGGATCAGGTCGGCGATGGTGCCGATCTTCAGGCCGTGCTCGGCGGCGAACACTTCAAGCTCAGCGCGACGCGACATGGTGCCGTCGTCGTTCATCACTTCGCAGATCACCCCGCTCGGCTCGAACCCGGCCATGCGCGCCAGGTCACAGGCAGCTTCGGTGTGGCCAGCGCGGGCCAGGGTGCCGCCAGGCTGGGCCATCAGCGGGAAGATGTGGCCAGGGCTGACGATATCGTCGGCCTTGGCATCCTTGGCCGCAGCGGCCTGCACGGTGCGCGCACGGTCAGCTGCGGAAATCCCGGTGGTGACGCCTTCGGCGGCTTCGATCGAGACGGTGAACTTGGTGCCGAAGCCCGAACCATTGCGTGGCGCCATCAACGGCAGCTTGAGGGTTTCGCAGCGCTCGCGGCTCATCGGCATGCAGATCAGGCCACGGGCGTGCTTGGCCATGAAGTTGATGTGCTCGGGCTGGCAGCACTCGGCGGCCATGATGATGTCGCCTTCGTTTTCGCGGTCTTCGTCATCCATGAGGATGACCATCTTGCCTTGGCGGATGTCTTCGACCAGCTCTTCAATACTGTTGAGCGCCACGCGGCACCCCCTTCTCGATCAGGATTTCAGGTAGCCGTTGGCGGCCAGGAAGCTTTCGGTGATGCTACTGCCCTTGCTCGGTTCGGCAGCCTTGTCACCCAGCAGCAGACGCTCCAGGTAACGGGCCAGCAGGTCGACCTCAAGGTTCACCCGACGCCCGCTGCGGTAGTCGGCCATGATGGTTTCGGACAGGGTATGCGGCACGATGGTCAGCTCGAATTCGGCGCCATCGACCTCATTGACCGTCAGGCTGGTGCCGTCGACGGTGATCGAGCCCTTGTGGGCAATGTACTTGGCCAGCTCCTTGGGGGCGCGCACGCGGAACTGGATCGCACGCGCGTTATCGCTGCGGGAGATGATTTCGCCGACGCCGTCGACGTGGCCGCTGACCAGGTGGCCGCCCAGGCGGGTGGTCGGGGTCAGAGCTTTTTCCAGGTTGACCGGGCTGCCGCTTTTCAAATCATTGAATGCGGTGCAGTCGAGGGTTTCGCGGCTGACGTCGGCCCAGAAGCCGTCGCCAGGCAGTTCCACCGCAGTCAGGCAGACGCCATTGACGGCAATGCTGTCGCCCAGTTTGACGTCACCCAGGTCGAGCTTGCCGGTCTGGACGTAGACGCGCACGTCGCCGCCCTTGGGAGTCAGGCTGCGGATGGTGCCGATCGATTCGATGATGCCGGTGAACATTGGGTTCTCCTCGGAAACTGGGCGGCGTTGGGCCAGCCGCGCATTATACGCCGGCGGCCGGTTGGGGGATGGCCGTGATTCGCCAGTCATCGCCCACCGCGCGCATTTCGGTGATTTTCAGTCGCGGCGCTTCGCTCATCTTCGTCAGCGGCCAGTCCAGCAGTGGCCGTGCCTGGGAGCCGAGGATGGTGCCGGCGACAAACAATTGGTATTCGTCGATCAGACCAAGCTGAGCAAAGGCGCCGACCAGGCCGGCGCCCGCCTCGAGCAGAATCTCGTTGACCCCGCGCGCCGCCAGGGCGCTGAGCAGGCCGGGCAGATCCACCCGCCCATCGGCGCCGGGCAGCTGCAGCAGTTCATGGCCAGCCTCGGCGTAGCGTGGGTCAGCGGCGGCGCCGGTGACTACCAGTACCGGCCCAGCCTGGAACAAAGGCGCAGTCAGCGGCAGGCGCAGGCGGCTGTCGATCAGCACCCGCAGCGGTGGCCGTGACAAGGCCAGGGCGGTGGTATCAGGGTCCAGGCCCAGCTCGGCGCCGCGCACGGTCATCCGTGCATTGTCGGCCAGCACACTGCTGGCGCTGGTCAGCACCACGCTGGAGCGCGCGCGCAGGCGTTGCACCGCTGCACGAGCGGCCGGGCCGGTAATCCACTGGCTTTCACCACTGGCCATGGCGGTGCGTCCGTCCAGGCTCATCGCCAGTTTGGCGCGGACGAACGGCAGGCCGTGCTCCATGCGTTTCAAGAAACCGGGGTTGAGCGCGCGCGCTTCTTGCTCGAGCACGCCACTGGCAACCTCGATACCGGCTTCGGCCAGGCGCCGTAGGCCCTGCCCGGCGACTTGCGGGTTAGGGTCCTGCATCGCTGCGACCACCCGGGCCACACCGGCTTTGACCAACGCTTCGGCACACGGCGGGGTGCGCCCATGGTGGCTGCACGGCTCAAGCGTGACATAGGCGCAGGCACCCTGGGCGCGCTCGCCGGCCTGGCGCAGGGCATGCACTTCGGCGTGCGGCTCGCCGGCGCGCACATGCCAGCCCTCGCCGACCACCTCGCCATCACGCACGATGACGCAGCCAACGCGCGGGTTGGGATGGGTGCTGTACTGGCCTTTGCGGGCCAGTTGCACGGCCAGGGCCATGTAATGGGCGTCGAGAATTGCGGTCAGGCTGGGCATGCTTACTCTTTGCCTGGCTGGCGCGCCAGGCGGTCAATTTCTTCGCGGAATTCGTCAAGGTCCTGGAAACGTCGGTAGACCGAGGCAAACCGAATATAGGCGACTTCGTCGAGTTGACGCAGCGCCTCCATGACCAGCTCACCGACCACCAGCGACTTGACCTCGCGCTCGCCGGTGGCGCGCAGCTTGTGCTTGATCTGCGCCAGCGCAGCTTCCAGGCGCTCGACACTGACCGGGCGTTTTTCCAGCGCGCGCTGCATGCCGGCGCGCAGCTTGTCTTCGTCGAATGGCTGGCGGGTGCCGTCTTGCTTGATCAGCCGCGGCAGTACCAGTTCGGCGGTTTCGAAGGTGGTGAAGCGCTCGCCGCAGGCGACGCATTCGCGCCGGCGACGCACTTGTTCGCCCTCGGCGACCAGGCGCGAATCGATGACCTTGGTGTCGTTGGCACCGCAAAAGGGACAGTGCATGGTGGCAGGCAACAAAAAAAAGGGAGGGCCATGGTAGCGCATCCGACTGGCAAGACAAGCCAAAGGGGTTACCATCCACTCAAATCTGCCCCTGAAGGACTTCTCCATGCACTTTCGAGCGCTCGTCGTGCTCTGCCTCGCTGGCCTGATGACGGCCTGCAGCAGCGATAAACCTAAAAACCAACCGGTGCCCGCAACGCCGGCGCCGAAAGCGGTGAAAAAGGCCCCGGCGCTGGGCCCACTGCCGGCTTATCAACGGGAGATCAGCGGCAGCCTGCAGGACATACCGGCGGGTGCCGAGGTCGAGCTGGCATTGCTGGTGATCGACGAACGTGATCGCCCGCAGCGGCTGCTGGCCAGCAGCACCCTGACCGGTACCGGTCAGGACCTGCCCTACCAACTGCGCTTCAACCCGGAAGCATTCCCGGCCGGTGCCCGCGTCGAGTTGCGCGGTCGCGCCAGCCGCTCAGGCCAGTTGATCATGCACCTGCCGCCACAGCGCATTGCCCAGGCCACCAGCCAGGCGACTGGCCCGCTGCGCTTCGAGAAAGCCCCGTAAATGGCGCCAGTGCAGTTGCAGCAGGCGCTCAGCGGCCTGATCGGCGAAGCGCAGCTGGTTGCCACTGCGCTGCCGGCGTGCGCGCTGAAACTGTGGCTGCTCGATGCCGACAACATGCACCGCGCATTCACCCGCGAAGAGACCCAGCGCATCCTCGATGAGCCGCCGTACTGGAGCTTCTGCTGGGCCAGCGGCCTGGCCATGGCCCGCTACCTGGCGGCCAATCCACAGTGGGTCGAGGGCAAGCGCGTGCTCGACTTTGGCGCAGGCTCCGGCATTGCCGGAATCGCCGCAGCGCAGGCGGGTGCTGTCGAAGTGGTTGCCTGTGACCTTGATCCGCTGGCCTTGGCGGCCTGCCGGGCCAATGCTGCGCTGAACCAGGTCGAGCTCGGCTACAGCAGTGATTTTTTCGCCGAGGCGGACCGCTTCGACCTGATTCTGGTAGCTGACGTGCTCTACGACCCGGCCAACCTGCCGCTGCTCGATGGCTTTCTCAGCCGCGGCCGCCAGGTGCTGGTGGCCGACTCGCGGGTGCGCGACTTCAGTCACCCGCTGTACCGTCAGTTGGGCGTGCTCGAAGCCCTGACCCTGCCCGACCTGGCCGAGCCACACGAATTCCGCCGGGTCAGCCTGTACCACGCCAGCCGCGAGCCTTTATAGTGGTGTCATTCAAAGATTTGCGAGAGTTGCGATGAGCCTAGCCCCCGATACCAACGCCCTGCCGTACATTTTCGATGCCACCGACGCCAACTTCCAGCAGTTGGTCATCGAGAACTCCTTCCACAAGCCGGTACTGGTGGACTTCTGGGCCGAGTGGTGTGCGCCGTGCAAGGCGCTGATGCCATTGCTGGCGAAGATCGCCGAGGGTTATCAGGGCGAGCTGTTGCTGGCCAAGATCAACTGCGACGTCGAGCAGCAAGTAGTTGCCCAATTCGGTATCCGCAGCCTGCCGACCGTGGTGCTGTTCAAGGACGGTCAGCCGGTTGACGGCTTTGCCGGTGCGCAGCCCGAATCGGCGATTCGTGCCCTGCTCGAGCCGCACGTGCAGATGCCTGCCGCGCCGACTGCCTCGCCACTGGAAGAAGCCAAGGCGCTGTTTGCCGAAAGCCGCTTTGCCGATGCCGAAGCGACCCTCAAGCTGTTGCTGGGCGAAGACAACAGCAATGCCGAGGCGCTGATCCTGTATGGCCGTTGCCTGGCCGAGCGTGGCGAGCTGAGTGAGGCTGAAGCCGTGCTGGGTGCGGTCAAGAGCGACGAGCACAAGGCTGCCCTGGCCGGCGCCAAGGCGCAGCTGACCTTCCTGCGCCAGGCCGCCAGCCTGCCGGAAGCCGCCGAGCTGAAGAGCCGCCTGGCGCAGAACCCTGAGGACGACGAAGCGGCTTATCAGCTGTGCATTCAGCAGTTGGCGCGCCAGCAGTATGAGGCGGCTCTGGATGGGTTGTTGAAGCTGTTCCAGCGTAATCGCGGCTATGAAAACGGCTTGCCGCACAAGGCGCTGCTGCAGGTGTTCGAGCTGCTCGGCAATGAGCATCCGCTGGTTACCGCGTACCGGCGCAAGCTGTTTGCCTTGATGTATTGAGCTGCGGTCTGCGGCGTTGCATAAATCCTGGGGTCGCTTTGCGACCCTTTCCGACCGGTCCGGCGTCCCGGCAAGGCCGCTCCTACAGGTCAGCGGCGTGCTTTGGGCGACTCTGTCCCCTGTAGGAGCGGCCTTGTGTCGCGAAAGGCCAGCGCAGCTGGCCCAGCGATGCATGTGTTGCCGCCAAACTTGCGGCCTGGCTCCATTCAACCCAGCCAGTGATACACCGGTGCATCCCCCGCACTTTCCACCTTCACTTCTGCACTATGACGCAAGCGCACTAATAACCGCTTGCCCGCCGCCGTGCTGCCGGTCAACTGCTCCAGCCGCTCAAGTAATTCTGGCCCAGTCATCTGCCCGGCCACGCGCAAGGCTTCGCGCGCAGCTTGCCACTGGTCATCGCCCTGCCGCACCACCGGTGCCGGCGTCGTCTTTTCCGCCGGCGCAGCCAACTCCACCTGATGCCCAAGCTGCGCCCATTCCGCCGGCTCCAGCTCGATGGTCAGGTCCACCGGCCAGTCGCCGATCATTCCTCGTATTCTCACGCTGACTTCCTCGATCACGATTGCATGGCACCCATGCTCCCACGACATGAAACCTTCGCCAAGCGGCTGGCACTCGCCAGAAAAATTGTTATAACATTACCAAATCATTCACCATGCTCCCTGGAGTTGTCCATGCGCCGTCTGTTGCTTGCACTGCCCTTCGCCCTGCTGCCCCTGGCCGTGGCGCATGCCCACGATGAGCATGACCACGATCACGACCACACCGCCCTGGGCGCCCATGAACACGGCGTGGCCAAACTCGACGTCGTGCTGGATGGCAAGACCCTCGAGCTTGGTCTGGACAGCCCGGCGATGAACCTGGTGGGCTTTGAACACGCCGCCAGCAGCGACGCCGACAAGGCCAAGGTAGCCAGCGTACGCCAGCAACTGGAGCAGCCGCTGCAGCTGTTGGGTCTGGCCAAGGACGCCGGCTGCAGCATCGACGCGCAGGAGCTGCAAAGCCCGCTGTTCGAGGCGCCAGCAGCCGCTGCCGGCAAAACCGAGAAACACGCCCACAGCGATATCGAAGCGCACTACCAGTTCACTTGCAGCAACCCGGGCAAACTCGCCAGCATCGACCTCGCGCCGCTGTTCAAGGCTTACCCGGCGATGCAGAAGATCAACGTGCAGTTGATCGGCCCTAATGGCCAGAAAGGCCTTGAAGCAACGCCTGCCGCTGCGACGGTCGCGTTCTGAATGAGCCAGGCGTTGATCGAGCTGCGTGATCTGCTGTTCGCCTGGCCCGGCCAGGCGCCACTGCTGGATATCCCGCAGTTTCGCCTGGAAGCGGGCGAAGCGCTGTTTCTCAAGGGCCCCAGCGGCAGCGGCAAGACCACCCTGCTCGGCCTGCTCGGCGGCGTAAACCTGCCAGCGCAGGGCAGCGTGCACCTGCTCGGCCGTGCCTTGGCCGAGCTGGGCCAGGGCGCGCGCGATCGCTTCCGTGTCGATCACACCGGCTACATCTTTCAGCAATTCAATCTGCTGCCGTTTCTGTCGGTGCGGGAAAACGTCGAACTGCCATGTCGTTTCTCTGCCAGCCGCGCCGAGCGTGCGCGCCAGCGCCATGGCAGCGTTGATCAGGCGGCCACACAACTGCTCGCGCACCTGGGTCTGACTGACCCGGCAATGCTCGCGCGGCGCGCCGACAGCCTGTCGATCGGCCAGCAGCAACGCGTAGCCGCGGCCCGGGCGCTGATCGGCCAACCGGAGCTGGTGATCGCCGATGAGCCAACCTCGGCACTCGACGCCGACACCCGCGAAGCGTTTATCCGGCTGCTGTTCGACGAATGCCGCGCCGCCGGTTCCAGCCTGCTGTTCGTCAGCCACGACCAGAGCCTGGCGCCGCTGTTCGATCGACACCTGTCACTGGCCGAACTCAATCGCGCCGCCGCGCCCCGGGAGGCCTGATGTACCTGCTCCGCCTTGCTCTGGCCAGCCTCGCCAACCGGCGCTTCACCGCCTTTCTTACCGCCTTCGCGATTGCCCTGTCGGTCTGCCTGCTGCTGGCCGTGGAACGGGTCCGCACCGAAGCCCGCGCCAGCTTTGCCAGCACCATCAGCGGCACCGACCTGATCGTCGGCGCCCGCTCGGGCTCGGTCAACCTGCTGCTGTACTCGGTGTTTCGTATCGGCAATGCCACCAACAACATCCGCTGGGACAGCTACCAGCACTACGCCAGCGACCCGCGGGTGAAGTGGGCGATCCCGATTTCGCTGGGCGACTCGCACCGTGGCTATCGGGTGATGGGCACCAGTACCGATTACTTCAGCCATTACCAATATGGTCGTCGTCAGCACCTGGAACTCAGCCAGGGCCGACCGTTTGCCGATAACCCGTTCGACGTGGTGCTCGGCGCCGAAGTCGCCGAGGCACTGCACTACAAGCTCGGCGACAAGCTGGTGCTGGCACATGGCGTGGCGGCGATCAGCCTGGTCAAGCACGATGACAAGCCGTTCACTGTGGTCGGCGTGCTCAAGCGCAGCGGCACCCCGGTCGACCGCACCCTGCACATCAGCCTGGCCGGTATGGAGGCCATTCATGTCGACTGGCACAACGGCGTGCCGGCCCGCGGCGCAGGGCGCATCAGTGCTGAGCAAGCACGTGGCATGGACCTGCAACCGACTGCGATCACGGCCTTCATGCTTGGCCTGAACAACAAGATCGCCACCTTCAGCGTGCAGCGCGAGATCAACCAGTACAGCAACGAGCCGTTGCTGGCGATTCTCCCAGGCGTAGCCCTGCAGGAGCTGTGGAGCCTGATGGGCACCGCCGAGCAAGCGCTGTTCGTGGTGTCGTTGTTCGTCGTGCTGACCGGCTTGATCGGCATGCTCACGGCGATTCTGACCAGCCTCAACGAGCGCCGCCGGGAGATGGCCATTTTGCGCTCGGTGGGTGCTCGGCCTTGGCATATCGCTGGCCTGTTGGTCCTCGAGGCGCTAGCGCTGGCGGTAGCGGGTATCGTCGCCGGTCTCGCCCTGCTGTACGCCGGCATCGCTCTGGCCCAGGGCTACGTGCAGGCCAACTATGGCTTATACCTGCCAGTGGCCTGGCCGAGTAGCCATGAGTGGACGCTGCTGGCTATCATCCTCGGCGCAGCGTTGCTGATGGGCAGCGTGCCGGCCTGGCGTGCCTATCGGCAGTCATTGGCTGATGGCCTGTCGATTCATCTGTGAGTGATTGCCATGCGTTTGCCCTGCTTTAGTGCCCAGCTCTGGCGCCGCCTGATGGTGCTGGTGTTGCTCTGTACCTCACCGGTGTGGGCGGCTGAACCGCGCGAGCTGGACTGGCCGGCGCTGATCCCCGAAGGTGCACCCGTAGAAGCGCCGCAGCTGGCGCCGCTGCACGACCTGTCGCAGATCGGCAACGCGCTGGCGGCAGAGTCCGCGCCCCCTGCGCCACAGCAATCGGCCAATGCGCCGGTGGTGCAGGCGCTGGACAATCAGCAGATCAAGCTGCCGGGCTATATCGTGCCGCTGGAAGTCAGCGAAGAAGGCCGTACTACCGAATTTTTGCTGGTGCCGTACTACGGTGCCTGCATTCACGTGCCGCCACCGCCGTCGAATCAGATCGTGCATATTTTCAGCGAGATGGGGGTTCGCGTCGAAGACCTGTACCAGCCGTACTGGATCGAGGGGCGTATGCAGGTCAAAGCCAGCAGCAGCGAGCTGGCCGACGCCGGTTACCAGATGGAAGCCGAAAAAATCTACGCTTACGAGCTGAAATAAGCCCGCAGGACTGCTATGCCGCGCTTCGTTGAGCTGGGTCAAACATTTGGTTTAAGCGCCTCCGTACCATTAGGCCATTGATTACCTATGTCCTTTCGGAGCTTCCATGAACAAGTCCTTGCTCGGCGCCTCGCTCGTCGCCCTGGCCCTCGTTGCGCCTGCTGCCCACGCTCACCAGCCGGGTGATTTCATTGTCCGCGCCGGCGCCATCACCACCGCGCCCAACGAAAGCAGCGGCGACTTGCGCTTCGACGGCAACAAGGTAGCCGGCACCAAAGCAACCCTGACCAGCGACACCCAGCTGGGCCTGACCTTCGCTTACATGCTCAGCGACCACATCGGCGTCGAGCTGCTGGCGGCCACGCCGTTCCAGCACACCGTTGGCGTCAAGGGCCTGGGCGGCGGCCTGGACGGCAAGCTGGCCGACATCAAGCAACTGCCACCGACCCTGTCGCTGCAGTACTTCCCGATGGACCCAGCCTCCAAGTTCCAACCGTATGTGGGCGTGGGCATCAACTACACCCTGTTCTTCGATGAAGACCTGAGCAGCGCGCGCAAGCAGCAAGGCTTCAGCAACCTCAAGATGCAGGACTCGATCGGCATCGCCGGCCAGGTCGGCATGGACTACATGATCACCGACAACGTGCTGGTCAACGCCTCGGTCTGGTACGTCGACATCGACACCAAAGCCACCGTCGACGGCCCTGCCGCACTGGGCTACAGCAAGACCAAGGTCGACGTAGAAGTCGATCCATGGGTGTATATGGTCGGTATCGGCTACAAGTTCTGATCGTTGTTGCATGACAAAGCCGTTGCCATCAGGCAGCGGCTTTTTGCTGTCAGCGCTGGGCATTGCCAGCCTTCATGCAGGCAGACATGCAGGCGCAGGTAAAGCCAATAAATTCTCCGCGAGCAGAGCAGTGGTTCAGTGCGAAACCAGTGCTCTGTTGACACCCAGCTCCATGTCGTCAATTAGGGCCTTGGCGAGCTCACTCAGTATTCGTACAGCGCTGCCTGCTTGCCGATCATTCTCCATCTCCGCCTCTGTAGCGAGATGGCGGATACAGCCCAGGAGTACAGATAGCTCCGAGAACGCCTGATCAAGTGGCACATCACGCTGTACGCAGAAAAGGTTCTGGCAAGGTGTCTGGCCTGGAGTTCGGCGGTGCTTGATATCGGTTTTCATGACACCGCCTCCTTATCCCTGGCATGCGCAACCAACGCAAGTATCAGCTGGTTGAGCACCTCTATGACCTCCAGCAAGTACTTGTGGATGCCGATAGGCTCACCGACAAGATTGGCTCTGATTGTTCCGTTCAAGCAGTCGAGCAGCTTGTCGACCTGAGCGAGCGCATCTTCCACGCTGAGTTCGGCGTTAATCAGGAAATAGGCTACTGGCGGGTCGGGGACGAGCTTTTTCATGGTCAGGTCTCTTGTGTGTTCACAGAAAACCACCACCGTCGCTCTTCTCACGGATTGAGGGTGGCAGCCGTGCACAGGGTGAGAAACCGAGACACAAGAGAAACCCGGCCAGACCGAAGTCTGCCCGCGCACGGCTGCCATAAACTGGCCGTAACTTGTGTTGTCGGGTTCTCACACCCGGTCACCACTTCTGGCGACCCTTTGACATTAAGACTGAGGTGATTTCCCGACAACTGAGCTGCTTCCGAAAGACGCGTAGGATAATTCCTAGACGGGCTTTTGCAGAAGCATTTGGATTTGATTTCAGAAAGGTCTGACGCGCAGATGGGTTTCCCGCAGGCCAGAGCGACCTGCGGAACGGAGGCTTAGCCCTTGCCTAACAGCTTGGCCAAACCTTCGACCATCGGCGTCGGCTGGGGGAAGTCGAAACGCGCCAGCAAACGCGCGTTGTCTGCGCGGGAGTGGCGGATGTCGCCCGAGCGGGCTTCGCCGTAGCTGATTTCCGGCAGGCTGCCAATGACGTTGCGCAGCGCGGCCAGCAGCTGATTCAGCGAGGTCGCCTGGTTCAGGCCGATGTTCACGGCGCCCTCTTCCACCTGCGGTTGCTCAAGGGCCTGGACCATGACCTGGACCAGATCACCAACATAGAGGAAGTCGCGAGTCTGTTCGCCGTCGCCAAATACCTTGATCGGCAAGCCTTGGGTGGCGCGCTCGCTGAAAATGCTGATCACCCCGGAATACGGCGAGGACGGATCCTGGCGCGGGCCGAAGATGTTGAAGAAGCGGAAGATCACCGGCTCCAGACCATGCTGGCGGCGGTAGAAATCCAGGTACTGCTCGCTGGCAAGTTTGTCCACTGCGTAAGGCGTCAGTGGCGCCTTGGGCGTGTCTTCGGCAATCGACTGGCCTTCACCATTGTTGCCATACACCGCGGCGCTGGACGCAAACAGCACCCGACGCACGCCGTTCAGGCGCATGGCTTCGCAGACATTCAGGGTGCCGATGAAATTGCTCTGGTGGGTTTTCACCGGGTCATCCACCGAGGCCTGCACCGAAGCCACTGCAGCCAGATGCACCACTGCGCGGCAGCCAGCGGCAGCACGGGCGACCAGAGCAGCGTCGGCGACATCGCCTTCGATCAGCTCCAGGCCGGGGTGCTGCAACTGCAGGTTGGCGCGCTTGCCGGTGGACAGGTCGTCAAGGATGCGCACCGCATAGCCTTTGCCCAGCAAGGCGTCGGACAGGTGCGAGCCGATGAAGCCCGCGCCGCCGGTGATCAGAATAGGGGCGTCAGCCATGTCGGTAGAATCGGTCCAGTAAAGGCGCCAGGCCCGAGCGCCAGGCGCGCGGCTTGATGCCGAAGGTGTGAAGGATCTTCTTGCAGGCCAGCACCGCGTTCTGTGGCTCTTCGCTGGCGTCCGGCCGCGCGGCGTGAGCCTGGGCGGTGGGTGCCTGCACTGCGAGCTGGCGCCATTGCTGTGCTTCGGCAAGGATCGCCTGGCCCAGCGCCAGCGGCGTGGTCGCCTCGTTGCCGGCGTAGTGGTAGGTGCCCCACAGCGGCGCGGCGCAGTCGAGCTGCTTGAGCACCGAGAGGATGACCCGGGCAGCATCGTCGACTGGCGTCGGATTGCCGCGGCGGTCATCTGCCAGAAGCAACTCCTGCGGTTGCTCGGCGCGGGTCAGGAAGCGCCCGAGGGTGCCGTCGATGCTCTCGTCCAGCACCCAGCCAAAGCGCAGCAGCACATGCTGCGGGCACGTTGCGCGCACGCTCTGCTCGACCCGCCACAGCGCCTGGCCGCGGCTGCCCAGGGGCATCGGCTCGTCCTTTTCGCTGTAGGCAGTGGCCCGCGAGCCATCGAACACGCGATAGCTGGAAGGCTGCACGAGGATCATTTCGTGGTGCTGGCAAAGCTCGGCCAGGCGCTCGACTGCGCGCTCTTGCTGGGCGAGGCGCTGTTCGCTGACCGCCTCGGCCTGGAACCAGTCGAAGTAATAGGCGAGGTTGATCACCACGTTGGGGCGGTGTTCGTCCAGCAGCAGGGTCAGGCTGGCCGGATCCCAGCCGTTGTCCGGCGGACGCGGCGCCAGGAATCCGATGTCTTCCTCGGCCCCGAGACGAATCAGCGCTTGCCCGAGGGCATTGCCACCACCCAACAGCATCAGGCGCATACGCATAGGGTAAAAAAGTCCGCTCAGATCGTTGGAAGAAAAAAGCATTTTGCGGTTTCCGACAGGGGAAGTCCAACGCCTGCTGGATTGCGGCGTTGCTCGGCACTGCGCCAGCGCACTGTGCGAGGCTGTTATCGACCTATACTGAGCGCGCCATCCCCTGCTCAGCGCGAAGGTCTACATGCCTACCGAATCCATCGCTGCACACCGTTCGACCTGGCAGTACGACGAGGCAGCGCCCGGCGCAGAGCGGTTCATCGAACAGTCATTCGACGGCTATCGGCAGCAGGCACGACTGCTGGTGCCCGATGTTGCACACGCCCCGCCCGCCTTTATCGTCGGTGGCGCACGCTCGGACTTCACTCGTCTCAACCCGTTGCTGTATCGCTTGCAGGCGCAGGGCATCGGCTCGCTCAGCGGCAACTTGTCCGGCCACAGCCTGGCCAGCCAACCGGGCGCCACCGCGCCGTCGCTGAGCACCAATCTGCACGAGGCACTGAGCTTTCATCGGCATATCGCCGAACAGTGCCATACCTTGATCGGCCACAGCCTCGGCGCAGCCATTGCGCTGAAGATGGCCGCGCAGTTGCCGAGCATCTCCAAGCTGGTGCTGATCTGCCCGGCGGTTTACCCGGACGCCGCGCACCAGGCGCCGTTCGGCCCCGCGTTCACCGCAGCGATTCGCCAGCCGTTCGCCTTTCTGCAATGTGACAGCTATGAATTCTTGCGCACCTTTACCGGCCAGGTGTTGCTGGTGATCGGTGAATACGACGGGCTCAATTCGCGGGCCTATGGCCAAGGCGCCGGCACCTCGGCGGGCACGCGCTGGGTGTCCGGCGTTCAGCGCTACAGCCCGATCCCGGAAGAGGTCACTCATACCCTGCTGCGCTCGGTGCCAGCGCCGCATGTCGAGTGCCTGCTGCTGACCGACTGCGACCACGGCATCGCCGCTCACCTGCGGGACAATCCGCAGGTCGCCGACCAGGTGGCAGAGGTGACCGCAGCGTTCATTCGCGGCTGAGGCGGCCTACTCGATCTCGAACAGGCCGTTGCTCAGCGGGCCGACGCTGAGGCGCTCGCGCACGTCATCGTCGATGCGCGGATCATCCGGGCGATACAGCTTGACCTGGCGGTAGGCATTGATGCGGTTGATCTCCTCGCCAAGAAATTCCCAGACCACCCGGGTACAGGCCGGGTTGCGCCGGTCGCCGCTGGAGACCCCGGTCTTGAGCCCGTTCAAGCGGGTGATGCGGCTCTTGAAGCTGGGGATGAGGATGGTCTGGCTCATCTCGTTGAGGGTCAGTGATTCGTAGTCGATCAGGAACATGCGGTCCTGCAACTGGAACGCTGCACCAAGGTAGCGGCAGCGCACTTCGGCGTGCAGGTCGGTGGCGCTGCTGCGCTCCTGGCGTTCCTGGCGCTCGAACAGAAAGCTGCCGCGCTCCTCACGTAAATGCACCAGCGACACCAGAATGGCCCCCGGTACCGACATGCAGTTGGAGTATTCGAAGTAATAGCCGCAGTAGCGCGAAAGGTTACCGGCGTGGGCGTGCAGGGGCTTGAACAGCTCGCTGATGGGGTCGTTCAACGGCCCATTCTGCTCCGACGGAATGCGCGCGCCGATTAAACGCGCGAACTGCTCGGGCGGCAAATTCAGCTCGTAATCCTCGACACCGAAGAAATCACCGATGCGCTTGAGGTTGTAAGCCGTCGGACGGCTCTGCCCGCTCAAATACTTGTTGAACTGGGCGCGGTTGATCGACAGCTGTCGGCAAACCTCGGAGATAGAGCGGTAGTGGCTACAAGCCAATTTCAGATTGCTAGCGAAATGATCGCTCATGTACGAGGTCCAGCTGATGCGAGTGACGCAATCATAGCATCAAGTCGCGCCAACTGAGAGCAACCCGCGAAATTGTAACGACTCTTGTCATGGCCAACCATGCGCCCAACGAAAAGCGGCGCGTCGTTGCCGCCGCTGGTCATTCCACGCGAAGAATAAGAATCGAGGTCATTTGCCATGCTCGAAGTACTCAACGATTTCCTTTCGGGGAAGCTGCTCATCGTCCTTATCGTCGGACTCGGTAGCTACTTCACCATCCGCTCGCGGTTCGTCCAGTTCCGTCATTTCGCGCACATGTTCGGTGTGTTCAAAGAATCCCTGCGTGGCCAGGCTGGCCAGCTGAGCTCGTTCCAGGCACTGATGCTGAGCCTGGCCGGCCGTGTTGGCGCCGGTAACATCGCCGGTGTCGGTATTGCCGTGACCCTCGGTGGCCCAGGCGCTGTGTTCTGGATGTGGGTGACCGCGCTGGTCGGCATGTCCAGCAGCTTCTTCGAATGTACCCTGGCCCAGGTGTACAAGCGCGCCGATGGCGATGGCCTGTACCGTGGCGGCCCGGCTTACTACATCCTGCATGGCTTGAAATTCAAGCGCATGGCGGTGGTGTTCTCGCTGTTGCTGCTGGTGACCTACGGCTTCGCCTTCAACGGCCTGCAGTCGTACACCGTGACACACTCGCTGCAAAATGCCTTCGGCTTCCCGCCGCAGCAGACCGGTATTGCCCTGGCAGTGCTGCTGGCGATCGTCTTCCTCGGTGGTATCAAGCGTATTGCTTCGGTGTCCGACCTGCTGGTACCGGTCAAGACCCTGGCTTACATCGGCGTCACCCTGTATGTAATCGGCAGCCAGATCGAGCACGTTCCGGCGATGCTGGAAACCATCTTCAAAAGCGCCTTCGGCCTTGACCCTGCGTTCGGCGGCCTGCTCGGCAGCGCGATCGTGATGGGCGTCAAGCGTGGCGTGTTCGCCAACGAAGCGGGCCTGGGCAGTGCGCCCAACGTTGCTGCTGTGGCCGCGGTCAAGCACCCTGGCGCACAGGGCGTGGTGCAGGCGTTCAGCGTGTTCCTCGACACCTTCGTAATCTGCACCTGCACCGCACTGCTGATCCTGCTGTCGGGCTTCTACACCCCAGGCTTCGAAGGTGACGGCATCGTCCTGACCCAGAACTCGCTGGCCGCTGTGGTCGGTGACTGGGGTCGTCTGTTCGTCAGCGTCGCGCTGTCGCTGTTCGTCTTCACCTGCATCCTCTACAACTACTACCTGGGCGAGACCAGCCTGCAGTTCCTGACCCGCAAGCGTTCGGTGCTGATGGGCTACCGCGGCCTGGTCCTGGCGCTGATCGTATGGGGTTCGGCGCAAGACCTGTCGACCGTGTTCGCCTTCGCCGACATCACCATGACCTGCCTGGCCTTCGTTAACCTGATCGCTCTGACCCTGCTGTTCAACATCGGCCTGCGAGTAATGCGTGACTACGATGTGCAGCGCAAGGCTGGCATCAAGCAACCAGTGTTCGACTCGAGCAAGTTCCCTGACCTGGACCTGGACCGCAACGCCTGGCCAGTGCCGGCAGCTGCTGAAACAACCGCTGACAACACCGTCGGTCAGGTTCAGACCCAGCGCTGATATCCTCCCCTGCCAGCCGCCCCATTCGCGGGCGGCTGCTTTACTCTCCGCTCATCGTTACGGAATGCGCCATGCGTGCAGTCAAGAATCTCCTCGTCCTCTATACCGGTGGCACCATCGGCATGCTCGAAACACCCCAGGGCCTGGCCCCGGCGGGCGGCTTCGACGTGCGCATGCGCGAGCATCTGGCGCAGCTTGACGATGCTCCGCAGATCCAGTGGACACTGCGTGAAATGAACCCGCTGCTGGACAGCGCCAACATGCAGCAAGCCAACTGGCTGGCCATGCGTGACGCGATTGTCGAAGCAGTGGAACGTGACGGCCATGACGGCGTGCTGGTACTGCACGGCACCGATACTTTGGCCTACACCGGCGCGGCTTTGTCGTTCGTGCTGCTCGGCCTGCCGGTGCCGGTGCTGCTGACCGGCTCGATGCTGCCCGCCGGCGCACCGGACAGCGACGCCTGGGACAACCTGATCGGCGCCTTGCGCCTGCTTGAAAGCGGTATCGAAGACGGCGTGCAGTTGTACTTCCACGAGCAACTGCTGCACGGCTGCCGCGCCTCAAAGCTGCGCAGCGAGGCATTCGACGCCTTCGCCGCCCTGCCCCGCCATCGCGACGGCGAGCGGGCACCAGCGATCCCGGCAGTGCTCGACTATCGCCAGCCGCGCCAGCCGGTAAAGTTGGCTGTACTGCCGGTGTTCCCCGGGCTGCAGGCAGAACACCTGCGCGGCCTGCTCGAAACTGGCATACAAGGGCTGGTGCTGGAGTGCTACGGCAGCGGCACCGGGCCGTCCGACGACCAGGCCTTGCTGGATGTGCTGCATGACGCCCACCAGGGCGGCGTGGTGATCGTTGCGATCAGCCAGTGCCCCGTTGGTTCGGTGGTGTTTGACACCTACGCCGCCGGTAGCCGGCTGCGTGACACTGGCCTGATCAGCGGCGGCGGTATGACCCGTGAAGCGGCGTTGGGCAAGTTGTTTGGCTTGCTTGGGGCGGGGTTGGATGCGCAGGCGACGGAGCATTGGTTTGCGCTGGATCTGTGTGGTGAGCGGGCTTGAGCTACTGATTTATAATCTGGCTAGTCATTGCGAGGAGCACGCTTCGCGCAATGACTGGCCTGTTCAGTTAGCCTAGCGAATAAGATAACGCTGCTCACTGCATCAACAGCCTTGCTCGAAACGACCACCAAACTTTACGACGCATATCATTGATTCAATGCAATCTCAAAATCGTCCTCACCCAAGTGAGTGACTTTGACAGCATTAGTTACATCTTGCCCGTCTTCAGTCACGAGCTGATAGTTGGACTGCAAATATGACTCGCTAGTCATGATCATCTTTGAACCCAACTTACTGCCCACTGCCATGCACACGCCACCGATCGTTGCGATAGGGCCAGGGTAAATCTGGATGTACTGGAACAATGTCGGTCCAGTCATTCCGTTGTACCTTATGGTTTCCGGGCCGAAAATCATGGTGAGCACCCCTACGGCTGTCACGATAAAGCCTATACCTACCAACAGCCAGTAGGCATAGACTGCGCCGCCCTCCTCAGCGTTGACGTAGGCCTGATAGGCATCGGCAAAGCCGGCAACGCAGTACTCGCTTTGCGAGTTCTTGATTGTAATTCGAGTTGAAGAAATGATGTCCTGCATGGGCCCGCTCCTTGGAAAAAGCGGATTGTACTTAATAAATTCTGGCATTAATTACCAAGCAAGCAATCTCAGAAACTTCCTACACTAAAAGTTATCTCGGATGCACACCTGTAACTTCTATTAATAACCCATCGGAACATTGACATCGAGTCAATAAAAAAGCCCGCAGCATGAGATGCCGCGGGCTTTTTATTACGACAAGACTATTGATCAGAACGGAATATCGTCATCAAAGCTGTCAAAGTCAGCAGCCGGCTGTGGCGCTGGCTGTTGCGGCGCCGGGCGCTGCTGGGACTGCTGCGGGCGTGGTGCCTGCTGACGCGGTGCCTGCTGCTGTGGCTGCTGGTTGTACTGCTGTGGCTGACCACCGCCCTGGTTGTAGTTGTTGCCACCACCCTGGTTGTACTGATCACCGCCGCCCTGCTGGTTCTGCGGACGGCCGCCGAGCAGCTGCATGGTGCCTTGCATGTCGACGATGATTTCAGTGGTGTAACGCTTGATGCCGTCTTTTTCCCACTCGCGGGTCTGCAGCTTGCCCTCGATGTAGACCTGGGAACCCTTGCGCAGGTATTCACCGGCGATTTCGGCAACCTTGCCGAACATCGACACACGGTGCCACTCGGTACGCTCGACCTTCTGACCGGATTGCTTGTCGGTCCACTGCTCGCTGGTGGCCAGGCTCAGGTTGGTCACGGCGTTACCGTTGGGCAGGTAGCGGACTTCGGGATCCTGACCACAGGTACCGACCAGAATGACTTTGTTAACCCCACGGGCCATAACGTTCTCCTAGGCTTCGCACGCCGATGAGGCTGGATTTACCAGACGCTCGAGGGTCGCACGGTCCAAAATTTTCGTATCCAGTTTGATATAGATGGCGGCTTCTTCTGCCACCACCACAGCGTCGGTCACACCCGGCACGGCCATCAGGCGTTCGGTCAACCCGGCTTCCCGGACTGCCTCAGGCGTCAGTGGCATGCGCAGGCTGGTCACATAGGGCGGCTCGTTCATGCTCAAGGCGACGACCAACCACACAGCACACAGCAGCGCACAACCGACGAACACCATGCCCAGACCACCATGCTGGAACAACCAGCCACCGATGATTCCTCCCAGCGCGGCACCGAGGAACTGGCTGGTGGAATAAACCCCCATGGCCGTTCCCTTGCCGCCGGCGGGCGACACCTTGCTGACCAGCGAAGGCAAGGATGCCTCCAGCAGGTTGAAGGCAGTAAAGAATATCACGGTGCCGATCACCAGTCCGTGCAAGTTGTCAGCCCACTGCCAGAAGAACACCTCGACCAGCAGCAGCACGCTCACCGCGCCGAGCAACACACGCTTCATCTTGCGCTTTTTTTCGCCGTAGATGATGAACGGCACCATTGCAAAAAATGAGACGAACAGCGCGGTCAGGTATACCCACCAGTGCTCTTCCTTGGGCAGGCCGCCGCGCTCGACGAAGGCCAAAGGCAGCGCCACGAAGCTGGCCATGAGGATCGCATGCAGGACGAAAATACCCACGTCCAGGCGCAGAAGGTCCGGATGGCGCAGGGTCGGGCCGATGGCCTTGCGCGCCACTCCCGACTCGCGGTGCTGCAGGGTGCTATGTGCATGCGGCACCAGAAAGGCCACCAAGAGGATGCCGACCAGGGCAAGTCCTGCAGTCGCGAGGAACAATCCTGACAAGCCAAAGGCGCGCGTCAACAATGGCCCCACCACCATTGCCACGGCAAACGACAAACCGATGCTCATGCCGATCATGGCCATGGCCTTGGTCCGGTGCTGTTCCCGGGTCAGGTCGGAGAGCAGCGCCATGACCGCTGCCGAGATCGCCCCGGCACCCTGCAGAATGCGCCCGGCAATCACGCCCCAGATCGAGTCGGCCTGGGCCGCCAGGACACTGCCGAGGGCGAAGATGATCAACCCGAGGTAGATCACCGGGCGCCGGCCGATGCGGTCGGAGATCATCCCGAACGGGATCTGCAGCACCGCCTGAGTCAGGCCGTAGGCACCGATGGCCAGGCCGATCAGCGCAGGCGTGGCGCCGGCCAGGTCCATGCCATAGGTGGCAAGTACCGGCAGCACCATGAACATGCCCAGCATACGAAAGGCAAAGACCAGGGCCAGGCCACCGGCGGCGCGAGTCTCGCTACCACTCATGCGCTCGTTGTGGGTGTCGTGCATGGATAAACCTCGTGTGAACCGGCGGCGATTCTATCAGTCCCACGCCTTGACGGCATATACGCGACGCTTTGCCGCGTAATGGCAGCGCGCCGTATACTTCTATGTTTATGCCCGCCAAGCGAGGCCGCAGTGGACAAGATTCTGATTCGTGGGGCACGTACCCACAACCTGAAGAACATCGACCTGACCCTGCCCCGGGACAAGTTGATCGTGATCACCGGCTTGTCCGGTTCCGGCAAGTCATCGCTGGCCTTCGATACCCTCTACGCCGAGGGTCAACGCCGTTATGTCGAGTCGTTGTCGGCATATGCCCGGCAATTCCTGTCGATGATGGAAAAGCCCGACGTCGACACCATCGAGGGCCTTTCACCGGCAATCTCGATCGAGCAGAAATCGACCTCGCACAACCCGCGCTCGACGGTTGGCACCATTACCGAGATCTACGACTACCTGCGCCTGCTGTATGCGCGGGTAGGTACACCGCGCTGCCCGGACCATGACATTCCGCTGGAAGCGCAAACCGTCAGCCAGATGGTCGACCTGGTGCTCGAGCAACCTGAGGGCAGCAAACTGATGCTGCTGGCGCCGGTCATCCGCGAGCGCAAGGGTGAGCACCTGGCAGTGTTCGACGAGCTGCGCGCGCAGGGCTTTGTGCGCGTGCGGGTCAACGGCAAGCTGTACGAGATGGACGAACTGCCGACCCTCGAGAAACAGAAAAAACACAGCATCGATGTCGTGGTCGACCGCTTCAAGGTCCGTAGCGACCTGCAGCAGCGCCTGGCCGAGTCGTTCGAGACCGCGCTGAAGCTGGCTGACGGCATTGCTCTGGTGGCACCGATGGACGACGAGCCCGGCGAAGAAATCATCTTCTCTGCGCGCTTCGCCTGCCCGATTTGCGGCCATGCCATCAGCGAGCTGGAACCCAAGCTGTTCTCCTTCAACAACCCGGCTGGCGCATGCCCGACCTGCGATGGCCTAGGCGTGAAGCAGTACTTCGACACCAAGCGCCTGGTAAACACCGAGCTGACCCTGGCTGAAGGCGCGATCCGCGGCTGGGACAGGCGCAACGTGTACTACTTCCAGATGCTTGGCTCGCTTGCCGCGCATTTTGGCTTTAGCCTGGAACAACCGTTCGCTGAACTGGCAGCGGAGGATCAAAAGATCATTCTGCAGGGCAGCGGCAAGCAGAACGTCGACTTCAAATACCTCAATGACCGTGGCGATATCGTCAAGCGCTCGCACCCGTTTGAAGGCATCGTGCCGAATCTGGAGCGACGCTACCGCGAGACCGAGTCGGCCACGGTGCGTGAAGAGCTGGCCAAGTTCCTCGGGACGCAGCCATGCCCGGACTGTCGCGGCACCCGCCTGCGCCGTGAGTCGCGGCATGTGTGGGTCGGCGAGAAAACCCTGCCAGCGGTGACCAACCTGCCGATTGGCGATGCCAGCACCTACTTCAGCGAGCTGACCCTGACCGGTCGCCGCGGCGAGATCGCTTCGAAGATTCTCAAGGAGATCTGCGAGCGTCTGCAGTTCCTGGTCAACGTCGGCCTTGATTACCTGACCCTGGATCGCAGTGCCGATACCCTCTCTGGCGGCGAAGCGCAGCGTATTCGCCTGGCCAGCCAGATTGGCGCGGGCCTTGTCGGCGTCATGTATATCCTCGATGAGCCGTCGATTGGCTTGCATCAGCGCGACAACGACCGCTTGCTCGGCACGCTCAATCATCTGCGCGATCTGGGCAACACGGTGATCGTGGTGGAGCACGACGAGGACGCCATTCGCTTGGCTGACTACGTTGTCGACATCGGCCCGGGCGCAGGTGTGCACGGTGGCCAGATCGTTGCCGAGGGTACTCCGCAGGAGGTTATGGACCACCCTGACTCGCTGACCGGTGCCTACCTGTCCGGGCGCAAGAAGATTGTCGTACCGGGTAAGCGCACGCCCCGCGACAAGAAGCTGTCGCTCAAGCTCAAAGGCGCGCGTGGCAACAACTTGCAGAACGTCGACCTGGAAATCCCGATCGGCTTGCTCACTTGCGTGACCGGTGTCTCCGGGTCGGGCAAATCGACGCTGATCAACAACACACTGTTCCCGCTGGCGGCGACTGCCTTGAACGGCGCTACCAGCCATGAGGCCGCCGCGCACAGCAGCATGGACGGCCTGCAGCACCTGGACAAAGTGGTCGACATCGACCAGAGCCCGATTGGCCGCACCCCACGTTCCAACCCGGCGACCTATACCGGCATCTTCACCCCGGTGCGCGAGCTGTTTGCAGGGGTGCCCGAGTCGCGTGCACGCGGTTATGGTCCAGGGCGATTCTCGTTCAACGTCAAGGGCGGGCGCTGCGAGGCGTGTCAGGGCGATGGCCTTATCAAGGTTGAAATGCACTTCCTGCCGGACATCTACGTGCCCTGCGACGTGTGCAAGAGCAAGCGCTACAACCGCGAGACGCTGGAGATCAAGTACAAGGGCAAGAACATCCACGAGGTGCTGGAAATGACCATCGAGGATGCCCGCGCATTCTTCGATGCCGTGCCGGCGCTGGCGCGCAAGCTGCAGACGCTGGTGGATGTCGGCCTGTCGTACATCAAGCTTGGTCAGTCGGCCACGACCCTTTCCGGGGGCGAGGCGCAGCGGGTCAAGCTGTCACGCGAGCTGTCCAAGCGCGACACCGGCAAGACCCTGTACATCCTCGACGAACCGACTACCGGCCTGCACTTCGCCGATATCCAGCAGTTGCTCGATGTACTGCACCGCCTGCGCGATCACGGAAACACCGTGGTGGTGATCGAGCACAACCTGGACGTGATCAAGACCGCCGACTGGCTGGTCGACCTCGGCCCTGAGGGCGGCTCCAAGGGCGGCCAGATCATCGCGGTGGGTACGCCTGAAGAGGTGACCAAGATGAAACAGTCGTATACCGGCCATTACCTCAAGCCGTTGCTGGAGCGTGACCGGGCATAAGCCCACAAAAAAGCCCCCGGTAGCGCGCTACCAGGGGCTTTTTTACAACCATGCATGCCAGTTACAGCAAGCTGATCACATCTGCGATTGCAGGTAGTTCTGCAGGCCAATGACCTTGATCAGACCCTGCTGCTTTTCCAGCCAGTAGGTGTGGTCTTCCTCGGTATCTGCCAACTGCTGACGCAGGATGTCGCGGCTGATGTAGTCCTTGTGCGTTTCACACAGCTCAATGCCTTTGCACAAAGCTGCACGCACCTTGTATTCAAGGCGCAGGTCAGCGGCGAGCATCTCCGGCACAGTAGTGCCCACGTCCAGATCATCCGGGCGCATGCGCGGTGTGCCTTCCAGCATGAGAATGCGGCGCATCAGGGCGTCGGCGTGTTGTGCCTCTTCTTCCATTTCATGGTTGATGCGCTCGTAGAGCTTGGACAAGCCCCAGTCTTCGTACATCCGCGAATGAATGAAATACTGATCACGTGCTGCCAGCTCGCCGGTGAGCAACGTGTTGAGGTAATCGATTACGTCCGGGTGACCTTGCATCGCCCTGGTTCTCCATGTGAAAGCGCTATGTGCATAGTGTGAACCAGGACTGCTGCGAGGTCACTGAAAAACGCGCAATAACATGCAAAAAAACGCCTAAACAGTAGTGATATTCATTGAAAAACCGCCCAAATGAGGGCGGTTCTACTTATCATTTCGACTCAGACGAGATTCAGCCCCAGCGCCTTGGCAATCCCTTCTCCGTAAGCAGGATCTGCCTTGAAGAAGTGCTGCAACTGGCGCATCACCACAACCGCGCTGACGCCTGCCATGGTGCCGGCGATGTTGTTGATCAGCAGTGTCTGCTGCTCTGGGCTCATCAACCGGAACAAGGCGCCGGCGTGGCTGTAGTAATCGCCGTCCTCACGGTGGTCGTGGCGATCCGCTGCGCCGTTCAGGGCAAGCGCCGGCTCGGCATGCTGCGGCGACTGCTTTGGCGCATCGCTGTAGCTGTTCGGCTCGTAGTTAGGCGCGCTGCCGTAGCTGCCCGAAGCCATGGCGCCATCGCGCTGGTAGCTATTGACCGGGCTGCGCGACGCGTTGACCGGCAGATGCTGGTGATTGGTACCTACGCGGTAGCGGTGTGCATCGGCATAGGCGAACACCCGACCCTGCAGCATGCGGTCTGGCGACAGGCCAACGCCTGGGACCATGTTGCTCGGGCCGAAGGTGGCTTGCTCGACTTCGGCAAAGTAGTTGAGCGGGTTGCGGTTGAGCTCAAGCACGCCAACCTCGATCAACGGGAATTCCTTCTGCGACCAGGTCTTGGTCACGTCGAACGGATTCTCGGAACGATTGGCTGCCTGCTCCTCGCTCATGACCTGAATGCACACAGTCCAGCGTGGGTAGTCACCGCGTTCGATCGCCTCGAACAGGTCACGCTGGGCGTAATCAGGATCAGTGCCGGCGAGACGTGCTGCTTCGGCCGGTGCCAGATTCTTGATGCCCTGCTGGGTCTTGTAGTGCCATTTGACCCAGGTGCGCTTACCGCTCGCGCTGATCAGGCTGTAGGTATGGCTGCCGAACCCATGCATGTGGCGATAGCCGTCCGGGATACCCCGATCCGAGAACAGGATGGTGACCTGGTGCAAGGCCTCGGGCGAATGCGACCAGAAGTCCCACATCATCTGGGCGTTCTTCAGGTTGGTCTGCGGGTGGCGCTTCTGCGTGTGGATGAAGTCAGGAAACTTCAGAGGGTCACGGATGAAGAAGACAGGAGTGTTGTTGCCAACGATGTCCCAGTTGCCTTCCTCGGTGTAGAACTTCAGCGCGAAGCCACGCGGGTCACGTTCGGTGTCAGCCGAGCCGCGCTCGCCACCCACGGTGGAGAACCGCAAAAAGGTCTCGGTTTGCTTGCCAACCTTGTCGAACAGCTTGGCGCAGGTGTAGCCGGTGATATCGCGGGTTACGGTGAAGGTCCCGTAGGCGCCCGAGCCCTTGGCGTGTACACGGCGCTCAGGGATGTTCTCGCGGTTGAAGTGGGCGAGTTTTTCCAGCAGGTGGAAGTCGTCGAGCAGCAGCGGACCGCGAGGGCCAGCCGAACGGGAATTCTGGTTGTCGGCTACAGGTGCACCGCTGGCGGTGGTAAGAATCTTGCTCATGGGCTCTCCTTGACGGTCTATATGTGCCGTTTGTCGGCTTGCAGACAGTATCGGGGAGCAGCATGACAAGAGCTAATTCATTGATCGAGTTGGATCGATAGGAATTAACAATAATTGTAAGCACAAAAAACCGGGCACTAGGCCCGGTTTTTTGTAGCAGACAGAACGTCTTACTCGGCAGCTTCTACAGCACCACCGACTGGACGATCAACCAGCTCGACGTACGCCATAGGCGCATTGTCGCCAGCGCGGAAACCGCACTTCAGGATACGCAGGTAGCCGCCCTGACGGGTGGCGTAGCGCTTGCCCAGATCGTTGAAGAGCTTGCCAACAGCGGATTTCGAACGGGTACGGTCGAAAGCCAGACGACGGTTGGCTACGCTATCTTCCTTGGCCAGGGTGATCAGCGGCTCGGCAACGCGGCGCAGTTCCTTGGCTTTTGGCAGAGTAGTTTTGATCAGCTCGTGCTCGATCAACGACACTGCCATGTTCTGGAACATAGCCTTGCGGTGAGAGCTGGTACGGCTCAGGTGACGTCCACTTTTACGATGACGCATGATTCATTCCTTACCAAACACTACGTTCGGTGATTACGACGATCAGGCAGTCGCCTTGTCGTCCTTCTTAAGACTTGCAGGCGGCCAGTTGTCGAGGCGCATGCCGAGGGACAGACCACGGGAAGCCAAAACGTCCTTGATTTCAGTCAGGGACTTCTTGCCCAGGTTAGGAGTTTTCAACAGCTCTACTTCGGTGCGCTGAATCAGGTCGCCGATGTAGTAGATGTTCTCCGCCTTGAGGCAGTTGGCAGACCGTACGGTCAGTTCCAGGTCGTCAACCGGACGCAGCAGGATCGGATCGATCTCGTCTTCCTGCTCGACCACTACCGGTTCACTGTCACCTTTGAGGTCCACGAACGCGGCCAGCTGCTGTTGCAGGATGGTCGCGGCACGACGGATTGCCTCTTCTGGGTCCAGAGTACCGTTGGTTTCCAGATCAATGACCAGCTTGTCCAGGTTGGTACGCTGCTCAACACGGGCGTTTTCGACCACATAGGCGATACGACGCACCGGGCTGAACGAAGCGTCCAGCTGAAGACGGCCAATGCTGCGGCTTTCATCTTCGTCAGTCTGACGAGAGTCGGCCGGCTCGTAACCGCGACCACGAGCTACAGTGAGCTTCATGTTCAGGGCGCCGTTGGACGCCAGGTTCGCGATTACGTGATCGGGGTTGACGATCTCGACATCGTGATCCAGCTGAATATCGGCAGCGGTAACCACCCCCGAACCCTTTTTCGACAAGGTCAGCGTAACTTCGTCACGACCGTGCAGTTTGATAGCCAGGCCTTTCAGGTTCAACAGGATTTCAATTACGTCTTCCTGTACACCTTCGATCGCGGAGTACTCATGGAGTACGCCATCGATCTCGGCCTCGACTACTGCACAGCCAGGCATGGAGGACAACAGGATGCGGCGCAGCGCGTTGCCCAGGGTATGGCCGAAACCACGCTCGAGAGGCTCGAGCGTAATCTTGGCGCGGGTCGGACTGACTACCTGCACATCAATGTGGCGGGGAGTCAGGAACTCATTTACCGAAATCTGCATGGATGCACCTATTTTCTAGCCCTTACTTGGAGTAGAGCTCGACAATCAGGTTTTCGTTGATGTCGGCAGACAGGTCGCTGCGAGCAGGAACGTTCTTGAAAACGCCCGACTTTTTAGCAGCATCCACGTCTACCCACTCAACGCGGCCGCGCTGAGAGCACAGTTCAAGGGCTTGAACAATGCGCAGCTGGTTCAGCGATTTCTCACGAACCGAGACCACGTCACCCGGACGAACTTGGTAAGATGGAATGTTTACAGTCTTACCGTTGACGCTGATCGCTTTGTGCGAAACCAGCTGACGCGACTCGGAACGAGTCGAGCCGAAGCCCATACGGTAAACGACGTTATCCAGACGGCACTCGAGCAGTTGCAGCAGGTTCTCACCAGTTGCGCCTTTTTTCGAGGCTGCAGCTTGGTAGTAACCGCGGAACTGACGCTCCAGAACACCGTAGATACGACGGACTTTTTGTTTCTCGCGCAGCTGGGTACCGTAGTCGGACTGACGGCCACGGCGCTGGCCGTGGATACCTGGGGCTGCTTCGATGTTGCACTTCGATTCCAGAGCGCGAACGCCACTCTTCAGGAAAAGGTCAGTGCCTTCACGGCGAGACAGTTTGCATTTTGGACCAATGTAACGTGCCATTTATCTGTCTCCTGATTACACGCGACGCTTCTTCGGCGGACGGCACCCGTTATGCGGGATTGGCGTCACGTCGGTGATGCTGGCGATCTTGTAGCCGCAGCTGTTCAAAGCACGAACGGCGGACTCACGACCTGGACCTGGACCCTTGACGTTTACGTCGAGGTTTTTCAGACCGTATTCCAGCGCAGCTTGACCAGCTCGTTCAGCAGCAATCTGAGCTGCAAACGGGGTGGATTTGCGCGAACCACGGAAACCCGAACCACCGGACGTTGCCCAGGACAAAGCATTGCCCTGACGGTCGGTGATGGTCACGATGGTGTTGTTGAAAGACGCGTGGATGTGGGCGATGCCATCAACCACTGTCTTTTTGATTTTTTTACGAGGACGAGCAGCAGGTTTTGCCATGTCTATTTTCCTGTCGATTCGCTGGTGCGATTACTTGCGGATCGGCTTACGCGGGCCCTTACGGGTGCGTGCATTGGTCTTGGTGCGCTGACCGCGAACCGGCAGACCTTTACGATGGCGCAGACCGCGGTAGCAGCCCAGGTCCATCAAGCGTTTGATCTTCATGTTGATGTCACGGCGCAGATCACCTTCAGTGGTGAACTTGGCGACTTCGCTACGCAGCGTTTCAATCTGCTCGTCGCTCAGATCCTTGATCTTTGCGGCTGGGTTAACCCCAGTGTCTGCACAAATCTTCTGTGCAGTTGTGCGACCGACACCATAGATGTAGGTCAGCGAGATAACAGTGTGCTTGTTATCTGGAATGTTGACGCCTGCAATACGGGCCATTCAGTGGGACTCCAATTGACAGCTACCTACGCCCCGGAAGCCAAGAAATAGGGCGCGAGATAATATCGCTGTAGAAACAATTAATCAACCCAGCAGCGCACTAGCTGCTGGGCTTGTAGCGCGGATCACACTCAGCCTTGGCGCTGCTTGTGACGCGGTTCCGCGCTGCAAATTACTCGCACGATACCTTCGCGGCGAATAATCTTGCAGTTACGGCACAGCTTTTTCACCGATGCACGAACTTTCATGACCAACTCCTCGAACCTTAGGGGCCTGTCAGCGCAGCAAGCTGCTGCCGCCATAGCCTTTCAGGTTGGCTTTCTTCATCAGGGATTCGTACTGGTGCGAAACGAGGTGGGATTGTACTTGGGACATGAAGTCCATCACAACCACTACCACGATCAACAACGACGTCCCGCCGAGATAGAACGGCACGTTTGCAGCCACCACAAGGAACTGGGGCAGAAGGCATACGGCCATCATGTAAAGAGCACCGAACATGGTCAGACGAGTCAGAACGCCATCAATGTAGCGCGCCGACTGCTCACCAGGACGGATACCCGGAATAAAGGCACCGGACTTCTTCAGGTTTTCCGCTACGTCTTTCGGGTTGAACATCAACGCTGTGTAGAAGAAGCAGAAGAAAATGATCCCTGCACTAAACAGCAGAATGTTCAACGGCTGACCAGGAGCGATCGACTGCGAGATGTCTTGCAGCCAGCCCATACCTTCGGACTGACCGAACCAGGCACCCAGCGAAGCCGGGAACAGCAGAATGCTGCTGGCGAAAATAGCCGGGATAACCCCTGCCATGTTCACCTTGAGCGGCAAGTGGCTGGTCTGCGCAGCAAAGACCTTGCGGCCCTGCTGACGCTTGGCGTAGTGAACGGCGATTCGACGCTGACCACGCTCAATGAACACCACAAAACCGATAATCGCTACTGCCAGCAAACCGATAGCGACCAGGGCGAAAATGTTGATATCGCCTGTGCGCGCAGACTCGAAAGACTGCCCGATTGCTCTCGGAAGACCGGCAACGATACCCGCGAAAATCAACATCGAGATACCGTTGCCCACACCGCGCTCGGTAATCTGCTCACCCAGCCACATCATGAACATTGCGCCTGCCACGAAGGTGGAGACGGCAACCACATGGAAGCCAAGGCTTGCAGAGAACGCCACGCCCTGGTTGGCCAAGCCAATGGACATGCCAATCGCTTGAACCAGTGCCAGGATTACAGTGAGGTAGCGGGTGTACTGGCTGATCTTGCGACGGCCAGCTTCACCTTCCTTCTTCAACTGCTCCAGCTGTGGGCTGACAGCGGTCATGAGCTGCATGATGATCGATGCCGAGATGTACGGCATGATCCCCAGTGCAAAGATGCTCATGCGCTCCAGCGCACCACCGGAAAACATGTTGAACAAGCTAAGAATGGTCCCCTCATTCTGTCGAAACAGATCCGCCAGACGGTCCGGGTTGATGCCAGGCACCGGGATATGCGCACCTATCCGATAGACGATGATCGCCATGAACAGAAAGCGCAGACGAGCCCAGAGTTCCGACATCCCGCCCTTACCGAGCGAAGAGAGAGCACCTTGCTTAGCCATTTATTCCTCGAATTTGCCGCCAGCTGCTTCGATAGCCGCACGCGCACCTTTGGTGGCTGCGATGCCCTTGATGGTAACTGCGCGAGTGACTTCGCCAGACAGCATGATTTTCACACGCTGTACGTTCTGGTTGATCACGTTGGCATCCTTCAAGGATTGCACGGTGACAACATCGCCTTCCACTTTGGCCAGCTCGGACAGACGCACTTCTGCGCGGTCCATGGCTTTCAGCGAAACGAAGCCGAATTTCGGCAGACGACGGTGCAGCGGCTGTTGACCGCCTTCGAAGCCCGGAGCGATGGTGCCACCGGAACGGGAGGTCTGACCTTTGTGGCCGCGGCCACCAGTCTTACCCAAACCGCTACCGATACCACGACCCGGACGATGCTTCTCGCGACGGGAACCCGGCGCTGGACTCAGATCATTGAGTTTCATCGATTAACCCTCGACGCGCAGCATGTAGTAAGCCTTGTTGATCATCCCGCGATTCTCGGGAGTATCAAGTACTTCTACGGTGTGACCAATGCGACGCAGACCCAGGCCTTTAACACACAGTTTGTGGTTAGGCAGACGGCCGGCGGTGCTTTTGATCAGCGTGACTTTAACGGTGGCAGCCATTAGAAGATCTCCTCAACGCTCTTGCCGCGCTTGGCAGCAATGGATTCAGGAGATTGCATGGCCTTCAGACCCTTGAAGGTGGCGTAAACCACGTTCACTGGGTTGGTCGAACCGTAGCACTTGGCCAGAACGTTCTGGACACCAGCAACTTCCAGGACAGCACGCATAGCGCCGCCAGCGATGATACCGGTACCTTCGGAGGCAGGCTGCATGTAAACCTTCGAGGCGCCGTGGGCGGCCTTGGTGGCGTACTGCAGAGTGGTGCCTTTCAGGTCAACCTGAATCATGTTGCGACGGGCAGCTTCCATGGCTTTCTGGATCGCGGCTGGTACTTCGCGCGATTTGCCACGGCCGAAGCCTACACGGCCCTTGCCATCACCAACCACGGTCAACGCGGTGAAGGTGAAGATACGGCCGCCTTTGACGGTCTTGGCTACGCGGTTAACTTGAACCAGCTTCTCAATGTAGCCTTCGTCGCGCTTTTGATCGTTATTTGCCATAACTTAGAACTCCAGCCCGCCTTCACGAGCAGCATCAGCCAGCGCTTTGACGCGGCCATGGTACTTGAAGCCGGAACGGTCAAAGGCAACTTGAGATACACCGGCGGCTTTCGCGCGCTCAGCTACCAGCTTGCCAACCTTAGTGGCCGCGTCGATGTTGCCGGTGGCGCCATCACGCAGGTCTTTGTCCAAGGTAGAGGCGCTTGCCAGAACCTTGCTGCCGTCGGCCGAGATGACTTGGGCATAAATGTGCTGCGAGGAGCGGAACACGCACAAACGCACGGCTTCGAGCTCGTGCATTTTCAGGCGTGCTTTGCGAGCGCGACGCAGTCGAGTAACTTTTTTGTCGGTCATTTGCTAGGCCCTACTTCTTCTTGGCTTCTTTACGACGGACGACTTCGTCCGCGTAACGCACACCTTTGCCTTTGTACGGCTCTGGTGGACGGAAGTCGCGGATTTCAGCGGCCACCTGACCTACCAGTTGCTTGTCGATGCCCTTGATCAGGATATCGGTCTGGCTAGGCGTTTCAGCGGTGATGCCGGCTGGAAGCTCGTAGTCTACTGGGTGAGAGAAGCCCAGAGCCAGGTTCAGGACAGTGCCCTTAGCCTGAGCCTTGTAACCAACACCGACCAGCTGGAGCTTGCGCTCGAAGCCTTGGCTTACGCCTTGGACCATGTTGTTCACCAGAGCGCGGGTAGTACCGGCCATGGCGCGAGCTTGCTGGTCACCATTGCGAGCGACGAAACGCAGCTCACCAGACTCTTCGGTAACTTCAACAGACGAATGAACGTTCAGTTCGAGAGTGCCCTTGGCACCCTTCACCGAAAGCTGTTGGCCGGCGAATTTGACTTCGACACCGGACGGCAGCTTTACGGGGTTCTTAGCGACGCGAGACATGCTTATCCCCCCTTAGAACACTGTGCACAGAACTTCGCCACCAACACCGGCGGCACGTGCAGCACGATCCGTCATCACACCTTTGTTGGTGGAGACGATAGACACGCCCAGACCGCCACGAACTTTCGGCAGATCTGTAACGGCCTTGTACTGACGCAGGCCTGGTCGGCTGGCGCGCTTCAGCTCTTCGATGACCGGACGGCCTTCGAAGTACTTCAGCTCGATCGACAGGGAGGGTTTGACTTCGCTGCTTACCTGGTAACCAGCGATGTAACCTTCGTCCTTCAGAACTTGGGCAACCGCAACCTTCAGAGTCGAAGAAGGCATGCTTACGACGGACTTTTCAGCCATCTGGGCATTACGGATGCGAGTTAGCATGTCCGCTAACGGGTCCTGCATACTCATGGGCTAGATGCTCCTGATACAAGAATTATTAGCCTCTCGGCTATCACAACCACCCAAGCACCCAGGACAAAAGACCCGGGCTCGGGTGAGCCGATCATTCTAGACACAACCTAGAAACGAAACAAGCCCCATATAGGGGCTTGTTTAGAAGCGAGGTCACCGGCGGTCGGAAGATTGCTCCCCTTCCGCCAGAACCCTGGTGCTTACCAGCTGGCTTTAACCAGACCTGGTACGTCACCACGCATTGCAGCTTGACGCAGCATGTTACGGCCCAGACCGAACTTACGGTATACACCGTGAGGACGGCCGGTCAGGCGGCAACGGTTGCGCAGACGAGCGGCGCTGGCGTCACGCGGCTGCTTTTGCAGTGCGACGACGGCGGCATAGCGCTCTTCTGGCGATGCGTTCAGGTTGACGATGGTCGCTTTCAGCTCGGCACGCTTTTTGGCGTACTTGGCTACCGTGAGCTGACGCTTCAGCTCGCGGTTTTTCATGCTCTTCTTGGCCATTTTCCTACTCCAATCAGTTGCGGAACGGGAATTTGAATGCACGCAGCAGAGCGCGGCCTTCGTCATCCGAACGAGCAGTGGTGGTCAGGGTAATGTCCAGACCGCGCAGAGCATCGATCTTGTCGTAGTCGATTTCCGGGAAGATGATCTGCTCTTTCACGCCCATGCTGTAGTTGCCACGACCATCGAAGGACTTGGCATTCAGGCCGCGGAAGTCGCGAACCCGAGGCAGGGAGATCGCCAGCAGGCGGTCCAGGAACTCGTACATACGGTCACGGCGCAGAGTAACTTTAACGCCGATCGGCCAACCTTCACGAACCTTGAAACCCGCAATCGACTTGCGAGCGAAAGTCACGACCGGCTTTTGACCGGTGATCTTTTCCAGGTCGGCTACAGCGTTTTCGATGACTTTTTTGTCACCGACAGCTTCGCCCAGACCCATGTTCAGGGTGATCTTGGTTACGCGTGGAACTTCCATCACGTTCGCGAGCTTAAGTTCTTCCTTAAGCTTGGGAGCGATTTCGTTCCGGTAAATCTCTTTGAGTCGTGCCATTGTCTTCTACCTAGCAGTGTTCAAGCATCAACCGCTTTCTGGGTCGACTTGAAGACACGAATTTTCTTGCCGTCTTCAACCTTGAAGCCAACGCGGTCAGCCTTGTTGGTTTCACCATTGAAAATGGCAACGTTGGAAGCGTGCAGAGGCGCTTCTTTCTCGACGATACCGCCCTGTACGCCCGCCATCGGGTTAGGCTTGGTATGACGCTTGACCAGGTTCACACCACCGATGACCAGACGGTCGTCAGCGAGAACCTTCAGCACCTTACCGCGCTTCCCTTTGTCTTTGCCGGCGATCACGATGATCTCGTCGTCACGACGAATCTTTTGCATGTCGGATCTCCTTAGAGCACTTCAGGGGCGAGCGAGACGATCTTCATGAACTTCTCGTTGCGAAGTTCACGGGTCACTGGCCCGAAGATGCGAGTGCCGATCGGCTCTTGCTTGTTGTTCAGCAGAACAGCAGCGTTACCGTCGAAACGAATGATGGAACCGTCAGCGCGACGTACACCATGACGGGTACGTACGACTACGGCGGTCATCACCTGGCCTTTTTTGACCTTACCGCGCGGAATTGCTTCCTTGACGGTTACTTTGATGATGTCACCGATGCCGGCGTAACGACGGTGGGAACCGCCGAGCACCTTGATGCACATGACGCGACGAGCGCCGCTGTTATCGGCCACATCGAGCATGGATTGAGTCTGAATCATAAAATTTCTCCGACCCCTAGCCCTTAGACTTCAACAGCGCGTTCGAGGACTTCAACCAGTGCCCAAGACTTGGTCTTGGCCAGCGGACGAGTTTCGCTAATGGAAACCTTGTCGCCGATTTTGCACTGATTGGTTTCGTCGTGCGCGTGCAGCTTAGTCGAACGCTTAACGTATTTACCGTAGATCGGGTGCTTTACGCGACGCTCGATCAGAACGGTGATGGTCTTGTCCATTTTGTCGCTGACGACACGGCCAGTCAGCGTACGGACGGTTTTTTCAGCTTCAGCCATGATCACTTACCTGCCTGCTGGTTGAGCACAGTTTTCACGCGAGCGATGTCACGCTTAACTTGCGAGAGCAGGTGCGACTGCCCCAACTGACCAGTTGCTTTCTGCATACGCAGATTGAACTGGTCGCGCAGCAGGCCGAGCAGTTGCTCGTTCAGCTGCTGTGCCGATTTTTCACGAAGTTCATTCGCTTTCATCACATCACCGTCCGCTTAACAAAGGAGGTGGCGAGTGGCAGCTTTGCAGCAGCCAAGGCGAATGCTTCGCGCGCCAGCTCTTCAGAAACACCCTCGATCTCATACAGGACTTTGCCTGGCTGGATCTGGGCAACCCAGTATTCCACGGAACCCTTACCTTTACCCATCCGCACTTCAAGAGGCTTCTTGGTAACCGGCTTGTCCGGGAACACACGGATCCAGATCTTGCCGCCACGCTTAACGTGACGAGTCAGAGCACGACGTGCAGACTCGATCTGGCGAGCGGTGAGGCGACCGCGGGCGACAGCTTTCAAGGCGAATTCGCCGAAGCTGACCTTGCTACCGCGCAGTGCCAGACCACGGTTGTGGCCGGTCATCTGCTTGCGGAATTTTGTACGCTTAGGTTGCAACATTTGGCGTACCCCTTACTTAGCAGCTTTTTTACGAGGCGCTGGTGCTTGTGGTTTCAGCTCTTCTTGGCGACCACCAATTACTTCGCCTTTGAAGATCCAAACCTTCACACCGATCACACCATAAGTGGTGTGAGCTTCGTAGGTGTTGTAGTCGATATCAGCACGCAGGGTGTGCAACGGCACACGACCTTCGCGATACCACTCGGTACGAGCAATCTCGGCACCGCCGAGACGACCGCTCACCTGGATCTTGATGCCCTTGGCACCAATACGCATGGCGTTCTGCACGGCGCGCTTCATAGCACGACGGAACATTACGCGGCGCTCCAGCTGCTGAGCTACGCTTTGCGCAACCAGCATGGCGTCGAGTTCCGGCTTGCGGATCTCTTCGATGTTGATGTGCACAGGCACACCCATCTGCTTGGTCAGGTCCTGACGCAGCTTCTCAACATCTTCACCTTTCTTCCCGATAACGATACCTGGACGAGCGGTGTGGATGGTGATGCGTGCAGTTTGGGCCGGACGATGGATATCGATACGGCTTACGGACGCGCTTTTTAGTTTGTCTTGGAGGTACTCACGAGTTTTCAGATCCTTCAACAGGTAATCTGCGTAAGTCGCGCCATCTGCATACCAGACGGACGTGTGCTCCTTGACGATTCCCAGGCGAATGCCAGTGGGATGTACTTTCTGACCCATCTGATCGACTCCGTTACTTGTCCGCAACCTTGACAGTGATATGGCAAGACCGCTTGACGATGCGATCAGCGCGGCCTTTGGCACGCGGCATGATGCGCTTCAGCGAACGCCCTTCGTTGACGAAAACGGTGGAGACCTTCAGGTCATCAACGTCTGCGCCTTCGTTGTGTTCGGCGTTGGCAACGGCCGACTCGAGGACTTTCTTCATGATTTCAGCGGCTTTTTTGCTGCTGAAGGCCAACAGGTTGAGCGCTTCGCCCACCTTCTTCCCGCGGATCTGGTCGGCGACCAAGCGGGCTTTCTGGGCGGAGATTCGAGCGCCCGACAACTTAGCGGCTACTTCCATTTCCTACCCCTTAACGCTTGGCTTTCTTGTCAGCCACGTGCCCACGATATGTGCGGGTACCGGCAAACTCGCCCAGTTTATGACCGACCATGTCTTCGTTCACGAGAACTGGGACATGTTGACGACCGTTATGAACCGCGATGGTCAGACCGACCATTTGTGGCAGGATCATCGAACGACGCGACCAGGTTTTCACCGGTTTGCGATCGTTCTTTTCCGCCGCCACTTCGATCTTCTTCAGTAGGTGAAGATCGATAAAAGGACCTTTTTTCAGAGAACGTGGCACTGTCGTATCCCTCTATTTACTTGCGACGACGGACGATCATTTTGTCGGTACGCTTATTACCACGAGTCTTCGCACCCTTGGTTGGGAAGCCCCATGGCGATACCGGATGACGACCACCGGAGGTACGACCTTCACCACCACCATGCGGGTGGTCAACCGGGTTCATGGCAACACCACGAACGGTTGGGCGAACGCCACGCCAGCGTTTGGCACCAGCTTTACCCAGCGAACGCAGGCTGTGCTCGGAGTTCGAGACTTCGCCCAGGGTCGCACGGCACTCAGCCAGGACTTTACGCATTTCACCAGAGCGCAGACGCAGGGTCACGTAGACACCTTCGCGAGCGATCAGCTGAGCCGAAGCACCAGCGGAACGAGCGATCTGTGCACCTTTACCCGGCTTCAGTTCGATGCCGTGAATGGTGCTACCTACTGGGATGTTGCGCAGCTGCAGGGAGTTACCGGCCTTGATTGGGGCCAGTGCACCTGCGATCAGCTGATCGCCAGCGCTCACGCCTTTAGGGGCGATGATGTAGCGACGCTCACCGTCTGCGTAGCACAGCAGGGCGATGTGAGCAGTACGGTTTGGATCGTATTCGATACGCTCGACAGTGGCTGGAATGCCATCTTTGTCGTTGCGACGGAAGTCGACCATACGGTAATGCTGCTTATGACCACCACCAATGTGACGCGTGGTAATACGGCCATTGTTGTTACGACCACCAGACTTCGATTTCTTCTCGAGCAGCGGTGCGTGAGGAGCGCCTTTATGCAGCTCCTTGTTGACCACCTTGACCACGAAACGGCGGCCAGGGGAAGTCGGTTTGCATTTAACGATTGCCATGATGCACCCCTTCCTTACTCAGCACTGCTGCTGAAATCGAGATCTTGGCCTGGCTGAAGGGAGACGATCGCCTTCTTCCAGTCATTACGCTTGCCCAGACCACGTGCGGTACGCTTGGTTTTACCCAATACGTTAACAGTCGACACGTTTTCGACTTTTACGCCGAACAGGCCTTCGACAGCTTTCTTGATTTCCAGCTTGGTTGCATCGGTAGCAACCTTGAATACGAACTGGCCTTTTTTCTCAGCCAGAACGGTAGCCTTCTCGGAAACGTGCGGGCCAAGGAGGACTTTAAATACGCGTTCCTGGTTCATCCCAGCAGCTCCTCGAATTTCTTCACGGCCGACACAGTGATCAACACTTTGTCATAGGCGATCAGACTGACCGGATCGGAACCTTGAACGTCACGAACGTCGACGTGCGGCAGGTTACGAGCAGCCAGGTACAGGTTCTGATCAACGGCGTCCGATACGATCAGGACGTCAGTCAGGCCCATGCCATTCAGCTTGTTCAGCAGATCTTTGGTCTTTGGCGCTTCAACAGCGAAGTCCTGGACAACGACCAGACGGTCGGTGCGCACCAGCTCAGCGAGGATGGAACGCATTGCTGCGCGATACATCTTCTTGTTGAGCTTCTGCGAGTGGTCCTGAGGACGAGCTGCGAAGGTGGTGCCACCGCCGCGCCAGATCGGGCTACGGATGGTACCAGCACGAGCACGACCAGTACCCTTCTGACGCCATGGGCGCTTACCGCCACCGGATACGTCGGAACGGGTCTTCTGCTGTTTGGTGCCCTGACGGCCGCCGGCCATGTAGGCCACGACTGCTTGGTGAACCAGCGTCTCGTTGAATTCGCCACCGAAGGTCAGTTCGGAAACTTCGATCGCCTGAGCGTCATTTACGTTAAGTTGCATGTCAGTTTCCCCTTAACCGCGAGCCTTGACAGCTGGACGTACAACCACGTCGCCGCCAGTAGCGCCAGGAACGGCACCCTTGATCAGCAGCAGGTTGCGTTCAGCGTCGACGCGAACTACTTCCAGGGACTGCACAGTAACGCGCTCGGCGCCCATGTGACCGGACATTTTCTTGCCCTTGAACACACGACCAGGAGTCTGGCACTGGCCGATGGAACCCGGAACACGGTGCGATACGGAGTTACCGTGGGTGTTATCTTGGCCACGGAAATTCCAGCGCTTGATGGTACCGGCGAAGCCTTTACCTTTCGACTGACCGGTGACGTCTACCAGCTGGCCTGCAGTAAAGAGTTCAGCTTTGATCAGATCGCCAGCCTGGAAATCGCCTTCTTCAAGACGGAACTCCCAAACACCGCGACCAGCGGCAACGTTCGCCTTAGCGAAGTGACCTGCTTGAGCAGCAGTCACACGCGAAGCACGACGCTCGCCTACAGTGATTTGCACTGCACGGTAGCCATCAGTTTCTTCGGTTTTGAACTGGGTGACGCGATTCGGCTCGATCTCAACGACCGTGACCGGAATGGAGACACCTTCTTCGGTGAAAATACGGGTCATACCGCATTTACGACCGACTACACCAATAGTCATGTTGTGAACCTCATGAGTGTACGGGGCTTTCACCCGCTATGGCCGCCCATTTCAGAGCGTTACACGGTTAAGACCGAAGTCTTAGCCGAGGCTGATCTGTACTTCCACACCTGCCGCAAGGTCCAGCTTCATCAGCGCATCAACGGTTTTATCCGTTGGCTGGACGATGTCCAGAACGCGCTTATGAGTGCGGATCTCGTACTGGTCACGCGCGTCTTTGTTGACGTGCGGGGAGACCAGAACGGTGAAACGCTCTTTGCGAGTAGGCAGTGGAATCGGACCACGCACTTGTGCACCAGTACGTTTCGCGGTTTCCACGATTTCCTGGGTGGATTGGTCGATCAGGCGATGGTCGAAAGCCTTCAACCTGATACGGATTTGCTGATTTTGCATTGGATTTCAGACTCCAGGCTGTTCCCAACGGACGCACTACGCCCGCTAAAAGGAGGCGTGATTCTATAGACGGTCCGATTTTGTGTCAACCCAATAAAAAAGGCCCCCGCTGAGCGGAGGCCTTTTTCAACCGATCGAGTGATTACTCGATGATTTTGGCTACGACGCCGGCGCCGACGGTACGACCGCCTTCACGGATAGCGAAGCGCAGACCGTCTTCCATTGCGATGGTCTTGATCAGAGTGACTTCCATCTGGATGTTGTCACCTGGCATTACCATCTCAACGCCTTCCGGCAGCTGGCAGTTACCGGTCACGTCAGTAGTACGGAAGTAGAACTGAGGACGGTAGCCTTTGAAGAACGGAGTGTGACGACCGCCTTCTTCTTTCGACAGAACGTAAACTTCTGCGGTGAACTTGGTGTGCGGCTTGACCGAACCTGGCTTGACCAGAACCTGGCCACGCTCAACGTCGTCACGCTTGGTACCACGCAGCAGAACGCCACAGTTCTCGCCAGCACGACCTTCGTCGAGCAGTTTGCGGAACATCTCAACACCGGTGCAGGTGGTGGTGGTGGTGTCACGCAGACCAACGATTTCCAGAGCGTCTTGAACGCGGACGATGCCACGCTCGATACGACCGGTAACAACGGTACCACGACCCGAGATCGAGAATACGTCTTCGATTGGCATCAGGAACGGCTTGTCGATAGCGCGCTCTGGCTCTGGGATGTAGCTGTCCAGAGTTTCTACCAGTTTCTTGACGGCAGTGGTGCCCATCTCGTTGTCGTCTTTGCCTTCCAGAGCCATACGAGCCGAACCGATGATGATCGGAGTGTCGTCGCCTGGGAAGTCATAGGTGGACAGCAGGTCGCGAACTTCCATCTCGACCAGTTCCAGCAGCTCAGCGTCGTCTACCAGGTCAGCCTTGTTCAGGAAGACCACGATGTACGGAACGCCAACCTGACGGGACAGCAGGATGTGCTCACGGGTTTGTGGCATCGGACCATCGGCGGCCGAGCAAACCAGGATAGCGCCGTCCATCTGCGCAGCACCGGTGATCATGTTCTTCACATAGTCAGCGTGACCTGGGCAGTCGACGTGAGCGTAGTGACGGATCTTCGAGTTGTACTCGACGTGCGCGGTGTTGATGGTGATACCACGCGCTTTCTCTTCTGGAGCCGAGTCGATCTTGTCGAAGTCAACAACAGCCGAACCGAAAACTTCGGAGCAGACGCGAGTCAGAGCAGCAGTCAGAGTGGTTTTACCGTGGTCGACGTGACCGATGGTGCCAACGTTGACGTGCGGAAGGGAACGATCAAATTTTTCTTTAGCCACGACAGTGAACTCCTAGCCTAAAGGGGCTGAATCAGCCTTGTTTTTTAACGAGAGCTTCGACGATGTTCGACGGAGCTTCGGCGTATTTGGAGAATTCCATGGAGTAGCTCGCGCGACCCTGAGACATGGAACGAACGTCGGTCGCATAACCGAACATTTCCCCGAGCGGCACTTCAGCACGGATAACCCTGCCGGAGACCGAATCATCCATACCCTGGATCAGACCACGACGACGGTTCAGGTCACCCATCACGTCACCCATGTAGTCCTCAGGGGTTACAACCTCAACCTTCATGATCGGCTCGAGAACCTGACCACCGCCCTTTTGGGCCAGCTGCTTGGTTGCCATCGAAGCTGCAACCTTGAACGCCATCTCGTTGGAGTCGACGTCATGGTACGAACCGTCGAATACCGTGGCCTTGAGGCCGATCAGAGGATAACCGGCAACAACGCCGTTCTTCATCTGCTCTTCGATACCCTTCTGGATCGGAGCGATGAATTCCTTAGGAATCACACCACCAACCACTTCGTTGCTGAACACCAGACCTTCGGTGATGTTGCCTTTGTCGTCCACGTCCGGCTCCGAGAAACGGATCCAGCAGTGACCGAACTGACCACGACCACCCGACTGACGAACGAATTTGCCTTCGATTTCGACGTTGGACTTGGTGATACGCTCGCGGTACGAAACCTGCGGCTTGCCGATGTTGGCTTCGACGTTGAACTCGCGCTTCATGCGGTCAACGAGGATGTCCAGGTGAAGCTCGCCCATACCGGAGATGATGGTCTGGCCGGTTTCTTCATCGGTCTTGACGCGGAACGACGGGTCTTCCTGAGCCAGTTTGCCCAGTGCGATACCCATCTTTTCCTGGTCCTGCTTGGTTTTCGGCTCAACAGCAACCGAAATTACAGGCTCCGGGAAGTCCATACGCTCGAGGATGATCGGCTTGTCGGCGTTGCACAGGGTGTCACCAGTGGTGACGTCCTTCATGCCGATCAGAGCAGCGATGTCGCCTGCGCGTACTTCTTTGATCTCTTCACGCTGGTTGGCGTGCATCTGCACCATACGACCAACGCGCTCTTTCTTGCCCTTGACCGAGTTGATCACGGAGTCGCCCGAGGTCAGGAAACCCGAGTAGACGCGCACGAAAGTCAGAGTACCAACGAACGGGTCGGTGGCAATCTTGAACGCCAGAGCCGAGAACGGCTCGTCGTCGGAAGCGTGACGCTCGTCGTAGTCGGCATCGACCAGCTCTTCTTTCGACTTCTCGATCAGATCAGGGTGAATACCTTTGATCGCCGGGATTTCGGTAGGAGCAGGCAGGAACTCGATTACGGCGTCCAGAACCAGGGGAACACCCTTGTTCTTGAACGAGGAACCGCAGACAGCCGGAACGATCTCGCCAGCCAGGGTGCGCGCGCGCAGACCGGCCTTGATTTCTTCGACGGTCAGCTCTTCGCCTTCCAGGTACTTGTTCATCAGCTCTTCGCTGGACTCGGCAGCAGCCTCGACCATTTCGGAGCGATACTTCTCAGCCAACTCGAGCATGTCGGCAGGAATTTCTTCCTCGCGCGGCGAAGTGCCCTTGTCGTCATCGTTCCAGTAGACAGCTTTCATCTTGATCAGGTCGACCTGACCCTGGAAGTTGTCTTCCGAACCGATTGCCAGCTGGATCGGAACCGGGGTGTGACCCAGGCGGTTCTTGATCTGGCCGATAACGCGCAGGAAGTCAGCGCCTGCACGGTCCATCTTGTTCACGTAGACAACACGTGGAACGCCGTACTTGTTGGCTTGACGCCATACGGTTTCGGACTGTGGCTCAACGCCGGAGGTACCGCAGAACACAACGACCGCGCCGTCGAGTACACGCAGCGAACGCTCAACTTCAATGGTGAAGTCAACGTGGCCAGGGGTATCGATGACGTTTACGCGGTAGTTGTCGTACTGACCGGTAGAACCCTTCCAGAAGGTGGTAACGGCAGCGGAGGTAATGGTAATACCCCGCTCCTGCTCCTGCACCATCCAGTCGGTGGTCGCGGCGCCGTCATGCACCTCGCCCATCTTGTGGCTCAGGCCTGTGTAGAACAGGATCCGCTCGGTAGTGGTAGTTTTGCCCGCATCGACGTGCGCGCAAATACCAATGTTACGGTAGCGGTTAATTGCTGTAGTACGAGCCATAAAGCCCTCGCAAAATGATTGATGCTTGAATTAGAAGCGGTAGTGCGAGAACGCTTTGTTGGCTTCAGCCATACGGTGCACGTCTTCACGCTTCTTGACTGCAGCACCTTTGCCTTCAGCAGCATCCAGCAGCTCGCCAGCCAAGCGCAGAGCCATGGACTTCTCGCCGCGCTTGCGGGCGTAGTCTACGAGCCAGCGCATTGCCAGAGCGTTACGACGGGATGGACGAACTTCGACCGGAACCTGGTAAGTGGCACCGCCGACACGGCGGGACTTTACTTCGACCAGCGGAGCGATGGCGTCGAGAGCTTTCTCGAAGATTTCCAGGGGATCGCTGTTCTTGCGTTCTTTGACCTTGTCCAGCGCACCGTAAACGATACGCTCGGCAACGGCCTTCTTGCCGCTTTCCATCACGTGGTTCATGAACTTCGCGAGGATTTGCGATCCGTATTTTGGATCGTCCAGAATCTCACGTTTTGCTGCTACACGACGTCTTGGCATGATAAGCCCTCAAACGGTCTTCAGGTTAGCCCGGGACCTGGGTCTACGACCCCCGCCCGACCTTACTCTTATCGACTGAAAAAATTGATTATGTGCAAACGGCCGATTACTTCGGACGCTTGGTACCGTACTTCGAACGACCTTGGTTACGACCTTTGACGCCGGAGGTATCCAGGGAGCCGCGAACGGTGTGGTAACGAACACCTGGCAAGTCTTTTACACGGCCGCCACGGATCAGGACGACGCTGTGCTCTTGCAGGTTGTGGCCTTCACCGCCGATGTACGAGGAAACCTCGAAACCGTTGGTCAGACGCACACGGCATACTTTACGCAGTGCCGAGTTAGGTTTTTTCGGCGTGGTGGTGTACACACGGGTGCACACGCCACGACGTTGCGGGCAGTTCTGCAGCGCAGGTACGTCGGATTTCTCGACGGTACGCTTACGCGGCTGACGTACCAGCTGGTTGATAGTTGCCATCTACTAGCTCCACTGATTGTCTTGCGACGCTATTGTCTTGCAAGAAAGCCTAAAATTGACGAGACGGAGCCTCACCAAATTTAAGGGTACAAAAGTCTAAAGAGGTTCTTGCACCCAGTCAAGACAAGGCCCCGGCCCTCCCCGCCCGGTGATCGGTAACATTGCATGTCACCAAGCACCGCGGAGAGGGGCCGGGGCCCCGCCCTGTTACTTAATTACCGCTGGAATTCAACGCTTCGGTCAGTGCGGCTTCCACCTCACTGGCACTTACGCGCAGCGGTTTGTCGGCATCACGGCGACGCTTGCGCTCGCTGTGGTAAGCCAGACCGGTACCGGCCGGGATCAGACGGCCGACGACCACGTTCTCTTTCAGGCCGCGCAGGTAATCGCGCTTGCCGGTTACCGCCGCTTCGGTCAGTACACGGGTGGTTTCCTGGAAGGAAGCCGCCGAGATGAACGATTCGGTGGACAGCGAGGCCTTGGTGATACCCAGCAGCACACGGGTGAACTTGGAGATGAACTTGTCATCGGCTGCGAGACGCTCGTTCTCGACCAGCACGTGAGTCAGTTCCATCTGGTCGCCCTTGATGAAGCTGGAGTCGCCCGACTCGGCAATCTCGACCTTACGCAGCATCTGACGCAGGATGGTCTCGATGTGCTTGTCGTTGATCTTAACGCCTTGCAGACGGTAAACGTCCTGGATCTCGTTGACGATGTACTTCGCCAGCGCGCTGACACCCAGCAGACGCAGGATATCATGCGGATCGCTTGGACCGTCGGAGATAACTTCGCCGCGGTTGACCTGTTCGCCTTCGAAGACGTTCAGGTGGCGCCACTTCGGAATCAGCTCTTCGTACGGATCGCTACCGTCGGTCGGAGTGATGACCAGACGACGCTTGCCTTTGGTCTCTTTACCGAACGCGATGGTACCGCTGACTTCCGCCAGGATCGACGCTTCTTTCGGACGACGTGCTTCGAACAAGTCGGCAACACGTGGCAGACCACCGGTGATGTCACGGGTCTTCGACGTTTCTTGCGGGATCCGCGCGATAACGTCACCAACACCGATCTGGGCACCGTCAGCTACACCTACCAAGGCGTTGGCCGGCAGGAAGTACTGAGCAGGTACGTCGGTACCTGGCAGCATCAGATCCTTGCCGTTGGCGTCGACCATCTTGATGGCCGGACGGATTTCCTTGCCAGCGGCAGGGCGATCCTTGGCGTCCAGGACTTCAATGTTGGTCAAACCAGTCAACTCGTCAGTCTGACGCTTGATGGTGATGTTTTCTTCCATGCCCACGAAGGTCACGGTACCTTTCAGCTCGGTAACGATCGGGTGGGTGTGCGGGTCCCATTTGGCGACGATTGCGCCTGCGTCGACCTTGTCACCTTCCTTGACCGAAATCACGGCGCCGTAAGGCAGCTTGTAGCGCTCACGCTCACGACCGAATTCGTCGGCAATGGCCAGCTCGCCGGAACGCGATACAGCAACCAGGTTGCCGTCAGCACGCTCTACCTGCTTGAGGTTGTGCAGACGAACCATACCGCCGTTCTTCACCTGGACGCTGTCGGCAGCCGAGGTCCGGCTTGCAGCACCACCGATGTGGAACGTACGCATGGTCAGCTGGGTACCCGGCTCACCGATGGACTGGGCAGCGATAACGCCGACCGCTTCACCGATGTTCACCTGATGACCGCGAGCCAGGTCACGACCGTAGCACTTGGCGCAGATGCCGAAGCGAGTTTCGCAGCTGATCGGCGAACGCACGATAACTTCGTCGATGCTGTTGAGCTCGATGAACTCGACCCACTTCTCGTCGACCAGGGTACCGGCCGGAACGATGACATCGTCGGTGCCAGGCTTGAACACGTCGCGGGCGATTACTCGACCCAGTACGCGCTCACCCAATGGCTCGACCACGTCGCCGCCTTCGATGTGCGGAGTCATCAGCAGGCCGTGATCAGTGCCGCAATCGATCTCGGTAACCACCAGATCCTGCGCCACGTCGACCAGACGACGAGTCAGGTAACCCGAGTTCGCAGTCTTCAAGGCGGTATCCGCAAGACCCTTACGAGCACCGTGCGTCGAGATGAAGTACTGCAGAACGCTCAGGCCTTCACGGAAGTTCGCGGTAATCGGCGTCTCGATGATCGAGCCGTCCGGCTTGGCCATCAGACCACGCATACCGGCCAACTGACGAATCTGAGCTGCCGAACCCCGAGCACCGGAGTCAGCCATCATGTACATCGAGTTGAAGGACTCTTGGTCGACTTCGTCGCCATTGCGGTCGATGACTTTCTCTTTCGAGAGGTTGGCCATCATCGCCTTGGAGACTTCGTCGTTCGCCTTGGACCACAAGTCGATGACCTTGTTGTACTTCTCGCCCTGGGTTACCAGGCCGGAGGCGTACTGGCTCTCGATTTCCTTCACTTCGTCGGTGGCAGCACCGATGATGCGGGCTTTTTCGTCCGGGATAACGAAGTCGTTAACACCGATCGAGACGCCGGAAATGGTCGAGTAGGCAAAGCCGGTGTACATCAGCTGGTCAGCGAAGATCACGGTCTCTTTCAGACCAACCACGCGGTAGCACTGGTTGATCAGCTTGGAGATCGCCTTTTTCTTCATTGGCTGGTTGACCACGTCGTACGACAGACCTGGTGGTACAACCTGGAACAGCAGTGCACGGCCGACAGTGGTGTCGACGATACGGGTGTTCTTGACGCTGCCGCCATCACGGTCGTTCACGGTTTCGTTGATACGAACCTTGATCTTGGCGTGCAGGGCAGCTTCGCCGGCGCGGAATACCCGGTCGACTTCCTGCAGGTCAGCGAAGACGCGACCTTCGCCCTTGGCGTTGATGGCTTCACGGGTCATGTAGTACAGACCCAATACAACGTCCTGCGACGGAACGATGATTGGCTCACCGTTGGCTGGCGACAGGATGTTGTTGGTCGACATCATCAGCGCGCGCGCTTCGAGCTGGGCTTCCAGCGTCAGCGGCACGTGCACAGCCATTTGGTCACCGTCGAAGTCGGCGTTGTACGCAGCACAGACCAGCGGGTGCAGCTGGATAGCCTTACCTTCGATCAGTACCGGTTCAAACGCCTGGATGCCGAGACGGTGAAGGGTCGGTGCACGGTTGAGCAGTACGGGGTGTTCGCGGATGACCTCGGCGAGCACGTCCCAGACCTCTGGCAGCTCGCGCTCGACCATCTTCTTGGCAGCCTTGATGGTGGTCGCCAGACCACGCATTTCCAGCTTGCCGAAAATGAACGGCTTGAACAGCTCGAGAGCCATCTTCTTCGGCAGACCGCACTGGTGCAGACGCAGGGTCGGGCCTACGGTAATTACCGAACGGCCGGAGTAGTCCACGCGCTTGCCGAGCAAGTTCTGACGGAAGCGACCTTGCTTACCTTTGATCATGTCAGCCAGCGACTTCAGCGGACGCTTGTTCGAGCCAGTGATGGCGCGACCGCGACGGCCGTTGTCGAGCAGGGCGTCGACCGCTTCCTGCAGCATGCGCTTTTCGTTGCGCACGATGATGTCCGGAGCCGACAGGTCAAGCAGACGCTTGAGACGGTTGTTCCGGTTGATCACGCGGCGGTACAGGTCGTTCAGGTCGGAGGTCGCGAAGCGGCCACCATCCAGCGGTACCAGCGGACGCAGGTCCGGCGGCAGTACTGGCAGAACGGTCAGGACCATCCACTCAGGCAGGTTGCCCGAGCCCTGGAAGGCTTCCATCAGCTTGAGGCGCTTGGACAGCTTCTTGATCTTGGTTTCCGAGTTGGTTTGCGGAATTTCTTCACGCAGGCGGCCAATCTCGTGCTCCAGATCGATAGCGTGCAGCAGTTCGCGAACAGCCTCGGCACCCATGCGCGCGTCGAAGTCATCACCGAACTCTTCCAGCGCTTCGAAGTACTGCTCGTCGTTGAGCAGCTGACCCTTCTCCAGGGTGGTCATGCCCGGGTCGATAACGACGTAGCTCTCGAAGTAGAGAACGCGCTCGATATCACGCAGGGTCATGTCCATCAGCAGGCCGATACGGGACGGCAGCGACTTCAGGAACCAGATGTGGGCCACTGGCGAGGCCAGCTCGATGTGCGCCATGCGCTCACGACGAACCTTGGCCAGGGCGACTTCAACGCCGCACTTCTCACAGATCACACCACGGTGTTTCAAGCGCTTGTACTTACCGCACAGGCACTCGTAGTCCTTGACTGGGCCAAAGATCTTGGCGCAGAACAGGCCGTCACGCTCAGGTTTGAACGTACGGTAGTTGATGGTTTCCGGTTTTTTAACTTCACCGAACGACCACGAACGGATCATCTCAGGCGACGCGAGGCCGATGCGAATGGCATCGAACTCTTCGACTTGACCCTGGTTTTTCAGCAAATTCAGTAGGTCTTTCAAGGCCTTTCCTCCTGGCGGAGCAAGGAGCGGGCTGTTACAGCCCCGCTCCCATTCGCGTCACGTGTTATTCGGTTTCCAGATCGATATCGATACCGAGCGAACGGATCTCTTTGATCAACACGTTGAAGGACTCGGGCATGCCCGGCTCCATACGGTGATCGCCATCCACGATGTTTTTGTACATCTTGGTACGGCCGTTCACGTCGTCCGACTTCACTGTGAGCATTTCTTGCAGAGTGTACGCCGCGCCGTATGCTTCCAGCGCCCAGACTTCCATCTCCCCGAAACGCTGACCACCGAACTGCGCCTTACCACCCAGCGGCTGCTGGGTAACCAGGCTGTACGAACCAGTGGAACGCGCGTGCATCTTGTCGTCCACCAAGTGGTTCAGCTTGAGCATGTACATGTAACCAACGGTCACCGGACGCTCGAACTTGTTGCCGGTACGGCCGTCGAACAGCACCATCTGGCCGCTTTCTGGCATGTCAGCCAGTTTCAGCATGGCCTTGATTTCGCTTTCCTTGGCACCGTCGAAGACCGGAGTAGCCATAGGCACGCCTTTCTTCAGGTTGTGCGCCAGAGCAAGGATCTCAGCGTCGGTGAAGTCTTCCAGGCTTTCCTGACGACCGCCGATCTCGTTGTAGATCTCGGTGAGGAAGCTGCGCAGCTCAGTGGCTTTGCGCTGCTCTTCGATCATCCGGTCGATCTTCTCGCCCAGACCTTTGGCTGCGAGGCCGAGGTGGGTTTCGAGGATCTGCCCGACGTTCATACGCGATGGTACGCCCAGCGGGTTCAGTACGACGTCTACCGGAGTACCGTTGGCGTCGTGCGGCATGTCTTCGACCGGCATGATCACCGAGACCACACCTTTGTTACCGTGGCGGCCAGCCATCTTGTCGCCCGGCTGGATGCGGCGGCGGATAGCCAGGTAGACCTTGACGATCTTCAGTACGCCCGGTGCCAGGTCATCGCCCTGCTGCAGCTTGCGCTTCTTGTCTTCGAACTTGTCGTCGAGCAGACGGCGACGATCGACGATGTAGGCCTGAGCCTTCTCGAGCTGATCGTTGAGCGCGTCTTCGGCCATGCGCAGTTTGAACCACTGGCCGTGCTCCAGACCGTCGAGGACTTCGTCGCTGACCACGGTGCCTTTTTTCAGGCCCGCGCCACCGTCGACAACCTGGCCGTTCAGAGCCGAGCGCAGACGTTCGAAGGTTGCGCCTTCAACGATGCGGAACTCTTCGTTCAGATCCTTGCGGATCTCGTCCAGCTGGGTCTTCTCGATGGACAGGGCGCGGCTATCGCGCTCAACGCCGTCACGAGTGAAGACCTGCACGTCGATGACAGTACCTTTGGTGCCGGTTGGCACGCGCAGGGAGGTGTCTTTAACGTCGCTGGCTTTTTCACCGAAGATTGCACGCAGCAGTTTTTCTTCCGGAGTCAGTTGGGTCTCGCCTTTCGGAGTGACCTTGCCGACCAGGATGTCGCCAGCGCCGACTTCAGCACCCACGTAAACGATACCGGCTTCGTCCAGTTTGTTCAGTGCAGCTTCACCCACGTTCGGGATGTCTGCAGTGATTTCCTCAGGCCCAAGCTTGGTGTCACGCGCCACACAGGTCAGTTCCTGGATGTGGATAGTGGTGAAGCGATCTTCCTGAACCACGCGCTCCGACAGACAGATGGAGTCTTCGAAGTTGAAGCCGTTCCACGCCATGAACGCGATGCGCATGTTCTGACCCAGAGCCAGCTCACCCATATCGGTGGACGGGCCGTCAGCCATGATGTCATGACGCTTGACCACATCACCTTTGCTGACCAGCGGACGCTGGTTGATGCAGGTGTTCTGGTTCGAGCGGGTGTACTTGGTCAGGTTGTAGATGTCGACACCGGCTTCACCGGTTTCAACTTCGTCATCTGCAACACGAACCACGATACGGCTGGCATCGACCGAGTCGATAACGCCGCCACGGCGAGCCACGACGCAGACGCCGGAGTCACGGGCAACGTTGCGCTCCATGCCGGTACCTACCAGCGGCTTGTCGGCGCGCAGGGTTGGTACAGCCTGACGCTGCATGTTCGAACCCATCAACGCACGGTTGGCGTCGTCGTGCTCGAGGAACGGAATCAGCGACGCTGCAACCGAAACTACCTGCTTCGGCGAAACGTCCATCAGGGTGACGTCTTCCGGCGCCTTGACGGTGAATTCGTTCAGGTGACGTACTGCTACCAGTTCGTCGATCAGACGCTTGTCTTCGCTCATGGTGGCCGAAGCCTGGGCGATGACGTGGTCAGCTTCTTCGATCGCCGACAGGAACACGATGTCGTCGGAAACCACACCCTCTTTCACCACGCGGTACGGGCTCTCGAGGAAGCCGTACTGGTTGGTGCGGGCATACGCCGCCAGGGAGTTGATCAGACCGATGTTCGGACCTTCAGGGGTCTCGATCGGGCACACACGGCCGTAGTGGGTCGGGTGTACGTCACGGACTTCAAAGCCAGCGCGCTCACGGGTCAGACCGCCAGGGCCGAGTGCAGAGACACGACGCTTGTGGGTAATTTCCGAGAGCGGGTTGTTCTGGTCCATGAACTGCGAGAGCTGGCTGGAACCGAAGAACTCTTTCACCGCCGCCGCAACCGGCTTGGCGTTGATCAGGTCTTGCGGCATCAGGCCTTCGCTTTCTGCCATCGACAGACGCTCTTTGACCGCACGCTCAACGCGCACCAGGCCAACCCGGAACTGGTTCTCGGCCATCTCGCCAACACAACGCACACGGCGGTTGCCGAGGTGGTCGATGTCGTCGACGATGCCTTTACCGTTACGGATGTCGACCAGCGTCTTCAGTACGTCAACGATGTCTTCCTTGCTCAACACGCCCGAACCTTCGATCTCGGAGCGACCGATACGACGGTTGAACTTCATGCGGCCAACGGCGGACAGATCGTACCGCTCGGCGCTGAAGAACAGGTTGTTGAACAGGGTCTCGGCGGCATCCTTGGTTGGCGGCTCGCCTGGACGCATCATCCGGTAGATCTCGACCAGCGCTTCCAGTTGGTTGCTGGTGGTGTCGATCTTCAGGGTGTCCGAAATGAACGGACCGCAGTCGATGTCGTTGGTGTACAGGGTCTCGAGGCGAACAACCTGAGCCTTGGCGATCTTGATCAGCAGCTCGGTGGTCAGCTCGGTGTTGCACTCAGCCAGGATCTCGCCGGTAGCCGGATGCACGATTGCCTTGGCAGTGGTGCGACCCAGTACGTACTCCATCGGCACGTCCAGCTGCTTGACGCCAGCCTTCTCGAGCTGATTGATGTGGCGTGCAGTGATACGACGGCCCTGCTCGACGATGACTTTGCCATTTTCGTCATGGATGTCCATGACCGCAACTTCACCGCGCAGGCGCTGAGGTACCAGCTCCAGGCTCAGGCTTTCGCCGGTAACGTGGAACACGTTGGTGGTGTAGAAGGCGTTCAGAACCTCTTCGGTGCTGTAGCCCAGCGCGCGCAGCAGTACCGAGGCCGGCAGTTTGCGGCGACGGTCGATACGCACGAATACGCAGTCTTTCGGGTCGAACTCGAAGTCCAACCAGGAACCGCGGTAAGGAATGATACGAGCCGAGTACAGCAGTTTGCCCGAGCTGTGCGTCTTGCCACGGTCGTGGTCGAAGAACACACCCGGCGAACGGTGCAGCTGGGAAACGATCACACGCTCGGTACCGTTGATAACGAAGGTACCGTTCTCAGTCATCAGGGGGATTTCACCCATGTAGACTTCTTGCTCTTTGATGTCCTTGATCGCTTTGTTCGACGACTCTTTGTCGAAGATGATCAGACGGACCTTGACCCGCAGCGGTACGGCGAAGGTCACGCCGCGCAGGACGCATTCCTTGACGTCGAAAGCCGGTTCGCCCAGACGATAGCCAACGTACTCCAGGGCAGCGTTGCCGGAGTAGCTGATGATCGGGAAGACCGACTTGAAGGCAGCATGCAGACCGACGTCGCGGAACTGATCCTTGGATGCTCCCGCTTGCAGGAATTCGCGATACGAATCCAGCTGGATGGCCAGGAGGTAAGGCACATCCATCACGTCCGGCAACTTGCTAAAGTCCTTGCGGATACGTTTTTTCTCAGTGTATGAGTAAGCCATCAGCGTTCCCCAGCTTGGTCACCTGCTTGTTTGGCGTCTCCCGGCGGGAGCAACCAGAAAATCGTGCAAACCCCATGGTTTGCTCCACCCTCTAGGTGGCTACAGCACGTTATCGGGGCCGACCTGGTCGGCCGCCAATAACGGAAAAAGGCCGGTGGCAAAAGCCACCAGCCGTCAGCCTTAGCTCAACGCTCCGGCTGGAGTCGCAAAGTCGAAATTACTTCAGTTCGACTTTAGCGCCTGCTTCTTCCAGCTTCTTCTTAGCGTCTTCAGCGGCTTCTTTCGAAACGCCTTCAGCTACAACCTGAGGAGCGCCATCGACTTTCTCTTTGGCTTCTTTCAGGCCGAGACCGGTCAGTTCACGAACTGCCTTGATCACGTTTACTTTCTTCTCGCCAGCTTCCAGCAGAACGACGTTGAATTCGGTCTGCTCTTCAACAACGGCGGCAGCAGCAGCTGGGCCAGCAGCGGCAACAGCGGCGGTCACGCCGAAGGTTTCTTCCATTGCTTTGATCAGTTCAACAACTTCCAGAACGGTTTTCTGGCCGATTGCTTCGATGATTTGTTCGTTAGTCAGGGACATTGACTTAAATCCTGTATTGGGGTGAAGGCCTACGCAGCCATCAAATTAAACGTATGATTTTGAAAGCGCTTCGTTGCCTTAGGCAGCGGTAGCTTCTTTCTGGTCGCGAATGGCTGCCAGGGTACGAGCCAGCTTGCTGGTAGCGCCTTGGATAACGCTCATCAGCCTTGCGATGGCTTCGTCGCGGGTCGGCAGGGTAGCCAACACGTCGATTTCGTTCGCTGCAATGAACTTGCCGTCAAACGCAGCTGCCTTGATCTCGAACTTGTCCTGACCCTTGGCGAACTCTTTGAACAGACGAGCAGCAGCGCCCGGGTGTTCGTTGGAGAAAGCGATCAGGGTCGGGCCAGTGAAGGCGTCGTTGAGGACACTGAAGTCAGTGCCAGCAACAGCGCGCTTGAGCAGGGTGTTACGTACAACACGTACGTATACGCCAGCTTCACGAGCCTCTTTACGGAGTCCGGTCATTGCGCCTACAGTCACACCACGGGCATCAGCCACGACAGCGGACAGAGCGACTTTGGCAGCCTCGTTGACTTCAGCGACGATGGCCTTCTTGTCTTCGAGTTTAATTGCCACGGGTAAAACTCCTGCTTGTTACCGTTTCATCTGGCCGAAGCCGGATGTCGTTTTGGTGTCTGATTCGGTAAGGAACCGGGAGCACCATCTGCGTAGGCTGGGTGTTTAAGGCTTGCGCCGCCTACGGTCTTGGATAGCCCCCGCCAGGCAGGGACCCCAATTTTTGCAGCTGGCGTGCCTGAGCACGCCGGCTTTGTCTTACGCGTCCAGCGAGCTCTGGTCGATGACCAGACCTGGGCCCATAGTGGTGCTCAGGGTAACGCGCTTGACGTAGATACCTTTCGAGGAAGCTGGCTTGATACGCTTCAGATCAGCGATCAGGGCTTCAACGTTTTCCTTCAGCTTGCCGGCTTCGAAGCCAACCTTGCCAACGGAGGTGTGGATGATACCGTTTTTGTCGGTGCGGTAGCGAACCTGACCAGCTTTGGCGTTTTTAACCGCGGTAGCTACGTCTGGAGTTACGGTACCAACCTTAGGGTTAGGCATCAGGCCACGAGGACCGAGAACCTGGCCCAACTGACCAACAACGCGCATGGCATCCGGGGATGCGATGACTACGTCGTAGTTCAGGTCGCCGGCTTTCATTTCGGCAGCCAGATCGTCCATGCCTACACGGTCAGCGCCGGCAGCCAGAGCGGCTTCAGCAGCAGGACCCTGGGTGAACACGGCAACGCGTACGGTCTTGCCAGTGCCGTGTGGCAGCACAGTAGCGCTACGAACGACCTGGTCGGATTTACGCGGGTCAACACCGAGGTTGACGGCAACGTCGAAGGATTCGCTGAACTTCACGGTGGAGAGTTCGGCCAGCAGCACTGCTGCGTCTTCGAAGTTGTAGACTTTGCCAGCTTCGATTTTCGAAGCAATAGCCTTTTGGCGCTTGGTCAGCTTAGCCATTACACACCCTCCACGTTGAGGCCCATGCTGCGAGCAGAACCGGCGATGGTACGCACGGCTGCATCCAGGTCAGCGGCAGTCAGATCAGCCTCTTTGGTCTTGGCGATCTCTTCCAGCTGAGCACGGGTCACAGTACCCACCTTGACGGTGTTAGGACGCGCGGAGCCGCTGGTCAGGCCAGCTGCTTTTTTCAGCAGAACCGAAGCAGGGGTGCTTTTGGTTTCGAAGGTGAAGCTACGGTCACTGTAAACAGTGATGATCACAGGAGTCGGCAGGCCGGCTTCTTGACCCTGAGTACGGGCGTTGAAGGCCTTGCAGAATTCCATGATGTTCACACCGTGTTGACCCAGTGCTGGACCAACGGGTGGGCTAGGGTTGGCCTGGCCGGCCTTTACTTGCAGCTTGATGTAAGCCTGAATCTTCTTAGCCATGAGCTACTCCAATATCGGGTACGAACGCCTGAAGGCTCCCCGGATTACGTGCGTTTTATCCCAGTGACGACAAAACCCCGCAGCACATAGGGCTGCGGGGTATGGGATGCGTCGTTCGCCTAGACCTTCTCGACCTGGCCGAACTCGAGCTCCACCGGAGTGGAACGACCGAAAATGAGCACCGCCACTTGGAGCCGGCTCTTTTCGTAGTTAACTTCTTCAACGGTACCGTTGAAATCAGCAAAGGGACCGTCAACAACACGAACCACTTCACCTGGCTCGAAGAGCGTTTTTGGCTTCGGCTTGTCGCTGCCGTCGGCAACGCGACGCAGAATAGCCTCAGCTTCTTTATCGGTGATCGGTGCAGGCTTGTCTGCAGTACCACCAATGAAGCCCATTACACGAGGGGTATCCTTGACAAGGTGCCAAGTACCTTCGTTCATTTCCATCTGGACCAATACATAGCCAGGGAAGAACTTACGCTCGCTCTTGCGCTTCTGGCCATTACGCATTTCGACGACTTCTTCGGTCGGAACCAAAATCTCGCCGAAACCGTCTTCCATGCCAGCCAGCTTGACACGCTCAGTCAAAGAGCGCATCACATGCTTCTCGTAACCCGAGTAAGCATGCACAACGTACCAACGCTTAGCCACGGGACACCCTTAGCCAACAATCAAGGAAACCGCCCAGCCGAGCAGGGAGTCGAGACCCCACAGCAGCAGTGCCATAACCAATACAACGACCACAACGATAAGCGTGGTTTGCATGGTTTCTTGGCGGGTCGGCCACACGACTTTACGGATCTCGGTACGAGCTTCCTTCGCCAACGCAAAGAACGACTTGCCCTTTGCAGTCTGCAAGGCAACGAAGCCAGCAGCAGCAGCCAGGGCTAGAAGTGCGAGTACGCGGTACAGAATCGGAGAGGCGGAGTAATATTGATTACCCACGACACCAACGACTACCAGTGCAACAACAGCGAGCCACTTGAAAAGATCAAAACGCGAATCTTGGGCTTCAGTTTTGGGAGTCATCGAGGAGGATCCTGTGAGAAGAAAGCCAATCACACCGAGGTGAATGGCAGGTCAGGAGGGAATCGAACCCCCAACCTACGGTTTTGGAGACCGTCGCTCTGCCAATTGAGCTACTGACCTTTAACACTGTACCAGGCCGGCCATTATGCCGACCTGATCTTATGAAATCAACTACTTATTCAATAATTTTTGCTACGACGCCGGCGCCGACGGTACGACCGCCTTCACGGATAGCGAAGCGCAGACCGTCTTCCATTGCGATGGTCTTGATCAGAGTGACTTCCATCTGGATGTTGTCACCTGGCATTACCATCTCAACGCCTTCCGGCAGCTGGCAGTTACCGGTCACGTCAGTAGTACGGAAGTAGAACTGAGGACGGTAGCCTTTGAAGAACGGAGTGTGACGACCGCCTTCTTCTTTCGACAGAACGTAAACTTCTGCGGTGAACTTGGTGTGCGGCTTGACCGAACCTGGCTTGACCAGAACCTGGCCACGCTCAACGTCGTCACGCTTGGTACCACGCAGCAGAACGCCACAGTTCTCGCCAGCACGACCTTCGTCGAGCAGTTTGCGGAACATCTCAACACCGGTGCAGGTGGTGGTGGTGGTGTCACGCAGACCAACGATTTCCAGAGCGTCTTGAACGCGGACGATGCCACGCTCGATACGACCGGTAACAACGGTACCACGACCCGAGATCGAGAATACGTCTTCGATTGGCATCAGGAACGGCTTGTCGATAGCGCGCTCTGGCTCTGGGATGTAGCTGTCCAGAGTTTCTACCAGTTTCTTGACGGCAGTGGTGCCCATCTCGTTGTCGTCTTTGCCTTCCAGAGCCATACGAGCCGAACCGATGATGATCGGAGTGTCGTCGCCTGGGAAGTCATAGGTGGACAGCAGGTCGCGAACTTCCATCTCGACCAGTTCCAGCAGCTCAGCGTCGTCTACCAGGTCAGCCTTGTTCAGGAAGACCACGATGTACGGAACGCCAACCTGACGGGACAGCAGGATGTGCTCACGGGTTTGTGGCATCGGACCATCGGCGGCCGAGCAAACCAGGATAGCGCCGTCCATCTGCGCAGCACCGGTGATCATGTTCTTCACATAGTCAGCGTGACCTGGGCAGTCGACGTGAGCGTAGTGACGGATCTTCGAGTTGTACTCGACGTGCGCGGTGTTGATGGTGATACCACGCGCTTTCTCTTCTGGAGCACTGTCGATCTTGTCGAAGTCGACGACTGCCGAACCGAACACCTCGGAGCAGACGCGAGTCAGAGCTGCGGTCAGAGTGGTTTTACCATGGTCAACGTGGCCGATAGTGCCAACGTTTACGTGTGGTAGGGAACGATCAAACTTTTCCTTAGCCATCGAACAGTCCTCCGCAGAAGAAAATAGTCACTACTACCGATAAAACAAAGGCAGATATTTTCATATCTGCCTTGTTATATGGAGCTCTTGAGCGGACTTGAACCGCTGACCTCACCCTTACCAAGGGTGTGCTCTACCAACTGAGCTACAAGAGCGAAACAATGTGCAATAACAGCAAACTTGGAGCGGGTAGCGGGAATCGAACCCGCATCATCAGCTTGGAAGGCTGAGGTTCTACCACTAAACTATACCCGCGGAGCTTGCGGCTCTCGCTAAAATGGTGGAGGGGGAAGGATTCGAACCTTCGAAGTCGAAGACGGCAGATTTACAGTCTGCTCCCTTTGGCCGCTCGGGAACCCCTCCTGAGCGTGGGCGGCATTTTCAGCTTTTGCCGTCCTGCTGTCAAGCTTTTTTTCAATTAAATCTTGAAGTTAGCTGCTTTGACAACAGCTTCCGGTCCTACCACCTGAGTGGTGTTCCCTGCGAAGCGGGCGCCATTCTATCAAGCTATTCAGCAGTTGCAATACCCCCGCAGAAAATAATTTTGCGTTTTAAGTCTTTGAAATCCTTGGAAAGACTCTCGACCACTGATTGGTCCAGCAAACGCTCGCTTTCAACTGCAACCTTTAGCCACTGACCGTCAGCTCCCGGCAGCTGGCCAGCCACGACCTGCGTGTCAATATCCAGGCTCAGCAGCCGCTGGCGCAGCGCATCGATCTGCTCCTTGCTGGGCAGGCCACCCACTACCAGGCATTCATCGCGGCGGCGCGCCGGCGCCGCAGCACCCGTCTCGCGCAGCAGGCGGATCTCCTGCTGATTACCTTTATACAGAGAGAGCGGCGCGACCTCTTTGACTCTCAACGGCGCCTCCTGCTGATGCCACACGTAAAAAACGACGTTAAGCACCAACAGCAACAGAAACAACCAACGCATAGGCACCTCAATCCAGTGGACAAGCCATGGCCAAGCCGACAAATACCAGATCCGGCACGATTCGCGCCTGCGGGGCCGCATCGCGAACAAGCGGCGCGTCACCACCTGTGAGGAATACAGTGAAGCTGTCACCCCACAACGCCCGCGCCTGCTCGATCTGAGTTCGAGCAAAGCCTTGCAGCATGAGCACGCAACCGCGCTCAACCGCTTCGACTGTAGAACGGCCCGGGGCGAGCGTGTTCAGCGCCCGCTCCGCCGAGGCATCGTCATAACGAATGCGCCGGGTATGCGTGCGCAACTGGCTACGCATCAACGGCATCCCTGGGCATATGTAGCCACCAAGATGCTCGCCATCCGCAGCAACGAAGTCAGCCTTCGCGGCGGTCCCGAGATCGATCACCAGGCATGCGCCTTTGGCCAGGTGATAAGCCCCCAATACGGCCAACCAGCGATCCATGCCCAGCCGCTGATAATCTTCATAGCCATTGCGCACACCGGCCATGGCCTGCGCTGGCAAGGCTACCTGGGCATCTATGGCAAACTCGGTCGACAGAACGGCGCGCAGCGCCGCGGTTTCTTCTTCACTGCGCACGCTGACGATTCGGCAGCCTTGCAGGTGCAACGAAGGCAAGCCCAGCACAGCGATAACCAGGGCCTGATCCGAGTCGACAATCCCGCCGCCAACAATGGTGGCGTCGCTGGCATGAATGACGCGCCACTTGATAAAGCTGTTACCGCAATCGAGCTCAAGAATCATCACGCAACCTCAGGCTGAGCTCACCACCGCTGAAGCTCTTTTCCACACCGTCAACCTCAAGCCGCAATCCACCCTGCCCATCTACCCCACGGACGATGCCATGGGTATGGCTCGCACCAGCGATCAGCGAGACATTGCGCCCCTGCCAGACATGCGCGTGCTCCCATTCTTCCTGGAACGCGGCAAAGCCATAACGACGATGGCGAGCCAACTCATGCTGCAACTGCACATTGAGGCGCGCGACCAGCAGATTGCGATCGATCGGCGCACCGGCTTCACGCTTCATTGACGTCCATTGCTGATCGACCTGGTCGTTGGTCTGCATATTGACGTTGATCCCGACACCGATCACCACATGGCAGACATCGGCCGGGTCGCCCACCAGCTCAAGCAGGATGCCAGCGATCTTTTGCTCGGCAACCAGCACGTCATTGGGCCATTTCAGGCCAGCCTGCTCTACACCAAACCCTTGTAACGTGCGCATGACGGCCAACCCTACGACCAGGCTCAGGCCTTCGAGCTGACGCATGCCGCCCTCGATCCGGAGCACGAGGCTGTAATACAGGTTTTCGGCAAATGGGCTGACCCACTGCCGGCCACGCCTGCCCCGACCAGCACTTTGCCGCTCGGCCAGCACCAAAAAGGGGGCGGACTGGCCCTGCCCTACTGCTCTAAGGGCCTCGGCATTGGTCGAGTCGATAGCGTCATGGATGTACAGCGGCCACAGTTCACCTTCGGATTGCGCAGCGATGACGCTGGCATCAAGCAGGGCCAACGGCGCTGCCAACTGATAGCCGCGACCGCGAACCTTGTGGATAGACAGATTCAACTCGGATTCCAGATGCTGCAGCTGCTTCCAGACGGCGCTGCGGCTCACTCCGAGAGCTTCCCCGAGTGCCTGCCCGGAATGAAACCGGCCATCCTTGAGGAGATTCAACAACTTCAGCATGCCAGTCTCGACTTTGAATAAGGCTGGAATGATAGCCATGGCCTGCTGGCTTGCATAGGAAAAGGCGACCTTGGGGCTGGCTATGCGGGCGAATTGTTCTTGGAGCCGGTGGGATTGTAGGGTGTCAGATGGAGAGCTGGGGCCGCGTTGCGGCCCTTTCGCGACACAAGGCCGCTCCTACAGTTGACCGCGTTGCCCGGCTTTACGCGGTCGGCGTAGGAGCGGCCTTGCCGGAGCGCCGGACCGGTCGGATTGGC
>NZ_JBNWAE010000009.1:0-274018 GCF_050496565.1 Pseudomonas shirazensis
CACCGCTGGCGATCTATCGATCGAAGCCCTTGCAGCACCTCTGAAACTTCTAACTCGTTGAATCTCAAGGAGTTTTCCGCTCCAACTACGCTGGAAGTGGGGCGCATTATAAGCGCATATGAAACCCCGTCAACCGTTAATTTCAGCTTTGTGCATTTGGCCGTCACAAACAAAAGCGGGGAGGCCTTTCGGCCTCCCCGCTCTCTATACAGCCAAGCACTCTATATAGAAGCAAACATCACTCTGCCTTCAGCGAAACCCGCGCAAAGGCTTTCTTGCCTGCCTGACACACATGGGTCGCACCCAAAGCAAACACAAAGCTGCGATCAACCACTTCGCCATCAACCTTCACGCTGCCCGCAGCCAGCAGGTCGCGCGCTGCAGCCGAGTTCTTGACCAGGCCAGCCTTGTTCAGGATTGCGGCAATCGGCATCGACTCGACAGCGGCGACCGTCACTTCTGGAATGTCCTCTGGCAGCTCGCCATCCTTCATCCGGTTACCGGCAGCACGGTGCGCGTTGGCCGCTGCCTCTTCACCATGGAAGCGAGCAACGATTTCTTCCGCCAGCTTGATCTTGATGTCGCGCGGGTTGGCGCCCTGCTCGACATCGGCGCGGAACTGCTCGATCTCTTCCATGGAGCGGAAGCTCAGCAGCTCGAAGTAACGCCACATCAGCGAATCCGGGATCGACACCAGCTTGCTGTACATCACCCCCGGCGCTTCCTGGATACCGACATAGTTACCCAGCGACTTGGACATCTTCTTGACGCCGTCCAGCCCCTCGAGCAGCGGCATGGTAACGATGCTCTGGGCTTCCTGGCCGTAGGCACGCTGGAGCTCACGCCCCATCAGCAGGTTGAACTTCTGATCGGTACCGCCCAACTCGACGTCGGACTTCAGCGCTACCGAGTCGTAGCCCTGCACCAGCGGGTAGAGGAATTCGTGGATCGCGATCGGCTGGTTGCTGGTGTAACGCTTGTCGAAGTCGTCACGCTCGAGCATCCGCGCCACGGTGTACTGCGACGACAGGCGAATGAAGTCGGCGGGGCTCAACTGGTCCATCCAGGTGGAGTTGAACGCGACTTCGGTCTTGGCCGGGTCGAGAATCTTGAACACCTGCTGTTTATAGGTCTCGGCATTGTCGAGGACCTGCTCGCGGGTCAGTGGCGGGCGGGTGGTGCTCTTTCCGCTTGGATCACCGATCATGCCAGTGAAATCGCCGATCAGGAAAATCACCTGATGCCCCAGTTCCTGGAACTGGCGCAGCTTGTTGATCAGGACCGTGTGACCCAGGTGCAGATCTGGTGCGGTCGGGTCAAAGCCCGCCTTGATACGCAGCGGCTGACCGCGCTTGAGCTTTTCGACCAGCTCCGACTCGACCAATACCTCTTCCGCACCGCGCTTGATAAGCGCCAGCTGCTCTTCAACCGACTTCATAGAAAACCCGCAAGGCTCAGATTCAAAGGCAGCCAACCATACAAGATCGGCCATCAAATACAAGTTTGGCAACGAGATGTGACCCGAACGGGCGCTGTTGACGTCTATGCGCCCTTGCGCGAAACTGCTTTTGGTTATATTTTATACAGTTATTTCATCTTCATCATGTCATTCATCTTTTCTATTTCACTTTTTCCATTCACCTTTTCTTCAAAGTCACCTTCCTATGCCTAAAGAAACGCCTAAAGCGCCGCCGCTTTATCCGAAAAGCCATCTGGTGGCCGCGAGCGGCATTGCCGCCCTCCTCAGCCTGGCCTTGCTGGTATTCCCTTCAAGCGAAGTCGAAGCCAAGAAAACCACCCTCAATCTCGAGCTGGAAACGCCTGCCGAGCAGCTTAAAGACGAAGCCAACGCAGCACCCATGCTGCAGGCACCTGCCGAGCAAGCCTCGCCATTTGCCCAGATCGACAACGCCGCTACCCCGACCGAGAACACCGCCAAGACCGAAGCACCGGTTGAAGCACCCAAGGCCCCGGGCCACCGTGAAGTGACCGTCGCCCGCGGCGACACCCTGTCGACCCTGTTCGCCAAGGTCGGCCTGCCGTCCAACGTAGTCCACGACGTGCTCGCCAGCGGCAAGCAAGCCAAGCAGTTCAGCCAGCTCAAGCATGGCCAGGTACTGCAGTTCGAGCTGGATAAAGACGGCCAGTTGACCAGCCTGCACAGCAAGGTCAGCAACCTCGAAACCATTCGCCTGAGCAAGACCGACAAGGGTTACAGCTTCGAGCGCGAAGTCAGCAAACCGGTCGTGCGCACTGCCTACGCCCATGGCGTGATCAAGAGCTCGCTGTCGGCCTCGGCCCAGCGTGCCGGGCTGTCGCACAGCATGACCATGGACATGGCCCGCGTACTCGGCTACGACATCGACTTCGCCCAGGACATCCGCCCTGGTGACGAATTCGACGTCGTCTACGAGCAGAAGGTGATGGACGGCAAGGTGGTCGGCACCGGCAATATCCTCTCGGCGCGCTTCACTAACCGCGGCAAGACCTACACCGCAGTGCGCTACACCAACAAACAAGGCAACACCAACTACTACACCGCTGACGGCAACAGCCTGCGCAAGGCGTTCATCCGTACTCCGGTAGATTTCGCCCGCATCAGCTCGCGCTTCTCCAATGGCCGCAAACATCCAATCCTGAACAAGATTCGCGCACACAAAGGTGTGGACTACGCCGCCCCACGCGGTACGCCAATCAAGGCTGCTGGCGATGGTCGTGTCGAACTGGCAGGTCGTCGTGGTGGTTACGGCAACACTGTGATCATTGCCCACGGTAACCGTTACAAGACTCTCTACGGCCACATGCAGGGCTTCGCCAAAGGCGTCAAGACCGGCAGCACGGTCAAGCAAGGACAGATCATCGGCTATATCGGTACCACCGGCCTGTCGACCGGCCCACACTTGCACTACGAGTTCCAGGTCGGCGGCGTCCACGTCGATCCGCTGAGCCAGAAGGTGCCGATGGCTGATCCGATCGCCAAGTCCGAGCGCCAGCGCTTCCTCCAGCAGAGCCAGCCATTGGTTGCCCGCATGGACCAGGAAAAGGCCACCCTGCTCGCCGCGAACAAGCGCTGAGTCATGGCGCTCTATCTGGGAGTGATGTCCGGGACCAGCCTCGACGGCCTGGACATCGCCTTGATCGAACACGGTGAGCAGCTACGGCTGCTTGCCACCCACTACACGCCGATGCCCGCCGATTTGCGCCAGCAGTTGCTGAGCCTGTGCGCCAGCGGCCCTGACGAGATTGCCCGAGCGTGCCTGGCCGAGAATAGCTGGGCCACCCTCGCCGCCGCAGGCATCGCGCAACTGCTGGCCGCCCAAGGCCTGCAAGCCGACGCCATTCGCGCTATCGGCAGCCACGGCCAGACCATCCGTCACGAACCGGCACGCGGCTTCACCGTGCAGATAGGCAACCCGGCGTTACTGGCCGAGCTGACCGAGATTTGCGTAGTAGCGGACTTTCGTCGGCGCGATGTTGCCGCCGGCGGCCAGGGCGCACCATTGGTACCGGCCTTCCATGAATCGCTGTTCGGCCACCTTGGTCAGCGCCTGGCAGTACTCAATGTCGGCGGCTTCAGCAACCTCAGCCTGATCGAGCAGAACACACCAGTGCACGGCTTCGATTGCGGTCCCGGCAATGTGTTGATGGATGCCTGGATCGAGCGCAAACGCGGCCAGACGTATGACGCTGATGGCAGCTGGGCGGCAAGCGGCGTGGTCAGTGAGCCGCTGCTGAATCGCCTGCTGAGTGATCCGTTCTTCGCCGGCAGCGGCCCGAAAAGTACCGGGCGCGAGGTATTCAACCTGCCCTGGCTGCAAGCCCATCTGGCTGCGCTGCCCGCCTGCCGCGACGAAGACGTGCAGGCCACGCTGCTCGAGCTGACTGCCCGCAGCATCATCGACTCGCTGAACAATGCCCAAAGCGCCACCGAGGCCGTGCTGGTGTGTGGCGGCGGCGCGCGCAACGGCGCGTTGATGCAGCGCCTGGGGCAGCTGCTGCCAGACGCCGAGGTTGCCAGCACCGCGGCCTATGGCGTTGATCCGGACTGGGTCGAGGCAATGGCCTTCGCCTGGCTTGCGCATTGCTGCCTGCAGGGCATCCCCGCCAATCGTCCGAGCGTCACCGCCGCCAAGGGCTTGCGCGTGCTCGGCGCTGTCTACCCCGCGTAACGCCCACGCAGAATGCAAAACGCCGCGCAATTGCGCGGCGTTTTGCCAATCAAGCCAGCTTCAGATCGAGAACGAAGAACCGCAGCCACAGGTGGTGGTGGCGTTAGGGTTCTTGATCACGAAACGCGAGCCTTCCAGACCTTCCTGGTAATCGACTTCGGCGCCAGCCAGGTACTGGTAGCTCATTGGATCGACCACCAACGCAACACCTTCGCGCTCGACGATAGTGTCGTCGTCAGCCACTTCTTCATCGAAGGTGAAGCCGTACTGGAAGCCCGAACAGCCGCCGCCCGTCACGAACACGCGCAACTTCAGGCGAGCATTGCCCTCTTCGCTGACCAGGTTCTTCACCTTGCTTGCAGCACCTTGGGTGAACTCCAAAGCCGTGGGGGTGAAGGATTCGACGCTCATGTTGACTCTCCCGGCGCAGTGCCGCCATAAAACTCGATGGCGACCATTATCCGCTTCTCCGAGAAAAATGGTCAACAATACGTAAGCAGCAGGTGACCCGCCTCACACCGTAGCGCAAAGCGGCTCACCACGGTCAAGGCAGCAAGCCGGCGTGGGACAAGCCCATGCGCTCGTCCAGGCCGAACAGGATGTTCAGGTTCTGTACCGCCTGCCCTGATGCGCCCTTGACCAGGTTGTCGATCACCGACAGCACCACTACCAGGTCACCGCCCTGCGGCCGGTGCACAGCGATACGGCAGACGTTGGCACCGCGCACACTGCGGGTTTCCGGGTGGCTGCCAGCCGGCATTACATCGACGAACGGTTCATCGGCGTAGCGTTTTTCGAACAACGCCTGCAGGTCGACCGACTTGTCGACGACGTTGGCGTACAGCGTCGCGTGAATACCGCGGATCATCGGCGTCAGGTGCGGGACAAAGGTCAGGCCGATGTCCTGGCCAGCCGCCAGACGCAGGCCCTGGCTGATTTCCGGCAGGTGACGGTGGCCTTTGACCGCATAGGCCTTCATGCTTTCGCCCGATTCGCAGAACAGCGAACCGACTGCAGCACCACGCCCCGCGCCGCTGACCCCGGACTTGCAGTCGGCGATCAACCGCGAAGGATCGGCCAGGCCGGCTTCGAGCAGCGGCAACAGGCCAAGCTGGGTCGCGGTTGGATAGCAGCCCGGCACAGCGATCAGACGTGCCTGGCGGATCTTCTCGCGGTTCACCTCGGGCAAACCATAGACCGCATCCTTGAGCAGCTCCGGCGCACCGTGCGGCTGGCCGTACCACTTGCCCCACTCGACCGCGTCCTGCAGGCGGAAGTCAGCCGACAGGTCGATAACTCGGGTACCGGCCGCCAGCAGCTCACCGGCCAGGGCGTGGGCAACGCCGTGCGGGGTGGCGAAGAACACCACGTCACAGGCCGCCAGGGCATTGCTGTCGGGCACGCTGAAAGCCAGGCCGTCGTAATGACCACGCAGGTTCGGGTACATATCGGCCACTGCCACACCGGCTTCCGAGCGCGAGGTGATGACCGCGACTTCGGCCTTAGGATGCTGCGCCAGCAGACGCAACAGTTCGACCCCGGTGTAACCCGTGCCGCCGACGATACCGACCTTGATCATAACGCTTGCCCCTTATCAACGATGTGACTGGAAAGCGCACGATGATAGGGCTGCCAGCCGCCTGTAACAACTCTTGGGATGCGCCGGCAGGTGCTTCACCACTACTATCCGACCACCGTGAAAACCTGAAGGAACACCCTCCATGCTTTACCTATGGATCAAAGCGCTGCACATCGTCAGCGTGGTCTGCTGGTTCGCCGGCCTGTTTTACCTGCCACGGCTGTTCGTCTATCACGCGCAAAGCGAGGACAGCACCAGCCAGGAGCGCTTCACCGTGATGGAGCGCAAACTGTATCGCGGCATCATGAACCCGGCGATGATTGCCACCTTCGTGTTCGGCATCTGGATGCTCTACCTGACCCCAGGCTGGCTCAGCCAGGGCTGGATGCATGCCAAGCTGACTCTGGTGATCCTGCTGACCGGCTACCATCACATGTGCGGCGCGCAGCGCAAACGCTTCGCGGCCGGCACCAACAAGCGCAGCCATGTGTTCTACCGCTGGTTCAACGAGGTACCGGTACTGCTGCTGTTGGCGATTGTCATTCTGGTGGTGGTCAAACCGTTCTGACCCGCTGGGGCGCTGTAGCAAAAGGCAACACCTCTGTTGGCCACGCTGTACACTAGCGCCCCTTTCCGTCGCCCCAGGAGCCGCGCATGACCCGTTACGCCATGATCACCGGTGCTTCCAGCGGCCTGGGCCTGGCCCTGGCGGAAGCCCTGGCGCGGCGTGGCCGTAGCCTGATCCTGGTGGCGCGCCATCGCGAAACCCTCGAACCGCTGGCAATCGAGCTGGCCCAGCGCTTTGGCGTCGAGGTGCTCATACGCGCCTGCGACCTCAGCCAGCCGCTGCGCTTGTCCGGCTTTGTACTTGAGCTGGAAGAAGGCGAGCGGCGCATCGACCTGCTGGTCAACTGCGCCGGGCAACGCACCTATGGCCCGTTTCTGGCCCACGAGTGGGCTGACGAACAAGACCTGCTCGAGGTCAACATCCTCGCCCTGACCCGCCTGTGCCATGCCATTGGCAACCTGATGGCGATCCAGGGCGGCGGGCAGATTCTCAACGTCGCCTCGCTGGCAGCTGTGGCCCCCGGCCCGTGGATGGCCTGCTATGCCGCGAGCAAGGCGTATGTGCTGAGCTTTTCCGAAGCGCTGCGCGAGGAGCTTGGCCGGACCGGCATCAAGGTCTCGGTGCTGTGCCCTGGCCCAGTGCGCTCGGCCCTGCGCAGGATCCCCAGGCTGGACCACGGCCAGCGCTGCCTGAGCGCCGAAGAAGTCGCGTTATACACCGTTCGCGCACTGGACAAGAACCGCCCACTGATTATGCCTGGTCGGCGCAATCGCTGGCTGGCGAGGCTGCCACGCCTGCTGCCGCGCTGGCTGACGCGCAAGCTCGCCGGCCTGATCAATCGCCGTTACTGCCCGCTGGAAGCGCGATAGCACTGTGCGCGCAGCGCCGTGCTGGGTACACTCAGCTCGGACCCTGACCATGGAGCAAGTGCTGTGGAGACTCTCTTCACCAAGATCATCAACCGGGAAATCCCGGCCAAGATCATCTACGAGGATGACCAGGTTCTGGCCTTCCACGATATCGCCCCGCAGGCGCCGGTACATTTTCTGGTTATCCCGAAAAAACCGATCCGCACCCTCAACGACCTGACCGAAGATGACAAGGCCGTCGCCGGCCATATCCTTTTCACCGCGCAGCGTCTGGCCAAGGAGCTGGGTTGCGAAGACGGTTTCCGCGTAGTCATGAACTGCAACGAACTGGGCGGCCAGACGGTCTACCATATTCACATGCACGTGCTCGGCCAGCGCCAGATGCACTGGCCACCGGGCTGATCCAAGGCAAGCCCCGGCCAGGGGTTTGCGGTAAACTGTCGGGCATCACTCTTGCGGAGGTGCCCGATGGCTACCGAACGTCACTATTCGCCGCTCGACCGCTTGTTGCTGCAGGCCGATACCGCCATGCGCACCTTGCTGCCCTTCAGCGGCCAACCTGCCCGCCCTTCTCCTGCAATCATCCAGCCCGATGCTGACCTGGACGACGCGCAAACGCGCCACGTTGCCGGCCTGATGCGCATCAACCACACCGGTGAAGTCTGCGCCCAGGCGCTGTACCAAGGGCAATCGCTGACCGCCCGCCTGCCTCAGGTGCGCAAGGCGATGGAGCATGCAGCCGAAGAAGAGATCGACCACCTGGCCTGGTGCGAGCAGCGTATTCGCCAGCTCGGCAGCCACCCCAGCGTGCTTAACCCATTGTTCTATGGCATGTCGTTCGGCATCGGCGCGATCGCCGGGCTGGTCAGCGACAAGGTCAGCCTTGGCTTCGTTGCGGCAACCGAGCATCAGGTCTGCAAGCACCTGGATGAACACCTCGAGCAGTTGCCCAGCGAAGATGAAAAATCCCGGGCGATCCTCGAGCAGATGCGTGTCGATGAAGAGCACCATGCCGATGCGGCACTGGAAGCCGGCGGCTATCGCTTCCCAGCGCCCGTGCGCTTCGGCATGAGCCTGATGGCCAAGGTCATGACCAAGAGCACCTACCGAATCTAGGAATACGCGGATGACCGAACGTTTCGATGCCAAGGAGCTGGCGCGTGCGGTCGACGCCGGTATTCTGCAACCCGGCCAGGATCAGGCGCTGCTGAATTTCCTGCGGCGCCAACCGGCTTCTCAAGCTCGCTTCCAACTGGCGCATGTAGCGTTCTACCTTGGCGGCCTGCTGATCATGGCCGCCATGGGTTGGCTTCTGACCGAGGCCTGGATGAGCATCGGTGATTCAGCACTGCTGGCTATCGCCCTCCTGTATATCGCCGTATTGACCACTTCAGCCCTGGCCCTGCAACGGCGCCAGCAGCTTGTGCCTGCCGGCGTGCTCGGCGCAGTGGCGGTGAGCATTGTGCCGCTGAGCGTGTTTGCTCTCCAGCGCCTGCTGGGCTGGTGGCCGCTGGACGACACTCAGGTCGATTACCATCAGTACTACACCTACGTGCAAGGCGGCTGGCTGCTGATGGAAGCAGCAACGGTGCTTGCCGGCTTGCTGATGCTGCGCCTGATCGCCTTCCCGTTCATCGTCATGCCGATCGCCGTCGCGCTGTGGTTCATGTCGATGGACCTGACCGAGTGGCTGTATGGTTCGCCATTCAGCTGGGAGCAACGGCGCCTGGTGTCAGTCTGGTTTGGCCTGGGCGTGCTGCTGCTGAGCATCGTGGTCGATGGACGCACGCGCAAGGACTACGCGTTCTGGGGCTACCTGGCAGGTCTGGCGGCATTCTGGGGTGGGCTGACCCTGCTCGACAGCGGCAGCGAATGGGGCAAAGCCATGTATGGCTTGATCAACCTGGGCCTGATGGGCCTGGCGGTGCTGCTGCGACGGCCGATCTTCATGGTGTTCGGCGCCATGGGCGTGGCGGCCTACCTGGGCTACTTGTCCTATCAGGTATTTGCCGACTCGCTGTTGTTCCCACTGCTGCTGACCTTGATCGGCCTCGGCGTGATTGGCCTTGGCCTTGTCTACCAGAAGCATCGTGAAAAGCTCAGTACCAGCTTGCGCGCCAACCTGCCCGAGCGCCTGTTCACATTGCTACCCGGTCTGCGCCGTTGATATGCGCAGCTTACCGGCAAGCCATGAGCTTGCCGTGTACGCAACTCGCCGGTCAGCCGAGTTCGACGATCTCATAGCTGTGGGTGATTTCCACACCCGCGCGGCCGAGCATGATCGACGCCGAGCAGTACTTCTCTGCTGACAGCTCGACAGCGCGCTTGACCTGCGCGTCCTTGAGGCCGCGACCCTTGACCACGAAGTTGAGGTGGATCTTGGTGAACACCTTCGGATCTTCGTCAGCGCGCTCAGCCTCAAGGAAGGCTTCACAGCTTTCTACCGCCTGGCGCGATTTCTTCAGAATGCTGACCACGTCGAAGTTGCTGCAGCCACCGAGGCCGAGCAGAAGCATCTCCATCGGCCGCACGCCAAGGTTGCGCCCACCGGCTTCGGGCGGACCGTCCATGACCACGACATGGCCGCTACCCGATTCACCGAGGAACATGGCTTCACCGGCCCATTGGATGCGTGCCTTCATGCTTGTCGACTCCAGATACGTAGAAAGGGTGCCAGCTTAAGCCTTGTGAGCCCGTCGGAAAAGCTCAACTCAACACGCATCGCTGCCGATACACTGGGCAGCGCCTGATAAGCTGGCGCCAAATGACTGGCGCAGCCTGCCAGCCGATCCGAAAAGCCTCTGTATCGCATCGAACAGGATGTCCTGATGGTTGTGTCCGCCCTCTCCGCCAAGATCAAGAACATCGACAAATTGCTGGTGCACTGCCAGCGCCGCCGGTTTGCCGCCAAGAGCAATATCCTTTGTGCCGGTGATCGGGCTGAAACCCTGTCGTTCATCATCAAAGGCTCGGTCACGGTAATCATCGAAGATGACGAAGACCGCGAGATGATCATCGCCTACCTCAACGACGGCGACTTCTTTGGTGAGCTGGGGTTGTTCGAGCCAGCCAGCAAGGAGCAGCACCGCAGCGCCTGGGTGCGGGCCAAGACCGAATGCGAAGTGGCCGAGATCAGCTACGAGAAATTCCGCGAGGTCGCCCGCCTCGATCCGGATATCCTCTACGCCTTGGGCAGCCAGATGGCCCAGCGCCTGCGCAATACCACACGCAAGGTCGGCGACCTGGCGTTCTTCGATGTCACCGGGCGCGTCGCCCGCTGCCTGCTCGACTTGTGCAAGCAGCCCGATGCCATGACTCACCCGGACGGCATGCAGATCAAGATCACCCGCCAGGAGATCGGGCGGATCGTGGGCTGTTCACGGGAGATGGTCGGCCGCGTCCTCAAGGATCTGGAAGAACGCAGCCTGGTTCAGGTCAAGGGCAAAACCATGGTGGTCTACGGCACCCGTTAATCCTGGGGCAAACCTGCGATCACCTCAGAATACGCGGCGGACAGGCGCTCGAACCAAGGCACTGCCGGCGCCACTTCATGCAGAGCGATATGACTGTCGGCGCGGCAGTGCTGATCGATGCCGCAGCACTGATTGAAGCGGTTGACCGCCGCCACCATCGACTCGCGCTGGTTATCCAGCAACAAGGCGCCATGCACCAGCACCACCGGACGCTTGCCGCCCAGGCCCTGGCGCCAGCGCTGAGCGGTGCCGACCAGCTTGCGCCCATTGAGGTTGACGTTGTAACGGCCGTCGCAGAAGGCGCCATCGATCTCGCCCAGTGATGCCACCCCACCCCACTCACGCAGCACCTCACACAGCGGCTGACACAAACGCTCGTAGGCGTTCTCGATACGGCCATGGTCGCCTTCGCTACGCGGGGCAACATAGACCAGCGCGACGTTGACCGTTGCATGCGACTGCGGCACCGGTTCGCCGCCAGTCTCGCGCAACAGCACCGGCCACCCGGCAATGGCCAGCTCGGCGCAGGCAACTTCAAAGTTCTCTTGTCGGCTCAGCCGCCGCGGCATCACCAGCGCCTGATCGGTCGGGCGCCAGAACAGCACGCCGGCCTCGGCGTCACCGCGGCACACGGCGGCGAGCAGGTCCTGTTCGGCGTGCAGGCCCTGCGCGACGGTCAGGGCCAGGGGTTGTTCGCTCATCGGGATGCCACCTTCTTGCCATCTTGTAAAAGCAACGAAGCCGGCAATAGCCGGCTTCAAGGTCAATCAGTCCAGTTCCTGAACCACGTTCTGGACCGGCCGCTGCGGGAAGAACAACCGCTGCAATTCCTGCCCCGGTTGCTCAGCACGCATGAACGCTTCGCCAACCAGGAACGAGTACACCCCGTTGATCTCCATCAGCTCGACATCGGCCCGGTTGAAGATACCGCTCTCGGTGATTGCCAGGCGCTCGCGCGGAATCCGCGGCAACAGGTCGAGGGTGGTTTCCAGGCTGACATCAAAGGTATGCAGGTTACGGTTGTTGACCCCGACCAATGGTGTGTCGAGGGTGTTCAAGGCCCGCTCCAGCTCGTCGCCGTCATGCACTTCGACCAGCACATCCAGGCCGACCGATTTGGCCACCGCAGCCAGTTCGGCCATGCGTACGTCATCCAGCGCAGAAACGATCAGCAGCACGCAGTCGGCGCCCAACGCACGGGCTTCGACGATCTGATACGGATCGATCATGAAGTCCTTGCGGATCACCGGCAGCGTGCAGGCCGCGCGGGCCTGCTGCAGGTAGGCATCGGCCCCCTGGAAATAGTCGATGTCGGTCAGCACCGACAGGCAGGTCGCGCCGCCCTTCTCGTAGCTGACTGCAATGTCGGCCGGGACGAAGTTCTCGCGGATCACGCCCTTGCTCGGTGAGGCCTTCTTGATTTCGGCAATCACCGCCGGCTGCTTGCGCTTGGCCTGGTCGATCAGCGCATTGGCAAAGCCACGCGGCGCATCAGCGGCCTTGGCCAATTGCTCGAGCTCGGCCAGGCTGACCCGGGCACGCCGCTCGGCGACTTCTTCGACCTTGCGGGCGAGGATGTTTTCCAGCACGGTCGGCACGCTCATGCTTCGTTCTCCTGCTTGAATACGGCGGTAAAGGCGCCCAGCTCCTGGAGTTTTTCCCAGGCGAGGCCCGTGTGCAATACATCGCTGGCAAGCTCTACGCCCTGCGCCAGGGTCATTGCATGGTCTGCTGCGTACAGCGCGGCGCCCGCATTGAGCACGATCATCTCGGCAGCCTTCTGGCCGTTTTCGGTCTTGCGCCGGCCCAGGGCATCGCGGATCAGCTCATACGAGGCCTGCGGGTTTTCCACCGCCAGGCCGTGCAGGCTCTGGCTCTTCATGCCAAGGTCTTCGGGCTCGACCCAATACTCGCTGATCTCACCGTTTTTCAGCTCGGCAACAAAGGTCGGCGCTGCCAGGCTGAACTCATCCAGGCCATCCTTGGAGTGCACCACCAGCACATGCTTGCTGCCCAGGCGCTGCAGCACCTCGGCCAGCGGCCGGCACAAGGTCTGGGCGAACACGCCGACCACCTGGTGTTTCACTCCGGCCGGATTCGTAAGCGGGCCAAGCATATTGAACAGAGTGCGCAGGCCCAGCTCGCGACGCGGGCCAGCGGCGTACTTCATGGCTTTGTGATGGCTTTGCGCAAACATGAACCCGATGCCCAGGCTGTCGATGCAGCGGGCCACCTGCACGGGCGTCAGGTTCAGGTAGATCCCGGCCGCTTCGAGCAGGTCGGCACTGCCGCTTTTACCCGAGACTGCGCGGTTGCCATGCTTGGCCACCTTGCAGCCCGCGGCGGCGAGCACAAACGACGCCGCCGTGGACACGTTGAAGATGTTCGCACCGTCCCCGCCGGTACCGACCACGTCTACCACGCCGTCGAGGCTTTCCAGCTCGACCTTGTCTGCCAGCTCACGCATGACCGAGACCGCGCCGACGATTTCGTCGATGCTTTCGCTCTTCATGCGCATGCCCATCAGGAAGGCACCGATCTGCGCCTCGCTGCACTGGCCGGTCATGATCTGGCGCATGACGTCGCTCATTTCTGCAGTCGACAGGTCCAGGTGGCCAACGATACGGCTCAATGCGCTTTTGATATCCATGCTCGAATCCTTAACGGCGGCCGCCGGTCTGCTTGAGGAAATTGGCGAACAGCTCGTGGCCCTGCTCGGTAAGAATCGACTCGGGGTGGAACTGCACCCCTTCGATGTTCAAAGTCTTGTGGCGCAAGCCCATGATTTCATCCACCGAGCCATCGTCGTGGGCCGTCCAGGCGGTCACCTCGAGGCACTCGGGCAGGGTCTCGCGCTTGACCACCAGCGAATGGTAGCGGGTCACCGTGAGCGGATTGTTCAGTTCGGCAAACACGCCCAGGTCGCGATGATGGACCGGGCTGGTCTTGCCGTGCATCACCTGACGGGCGCGGACTACGTCGCCGCCAAAAGCCTGGCCGATCGATTGGTGGCCGAGGCAAACGCCAAGGATCGGCAGCTTGCCGGCAAAATGCAGAATGGCCTCGATCGACACGCCGGCTTCGCTCGGGGTGCACGGGCCAGGTGAAACCACGATGCGCTCGGGGTTGAGTGCTTCGATCTGGGCGATGGTCATCTCGTCATTGCGGATGACCTTGACCTCGGCCCCCAACTCGCCAAAGTACTGGACGACGTTGTAGGTGAAAGAGTCATAGTTGTCGATCATCAGTAACATGTGCGGCAAACCTCTAGAAGACTGACTTCTGATTCGAACCTTGCGCTTGCGCCGCCAGGCGCGGGTCATCCCGCACGGGGCGCTGGGTCAAGCGCAAGGCAGGCAGATGGAGCGAGGCCGCAGGGCGGCCAGCCAACTCAACACATCAACGTGACGGGGTCTGTTCCGCCAGGGCGACGGCGCGGAACATCGCGCGGCGCTTGTTGATGGTTTCTTCCCACTCCAGTGCAGGCACCGAATCAGCAACGATACCGCCACCGGCCTGAACATGCAGTTCGCCATCCTTGATCACCGCGGTGCGAATGGCGATCGCGGTGTCCATGTTGCCGTTCCAGGCAAAGTAACCGACTGCGCCGCCATAGACGCCACGCTTGACCGGCTCAAGCTCGTCGATGATTTCCATGGCACGGATCTTCGGCGCGCCGGACAAGGTGCCGGCCGGCAGGATCGCCCGCAGTGCATCCATTGCGGTCAAGCCCTCGGCCAGTTGGCCGGTGACGTTGGAGACGATGTGCATGACGTTGGAATAGCGCTCGATCACCATCTTCTCGGTCAGGCGCACGCTGCCTGTTGCCGACACCCGGCCGACATCGTTGCGGCCCAGGTCGATCAGCATCAGGTGCTCGGCGATTTCCTTGGCGTCGGACAGCAGGTCGTCTTCCAGCGCGCGGTCGGCTTCCTCGTTGGCTCCGCGTGGGCGGGTGCCGGCGATTGGGCGCACGGTGACCAGGTTGTCTTCGACCCGCACCAGCACTTCCGGCGAGCTGCCGACGACATGGAAGTCACCGAAGTTGAAGAAGTACATATAAGGCGTCGGGTTGAAGCAGCGCAGCGCGCGATAAAGGTCGATTGGCGCGGCCTTGAAATCGATCGACATGCGCTGCGACGGCACCACCTGCATGCAGTCGCCGGCGAGGATGTACTCCTTGACCGTATCGACCGCACGCTCGTAGTCATCCTGGGTGAAGCTTGAACGGAATGCCGGCTCGGCAGCCATCGGCCCGCTCAGGTCAAGGCCGCGACGCGGGGTGATCGGCTCGCGCAGCTTGGCCAGCAGCGCTTGCAGGCGTGCCTGGCCCTGTTCGAGGGCATCTTCGGCAGATGGGTCGACCAGCACGATCGCGTGCATCTTGCCGGCCAGGTTGTCGAACACAACCACGGCGTCCGAGACCATCAGCAGAATGTCCGGCACACCCAGTGGGTCCGGGTTCGGGCAGGCGCCCAAGCGTTTTTCCACATAACGTACGCAGTCGTAGCCGAAGTAGCCGACCAGGCCGCCATTGAAACGTGGCAGGCCGGCGATATCGGCAACTTTATAGCGCTCTTTGAAGGCTTCAACGAAGCCCAGCGGGTCTTCCACCTCGTGGTTTTCGACCTCGACACCGTCTTCAAGGATGCTCACCCGATAGCCGTGCACACGCAGCACAGTGCGCGATGGCAGGCCGATCATCGAGTAACGGCCCCACTTCTCGCCGCCCTGAACGGATTCGAGCAGGTACGAGTTGGCCTGATCAGCCAGCTTCAGGTAGATCGACAGCGGCGTGTCGAAGTCGGCCAGGGTTTCGCAGGCCAAAGGAATGCGGTTGTAGCCAGCAGCGGCCAGACGCAGGAATTCTTCGCGGGTCATGAGTAGCCTCGGAGCAAGAGCAATGGGGTCAGGCAAACGGACGGGCCGGCAACTGCCGGCGAGCAGAAGTCAGGCGCGCCAACGCCAACGGGCCAGGGCCTTGATGACTTTCATCCAGTATTTGCCGATAACCGCCACGATGGACTCTCTGTCTTTGGAGGCTGGAAGGTCGGCCAACGTTATCCCAGTGTCGGTGACTACGCAACCAGGCAACAGGATGCGCAGATCACTGATGACCAGGCTGGGCGATTCTTCCTCGATTGGCCGGCCGTGGTTGTAGCCATAGCTGAGGCCAACCGACTGCACCCCGGCGGCTTTGGCAGCGAGCACGTCGCTGCGCGAATCGCCGACGAACACCGCCTGCGCCGGGCTGACCCCGGCCATTTTCATCACGAACAGCAGCGCGGCCGGGTCAGGTTTTTTCTGCGGCAGGGTGTCGCCGCCGATGATCCAACGGAAATAGCGGCCGATCTTCATCTGATCCAGCAGCGGCGCGACAAAGCGCTCCGGCTTGTTGGTGATCAGCGCCATCTCCACGCCTCGCTTGTGCAGCCAGCGCAAGGTGTCGCGCACGCCCGGGTAGACCACGGTGAGCTCATGGCTCTCGGCATAGGCCTCCATGAACAGGGCCAGGCCCTGCTCGGCCAGCGCATCGTCGACCGTGGCGTGGTCAAGGCCACCCGCCAGTGCCCGGCGTACCAGCACCGGCGCACCGTTGCCCACCCACTGGCGAACCGCCTCAAGGCCGGCCGGCGGGCGACCGAGTTCGAGCAGCATGCGGTCTACCGCTGCAGCCAGGTCGGGGACAGAATCGATCAGCGTGCCATCCAGATCGAACATCACCAACTTGGGCAGCGTCCCCGGGAACAGCTGCTCGAAGCCGCTCATGGGCGGGCCAGGGCCATTTCGGCGCGCATCTTGGCGATCACTTCCTGGTAGTCCGGCGCGTTGAAGATCGCCGAGCCGGCGACAAAGGTGTCGGCGCCAGCAGCGGTGATTTCGCGGATATTGTTGACGTTGACGCCGCCGTCGATCTCCAGGCGGATGTCACGCCCGCTGGCATCGATCAGTGCGCGTGCTTCACGCAACTTGTCGAGGGTGCCGGGGATGAACTTCTGCCCGCCGAAGCCTGGGTTGACGCTCATCAGCAAGATCATGTCGACCTTGTCCATCACGTACTTCAGGGTCTCCAGACCGGCAGCCGGGTTGAACACCAGGCCAGCCTTGCAGCCGCCGTCACGGATCAACTGCAGCGAGCGGTCGATGTGCGTGGTCGCGTCCGGGTGGAAGGTGATGTAGGTCGCGCCGGCTTCGATGAAGTCGCCGATGATGCGGTCGACCGGGCTGACCATCAGGTGCACATCGATCGGCGCGGTGACGCCGTACTTGCGCAGTGCGCTGCACACCATCGGGCCGATGGTCAGGTTGGGGACGTAGTGGTTGTCCATGACATCGAAGTGGACGATGTCGGCGCCGGCGGCCAGTACCTTGTCAACGTCTTCACCCAGGCGGGCGAAATCGGCAGAAAGAATGGACGGGGCAATAGCGTAGGGCTGCATGGCGCACCTGTAGGCAGAAATCACGGTGGCGCGCATTGTACCTCAGCCCCGCCGGATGGGGGCTGATTGGTGTCAATCCTGCTGCAGCGCGCCAGCCCAAGCGTGGGGGCTGGCGCCAGCGGCTTACTCCGGCTGTTGCGTACGCAGTTTTTCGCTGCGCCCACGCAGCCATTCCAGGGTCAGCAACAGCACCACCGAGAAGGCGATGAGCAAGGTCGCCGCTGCGGCGATGGTCGGGCTCAGGTTCTCGCGGATGCCACTGAACATCTGCCGTGGCAGGGTTGCTTGCTCAGGCCCGGCGAGAAACAGCGTGACCACCACTTCATCGAACGAGGTGGCGAAGGCGAACAATGCCCCCGAGATCACCCCAGGCGCAATCAACGGCAAGGTCACCCGACGGAACGCGGTCAGCGGCGAGGCACCGAGGCTGGCCGCGGCACGCACCAGGTTGTAGTTGAAGCCCTGCAATGTGGCCGACACGGTGATGATCACAAACGGGACGCCCAGCACGGCGTGCACCAGGATCAACGAGATGAAGCTGTTGCCCAGCCCCAGCGGGGCGAAGAACAGATAGCTCGCGACACCGATGATCACCACCGGCACCACCATCGGCGAGATCACCAATGCCATCACCAGCGATTTGCCGGGGAAGTCGCCGCGGGTCAGGCCAATCGCCGCCAGAGTGCCGAACACCATTGCCAGCACCGTCGCCGCAGGGGCGACGATGATGCTGTTGCGCAAGGCGCGCATCCACTCCGCCGACGCGAAGAAGTCCTGATACCACTGCAGCGAAAAGCCTTGCAGCGGGTACACCAGAAAGCTGCCGCTGTTGAACGACAGCGGGATGATCACCAGTATCGGCAGTATCAGGAACAACAGGATCAGGCCGCAGAGGATCCGCAGGCCGTAGTACCACACCCGCTCGATGGGTGACATGTGGGGGCTCAGCATGACAAGGCTCCTCAGCTCAGACGCAGACGGCTGGCGCCGACCAGCCAGCTATAGATCAGGTACAGCAGCACGGTCGCCAGCAGCAACAGCCCGCCCAATGCGGTGGCCATGCCCCAGTTGATGCTGGTGTTGGTGTAGAAGGCCACGAAGTAGCTGACCATCTGATCGTTCGGGCTGCCGAGCAGCGCCGGGGTGATGTAGTAGCCGATCGCCAGGATGAACACCAGCAGGCAACCTGCGCCAATCCCTGCGTAGGTCTGCGGGAAGTACACCCGCCAGAAGCTGGCAAACGGATGGCAGCCCAGCGAGATCGCTGCGCGCATATAGCTCGGCGAGATGCCCTTCATGACGCTGTACAGCGGCAGGATCATGAATGGCAGGAGGATATGCACCATCGAGATGTACACACCGGTGCGGTTGAACACCAACTCCAGCGGCTCATCGATGATGCCCATCGCCATCAGCGCGCTGTTGATCAAGCCGCCCGATTGCAACAGCACGATCCAGGCAGCGACCCGCACCAGAATCGAGGTCCAGAACGGCAACAGCACGAGAATCATCAACAGGTTGCTCTGCCGGGTTGGCAGGTTGGCCAGCAGATAGGCCAACGGGTAAGCCAGCAGCAGGCAGATCACGGTGATGACTACACCCATCCACAGGGTGCGGGTGAAGATATCCAGGTAGATCGCCTGGTCCGGCGTGGCCTTGGCTATCTCACCGAGGTCATCGATGCGGTGATCGACCGAGGCCAGCAAGTAATAAGGGGTGACGGTGCTGGTATTGCGGCGGATCGCCTGCCAGTAGGCCGGATCGCCCCAACGCTCGTCCAGGTTTTGCAACGCTTCTTTATAGGATGCAGGTTCGCTCGCGAACGGCAGCGCCCGGGCCGTCTTCGACAGCAGGCTGCGGTAACCGGCCAGCTCCATGTTCAAGCGCTTGGACAGGTCACCGAGGGTCTGATTCTTGCGCGCCTCGGCCAGGTCCTGGCTCAGCGCCTGATACACCGGTTCGCCTGGCAGACTCTTGCCATCCCACTGCTGCACCGCCTCGACGGTGCGCGGCAGGCCGGCGACCACTTCGGGGTTGGCCACGCTCTTGAACAACAGCGCCGCAATCGGCACCAGGAACACCAGCAGAAGAAACAGCGCCAGCGGCGCGATCAACGCCTGGGCCTTCCAGCGGTTGACCCGCTCGGCATGCTTGAGGCGCTGTTTGAGGCTTTTACCTGCGCCTTCGTTCAGGGGCACTGTAATGGCCATGGCGAACTCCGAAAATCTGGAAAACGGGGAGCGCCGGAGATACCCGGCGCTCCGAGGGCGCAGTTACTTCTTCGCCGCCCAGGCGTTGAAGCGTTGCTCCAGCTGCTCGCTGTTGTCAGCCCAGAACGCCACGTCGATCTGCACCTGGTTGGCGATGTTCTCAGGCGTGGTCGGCATGTCTTTCTTCACGTCATCCGCCAGCAAGGCGACGGCCTTGGAATTGGCTGGGCCGTAGGCGATGTTTTCCGAGTAGATCTTCTGCTGCTCTGGCGCCACGCTGAAGGCGATGAATTTATTCGCCTCATCGGTGTTCTTCGCGCCTTTAGGGATGGCCCAGGCATCGAAGTCATAGATGCCGCCGTTCCACACCACCTTGAGGTTGCTTTCTTTCTGCACGGCAGCGATGCGACCGTTATAGGCCGAGCTCATCACTACGTCGCCAGAGGCCAGGTACTGCGGCGGCTGGGCGCCGGCTTCCCACCACTGGATGCTCGGTTTGAGCTGGTCAAGCTTCTTGAAGGCGCGGTCCTGACCGGCTTTGGTCGCCAGTTCCTTGTACACGTCCTTGGGCGCGACGCCATCGGCCATCAACGCGAACTCGAGGGTGTATTTGGCACCTTTGCGCAGGCCGCGCTTGCCCGGGAACTGCTTGGTGTCCCAGAAATCAGCCCAGCTGGTTGGTGCGGTCTTGAGCTTGTCGGCGTTGTAGGCCAGCACCGTGGACCAGACGAAGAAGCCGACACCGCAAGGCTGAATAGCGCCTTTGACGTAGTCCGCCTCGTTACCGAACTGAGCGGGATCGATTTCCTCGAACAGGCCCTCGTCGCAACCACGAGCCAGCTCCGGCGATTCGACTTCGACCAGGTTCCACGACACGCTCTTGGTGTCGACCATGGCTTTGACCTTGGCCATTTCACCGTTGTACTCACCGGCGACGATCTTGCCCTTGCCGGCCTTTTCCCACGGTTCGTAGAAGGCTTTGACCTGGGCGGCCTTGTTGGCACCACCGAACGACACCACGGTCAGGTCTGCGGCGGCCATCGCCTGGCTGGCGGCGAACAGGCCGAGGGCCACGGCGGTCAGTTTCAACTGCTTGCGCATTATTATTCTCTCCACAGTACAGGGTTGGTTAAGCGAACCATCAATGGGCTTCGGCAATCGGATCGAGCGCGCGGGCGTGTTCGACTTCCCAGCCCAGCGGTACCACATCGCCCACGGCCAGGGCCGGGTCGAGTTCGGCAATCGGCTGCTTCACGAAGAAGTCGCCCTTGCCGCAGACTTCCAGGCGCACCCGTACGTGGTCGCCCAGATAGATGAACTCGGCCACGCGGCCGGAGAAACGGTTGGCGCAGTGCTCGCTGTGGCCATTGAGGCGGACCCGCTCGGGGCGGATCGACAAGGTCACCGGATCGCCCGCCTGGCCGACATTTACCGCCAGCGCCTCGACCCTCTCGCCCCGCGCCAGCTGCACCTGGCAGCGCTCGCCAGTGCGCGCCAGCAAGGTACCGCTGAGGCGGTTGTTTTCACCGATGAAGTTGGCGACGAAGGTATTGCGCGGCTCTTCATAGAGGGTGCGTGGGTCGGCGATCTGCTGAATCTCGCCCTGATGGAACACTGCCACCCGATCAGACATGGTCAGTGCTTCGCTCTGGTCGTGGGTGACGTAGACCACGGTCACGCCCAGGCGCTGGTGAATGTGCTTGATCTCCATCTGCATGTGTTCACGCAGCTGTTTGTCCAGCGCGCCGAGCGGTTCGTCCATCAGCACCAGCTGCGGCTCGAAAACCAACGCCCGAGCCAACGCCACCCGCTGCTGCTGGCCGCCGGAGAGCTGACCGGGGTAGCGCTGGGCGAAGGCGTCGAGCTGGACCATGCCGAGCACGCGCTTGACCCGCTCGCTGATGTCGGTCTTGCTCAGGTTGCGCACGCTGAGGGGGAAGGCGAGGTTCTCGGCGACGGTCATGTGCGGGAACAGCGCGTAGTTCTGGAACACCATGCCGATGTCGCGTTTATGCGGCGGCACGTTGTTGATCGAGCGCCCACCGAGCAGGATTTCGCCGGCGGTGGGGGTTTCAAAACCGGCGAGCATCATCAGGCTGGTGGTCTTGCCCGAACCGGACGGGCCGAGCAGGGTCAGGAACTCGCCCTTGCGGATGTCCAGATTGAGGTCTTTGACGATCAACGACTCGCCGTCGTAGCTCTTCTGCACACCACGGAAACTGACCAGCGTGTCGCCGCTGGCAGTGTTCGAATTCGCCTCGCTCATGCCTGCACCTTTTTGTTGGATGACTGCGTGAGAGAAGCTTAGACAAGGCGCAAGTGCCGGCAAATCGGGGCCGCTGAGAGAATGCCATCATCCACCTGGAAGATTGCCTGTAGGGATCGCCCTACACGGATGGCGTTATCAGATAGGCGTTTCGGTAGCGGTGCGACTGCGCCAGGGAGGTCGTACGTAGCAGGCAGCCGCGTCCTTGAGCGCGGCACGTGCCGCATGCGCTGCTTGCAGTGTCAGGTGCGCGGGTGACTGCCGACGTCGTCGGCAGAACAGTCACACCAGCTTGTGCTCCATGGCGTACTTGACCAGCTCGGCCAGTGAGTTGACCTTGAGCTTCTGCATCAGCCGCGCCTTGTGGGTGCTGATGGTCTTGCTCGACAGTGCCAGCTGCAGCGCGATGTCATTGACGTTGGCGCCCTGGGCGAGGCGCTCGAACACCGAAAACTCGCGCTCCGACAGCAGCGTATGCAGCGGCCGGGTGTCGGTCAGGCCGACCTCGAAGACCATCCGGTCAGCCAGCGCAGGGTCGATGTATCGCCCTCCTCCCGCGACCCGGCGGATGGCCGTCAACAACAGGGCCGGGTCGCTGTCCTTGGTCGCGTAGCCGGCGGCGCCGGCCTTCAACGCCCGCGCAGCCATTTGCGCCTCGTCATGCATCGACAGCATGAGAATTGCCGGCGGGTTGTTCAGGGCACGGATGCGCGGGATCGCCTCCAGGCCATTGACCCCTGGCATGGAAATATCCAGCAAAACCACTTCGCACGGGGTGTGGCGCAACGCATCCAGCAACTGCTCGCCATTGCCCGCCTCGGCCACCACCTGCATGTCCTTGGCCAGGCCGATCAGTTGCTTGATGCCCTCACGGACAATGGTGTGGTCTTCTGCCACCAGCACTCGAATCACGCTTGTCTCCTAATCCAGAGGGATACTGACGCTCAGGCTGCTGCCCTCGCCGGGTTCACTGTCCAGGGTCATGCTGCCGCCCAGCATCAATACCCGCTCACGCATGCCGACCAGGCCAAACGAGGTCGGTCTGGGTTGATCGGGGCAAAAACCGACACCGTCGTCGATCACACTCAGGCGCAGGGTGCCGCCGGTACGCAGTAGCTCGATCTGCACGGTGTGCGCCTGGGCATGGCGCATCACGTTGGTCAGCGCCTCCTGCAGAATCCGAAACAGCCCGGTGGCCTTGGCATCGCTCAATGCTGGCAGATTATCCGGCACCTGTACCAGACAGGGTATTTGCGTGCGCGCTTCGAAGCGGCGCGCCTGCCATTCAATGGCCGAGGCGATGCCGGCATCAAGGATCGGCGGGCGCAGGGCGGTGGCGACATCACGCACCAACTGGAACAACTGCGCGATCAAGCGCTTCATGCTCGCCAGGCGCTCATGCAGGCCAGGGTCGAGCTCGGCATAGGCCAGCTCGCACATCGACACTTCGAGCTTGAGCACGGTCAGCATCTGCCCCAGTTCATCGTGTACCTCGCGAGCGATGCGGGCCTTTTCTTCTTCGCGCACGCTCTCAAGGTGGGCAGACAACTCGCGCAGCTGCCCCTCGGAGCGGGCCAGGGCCAGCTCGGCGCGTTTGCTCTGGGTGATATCCCAGACCACACCATCCCAGACCACACGGCCGTCGGCCAGGCGCCGGGTACTGGCCTTGATGTCAGCCCAGCGCTGCTCGCCCTGGCGGGTGACGATGCGCCCCTGCCACGACCAGTCCTGATTGTTGGCCAGGGCCAGGTCCTGGACCCGATGGTAATCACTGCGGTCATCCGGATGGACCAGGTTGCGCAAGCCCATCTGCGGATGCTGGATGGCTGCCGGGGCGTAGCCGACCAGGGCTTCGCTGCCCTCGCTGATGTAGGGGAATTCCAGCTCGCCGGCAGCAGGGTTGCGCTCGAGCCGAAACACCAGCCCCGGTACGTTACCGGCAATACCCTTGAGCTGCGCTTCGCTTTCGCGCAGAGCCGCCACGGTGCGCCGCCGTTCGGTGACGTCGGTGAGGAACATCACCAGGTATTCGGCATCGCGAAAGCGCAAAAAACTCAGCGACAGATCGACCGGCAGCACGCTGCCGTCGGCACATCGGCACTGACTCTCGAACTGCTCGGCGCCACCGTTGCCAGCCCGCACCCGCCGCCACAGCTCCAGCCAACGGTCCATGTCCAGGTTCGGCTCGAAGTCACGCAGCGGCCGGTCCAGCAATTGCCCTTCGGCGTAGCCAAGCATGCCCTCGGCCGCGTGGTTGGCGTAGCGCACATGGCTGTCCCAGTTGATCCAGAGGATACCGACGGTGCTGTGGTCGATGGAAAACTGGCTCAGGCGCAGCGCCTGTTCGCGGCCGTGGCGCTCGGCCAGAGCTTCGCGCGCTTGCAACAGGCTGCGTTCGAGCTGGCGCTGCTCACGGCGCTGCCAGAGCAAGGTGGCTATGGCACACAGCAACAGCAGCCCAAACAACAGCCCCAGGTTCTGCCAGAACCCCGCGCTCTCGCTCAGGCGCGGGTACTTGGGCTGCAGCCAGCGCTGGTGCAACTGCTCCAGCTGCTTGGCAGGCATCGCCTGCAGCCCGCGCTCGAGCACATCGGCCAACAGCGGCCAGTCACGCCGCGAACCGATCCGCAGCAGCTGCGGCAAGCCGATGTCACCGACCACGACGAGATCGCTGAACTCGCTTTCGCGCGACAGGCGGCTGAGCTGCGCTTCGTCGACCACCGCAAAGCTCGCCTGCGCCCCGAGCAAGGCTTGCAACGCCTGGCGCTCGTTGGGCACGCCTTGCAGATTGAGGTGGGTGTAGTTGCTGCGCAGGTAATCGGCCAGCGGGCTGGGCATGCGCACCACTACCCGTTCGCTGGGTTCAAGTTTCTCCAGTTCGACCGCCACCGCGCCGCTGCGCGGACCGACCACCAGCTGCGGCACGCGCATGTATGGGTCGCTGAATAGCCACAAGCGCAGGCTGGCCGGGGTCTGCGTGAGGCCTGGGGCGAAGTCGATCTCGCCGGCCGTGAGGGCATGTTCAAGCGCTGCCTGGTCAGCGAAGTTGCGCCAGGTCAGGTCCAGGCCGAGCGCTTGCGCCAGCCAGGTGACCAATTCGACGTTGGCCCCATACAGCTGCTGCAGGCGCCGGTCGAACTGCGCATAAGGCGCCTGCAGCACCAGGCCCACGCGCAGGCTGCGGTGCTGTTCCAGCCATTGTTGCTGCACCGGCTCCAGCGCCACCGTCGGCACCGCAGCAGGCCGTGCCAGGGCGATCAAGGGCAGGCACAGGCAGCCGATAACCAACAGGCGACGCATTCGCTTCATCTATACGCTCGACTTGGCAAGCGCGACCACCAGCCGTGGCCGTCGCGGACAAAATACTATTAGGCTGCCGGTATCATTCTGGCTTTGGGTTGATTCATGTTGACACTTTATCGCACGCAGCTGGCAATGATCTGCCTCAGCTCACTCCTGCCGCTGGCAGCCCAGGCAGCGGCCGCCGAACCTGCCGCCCCGGCCGATGCAGCCGCCGCGGCGCCGATTGTGCGCCCGGTGTTGCTCGAACGCAGCCAGGAAGACGCGCAAGCGCTCGAACGGCGCGTGCCCAAGGCCGAGCAGCAGATGCTCCAGGCGGGCAGCGACAGCTTTCTGGCCCTGTGGAAGCCGGCCAACGACAGCAACCCGCAAGGCGCGCTGATCATCCTCCCCGGCGCTGGCGAGAACGCCGACTGGCCCAATACCGTCGGCCCGCTGCGTAATAAATTTCCCGATGCCGGCTGGCACAGCCTGAGCATCAGCCTGCCTGACCTGCTTGCCGACAGCCCGCAGGCGCGGGTCGAGGCAACACCAGCGGCGCCCGCCGAAAAAGCCAACGGCGAGGTTGCTGCCGTGCAGGACACCCCGGTCGATGCCAACGCCAACGTCGCCCAGGCCACCGCAGCCGACCCCGACACGGCGCAGAGCACCGATGCAGTCGACGCCAGCGAACAGAACGATCAGGCCGATGCCGAGCGTATCTTCGCCCGCCTGGACGCTGCCGTGGCCTACGCCCAAAGCCAGAAAGCGCGCAGCATCGTTTTGCTTGGCAACGGCAGTGGCGCTTACTGGGCAGCGCGTTACCTCAGCGAAAAGCAGCCGCCGCAGGTGCAGAAACTGGTGATGGTGGCGGCGCAGACGCCGGCGCGGGTCGAGCATGATCTGCTCAGCCTGACGCCCACGCTGAAGGTGCCGGTTGCCGACCTGTATTTCGCCACCCGCAGCGCAGACCAACGCGCCGCGCAGCTGCGCCTGCAGGCCAGCAAGCGTCAGCCAGGCAGCCAGTACCGGCAACTGTCGCTGATCGCCATGCCCGGCAACAAGGCAGCAGAGCAGGAGCAACTGTTCCGCCGCGTACGCGGCTGGCTCAGCCCGCAGGAATAAACCCTGGCCGCGGCTACAAACCGCGGCGCTTGCGCACCAGTGCATAGGCCTGGTGCAGCTCGCGGGTGGTCTCGGTTGCCTGGCGCACCTGCGCCTCGCTGGCGCCGTTGCCAACCAGTTTGTCCGGATGATGGCGGCTGAGCAGGCGTCGGTAGGCCTGCTTGACCTGGTCGGCCTCGGTATCGGCAGCCACGCCGAGCAAGCGCAGGGCGCCAGCATAGGTCAGCGTGCTGCCCTCGACCCCGGCTTTACGCGGCTCGTACTCAAGCGACAACGCCTGCGCCTCGCGCCGGCTCAGGCCCAACTGCTGCCCCCAGCTCAGCACCAGATCACGCTCATTGGCGCCAGCCCGGCCATCGGCCCAGACCATTCGCCAACAGGCGCGCAAGGTGCCTTCGGCAGCGTGCGGCTGCTGCTTGATGCGCTGCAGGTGATGGCTGAAGCGGTCCTTGCCAGCCTTGCCGCGATTGAACGCGGCAATCGCTCGCAACCGCGCCGGCTCGGCCAGCGCCAGGCGGGCCATCTCCTGGCGCGCCTGCTGGATATGCCCTGGTGCTACCCTGCCGTCGCTTTTGGCCAAACGCCCAAGCAACACAAACAACAGCTCGTCATCACGCAACGGCGGGCGCCCGCTCAGGCGCTCGCGACAGTCCGCCCAACCCTGCAGGCGCAAACGCCGGTCCATGGCCTGACCCAGCAAGGCTCCCAGCAGCGCACCAGGAATACTGGCCACTGCAAAGCCTGCCCCGGCACCAATCACTGTGCTCGGCCACCACATGTCAGGCGCGCTCGCCGATCAGGCGCTCGACTTCGGCAAGCCGCTCGAGCGTACCGACATCGACCCAATGGCCCTGATGATGTTCACCGCTGACCTGGCCCTGCGCCATCGCCGCACGCAGCAGCGGCGCCAGCTTGAACGCGCCCGCCTGGCAACCGGCGAACAATGCTGGGTCCAGTACAGACACCCCACTGAACGTCAGCGTGCCTGGGGTATCGTCGCCATCGATCACCCGCTCACCTTGCAGGCGGAAATCGCCACGGCCGTGGTGCCCGGGGTTATCCACCAGCACCAGATGCGCCAACGCCTTGCTCGGCGCGCGCAAACGGCTGAAGTCGAAATCGGTCCAGACATCGCCGTTGACAAGAATGAACGGCGCATCTCCAAGCAGCGGCAGCGCCTTGAAGATGCCGCCGCCGGTTTCCAGTGGCTCGCCCTCGGCCGAGTAGCGAACGTTCAAGCCGAACTGGCTGCCATCGCCAAGGTGGTCTTCGATCTGCTGGCCGAGCCAGGCATGATTGATCACCACCTCGGTCACACCGGCAGCCGCCAGCGCGCGCAGGTGATACTCGATCAACGGCTGACCGGCGACCGGCACCAGCGGTTTCGGGGTGTGCAGTGTCAGCGGGCGCATGCGCTCGCCCTTGCCTGCGGCCAGAATCATCGCCTTCATCGGCCCGCCTGCAGTTGTGCGATCAGGCTGCCCAGTTCCGCCAACTCGGGTCGGCGTGCAATCACTTCGTCTATATAAGCAAAGAAGCGTGGCACGTCGGTGAGGTAGCGCGGTTTGCCGTCGCGGTGGCAGATGCGCGCGAAAATACCGATGACCTTGAGGTGGCGCTGCACACCCATCAGGTCACTGGCGCGGTGGAACGCCTCGAACTCAGCCTGCACAGGGATGCCGGCAACCCGCGCCTTCTCCCAGTAATCACCTAGCCAGCCTTCGACTCGCGCTTGCGGCCAGCTGAGGAAGGCGTCCTTGAACAGGCAGGTGATGTCGTAGGTGACCGGGCCATAGACCGCATCCTGAAAATCCAGCACGCCAGGGTTGGGCGCACTGTGCATCAGGTTGCGCGGCATGTAGTCGCGGTGCACCAGCACTTTTGGCTGGGCCAGCGCGCTGTCGATCAACAGCTGGCTGACCCGCTGCCAGCTGGCCTGCTGCTCGGCACTCAGGCTGACGCCCAGCTCGCGGCCCACGTACCACTCGGGGAACAGCTCAAGCTCGCGGCGCAGCAAGGCGTCGTCGTAGCTCGGCAGCGCTGCGTCCAACGGCAGCCGCTGCAGGGCCAGCAGGGCGTCGATGGCGTCGGCGAACAGGCCGTCGGCGTTGTCCTGGTCAATGATGTCCAGGTATGTCTGGTGGCCCAGATCGCCCAGCAGCAGGAAGCCACGTGCCAGGTCTTGGGCATGAATGGTCGGCACGTGCACGCCGGCACTGGCCAACAAATGATCGATGGCAACGAACGGTGCGCAATTTTCCTGCGGCGGTGGCGCATCCATGACCACGAAACTGCGCTCACCGGCCTGCCAGCGGAAGTAGCGGCGGAAGCTCGCGTCACTGCTGGCGGCGGTCAGCGTGCCTGCTGGCACGTCGCCCCAGCCGTTGTGTTGAAACAGGTTGAGCAGCTGTTCCTGGAGCCAGGCCTGGAGCAGTTCTAGACGAAGATCGTGTTCGGGCATTACAAGGGTCTCCGACGGCCCTAGCCGTCAAGCGGGTCATGCTTTATTATCCAGCATCTTTTTCAGACCATCGAGAGGCGTGCGGCCCCACACGCGGGCAGATGGCACGCAGGAAGCCCGGACTAATAAGATGGCATTGAAATCCCCCACGTTTCGTAGAAAGTTTCCGTTGCTGGTAACAGGCAGTTTGCTGGTACTGCAACCACTGGCCACCTCGTACGTGGTGGCAGCCGAGCAGTTTGACTGCCAAGTGTCCGCCTCCGGTGGTTGGGACTGCAAGCCCAAGACGCCAGCCAACAGCCTGCCACCACGCCCTGTGCATGATGGTGCGGCGCTCAGTTCGACCGGCGAAGGCAAGGCTGAGCAAGCCACCGTCGACGGCGAACCCGCGCCAATGCTGGTTACCGAGAGCAAGGGCCGCGGCCTGAAAACGCGCAGCGAAGACTACAGTCACCTCGACTGGGTCCCGCGCGAAAAGCTCACGGCTGCCCAGCTGGCCGAGACCGGCCCGTATTGCGCCGGTGCCTACATCGAGCCGACTCGCCCTGGCATGGATGACACCACGCCCAAGGACGAGTCGCCGACCTACATCAACGCCAAGGTCTCCAAGTACCAGCAGGAGCAGCAGATCGCTACCCTCGCCGGTGACGTGGTCATGCGCCAGGGCAGCATGCAGGTCGAGGCTGATGAAGCCAACCTTTACCAGGCCGAAAACCGGGGCGAGCTCAAGGGCAACGTCAAGATCCGTGACAACGGGTCGCTGGTAGTCGGTGATGCCGGGCAGATTCAGCTCGACACCGGTGAAGCACAGGTCGACAACGCCGAATACGTGATGCACAAATCGCGCATTCGCGGTAACGCCCTGTACGCCAAACGCGCCGAGAACGCCATCATTCGCCTCAAGGACGGTACCTATACCACCTGTGAGCCGAACAGCAACGCCTGGCAGCTGAAGGGCAACAACATTACCTTGAACCCGGCCACCGGCTTCGGTACTGCGACCAACGTCACCCTGCGGGTCAAGGATTTCCCGGTGTTCTACACACCGTACATCTACTTCCCGATCGATGACCGTCGCCAGTCCGGCTTCCTGCCGCCGTCGTTCAGCTCCAGCAGCGACACCGGCTTCATGCTGGTCACGCCGTACTACTTCAACCTGGCGCCGAACTACGACGCCACGTTGTACCCGCGCTACATGACCAAACGCGGCCTGCTCATGGAAGGCGAATTCCGCTACCTGACCAAGTCCAGCGAAGGTCAGTTCGGTGGCGCCTACCTGAACGACGAAAGCAACGATCGCGAGAAGCAGACCGACTACCAGAAAGATCGCTACATGATCAACTGGCAGCACCGCGGTGGCCTCGATGATCGCCTGATGGCAGAAGTCGACTACACCAAGATCAGCGATCCGTTCTACTTCCAGGACCTGGAATCCGATCAGGTCGGTATCAAGACTTCGGACGTCGTCAACCAGCAGGGCGCCCTCACCTATCGCGGTGACAGCTACGTAGCTCGTCTGAACGCGCATGCTTACGAAATGGCAACCATTTCGCGCATTACGCCGTACGACCGGCTGCCGCAGCTGACCCTCGACGGTATGCTGCCGTATCACCCTGCCGGGCTGCAGTTCACCTACCAGTCCGAGGCAGTGCGCTTTGATCGTGATCTGAAAAACGACTTCGTGCGGGACAAGGACGGTAATCCGGACTTCTCCGCCGGTGCGGCTGGTCGTCGACTCGATCAAAACGTATTCGGCCTGGACCGCGCCAACGGTACCCGCCTCAACTTCGCGCCGGCTGTCAGCCTGCCGATGGAGGCAAGCTACGGCTACGTCAAGCCGACGCTCAAGTACATTTACACCCGCTACGACCTGGATCTGGATGGCCAAGGCAAGGCTGACCTGGCCGGCGCTAGCGCAGCAACGCGTAACCTGCGTGGCGAGTTCTCCAGCAGCCAGGACCGCAACGTGCCGGTCTTCAGTGTCGACAGCGGCCTGTACTTCGACCGTAACACCCAGTGGTTCGGTAAAGACTACCGTCAGACCCTCGAGCCGCGCCTGTTCTATCTCTACGTCCCGTACGAAGATCAGAAAGACATCCCGGTGTTCGACACCAATGAGAGCTACTTCAACTACTCCTCGCTGTTCCGCGACAACCGCTTCACCGGCTCTGACCGGATTGGCGACGAGAACAAGCTGTCGCTCGGTGTCACAAACCGCTGGATCGAAGAGAACGGCTTCGAGCGTCAACGCGTAAGCGTTGGTCAGGCCGTTTACTTTGCCGACCGCAAGGTGCAGATGCCTGGCATCGACTGGCGTGGCCGCGACTACTCCCAGGCGAACGTATCGCCGTATGCGCTGGAATACATGTTCGCCTTCAACCGCGACTGGCGTCTGAATGCCGACTACAACTGGGACCCGGATTCCCACAGCCCCCGTTCGGGCAGCGCAATGTTCCACTACCAGCCGGAAGACAACCCGAACAAGATCGTCAACGTTGGCTATCGCTATCGTAACGACCTCATTCGCTACGACTCGCTGACCGGCACGTGGCAGACAGGTGGCGACTACGGCACCCCGGGCCAACCGAACTACATCAAGGATTACTACAAGATCCAGCAGCACGACTTCTCGGTTATCTGGCCGATCGTGCCACAGTGGAACGTGATTGCTCGCTGGCAGCATGACTACAACCAGAACCGTACCCTGGAAGCCATGGGCGGGTTCGAGTACGACAACTGCTGCTGGAAACTGCGCCTGATCAACCGTTACTGGCTTGATTACGACGAATTCAGCCAGGCAGCACCGCAGAACGAAAAAGGCGACCACGGCATCTTCCTGCAAATCGTCCTGAAAGGGCTCGGTGGCGTCGTGGGCAACAAGGTCGAATCTTTCCTCGACCAAGGCATTCAAGGTTATCGTACTCGTGAAGACCAAGCTTATTGATCGTCTGCGCCCGCTGATGCTGGGCGCTGCACTGCTGACCGGCGTGGCGCATGCCGCGCCACAACCGCTGGACAGCGTGGTGGCCATCGTCGACAACGACGTGGTCATGAAGAGCCAACTGGACCAACGTGTACGTGAGGTCCAGCAGACCATCGCCAAGCGTGGCGGCGGCGTGCCGCCAGCCGGCGCGCTGGACCAGCAGGTACTGGAACGCCTGATCGTCGAAAACCTGCAGTTGCAGATTGGCGAACGCTCGGGCATCCGCATCACCGACGAGGAGCTGAACCAGGCCATCGGCACCATTGCCCAGCGCAATGGCATGTCGCTGGAGCAGTTCCAGGCTGCGCTGCGTCGTGATGGCTTGTCGTTCGACGATGCTCGCGAGCAGGTCAAGCGCGAGATGATCATCAGCCGTGTGCGCCAGCGCCGGGTTGCCGAGCGGATTCAGGTGTCCGAGCAGGAAGTGAAAAACTTCCTCGCCTCCGACCAGGGCAAGATGCAGCTGTCGGAAGAGTTCCACCTCTCCAACATCCTCATCCCGACCCCGGAAGGCGCCAACTCCGCAGCAATCCAGGCGGCCGCTCAGCAAGCCGGTCAGGTCTACCAGCAGCTCAAGCAAGGCGCAGATTTCGCGCAGATGGCCATCGCCCGTTCGGCCAGCGAAAACGCCCTCGAAGGCGGTGACATGGGCTGGCGTAAGGCCGGTCAACTGCCACCTGAGTTCGCCAAGATGCTCAGCGGCCTCAGCAACGGCGAGATTGCCCAGCCGATTCGCATCCCCAACGGCTTCCTCATCCTGAAAATGGAAGAGAAGCGCGGTGGCAGCGAAAACGTCCTGCGTGACGAAGTGCACGTGCGCCATATCCTGATCAAGCCAAGCGAGATCCGTAGCGATGCGGCCACCGAGCAACTGGCCGAGAAGCTCTACGAGCGGATCAAGAACGGTGAAGACTTCGCCACCCTGGCCAAGAGCTTCTCGGAAGACCCGGGCTCGGCACTCAACGGCGGCGACCTCAACTGGGTCGACCCGAACAGCCTGGTGCCTGAGTTCCGCGAAGAAATGGCCCGCGCCCAACAGGGTGAAGTGACCCGTCCGTTCCGTACCCAGTACGGCTGGCACGTGCTTGAAGTCATGGGCCGCCGCGCCACTGACAGCACCGACCAGGCCCGTGAACAGCAAGCCCTGAGCGTGCTGCGCAACCGTAAATACGACGAAGAGCTGCAAACCTGGCTGCGCCAGATCCGCGACGAAGCCTACGTTGAGATCAAGCTGCCTGGCGCCGACCAGGCCGCCCAGTGAAGCCCCTGCGCTTCGCCGTTACTCCCGGCGAGCCGGCTGGCATAGGTCCCGACCTGTGCCTGCTGCTCGCCAGCGAAGCCCAGCCCCACCCCCTGATTGCCATTACCAGCCGTGACCTGCTCGCCGAGCGGGCCACCCAGCTGGGGCTGGCTGTCGAACTGCTGGCAGTCGCGCCGGGCAACTGGCCCGAGCAACCAGCACCGGCCGGCAGCCTGTATGTCTGGGATACACCGCTGGCGACAGCGGCTGTAGCCGGTCAGCTCGATCAGGCCAACGCCGCATTCGTGCTGCAGACCCTGACCCGCGCCGGCAATGGCTGCCTTGATGGCAGCTTTGCCGGGATGATCACCGCGCCAGTGCACAAGGGCGTGATCAACGAGAGCGGTATCCCGTTTTCCGGACATACCGAGTTTCTCGCCGAACTGACCCACACCGCACAAGTGGTGATGATGCTCGCCACCGGCGACCTGCGCGTTGCCCTGGTCACCACCCACTTGCCGCTGCGCGAGATTGCCGACGCCATCACAGCTGAACGCCTCGAGCGGGTCACGCGCATTCTGCATGCCGACCTGCGCGACAAGTTCGGCATCGCCAACCCGCGCATCCTGGTCTGCGGCCTCAACCCGCATGCCGGCGAAGGCGGCCATTTAGGCCGCGAAGAAATCGACATCATCGAGCCTGCACTGCAGCGCCTGCGCAACGAAGGCATAGACCTGCGCGGCCCGCTGCCGGCCGATACCCTGTTTACCCCAAAATATCTGCAGCACTGCGACGCGGTGCTGGCGATGTACCACGACCAAGGCCTGCCTGTACTCAAGTACAAGGGCTTTGGCGCAGCGGTCAATGTCACCCTGGGACTGCCGATCATCCGTACCTCGGTCGATCACGGCACCGCCCTGGACCTTGCCGGCAGCGGCCAGGTCGACACCGGCAGCCTGCGCGTCGCGCTACACACCGCCTATCAGATGGCCGAGAACCGCACATGAACGAGCAATACCAACACCGCGCGCGCAAGCGCTTCGGCCAGAACTTCCTGCATGACGCCGGTGTTATCCACCGCATCCTGCGCGCCATCCATGCCAAGCCCGGCGAGCACCTGCTGGAAATCGGCCCAGGCCAGGGCGCCCTCACCGAAGGCCTGCTCAGCAGCGGCGCGCAACTGGATGTCGTCGAGTTGGACAAGGACCTGGTGCCGATCCTGCAACACAAGTTCGCCGGCAACGACAATTTCCGTCTGCATCAAGGCGATGCGCTGAAGTTCGACTTCAACCAGCTGGGTGTTCCTGCCGGCAGCCTGAAAGTGGTCGGCAACCTGCCGTACAACATCTCCACGCCGCTGATCTTCCACCTGCTCAGCCACGCCGGACTGATCCGCGACATGCACTTCATGCTGCAAAAGGAAGTGGTCGAGCGCATGGCCGCAGGCCCTGGCGGCGGCGACTGGGGCCGGCTGTCGATCATGGTGCAGTACCACTGCCGGGTGGAACACCTGTTCAACGTCGGCCCCGGCGCGTTCAACCCGCCGCCGAAAGTCGACTCGGCGATCGTGCGCCTGGTCCCGCATGAAGTCCTGCCGCACCCGGCCAAGGATCACCTGCTGCTCGAGCGCGTAGTGCGCGAAGCCTTCAACCAGCGCCGCAAGACTCTGCGCAACACGCTCAAGGCCCTGCTCAGCAATGATGAGATCGAAGCCGCCGGCGTCGATGGCAGCCTGCGCCCCGAGCAGCTCGACCTGGCCGCGTTCGTGCGCCTGGCCGACAAGCTCGCCGAACAGAGCGCCGCGTAACACCGCTAACGGCCTGGGCGCGCTCATTTGCGCCCAGGCCGCTACACCCGCTGAAGCACCTGCGCTGCGACACGACTGGCCTCCCGCCCCGCCAATAGCCTAGACTGCATGCACTGCCGTAATCGCGTGTTTGCTCAAGGCCACTGCATGTCCGACCCTCGATACCTGATCGACGTTAGCGTCGTCACCCGCTACCTCAAAGAACAGTCCGACCCCGACAACGAGCGCTTTGCGTTCGCCTACACCATCACCGTGCAGAACAGCGGTACGGTTGCAGCCAAGCTGATGTCACGGCACTGGCTGATCACCAATGGCAATGGCGAAGTCGAAGAAGTGCGCGGTGCCGGCGTGGTGGGCCAGCAACCGCTGATCGCACCCGGCCAGAGCCACACCTACAGCAGCGGTGCGGTGATCAGCACCCGCGTCGGTGCCATGCAGGGCAGCTACCAGATGTTCGCCGAAGACGGTAAACGCTTCGATGCCGCCATTGCGCCATTCCGCCTGGCTGTACCTGGATCCCTGCACTGATGGCTGTATACGCCGTCGGTGATCTGCAAGGCTGCCTGCAGCCACTCAAGTGCCTGCTCGAGCGGGTGCGCTTCAATCCTGCTGTCGACCGGTTATGGCTGGTCGGTGACCTGGTCAACCGCGGCCCCGAGTCGCTGGAAACGCTGCGCTACCTGTACGCCATGCGCGATTCACTGGTGTGCGTGCTGGGTAACCACGACCTGCACCTGCTGGCGGCCTGGCACAACGTCGAGCGCTTGAAAAAAAGCGACACCCTGCGCGAGATTCTCGACGCGCCAGATGCCGAGCAACTGCTCGACTGGCTGCGCCGGCAAAAACTGCTGCACTACGACGAGCAGCGCGGCGTTGCCCTGGTGCATGCCGGCATCCCACCTCAATGGACCCTGGGCAAAGCCCTTGAACTGGCTGCCGAGGTCGAGCAGGTCCTGCGCGACGACACCCGCCTCAAACTCTATCTGGACGGCATGTACGGCAACGAGCCGAACAAGTGGAGCAAGGACCTCAGCGGGGTCGATCGCCTGCGGGTGATCACCAACTACTTTACCCGCATGCGCTTCTGCACCGCCGCAGGCAAGCTCGACCTGAAAAGCAAGGAAGGCCTGGACACTGCACCCAAGGGCTACAAGCCCTGGTTCGCGCACAAGGACCGCCGCTCCCGGCATGTGCAGATCATCTTTGGCCACTGGGCCGCCCTCGAAGGGCAAGCTGACGCCCCCGGCGTAGTGGCGTTGGACACCGGCTGCGTGTGGGGCGGCGCAATGACCCTGTACAACGTCGACAGTGGCGAAATGCACCGCTGTGACTGCGCCGACGACGGCACCCCGCGGCTGCCGGCCAGTCAGCTAAACTCAACGATCAGCCCAGAAGGAACCTCGCCATGAGCGAATTCAAGCGCATCCCTCCCGAGCAGGCCCAGGCCCTGCGTGAGCAAGGTGCAGTCGTGGTCGACATCCGTGACCCGCAAGCCTACGCCGCCGGCCACATCAATGGCGCCCAGCACCTGGACAACCACTCGCTCAGCGACTTCATCCGCGGCGCCGATCTGGACAAACCTACCGTGGTGGTCTGCTATCACGGCAATTCCAGCCAGAGCGCTGCCGCGTACCTGATTGGCCAGGGTTTCTCCGATGTCTACAGCCTCGATGGCGGCTTTGAACTGTGGCGCAACACCTACCCCGCCGAGACCGCGACCAGCTCCATCGAATAAATTTTCACTTAGCCTGCAGCCCGCGCCCCGTGCGGGCTGCGCCAGACCTGACGAACGGTCGTGGCAAACTTCTCGGCTTCGCACCCTTGCCCTTGCGCAGAACCAACTACGCTTAAGCTCAGGCCATCCAAATAGGGGAGAGCCGGTACACCGGCGTGCGGGTCATCGGTAGCGCTTCAAGGGTGTTCTGGGGGGTATACAGCGGTCGGCGTAATCCGGCAGCTGCCAGCATCAACTGATTGATCCGGCGTCGGCTCCACGTATCGAGCGAGGTGACGTCATGAGTATTTTTAGCCACTTCCAACAACGTTTCGAGTCAACCCGTCAGGAAGAACTGTCGCTGCAGGAATACCTGGAGCTGTGCAAGCAGGACCGCAGCGCGTACGCCTCGGCGGCCGAACGGCTGTTGCTGGCCATCGGCGAACCAGAGGTGATCGACACCTCCACCAACTCACGGCTGTCGCGCATCTTTTCCAACAAGGTGATCCGGCGCTATCCGGCCTTTGCCGACTTCCATGGCATGGAAGAGTGCATCGACCAGATCGTTTCCTACTTCCGCCATGCTGCGCAGGGTCTGGAAGAGAAGAAGCAGATCCTTTATCTGCTCGGCCCGGTAGGTGGCGGTAAGTCGTCGCTGGCCGAGAAGCTCAAGCAACTGATCGAAAAAGTACCGTTCTATGCGATCAAGGGCTCGCCGGTCTTCGAGTCGCCCCTGGGTCTGTTCAACGCGACAGAAGACGGCGCCATTCTCGAAGAAGACTTCGGTATCCCGCGGCGTTACCTGAATACCATCATGTCGCCCTGGGCGACCAAGCGACTGGCTGAGTTCGGGGGCGACATCAGCCAGTTCAAGGTGGTCAAGCTGTACCCGTCGATTCTCAATCAGATCGCCGTGGCCAAGACCGAACCCGGTGACGAGAACAACCAGGACATCTCGGCACTGGTCGGCAAGGTGGATATTCGCAAGCTCGAAGAATTCCCGCAGAACGACGCCGACGCGTACAGCTACTCGGGCGCATTGTGCCGGGCCAACCAGGGCCTGATGGAATTCGTCGAGATGTTCAAGGCGCCGATCAAGGTCCTGCACCCACTGCTGACAGCTACTCAGGAAGGTAACTACAACAGTACCGAAGGCCTCGGTGCGATCCCCTACTCCGGGATCCTGCTGGCTCACTCCAACGAATCGGAGTGGCACACCTTCCGCAACAACAAGAACAACGAAGCGTTCATCGACCGGATCTACATCGTCAAGGTGCCGTACTGCCTGCGCGTCAGTGATGAGATCAAGATCTACGACAAGTTGCTGTTCAACAGCTCGCTGGCCAAGGCCCACTGCGCGCCCGACACCTTGAAGATGCTGGCGCAGTTCACCGTACTGTCGCGCCTCAAGGAGCCGGAAAACTCCAACATCTACTCGAAGATGCGCGTCTACGACGGCGAAAACCTCAAGGACACCGACCCGAAAGCCAAATCGATCCAGGAATACCGCGACTCGGCCGGCGTCGACGAGGGCATGAACGGTCTGTCGACCCGCTTCGCGTTCAAGATCCTGTCCAAGGTATTCAACTTCGACGCCCACGAGGTAGCGGCCAACCCGGTACACCTGCTGTATGTGCTGGAGCAGCAGATCGAGCAGGAGCAGTTCCCGGCCGAGGTTCGCGAGCGCTATCTGCGCTTCCTCAAAGAGTACCTGGCACCGCGCTACATCGAGTTCATCGGCAAGGAAATCCAGACCGCCTACCTCGAGTCCTACAGCGAATACGGCCAGAACATCTTCGACCGCTATGTGCTGTACGCAGACTTCTGGATTCAGGATCAGGAGTACCGCGACCCGGAAACCGGCGAAATCCTCAATCGGATTGCCCTCAACGAGGAGCTGGAGAAGATCGAAAAACCGGCCGGCATCAGCAATCCGAAGGACTTCCGCAACGAGATCGTCAACTTCGTGTTGCGTGCCCGCGCCAACAACAACGGCAAGAACCCAACCTGGCTCAGCTACGAAAAACTGCGGGTGGTGATCGAGAAGAAAATGTTCTCCAACACCGAGGACCTGCTGCCGGTCATCAGCTTCAACGCCAAGGCCAGCAAAGAGGACCAGCAGAAGCACAACGATTTCGTCACTCGGATGGTGGAACGTGGCTACACCGACAAGCAGGTGCGCCTGCTCTCGGAATGGTACCTGCGGGTCAGGAAATCGCAGTAAGCGGCTAGCCAGACGGCCCAGACCGCACGCTGTGCAGCGCACCGTTACGACGCTGCGCCACAGCCTGCGGTACTGGTGGTGGCTGTTTCGTGCAGCTTCGAGCCTGCAGCTGTTGTTAGCGGAGAGACCATGAGCTACGTAATCGACCGACGCCTTAACGGCAAGAACAAGAGCACGGTCAACCGCCAGCGTTTTCTGCGCCGGTACCGTGACCACATCAAGAAGGCCGTCGAAGAGGCGGTGAGTCGTCGTTCCATCATGGACATGGAGCACGGCGAACAGATCAGCATCCCCGGGCGCGATATCGACGAACCGGTGCTTCATCATGGCCGCGGCGGCAAGCAGACCGTGGTCCATCCAGGCAACAAGGAATTCACCGCCGGTGAACACATCGCGCGACCGCAAGGTGGCGCCGGTGGCGGTGGCGGACGTGGCAAGGCGGGAAACTCCGGCGATGGCATGGACGACTTCGTCTTCCAGATCACCCAGGAAGAGTTTCTCGAATTCATGTTCGAGGACCTCGAGCTGCCCAATCTGGTCAAACGCCAGCTGACCGGCACCGAGACCTACAAGACCGTCCGCGCCGGGATCAGCAACGAAGGCAACCCGGCGCGCATCAACATTATCCGCACCCTGCGCTCGGCCCATGCCCGGCGCATCGCCCTGACGGGCAGCAGCCGCGCGCTGTTGCGTGAGGCCAAGGCAGAACTGGCCCGGCTGAAAATCGAAGAGCCGGACAATTTCACTGACATCCAGGCAGTCGAAGCCGAAATCCAGAGGTTGAGCGCGCGGATCAACCGGCTGCCCTTCCTCGACACCTTCGACCTCAAGTACAACCTGCTGGTCAAGCAGCCCAGCCCCAGCTCCAAGGCGGTGATGTTCTGCCTGATGGACGTGTCCGGCTCGATGACCCAGGCCACCAAGGACATCGCCAAGCGCTTCTTCATCCTGCTGTACTTGTTCCTCAAACGTAACTACGACCGCATCGACGTGGTGTTCATCCGTCACCACACCAGTGCCCGCGAAGTCGATGAAGAAGAGTTCTTCTATTCACGCGAAACCGGCGGCACCATCGTCTCCAGCGCGCTCAAGCTGATGCAGGAGATCATGGCCGAACGGTATCCGACCAACGACTGGAACATCTACGCCGCGCAGGCTTCGGACGGAGACAACTGGAACGACGATTCACCGATCTGCCGCGAGATCCTCTCCAAGCAGATCATGCCGCATGTGCAGTACTACACTTACGTTGAAATTACCCCACGTGAGCACCAGGCGCTGTGGTACGAGTACGAGCGCATCGGCGATTCGTTCCCGGATACCTTTGCCCAGCAGCAGTTGGTCTCGGCCGGTGATATCTATCCGGTCTTCCGTGAACTCTTCCAGCGCAGGTTAGCCACATGACCGCCAGAGCACAGAGACGCCAACCGATATCCACCGGGTCCGAGTGGACGTTCGACCTGATCCAGACCTACGACCGCGAAATCGGTCGGCTGGCCGAGCGTTACGCGCTGGACACTTACCCCAACCAGATCGAGGTCATCACTGCCGAGCAGATGATGGATGCCTACGCCTCGATCGGCATGCCGCTCGGATACCACCACTGGTCCTACGGCAAGCAGTTCCTCAGTACCGAGAAATCCTATAGCCGCGGCCAGATGGGCCTGGCCTACGAGATCGTGATCAACTCCGACCCGTGCATCGCCTACCTGATGGAAGAAAACACCATGTGCATGCAGGCACTGGTGATCGCCCACGCCTGCTACGGCCACAACAGCTTCTTCAAGGGCAACTATCTGTTCCGCACCTGGACCGATGCCAGCTCGATCATCGATTACCTGGTGTTCGCCAAGCAGTACATCGCCCAGTGTGAAGAGCGCCATGGCATCGACGCGGTGGAAGACCTGATCGACTCCTGCCACGCCTTGATGAACTACGGCGTGGACCGTTACAAACGCCCCTACCCGATTTCCGCAGAGGAAGAGCGCCGCCGGCAAAAGGACCGTGAAGAGCACCTGCAACGGCAGATCAACGATCTGTGGCGAACCATCCCCAAAGGCGCCGACAAGGGCAACGAGCGCGATGACGCGCGCTTCCCGGCCGAACCGCAGGAGAACATCCTCTATTTCATCGAGAAACACGCCCCCCTGCTCGAGCCATGGCAGCGCGAAGTAGTACGGATAGTGCGCAAGATTGCCCAGTACTTCTATCCACAGCGCCAGACCCAGGTGATGAACGAAGGCTGGGCAACCTTCTGGCACTACACCTTGATGAATGACCTGTACGACGAAGGCCTGGTCACCGAAGGCTTCATGATGGAGTTTCTGCAGTCGCACACCAGCGTGGTGTTCCAGCCAGGCTTCGACAGCCCGTATTACAGCGGCATCAACCCCTATGCTCTGGGTTTTGCCATGTACGTCGACATCCGGCGCATGTGTGAACACCCTACCGAGGAAGATCGCCGCTGGTTCCCGGAAATTGCCGGCAGCGATTGGTTGTCTACCATCAAGTTCGCCATGAGCAGCTTCAAGGACGAAAGCTTTATCCTGCAGTACCTGTCGCCCAAGGTTATCCGCGACCTGAAGCTGTTCAGCATCCTCGATGACGACCAGCGTGATGACCTGCTGGTGCCTGCAATTCACGACGAAGACGGCTACCGCACCATCCGCGAACAACTGGCATCGCAGTACAACCTCGGCAACCGCGAACCTAACGTGCAGATCTGGAGTATCGATCGGCGCGGTGATCGCTCGCTGACCCTGCGTCACCAGCAGCACAACCGCAAACCACTGGGCGACTCCACCGAAGAAGTCCTCAAGCACCTGCACCGTTTGTGGGGCTTCGATATTCATCTGGAAACCGTGCAGGGCGACCAGATCATGAAGACCCACCACATGCCGCCACGGGGCGAGCACGGCGACCCCGGCGACTACGGCCGGATGGACCTGGCGGTGATCCACCACCTCTAGCCCAGCCACCGCCATTGCTGTCGACAGGGTATCCTGTCGCCAGCAATGGAGGTTTTACATGCAGATTTACAAAGTCGGCGGCGCCGTGCGCGACCGCCTGCTCGGCTTGCCGGTAAGCGATGTCGACTGGCTGGTGGTGGGTGCCACGGTCGAGCAGATGCAAGCGCTGGGCTATCGCCCGGTCGGTGCTGATTTCCCGGTCTTCATTCACCCGAAAACCGGCGAGGAGTACGCCCTAGCGCGCACCGAACGCAAGAGCGGGCGCGGTTATGGCGGCTTTACCTTTCACGCGAGCCCCGAGGTTACCCTCGAAGAAGATCTGATCCGCCGCGATCTGACCATCAATGCCATGGCCGAAGACCTGCAGGGCAACCTGTACGATCCCTACAACGGCCAGAGTGATCTCGAACAGCGCATCCTGCGCCATGTATCGCCAGCGTTTGCCGAAGATCCCCTGCGCGTGCTGCGGGTTGCACGGTTTGCTGCACGCTATGCCGCACTGGGCTTCACCGTGGCTGCCCAGACGCTTGAGCTGATGCGCCAGATCACCGAGTCCGGTGAACTGCAGGCGCTGACTGCCGAACGCAGCTGGAAGGAGATCGAACGGGCGCTGATGGAAGATCAGCCGCAGGTATTCATTGAAGTGCTGCGGGCCTGCGGCGCGCTCAAAGAGCTACTGCCAGAGCTGGATTCGCTGTTTGCCACGCCAGGTGAACGCGGCCAGGCCACCTTGGCCGTGCTGGCCCAGGCCGCAGCCCATGAACAGCCACTGCACGTACGCTGGGCCTGCCTGACCCATGACCTGGGTGCAGCCATCAAAGCCGTCAGCCAACGCTTCAAGGCACCTCGCGAGTGCCAGGAACTCGCCTCCCTGGTAGGTGAATGGCAGCACCATTACCAACGGGCAGCCACACTGGATGCCGGCACGTTAATGGATATTTTGCAGAAGTTCGACGTCTATCGGCGTCCGCAGCGCCTGGAAGACTTCATCGCAGCCTGCGAGATGATTGCCCATGGACACTCGCTGCATGACGGCTCGCAGAGTGCCTATCTGCGCGGGGCAGCTGCAGCCGCGAAAGCCGTAGAAGTGAAAGACCTGGTCCAGCAAGGCCTGACCGGGCAAGCGTTGGGCGAGGCGGTGAAAGCAGCGAGGCTTGCTGCGCTGACGGCTTACACAGAGCACTAAGCGCTTGTGGTCATCGCCGCAGGATCGCCGGCAAGGCCACTCCCACGCCGACCGCGCCTCCCCCGACTGACGCGGCCCCTGTAGGAGCGGCCTTGTGTCGCGAAAGGCCAGCGTAGCAGGCCCGGCAATTCCGGCGGCGAAGCTGATATCTGGGGCCGCTACGCAGCCCTTTCGCGACACAAGGCCGCTCCTACAGGGATCGCGTCAGTCTGGGTAGAAGCAGGGAGGGACCGCGTAGCGGCCCCAGATATCAGCTGCGGCGGCGAAGCTCAGGCGCGGGTAAGTTGCAAGCCGCGCCATTCGAAAGGCACCGGCGCCAGCACTTGATCAATACTCGCCTCCTGCCACAACTGAGCCATGCTTTTACCCGCACCCGGGTGCACCAGGTCAGGGCCAATCTGCGACAGCGGCAACAGCACGAAGGCGTTCTTGAGGATTTCAGCGCGCGGCAATTCCAGGCCATCAAAGCTACCGTGCAGATCGTCATACATCAGCACATCGATATCCAGCGGCAAGCCCTTGCGCTCAGGCGCGTAGCGACCGTTTTCCGCCTCGATCAACTTCAGTCGACGGTCCAGCTCGAGCAGCGGCAAGTCGGTTTGCCCGGTCACCACCAGGTTGTAGAACGGACCACTCTTGATCCCGACCGCCTGGCTTTCGAATACCGCCGAGCAATGCATGTCGCCGAGAAAGCTGGCCAGCGCGTCGAGGCCTGCACACAAGTGCCGCTCGCGCTCGACATTGCTGCCCAGCCCCAGATATACCGTGCTCAGAGACATCCGCGCTCGATCTCCACGCCAACACCACCACGGGCCGCCGGCACCGCGCCCGGCTTGGTCAGTTTCAGGCGAATCCAGGGAATATTGAATTCGGCCATCAACAGCGCGACCAGGCGCTCGGCGAAGGTTTCTACCAGTTCGAACCGCGCCTGTTCGGCAAAGGCCTGAATGCGCGCCGTGATGGTGGCGTAGCACAGGGCCAGGTTGAGGTCGTCAGTGGCGGCCGCAGGGCGGTTGTCCCACGCCAGACTCAGGTCCAGGCGCAAGCACTGGCGAATCTCCCGCTCCCAGTCGTAGGCGCCGATTACCGTATCGACTTCCAGGCCTTCGATGAACACTCTGTCCAAGCACTTCTCTCCACAGCACGACAAGGGCGACTGGCGCCGTTAGAATCAAGGCGTCCTCGCCCGGAATAGTTAGCATGTTTTGGTTATTGGCGATGCTCGCCTACCTGCTTGGCTCGCTGTCCTTTGCCATTGTTCTGAGCCGCCTCAGCGGTAACCCCGACCCTCGCTCAAGCGGTTCGGGCAATGCCGGGGCGACCAACATGCTGCGCCTGGCTGGGCGCAAGATGGCGATCCTGACCCTGCTGGGCGACCTGTGCAAGGGCATCGTGCCCGTGCTGCTGGCCGAGCAAGCCGGGCTGGGCCTGCAGCAGCAAGCCTGGATCGGCCTGTGCGCGGTCATCGGCCACCTGTTCCCGGTGTACTTCCGCTTCCGTGGCGGCAAGGGCGTGGCCACTGCTGCCGGCGTGCTCCTGGCCTTGTACATTCCAGCCGCCCTGCTGGCCATCACGGCCTGGCTGGTAACCTTCTACCTGACTCGCACCAGCTCACTTGCCGCGTTGATCGCCACCCCGCTGACCCTGCCATTGCTGGCCTGGCGCGAGCCGGCGGCGCTGCTGCCGATGAGCGTGCTGACGCTACTCATCGTCTGGCGCCATCGGCGCAACCTGCGCGACCTGTTCGCTGGGCGCGAACGGCATTTCTGACGCCGCCCCAACCCTTAAATCAACCGATCTGATCGGCGGCAACTGCTCCATCGGCCAGCGCGCCTGCACGCTGATCGCCAGATCCTGCTGCTGCCCGGCCAGCAAACGCTGGCAACCGGCATAGGCGATCATCGCGCCGTTGTCGGTGCAAAAGCGCGGACGCGCGTAGTAGACATTGCCCTTGATCGTGGCGAGCATGCCTTCCAGCGATGCGCGCAACGCGGTATTGGCACTGACCCCGCCTGCAATCACCAGGCGCTTGAGGCCGGTCTGCTGCAGGGCACGCTTGCACTTGATGGTCAGAGTGTCGACTACCGCCTGCTGGAACGCCAGCGACACGTCGCAACGGGTTTGCTCGGTGTCGTCACCGGCGTCGCGGCACTTGTTCCAGGTGTTCAGCGCCGAGGTCTTGAGGCCACTGAAGCTGAATTCCAGCCCAGGGCGGTCGGTCATGGGCCGCGGGAACGTGAAGCGTCCCGGCACACCCTGCTCGGCCAGGCGGGCGATTTCCGGGCCGCCGGGGTAGTTCAGGCCGATCAACTTGGCAGTCTTGTCGAAGGCCTCGCCGGCGGCGTCATCCAGGCTCTCGCCGAGCAACTGGTACTGGCCGATACCATCGACCCGAACCAACTGGGTATGGCCGCCGGACACCAACAAAGCGACGAACGGGAACTGCGGCGGCTGCTCTTCGAGCATCGGCGCGAGCAGGTGACCTTCCATGTGATGCACGCCGATTGCCGGGATATCCCAGGCAAATGCCATCGACTGCGCGCAGGAGGCGCCCACCAGCAGCGCGCCGACCAGGCCCGGGCCTGCGGTGTAGGCAATCGCGTCGATATCGCTGGCAACCGCGCCGGCATCCGCCAGCACTTCGCGGATCAACGGCAGCATGCGCTTGACGTGATCACGCGAGGCGAGCTCGGGCACAACGCCGCCGTAGGCGCGGTGCAGGTCGATTTGACTGAACAGTGCATCAGCGAGCAAACCGCGTTCACTGTCGTATAATGCGACGCCGGTTTCATCGCAGGATGTTTCCAATCCCAGTACTAGCATGGGTCTGTGCCTTGTTTAGGCTGAATTCGAAGGCGCGCATGATAGTCCCCGTGCACAGTGCCGACCAGCGGTTTTCGATCAGAGGCTTTGCATTCCGGTCAGCTTAGCGTTAACATCCGCAACCCTTGAAAACCGACGTTCTCCAGCGCATCTTTATTTTTGTCAGGAGCACGTCTACCCCGGTAACGAACGAAGGTAGCCCTGGATGCCAGCCGTCAAAGTAAAAGAGAACGAACCCTTCGACGTAGCTCTGCGTCGTTTTAAGCGCTCCTGCGAAAAAGCCGGTGTACTGGCTGAAGTGCGTAGCCGCGAGTTTTACGAAAAGCCAACTTCCGAGCGTAAGCGCAAGGCTGCTGCTGCAGTCAAGCGTCACGCGAAGAAAGTGCAGCGCGAACAGCGCCGCGCCGTTCGTCTGTACTAATACAGACGTTCGTCGCAAAGCTTCTGCCCTGCCCGGCTAACCCCGGGCAGTTGGCAGCAGCAGCTTCAACCCTCAGGTGCGAGCCCGAGGCGCCAGCTACCTAGAGCAGCCGGCAAGCGTAACACACGTCAGAACTGGTCCTCGCGACCAGGCGTGCCGTCCCTGTCTGACGAGCCCTTGTGGCTGGCGACGCGCACACTCCCCTCGCTTTACCCTCACTGCATCGCACCGCACCCATCATTCCCGCACCCTTGCGTTAGCGATTAGACTTGCCGACTGCACGATGACGAGACTGCCATGGCCGGGCTGATTCCCCAGAGCTTCATTGACGACCTGCTTAACCGCACCGACATAGTCGACGTGGTGAGTTCGCGCGTCCAGCTGAAAAAAACCGGCAAGAACTACTCTGCCTGCTGCCCGTTCCACAAAGAAAAGTCGCCGTCGTTCACGGTCAGCCCCGACAAGCAGTTCTATTACTGCTTCGGCTGCGGCGCGGGTGGTAACGCGCTCGGCTTCGTCATGGACCACGACAACCTGGATTTCCCCCAGGCCGTCGAAGACCTCGCCCGCAGTGCCGGCATGGAAGTCCCGCGCGAGGAAGGCCGACGTGGCAACAAGCCCCGTCAGCCGACCGACTCGCCGCTGTACCCGTTGCTGGAAGCTGCCGCCGAGTACTACCGCCAGGCGCTGCGTAGCCATCAGACGCGCAAGGCCGCTGTTGATTACCTCAAGGGGCGTGGCCTGTCCGGTGAGATCGCCCGTGATTTCAGCCTGGGCTTCGCTCCGCCCGGCTGGGACAACCTGATGAAGCATCTGGGGGCCGACAGCCTGCAGCAAAAGGTCATGATCGATGCCGGCCTGCTGATCGAGAATGCCGAAAGCGGCAAGCGCTACGACCGCTTCCGCGACCGGGTGATGTTCCCGATCCGCGACAGTCGTGGCCGCATCATTGCTTTTGGCGGCCGCGTGCTGGGTGACGACAAGCCCAAGTACCTGAACTCGCCGGAGACTCCGGTATTTCACAAAGGCCAGGAGCTGTACGGCCTGTATGAAGCGCGCAAGCACAACCGCAGCCTCGACGAAATCATCGTCGTCGAAGGCTATATGGACGTCATCGCCCTGGCTCAGCAAGGCCTGCGCAATGCCGTAGCGACCCTCGGCACTGCCACCAGCGAAGAGCACCTCAAGCGTCTGTTCCGGGTAGTGCCGAGCGTGCTGTTCTGCTTTGACGGCGATCAGGCCGGCCGCAAGGCAGCCTGGCGTGCACTGGAGTCGACCCTGTCGAGCCTGCAGGACGGTCGCCGCGCACGCTTTCTGTTCCTGCCCGAAGGCGAAGACCCGGACAGCCTGGTCCGCGCCGAAGGCACCGACGCGTTCCGCGCGCGCATCATCCAGCACGCACAACCGCTGGCGGATTACTTTTTCGAGCAATTGAGCAACGAGGCCGATCCTCGCTCACTGGAAGGCAAGGCGCACATGGCGACCCTGGCTGCACCGCTGATCGAAAAAGTCCCCGGCGCCAACCTGCGCCAATTGATGCGCAACCGCCTCAAGGAAATCACCGGGCTGGATACTCAGCAAGTCGAGCAGCTGGCGCAGAATGCGCCGGCGGCCAGCGTGCCCGATTACGACCCAGGCTTCGACTACGACGCCATGGCCAGCTACACCCCCGACTATGCCGAAGCGCACCAGCCCGACTACGGCGCGCAGCAAGAGCAAAGGCCCTGGACACCGAACAAAGGTGGCGGCAAAAAGCAGTGGGAGAAAAAACCCTGGGACAAGAAAGGCGGTAAACCCTGGCAACGGGATGGCCAGCGCGAGGCCCCGCCACGGGTGCCGGCGCCGGTCGAACCGCCCACGCTGTCGGCCTTGCGCACCCTGCTGCATTACCCGTTGCTGGCTGGCAAGGTCGAAGACGCCAGCCACTTCGCCGACGAAGAGCATGTGTACAACCAGCTGCTGATTTCGCTGATCGAGGCTGCACAGAAGAATCCTAAGCTAAGCTCAATGCAACTGATTGCACGCTGGCACGGCACTGACCAGGGCCGTTTATTGCGCGCCCTGGCAGAAAAGGAATGGCTGATCGATGCCGATAACCTTGAACAACAGTTTTTCGACACCATTACTAGCTTATCGGCTCGCCAACGCGAGCGCAGCCTGGAACATCTGATGCGCAAAGCGCGTCAAAGTGACTTGAGTCCAGAGGAAAAATCTCAGCTTTTGGCCCTGCTGAGCCGCAAAGTTCCTGCACAAAACCCGACCTCATCTGGCGCGTGAGGCCCTTATTCGGGTATAATCCTCGGCTTGTTTTTTTGCCCGCCAAGACCTTCAGTGGATAGGGTGTTATGTCCGGAAAAGCGCAACAGCAATCTCGTATCAAAGAGTTGATCACCCGCGGTCGTGAGCAGGGCTACCTGACTTACGCGGAGGTCAACGACCATCTGCCTGAGGATATTTCAGATCCAGAGCAGGTGGAAGACATCATCCGCATGATCAACGACATGGGGATCAACGTATTCGAGACTGCTCCGGATGCGGATGCCCTGTTGTTGGCGGAAGCCGACACTGATGAGGCCGCAGCCGAAGAAGCCGCCGCAGCACTGGCTGCTGTCGAGACCGATATCGGCCGCACGACCGACCCGGTGCGCATGTACATGCGCGAAATGGGTACTGTCGAGCTGCTGACCCGCGAAGGCGAGATCGAAATCGCCAAGCGGATCGAGGAAGGCATTCGTGAGGTCATGGGGGCTATCTCCCATTTCCCGGGTACTGTCGACTACATCCTCGGCGAATACACCCGCGTCACCACCGAAGGTGGTCGCCTGTCCGACGTCTTCAGCGGTTACATCGACCCTGACGACAATATCGCCACGCCGTCCGAAGAAGCTCCGCAGCTAGGCGCCAAAAACGCCGCTGCAGCCAAGGACGACGAGGAAGAGGACGAAGAGAAAGACGACAGCGAAGACGAAGAAGAGACCGAAAGCGGTCCCGACCCAGTCCTCGCCCAGCAGCGCTTCGGCGCCGTGTCCGACCAGCTCGCGATTACCCTCAAAGTGCTCAAGAAGCACGGTCGCAGCCATGCCGAAAGCATTGGCGCGATGCAGGTTCTGGCTGAGCTGTTCATGCCGATCAAGCTGGTGCCCAAGCAGTTCGAAGTGCTCGTCGAGCGCGTTCGTGGTGCCCTGGACCGCCTGCGTCAGCAAGAACGCGCAATCATGCAGCTGTGCGTACGTGATGCGCGCATGCCGCGTGCCGACTTCCTGCGTCTGTTCCCGGGCAACGAAGTCGACCAGACCTGGAGCGGTGACCTCTCCAAGCGCAGCACCAAGTGGGCTGCAGCGCTGGGCGAAAAGAACGATGCCATCGTTGCCTGCCAGCAGAAGCTGGTAGACCTTGAAAACGAAACCGGTCTGACCGTTGCCGAAATCAAGGACATCAACCGTCGCATGTCGATCGGCGAGGCCAAGGCCCGTCGCGCCAAGAAAGAGATGGTCGAGGCCAACCTGCGTCTGGTGATTTCGATCGCCAAGAAGTACACCAACCGTGGCCTGCAATTCCTCGATTTGATCCAGGAAGGCAACATCGGTTTGATGAAGGCGGTCGACAAGTTCGAATACCGTCGTGGTTACAAGTTCTCGACGTACGCCACCTGGTGGATTCGTCAGGCCATCACCCGCTCGATTGCCGACCAGGCGCGCACCATCCGTATTCCGGTGCACATGATCGAGACGATCAACAAGCTCAACCGTATTTCCCGGCAGATGCTGCAGGAAATGGGTCGCGAACCGACCCCGGAAGAACTTGGCGAGCGTATGGAGATGCCTGAGGACAAGATCCGCAAGGTGCTGAAAATCGCCAAAGAGCCAATCTCCATGGAGACGCCGATTGGTGATGACGAAGATTCGCACCTGGGTGACTTCATCGAAGACTCGACCATGCAGTCGCCAATCGATGTAGCTACCGTCGAAAGCCTCAAGGAAGCGACTCGTGATGTTCTGGGCGGCCTGACCGCACGTGAAGCCAAAGTGCTGCGCATGCGTTTCGGGATCGACATGAACACCGATCACACCCTTGAAGAGGTCGGCAAACAATTCGACGTAACCCGTGAGCGGATTCGTCAGATTGAAGCCAAAGCGCTGCGCAAGTTGCGCCACCCGACCAGAAGCGAGCATCTACGCTCCTTCCTCGACGAGTGATGACAAACCCCGGCCCAGGCCGGGGTTTTTCTTGGCCATCGAAAAAGTACCAGCACTCGCCGTGCAGTTGTCGGGGCAATCCCGCCAGCTGTTGAATTCCTGCCGAAGTTAATCGTCTTACCCTCACACCCCTCAGCAATGCACGGCTACACTCGAATTCAGACTATCTGCAAAGAGGCTGCTATGCCGAGAATGCCGGCCCTACTGTTGCTGATCCTGTTTTACTGGAGCGCAACCGCCGGCGCCCTGACCCTGACTGAAGACGAGCAAGCCTGGCTCAGCGCCCATCCACAGCTGCGCCTGGGCGTGGACGCATCCTGGCCCCCGTTCGAGTTTCGCGATCAGGAGGGCCTTTACCAGGGACTGGCCGCCGATTACATCAATGTGATCCAGGAGCGTCTTGGCGTCACCCTCAAGCCGACCGAGCCGAAGACCTGGAGCGAGGTGCTCGAACTCGCCCGCAACAATCAGCTCGACTTGCTGCCGGGCGTGATGTCGACCCCAGAACGGCAAAACTACCTGTCCTTCACCCGCCCGTATCTGGACTTCCCGATCGTTATCATGGCCCATGAAGGCGGCCCGCAACCGCGTACGCTCAAGGATCTGTATGGGCTGAAGATCGCGGTGGTTGAAAACTACGCGCCCCATGAACTGCTGCGTACACACCACCCCGACCTCAATCTGGTCGCCCTGCCCAATGTCAGCTCGGCCCTGCAAGCCTTGGCGACCGACGAAGTGGACGCCGTGGTCGGCGACCTTGCTTCGAGCATCTGGAGCCTGCGCGAGCTCAAGCTCGATGGCCTTTACGTCAGCGGCGAAACACCCTACCGCTACCAGTTGGCGATGGGCGTACCCCGGGACAACAAGCAACTGGTAGCCATCCTCGACAAAGTCATCGCCGATATGAGCAGCGATGAAGTCAACGACATCCAACAGCGCTGGGTCGGCAACGTGGTAGATCAGCGCAGCTTCTGGCACGACATGCTGCTCTATGGCCTGCCGACGGTTGTGCTGCTGATGCTGGTGCTCGCTGCCGTAATCCGCATCAATCGCCGGCTCAGCTCGGAAATATCCCGGCGCATAGCGCTTGAACAGGAACTGCGCAGCAGCGAATACCATTACCGCAGCCTGGTCGAAAGCCTGTCGGCGGTCGCATGGGAAGCCGACGCCAACGATTTCACCTACAGCTACGTCTCGCCCCACGCCGAAGACCTGCTCGGTTACAGCCTGGGTGACTGGCTCAGATCCGGTTTCTGGAGCAGCATCGTGCATCCCGAGGACGCGCTCTGGGCCAAGGCCTACTGCGACAGCGAAACTGCCGCCGGCCGCGACCACAGCCTCGACTACCGAGTAATCCGCGCCGATGGCCATACGCTGTGGGTGCGCGACATCGTCAGCATGATCGAACAGGGCCAACGCTCGGTGATGCGCGGCCTGATGATCGATATCAGCGAGACAAAGCGTACCGAGCATGCCTTGCGCCTGTCCGAGCAGAAGTTCGCCTCGGTGTTCCAGCAATGCCCGGACATCCTGCTGATTGCCCGACACAGTGACGGCTGCCTTCTTGAGGTCAACGAGGCATTCGAAGAGCAGATCGGCCTCGGCCCCAATCAGGTAATCGGCCGCACCGCTACCGAACTAGGCCTGTGGGGCGTCAGCGGCAGCGGCCCAAGCGTACTCGAGCGCTTGCACCTGGGTGGCATTCGCAACCTCGAGATGAGCTTCCGGCGCAGCAACGGCGAGTTGTTCACCGGCCTCACCTCGGCCGAGACCTTCGACCTCGACGGCACCCCGGCGCTGGTCGTGGCCGTACGCGACATCAGCGAGCTGAAGGAAACCCAGCAGCGCCTGCAGATCTCCGAAGAGAAATTTGCCAAGGCCTTCCACGCCTCGCCCGACGGCTTGCTGCTGTCCAGGCAAAGCGACGGCCTGCTGCTCGAGGTCAACGAAGGCTTCTGCCGCCTGACCGGCTACAACCTTGACCCGCGTCTTGACCAGACCTCGCTGGATCTGGGCATCTGGGTCGACCTCAACGAACGCAAACTGCTGCTGAGCAAGCTCAAAAAAGACGGCTTCGTGCGTGATTTCAGCTGCCACATCCGGCGCAGCGATGGCCAGATTCGCCTCTGCGAGCTGTCAGCCAGACCGCTGCCGATTGCCGGCGCCGACTGCATGCTGACCATCGCCCGCGACATCACCGAACGCCACCTTATGCAGGAAAAACTGCAACTGGCCGCCACTGTGTTCGAAAACACCGCTGAAGGCGTGTTGATCACCGATACCGATCAGCGCATCACTGCGGTCAACCGGGCGTTCAGCGAAATCACCGGTTACAGCGAGATCGAAGCCCTTGGTCAGACCCCGCGCCTGCTCGCCTCCGGCCAGCACGACAGCGCCTTCTACGTTGCCATGTGGCACCAGCTGACTGCCGAAGGCCACTGGCAAGGCGAGATCTTCAACAAACGCAAGAACAGCGAGCTGTACCCCAGCTGGCTGACCATCAGCGCCGTGCGCAACAGCGAGCGCGAGATCACCCACTTCGTGGCGGTGTTTGCCGACATCTCCAGCCTAAAGCACGCCCAGGCCAAACTGGATTACCAGGCCCATCACGACCCACTGACCGGCCTGCCCAACCGTGCCCTGTTCGAAAACCGCCTGCATGCCGCGCTGCAGTGCTCGCAGGTGTCCAATCGCCAGGGCGCGGTGCTGTTCCTCGACCTCGATCGCTTCAAGCACATCAACGACAGCCTCGGCCACCCGGTTGGCGACCTGCTGCTCAAGGGCATCGCCCAACGCCTCAAGGAACAGGTACGCGACGTCGACACCGTGGCGCGTCTGGGCGGCGACGAATTCATCATTCTGCTGCCTGGCCTGCACAAGCCAAGTGACGCCAGCGCCATCGCCAACAAACTGCTGGCCTGCTTCAGCGCGCCGTTCCAGGCCGGCGAGCACGAGTTCTTCACCAGTGCCAGTATCGGCATCAGCCTCTATCCACAAGACGGCAGCGACGTCGCCAGCCTGATCCGCAACGCCGACGCCGCGATGTACCGCTCCAAGGCCAAAGGCCGCAACCGGGTCGAAGCCTACACCCGCGACCTCACCGCCCAGGCCAGCGTGCGCGTGGCCCTGGAGAACGAACTGCGCCGCGCCATCGAACGCAACGAGCTGAGCCTGTGCTATCAGCCCAAGCTCAGCCTCAAGACACAAAACCTGGTCGGCGCCGAAGCCTTGATCCGCTGGAACCACCCAACCTTCGGCGACGTCTCCCCGGAGCATTTCATTCACCTCGCCGAAGAGAACGGCACCATCCTCCAGCTCGGCGACTGGGTGCTGGAACAAGCCTGCCAGCAGATGCACCAATGGCAGAAGCGCTACCAATCGTTCGGCCCGTTGTCGATCAACCTCGCCGGCGCCCAGATGCGCCAGCCCCACCTGGCCAAGCGCATCGAACAACTGCTCAAGACCTATCAGCTCAAGGCCGGCGACCTGCAGCTGGAGATCACCGAAAACTTCATCATGAGCCAGGCCGAAGAAGCCCTCAGCGTGCTCCATCAGCTCAAGCAGCTCGGCGTGCAACTGGCGATCGACGACTTCGGCACCGGCTATTCATCCCTGAGCTACCTCAAGCGCTTGCCGCTGGACATCCTCAAGATCGACCAGTCGTTCATTCGCGGCTTGCCCGACGACCCCCACGACGCCGCGATCACCCGCGCGATCATCGCCCTCGGCCGGAGCATGCAACTGACCATCATTGCCGAAGGGGTAGAAAACCAGGCACAGCAGCATTTCCTCGCCGCTGAGGGCTGTGAACAGATCCAGGGCTACATCGTCAGCCTGCCGCTGCCGCCGGATGAATTCGCGGCAGGCTTCCTGCGTTTAGCACTATCGGATCTTTCGGATGGCACCCATTCAAAACCCTAGCTATAATCCCCGCCACCTCTGGGGCCTATAGCTCAGTTGGTTAGAGCAGAGGACTCATAATCCTTTGGTCCACGGTTCAAGTCCGTGTGGGCCCACCAAATTGAAAGCCGCGCCTTGCGCGGCCTTTGACCTACCCAGCTGTTGCAGCTGCACATTTCACAAGCCCGGAAGTCCACATAACGTCCACATCAACGCTGCTACTGCAGCAAACGGTGGGTGTATCTCCGGGAGATCCAACCTTCCAACCCCTCCTCTCCTATGACCGAGACGTGCAGCCAGTCACGGTTGGACGCATCCAAAACTTCCAGCAACATCCTATCCTCGAGTGCAACCTGCACCTGAGCGGCCTTCATAGACGGGTCAACTCTAAGTCGAACCCCTGTGCCTTTAACCGTCCGGTAATCGCGCAAAATTTCTATTGGAGCATTGTGCTCACACATGAAGTTCCTGACCGCTTTCCCCACCTGTGAGGCGCTAAGCGCCGGCATCAATTTCGGCTGATAGAAACAAAGTTCTTCCCGCACGAGATTCTGTGCTCCAAGCAAGATGAAGAGCATCTGAATGAGTCGCATCACGGACCATAGGCGAGCCTTCTGCGTAGACGACAACGCGTCCACGGCTTTGCCGTTTTCCAGATGCTCTACTACCTGGCGCTCAAGCTCTAACTGCTCAACGGTGACAACCCGCGCTTCGCAGTTGGATGTGACAACAACAGAGGCATCGCCAGCCCCTGCCACGATCTTCTCAAGGTCGGGTCCACGCCCTGACAGGAGATACTCGGCAAGTGGCGATCTAGCAAACCGCTCCATAGCGGCAGATAACTCTGCCGCAGAGCCGACTGCTTGATGAAGCTGTGGCGAAGCCATAAACCTCTCAATGGCTTTTATCCCGGACTGCATCTCAGGACTCTGCAGGTACTTTATGACGCCGTGGGCAAATCGCTGCTGGGCAGTGATCAGTTGCGCCATCGTCGGGGAGGCCAGGACTCTAGCGATGCGCTCAAGAGTTTGCGGTGTCATTAATGCCTTCGCAAACTCGCGCTGCAACTCGCCACTCTCAAACATGGCCTTCCGTTGCTCCAATACGGTCTGCTTCTCAACGGTTTCATTCTCCATTTACGCCTCCTTTGCGAGTTGCCAGCGGATTGAGATTCACCACATCTGTAGTGGTCAACTCATCCCGGATACGATTTTGAGTTTTTCTTCAGCTTTCGCCGGAGCCAGTCCATCGTTGAACTGATGAGATCGGATCCAGTTGTAGTGGCTCATCAGGTATTGGCCAATATCTCGTTGAGCCTGCTGCCCGGTCAGGTAGCCCGTGGTCAGTATCCACTCTGACTTCAAGCTGCGAAAGACTCGCTCCATCGGTGCATTATCCCAGCAGTTGCCTCGGCGGCTCATGCTCTGGCGAATGCGAGAACGCCACAGTCTCTGGCGGAACTGACGGCTGCCATAATGCGATCCCTGGTCGGAGTGGAACAGTAGTCCTTGAGGCTTTCCACGTTGTTCGTAAGCCACGTCTAGCGCTTTGACCACCAAGTCTCCATCCGGCTTTTCTGATAAGGCCCAACCAACCACTCTGCGTGCGTAGAGATCCAGGACAACTGCCAGATAGTGCCATTTGCCCTGTGCCCAGACGTAAGTGATGTCTCCACACCAGACCTGATTTGGCGTTTCGACATCAAACGCTCGGTTCAAGGTATTCGGAATATCTGGCCGCTCCACTGTGGCCTTTTGTACGCATGTGATCCTGGCTGCTTGCTGATCAACGCCAGCTCACGCATCAGGCTGCGTACCTTGAACCGCCCGATTTGCTCACCCTCTTCTTGCATCATTGCCATGATGGTGCGGCTGCCGGGCGCACTTCGACCTCGCTTGAACAACTCATTCACTCGACTGCGCAACCGCAGTCGTTCAACGTCCGGAGTTCGCCTTCTGTGACGATGTGCGTAGTAACTTGAGCGACTGACTTCGAACACTTCGCACAAACAATCAATGGGCTCATGGGCGCTGAGCTGGTGGATCAGCGAGTACGCTCGAGATCTTCCGACATCAAAAGCGCGGTAGCCTTTTTAGTATCGACTTCTCGCGTTCAAGGCGCGTGATCCGGGCTTCCAACTCTCGGATTTTTTGCTGCTCTGGCGTCCACGCTTTGCTGGCCGGCGTAACGCCGCCGCGCTCCTGCTGAAGCTGATTAACCCATCGGCGCAGTGCCGATTCGACCAAGCCGAGCGAACTGGCAGCTTCGGCATGGCTGTAGCCTTGATCGAGCACCAGGCAGGCAGCTTCGCGCTTGAACTCAGGGGTAAAGGTTCGGCGTTGCTTGGTCATCGGACACCTCTCTGTGGCGGGCATTCTCGCCTAAATGGGTGTCCGGGGTTAGTAGACCACTACACTGGGGCTGGGGTAGAGCTCACAATTTATAAGGTCCAGGGCTTTCCAATCCTTCCCAAATGCTCAACCATGCCAAGACACAAACACGCAGTCCTCACATCCACCCTACGCAGGGAGTCGCAATGGGCGTTCCAACGTATGACTGTTTCATTGGGCAAAGCCCGCCTTTACTGACAGCAAACGGTGCCCACGCAGCGGCGGCTGACGCGCTGAATACGTTGGAGGCGAAGCATCACGAACTTGCCGACAGCCATCAGCTCACGTACAAAATCTGTGTAGATTGGACGGATGATCGACGGAAAAGCACAAGCATTTTTGACTCAGAGAACATGTATAGCTTTATCCCGTCTTCCACCTTCGGAGCAGATGAGGCATATAACCCCATGCACAGAATAAAGGCCATACAGGTTTAAAATATAATGAGCGACGCAGAAGAAATCAAAGATTCAGCACAAGCCCTTTCAAGCACTAAACGGTTCAGCATCCGAAACCTACATCTGGACCCAAATAACTATCGAATCATTCACGAGGAGGAGCAGATAGACGTGCCTGACGAGCACGCGAAGGACAAAATAGTTGCACAGCGTACATTGCGGCTTATCACTGGAGAGCGAAATCAACACATACAGGATTTAATCGATAGCTTCAAGACTAACGGCTATCTACCTGTTGACCAAATCCAAGTTCGAGCATTAGCAGACGGCGGCTATGTTGTAGTTGAAGGCAATAGGCGTGTAGCGGCGCTAAAGGTCTTATTCCAAGACCGTGAGAGCAAAGGTGCAGACATTGGAAAGTTAGACCCTGAGATTTTTAGCCAGATTCCCGTCGTAATTTACAACGACGCTGACGAAATGCATCACCTAACCTTGATGGCGCTAAAGCACATCAGCGGTAACAAAAAATGGGGAGAGTGGAACCAAGCAAAATTATTGGAGAAAATGAACTCCACGTATAAAATTAGCGAAAATGAAATATGTAAGCGCATAGGTATTTCGAAAGTCGAGCTTAGGAGAAGCCTCCGAGCGCTTTCACTCGTAGCGCAATATAGAGCATCTGACTACGGCGACCAATTCAACGAGACACGCTTCCCGATCTTTAGGCAGTCCGTAAGGAGCCAGGCACTCAAGGAATGGCTTGGTTGGAATGAGGAGACTGCTACCGCAACTCACCCAACAAACAGAGATCTTTTCTTCTCTTTACTGTCTCGCGAGCCTGCGGAAGAGACCGATGACGATGGTGAAGTAGGTTTAGCTGAAAAATACCTCGAGCCTGCGATCAACAAGCGTGACGATATTGATCTCCTAGCAAAGATCATATCTGATCCTAAAGCGTTAGATCAGCTAAAAATCACAAGAGACCTGAATTCTGCCTATCGTGCAAGCGATCTTGTGTTCAAGGAAAGACAGGAAGCGGCAGTAAAATCCATCGCTATTGACATCGATACACTCAGCCAACTAGCAATCCGTCCGTCGAATCTTTCTGAGCTTGAACATGCGCAAGGAAAGTTACAGGGCATAATCAACAGAACACGTGCCGTCAGCTCGACGAGCTTAGCAGGGGTGGATCAAAAATCTGTATTCCATGACCGAATTGATGCTCACTTCACTAGCATTTCTGTCGAACGTTACAAAAAACTGACCCAATTAAAAATAAACAAACTATCGAAGATAAATATTTTTGCAGGACTTAACAACTCAGGCAAAACCACCTTACTTGAGGCCATCTACCTTCTGGCAAAGCAAAATGATTTCGATGGACTACTCGAAGTTATGAGACGCCGTGGAAAATTTTCGGCGGACCAAGTAGATCCGGAGTGGATCCTTGAACAGATCAACGGTGACGAATATTTAGTCAGCGGCATATTCGACAACGAGAAAACTCATAGCAGCATCAAAGCGCAAATGGAGGAAGATGCGACCATAGATAAATCTCGATACCTATCATCCATAGAAATAGATACAAAGTTTGGCATCCACCGAAACGTATCGTGCTCTCGCATGTACAAAGGACGTGAAAGGGAGACTCAAGGCGACAGCATAAAGCACCTATGCCCCGTGATTTTTACAAGCCCATTTTTTCTAAATGAGCCTCATCGCTATGCCAACTATTACCATCGGAGTACGCAAGCGAAAGCCCTGCCAATAATTTTCTCCTTCTTGAAGGAGCAAATTCTACCGTCACTTCAAGACATCCGCCTAACTGACGAGAGGCAGCGGTTCCTTGTGAGCGATGATCGCTTTGAACAGGGCGTTGATCTTTCTGCATACGGGGAAGGGTTGCAGAGGATGTTTTTCCTTTCTCTACTGTTCGCTTCATCCCAAAATGGCATATTGTTAATCGACGAGTTTGAGAACGCAATCCACACAAAGCTCATTGGCCCATTTGCAAAGTTTATCCACAACATGGTATTAACTTTCAACGTCCAAGTTTTTATAACGAGCCACAGCAAAGAGTGCATTGATGCATTTGCTGAAGGCATCAGCACGCATAACGACATGGCTTACCACGCATTAGTATCGGATAAAGGTTTGATCACCGCTCGAGAGTTTACCGGACATGAATTCAAAGGCCTTCTTGATGCTGGAGATGTTGACTTGAGGGAGGCGAACTGATGGCTGACATTCAGGCGCTCCTGATCTTCTGTGAGGGGCCGCATGATGCGGCTTTCACAAGACTCACACTTGAGAAAGCATTCAATTACGAGCGACAAACTCTTCGCTTTTCTGAATTCCCATACCCGTTTAGCTCAATATTTAAAAAAAGCGCTCAAGACCACGTCGCAGATGACCTACGCCTTGACATGGCGAAAAAATTCTTCCTACCCGACCATGTCCTTAGAAAAGATGAAAAACTTGTACTAATTTTTAACTATGGAGGTTCAAACCGGAAATCATCCGTTACACCATTTCTAGAAAAATTATTTGTACTAAACAATGTTGGACAGGCATTCTCAACGGGTTCCAAAGCGTCGAGAATCAGTTATCTATTCATGGCCGACGCAGACAGTATCGGCTCTCAACGCACTTTGGCCAAGATCTCCAAAGATTTTGCGGTTATCTCCGACTCCCCCTGGATCTCAGAGACATGGAACAATGTAGTTAATACGTGCGGCTATGACCAAGGCGCTGAAGAAAATATATACGCTTACATTTGGCGACACTCTACTCAGGATAAGGGCACGCTTGAGAGCGTGATTGAGGAGTGTCTTGATTTGACCCCTTTCCTCGCAGTTGTGGATGATCGTTTTCAATGGAGTACAGAGCACGACGACAGCGAGCGCGCATCGGCTGAGCAAGCGAAGAGAGTGAAAGCGGCAGTCAGTCTTATGGGTCAACGGGCCAAGCCAGGCTCGTCGATGAGCGTGATCGTGGATCAGGGCGGGCTTCTAGGTACTGAACGCCTACACTCATCTCAATCTGTTCGTGCTCTGATCGATTTTCTAACTCCGCTAGCGTGAGGATACCTTTCTTACATTTTCTTGACCGGCTAGGCGCTTGGCACAGTACAACATCGGTACAGTGCTAAGCTTTTGAACACTTCTCTACATTTCGCTCAGCACAGTTAGGTACGCTGCTTTTAGCTGGTTGTAACTGCGCTCACTTGCGCACGACTTTACTGACCTTCTAGTGTTCCTAGGCTACTCATAATCCTCTGGTCCACGGTTCAAGTCCGTGTGGGCCCACCAAATTGATAGCCGCGCATTGCGCGGCTTTTTCGTGTCCGCCACAAAAATTAGCCCACCTTGGCAACCGACACATCCTGTTCGCCAGGCACATTCAGCCATTGGTAGAGGCAGGCCTACATGGCTAGGACAGCCCGCCATCAGCGGGTACAAATCGATATAAAGCTCAAGCCCTACTTGCACCTTCGCGACGAGGATCCTGTCGCCAATCCAGATAAGCTGACCAACGAGCACCAGACCACCTTGACGGCGCGCCTAACGCACCACAAACTATACGCAGATGACGTACAGAAAAATGAAGGCACTGTTTGTCGAGCTTCCACCGTTTCAAAGGCATCGGGTGGACTACCTGAATGACGAGGCCTTTCGCGCTCTCCAGACCGTCCTCCTGAAAAATCCTGAAGCCGGGGATGTGATCCAGGGTACAGGCGGCTTGCGTAAAATCCGCTTCGCCGATGAAAAACGCCAGAAGGGCACGCGTGGTGGCATTCGGATCATTTACTACTGGTGGCTGGGTGGCGCTCAGTTCTGGTTATTTACCGTCTATGGCAAGGATGTCCAGGACGACCTGAGCGAGCCCCAGAAGAAGGCTCTCAGGAAACTGCTAGACACCGAAATCGAGGCGAGGAACAAATCATGACCCGTGACATTTTTGCCGAACTGGTCGAAGGCTTTGAAGCCCTGGCTGATGAGCGTCAGGGTAAGGTCACGCTCCGTTCCCACAAAGTGCAACTCAATGAATTGCCAGCGATCAGTGCAGACGAGCTGGTTGGCATCCGCAAGAAGCTCAACATGTCCCGCCCGGTCTTTGCCATGTATCTGCGCACCAATGCCCGCACCTTGGAGAACTGGGAGCAGGGGCGCGCCAAACCAAATGCCCAGGCCGTAACCTTGATCCGCCTCGTGCAAAGATATCCAGAAACCGTAGAGCACTTGGCGGCGCTGGCCTGATCAATCAGATCCCGCGTCGGTCTGACCTCAGCCACAACGGTTAGCTCACGATCGAGAGCGCCTAGCACCTCCGCATCGAGTCGCCGTGAGCCGATTAGCACCGCTATTCGGCTCACAAAATGAGCCGAGTAAGGCCTATAATCGGCTCACACCCGAAGGCTCTCCCCGCATGCCCCTCCCGTTCTGGATCTGGCAACACGCCGATTGGCCAACGTTTACCTGCCAAGAGGAGCCGCTCGCACCGTTACTGCGTGCCTGCGCTCTGGCACAAGCTTGTCTGACTGGGATGGCCAGTGTTGCCAACACCACCGACCAGGCTCACTGCACCCTCGACGCCCTGCTACAGAACATCATCACCAGCTCGGCCATCGAGGGCGAACAGCTTAATGTCGAGTCGGTGCGATCCTCTCTGGCCCGTCGGTTGGGGCTGGACGCCGAGGGCCGCGCCAGCCCGCGCAGTGAGGGCCTGGCGGAGTTGATGCTCGATGCCACTCGCGAGCAGGCTGCAGCATTGACACTGGAGCGTTTACTGCGCTGGCATTACTTGCTGTTTCCGGCAGACGAGCAGCGCCTGTCTGCACCTGTGCGGGTGGGCAGCTTGCGTGGCGAAGAACCGATGCAAGTGGTATCGGGTCGGCTCGACAGGCCCAAGGTGCATTTCGAAGCACCGCCTCGGCAAGGGCTGGATGAACAGTTATCAGGGTTCCTGGACTGGTTCGCCGCCTCCCGCAACGCCCCCAGCCTCGATCCATTCCTGCGCGCGGGGATTGCGCACTTCTGGTTCGTCACGCTGCACCCTTTTGACGACGGCAATGGCCGTCTGACACGGGCGATTACCGACCTGGCGCTGGCTCAGGGCGAACCGCAGGCGATTCGCTTCTACGCCATGTCCGCGAGCATTCTTGAGGATCGCAAAGGTTATTACGAGAATCTTGAGGCCAGCCAGAAAGGCAGCCTGGACATAACTCCGTGGCTGACATGGTTCCTGCAAACCTTGCTGCGTAGCCTTGAACAGGCAAAGGGACGTATCGACAGAGTGCTGGCCAAGTCTCGATTTTGGCAGGAGCATGGCCAGCAAGCGCTTTCGACTGAGCAGATCAAAGTGCTCAACCGCCTGCTTGATGGCGATTTGTTCAACGAGCGCGGTGGCTTTGCTGATGGCATCAATGCTGGTCAGTACCAGGCGGTGGCAAAGGTGTCGAAAGCCACTGCAACTCGCCACCTCAGCGACCTGATTGAAAAAGGCTGCCTGGTACGCCTGCCAGGCGGCGGGCGCAGTACACGCTACCAGATCAACCTGCCTGTATTCGCTGGCTAGCAGCGCAGAACACTCATAAGTCCCGCAGCAACAGCGTCTTACCCACATTACGCAGCACCTGGCTGTACTGCCGACGCCAGTTATCTCGCCAGAATGCCGCATCGGCGGCGGTACCGTCGGTGGAGCGGGCGCGGACGATGTCGCTGGCGACAATCTCTTCAGGCTGTTGCTGGCTCAACATGGGAAAGGCCATGTAACCGCGATAGTGCTGCGCCAATACCTTGTCCAGAGCAGTGCCCGCGTAACCGCCGTGCTCCAGCAGGCGCTGACAGCCGCGGTTCGACAATATATAAGCATGGCTGCCGCGGGCACGCACCCGAGCGATGCCGCGGCGCCAGGTCAACCACACCTTGCCCAGGTTTGCGCCGAGGTAGAACAGCTCTGGATCGGCGCTCTGCAGAAAGCGGTTGACCTGCTCGACCTGAAACGGCTCGAACGCTACCAGCGTGGCGTCGTCCTCGAGAATCAACACGCGCCGATAGCCGCGCTCCAAGGCAATACGGGCGCATTCAACATGGGAGTCAAAACAGCCCCGTTCGGGGCTGTGCTGATCGCGCTCGACCAGCACGTATTCGATCTTCAGCCCGCTGCCCGCGAACTCGCGCTCCAACAGCAGACGCCGATCGGCGCGATCGCGCAAGCTGATGCAAAAAATGCCATCTACCTGCAGCTGTGTAAGGTCTTTGGATCTGGTCATCCTTCCCATCTCTGGAACTGCGTAAAGACTTCAACGGTAATTGCCAGGCCATCACGCCTGACTCCGCTGGCGTGCGAACTTCGATTGATATCAAAAGCATAGATCATCCGCGCCAGTCTGCCCGCGACTCTGCCGCAGTGGGTTTATCTGCGTTATAAGTGTCGTCACTCAAGTTCCAGCTGCAGAGAGCCGACATGTCGCAACCGCGTCAAATCATCCTCGACGAAATCGATCGCCAGCTGATCGCCCTGCTCCAGATCAACGCCCGCGAAAGCGTCGCCAACCTCGCCCGGCAGCTGGGCATTGCCCGCACCACAGTCAATTCACGCCTTGAGCGCCTGGAAAACAGCAAGGTCATCGCCGGCTACGGCGTACGCCTGGGCCAGCGCTTGATCGGCGGTGGGCTGCAAGCGTATGTCGGGATCAAGGTCCAACCGCGTGCAGGCAAGGAAGTGGTGCGGCGGATGACTGCCATGGGCCAGGTGCAACAGCTGTGTGCCGTGAGCGGCGAGTTCGACTACGTGGCGTGGCTGCACAGCGAGTCGCCGGAACAGCTGGACCAGTTGCTCGACCAGATCGGCAGCCTGGACGGTGTGGAAAAAACCACCACCTCGATCATCCTCAGCAGCAAGATAGACCGCGGGCAGCCGATCTGAAGGCCACTTACTGCTTTCGTCATAACGACGTAATTAACCTCAAAATGGCGAAACACAGATTAAAACGACGTCAGCATGAGTCTTAATAACGAACCTAGCACACCCTAGAATGACCCCAGGCATTTCCTATACTCACGCTTCGCCCTCCGCGCAGCCCCTGGCAAGGTCATAACATGAACAACAATCGCCACCCCGCCGACGGCAAGAAACCGATCACGATTTTTGGCCCGGACTTCCCCTTCGCCTTCGACGACTGGCTGGAGCATCCGGCCGGTCTTGGCAGTATCCCGCTGGAGCGCCAGGGCGAAGAAGTGGCGATTATCGGCGCCGGCATTGCGGGGTTGGTAGCGGCCTACGAGCTGATGAAGCTTGGCCTCAAACCAGTGGTATATGAAGCGTCGAAAATGGGCGGGCGCCTGCGTTCGCAAGCCTTCAACGGCACCGACGGGATCATTGCCGAGCTGGGCGGCATGCGCTTTCCAGTGTCTTCGACAGCTTTCTACCATTACGTCGACAAGCTGGGCCTGGAAACCAAACCGTTCCCAAACCCGCTGACTCCTGCTTCGCCAAGTACCGTCATCGACCTGGAAGGCCAGACCTACTACGCCGAAAGCGCGGCGGATCTGCCGGCGCTGTTTCAGGAAGTCGCCGACGCCTGGGCGGACGCGCTGGAAACCGGCGCGCGCTTTGGTGATATCCAGCAGGCCATTCGCGACCGCGATGTGCCGCGCCTGAAGGAGCTGTGGAACACTCTTGTACCGCTGTGGGACGACCGCACCTTTTATGACTTCGTCGCCACCTCCAAGGCCTTCGCCAAGCTCAGCTTCCAGCACCGCGAGGTGTTTGGTCAGGTTGGCTTCGGTACCGGCGGCTGGGACTCGGACTTCCCCAACTCGATGCTGGAAATCTTCCGCGTGGTGATGACCAACTGCGACGATCACCAGCACTTGATCGTCGGCGGTGTCGAGCAGGTGCCTCAAGGCATCTGGCGCCATGTGCCGGAGCGCTGCGCACATTGGCCGGCCGGCACCAGCCTCAGCTCATTGCATGGCGGCGCGCCGCGCACCGGGGTCAAACGGATTGCCCGGGCCAGCGATGGCCAACTGGCAGTCACCGACACCTGGGGCGGCTGCCGCCACTACGCCGCTGTGCTGACCACCTGCCAAAGCTGGCTGTTGACCACCCAGATCGACTGCGAAGAATCGCTGTTCTCGCAGAAGATGTGGATGGCCCTGGACCGCACCCGCTACATGCAATCGTCGAAGACCTTCGTCATGGTCGATCGGCCGTTCTGGAAGGACAAGGACCCGGAAACCGGCCGCGATCTGATGAGCATGACCCTCACCGACCGCCTGACCCGTGGCACCTACCTGTTCGATAACGGCGACGACAAGCCGGGGGTGATCTGCCTGTCCTACGCGTGGATGAGCGACGCCTTGAAGATGCTCCCGCACCCGGTGGAAAAACGCGTGCAGCTGGCGCTGGACGCCCTGCACCGGATCTACCCGAACACCGATATTGCCGGGCATATCATCGGCGACCCGATCACCATCTCGTGGGAGGCCGACCCGTACTTCCTCGGCGCCTTCAAAGGTGCGCTGCCGGGCCACTACCGCTACAACCAGCGGATGTACGCGCACTTCATGCAGGACCACCTGCCGAGCGCGCAACGCGGCATCTTCATCGCCGGCGACGATGTGTCGTGGACCCCGGCCTGGGTCGAAGGCGCGGTGCAGACTTCGCTGAACGCGGTGTGGGGTATCATCAACCACTTCGGCGGCAAGACCCACCCGGACAACCCCGGCCCAGGCGATGTATTCGATGAGCTCGGGCCAATCGCCCTGCCCGACTGACCAGGAGGCGGCATGCGCATCGCTCTGTTCCAAGGCCACCCCGGCCCCCTCGATCTGGCTGGCAACCTCGAACGTTTGCAGCAGCAGGCGCACCAGGCTGCGGCCGACGGCGCGCAGTTGCTGGTGTGCCCGGAGATGTTCCTGACCGGCTACAACATCGGCAGTGAACAGGTCGAGCAACTGGCCGAAGAGTCGGAAGGGCCCTCGGCCATGGCCGTTGTCGAGATCGCCCAGGCGCTGGGGATTGCCATTGTCTATGGCTACCCCGAGCGCGGCGAAGACGGCGCCATCTACAACAGCGTGCAGTTGATCGACAGCCATGGCCGCAGCCTGGGCAACTACCGCAAGACGCACCTGTTCGGTGAGCTGGACCGGGCCATGTTCGATGCCGGCAGCAATCACTTTCCGGTGGTCGAGCTGAACGGCTGGAAGGTCGGCATGCTGATCTGCTACGACATCGAGTTTGCCGAGAATGCCCGGCGCCTGGCGCTGGACGGCGCCGAGCTGATTCTGGTGCCGACGGCAAACATGAAGCCGTACGACTTCGTCTGCCAGGTGACCGTGCGCGCCCGCGCCCAGGAAAACCAGTGCTACCTGGTCTACGCCAATTACTGTGGCGCGGAAGGCGATATCCAGTATTGCGGGCAGAGCAGCATCATCGGCCCGGACGGCGCTGTGCTGGCGCTGGCTGGCGAAAATGAATGCCAGCTGCACGCGGAGCTGGACAGGCACCAGGTCGTGGCCGGCCGCCAGGCATTCCCGTACTTGCAGGACCTGCGGCGCGACCTTCACCAGAGCTGAGCGCGAATGCGCTAGCATGCGCATTCGCCCTGGAGAACTCATGCCTGACGCCACCCGCGACCTGACTTTGGCCAACGGCCTGCGATTGACCTTGCGCCACGCGCCGCGCCTCAAGCGCGCAGCCGCGGCCTTGCGCGTGCATGCGGGCAGCCATGACGCGGCGGCGCGCTGGCCGGGCATGGCGCACTTTCTCGAGCACCTGTTTTTCCTCGGCACCGAACGCTTTCCGCTTGAGGATGGCCTGATGCGCTACGTTCAGGGTGTTGGCGGCCAGGTCAATGCGAGCACCCGCGAACGGACCACTGAGTTTTTTTTCGAAGTGCCGCCCGCTGCACTGGCCGGTGGCCTCGAGCGCCTGTGCCAGATGCTCGCCGAGCCTGACCTGAGCCTGGCGCGGCAAGTCAGTGAGCGCGAGGTGATCCACGCCGAGTTCATCGCCTGGTCGCGCAATCGTGAAGCGCAGGGCCAGTTCGCGCTGCTGCAGCGGCTAGCAGCGGGTCATCCGCTGCGCGGCTTTCATGCGGGCAACCGACACAGCCTGAACCTGCACAACCCGCAGTTTCAGCGCGAGCTCAGGGGCTTTCACCAACGCTTCTATCAGGGCGGGCAGATGGTCCTGAGCCTGTGCGGGCCGCAGTCGCTGGACCAGCTGCAAGCCATGGGCGAGCGCTACGCCAGCGTTTTCGCCAGCGGCCAGCGAGTGCAGCAGGCGCTGCCACCGGCTTTGATAGAGCAAACGCTGGTGCCGCCAACGCCCGAGCACGGCCAACTCGACCTGCTGTTTGCCCACGACGGGTTGCCGGCGGGTGCGCAGCAGGCCATGGATCTGCTGCTGGGGTGCATCAGCGACAGCCGCGAAGGCACCTGGCTGGCCGCACTGCGCCAACGCGGCTGGGTGCGTGAATGCCAGCCACAGCTGTTGTATGCCTTCGCCGGCCAGCTGCTCTGGATAATACGCCTGCGCTTGACCGACACCGCGCAGGTCGATGAGGTAAGAGCGCTGCTGCACGGCTGGTTGCAGTTCATCAGGCAAGCAGACCTGAGCGCGTTGAACGCAGCCTATGCTCATCTGCAAAAACGCCGTGCACTGTCCGCCAGTGCACTGGAGCTGGCGCAGCGAGACAGCCGTGAAAACCCGCTGCAAGCACTCGATGCGCAGTCGCTCCAGGCCCTGACTGCAGTATTGGATGGCCTGCGCCTGCAGGCATATGGAAACTGGCAACTGCCGCCTGCCGATCCACTGCTGCTCGCGAGCTTGCCCGACACGACGGCAGCGCTACCACCCGCTCTGCACATCAGCACCTGCCTGCCCAGCTCGCGCCAGTACGCTGCGCTGTATCTACGCTGGAGGATCGCAACACCTCTGCGCCAGCGACTGTACGCAGTGCTGGTCAACGCGCTGCGTCCACTGACCGAGCGCGCCGAGCAGGCCTCGCTACAGATGGACTTCAGCAGCAGTGGAGAGTACTGGCAGTTACGCTGCGCCGGGCTCCCCGCGGCCGTGGTGCGGCTGGTTGAAGAGGCACTGACAGTGTTGAACCAACCTGCTGCTCACTGCTGGCAAGCACCCGTAGCGGATGAACCTGCGTTGATTCCAATCAGGGCGCTGCTCAAGCGTTGGCCCGACGCGGTAGCGACTGCGCCCACCGCTCAGCCAGAACCTGCCGGAGTGCTGGATCAGGCAATCCTCGACCAGGTCTGGCGGAGCACTCGTTGCCAAGGGCTGGCGGTCGGCTTCGGCGACCCTGAACTGGCAGCATTGGGCTCGGCAGTCGCCCGCACGATGTGGGACGAACCTGCCGGCCGAGAGCGGTTGTTCAACATGAGCACTGTGCCGGGCAAACGCTGGCTGCATGCCGACGTAACAGGCAGCGAACACGCGCTGTTACTTTTCTGTCCGCTGCCGGCGCAGCTACAAGGCGCCGGACGGCTGCTTGCACAACTGCTGCAGGGCCCGGTGTACCAGCGCCTGCGCGTCGAACTGCAACTGGGCTACGCAGTGTTCAGCGCCTTCCGCCAGACCGACGGCATAGGTGGCCTGCTGTTTGGCGTGCAATCACCCCACGCCAGGCCGGAGCAGATCCTTGCGCATCTGCTTGAGGTCTTCAACACAGACGTGACCCTCGACAACGCCGCTCGGCAAGCGTTGGCTGATAGCTTCGACGAGGCGGCGATGCCCGACGCCGAGGTCGCGCAGTGGGCATGGCAAACCTACCTGGCCGGTGCCGCGGCCGATCTCGGGATGCTGCAAGCAGCTATTCTGAACACTGATCAAGCCAGTCTGGACGCCTTGCTGACAGCCCTGATCGCGGCCCAGCACGGCTGGCTGTGCCTGGCCAACAGCTCGGCGCCGGACTCGCACTGGGAGTGATTGTTACTCGCCATGCAACAACCCTTCTCGCAAAATGAACCTTCTGGTACATAATTATCTTGTAAGATAGCGCAACCTCAGCAAATGGAACCTCCCGCCTCAGGGGGTACCAAATATGTAGCTGAAAACCCACAAGCCCAATCCCGAAGGAGTAATCCCATGTGGACCAAACCTGCTTACACTGACCTGCGTATCGGCTTTGAAGTGACCATGTATTTCGCCAACCGCTAAGCCTGGCTTGCGGTTCGACGCCTCGGTCCCGCCGGGGCGTTGTTGTTTTTGCCTACAGCATTTTGCATAGAGGATGGCCATGTACGTCCAGATTCTTGGTTCAGCTGCCGGTGGCGGATTTCCGCAGTGGAACTGCAACTGCGTCAACTGCAAGGGCTTCAGGGATGGCTCGCTGCGCGCGCAGGCGCGTACCCAGTCATCGATTGCGCTGTCCGACGACGGCGAGCACTGGATCCTGTGCAACGCTTCGCCAGACATCCGCGCGCAACTGCAGGCATTTGCGCCAATGCAGCCGGCCCGCGCCCTGCGCGACAGCGGTATCGACGCGATCGTCCTGCTCGACAGCCAGATCGACCACACCACCGGCCTGCTCAGCCTGCGTGAAGGCTGCCCGCATCAGGTCTGGTGCACCGACATGGTCCATCAGGACCTGACCAGCGGTTTTCCGTTGTTCAACATGCTTAGCCACTGGAACGGCGGCCTGGCCTGGAACCGCATCGAGCTCGAAGGCAGCTTCGTCATCCCGGCCTGCCCGAACCTCAAGTTCACCCCGTTCCCGCTGCGCAGCGCCGCGCCGCCATATTCGCCGCACCGCTTCGACCCGCACCCGGGCGACAACCTCGGCCTGCTGGTCGAAGACCTGCGCACCGGCGGCAAGCTGTTCTATGCCCCAGGTCTGGGTCAGGTCGACAACTCCCTGCTGGAAATGATGCAGAGTGCCGACTGCCTGCTGGTCGACGGCACGCTGTGGCGCGATGATGAAATGCAGCAGCGTGGCGTCGGTACCCGCACCGGTCGCGAGATGGGCCATCTGGCGCAGAGCGGCCCTGGCGGCATGCTTGAAGTGCTGGAGGGTTTCGCCAGCCAGCGCAAGGTCCTTATCCACATCAACAACACCAACCCGATCCTCGATGAAGACTCGCCCGAGCGCGCCGAAGTCGAACGCCGCGGCGTCGAAGTCGCCTACGACGGCATGAGCATCGAGCTGTAGGAGCCGCACATGAGCGACGCAACGCCGATGTCGCCTGCCGAATTCGAGCAGGCCCTGCGCGCCAAGGGCGCCTACTACCACATCCATCACCCCTATCACGTGGCGATGTATGATGGCCGCGCCAGCCGCGAGCAGATCCAGGGCTGGGTCGCCAACCGTTTCTACTATCAGGTGAATATTCCGCTGAAGGACGCCGCGATCCTCGCCAACTGCCCGGATCGAGAGATTCGCCGCGAGTGGATCCAGCGCCTACTCGACCACGACGGTGCGCCCGGTGAAGACGGTGGCATCGATGCCTGGCTGCGCTTGGGTCAGGCGGTTGGCCTGGACCCGGAGCAACTGCGCTCGCAGGAGCTGGTGCTACCCGGCGTGCGCTTTGCCGTCGACGCCTACGTCAACTTCGCCCGCCGCGCCAGTTGGCAGGAAGCCGCCAGCAGCTCGCTGACCGAGCTGTTCGCGCCGCAGATTCACCAGTCGCGGCTGGACAGCTGGCCACAGCATTACCCGTGGATCGATCCGGCTGGCTACGAATACTTCCGCACCCGCCTCGGCCAAGCCCGGCGCGACGTCGAGCACGGCCTGGCGATTACCCTGCAGCACTACACCACTCGCGCCAGCCAGGAACGCATGCTGGAGATCCTTCAGTTCAAGCTGGATATTCTCTGGAGCATGCTCGACGCCATGAGCATGGCCTACGAGCTGGACCGCCCGCCCTACCACTCCGTCACCCGCGAGCGGGTCTGGCACAAGGGGATCACACTATGAGTCTTGACCGTCAACAGGTGCCCAGCTGGCGCCCAGGCTACCGCTACCAGTATGAGCCGGCGCAGCAAGGGCATGTCTTGCTGTACCCGGAGGGCATGATCAAACTCAACGAAAGCGCCGCGCTGATTGGCGGCCTGATCGATGGCCAACGCTCAGTCGCGCTGATCATCGCCGAGCTTTCCCTGCAGTTCCCCGATGTGCCCGAGGTCGCTGACGACATCGAGCAATTCATGGAGGTGGCCCGTGCCGAACACTGGATCGTCCTCACCTGAAACAGCCGGCAAACCCGGCGTCGGCCTGCCGCTGTGGCTGCTCGCCGAACTGACCTACCGCTGCCCGCTGCAATGCCCGTACTGCTCCAACCCGCTCGACTTTGCCGAGCAAGGCCAGGAGCTGACCACGGCACAGTGGTTCAAGGTCATGGCCGAAGCGCGCGAGATGGGCGCGGCACAGTTGGGTTTCTCTGGCGGCGAACCGCTGGTGCGCCAGGACCTTGCCGAGCTGATCGGCGAGGCCAGGCGCCTGGGCTTCTACACCAACCTGATCACCTCCGGCATCGGCCTTACCGAAAAGCGCATCGCCGAATTCAAGACGGCCGGCCTGGATCACATCCAGATCAGCTTTCAGGCCAGTGACGAGCAGGTCAACAACCTGCTCGCCGGCTCGAAAAAAGCCTTCGCGCAAAAGCTCGAAATGGCCCGCGCCGTCAAAGCCCACGGTTACCCGATGGTGCTCAACTTCGTTACCCACCGGCACAACATCGACAAGATCGACCGCATCATCGAGCTGTGCGTGGCGCTTGAGGCCGACTTCGTCGAGCTGGCTACCTGCCAGTTCTATGGCTGGGCCCAGCACAACCGCGCCGGGCTGTTGCCAACCCGTGCGCAGCTGGAACGAGCCGAACGCATCACCAACGAGTACCGCGAGCGGCTCAAGGCGCAGGGCAACCCGTGCAAGCTGATCTTCGTCACTCCCGACTACTATGAAGAGCGGCCCAAGGGCTGCATGAACGGCTGGGGCAGTATCTTTCTGACCGTCACCCCCGACGGCACCGCACTGCCCTGCCATGGCGCGCGGCAGTTGCCGGTGCAGTTCCCCAATGTGCGCGAGCACGACCTGCGGCACATCTGGTATGACTCGTTCGGCTTCAACCGCTTCCGCGGCTTCGACTGGATGCCCGAACCCTGCCGCTCGTGCGACGAGAAGGAAAAGGACTTCGGCGGCTGCCGCTGCCAGGCGTTCATGCTTACCGGCGATGCCAGCAACGCCGACCCGGTGTGCGCCAAGTCGGCCGAGCATGGCATCATCCTCCAGGCACGCGAGGAAGCCGAGCACGCCCACCAGGCCATCGAAGAGCTGACATTCCGTAATGAACGAAACTCCCGAGTCATCGCCCGCGGCTGAGTTCAGCGCCGCCCAGGCCGTCGCCGCCGGCACCGACTTCGCCGACCTCAAGGTCGGCGCGGCCGGGCTGTTCTGGAACGAATTCCGCCCTGCTGACGGTGCCTGCCGCCTGTGGCACTGGCGCGAGCAGCAAGCCCATTGCCTGACGCCGGACGGTTTCAGCGCACGCAGCCGCGTCTATGAATACGGCGGCGGCAGTTTCTGCCTCGGCGACGATGCGCTGATCTTCGTCAACGAGTCCGATCAGCAGATCTACCTGCAAAGCCTCGATGGCTCACTGCCATGTGCCCTGACAGCTGCCGCCGGCTGCCGCTATGGCGATGTGCTGTGGCATGCCGGCGCAGTGCTCGCTGTCGAAGAGCAGTACGCTGACAGCGTTGTGCACCGCCTGGTCTGCTTCGCCGATGAGGGTCGTCAGGTGCTGGCCGAAGGCGCCGACTTCTACTCGGCACCAACCCTGAGCGAAGACGGTCAGCGCCTGGCCTGGATCGAATGGGATCGCCCGGCACAGCCCTGGACCCGCACGCGGTTGATGAGTCGCCAGCGCGACAGTCACGGCGAATGGACTGCGGCGCAGTGCCTGGCCGGCGATATCGGCCCGGAGCAGTCCTTGCAGCAACCCCGCTTCGACGCGCAAGGCAGGCTGTATTGCCTGTCTGATCGCAACGGTTTCTGGCAGCCATGGGGTGAGATAGAGGGCGAGTGGCAGGCACTACCAGCGGTCGCCGCCGACCACGCCGCCGCGCCCTGGCAGTTGGGTGCCAGCAGCTGGCTGGCAATCGCACCTGATAGCTATCTGGCCAGCTGGTTCGAAGACGGTTTTGCCCAGCTTGGCCTGCACAGCGGTGATCAGGTTCAGCGCTTTGCCAGCGAGTACACCCGCTTTCGCAGTCTGGCTCTGGATGACCGCCATATCTACGCCATCGCCGCTTCGCCGATCAGCCCAGCTGCAGTCATCGCCATCGAGCGCGTCAGCGGCAAGACCCGCGTGCTTACCGGCGGCGGCCTGCCGCTGCCCGCCGAGCGCGTCAGTCGCCCGCAGCCGATCCGCTATCCCAGTGGCGACGCCCAGGCGCACGGTTTCTTCTACCCGGCGGCCAACCATCCGCAAGGCGCCGCGCCGCTGGTGCTGTTCATCCACGGCGGGCCGACCTCGGCCTGCTACCCGGTACTCGACCCGCGCATCCAATACTGGAGCCAACGCGGCTTTGCTGTGGCTGACCTGAACTATCGCGGCAGCAGCGGTTATGGCCGCGCCTATCGACAGGCGCTGCACCTGCGCTGGGGCGAAGTCGACGTCGAAGACGCCTGCGCTGCAGTCAGCTACCTGGCCGGGCTTGGCCTGATCGACCCGCAGCAGGCGTTCATTCGCGGCGGCAGTGCTGGCGGCTACACCACCCTGTGCGCCCTGGCCTTCGCCGATGTATTTCGCGCCGGCGCCAGCCTCTATGGGGTCAGCGACCCGCTGGCGCTGGCACAGGCGACACACAAGTTCGAAGGGGATTATCTGGACTGGCTGATTGGCGATCCTGAACAAGACGCCGAGCGCTACCGCCAACGGACGCCGCTACTGCACGCCGAGCAAATCAAGGTGCCGATGATCTTCTTCCAAGGTGAACTGGATGCCGTAGTAGTTCCCGAGCAGACCCGCGTCATGCTGGCGGCGCTGAAAGCGAACGGAATCGAGGCTGAAGGGCATTTTTATGCCGGTGAGCGGCACGGTTTCCGCAAGGCCGAAAACCTTGCGCATGCACTCGAGGAAGAATGGAAGTTCTATTGCCGGGTACTCGGCCGTTGAGCCGCGTACGCTGCAATTGCAACAGAGGGCCGCAGCGCGGCCCTCGTCACGTCAGCGCTTGGCGATGATATATACCGCGTGGATGATGCCGGGGATATAACCCAGCAACGTCAACAGGATGTTCAGCCAGAACGCACCGGCAAAGCCGACCTGCAGGAACACGCCAAGCGGCGGCAGAAGAATCGCGATAATGATGCGAATGAAGTCCATGCATGTCTCTCCGTCAATGGTTACTACACAGACTCGCGCGCTCTTGCAGAGGTTCCGCAGGCATTGCGCCCGCGAGTGGGGTTCGCCGAAGTAGCGCGCTGGTCTACCCGGTCCCCGTAGGAGCGGCCTTGCGTCGCGAAAGGCCAGCATAGCTGGCCCGGCGATGTCAGCGGCGAAGCTGAAATCTGGGGGCCGCTACGCGACCCTTTCCGACCGGTCCGGCGCTCCGGCAAGGCCGCTCCTACAGGGACAAAAAAACGCCCCGGGCCGAATAAGACAGGCCAGGGGCGATGCGCAGAAACGCCAGACGGTTCGTTGAATAGGTGAGCGCTATTGCCGATCAGGCGCGCATCGCGCGACGGTTGTGCTGATGCCCGTGCAGCCGGGCAAAGGCTCTGGCCAGCTTCAGCAGCATCTCGTCGACAAGCCCGCGGCTGATTGTCAGCGCCGGGGCAAAACGGACCACATCGGGCTGCGGCGCATCCAGCAACAAGCCCTCCTGCAATGCCGCCAGGACCAGCGCTGGCGCCACCTCATCGTGTAACTGCAGCGCCCACAGCAGACCCTGCCCCCGCACTTCGCCATGGCCATAACGGCCCGACAACCTGCTCAGGCCTTCGCGCAGGTGGCGACCGCGGTCCTTGATCTGCTCGAAAAAGCCAGGCGCAAGCATGCTGTTCAATACCGCCAGGCCGGCCGCACACATCAGCGCATTACCGTGCTGACTGCCTTGCAGCTCGCCAGGCTCGGCGCAGCAGGCACTGCCGCGGGCCAGCAGCGCAGCGACCGGCACACCCCCCCCCAGGCCTGCGCCAAGGGCGATGATGTCGGCACGCACGTCATATCGCTGTTCGGCCAACAACGCACCGCAGCGGCCGATGCCGGTCAGTACTTCATCGAATATCAGCAGGATGCCCAGCTCGCGACACAGCCGTTCGACACCCTGGAGATACTCGCGGCTGGCCGGGATAACGCCGGCCTCGCCCTGGATCGGTTCGAGCATGATCGCGACCGTGCGCGAGTCGACGGCGGCGTGCAGTGCGCTCAGGTCGTTGAATGGCACCTGGCTGAAGCCCGACGTATCCAGACCGCGCCCGTGGCAAGCCTGGCTGGCCGTAATGACATGATCGGCGCCGCTACGGTGCAGCTGGCCCCACTTGCGTGCCAGCTGGATTGCCGCCGCGCACGCTTCGCCGCCGCTGTTGAGCAGGTACGCCTGGTCACTGCCGGTGCTTTGGCAGAGCTCCTGGGCCAGCAGCAACTGATTGTGGTTGGTCAGCTGCCCACCGCAGTTGAGCAATGTCTGGGCCTGAGCACCCAGCGCTTCGCTCACCACTTGCGGGCAATGGCCGAGACTGTTGCCTGCACCGCCGTGGGAGAAATCCAGATAAACCCGACCGTCGCTATCCCATAACCACGAGCCTTGCCCACGCACAAAAACCGGCGCAGGCAGCGCGGCGGATGCCATCAGCCACTCACTCGTTAGCGGCGCGACAGCTGCCGGTGCTGCTGGTACAGGTTCGACCACCGCGACAGCTGGCCGACGCAGCTTGAACAGATTCATCAGAACTCCAGACCGATCTTTCAGCGTGGCCTATCAAAAGTGTTTTTCAGCGACTGCAACAATCGGTCGCTGCAACAGCAGGTAAATGCTTGAAAACGCCGCTAGACTAGGCACAACCGGGCACCCTGGCCATTTCGATTTCCCAGCTTTTTCGATAAGTGTTGCTTATGGATTTTCGCCAACTGCGTTATTTCGTCGCGGTCTATGAAGAGGGCCACGTCGGCCGTGCTGCCGAACGCCTGTCACTGTCGCAACCGGCCTTGTCCCAGCAGATCCGGCAACTGGAACACAGCCTCGACCTGAGCCTGTTCGAACGCAGTAACAAGCGCCTGCTGCCAACACTGGCAGCGCACACCTTGTACAACCATGCCCAGCCCTTGCTCGACGGACTGCAGCGCGCCCATGAGGCTATGCGCAGCTTCAAAGGCCAGGCACTGCGGACCCTTGCCATCGGTGTCCTGCAAACAGTCCGCCCGGGGCTGGTGCCGCAGTTGCTGGAGCGCGTGCGCCGGGCGCAGCCGCATTTGGTGGTGCAGATCTACGAGCTGTCGGGGCTGGAGATCGAGCGGCGTCTGCTCAATGGCAATCTGGATATCGGCATCAGCTATCTGCCGCCGCGCCAGGCAGGCCTGCACGGGTTGATGCTGTATGAAGATGAGCTGCAACTGGTCATCCCCAACACTCACCCGTTGAAGGACTTCAAGAAGGTCTCGATCAGGCAGGCAGCCGAACTGCCGCTGTTGATGCTGGGCGAAGAGTTTCAGATCCGCCAGATCTGGAAGGAGCAGCTGGCCAGCCAGGGCCGCAGGCCGCAGGTACAGGCCGAAATGAACAACATGGCGGGAATCCTCGACAGCCTGGCACACACCTCGCTGGCAACCATCCTGCCAGGGCGGGCCAAGGCGGCAGCCGAGGATGATCAAGGGCTGCTGTGGAAGCCCCTCAGCGAACCGCGCGTGCCACTCAAGGTTGGCCTGGTGTTCCGCGATGCCCAGCGCCAACAGGCGTCACTGGAGCTGCTGCGCACGTTGCTCGAAGAAGAAACCGACGGGCGCCAGCTGGCCGTGTCGCCGCTGGACGTACTGGGCTGACGGTAAAAACCACGCAACAAAGAAAACCCCGCCTAAGCGGGGTTTTCCAGACTGTTTCCCTGACATCCCTATCGCCTCACCATCCTGGCGAGATTCCTTCGTGTCCCTGTTCTGTCCTTTACGCTTCCTGCGTTCCGTCCATGTGAGAAATATTAGCTGTGGATCCAATCTGAAGATAGAGGCGAAAAGTCACCACGTCGTGTAGGAAAAGGCTTACAAATCACCCCAACTTTGTTACGGCATGCAACGCCGGTGATCAAAACTGCGCGGCGTCCAGCAGATACAGCGACTCGCTACCCGCCTTGACCGAAGCTACCAGCGAATCGACCCGCGGCAGCAACCGCGCAAAGTAGAACCGCGCCGTGCCCAACTTGCCCTGATAGAAGGCCGCATCGCCCTCGCCAGCCTTGGCTGCCTGGGCCATGCGCGCCCACATATAGGCGTAAGCGACGTAGCCGAACGCATGCAGGTACTCAACCGACGCGGCGCCGATCTCGTTCGGGTTGAGCTTGGCCTGCTCGATAACCCACTCGGTCAGCCCATCCAGTTGATCCAGGGCAGTGCCCAATGGCTGGGTAAATTCGCCCAACTCGCTATCAGCGCCAGCAACGAACTGGCGGATTTCGTCAGCAAACACCTGGTAGAACGCGCCACCGCTGGCGACCACCTTGCGGCCCATCAGGTCCAGCGCCTGAATGCCGTTGGTGCCCTCATAGATCTGGGTGATGCGGGCGTCGCGCACCAGTTGCTCCTGGCCCCACTCACGGATGTAACCGTGGCCGCCAAACACCTGCTGGCCATGCACGGTGCACTCAAGCCCGGTGTCGGTCATGAACGCCTTGGCCACCGGTGTCAGCAACGCCACCAGGTCCTCGCTGCGCTTGCGCGTGGTCGGGTCTTCGCTGTACTTGGCGTTGTCCAGTTGCAGGGCAACGTAGGTGGAGAATGCTCGACCGCCTTCGATCAAGGCTTTCATGGTCAGCAGCATGCGCCGCACATCCGGATGGACGATGATCGGGTCGGCGACCTTGTCTTTCGCCTGTGCGCCGGTTGGCGAGCGGCTTTGCAGGCGGTCGCGGGCGTACTCGACGGCGTTCTGATAAGAGCGCTCAGCCGAGGCCAGGCCCTGAATGCCGACGCCCAGGCGCTCGTAGTTCATCATGGTGAACATGGCCGCCAGGCCCTTGTTCGGCTCGCCGACCAGGTAGCCGACCGCGCCGTCGAAGTTCATCACGCAGGTCGCCGAGCCCTGAATACCCATCTTGTGCTCAATCGAGCCGCAGTGGGCTGCATTGCGCTCACCTAGGCTACCGTCGTCGTTGACCAGAAACTTGGGCACCAGCAGCAGGGAAATGCCCTTGGGCCCCGCCGGTGCGTCCGGCAGTTTGGCCAGCACCAGGTGAATGATGTTTTCGGTCAGGTCGTGCTCGCCACCGGTGATGAAGATCTTGGTCCCAGTGACCTTGTAGCTGCCATCCGCCTGCGGCTCGGCCTTGGTACGGATGATGCCCAGGTCGGTGCCGGCATGGGCCTCGGTCAGGCACATGGAGCCTGCCCAGACGCCGCTGTACATGTTCGGCAGGTATTTGTGCTTGAGCGCTTCGCTGGCGTGGGCATTGATCGACAGGCAGGCGCCTGCGGTGAGCATCGGATACAGCCCGAACGACAGGCTCGAGGCGTTGATCATTTCCTCGACCTGCGCCGAGATCGCCTTGGGCATGCCCATGCCGCCAAACTGCGGATCACCGCCAACACCGACCCAGCCGCCTTCGGCGTAGGTCTGGTAGGCCTCGATGAACCCGGCTGGAGTGCGTACGCTGCCGTTGTCCCAGTGGCAGCCCTCTTCATCGCTGGCGCGGTTGAGCGGCGCGATGCTGCGGGCGGTGACCTTGCCGGCTTCTTCCAGCACCGCCAGAGCGGTGTCCTGGTCGACCGCCTCGGCCAGCTCGGGCAGCTGTGCCCAGAGCGTGGCCACGTCGAAGACTTCATTGAGAACGAAGCGCATATCACGCAGGGGCGCTTTATAGTCAGCCATGGACAACCTCTCACTAGTCGGGTCGGGGCGGTCCTGGCGAGGACCGCGGCACTGGAGTGAAATCAGTGTAACCGAACAACTTTTGCGAGACATAGGGTCATCACGTGACCCTACAGTCAACCTCAGTCAGGCCATTCGCACAGCGCCGCGGCGTGATTGGTGGCCGAACATAACCACACAGTTACGCCCGGCAGCCTTGGCGCTGTACAGCGCCTCGTCGGCAGATTTGAGCACCGCTTCAGGGTTGCGGTGGTCGATCAAGCGCTCGGCCACGCCGATGCTGATGGTGACCGACACGGTGGCGCTGGCCGAGCCGCTGCGCCGTTGCCGGCCGGCGCTATCATCTTGCGGGCGACTGTTCTGGTCGCGCAGCTGGATGGCGTAGTTGGCGATCATCTCGCGTACCGCTTCCAGGTGCGGCAGACACTCCTCGGCAGTCTTGCCGGCAAACACCAGGGCGAACTCTTCGCCGCCATAGCGGTAAGCCCGGCCGCCGCCCGTGACTTTCGACAGCCGGCTGGCAACCAGCCGCAGCACCTGGTCACCGACGTCGTGGCCGTGGGTATCGTTGAATTTCTTGAAGTGGTCAACGTCGGTCATGGCGATCACATAGTTGCGCCCCAGCCGCTGCATACGCTCGTTCAGCGCACGCCTGCCGGGCAAGCCGGTGAGCTCGTCGCGGAAGGCCATCTGATAGGCCTCGTGGGCGACCGCTGCGGCAATCATCAGCATGACCTGGCTGCACATGATGTTCAGGGTGAACGGCAGGATGAAGGTTTTCGGCAACATCCACAGCAGGCCCAGCAAACCGGTGATCTGCGCCGCATGCAGCGGCCGCGGCTGGCGCAGGTACTGCACTACCAGCAGGATGAAGACGATGACGAAGACCGGGTACGCCAGCTGGATCAGGCTCATCCACTGACCGTGCAGCGACGGCCAGCGGATCTCCGCCAGCCAGCCCAGCAGCGCCTGCGGAAAGCTTTGCTGCAAGGCCACCGCCACGCTGCCGACGGCAAACAGTACGGCAAAGCGGGCGAGCATGTCCTGGGCCAGGTGGGTGCGCTCCTGCCAGGCGGCGAACAGGCCGAACAACGCCGGTAGCAGCAGGCAGACCAGATGAAAGATCACCGCTGCGTCTTCACGCACGCGGCCGTTGTCGCGATAGAAGTCGGTCTGGGTATCGAGCAGGTAGTAAGCGATATACACCGTGACCATCAGGAACAGCTCGCGCTGCCGGCGGTACACCGCGCAATAGGCGCCGCCGAGCAGCAGCACCATGGTCGGCAGCACATTGAACAAAGACGTGAAAAAGACGCTGAGGTCTCTCACATAGGCCGCCGCCAGCCCCGACACCAGTAAAACCAGTGACGGCAGGAAATGGCTTACGCGTACAGCGGATAACTGAAACAAGGGTATCTCCAACCCGGCAGATCAATAATGGCATTGTGCCTTTACTTCATCGGCAGCGCACATGAATAGATGAGCACACGGGATGTTTAACGGCAGGCGTGAAGCCAGTCTTAGCTTTTTCTGTATACGAGGCTACGCGGCCCCGACGAGCGCTCATAAAAAAACCGCCTGCCGGTGAGGGCAGACGGTTTTTGATGTTGCCAGCGCGACTTAGATAGCCAGGCCGAAATCTTCTTCTTTCATCGCCATCAGGTTGCCAGCACCGGACAGCATGGTCGCTGCATGGGTGCGGGTACGCGGCAGGATGCGCTGGAAGTAGAAGCGCGCGGTCTGCAGCTTGGCGGTGTAGAACGCTTCTTCGCTGGTGCCGGCGGCGAGTTTTTCAGCTGCCAGACGGGCGATATCAGCCCAGAAGTAGGCCAGGCAGGCGTAGCCCGAGTACATCAGGTAATCGACCGAAGCGGCGCCGACCTCTTCACGGTCTTTCATGGCGGCCATGCCGACTTTCATCGTCAGTTCGCCCCACTCTTTGTTGATCGCCGCCAACGGCTCGACGAATTCCTTGACCGCTTCGTTGCCTTCCTGGGCCTGGCAGAACTTGTGCACGATCTTGGTGAAGCCCTTGAGCGCTTCGCCCTGGGTCATCAGCACTTTACGCCCGAGCAGGTCGAGGGCCTGGATGCCGGTGGTACCCTCGTAGAGCATCGAGATGCGGCTGTCGCGCACGTTCTGCTCCATGCCCCACTCGGCAATGAAGCCGTGGCCGCCGTAGATCTGGACGCCATGGTTGGCCGCTTCGAAACCGACCTCGGTCATGAACGCCTTGGCGATCGGGGTCATGAAGGCCAGCAGTGCATCGGCCTTCTTGCGGGCTTCTTCGTCCTTGCTGTACTTGACGATGTCGACCTGCTGCGCGGTGAAGTAGACCATCGCCCGGTTGCCTTCGGCAAAGGCCTTCATGGTCAGCAGCATGCGCCGTACATCAGGGTGGACGATGATCGGATCAGCGGCCTTTTCAGGTGCCTTGGGGCCGGTCAGCGAGCGCATCTGCAGACGGTCACGGGCGTATTGCAGGCCACCCTGGAATGCCACTTCAGCGTGGGCCAGGCCTTGCAGCGCGGTACCCAGGCGAGCGGTGTTCATGAAGGTGAACATGCAGTTCAGGCCTTTGTTGGCCGGACCGATCAGGTAACCGGTAGCGCCGTCGAAGTTCATCACGCAGGTGGCGTTACCGTGGATGCCCATCTTGTGCTCGAGCGAGCCGCAGCTGACGCCGTTGCGCTCGCCGATGGCGCCGTCGGCGCTCGGCAGGAACTTGGGCACGATGAACAGCGAAATACCTTTGGTGCCAGCAGGGGCATCGGGCAGGCGCGCCAGCACGATGTGGACGATGTTGTCGGCCATGTCATGCTCACCGGCCGAGATGAAGATCTTGGTCCCGGAAACCTTGTACGAGCCATCCGCCTGCGGCTCGGCCTTGGTCCGCAGCATGCCCAGGTCAGTGCCGCAGTGTGGCTCGGTCAGGCACATGGTGCCGGTCCACTCGCCGGTGACCAGCTTGCTCAGGTAGGTGTCCTGCTGCTCGGCGGTGCCGTGCTCGGAGATGGTGTTCATCGCGCCATGGGACAGGCCGGGGTACATGCCCCACGACCAGTTGGCTTCACCGACCATCTCGCTGACGGCCAGGCCCAGCGACTCGGGCAGGCCCTGGCCGCCGTGGGCGACATCGTGGGCCAGGCTCGGCCAGCCGCCTTCGACGAACTGCTTGTAGGCTTCCTTGAAGCCAGTCGGGGTCTGCACACCGGACTCGCTCCACTTGCAACCTTCAAGGTCGCCAACGCGGTTCAGCGGCGCCAGCACGTTCTCGCAGAACTTGGCACCTTCCTCAAGGATCGCATCGACCATGTCGGGCGTGGCTTCCTCGCAGCCCGGCAGGCTCTGGTAGTGCGCTTCATAGCCGAGCAGTTCGTCGCGAACGAAGCGAATATCACGCAGAGGGGCTTTGTATTCAGGCATTGCGATGAACCTCTTGAGGAGTCCGGTGGAGTGAGCGCCGACAGCTACCGGCTCTCGGTCAAACGGTTGTTTGAAACTTACGTTTAGGTGCAAACAAAGTCAAGAAGTGACTATGGTGCCATTTACGTCGTGAAACAGGGCGTATCTGCCATGCAGCCGTAAATGCAACTGCGGGCCTGACTGCAGACGGCAACCGAGCAGACAACGGTGTTGTCTGGTCAGCGCCATCGCAGTCAGGCCCGCAGAGGTTTCAGCGAGATCAGCAATCAGGCGTAGGTGTCGATGAAGCGGCCGAGCAGTTCGTCGGAAGCCTTGGCGACTTTCACACCCAGTTCGACTTCGGTCTTGCCCAGTGCTAATTGCACCGTGCTGGTGGCCATGTCCATTTGCTGGCTGCGGTCGACGGCGCGCAAGCGCTCGGCCTGATAGTCGCTGGACTGGCTGGTGGCGGCACGTTCGACGGTGCCATTGGCGATCTGGCTGGCGGCCTGATCAACGCGGTTCTGGCCCGCCTGAATGGCGCCAAGACCTGCGTAGTAGGCAGAGCTACCGGTGATTTCCATGTCAAAACTCCGATGACGCTGGATAACGGACAAGCTTCATTAAAGCAGGCCAACGCTGAAAAGGCCCGTTTAAATCGCTAATAGCCTAGTGCCAGCCGATAGACCAAAGGTATGCCCGGCAGCTCAATCGAGCAGATCCAGCTGCAGATGTTCGGCCACCGCATCGGCGCTGGCTTGCTTGAGTTTGGGCACGCGCCCCAGGCACGGCGCGGGTAGGCGTTCGGCGAGGCTGGCCAGGTTTTCTTCCAGCCGCGAGGTGCGCGGATCAATCACATTGGCCACCCAGCCGGCTAGCTGCAGGCCATCGCGGGCAATCGCTTCGGCACTCAACAGCGCGTGATTGATGCAGCCCAGGCGCACGCCGACCACCAGGATCACCGGTAGCTTCAGCGCGATTGCCAGATCGGACAGGTTGGCATGGTCCGACAACGGCACCCGCCAACCGCCGGCACCTTCGATCAAGGTGAAGTCGGCGCCCTCTGCCAGAATCTCCTGCATCGCCTTGAGCAAAGCAGGCACCGCCAGCGCCACGTCTGCTTCGCGCGCCGCCAGGTGCGGGGCGATTGCCGGCTCGAAGGCGAACGGGTTGACCCGTTCATAAGGCAACTGGATTGTGCTTTGATCGATCAGGGCCAACGCATCGGCATTGCGCAGGCCCTTGTTGGTCACCGTGCAACCCGACGCCACCGGCTTGGCCGCGAGAGTACTCAAGCCTTGCAGGCGGGCCGCATGGAGCAAGCCTGCAGCGATGGTGGTCTTGCCCACATCAGTATCGGTACCGGCAATGAAATACGCTTGGCTCATGTCATTCCCCATCCTGCAGCGGCTTGCGCAGCACGGCATACACCACCTGATAGGTGGCCGGCAGGCCGGCCGGCTGGCGCCAGTGTTCGTAGGCCTGCAGCAAACCCTGCATGCGCGCCCGCCCGGTCAGGCCGGCTGGCCGGCCGGGGTTGAGGTTATGCGCACCCAGCGCCTTCAGTTCATGGGTCAGGCTGCGTACGTCGGGGTAGTGCAGCACCTGCGCACGCTGTTGCAGAGCGAGCAGCTGCAGGCCGCTGCCGGCACACAGCCGCTGGTAATCGTCGAACCGGCGGAAGCGGTTGACGTGGACCATGCCGTCCACCGCTTGCCAGCTGGCGCGCAATTCCTCCAGGGTGCCGACGCACAGGCTGCTGAACGCCAGCACTCCGCCAGGGCGCAACACCCGCTGTGCTTCGCTGAGCACGCTGGCGAACTGGCTGCACCACTGCACCGCCAGGCTGCTGAAAATCAAATCGACGCTGGCGTCCTGCAGCGGCAGGCGCTCGGCATCGCCGGCCACATGAAACTGCGCACCGCCTTGCTGCCGAGCGTGGCCCAGCATGCCTTCGGCAATATCGACGGCCACACCGACAGCGCCGGCAAAGCGCTCGGCCAGCACGCGGCTGAAGTGACCGGTGCCGCTGCCCAGGTCGAGCCAACGGCTTGGGGTCAGATCAGCCGGCAACTGCTCGAGCAAGGCAACCCCGACGGCGCGCTGCAACGCGGCGACGCTGTCATAACTGGCAGCAGCCCGGGAAAACGACGCCGCCACCTGGCGTTTGTCAGGCAAGGCGCCCGGCAGGGTCGGATGGGACAGATCAGTCATCGCCGCTCTCGTGCAAAAAAATCTTGATGCCCGCAGCCAGGTCCTGCGGATATTCCAGCAGGAAAGCATGCGAGGTGTTTTCAACCAGCCCGACCTCGACGTCCGGCACCAGCTCGCACAGCGCCATGGCTGCCTCTGCCGGGACCAGCACATCGCTGCCGGCAAACAGGTGCAACTGCGGCCCGGTGTACTCCACCAAGGCGTCGCGGGTATCCAGCTTGCCCAGCACCTCCAGGCCGCTCATCAGGTACAGCGGATCAGTGCTCGGCAGGCCGACATTGAGCTGTTTGAGCACGGCCAACTGATCCGGCGCGCCCTGGGTGCACAGCGAGCGAAAGCGCTTCAGGGTGACCTGCAGGTGGCTGCGACAGCCGTCGACAAAGGTACTGAAGGTGTCTGCCGGCATGCCATGCGGCCAGTCGGCGCGGTTGACGAAACTGGGGTTGCTGGCCAGGGTCAGCAGGCCGCAGCAGCGATCACCGCGTTTGCGTGCAAGCTCGCTGGCGAGCATCCCGCCCAGTGACCAGCCACCCAGCCAGGTGTCCTGGGGCAGGGTGCGATCAAGATGCTCGAGCCAGGCCTGGACATCGCCCTCGGGCAATTCCGGCAGCGGCAACAGGTCGACCTGCAAGCGCGAATCCTGCGCGCGCAGGCTTGCCGCCAATGGATGCAGTGCAGCAGTACCCAGCCCCCAGCCGGGCAAGAGAATCAGGCGATTACGCATCGGCGCGCTCCAGTTGTGGATAACAGTCTGCCAATGCATTCAACAATAGCTGCACCTGCGCCTCGGTGTGCGCCGCGCTCAAGGTCACCCGCAGCCGCGCGCTGCCGGCCGGTACCGTCGGCGGGCGGATAGCGGTCACCAGCAAGCCGCGCTCGCGCAGCATCTGCGACAGGCGCAGGGCACGGCCGCTGTCGCCGATCAGGATCGGCTGAATCGGCGTCTGGCTGTCCATCAGTTGCAGGCCGATCTGTTCTGCCCCCTCGCGAAACTGGCGGATCAACGCCGCCAACTGCTCGCGTCGCCAGCTTTCGTCACGCAGCAGCTGCAGGCTCTTGAGCGTGGCGCAGGCCAGCGCCGGCGGTTGGCTGGTGGTGTAGATGTACGGTCGGGCGAACTGCACCAGTGCCTCGATCAGATCATCGCTGCCGGCAACAAACGCACCTGCGGTGCCGCAGGCCTTGCCGAGGGTACCGATCAACACCGGCACCTGCTCCAGACCAAGCCCGAAGTGCTCGACGATGCCACCGCCGTTGGCGCCCAGGGTGCCGAGGCCGTGGGCATCGTCGACCATCAGCCAGGCATTCGCGGCGTGGGCAGTAGCGGCCAGTGCGGGCAGGTCGGCCAGATCGCCATCCATGCTGAACACGCCATCGGTGACCACCAGGGTATTGCCGGTGGCCCGCTGCAAGCGGCTGGCCAGGCTCTGCGCATCGTTGTGCAGATAACGATTGAAGCGCGCACCGCTGAGCAGGCCGCCATCAAGCAGCGAAGCGTGGTTGAGGCGGTCCTGCAGCACCGTATCGCCCTGCCCGACCAACGCGGTGATGGCACCGAGGTTGGCCATGTAGCCGGTGGAAAACAGCAGCGCACGCGGCCGCCCGGTCAGCTCGGCCAGCGCTTCTTCAAGCTGGTGATGCGGGGTGCTGTGGCCGATGACCAGATGCGAAGCACCGCCACCGACACCCCAGCGTTCGGCGCCGGCGCGCCAGGCAGCGATCACCTCAGGGTGATTGGCCAGGCCCAGGTAATCATTGTTGCAGAAGGCCAGCAGCGGCTGGCCGTCGACCACCACCTGCGGCCCCTGCGCGGTCTGCAGCAGCGGCCGTTGCCGATACAGATCGGCCGCACGCCGTTCGGCCAGGCGCGCGGCGAGGTCAAAGGCCATTTCAGGCCGACGCTGCGTCGTAGAACATCTCGCTGCTGCGCTGCTCGACCAGGGCCTGCTCGATGGCAGCCTGATGCACTTCGTCAGCGTGCTCTTCGCGCGCTTCCGGCTTGATCCCGAGGCGGGCGAACAACTGCATGTCCTTGTCGGCTTGTGGGTTGGCCGTGGTCAGCAGTTTTTCGCCGTAGAAGATCGAGTTGGCCCCGGCCATGAAGGCCAGCGCCTGCATCTGCTCGTTCATCTGCTCACGCCCGGCGGAAAGCCGTACGTGCGACTTGGGCATGAGAATCCGTGCTACCGCAAGCATACGGATGAAATCGAACGGGTCGACGTCGGCTTCTTCGGCCAGCGGCGTGCCGGCAACCTTGACCAGCATGTTGATCGGTACCGACTCAGGAGGCTCAGGCAGGTTGGCCAGCTGAATCAGCAGCCCGGCGCGGTCGTCCAGCGACTCACCCATGCCGAGGATGCCGCCGGAGCAGATCTTCATGCCGGCGTCGCGCACATAGGCAAGAGTCTGCAGACGCTCGCTGTAGGTTCGGGTGGTGATGATGCTGGTATAGAACTCGGGCGAGGTGTCGAGGTTGTGGTTGTAGTAGTCCAGGCCAGCCTGGGCCAGCGCGGCGGTCTGGTCCTGGTCCAGCTTGCCGAGGGTCATGCAGGTTTCCAGGCCCAAGGCCTTGACCCCTTTGACCATCTCCAGCACGTAAGGCATGTCTTTGGCCGACGGATGCTTCCAGGCCGCGCCCATGCAGAAGCGCGTCGAGCCGATGGCTTTGGCCCGGGCGGCCTCTTCCAGCACTTTTTGCACTTCCATCAGTTTTTGCTTTTCCAGCCCGGTGTTGTAGTGGCCGGACTGCGGACAGTATTTGCAGTCTTCCGGGCATGCGCCGGTCTTGATCGACAGCAAGGTCGAGACCTGCACGCGATTGGGATCGAAATGCGCGCGGTGCACGCTTTGCGCCTGGAACAACAAATCATTGAAGGGCTGCTGGAACAACGCCTTGACCTCGGCCAGGCCCCAGTCGTGACGTGTTGTAGCAATTGTGCTGGCGCTCATCGGCGTTTCCTTATCTAGGCTCTGACTGGCGCGCAGGCCAATAAAGCCGCCAGCGCATCACGGATAGGCGCAATATTTACGGAAGGGCCATGGACTGTCAACCAATACTCAGATGGCTGGTTTACAAGTGTACAAATATTAATCAAATATGTTTGCTGTGTGATGAACACGCTTATCAACCCTACCCGCTGTGCAGCGCCTGCGAGCAGGAACTGCCCTGGCTGGAGGAGCAATGCCTGCGCTGCGCGTTACCGCTGGCCATCGCCGGCCTGCTTTGCGGACCCTGCCACCGCCGGCCACCGGCCTTCAGCCAGGTGATTGCGCCGTGGCATTTCGGCTTTCCGCTGGACAGCCTGATCAGTCGCTTCAAGCATCGCGGGCAGTGGCCCCTCGGCCGTCTGCTGGCGGGTTTGCTCGGCGATGCATTGGCGCATCGCTACGCCGAAGGCTTGCCCAGGCCAGAATATTTGCTGCCGGTACCCTTGGCGGCGCGGCGGCTGCGCCAGCGCGGCTTCAACCAGGCCGGCATGCTTGCGCGCTGGCTGTCAGGCCAACTGGGCATCGCCTGCAACGAGCGCTGGCTGCTGCGCACTCGCGACACCCCGGCCCAGCAAAAACTCGGCGCCAAGGCGCGCCGGCGCAATCTGCGTGAAGCGTTTACCTTGGCGCCAGGCGTGGATATCGAAGGACGGCACCTGGCAGTGGTCGACGACGTGCTGACCACCGGCGCCACTGCCCAGGCCATTGCCCAGCTGCTACGCAAGGCTGGCGCCCAGCGGGTCGATGTCTATTGCCTGGCGCGCACGGCCAAACCTGGCCAGGCCTGAGCGGGCGCCGGGCTTGACTGATGACGCTACGGGAGGCAACTTCGCCAGTCTCACCCCGCCTGGCTCAAGCGCATGTCTCTGCCCACCCAGCTCACCCAGCACATCGCCCGCCGCCCGCAGCGCATCGCCCTGCTCCAGCACATTGCCGAACAAGGCTCGATCACCCGCGCGGCGAAGGCTGCCGGGATCAGCTACAAAGCGGCCTGGGACGCCATCGACGAGCTCAACAACCTTGCCGCGCAGCCCTTGGTCGAACGCAGCACCGGCGGCCGTGGTGGTGGCGGTGCGCAGTTGTCGATAGAGGGCCAGCGCGTGCTGCGCCTTTACTTGCGCCTGCAAGCGTTGCAGGCGCAAGTGCTCGAGGCCGCCGAACATAGCAGCGACCTTGACCTGCTCGGCCGGCTGATGCTGCGCACCAGCGCGCGTAATCAGTTGCAGGGTGAGGTCAGCGCAGTGAGCAGTGAAGGTCGGCATGACCGGGTGACCCTGGCGCTGAGCGGCGGGCTGCAGATTCAAGCGCTGATCACCCGCGACAGCACCGAGCGGCTGGAACTGGCGCCAGGCAGCCAGGTAGTGGCCTTGCTCAAGGCCGGCTGGGTGCACTTGCTCGGCCCGGAGGACACCGCAGCACCAGGCAGTAACACGCTCGGCGCCACGGTCGCAGAGGTGCTCGCCGAAGAAGAAGCCAGCTGCGAAGTGCGCCTGCAATTGAGCAATGGCCAGACCCTCTGCGCCTTCGCCGACAGCCAGTGGCTGACAGCTCATGGGGTGGCCGCCGGCAGCGAACTGCGTGCGCAGTTCCATCCTGCGTATGTACTGCTGGGCGTGCCGGCCTAGCAGCCGCCGGTGCGAGGGGTAATGGAGTACCATGGTGCTCACGATGTCGCCCTGCGGAGCTCCAATGTCCCACCCTTTCGATACCCTCACCCCCGACCTGGTCCTTGATGCGGTAGAAAGTCTGGGCTTTCTCAGCGATGCCCGCGTGCTGGCGCTCAACAGTTACGAGAACCGGGTCTATCAGGTGGGCATCGAAGATCAGCAGCCGCTGATCGCCAAGTTCTACCGGCCGGGGCGTTGGACCGACGCGCAGATCCACGAAGAACATGCCTTTACCGCCGAGCTTGCCGACTGCGAAGTGCCGGTGGTCGCGCCGATCAGCCATGAAGGGCAGAGCCTGTTCGAACATCAGGGCTTTCGCTTTGCCTTGTTCCCGCGCCGCGGTGGCCGGGCGCCAGAGCCGGGCAATCTCGACCAGTTGTACACCCTCGGCCAGTTGCTCGGGCGCCTGCACAAGGTCAGCGCCACGCGGCCGTTCGTGCACCGTGAGTCGCTCGCTGTGGATAACTTCGGGCATGCCTCGCTGCAGACCTTGCTTGACGGCAACTACGTGCCCAAAGAATTGCTGCCCGCCTACGAGTCGGTCGCTCGCGACCTGCTCAAAAGGGTTGAAGCGATCTACGCGCGCACCCCGCACCAGACCATCCGCCTGCACGGCGACTGCCACCCAGGCAACATCATGCACCGCGAAGACGCCTACCACTTGGTCGATCTGGACGACTGCCGGACCGGCCCGGCAGTGCAGGACCTGTGGATGATGCTCGCCGGCAGCCGCGAGGAACGCCTGGGTCAGTTGGCCGAGCTGATCGACGGCTACAACGAGTTCCACGACTTCGACCCGCGCGAGCTGCCGCTGATCGAGCCGCTGCGGGCCTTGCGCCAGTTGCACTACAGCGCCTGGCTGGCGCGGCGCTGGGACGACCCGGCATTCCCGCGCAGCTTCCCCTGGTTCGGCCAGCCACGCTACTGGGGCGATCAGATCCTGGCGTTGCGCGAGCAGATCTCGGCGCTGGACGAAGCGCCGCTGAAATTGTTCTAGGAGCAGGTGCAGGTCTGTCTACAATAGGTGCTGTTATTTAGCTACCTAAGCAAGGATTCGGCATGCACGCTGCAAACCCGCGTCGCGGGTATATTCTTGGCCTGACGGCCTACATCATCTGGGGCCTGTTCCCGCTGTATTTCAAAGCCATTCAGAGCGTGCCGGCGGTCGAGATCATCGTCCACCGGGTGCTCTGGTCGGCGCTGTTCGGTTCGCTGTTGCTGCTGGTGTGGAAGCACCCCGGCTGGTGGCGCGAATTGCGCGACAACCCCAGGCGCCTGGCAATCCTGGCCTTGAGCGGTACGCTGATCGCCGGCAACTGGCTGACCTATGTCTGGGCGGTAAACAACGGACGCATGCTCGAAGCCAGCCTCGGCTATTACATCAACCCACTGATCAACGTGCTGCTGGGCATGCTTCTGCTCGGCGAGCGTTTGCGTCGGCTGCAGTGGCTGGCGGTCGGCCTGGCAGCGGTCGGAGTCGCGCAGCAGGTGTGGCAGGTCGGCAGCCTGCCGTGGGTGTCGCTGGTGCTGGCGCTGACCTTTGGCTTCTATGGGCTGATCCGCAAGCAGGCGCCCGTCGCGGCACTTCCCGGGCTGGTGGTGGAAACCTGGATGCTGGTGCCATTGGCTGCGGGCTGGCTGTTGCTGCACCCGGCTGCGAGCAGCACGCAGGGGGATTTCTTCAGCAGCACTGAAGCCCTTTGGCTGATTGCCGCCGGGCCCGTCACATTGATCCCGCTGGTATGCTTCAACGCAGCCGCGCGACACCTGCCCTACACCACCTTGGGTTTCCTGCAGTACCTGGCACCGAGCCTGGTGCTGTTGCAGGCGGTGCTGCTGTTTGATGAGCACCTTTCGTCGAGCACGCTGGTCGCATTCATGTTCATCTGGGCCGGTTTGGCGCTGTACAGCGTGGATGCTTGGCTGAAGGTGCGCAAACGCACCTGATCAATAAATGACCAAAAGCCTGCAGGCCACGATTTGCGTGGCCTGCAGCAAGCTCTCCAGAGGTTATCCACATGCTGATCCCCGCGCTTTGTGCACAAGCGCTTGATTACTGAGCGTTTTTTGCTCAACTCTCGGCAGGCCGCGCGTTCATTGGCCTGGAGCGCTACGCCCCCAGGTTATCCACAGGGACGTCCCCGTGAATCTGGGATAACTGAGGTGCTTCGTAGAACTGCTGGGGGCGCTTTGCGCCCCTTTCGCGACACAAGGCCGCTCCTACAGGTGACCGCGTATTATCCACAGGCGCGGTCCCTGTAGGAGCGGCCTTGTGTCGCGAAAGGGCTGCAAAGCAGCCCCGGGTCACTCAAGCCAGGCGCAATTTTCAGCCCCCCAGAGAGAGACCCCTAACAGCCTACTCCTCTGAACGCAATTCCAACTCAACCATCAAATCATCCGCCAGCTCTTCCAGGCTGTGCTGCAGATCCTCCAACGAAAGCGCCACCGGCAACGCCAGCAACGCGTTGGCGTGGAACAACGGCTCGCTGCTCATCGGCGCCGGGCGCACTTCAGTGGTGAAGCGCTCCAGATTTACCCCCTTGTCTGCCAGCAATCGGGTAATGTCGCGAACGATACCTGGGCGGTCATTGCCCACCAGTTCCATACTGATTGGCTTCCAGTTAGCCGCAGGCTCAGCGCCACTCTCGGCGATCAGCACACGGATGTTGTGGCTGATCAACTGCTCCAGCGCATGCACCAACTCCGCGTGGGACTCAGTCGGCACCGCCACCCGCAGGATCCCGGCAAACTGCCCGGCCATGCGCGACATGCGGCTTTCCAACCAGTTGCCGTTGTGGCTGGCGATGCACTGGGCAATGCGTTCAACCTGCCCGGCCTGGTCTGGGGCGATCACGGTCAATACTAGGTGGTCCACTGCATACTCCTCTGCCCTGCCAAGGTTTCAGCCCAGGCCGAACACGGCGCAAAGGCTGACAGTCGAGTGAGTATAGGCAAGCTGTGGCAACCTGCCGCAGGGCAGTCTGAATGACTAATCGTGTACTGTTTCAAGATTTATCTGGAACAATCTACCTGTTTTTTGCGAACATGCGGCTTCCCAGCGTGACCCTATGCGACCAAATGGTCGCACAGCGACGCTTTTAGTCTGATGTTCACCCGCCTGCTGCTTCATGTAGTATGCCCCGACGCGGACTACAAAACGTCGACTGGATGTCTGCCGATGGCGCCTGTGAAAATACGCAAACCGCCCGCCAGCGCGTCTGGCAGGCCGCACCCAGCCGCCTGCGGGCATGTACTGGTGCGTGTTTGAAGAAGCGCTACAGGCTTAATACGATGAGCGAAATAGCTGAGCAGAGTGAGGCAAGCAATGACTGAACACGTTCAAGTCGGTGGCCTTCAGGTCGCCAAGGTGCTGTACGACTTCGTCAACAACGAAGCCATCCCAGGCACCGGCATCGTCGCCAAGGATTTCTGGCTCGGTGCGGAAAAGATCATCAACGACCTCGCTCCGAAGAATAAAAACCTGCTCGCCAAACGCGACCAGCTGCAAGCCCAGATCGACGCCTGGCACCAGGCGCGTCAAGGCCAGGCTCACGACGCCGCAGCCTACAAGGCATTCCTCCAGGAAATCGGTTACCTGCTGCCACCAGCAGAAGACTTCCAGGCGACCACGCAAAACGTCGACGAAGAAATCGCCCGCATGGCCGGCCCGCAGCTGGTAGTGCCGGTGATGAACGCGCGCTTCGCCCTCAACGCCGCCAACGCCCGCTGGGGCTCGCTGTATGACGCGCTGTATGGCACCGACGCCATCAGCGAAGAAGGCGGCGCCGAAAAAGGCCAGGGCTACAACAAGGTCCGTGGGGACAAGGTGATCGCCTTCGGCCGCGCCTTCCTCGACCAGGCTGCGCCTCTGGCTGCCGGCTCGCACGTCGACTCCACCGGCTACCGCATCGATGCCGGCAAGCTTGTAGTTGCGCTCAAGGGCGGCAGCAACAGCGGCCTGCGCGACGATGCGCAGCTGATCGGCTACCGTGGCGAGGCCGCAGCGCCGACCGCAGTCCTGCTCAAGCACAACGGCCTGCACTTCGAAATCCAGGTCGACGCCAGCACCCCGGTGGGCAGCACCGACGCCGCCGCCGTCAAAGACATCCTGATGGAATCGGCCCTGACCACCATCATGGACTGCGAAGACTCGGTTGCCGCGGTCGATGCCGACGACAAGGTGGTGGTTTACCGCAACTGGCTGGGCCTGATGAAAGGCGACTTGTCCGAAAGCGTCAGCAAGGGCGGCAAGACCTTCACCCGGACCATGAACCCGGACCGCGAGTACACCGCACCGAACGGCGGCAGCGTCAGCCTGCATGGCCGTTCGCTGCTGTTCGTGCGCAACGTTGGCCACCTGATGACCAACCCGGCGATCCTCGACGCCCAGGGCAACGAGATCCCGGAAGGCATCCAGGATGGCCTGTTCACCGGCCTGATCGCCCTGCACAACCTCAAGGGCACCACCACCCGCAAGAACAGCCGCACCGGCAGCGTCTATATCGTCAAACCGAAAATGCACGGCCCGGAAGAAGTGGCGTTTGCCGCAGAAATCTTCAGCCGCGTCGAAGACGTGCTGCAGATGCCGCGCAACACCATGAAGGTCGGCATCATGGACGAGGAGCGCCGTACCACGGTCAACCTCAAGTCGTGCATCAAGGCTGCGGCCGAGCGCGTGGTGTTCATCAACACCGGCTTCCTGGACCGTACCGGTGACGAAATCCACACCTCGATGGAAGCCGGCGCCGTTGTGCGCAAGGGCGCCATGAAGAACGAGAAGTGGATCGGCGCCTACGAGAACAACAACGTCGATGTCGGCCTCGCCACCGGCCTGCAAGGCCGTGCCCAGATCGGCAAGGGCATGTGGGCCATGCCTGACCTGATGGCGGCCATGCTCGAGCAGAAGATCGCCCACCCCCTGGCCGGTGCCAACACCGCCTGGGTGCCGTCGCCGACCGCCGCGGTACTGCACGCACTGCACTATCATCAGGTTGATGTGCAGGCGCGTCAGGCGGAACTGGCCAAGCGTGTAGCGGCCTCGGTCGATGACATCCTGATCATCCCGCTGGCAGCCGACACCAACTGGTCCGACGAAGAAATTCGCAACGAACTGGACAACAACGCCCAGGGCATCCTCGGCTATGTCGTGCGCTGGATCGACCACGGTGTGGGCTGTTCGAAGGTGCCGGACATCAACAACGTCGGCCTGATGGAAGACCGCGCCACCCTGCGTATCTCCGCGCAATTGCTGGCCAACTGGCTGCGCCACGGCATCGTGCGCGAAGAGCAGGTTGTGGAAAGCCTCAAGCGCATGGCGGCGGTGGTCGATCAGCAGAACGCTGCCGACAGCTCGTACCGGCCAATGGCGCCGAACTTCGACGACAACGTCGCCTTCCAGGCAGCGCTGGAGTTGGTGCTCGAAGGGGCCAAGCAGCCGAACGGTTATACCGAGCCGGTGTTGCACCGTCGCCGCCGCGAGTTCAAGGCGCGTAACGGGTTGTAAGTGGAAAATGCTGGGGGCCGCTTTGCGGCCCTTCGCGGGCAAGCCCGCTCCCACAGGATAGCGGCGCCCTTCAAATCAGCGCCGACCCTGTAGGAGCGGCCTTGTGTCGCGAAAGGGCTGCAAAGCAGCCCCCCAGCTTCACTCAATCCGCAATTCCTTCCTCACCAGCCGCAACAGCTTGTCCAGATCTGGCGGCTTGACCATGAAGTCCAGCACCCCAAGGTGCATGGCCTTGACCGCTTCAGGCACCTGCGACTCCCCCGACACCACCACAATGGGCAGATCTGCCCGCACCGAACTGCGAATCTGCTTGATCAACTCAAGCCCATCCACTGGCCCCATGCGCAAATCGGTGATCATCATGCCAATGCGCGGCTCACGCCTGAGTGCCCGCAGCGCAGCCAATGCGCTCGACGCACTGATGCAGCGGATACCTTTGCGATGCAGATACCAAGCTAGCGCCCTGCGGCTGAGCAGATCGTCATCCACCACCAAGACCAGCGGCAGCTGCGGCGGTGGCGCGGTTACCACGGCCAACGCCTCGCGCTCGGCGTCACTCAGAATGTCGTCATGCTCAGCCATGGTCTTCCCGTTGAAATATCATCTGCACAGCGTATGACCACAAATTCGCCGAAGGTGCTATCCGCCCGTGCAGCCAACGTCGCCGAACGGGCGTTATGCCCTCATAGACTTACGTCCAATGGGCACGAACCGGCCGCCAGCCGACCATGGGGACCGAGAACAACAAGGCCGACTTCACTATATATAGTTAGATATATATAGATCGGCACAGCGATACGGTCAGCTCATGAGTAAAAAGGACGCCTACAGCCAAGCCGGCAGAACCGCGGTCTTGCAGAACATTCAGGGCACGCTGCAATTCCTGCAGCGTTTTCCGCCATTCAAGCAGATGGAACACAGCCATCTGGCCTTTCTGGTGGAGCAATGCCAGCTGCGCTTCCACGCCAGCGGCGAGAGCATCATCAAGCCCGCCGATGGCCCGGTCGAGCACTTCTATATCGTCAAGCAAGGGCGCGTGGTCGGCGAGCGCCAGCACGTCAGCCAGGCCGGGGTGGAAACCACCTTCGAGATCACCAGCGGCGAATGCTTCCCGCTGGCGGCCCTGCTTGGCGAGCGAGCGACCCGCACCGAGCACGTCGCCGGCGAAGACACCTTCTGCCTGCAGTTGAACAAAGCCGCGTTCATTCGCCTGTTCTCGATGTCGGATGTGTTTCGTGATTTTGCCCTACGCGGCGTCAGCAGCCTGCTCGATCAGGTCAATCAGCAGGTGCGCCACCGTGCGGTAGAAAACCTCGGCAGCCAATATTCCCTGAATACGCCACTGGGCGAGCTCGCCATGCGGCACCCGGTGGTGTGCACGCCGGACATGCCCTTGCGCGAAGCGGTACGCCTGATGCACGAACAGCAGGTCGGCAGCATCGTGATCATCGACCCGCAGCGTTTTCCGATCGGGATCTTCACCCTGCGCGACCTGCGCCAGGTAGTGGCTGATGCCAGCACCGACCTGAGCGCGCCGATTGCCCAGCACATGACCGCCGCGCCGTTTTACCTGGCGCCGGATGCCACTGCGTTCGATGCAGCGATGGCGATGACCGAACGGCACATTGCCCACGTCTGCCTGGTGCATGAGCGGCGCCTGTGTGGGGTGGTGTCGGAACGCGATCTGTTCTCCTTGCAGCGGGTCGATCTGGTCCACCTGGCGCGGACCATCCGTCATGCGCCACGGCTGGACACATTGGTGTCGCTGCGCGGCGAGATCAGCCAGTTGGTCGAGCGCATGCTCGCCCATGGCGCCTCATCGACGCAGATCACCCAGATCATCACCCTGCTCAACGACCACACCGTGTGCCGGGTGATCGAGCTGGCCCTGGCCGAGCGTGGCGACCCCGGCGTAGCGTTCAGCTGGCTGTGTTTTGGCAGCGAAGGCCGCGGCGAGCAAACCCTGTTCACCGATCAGGACAACGGCATCCTGTTCGAGGCCGACGATACTGCCCAGGCCGACGCCCATCGACGCGCCCTGCTGCCGTTGGCGCAGTACATCAATCAGTGCCTGGCGCAGTGTGGTTTCAGCCTGTGCCAGGGCAACATCATGGCCGGCAACCCCGACCTGTGCCTGTCGCGCAGCGAATGGGCACGGCGCTTTGCCGGGTTCGTCCGCGAGGCCAGCCCGGAAAACCTGCTCGGTTCGTCCATTTACTTCGACCTGCGCGCGGTCTGGGGCGATGAGCAGGCGGTCGAACAACTGCGCCAGGGCATGCTTGCCCAAGTCCGCGACAACCGCATTTTCCAGCGCATGATGGCCGACAATGCCTTGCGCCAGCGGCCGCCAGTGGGGCGCCTGCGCGACTTCGTGCTGACCCGCCAGGGCAACGACAAGGCCGCCACCCTTGACCTCAAGGTGCAGGGCCTGACGCCGTTCGTCGACGGCGCAAGGCTCCTCGCCCTGGCCAACGGCATTGGCGCCTGCAACACCCTCGAGCGCCTGCGCCAGCTGGTCGCCAGAGAAGTCATCGATGCCCTCGACGGCGCCGCCTTCGAGGAGGCTTACCACTTTATCCAGCAGACCCGCATGCAACAGCATCAACGCCAAAGCCGCGCCAACCAGGCCTACTCCAATCGGCTCGACCCGGACAGCCTTAACCAGCTCGATCGGCGTATCCTGCGTGAATCGCTGCGCCAGGCTCAACGCCTGCAAAGCAGCCTGGCCCTGCGGTATCAGCTATGAGTCTGTTTACCTGGCTGCGTCCGTCTGTCCCTGCTGCCGTTGACCCGGCCATGCGCCAGCGCCTGGCGCAACTGCCCAAGCCAGCGCCGCCAGGCGTGCACTCGCTGCGCGAGCAGCGCTGGGTGGTCATCGACCTGGAAACCAGCGGACTCAACTTAAACCGTGATCAGGTTCTGTCGATCGGTGCGGTGGCTATCGAAGACGGCGCCATCGATTTCAGCCAACAGTTCGAGCGCACCCTGCACCGCCCGGCGCAGAAGACCAACCCCAGCGTGTTGATCCACGGCCTCGGCCCGGATGCCCTGGCCGCCGGCTCAGCACCGGCAACGGCGCTGCTGGAGTTGCTCGAATTCATCGGCGACAGCCCACTGCTGGCGTTCCACGCGCCGTTCGATCAGCACATGCTCGGCCGCGCCCTGAAAGATAGCCTCGGCCATCGCTTGCAGCACAGCTTTTACGACGTGGCCGAAATTGCGCCGATGCTCAACCCCGACACGGTCATGCGCGAGGCCGGCCTGGACGACTGGATCGGCCACTTCGGCCTGCAGGTGGATGAGCGCCACCATGCCAGTGCCGACGCCCAGGTAACCGCCGAACTGGCCCTGATCCTGTTCAGCCAGGCCCGCCGGCAGCAGCTCGACAGCCCCCTGCAACTGAGCACGCGCCTGCAGCAATGGCGCCGGCGCAAGGCTCAGAGTCACAGTTGGTAATAGCTATCCGATAGACGTCGATTGCGTGCGGCCACCCGCCTCTGTAACAATCGCGAATAATTATCGTTAGTTAACGCATTCTTTCCGGGGAACGCTCTTGCCGTCTGCGCACAGTCCACATGCTGATCTGATCGGTGCGCTTTATCGCGACCACCGCAGCTGGTTGCTGGCCTGGCTGCAACGCAGCACGCGCTGCCAGCAACGCGCCGAGGACCTCAGCCAGGATACCTTCGTGCGCTTGCTCGGCCGTGACCAGCTGCCAGTGCCGCGCGAGCCAAGGGCGTTTCTTGCCGCAGTGGCGAAGGGCTTGCTGTTCGACCATTTCCGCCGCGCTGCCCTGGAGCAGGCGTATCTGGCTGAACTCGCGCAAATGCCCGAAGCCGAACAGCCCTCGCCGGAACTACAACTGCTGATTCTCGAAGACCTCAAGGCCATCGACCGCTTGCTTGGCAAACTGTCGAGCAAAGCCCGCGCTGCATTCCTGCACAACCGCCTGGATGGAATGGGCCATGCCGAAATCGCCGAGCGCCTGGGCGTTTCCGTCTCCCGTGTGCGTCAGTATCTGGCCCAAGGCATGCGCCAGTGCTACATCGCTCTGTATGGCGAGCCGACGTGAACGCCAGCCCGGTCTCGAACAAGGCGCTGGACGCTGCAATCGCCTGGAAGCTGTGCCTGGACGACAGCCCCGGCGCGCCAGAGCAACGCAGCGAGTTCCTGCGTTGGCACGCTGCCAGCGAAGAGCACGCCCGCGCCTGGCGCCAGCTGGGCATGCTCGACCAGCGTTTCAGCGGCGCAGTCGGCCCAGCGCGCAAGGCGCTGCTGCAGTCGCGGGTCGGCCTGCGCCGGCGGGTGGGCACACTGGGCGGCGGGCTCGCCAGCGTGCTGCTGGTCGCCGCGCTGGTGCTGCAACTCGATGCACCGTCGCTGTCGCCGGGTTACTGGCTGGCCGATCAGCGCACCGCCACCGGCGAATTGCGCACCCTGCGCCTGGAAGACGGCACGTTGCTCAGCCTCAATACCCATACCGCCGTGGATATCGACTTCGAAGGCAGCCAGCGCGTGATCGTTCTGCATCAGGGCGAAATCTCGGTTGAAACCGGCCATGACGACCTGCGGCCGCTGCTGGTGCGTACCGATGATGGTCGCCTGCGCCCACTGGGCACGCGCTTCCTGGTCAAACGCGAAGCGCAAGGCACGCGCCTTGAAGTGCTCCAGTCGCAGGTCGCGGCAATGCCGTCCAACCGTGCAGATGAGCAGGTTCTGGCAGCAGGCCAGCAGGTCATGATGACAGCCAATGGCCTCAGCCAGATCAGCCCGGTTGTGGCCGGCGCCGATGCCTGGACCCGCGGCATGCTGGTGGTCGACGACGTGCGCTTGGCCGACCTGGTCGCTGAGCTGAGCCGCTACCGCAGCGGTCATCTGGGCGTCGCGCCCGAGGTTGCCGACCTGCGTGTGACCGGCAGCTTCCCGCTGACCGATATCGACCTGGCACTGGCCTCACTGACCCCTGCATTGCCGGTCAAGGTCGAGCAGCGCACGCCATGGTGGGTCAAGGTCGTGGCGCAATGAGCCGCTAGCCGCAGCACCGATACATTTATTTCGACAGGCCCCTGTCACTTTTCAATTCTCGCTCGGCAAGGAAGCACAAAGCACTTATCCGTCGAGGAGCCGCTGCATGTCCCGTGCCGTTGATCGTATCCTGCGCCCCAGCCTGATGGCTCTGGCGATTGCCCTGTCCATACCGCTGGCCAGCCCTGCCCTGCACGCTGCCGAGCAGTCGCAACGCGCCTATGACCTGCCCAGCGCACCGCTAGCGACGACCCTGAATCAGATCGCCAGCCAGGCCGGTATCGCCCTGGCGATCGATCCCGCGCTGGTCAGCGGGCGCAACGCGGCGCCGGTCAAAGGCCAGTACGATGCCCTCGGCGCGCTGCAGGCGGCCCTGCGCGGCAGTGGCTTGCAACTGCAGCAGAGCAGCGTCGGCAGTTACAGCCTGGTGGCCACGCCGCAAGGCAGCCTGGCGTTGCCGGAGACCAGCATCAATGCCAACTCCAGCTATGAAAGCGCATGGGGTGCAGGCGATGGCTACACGGCGACCCGCACCGCCGCCGGCAGCAAGACCGACACCGCCATTGCCGAACTGCCGCGCTCGGTCTCGGTGATCACCCGCCAGCAGATGGACGACCGCCCGGTACTCAGCCTCAACGACGCCTTGCGCTACACCGCTGGCGTGCAGAGCAGCGGCTACGGCTCCGACTCGCGCAACGACTGGTTGCTGGTACGTGGCTTTGTCCCGACCCAGTTCCTCGACGGCCTGCCGTTGCCCCGAGGCAATTACGCGACGCCCAAGATCGAGCCGTGGAACCTGGAGCGCATCGCCGTGTTGCGCGGCCCGGCTTCATCGGTTTACGGGCAGACGCCGCCCGGCGGCCTGCTCGACATGACCTCGCGCCGGCCGCAGGCGCAGAGTGCGCACGAGATCGAAGTGCAGGCTGGCAGCAATCAACACAAGCAGATCAACTTCGACAGCACCGGCAAAGTCGACGAACAGGGTGAGTTTCTTTACCGCGTCAGCGGCACGGTGCGTGACAGCAACTCCCCGGTTGATCACATTCCAGACAAACGCTACAACCTGGCGCCAAGCCTGACCTGGAACATCAACGACGACACCAAGCTGACCCTGATCACTCAGTTCACCCGCGACGATACCGGCATTACCGGGCAGTTCCTGCCGTTGCAGGGCACCAAGCTCGCCAGCCCGGCGGGCAAGATTTCCCACCACAAGAACCTCGGTGATCCGGACTGGGAATCCTACGACCGCACTTACTATCACCTGGGCTACGCCTTCGAGACACGCTTGAACGATGTCTGGCAGTTCCGCCAGAACCTGCGTTACGCGCGCAACGAGCTGGACTTCAAGGGGATTACCGCAGGCGGTCAGATCTGGCCCGCAGGCCCGGACGAAGCGGTAAGCGCCGACGGCACCGTGCAACGCACCGCCGGTATCGTTGAAGAAGACATCAGCCAGTTTGCCGTGGACAACAACTTCCAGGCCGACTTCAATACCGGCGTAGTCAGCCACACCGTGCTGCTGGGCCTCGATCACCAGCGCTCCGACAGCAACGCGCGCTGGCGCTGGGGCTCGGCTGGCGTCCCGGCGAGCAACATCCATAAGCCGATCTATGGTCAGGACTTCTCCAACGTCCAGTACTTCGACATGTACGACTACGACCAGAAAACCCAACAGACCGGCTTGTACGTGCAAGACCAGATGGCCTTGGACAATTGGCGCCTGACCCTCGGTGGTCGTGAGGACTGGGTCCATACCGGCACCACCTTCCACAATCAGGGTGATGCCACCAGCACCCAGCGCGACAAGAAGTTCAGCAGCAACGCTGCCCTGAGCTACGTCTTCGACAACGGCATCACGCCGTATATTTCCTACGCCGAATCATTCCAGCCGGCCATGGGCTCAGTGGTCAACAGCACCACTGCGTTCGAACCCACCGAGGGCAAGCAGTACGAGCTGGGCATCAAGTACCAGCCACCGGGCAGCAGCGCGTTGTTCAGTGCAGCCGTGTTTGACCTGACCCAGGAAAACATCTCGGTTACCGAAGGCGGCGTGACCCGCCAGGTTGGCGAAGTGCGGGTCAAGGGCGTGGAGCTCGAAGCCACGGCTGACGTCAACGACAACCTGAAACTGGTGGGTTCGTATACCTACAACGACAGCGAAATCATCAAAGGGCTCAGCGCTGAAGAAGGCAAGCGCATGGCTCAGGTACCGCGTAACCAGGCTACTGCCTGGGCGGACTACACCTGGCACAGCGGTGCGCTGGACGGCTTCGGTGTAGGTGTCGGGGTGCGTTACGTGGGCGATACCTACGGCAACACGATCAACAGCGACTGGGGCCATGTCGGCTCGTACACCGTCTATGACGCCTCGGTGCATTATGACCTTGGCCGGATGAACAGCACCTTCAAAGGCGTCACCGTCGCAGTAGACGCCAAGAACCTGTTCAACAAGGACTACCTGTCGACCTGTGATGGCTACTACTGCTACTACGGCGACGAGCGCAACGTGGTCGCCAGCGTCAATTACAAGTTCTGATGCAATGGTCAGCGGGCATGCCGCGGTCTGGCATGCCCGCTGACGCCCTCGCCAAGAGCCCCTCAACGATGAAAAGCCTCACCATCCGCCGCTGGTCGCAGGTCCACACCTGGAGCAGCCTGGTCTGCACCGTGTTCCTGCTGTTGCTGGCAATCACCGGCCTGCCGTTGATCTTCCATCACGAACTGGAACACCTGCTCGGCGACGCCCCGGTACTGCGCCAGATGCCTGCCGAGACCCCGCACCTGGACCTGCAGCAACTGGTACTCAAGGCCGAGCAGCACCGCCCTGGCGAAGTCATGCAGTACTTCGGCTACGACGAAGACGAGCCCAATGGCGTGGTCGCCATCACCGCAGCCACGGCAGGCAGCGACCCCAACGACTCGCACACCTTCATGCTCGATGCGCGCAGCGGCGAGGCGGTGGCCATGCCGGCGGCCAACGGCGGCTTGATGATGACCCTCCTGCGTCTGCACGTGGACATGTTCGCCGGGCTTGCCGGCAAGCTCTGGCTGGCCTTCATGGGCCTGTTGTTCGTGGTCGCGATCATCTCCGGTACGGTGTTGTATGCGCCGTTCATGCGCCGTTTGCCGTTCGCCAGCGTACGCCAGGACAAATCGCCCAGGCTGCGCTGGCTCGACCTGCACAACCTGCTCGGCGTGGTGACCCTGACCTGGGCGCTGGTGGTGGGCGTTACCGGGGTTATCAGCGCCTGCGCCGACCTGGTCATCGCCGCCTGGCGCAATGACAGCCTGGCAGCCATGGTCGCGCCCTATCGCGATGCGCCGCCGCTTACCGAGCGCGCTCGAGCCAGCCGCTTGCTGGAGATCGCCAGTGCCGCAGCGCCCGGCATGCGCGCCGACTTCATTGCCTTCCCCGGCACGCGTTTCTCCAGCGAGCATCACTACGCCGTGTTCATGAACGGCGCCACGCACCTGACCTCGCACCTGTTCACGCCGGTACTGATCGACGCCAGGACCCTCGCCGTGACTGCGGTCGGCGAACGGCCCTGGTACATGGATGCCATGGGCCTGTCGCAACCGCTGCACTTTGGCGACTATGGCGGGCGGCCCATGCAGATCCTCTGGGCAGTGCTGGATGTGCTGACCATAATCGTACTCGGCAGCGGCCTGTACCTGTGGTGGGGCAAACGCCGCAGCAGTGCGCAGGCCAAAGCATGAGCCATCGTTCGCAATCGACCTGGCGGATCTTCACCTGGCCCTTGCTCATCGCGCTGCTGGGCGCAGCCGGGCTGTTCGCCGCCTTGCTCGGTGATGATGGCTGGGATGTTCTGGCCTGGATTGGCCTGGGAATCCCGGCGGTGCTTGGGGTGCAGGCATTGCTCAGGCGCAGGCGCAGCTGAGTTATCCGGCTACAGCCACAGCCCTTTTTGAGTACCTAGGATGCAGGGTCCCCCATCAACTGGAGCGGACCATGCAACCACTGAAACTCATCGAAACCCTCACCGGCCAGATCAACGCCCTGCTTGAGCCGCTACCGGTCATCGCGCAACCTTTGCACAACGACCTACCGACGCGGCGCCAGCTTCACAGTGATCTGGCCAGCTACTGGACCGAGCGCAATGCCAAAGGCCTTAACCGCAGACAACGCCTGATCGCCCTGCGCCAGTTGTTTCTCCTCGCCGAGATCGACCTGCGCAGCAGTGACGATACCCTCAGCGCCGAGCAGGCCGCGCCCTTGCGCACCTGCATCGAACACCCACGCGCCTGGCAGCGCCAGCAGATCGCCGCCGCACAACGGCCCCAGGTCTATCGGCCATTGCTCGAGCGTCAGCACCCTGGTTGGCGCAGTCACCTGCCCGGGGTGATCGTGATCATCCGCGGCAGCGCCGAGGGCACACTGCTCGAGGCCGACCAGCCGACTGGCGAGGCACTGCTGTGCTGCCTGTCACAGGGCATCGAAGTGTTCCCAACGCTCAAGGCGCTGCACCACGAACTGTGCGAACGCCTGGAAGACCCAGTGCAGAGCCAATCGCTGCTGCACCTCTACGCCAACCCGCAATCTGCCGAACACGCGCGTCAGGCCGAACGCCTGCGCTATGAGTGGTACGCCGATGATCCGGTCGAAGCGCAGGTGCTGCAACTGATCGAGACCCAGCGCCAGCGCCTCAACCAGCCGTCGCTGTGGAGCGGCAGCCAGACGCAGTCGCCGACGACACGCTATGCCCAGGTGACTGCAGCAATGTCCCTCGAGCATGACCTGGGTAGCCAGGCCGCACTCAACACACGTTATTCGCTGCTGCTGGAAAAGCACATGCCGGCGTGGCTACGCAACGCCGACAGCCAGGGCCTCAGCCATATCATGCAGACCATGCAGGAACTGGTGGTGGCCAGTGAACAGGCCGCAGCGCCAGGCATCCCTACCGCGGAGCAGTTCTACCAGCAAAACGATCTGAGGACGTGGACCCGCGCGCGCTTGCAGGAGCGTTTGCAGGAAGACTTCGGCCTGCACCTGGTGCCTGAGCAGATTCTCCTGAGCATCACTCGCTCGCGTCAGGTCGGGCCGCAACCCTATCCGTTCAACCCGTCGCTCTACATCACCTGGCACGGCCTGAAACAGGTCGGCGATGAAATCATCGAAATGGTCACCGAGCGCCTGCCGCTGGACGAACTGGCCATGGTCAACCTGGCCTGGTTCGACTTCGACTACTGGCTGACCGCACGGGTCAGCCATCTCGATCAGCAACCCCTGCCTGAAGCGCTGACGCCGGCGTACGTACAGAAGCTGGTGCGTGAGTTGAATGTTGGCGGGCGCTATGCAGAGTTCCTCTACACCCAGCTGATCGACTCACGGGTGGGCCGCTGGCGGCTGCAGGCACACGCCCGGATCAACCGTGCGCGCATGCGCGCCGATGCGGTCAAGGCCAGGTATGCCCGGCACTTTGCCGACGACCGCAGCGAGCGTGGCTATCGCTGGGCGACGGCGGTACTGGACCAGCCAGACAATGACCTGCGCGCGCGCGTGGAAGGCCATGCGTTGACGGTCAGGCAACTGCTGATAAAAGGCCACACCGTGCAGGGCGTACTGCTGGTCAACGCCGAGCAGGCCAGCGTACCGTCGTTTCTGCTGTACACCCCGGATGCACCGGATCGACGCAGCTGGCGCGAGTTCTCCAGCACCCGCCAGTTGCTGCGCACCTTGCGCAACAAACCCGCACTGCGTGAGTACTTGGTAGCGCGACTGCCGCAAGCCCAGGCCAGCGATATACAACAACTGCTGCTCAAGGGCCGCCTTGGGAGCCATGTGAGCCGCCCGGCAGTTGCCGGCAAGCTGTTCAGGGCACTGTACCTGGCCGAGGTACGTGCCCAGCTCGCAGCGGTCGATGCCAGCACCCATACCACCCGCGAGGTCAACCTGCAGTCGGTCATCGACCTGTCCTGGCGCTTGCTGGACCTGGTGAGCCTGGTACTGCCCGCCAAGGCCCTGCTGGCGTTGTCGATCGGGCGCATGATTCTGGACAGCTGGGATGCCATTCAGGCTTACCAACGAGACGATATCGAAGGCGTGCTCCGCCACGCCTACAACGCTATCAGCCATGCCACCGATGCCGGCAGCAGCTACCTCGCCACCGGCGTCGTGCGCCGGGCCCTGCGGGGGCTGCCCAAACAACCACCGCTGCCATTGCCGGCCCGCTATCAGGTCAGCGTCGATCCCGGCTCGCTGCGCTACCGCATCGATGGCATCCATGAGATTGGTGTGTACGAGCAGGTCTCGGCGTTCGGCGGTTTGTCGCTGTACTTCGTCAGGGACGACAAGGGCAAGCATTACAAAGTGAGTTTCGACGGGGAGCGCTGGCGTGTGATCGATCCCGAGCAACCGGATGCCTACCTGCAACAGCCGATCAAACGCCTGGGCAGCGGCGCCTGGATGATCGACTCACCGGTGCACTGGTATGACGGCCTGCCCGACCTCGACGTGCTGTGCAGCGAGTGCCTGCTCGAGCCTGCATTGGCCGGAAGCCCGTCTGGCAACGCCACAGGTCTGCACCAGCACGAACAGCAACTGTACCTGCAGACCGACAGCGGTCAGCTGGGCCTGCGCAGGCATTTACTGGCCGACCATTACCATCTGCTGATACCGCAGGCAGCCCAGGCCGGGGTCAAACCCTGGGCCGTGCTGCGCTGGCAAGACAACCAATGGCGCATCCGCGTGCGCCAGGCGGGCCGCAGCAGCAACTGGCTGGAGCTGCCCGCCAGCTATTCGGCCAGCCGTGGCAACAGCTGATCGAGACGTTTGTGCAAAGCGCTGTCGCTCGGCCAGTTACGCAGCATGCGTGCCCGATCACGGGCGTAGGCAGGCGCGAAGCTGAGCTGAGTGGCGTGCTGGCACATGGCGTCAAGATCGATCAACGACCACTGGCCGTTCTGCCAGAACAGGTTGTGGCCTTTCATGTCGCCATGGCTGATGCGCTCGCGGATCAGTTGCTGCATCAGGTGCAGCAAGGCTTGCACCTGGTCATCCGGGGCCTCGCCGGTGGCAACGAACGGCGCGAAGCATTCGAGCAGGTCCGGCCCGTCGGCGTATTCGGTGACCAGATAAGCACGGCTGCGCAGGCCCATGACCCGTTGTTCAAGCACTGCCAGCGGCTTGGGCGTGGCGATCTCGAGAAAGCGCAGACGCTGCCCTTCGATCCATGAATGCCAGGCCCGGCTGGGGCGCCAGAAGCGTTTCAACCAGTGCGCGGTGTTCTTGATGTTGTAGCGCTTGAGTACCAGCGGCCGGCCGCCAACTTCGACCCGGGCCACGCTGGCGGCGCCACCGGTCTTGTACAGGTGGCCCTGGTCGATCAGCGCATCGGCCTGCTCCAGCACCGGCTGCATCGCCGTCACTTCGCTGCGATCAATAGCGCGCAGGCCAGACAGGCTGCGTTCGACGCTGAACAGGGTGCACTCGCGACCGGCCTTGTCCAGGAAGTCTTTCAGCCGCCAGGCGCGGACCTTGTCGACCTGCTTCTGCAAGGCCTCCAGCGGCAGCGCATGCTCACCGTTGGCCAGCAGGTAATGCACCAGCAGCTCTTCGGTGAACGGCTCGAGGCGTTTGGGCAACTGGGCGAAGAACACGCCGAGGTTTTCCAGCACGCGCGGGCGCGACAGGCTTTGCCCCGGCGTCTCGGCCTTGATCCCGGCACCATCGATCAGGTACAGCTGGCCACCGTGGCGCAGCAGGTTGTCCAGATGCAGATCAGCCTGCCAGAGACCTCTGGCGTGCATCTGCGCAACCGCACCGAGCGCCTCGCCCAATACCTGTTGCTGCTCATCGGCCAGCGGCGCCAGCGCCTCGACCTCGGCCCAGGCAGCGCCCAGGCTCTGGGCGTTTTCCAGGTACTCGAACAGCAGCCAGCCACCTTCGCCTTCCTGCAGGCCGTCAGCCAGCAGTTGCGGGGTGGTCAAGCCTTGCCCGGCAATCAGCTTGACGCCATCCAGCTCGCGCTGAAAATGCCGTGCGGCATTGCTGCCGACCAGCAGCTTGGCCAACACCGGCTTGCCGCGCCAGACACCGGCGCCGACGTAGCGTTGGCCAGGCAGCACCCGCAGCAGGCTGAGCAGCTGCAGCTCAGCGCTGCCAGCAGCATCGGCCAGGGTAATGTTCAGCGGCAGGCTCGGCGTGCGCCCAGCCGTCTTGAGTTCAGACAAACGCATCAACGAGCCTCTTTTTCATGCTGACGGCGCACCAGCCGCTGCAGCCAGGTAGTCACCAGCGCGCTGTCGGCCGGTTGCTGCAGATAGGCCGCCAGCAGGCTGCGCACATCGCCTTCGCTCCAGGCGCGGGCTCGGCGCAACAACGGTTCCAGGTCTTTCAGCCGGTCGCGCATGCCGAGCAGCAGCGGCCGGGTCTTTTCCAGATCGATCAACTGCGCCTGCCAGCCTTCGCGGCGCTCGCGCAGGAAGATGTGCTTGGGATAGAAACAACCGTGTACCTGACCGGCAGCGTGCAAGGTACGCCCCAGCTGGCCGCACGCCTGGAGGATGCCCAGGCGTTTTTCTGCAGCCAGTTGCGGCCATTGCGCCAGCAGGCTGTCGAGGTCGTTCCACTCATCCAGGGCGCGGGTCATGAGCATCGCGCGGTGCTCGCCGTTGCCCTTGCGCTCACCGTAGAACACCGCCTGCAAGGCCGGGATCTTCAGCTTCTGGTAGCGCGTGATGTTACGAAATTCGCGGGCGAAGGTCGGTTCACCGAAGGGCCGATGCAGGGTGCGGGTGAAGTAGTTGAGCTGGCGCTTGAGGTAGTAGCCCTTGCCCTCGAGCTCCAGGCGAAACACGCTGCTCCAGCCGCCACGACCGGTGTTGGGTTCGTCCACTGCATCGAGTTGCAGCGCCCACAGCGCCTCGAAATCGTTCAAGCCGTGGCGTTGCAGCAGGGCAAGCTCGCTGCTGGCCAGATAGTCGGTCATTCCCTTCCCTCGAAAAAGCGCACCACTTCGCGTACCCGTTGTTTGTCGCTGGCGTTCAACCGCTGGTGCCCTCGGTACTGCAGGTAGAAGCGCAGGCGCTGGGTCGCAGACAGGTGATACTTGGCGACCTTGTCCAGGCAAGCCAGGTCCTTGATGACGCGGTGGCGGAGCATGAATCCGCGCCAGAAATCGCCGGTCGGGCAATCGATGAAGAATAGCGTGCCCTGATCGTCCACCAGCAGGTTGCGCCACTTCAGATCGTTATGGGCGAAGTGGTTGTCGTGCATGACCCGGGTATGCCGGGCCAACTGGCGGCTGACGTGGTCGACCCAGGCGCGGTCGGCCAGGCGCGGATCATTGCGCTTGGCCAGCTCCGACAGGTCTTCGGTACGCGGCAGCTCGCGGGTGATCATCGCCCCACGGCCAAAGGCCAGGCCGTTGCGCTCCAGGCCCCAGCCAATCACTTCGGCGGTGGGAATGCCCCACTTGGCGAACTGCTTGAGGTTCTGCCATTCGGCCTTGATCCGCGGCCGGCCAAGGTAGCGGCGCAGGTGCTTGCCGGCGCCGGTATAGCGTTTGACGTAGTAGTACACGCCGTCGCGCTGGATCCGCACCACTTCGCTGAGCGGGTCGCGGGTCAGGCGCTCGCCATCGATGGCGAACACCGCCTCGAGGCTGCCGAAATCTGCTGCCAGGTGTTGATACTCCGGCAGCAGCGTCCAACCCGCCATCAGAGTGCGTCCCCATAGCGTTGTTTGCGCGCGTACAGTTTCTGCGCCTTGCCTTCGAGCCAGGCCAGCAGGCGCGCCTCCTCGGTGAGGATCTGACGCAGCGGCTGCTGGAAGTAACCGCGCAGGAAGCGCAGCCTGTCGCGCCGGGTCAGGCCGATATCCAGCGCCGAAAAGTACAGCGCGGCCAGGTCCTTGTCGCGCCAGCGGCGGCTGATGCTGCTGCGGGTCTGGGCGCGGTGCAGGTCGATCACCGATAGTTTGAAGTCGTCGGCACGCACCGGGCGATCGGTATGCAGAAGGAAATGGCAGATGTAGCAGTCGCGGTGGTTGACCCCGGCGCGGTGCATGCCGCCGGTCATCTTCGCCACTTCGGCGATCAGCGCATGCTTGAGGCCCGGCTGTGGCGGCTGCTTGACCCAGTCGATGCTGAAGTCTTCCAGGCTGATGGTCGGCGCCAGCTCTTCGGTGATGATGAACGAGTGTTGCTGCGCAGGATTGCTGCCGCGCTCGCCGTAGGCGACTGCGGTCATGGTCGGCACGCCGACTTCATGCAAGCGCTGGATGGCGCGCCATTCCTGGCCGGCGCCGAGCACCGGCAGCTTGGCGCTAAACAGGTTCTTGAAGATCTCGCCCCAGCCGATGCCGCGGTGAATCTTGACGAAATAACCTGCGCCCTCGACCTCGGTGCGCAGCGTACGCCGCCCTTCCAGCTCACGGAACACTTCGCCCTGCAGTTGCTCGGCGGCCTCGAAGGCATCGCGCCCGGCCCACAGCCGTTTGAACGGCTGCGCCAATATCAGCTTCATGCGCGCTCCTGGTTGAGGATCACATCGGCGGCATGCTGCGGCATGCTGTAGAGGTCGGCGCTGTCGGCAAACGCCAGGCCATTGCGCGACCAGGCCGCACGGGCCTCGCCGTCTTCGAGCATGCGTTGCAGGTAGCGGTCGAGCTGCTCCTGCGCGAACGGCTCATCGAGCACCAGGCCACTGTCGGCCTCGGCGATGTAATGGGCATAACCGCATACTTTCGAGACCAGCACCGGCAGGCCGGCGACCAGCGCTTCGAGCAGCACGGTGCCGGTGTTTTCGTTGTAGGCCGGGTGGATCAGCAGGTCAGCGCCCAACAGGAAGCGCGGGATATCGCTGCGCCCCTTGAGAAACTGCACCTGCTCGCCCAGGCCCAGCGCGGCACTTTGCAACTGGAACACCTTGGGGTCGTCCTGGCCGATGACCATCAGCCGGGTGCGCTTGCGCAACGCCGCCGGCAGCGCAGCCAGCGCCTTGAGGCTGCGGTCGACGCCCTTGGTCTTGAAGCCGGAGCCAATCTGCACCAGCAGCAGGTCGTCGTCAGCGAGCTTGAACTCCTGACGGAACTGCGCACGGATTTCAGCGGCGTTGGCCGGTGCCCGACGGTCCTGGGAAATCCCTGGCGGCAGCAGATGAAAACGCTCCACCGGTGTACCGTAGTGTTTGATGAACAGCGGCTGCTGCACTTCGGAGATCATCAGGATCTCGGTGCGGGCATCCTTGGCGAACACCGCACGCTCGTACTCGGCGAAGTGGCGGTAACGGCCCCAGCGCCGGTACAGGCTGCCGCGCAGGGTCTGCGCCTTGTCTTCGAAGCAGCCGTCGGCAGCGTAGTAGACGTCCAGGCCGGGCATCTTGTTGAAGCCGATCAGACGGTCGACCGGGCGCTTGGCCAGGTCAGCCGCCATCCAGGCGCTGAGCTTCTCGTTGCGGCGATGGTTGAAGATCGCCTTGACCGGCGCCACCAGCACTTCAAAGCCAGGCGGAACCTCGCCCTCCCAGATCAGCGTGTAAACGCGGATCTGATGACCACGCTGCTGGCACTCCAGGGCAATGCGCATGAAGTCACGCTGCAGCCCGCCAAACGGGAAGTATTTGTACAGTACGAAAGCCAGTTGCATTAACGAACATCCTCAGCCAGCAGCAACGCGCTCAAGCGGCTCGCCACATGCTCGGGATTCAGGCGAGTGAAGCACAATGGCCACTCGCGTTTGATATCGAACCGGCGCAGATCCTCGGCGCTCGGTTTATAAGTGCACTTCTTTTGCAGGCAGGGCGCGCAAGGGAAGTCGCTGGCCTGGTGGACCTGGACACGTCCGTAGGCGCCGGTCAAACCAGGATTGGTGGGGCCAAACAGGGAGATGGTCGGTACATCCAGCGCTGCGGCCAGATGACCCAGGCCGGTATCCACCGCCACGCAAGCCTTGGCTGCGGCCAACACGCGAGCCACCCCTACCAGATTCAATTTGGGCAGTACCTGGCAATTACTCAAGCCTTGGGCGATGCGCTCGGCCCGGTCTTTCTCGGCCTGATTGCCCCATGGCAGGCAAACCTGCAGATTGCGCCGGCCCATACGTTCGGCCAGCTCGCGCCAGTAGGCCTCGGGCCAATGCTTGGTTGCCCAGGTCGTGCCATGCAGGAACACCACGAACGGCGCCGTGGGTGGCAATTGCAGGCGATCAAGGTCCAGGCCGTAGTTGCCGATGCCTTCGGGCAGGTCGTAAGCCAGCGCCAGGGCAAACAGCTGGCGCAAGCGCTCCACGGCATGCTGGCCGACTGCGACCGAAAGCGGCCGGTCGTAAAAGCGGCTGGACAGGCCTTCACGCGCCGAGAAGCGGTCAAGCCCGGCCACTGGCGCCTTGACGTAGCGGGTCAGCCAGGCAGATTTGACCAGGCCCTGGGCGTCGATCACCAGATCATACTGGCGCTCGCGCAGGCGCTGTTTGAAGGCCTTCCATTCGCCGCTCTTGAGGGTCTGCCAGATGTTCTTGCGCCAGCGCCGTATCGCCACCGGGATTACCTGGTCGACCGCCGGGTGCCAGCTCGGGATTTCGGCAAAGCCCTCTTCCACCACCCAGTCGAAACGGATGCCGGGGATGGCGTGGGCGGCATCGGTCAGCGCCGGCAAGGTATGAATCACGTCTCCCAACGAAGACGTCTTGATGATCAGAACCCGCACTCAGTCGACCTCAGCCAGAACATCGATACGGTTCGGCCCGGCCAGATTATGCAGCGCGGCAATGACCTTGCCCGGTTCGAGCAGACGCAGGCAGTTGTAATGGCCAAAGCGGCAGGTGCGGTCGAAACACGGGCTGCATTCCAGGCCCAGGCGGACCACCTCGACCTGCTCGGCCAAGGGCGGGGTGAAGCCTGGTGAGGTCGAGCCGTACACGGCCACCAGCGGACGGTTCAGCGCCGCAGCGACGTGCATCAGCCCCGAGTCGTTGGAAACCACGGCATCGGCGCAGGACATCAGGTCGATGGCCTCGGCCAGCGAGGTTTCGCCGGAAAGGTTGTACGACTCTTCGCGCAGGCCGGGGATCAACCGCTCGCGGATGGCTTCGCCAACCGGGTGGTCTTTCTTCGAGCCAAACAGCCAGACCTGCCAGCCCTGACGGATCATGGCGTCGGCAACTTCGGCGTAGTGCTCGGCCGGCCAGCGTTTGGACTCGCCAAACTCGGCGCCCGGGCACAAGGCCAGGACCGGCCGGTCCAGCGCCAGGCCGAACTTGGCCAGCGCGGCGTCGCGGCTCGGCGCCTCGATCTGCAGGCTTGGTCGCGGATACGGCTGCGCCAGCTCGGCACCGGGCGCATAGGCCAGGGCCATGAAGCGCTCGATCATCAGCGGGTAACGCGCCTTGTCCAGCTTGCGCACGTCGTTGAGCAGCAGGTAGCGCATCTCGCCGCGCCAACCGGTGCGTTTGGGGATGCCGGCAAAGTACGGCACCAGCGCCGACTTCAACGAATTGGGCAACAGGATCGCCTGGTCGTACTGGCCCGCCAGCGACTTGCCGATCCGCCGGCGCGTGGCCAGCTCCAGCGCGCCGTGGCCGAGCGGGAAGCTCAAGGCCTGGCGCACTTCGGGCATGCGTTCGAGCAGCGGCCGGCTCCATTCGGGCGCCAGCACGTCGATCTCACACTCAGGGTGCTGCTGCTTCAGGCACTGGAACAAGGTCTGCGCCATTACCATGTCGCCGACCCAGCTGGGGCCAATGATCAGTATTCTCATGCTTTGTCCAGGAACGCTGGGGGAAAGTGCAGCACGGTCTCCCCTCTTTATATTCAGGCTAGGTGGCGTGCAGTGTACCACTGGTGGTGGAGCAAGGCTTTTAGCGCCTGATCCCGCAAAGAGCACGACCTCAGCAGTTCATAACCCTGTGGGAGCGGGTTCCTGCGGCGCTGCAAATCCTGTAGGAGCGGCCTCGTGTCGCGAAAGGGCCGCCCTGCGGCCCCGGCAATCTCAAGTCAAACCCAACTCACCCCAGATCCGCCGGACCTCGGCGCGCTCACTGGCGAACTGCGCCGCATCGATCACCCCGGCCTGCTTCTGCAGGGCCTGGCGGTGCGAGGCCGAGCGAAACGCCTTGTACACTTCTCGCAGCAATATTGCATCGCTGGCCGGCACCAGCCCGGCCTGTTCCAGTTCTTCGAGGATGCGGATGTTGTCGGTCCAGCGCAGCAGTGCCGGGTGCGCGTGCGACCAGGCCAGTGCTGCGTACTGGACCATGAACTCGATATCGACGATACCGCCGGCATCCTGTTTGATATCGAACGGCACGCCAGCCTCGAAGGCATTGCTGGCGGTGCCCGCTGCAGTCTGCTTGGTGCCCAGGTTGCCGCGCATCTTGGCGCGCATCTCGCTGACCTCGGCGCGCAGCTTGTCCAGATCACGTGGCTGGCCGAGCACCCTCGCCCGCACTGCTTCAAACGCGCTCGCCACATCCTTGCAGCCCACCAGCACACGCGCCCGCACCAGCGCCTGATGCTCCCAGGTCCAGGCCTCGCCCTGCTGATAACGCTCGAACGCGCCGAGCGAGCTGACCAGCAAACCGGCAGCGCCCGAGGGGCGCAGGCGCATGTCGACGTCATACAGTTGGCCGGAGTTGGTCTGGGTGGTCAGCAGGTGAATGATGCGCTGGCCCAGGCGGGTGTAGAACTGCGCGCTGTCGATCGGCTTGGCACCGTCGGTTTCAGCCTGCGGGTCGCCGTCGTGGATGAACACCAGGTCCAGATCAGAGCCATGGCCCAGCTCGATGCCGCCGACCTTGCCATAGCCGACAATGATGAAACCTGGATCACACGGGCTGCCATCGCTGCGTTTGGGCTGACCGTGACGGGCTACGGTCTGGCGCCAGGCCAGGGCCAGCACCTGATCAAGAATTGCCTCGGCCAGCCAGGTCAGGTAGTCGCTGACCTTCATCAATGGCAGGTTGCCGCTGATTTCCGAAGCGGCAACGCGCAGGCTGTGCGCCAGCTTGAAGTGGCGCAGGGCTTCCATCTGCTGCTCGAGATCGTCCTCGGGGATGCGCGTCAGCCGCTCGCGCAGCTCGCTGGCGAGCTCCGGCGCCAACGGTGGGCTGAACAGCCGGCCTTCGTTGAGCAGCTCATCAAGCAGCAGCGGATAGCGGGCGATCTGTTCGGCGATCCACGGGCTGGCTGCGCACAGCGTCAGCAGCCGGCGCAGTGCGCTTGGGTTCTCGGTCAGCAACACCAGGTACGCCGAGCGCCGCGCCACCGCCTCGACCAGCGGCAGTACCCGTTCCAGCACCAGGTCGGGATTATCGTGTTCCACGGCCTGAGCCAGCAGGCGCGGGATAAAGGCATCCAGGCGTTCGCGGCCAAGGCGTTGCATCGAGCGCAATTGCGGGCTGGCGCGCAAGCCGGTCAGGCGGCGCAGGGCATCGGCTGGCTGACCAAAACCAGCTTCCTCGAGCTGGCGGCAGGCGGCCTCTTCATCCTGAGCCTGTTCCCACAATGGCGACCATTCGCCACCCACCACCAGTTCGCCCTCGGCCTCATCTTCATCCGGGTCAGCGATGACCTGGCGGAAGTGCCAGTCGATGCGCCCGCGCCAGTACATCAACTGGGCATGGAAGCTGTCCCAGTCGGCAAAGCCGAGGATGAACGCAACCCGCGCCCGGTCGATGTCACTGTCGGGGAGCATCTGCGTCTGCCGGTCGGCAATGGCCTGGATGGCGTGTTCGGTATAACGCAGGAATTCATAGCCTTCGCGTAGCTCGGTAATCACTGCTGGCGGCAGATAACCCTGCCCTTCAAGGGTGGCCAACACTTTGAGCAGCGGCCGCTGCTGCAGGCTGAGGTCGCGCCCACCATGGATCAGCTGAAACGCCTGGGCGATGAACTCGACCTCGCGGATACCACCAGCGCCCAGCTTGATGTTGTCGGCCATGCCCTTGCGCCGCACTTCCTGCTGGATCAGCTGCTTCATGGTGCGCAGCGCTTCGATTGCCGAGAAGTCCAGGTAGCGCCGGTAGACGAACGGGCGCAGCATCTCCTGCAACTGGGCGCCGGCAGCCTGATCACCGGCCACTACCCGCGCTTTGATCATGGCGTAGCGTTCCCAGTCGCGGCCCTGGTCTTGGTAATACTGCTCCAGTGCATTGAACGACAGCACCAGCGCGCCGGCCGAGCCGTAGGGACGCAGGCGCATGTCGACGCGGAACACAAAGCCATCGACGGTGACCGGGTCGAGTGCCTTGATCAGGCGCTGGCCAAGCCGGGTAAAGAACTCCTGGTTGTCCAGCGAGCGCTTGAGCCCTTCGGTCTCGCCGCCTTCGGCAAAGGCGAAGATCAGGTCGATGTCCGAAGACAGGTTCAGCTCGACCGCGCCGAGCTTGCCCATGCCCAGCACGACCATATGCTGCGCCTCGCCACTGCGGCTGCCGATCGGCGTGCCGAACTGCTGGCAATGACGCGGGTACAGCCATTGGTAAGCCTGATCGATGCAGGCGTCGGCCATATCGGACAGGTCGCGACAGGTTTCCCCCAGCGCCGCCTGGCGGGTAATGTCGCGCCAGATGATGCGCATCTGCTGACGGTTGCGCGCCCGGCGCAGGTTGCGCGCCAGCTCTTCTTCACTCTGCGCCGCCTGGGCCACGGCGGCAATCCGCGCGGTCATCTCGCCCGGCGCATAGGCCTGCTCCAGATCACCGCTGGCGAGCAGCTCGAGCAACACCCCCGGCTCGCGCTGAGCCTGATCAAAAATGAACTCGCTGGCGGCAGCCACCTGCTCGAACTGCTGCCGATGCTCGGCGCTCAACGTAGTCAGGCCAGGGTCGTCCTGATTGCTCAGTGCCTCGTTCAGCAGCTGTTGATTACGGGCGACCAGTGGTTGCAAGCCAGCGGGCAGATCGAGAGGCAAAGGCAGACGCATGGGCTATCCTTGATCGGCAACAAAGAGAGGGGTGTAATTGGCTACGGGGAAGCGGGACCACGGTTGAACTGTCATACAAAAGTTGTAAATAGCTGAAATCAACGAATCATTGGCATTAAACATCAAGATTCACCCGCCTCAGCTACATCGCCAACCAACATGAACGTTTTTCCCCACAAGCCAGGGTGCGACCAAACGTCGCATTTCTGTAGTATTACTACTACCCCGACCGTGTAAAAGCATGAAATGCGAAAGCTTTTGTAGTAAAACTACACGGCGCCGGGTCACACTCCGGTAATCCAAGAATTCACGACGTCTGCCCATAAGGCCAGTCGCAAACTCAGGCAGCCGATTCTGGTTGCCTTTCCGCCCTGGAGCAAGCCATGCAAGACCTCGATCCAATCGAAACCCAGGAATGGCTGGATGCCCTGGAGTCGGTCCTCGACAAAGAAGGCGAAGACCGCGCTCATTACCTGATGACCCGTATGGGCGAGCTGGCCACCCGCAGTGGTTCCCAGCTGCCGTATGCCATCACCACGCCATACCGCAACACCATCCCTGTCACCCACGAAGCACGCATGCCTGGCGACCTGTTCATGGAACGCCGCATTCGCTCGTTGGTACGTTGGAACGCACTGGCCATGGTCGTGCGCACCAACCTGAAGGATTCGGACCTGGGCGGACACATCTCGAGCTTCGCCTCCAGTGCCACCCTGTATGACATCGGCTTCAACTACTTCTTCCAGGCCCCAACCGACGAACACGGCGGCGACCTGATCTTCTTCCAGGGCCACGCCTCGCCTGGCGTCTACGCCCGTGCCTTCATGGAAGGCCGGATCAGCGAAGAGCAGATGAACAACTTCCGTCAGGAAGTCGATGGCAAAGGTCTGTCGTCGTACCCGCACCCATGGCTGATGCCTGACTTCTGGCAGTTCCCGACCGTTTCGATGGGTCTGGGCCCGATCCAGGCGATCTACCAGGCACGCTTCATGAAGTACCTCGAAGCTCGCGGCTACATCCCGGCCGGCAAGCAAAAGGTCTGGTGCTTCATGGGCGACGGCGAGTGCGACGAGCCAGAATCCCTGGGCGCGATCTCCCTGGCTGGCCGCGAGAAGCTGGACAACCTGATCTTCGTCATCAACTGCAACCTGCAGCGCCTCGACGGCCCAGTGCGCGGTAACGGCAAGATCATCCAGGAACTCGAAGGCGTGTTCCGTGGTGGTGGCTGGAACGTCAACAAAGTGGTCTGGGGCCGTTTCTGGGACCCACTGCTGGCCAAGGACGTCGACGGTATCCTGCAACGTCGCATGGACGAAGTCATCGACGGCGAGTACCAGAACTACAAGGCCAAGGACGGCGCGTACGTCCGTCAGCACTTCTTCAATACTCCAGAGCTCAAGGCCATGGTCGAAGACCTGTCCGATGACGAGATCTGGAAGCTCAACCGTGGCGGCCACGACCCGTACAAGGTCTATGCGGCGTACCACCAGGCTGTGAACCACAAGGATCAGCCGACCGTCATCCTGGCCAAGACCATCAAGGGTTACGGTACCGGTGCTGGCGAAGCCAAGAACACCGCGCACAACACCAAGAAGGTCGACGTCGACAGCCTGCGTCACTTCCGCGATCGTTTCGACATCCCGGTCAAGGACGAAGAGCTGGAGAACCTGCCGTTCTTCAAACCAGAACCAGGCAGTGCCGAGGCCCGTTACCTGGCCGAGCGTCGCTCCGCCCTGGGTGGCTTCGTGCCACAGCGCCGCGTCAAGAGCATGAGCATCCCGACCCCGCCACTGGAAACCCTCAAGGCCATCCTGGACGGCTCGGGCGACCGTGAAATCTCCACCACCATGGCCTTCGTGCGGATCCTCGCGCAGCTGGTCAAGGACAAAGAGATTGGCCAGCGCATCGTTCCGATCATCCCGGACGAAGCCCGTACCTTCGGTATGGAAGGCATGTTCCGCCAGCTGGGCATTTACTCGTCGGTCGGCCAGCTCTACGAGCCAGTCGACAAAGACCAGGTGATGTTCTACCGCGAAGACAAGAAAGGTCAGATTCTCGAAGAAGGCATCAACGAAGCCGGCGCCATGTCGTCGTTCATCGCTGCCGGTACTTCGTACTCGAACCACAACCAGCCGATGCTGCCGTTCTACATCTTCTACTCGATGTTCGGCTTCCAGCGTATCGGTGACCTGGCCTGGGCCGCTGGCGACAGCCGCACCCGTGGCTTCCTGATCGGCGGTACCGCCGGCCGTACCACCCTCAACGGTGAAGGCCTGCAGCACGAAGACGGTCATAGCCACCTGCTGGCCGGGACCATCCCGAACTGCCGCACCTACGATCCAACCTACGGCTATGAGCTGGCGGTGATCATTCAGGACGGCATGAAGAAGATGACCGAAGAGCAACAGGACATCTTCTACTACATCACCGTGATGAACGAATCCTACCAGCAGCCGGCAATCCCGGCCGGTGTCGAGGAAGGTATCGTCAAGGGCATGTACCTGCTCGAAGAAGACACCCGCGACGCGGCGCACCACGTTCAGCTGATGGGCTCCGGCACCATCCTGCGTGAAGTCCGTGAAGCAGCGAAGATCCTGCGCGAAGAGTTCAACGTCGGTGCCGACGTGTGGAGCGTTACCAGCTTCAACGAACTGCGTCGCGACGGCCTCGCCGTAGAACGCGCCAACCGCCTCAAGCCTGGCCAGAAGCCACAGCAGACTTACGTCGAGCAGTGCCTGACCGGTCGCAAAGGCCCGGTTATCGCATCGACCGACTACATGAAGATTTTTGCCGAGCAGATCCGTCAGTGGGTGCCGAGCAAAGAGTTCAAAGTCCTGGGTACCGATGGTTTCGGTCGCAGCGACAGCCGCAAGAAGCTGCGTCACTTCTTCGAAGTCGACCGTCACTTCGTGGTGCTGGCTGCCCTGGAAGCCTTGGCTGACCGTGGCGAGATCGAACCGAAGGTGGTAGCTGATGCCATCGTCAAGTTCGGCATCGACCCGGACAAGCGCAACCCACTGGACTGCTGAGGAGTATTTTTAAGTGAGCGAACTCATTCGCGTACCTGACATCGGCAGCGGTGAAGGTGAAATCATCGAGCTGTTCGTCAAGGTTGGCGACCGCATCGAAGCTGACCAGAGCCTGCTGACCCTGGAGTCCGACAAGGCCTCCATGGAGATTCCGGCGCCTAAAGCCGGCATCGTCAAAGAGCTCAAGGTCAAGCTGGGCGATCGCCTGAAAGAAGGCGACGAACTGCTGGTTCTGGAAGCCGAGGGTGCTGCGGCGTCCGAGGCTCCGGCCGCTGCTGCGCCTGCCGCCGAACAACCGGCTGCCGCGCCTGCGCCAGCCGCCGAGGCTGCTCCTGCGCCGGCCGCTGCGCCTGCTGCTGCCACCGTGCAGGACATCCACGTGCCGGACATCGGCTCGTCGGGCAAGGCCAAGATCATCGAAGTACTGGTCAAGGCCGGCGACACCGTCGAAGCTGACCAGTCGCTGATCACCCTGGAGTCCGACAAGGCCTCCATGGAGATCCCTTCGCCTGCCGCTGGTGTGGTTGAAGAAGTGATCGCCAAGCTGGACGACGAAGTCGGCACCGGTGACCTGATCCTCAAGCTGAAGATCGCTGGCGCCGCACCTGCTGCTGCCCCGGCCCAGGCTGCTGCCGCACCGGCCAAGGCTGAGGCTGCTCCGGCTGCCGCACCTGCCGCCGCACCGGCGCCTGCTGCTGCTCCGGCCCAGGCTGCTGCTCCGGCTGCTGCCAGCAATGCCAAGGTCCACGCCGGCCCTGCAGTACGTCAGCTGGCCCGTGAATTCGGTGTCGAGCTGGGCGCTGTTTCGGCGACTGGCCCGCACGGTCGCATCCTCAAGGAAGACGTGCAGGTCTACGTCAAGGCGATGATGCAGAAGGCCAAGGAAGCCCCGGCCGCCGCCGGTGCAACCGGTGGTGCTGGTATCCCGCCGATCCCGGTGGTCGATTTCAGCAAGTTCGGTGAAGTCGAAGAAGTGGCCATGACCCGCCTGATGCAGGTCGGCGCTGCCAACCTGCACCGCAGCTGGCTCAACGTGCCGCACGTGACTCAGTTCGATTCGGCTGACATCACCGAGCTGGAAGCCTTCCGTGTCGCGCAGAAAGCCGTAGCGGAAAAGGCCGGCGTCAAGCTGACCGTGCTGCCACTGCTGCTCAAGGCCTGCGCCCACCTGCTCAAGGAGCTGCCGGACTTCAACAGTTCGCTGGCGCCAAGCGGCAAGGCAATCATCCGCAAGAAGTACGTCAACGTCGGTTTCGCCGTCGACACCCCGGATGGTCTGCTGGTACCGGTGATCAAGAACGTCGACCAGAAGAGCCTGCTGCAACTGGCTGGCGAAGCTGCGGCACTGGCTGAAAAAGCCCGTACCAAAAAGCTTTCGGCCGACGAGATGCAGGGCGCCTGCTTCACCATCTCCAGCCTCGGCCACATTGGCGGCACCGGCTTCACGCCGATCGTCAACGCGCCGGAAGTGGCGATCTTGGGCGTATCCAAGGCAACCATCCAGCCGGTCTGGGATGGCAAGGCCTTCCAGCCCAAGCTGATGCTGCCGCTGTCGCTGTCGTACGATCACCGCGTGATCAACGGCGCCGCTGCTGCGCGCTTCACCAAGCGCCTGAGCGACTTGCTGGGTGATATCCGCACCATCCTGCTGTAATGCTGCAACTGCTGCCCCGGTACATGCCGGGGCAGCAGGCACCACTTTCGAGCTGCCACGCTCGTACCTCAACCCCGCCCCTGGCGGGGCTTTTTTTGCCTGGATCACCGTTAAGCCAAGCAGGCTGACTCGCGAGGCGTGGCGCTGACTTCTTTATCAAAAAGTAACACCCCATTGATCCTGTCCTGCAAATAGTGGATTATTGACGCACTACTCAGCCCCGTACGCAGCGATTAAGTTCGCTGGCCGTTGGGGTGAAGAAACCGGCCCCGTGCCGGTTTTTTCGTTTCTAGGGATGGGAAATTTTGCGTACTGTTTGCTTCGTCGATGGCTACAACCTTTTCTATGGCCTGCTGGCAGGCACCCAGTACAAGTGGCTTGATCTGCAAGCACTGCTGGCGCACGTCATTCACGTCGACCGCCCGGGCAGCACCCTGGAGGCTGTGAGCTTCTTCACCTCGGGAGTCAAACCATCGCTGGCCAGCCGGGGCAGCCTCTCCAAAGAAGCTCAAGACACCTACCTGCGCGCCCTGATTGCCCGCGGGGTAGAGGTGTTCTATGGCCGCCATCAATTAGAGTCTGGCAAGGCGCCACGCTTTGTCGACAAGCACACGCCTGCATCCAGGGCTGACCAAGTGGACATCTGGAAGCTCGAAGAAAAAGAGACTGATGTTCATATCGCCATCAGCATGTACCGGCTCGCGGCGAAACAGGCAGCGTTGCCAGCCGAACAGCAGATTGAGCAGATCGTTCTGGTCTCGGCTGATACCGACATGACACCTGCCATAAAAGCGCTTCACGAAGACTTTCCCGAGCTGCGCCTAGGAGTGATCCTGCCGCACCGCGAGGGCATCAATCGAACAGTACCTGGTTCGTTGAAGCAATATGTGCACTGGATGCGCCACGTTGTAACCAATCTGGAGCTGGCCCAGCATCAGTTTCCGCCCCGTGTACCGACTCGGAAAAAACCTGCGATCAAGCCTGACTACTGGTAATCAGCGCGAGCGCAGCACTCCGGCTGGGCCTTCCCGAGAGCCACTAAACTTGTATTCCTGCCGCACACAAGCTGCAGAAACGCACACCCCTGCCGATAAACTGCCAATAGCCCGACATGGCCGCTTGCCAGCCTTCGGGACATGATGCAACCTTGCCAGATGCGCTGCCTGCCAGGCCCTGTCACCCTCTTCAAGCGAGTCTTCGATGAAAAGCCAACCCGATGCCGCGACCCGAGTGGCGGCCGAGGTCGTGACCCAGCTACCCGTGCCCTCGCGGCTGGGCATGCTGCGTTTCGAAAGGCTCAACGAAGCCAACTGGGCGATGCTCTACCTGGACCCCAACTGCGACCGCCAATTCGGCCTGCCTGCCGCTGAGCTGTGCGCGTTGGTCAGCTCGCCGTATGCCAGCCTGATGGAGCCCGAAGCACGCTATCGCCTGCATGACGAGATCCAGTTGCAGCTGTCGCGCCGTGGTCATTACCGGGTGCGCTACACCCTGCACGTTGGCCCGGCGCCATTGCGTTTGCTGGAGTGCGGCGAAGTCTACAAGCAGCATGGCCGGCAGTTGCTGCGCGGGTACCTGACAGTGCTCGATGATCACGCCGAAGACAGCATCAACATGACCGCCAGCGACCTGGAAACCCGCAACAACCGCCTGCAGATCGCCCTGCAGCTGAACCAGCGCGCGCAGCAGGAACAGCTCGAGCATCTGGAGCGGGTACGGGCCCAGCAAGACTTGATTCTGCGCCTGGCGCGGCAGCGCTATAGCGCCGACAACTCGCTGCTCGAAGCCGCCGAGCTGATCACCCGCAGCGCCTGTGAAATCTACAACGTCGACTGCTCGAGCATCTGGTACCTGCATGACCAGCAGCTGGAGCCGATCATCGCTTGGTACCGGCTTGATCAGGAGCACCGCCTGCCGGCCCCAATCGACGCCAGCCAGTTTCCCGATTACATCGAAGCGCTGCATGCCAGCCGCGCCATCGACGCGCACAATGCCAGCCACGACCCGCGTACCCGCGACATGGCGCAGAGCCTGTTCCCGGCCTCCGACAACGCCATGCTCGACGCCAGTATCCGCGTCGACGGCCAGGTAGTCGGCGTGCTATGCCTGGAGCAGACCGGCATGCCGCGAGCCTGGCAGTCGGATGAAATCGCTTTTGCCGGCGAGCTCGCCGACCAGTTCGCCCAGGTCATCACCAACCACAACCGGCGTACCGCTGCCAGCGCGTTGCACCTGTTCCAGCGCGCGGTCGAGCAAAGCGCCAGCGCCTTTTTGCTGGTCAACCGCGACGGCGTGGTCGAGTACGTCAACCCAAGTTTCACCGCAATCACCCAGTACAGCACCGATGAGGTCCAAGGCCATCGCTTGTCCGAACTGCCGGCGCTGGAAAACCTCAGCGAGCTGCTGTTCGATTCGCCGTCGAGCCTGGACATGGGCAACAGCTGGCAGGGCGAATTCAAAAGCCGGCGCAAGAACCTCGAACCTTACTGGGGCCAGTTGTCGATCTCCAAGGTGTACGGCGACAACCGCGAGTTGACCCACTACATCGGCATCTACGAAGACGTCACCCAGAGCAAGCTGGCCCAGCAGCGCATCGAGCGCCTGGCCTACACCGACAACCTGACCAATCTGGGCAACCGCCCGGCGTTCATTCGCAACCTCGATGAGCGCTTCAGCCGCGACAGCGCCAGTTCGCTGTGCCTGCTGCTGGTCGACATCGACAACTTCAAGCGGATCAACGACAGCCTTGGCCACCAGACCGGCGACAAGCTGCTGGTGAGCCTGGCCCGGCGCCTGCGCAACAGCCTGACCGTCGGCGGCATCCTTGCGCGCTTTGCCAGTAACGAATTTGCCGTGCTGCTCGACCACACCAGCCTGGAGGGCGGCCAGAGCATTGCCCTGCAACTGCTGCGCACCCTCGACAAGCCGATGTTCGTCGACAACCAGCTGATCAACGTCACCGCCTCGGTCGGCCTGGCCTGCGCACCACTGCACGGCAGCGACCCGCAGACCCTGATGAAAAACGCAGGCCTGGCCCTGCACAAGGCCAAGGCCAACGGCAAGCATCAGGTACAGGTGTTCACCGAAGTGCTCAACGCCGAAGCCAGCTACAAGCTGTTCGTCGAGAACAACCTGCGACGCGCCCTGACCCAGAACGAGCTGGAGGTGTTCTACCAGCCCAAGCTGTGCCTGCGCAGCGGGCGCCTGCTCGGGCTGGAGGCGCTGCTGCGCTGGAACCACCCGGAGCGCGGCATGATCCGCCCGGATCAGTTCATCAGCGTGGCCGAAGAAACCGGGCTGATCATCCCTATCGGCAAGTGGGTGGTGCGCCAGTCGTGCCGCATGAGCCTTGAGCTGAGCGCCGCCGGTCTGGGTGATCTGCACGTGGCCATCAACCTTTCGCCCAAGCAGTTTTCCGACCCGGAGCTGGTCAGCTCGATCGGCTCGATCATCAAGGAAGAAGGCCTGCCTTCGCATTTGCTGGAACTGGAGCTGACCGAAGGCTTGCTGCTCGAGGCGACCGAAGACACCCACCGCCAACTGATCGAACTCAAGGCCTTGGGGCTGACCCTGGCGATGGACGACTTCGGTACCGGCTATTCGTCGCTGAGCTACCTGAAGAAATTCCCGATCGACATCATCAAGATCGACCGCAGCTTCATCAACGAAATCCCGGACAACCAGGACGACATGGAAATCACCTCGGCGGTGGTGGCCATGGCTCACAACCTCAAGCTCAAGGTCGTCGCCGAGGGCATCGAGACCCCTGCGCAGCTGGCCTTCCTGCGCCGCCATCGCTGTGACGTCGGCCAGGGCTACCTGTTCGACCGGCCAATCCCCGGCCGCGAACTGGTCGAGCGCCTCAAGCGCTATCCGCGTGGACCAGTGGCCTGACAGCGCGCTCAGTCTCGGGCACTATACAAGTCATTCGGGCTGCAGCAGCGCGCTGACGGCCCCTGCCTACATCTACTGAATCTACAGAGGAACGGCCATGGTCCTGCGTTCGGAAATCCTGGTGAACAAAAACGTCCTGCCTACTGCGGAACAGGCCCTGCCTGGCCGCGAGACGCCGATGAGCCTGCCCGAGATGCACTACGTCTTCAACGAGACGCCGCTGCTTGGGCCGTTCTTTCAGAACGTCGACTTCGCCATCTTTGGCCTGGGTTGCTTCTGGGGCGCCGAGCGCCGCTTCTGGCAACGCGAAGGCGTGGTCAGCACAGTGGTCGGCTATGCCGGCGGCTTCACCCCGAACCCGACCTACGAAGAGGTCTGCTCGGGCCTGACCGGCCACACCGAAGTGGTGCTGGTGGTGTTCGACAAAGACAAGGTCAGCTATCAGGAGCTACTGGCGATGTTCTGGGAGCTGCACAATCCGACCCAGGGCATGCGCCAGGGCAACGACGTCGGCACCCAGTACCGCTCGGCGATCTTCTGCACCAGCCCCGAGCAGCTCGAGCAAGCCAAGGCGAGCAAAGCGGCCTATCAGGCTGAGCTGGACAAGGCCGGCTTTGGCCCGATCACCACCGAGATCGAGCAGGCGCCAACGGTGTACTTCGCCGAGGCCTACCACCAGCAGTATCTGGCCAAGAACCCCAACGGCTACTGCGGCATCGCTGGCACCGGCGTCTGCCTGCCGCCCAGCCTGCAAGGCAACTGAGGCCAGGCCATGAGCACGATGACCCTGTTCCACTCGCCGCTGTCGCCGTTCGTGCGCAAGGTCATGGTGGTGCTGCACGAAACCGGGCAACTGCCGCGGGTACAGTTGCAGGCAGTGAATATCAGCCCGGTGGCTGGCAACGAGCAACTTAACCAGGACAACCCGATCGGCAAGATCCCGGCCCTGCGCCTGGAAGACGGCACTGTGCTGCATGACAGCCGGGTGATCTGCGAGTACCTCGACAGCCAGCACGTCGGCACCCCGCTGATCCCGCGTGAGGGCTCGGCCCGCTGGCGCCGGCTGACCCTGGCGGCGCAGGCCGATGCGATCATGGATGCGGCGGTATCGAGCCGCTACGAGAGTTTCCTGCGCCCGCAGGACAAGCGCTGGGATGGCTGGCTCAACGCGCAGAGCGAGAAGATCCGGCGCAGCCTGGCCAACCTGGAGCAGGAGCATCTGGCCGAGTTGATCTCCGGGTTCGACATGGTCGCCATCGGCGTTGCCTGCGCGCTGGGTTATCTGGACCTGCGCCAGCCTGAGTTCGGCTGGCGTGAGCGCCAGCCCGGTCTGGCGGCCTGGTACGCCGAAGTGTCGCAGCGGCCTTCGCTGCGCGCCACTGCGCCAGCTGCCTGACTGACGGCAAAAGGGGCCGCAATGCGGCCCCGCTTTCAACGCTGGCCTGGCGCAAACAGCAGGCCGATCTGCAGCGCCAGCCGGCGCCCCAGCTCACGTTCCTCCCTCATGCCGACCTCCCCACCCGCGACCAGTCCAGGCGCCGGGTCAGCACCATGAACACGCCGAGCAAGCCAAAGCACAGCAGCGAGCCCATCAACAGCGCATAGTCTTCGGCGCTGAGCAGCCCGAACAACATCGCGTAGAGCACCGCCAGCCCGCCAGCAAAGCCCAACCCGCGCCAGACACTGCGCAGCACATGGCTGAGGTAGAAGCCGATCAGCAGCACACAGGCTGACGCCGACAAACCATACGCCGGGCCAAAGCCCAGATGCTCGGACAGTGACAGCAACAGCAGGTAGAAGAACGCCAACGCCACGCCGACCAGCACGTACTGCACCGGGTGCACGCTGAGGTTTTTCAGCACTTCGAAGAGGAAGAATCCGGCAAAGGTCAGGGCAATGAACAGCAGCGCATATTTGATCGCCCGCTCGCTCTTGAGGTACTGGTCGACCGGGTCGACAAAGCTCACGCCAAAGGTGCGCTGCTTGTACTCGCTACAGTCAGCGACCGTCGCACACTGGCGCAGGGCATCTTCCAGGTTGGTGGCAAAGAACGAGGTCTGCCAGTGGGCCTTGAAGCCCTCACCGTTGATCTCGCGCCGGCTTGGCAAGTAACTGCCGACAAAGCTTGGGTGCGGCCAGTTGGCCTGCATGTCGACACTGCTGCTGCGCCCGATCGGCAGCACGTACAGCTGCCCGGTGCCTTGCAGGGCAAGCTCGAAGCCATAGCTGAACTCACGCGCCTGCTGGCCATCGAACTGCGGCAACGGCACGTGCACACCGCCGCGCATCCAGTCCAGACCGGTACCTGCAGCGAAAGGCAGGCGTTGATCGTCCAGCTGCAGCTCCAGGTTGCTCTCGATGCCGCGGATGTCGCTGATGCCGACCACCAGGAACGGCTTGTCGAAGCGGTAGTCCTCGTAGTCCTTGTCGATGCCCCAACGCTCGGGCAGCTTGAAGCGTCCGGCTATCTGGCTCTTGGCGTGGAACAGCCGCGCCTGGTAGATGCCGCGGGCACGCAGTTCGGTATCGATGTTGATGTCCGCGTCGAACGTCTCCGGCAGGAAGTACAGCTGGCCGTTGACGGTGACCGTCTCCTGTACGCTCTGGCCGTCCTTGTCGATCCAGCGCCGCTCGTACTTGCGGTATGGCACCACCAGCAGTGGGCCGGAGATCAGCTGATCGAAGCTGGAGCTCTGGGCGATGTCGGCCAGGACATTATCGCGCAGGCTCTGACGGTCTTCGATCAGGCCGCCGATCATCAGCAGCGGGATCAACAGCAGCAACATCAGCAGGGCAATCATCCCGAGCTTGAAACTCAGGGTCTTGTTCATGGGCAGGGGCTCCGTTGGCGATCGGCACAGTCTGTGCCGCGCCTGTGGAGCCAGCAGGGAGCCAATGTGGAGATTGTGTGGAGATGCTGGGGTGAGCCGCACACATCAGCTTCGCTGCCGAAACCGCCGGGCCCGCTGTGCGGGCCTTTCGCGACACGAGGCCGCTCCTACACAATCAGCGCAAGGCCCGGGTCTTGCGCGGTCCCCTGTAGGAGCGGCCTTGTGTCGCGAAAGGGCCGCAGCGCGGCCCCGGCAATTCACAGACACGCCGCAAGGGCAGCCACAACCTCACCCGCACCCCACCCTCGACGTTATCCACCGCCAGCTCGCCACCATGCAGCTGCATCACCTCAGCCACGAAATTCAGCCCCAGCCCACTGCTCTTACGCCCACTGCCTGGTCGCGGCAGCGAATAGAAGCGCTCGCTGACGCGCCCGATCGCATACTGCGGGATCGCCTCACCCTGGTTGAACAGGCTCAGCGCCACGCGCTCGCCGCCCTGCTCCAGCTCGAACAGCAACGCTCCACCCGCCGGGGTGAAATCCAGCGCGTTCTCGAGCAGGTTGGCCAATGCCTGGCGCATCAGGTACGGGTCACAACGCAACCGCACCGCCGCCGGCACCCGCTGGCGCACCTGCAAGCCAGCGCTGTCGATACGCGCTGCGTGGGCCAGCAGCAACTCGTCGACCAGCGCCGCCAGCGCCACCTCCTGCTCATCCTCCAGCGCCTGCATCTGCTCGACCTGGGCCAGGTTCAGCAAGCGTTCGATCATCTGCTGCAAGCGCCCGCTCTCGCGCTCGATATTGCTGGCAAAACGCAGCCGCTGCTCGGCGGGCATGTCGCCCTGCAGCAGCTCGGAAGCACCGCGAATCGCCGCCAGCGGGCTTTTCAGCTCGTGGGTCAGGGTATGCACATAGCGCTCGACATAGGCCTTGCCAGCAAGCTCGGTGCGCATCCGCTCGACTGCGGTGGCCAACTGTTCAAGCTCGCCGCCCTTGTAATGCGGCAACGCCGCGCGCTGGCCTGCGCTGACCGCCTGGGCGTAGTGGGTGAGCCTGCGCAGCGAGCGCGCCAGCCACCACGACAACAGCGCACCGACCAGCAGGCCAAGGATGATCAAGCCCAGGCCGAGATTGAGCAGGCGCCGCTCGGCGCGGTCGATGTACGGCTGCAGCGAGCTGTTGGGCTTGGCCACGGTGACCACGCCGATGATCTTGCCGGCATCCATGATCGGCGCCGCGACGTGCATCACCGAGGTGCTTTCGTCATCCGGGTCGCTGCGTGAAGAGCGCGCACCGTATTGCCCGTGCAAGGTCAGGTAGACATCGTTCCAACGTGAGTAATCCTTGCCCAGATCGACCCCGGCGGAGTCGAGCAGGACGATGCCATTTGCGTCGGTCACATAGATGCGATGGCTGACCTGATTCTTCGCCAGCCCCCAGATCTGCGCGCCAGGGCGACGCTGGCCGTAGGATTCAAGCAACTGCGGCAAGCGGCTTTGGCCAAGCGTGCCGGCCTTGACGTCGTCATGGAGGATCTCCGCCAGCAGGTTGGCAGTGTCGACCAGGGTTTCTTCAGACGCCTGGCGCACCACCGGGCGGATCTGCTCACGCACGGTATTGAGCAAAAAATAGCCAGCCAACCCGACAAACAGGAAGTACACCAGAAAGATGCGAATACCCAGGCGCATCAGGCGTGTTCCGGGCTGTAGCTATAGCCCAGGCCGCGGTGGGTCTGGATCGGTTCGGCGTCGGCGGCGACCTGCCGCAGCTTGGCGCGCAGGCTCTTGATATGGCTGTCGATGGTGCGCTCGTAGCCAGCGTCCCCCGCTACCCCCAGCGCGTCGAGCAACTGCTCGCGGCTGAACACCCGCTGCGGCTGCTCAAGCAGGCACTGCAGCAGGCGAAACTCGTGACGAGTCAGGGCCAGGCTGATACCGCGGTAAACGATCTGCATGCGCAGCGTGTCGACCTGAAACAGCGTTGCCACAGCGGGCGTTTCGCTGCGCGGCGCCATGCGCTTGAGGATCGCCCGCACCCGCGCCGCCACTTCCCGCGGGCTGAACGGTTTGACCACGTAGTCGTCGGCACCGATCTCAAGGCCCAGCACTCGGTCGATTTCAGCGTCACGGGCACTCAGGAACATCACCGGCACTTCGCTGAACCGGCGTAACTGGCGGCAGGTTTCAAAGCCACTGATGTCGGGCAGGCCGATATCCAGAATCACCAAGTCCGCCGGCAGCAAGCGCTGGCGCTCGACTGCAGCGCTGCCGAGCGAAACCCACTCGGTGCTGTGGCCGTCGGCCTGCAGGGCATAGATCAGGGTATCGGCAATCGCCGATTCGTCTTCGACAATAAGAATGTGGGCCACGGTCTGGCTGCAAGCCTCATACGGAAAGCTTCAAGACGAAGCGGATGGCGAGAACTTACACCGATCCGCTCGCGCTTGCAGCTTGCCGTTGGCTAACCGTGGGCGCCGTCTCAGCAGCCAGGCTGGCCTGCGGTGTATCTACGCGCCGGGTTGACCGCCGCCTTGAACTCACGCAACGCCTTGGCACCGATCAGCAGCGGGTAGTTGAAGCTGCTGCGGTCGGTCAGGTTGACCTCGACGGTGCGCTTCTCGCCGCCCAGGCACAGCTCCAGATCGACCACCGGACGCTTGGCGGCCTCAGCGGTTTCGCCCTCTTCTTCGTCTTCGTCGGCACGCGCCTTGATCTTGCTGATACGCGCCACCTTGTGCTCGTAGACCTTGCCATCGGCATCCTTGGTCGCCAGGCGGAAGCGCACCCAGTCTTCACCGTCACGGGTAAACCGCTCGATATCCTTGGCCGACAGCGAGGCGGTCAGGGCACCGGTGTCCATCTTCGCCTTCAACGTCTGGCCGCCGATTTCCGGCAGCGAGATGTACTCGTAACGGCCATACAGGGTCGGCTCGGCGGCCATGACCGGCAGGGCCAGCAAGGACAACAGGGCAAGCATCGATTTCACAGGGCAGGCTTCCTAAATACGAGACAGTGCTTAGACTGCAACAACGGGATAGGTTCGTTGCCCAAGCTTACTCAACATAATGTGAAACATTTGTCTGGCCCTGCTGATCCAGGAAGTTTGGCGTAGGCGTTTAGCGCACTTATCATTGCAACCTGCCAATTTCTTACAACAAGAGTGTTTTTATGCGTCGCCTGCTGACCGGGATCGTTACCGGCCTTTTGCTCCTGCTCAACACCGTGGTGATGATCTGCCCATTGATGGTGTTCGCCCTGCTCAAGCTGGTACTGCCCGGGCGCGGCCGCGACTACGCCTCGGCCGCCGTGATGTGGTTCGCCGAAAGCTGGTCGGCCATCGACAAGGCCATTTTTGCCCTGTGCGTGCCGACTCAGTGGGACGTGCGTGGGGTCGATACCCTGCGTACTGACACGTCCTATCTGTGCGTCAGCAACCACCAGAGCTGGGTGGACATCCCGGCGTTGATCGAAAGCCTCAACCGGCGCGTGCCGTTCTTCAAGTTCTTCCTGAAAAAAGAGCTGATCTGGGTGCCACTGCTGGGCCTGGCCTGGTGGGGTCTGGACTACCCGTTCATGAAGCGCTACAGCAAGGCATATTTGGAGAAACACCCGGAGCTCAAAGGCAAGGATCTGGAAATTACCAAGGCCGCCTGCGAGCTGTTCAAGCGCCAGCCGGTGACCGTGGTCAACTACCTCGAAGGCACCCGTTTCACTGAAGCCAAACGCCGCGAACAGCAATCGCCGTTCAAGCATCTGCTCAAGCCCAAGGCCGGCGGTGTGGCGTTTGTGCTGGCAGCGCTGGGTGAGCAGCTCGATGCGCTGCTGGACGTGACCATCGTCTACCCCGGCAACAAGGCGCCGGGCTTCTGGGACTTGCTCAACGGCAGCGTCAGCCGGGTGATTATCGACATTCAGGTGCACGAGCTGGACCCCAGCCTGTGGAATGGCGATTACGAAAATGACCCGCAGTTCCGCCAACGCGTGCAGGCCTGGGTCAATCAGCTGTGGCTGGACAAGGACCAGCGCATCGAGCAGTTGCGCGCCGAGCTGGCCTGACCCCGGCGCACTTGCCGGGGCCTATGCGGCTTAGATCGACGGTGGGGTAGCCGCCGCAGGCGAGCCCCACAGGCTACCCAGGTTCTGCAGCAGCGAGCCGGCCAGGCCTTGCTGGCCGAGGTACTGCAGGATCAACGGGGCAAACTGGCCGATCATGCCGGTATCCATACCCAGCGCCTTGAAGGCGTCATTGAGGTCGTTGCGGTTCTCGACGTTGGTGCCCAAGGCATTGTTCAGGCCCGATTGCTTGTCGCCACCGTTGCCGAGCAGGCCGCCCAAACCACCCAGACCACCGAGTGCGTTGGCCCCGGCGAGCAGATCCAGCCCAGGTACAGCCTGAGTTAGCTGGCCATAATCGGCAGTGCTGAGGTTGTTGCGGGCCAGGCCGAGCATTGCCCCAGCGCCGCCGATGGCTTGTTCGGGGGTGATGTTCAGTTGGCTGCCGAGGGTGTTGAGCAGGTTGGCCGATTCAGCGGGGGCCTGCACCTTGCCCTGTTGGGTGGGGGTCTGCATGGCCGACACGGCGTTGGCCGCGTCATTGAGGTTGAAGGCGAACGCCGGGCTTGCAGCCAGGGTCATCAGGGTTGCCAGGGTGAGCGCTTTCATCGGGGGGACCTCGTTGGCCGGAGTGGCCTGGGAAACGAGGCATTGGACTGGGGTTTTGGGGGTTTGTTCCGGGGGGGGCATTGGGGCTGCTTCGCAGCCCTTTCGCGACACAAGGCCGCTCCTACAGGGACCGCGCACGTCCAGACTACGCGGTCGTTGTAGGAGCGGCCTTGTGTCGCGAAAGGGCCGCAGAGCGGCCCCAAAATTTACGCAGCGCTAAAGGTCTTATGCGGATCGATAACGAATTTCTTCGGCACGCCAGCATCGAATTCGCCGTACCCTTCCGGCGCCTGGTCCAGGTTGATCACCTGCACGCCCACCACCTCGGCGATGTTGATCCGGTCCCACATGATCGCCTGCATCAACTGGCGGTTGTACTTCATGGTAGGGGTCTGGCCGGTGTGGAAGCTGTGCGACTTGGCCCAGCCCAGGCCAAAGCGGATGCTCAGTGCGCCGATCTTGGCCGCGGCGTCCACTGCACCCGGATCTTCGGTTACGTACAGGCCTGGGATACCGATGTTGCCGGCGACACGGGTAACCTGCATCAGCGAGTTGAGGACTGTCGCCGGCGCTTCGTGCTTGGCCCCTTCATGGCCGTGGCCGCGCGCTTCGAAACCTACCGCATCGACGGCACAGTCCACTTCCGGCTCGCCGAGGATGTCGATGATCTGTTCATGCAGCGGGGTGTCCTTGGACAGATCGACCACCTCGAAGCCCTGCGACTTGGCATGGGCCAGGCGCAGCGGGTTCAAGTCGCCGACGATTACGCAGGCAGCACCCAGCAGGCGGGCCGATGCTGCAGCGGCCAGGCCTACCGGGCCGGCGCCTGCGACGTAGACAGTACTGCCTGGGCCGACGCCGGCGGTGACTGCACCGTGGTAACCGGTGGGCAGAATGTCCGACAGGCAGGTCAGGTCACGGATCTTCTCCATGGCCTTGTCGCGATCCGGCAGTTTCAGCAGGTTGAAGTCGGCGTAGGGCACCAGCACGTACTCCGCCTGGCCGCCGGTCCAGTCACCCATGTCGACATAACCGTAGGCGCCGCCGGCACGTGCCGGGTTGACGGTCAGGCATACGCCGGTGTGCATTTCCTTGCAGGAACGGCAGCGTCCGCACGCGACGTTGAACGGCACCGAGACCAGGTCGCCGATCTTCATGCGCTCGACATCACGACCCATCTCGATGATTTCGCCGGTGATTTCATGGCCGAGGACCAGTCCCACCTGGGCGGTGGTGCGGCCACGAACCATGTGCTGGTCTGAGCCGCAGATGTTGGTGGAGACCACCTTGAGGATCACGCCGTGCTCGATTTTCTTGCCGCGTGGGTCCTGCATTTTTGGGTAGTCAATGTTTCGCACCTCGACTTTGCCGCCACCGAGATACACCACTCCACGGTTACCAGACATGCTCTTACCTCGCTTGAATTGTACTTATGCAGCGTTGGTTGAAGCGCCGCCATCCATGGGCGGCATGTACTACTGGAATGAGGGGATTGTGGGCTTGTGGGCGCTGGGGGTTGTGACTGGAAACGACAGTGGCTTGTCAGCGGGCGTCAGGTGGGATCTGAGATTGCTGGGGCCGCTGCGCGACCCTTTCGCGACACAAGGCCGCTCCTACAGGGGACCGAGTTGGCCGTAGGAGCGGCCTTGTGTCGCGAAAGGGCCGCAACGCGGCCCCAGCAATCTCAAAGCACCACCGTCCGATTGGCATTAAGAAACACCCGCCGCTCGATGTGATAACCCACCGCCCGAGCCAAGGTCAGCCCTTCGATATCGCGCCCCTTGGCAATCAGGTCTTCCGGGTAATGGCTGTGATCCACCACCTCGACGCCCTGGGCAATGATCGGCCCTTCATCAAGATCGTTGTTGATGTAATGCGCAGTGGCACCGACCATTTTCACACCCTTGTTGTAAGCCTGGTGATAAGGCTTGGCGCCCTTGAACCCCGGCAGCAACGAGTGATGGATATTGATCGCCCAGCCATCCAGACGCCGGCACAGCTCAGGCGACAGCACCTGCATGTAGCGCGCCAGGATCACCAGCTCGGCGCCACTGTCCTCGATCACCTTGAGCACCTTGCGCTCCTGCGCCGGCTTGTCGTTGGGATCGAGGGCAAAGTGGTAATAAGGGATCTTGTGCCACTGCGCCAGCGGCTCCAGATCGGGGTGGTTGGAGATCACCGCGACCACTTCCATGCCCAACTGGCCGATGCGCTGGCGATACAGCAGGTCGTTTAGGCAGTGATCGGCCTTGGACACCATGATCACCACCTTGGGGCGGTGATTGGGTGCGGTCAGCTCGAAGGTCATGCCAAACGCATCGCTGCGCTCGGCCAGGCCATCACGGAAACCCGCTTCATCGAAATCATCTGGCTGGCGGAACTCGACGCGAATGAAGAAGCGCCCCGACAGCCGATCATCGAAGGAGTGGTGCTCGGTGACATAGCAACGCTGCTCGTAGAGAAACCGCGTCACCACATCGACAGTGCCGAGCATGCTCGGGCAGTCGGCGGTGAGAATCCAGGTATCCGGTGCCCGACTCATGTGTCTCTCCTTAGGCTTCGATGCTCAGGCCGTATTCAGCCGAGGCGTCCTGCAGCCACATCCACCAGTAATCGGCGAAGCTGCGGCGAATCACCAGTTCCCAGGTGTCTTCACCGGTGCGGCGGATCACCAACTGCGACTTGGCGAACACCGTGCCGACCGCCTTGCCCACCGGGAAGTTGTTTGGATGTACATCATAGCTGGTGGATTTCATCAGCACGTCGCGCACATTGGCGCCCTGCAGCTCGAGCAGGGTCTGCCCGCCGCTGACATTGACCACCTGAATGTGCAAACCCGCCAGGGCTTCGCGCAGTTGCTGCTCGACCGCAAATTCCTGCCCGCCCGGGACGATCAGCAGCCACTCATCCGGGCCTACCCACTGCAGCGAGGTCTCGCCCTTGGCGACCACGGTCAGCGCCACCGGCAGCTCCAGGCCGAGGGCCTTGTGTACACCACTGGCAAAGGCCGGATCATGGCCGTCGCCACGCAAGGTCAGATGACCGAGCAGTTTTTTCTCGCGCAGGGTCACACCTGCGTTGTTGCGGCCCTTGCCCACCAGGCTGGCGAGGTCTGCATGGTGCAGCGGCGTCTGGGCCTTGGCCTCGGCGCCGGGGTTTTGCTGGAAGACGTTGATAGCGCTCATTGTTACCTGCCTTGAATTCTTGTGTTCAGGCGTGGCAGCGGCGCTCGGCCGCGGCCACGAGAGTTGAGCATCGGTCTGGCGTCAGACGTTCTGCCGCTCACCCTTCGGATCGAAGAACACCGAAGACACAATCTCTGCTTCGATCACGCTGCCATCGGCCTGCGGCGAATACACCCGCTCACCCATGCGCTTGAGACCACCCTTGACCACACCCATGGCAAACGAATAGCCCAGGGAGTTGGAGGCATAGCTGGAGGTGACGTGACCGACCATGTCCATTGGGATCGGCTGCTTGGGATCAAACACCAGCTGAGCGCCTTCCGGCAGCCACTGCTTGGGGTTGATCGGCTTGAGCCCGACCAGTTGCTTGCGGTCTTCGCGCAGGCAGTCTTCGCGGTTCATGCCACGCAGGCCGATCCACGAGTACGGCTTGTTGCGCCCGACACACCAGCTCATGTTGAGGTCGTCGGCGTTCATCGAGCCATCGGTATCCTGGCCAACGATGATGAAGCCCTTCTCGGCACGCAGCACGTGCATGGTCTCGGTGCCATACGGGGTCAGGTTGTACTGTTTGCCAGCGGCAACGATCTTCTCCAGCACACCCATGGCGTAGTTGGCCTGGACGTTGACTTCGTACGACAGCTCACCGGTGAACGAGATGCGGAACACCCGCGCCGGCACGCCGCCAACGGTGCCTTCCTTCCAGGTCATGAACGGGAAGGCGTCCTTGTCCAGGTCGATGTCGCTGATCTCGGCCAGCAGCTTGCGGCTGTTGGGGCCAGACAAGGTCATGGTTGCCCAGTGGTCGGTGACCGAGGTGAAGTACACCTTCAGTTCCGGCCATTCGGTCTGCAGGTACAGCTCCATCCAGCCCAGCACGCGCGCGGCGCCGCCAGTGGTGGTGGTCATGATGAAGTGATTGTCGCCGACGCAGGCGGTCACGCCGTCGTCGAAGACCATGCCGTCTTCCTTGCACATCAGGCCATAACGGGCCTTGCCCACATCGAGCTTGGTCCAGGCGTTGGTGTAGATACGGTTGAGGAACTCACGCGCATCCGGGCCCTGAATGTCGATCTTGCCCAGGGTCGAGGCGTCCAGCAGGCCGACGCTGTCGCGCACTGCCTTGCACTCACGCTCAACTGCAGCGTGGATGTCTTCACCGGGTTTAGGGAAGTACCACGGACGTTTCCACTGGCCGACATCCTCGAACTCGGCGCCGTTTTTCACGTGCCAGGAATGCAGCGCGGTGAAGCGTACCGGTTCGAACAGGTGGCCACAGTGACGACCCGCTACCGCACCGAAGGTAACCGGCGTGTAGTTGGGGCGGAACATGGTGGTGCCCATTTGCGCAATGCTGATACCCAGCGAACGGGCAGCGATGGCCAGACCGTTGATGTTGCCCAGCTTGCCCTGGTCGGTACCAAAGCCCAGCGCGGTGTAGCGCTTGACGTGCTCGACCGACTCGAAGCCTTCACGGGTCGCCAGCTCGATGCCGGCAGCGGTGACGTCGTTCTGTTGGTCAACGAACTGCTTCGGCCCACGAGTGCCTTTGTCATGCGGCACCTGGAACAACGCCAGGGTAGCCTCTTCAGTGCGCTGGACGGCTTTGGGCAGGGTCCCAACCACGGCCTTGAAGCCAGCTTCGGTAGCAGCGCGCACGCCACCTTCGAAACCATCGGCCAGGACATCACCGAGCGGGTAGACGCCATTCATGCCGCCAACGCAGACGCGTTTTTGCGGCGCATCACCCGGGACGAAACCGAGGATGTCTTCACGCCATACCGGACGCCCGCCAAGGTGCGAGGCCAGGTGGACGATCGGGCTGTAGCCGCCGGAGGTCGCGATCAGGTCGCAGGCCAGGGTTTCGCCAGGGCTGGTCACGGTGAACGCCTGGGCGTCGATGGCGGCAACCCGGGCACCGGTCACATGCTTGCTGCCAGTCGCTTCAACCACAGCACTGGAAGTGAGGATGCGAATGCCCTTGGCGCGTGCTTCTTCCACCAGCGAACCGCGTGGGTTGTGCCGCGCATCGGCGATCGCCACCACTTGCAGGCCGGCATCGTGCCAGTCCAGCGCAACGCGGTAGGCGTGGTCGTTGTTGGTCGACAGCACCAGCTTGCGCCCAGGCGCCACGCCATAGCGGCGCACGTAGGTCGATACAGCACCGGCAAGCATGTTGCCCGGCACATCGTTGTTGCCATACACCAGCGGACGCTCGTGGGCGCCAGCAGCCAGTACAACTTGCTTGGCACGCACACGGTGGACGCGATGACGGACCTGGCCAATCGGCGCGCGGTCACCGAGGTGGTCGGTCAGGCGCTCGTGAATGGTCAGGAAGTTATGGTCGTGGTAGCCGTTGACGGTAGCGCGTGGCAGTACCAGCACTTCAGCCATGCCTTGCAGCTCGGCCACGGTAGCTGCGACCCAATCAGTGGCAGGCTTGCCATCGAGGGTCTCGCGGCTGTCGAGCAGGCTGCCGCCGAACTCTTCCTGCTCATCGGCGATGATCACCCGCGCACCGCTGCGGCCAGCGGCCAGCGCTGCGGCCAGGCCGGCAGGGCCAGCACCGACGATCAGCACGTCACAGTGGTGGTTCATGTAGTCGTAGCTGTCCGGGTCGTTCTGCAGCGGCGCGCGACCGAGGCCGGCGGCTTTGCGGATGTACTTCTCGTAAGTCATCCAGAACGATTTCGGGTACATGAAGGTTTTGTAGTAGAAGCCCGGCGGCATCATGCTGCCACCGACCTTGCCGAGGATGCCCATCACGTCGTTGTTGACGTTCGGCCAGCCGTTGGTGCTGGTCGCGACCAGGCCGGCGTACAGCGGCTGCTGAGTGGCGCGCACGTTGGGGATCTGGGTGGCTTCGCTGGAACCGATCTGCAGGATCGCATTCGGCTCTTCGGTGCCGGCCGCGATGATCCCGCGAGGCCGCGAATACTTGAAGCTGCGGCCGACCACATCGACACCGTTGGCGAGCAACGCGGCTGCCAGGCTGTCACCTTCGTAACCCTGATAGGTCTTGCCGTTGAAGCTGAAATTGAGGACTTTGCCGCGGTTGACACGGCCGCCGCTGGCGAGGCGATAACTCTGGCTCATACTTTTTCCCCCAGGCCTTTGACGGTCGACGGCGCGGCGCTAGCCTTGCTGGCGGCAGTGATCTGCGGCTTCTCGCCGATCTTGTAGGTTTCCAGAATCTCGTAGGTCACGGTGTCGCGGGTGACGTTGAAATACTGACGGCAACCGGCAACGTGGTCCCACAGTTCGTGGTGAATGCCACGCGGGTTGTCGCGGAAGAACATGTAGGTGCCCCACTCCTCGTCGGAGCAAGCCGCCGGATCGAGCGGGCGGGCAATATGGGCCTGGCCTGAGGCGTGAAACTCTTCTTCGGAGCGCAGCTCGCCGCAGTGGGGACAGAAAATATGCAACATGACGATTGTCTCCGATTAGTGGGCGACGGCCGCAGCGCCGTGTTCATCGATCAGCGCACCGTTGTAGAAGCGGTCGATGGAGAATGGCGCAGCCAGTGGGTGCATTTCGCCTTTGGCCAGGCTTGCGGCAAACACGTTGCCTGAGCCTGGGGTGGCCTTGAAGCCGCCGGTGCCCCAGCCGCAGTTGAAGAACAGGTTCTTCACCGGGGTCTTGGAGATGATCGGGCAGGCGTCCGGGCAGGTGTCGACGATGCCGCCCCATTGGCGGTTCATGCGTACCCGCGAGAGGATCGGGAACATCTCGACGATCGCCTGCAGGGTATGTTCGATCACCGGATACGAACCGCGCTGGCCATAGCCAACCCAGCTGTCGATACCGGCGCCGATGACCAAGTCGCCTTTGTCCGACTGGCTGATGTAGCCGTGGACCGCGTTGGACATGATCACGCTGTCGATAATTGGCTTGATCGGCTCGGAAACCAGCGCCTGCAGCGGGTGCGACTCGAGCGGCAGACGGAAGCCGGCCAGGCGCGCCATGTGCCCGGAGTTACCGGCAGTGACCACGCCGACGCGCTTGGCGCCGATGAAGCCCTTGTTGGTCTCGACACCAATCACCGCGCCGTTTTCCTTACGGAAGCCGGTCACTTCGGTCTGTTGAATCAGGTCGACGCCCAAAGCGTCGGCAGCGCGGGCAAAGCCCCACGCCACGGCATCGTGACGGGCCACGCCGCCACGGCGCTGAACGGTTGCACCGAGGATCGGATAGCGGGTGTTTTTCGAGCAGTCCAGGTACGGGATTTCGGCCGCGACCTGGTCGGTATTGAGCAGCTCGCCGTCGACGCCATTGAGGCGGTTGGCGCTGACCCGACGCTCCGAATCACGGATGTCCTGCAGGGTGTGGCAAAGGTTGTAGACGCCGCGCTGGGAGAACATCACGTTGTAGTTGATGTCCTGCGACAGGCCTTCCCACAGTTTCATGGCGTGCTCGTAGAGCTTGGCCGACTCGTCCCACAGGTAGTTGGAGCGCACGATGGTGGTGTTACGCGCAGTGTTGCCGCCGCCCAGCCAGCCTTTTTCGACCACGGCAACGTTGGTGATGCCGTGCACCTTGGCCAGGTAGTAGGCAGTGGCCAGGCCATGCCCGCCGCCGCCCACGATCACCACGTCATAGACCTTTTTCGGGGTCGGCGTGCGCCACATGCGCTGCCAGTTTTCGTGGTGGCTGAGGGAGTGTTTGAAAAGGCCGAAGCCCGAATAGCGTTCCATTGTCTGTTACTCCACTCAGCGGTAAACCGGGAAGTCGGCGCACAGTGCGGCGACCTGCTTGGCAACGTCGGCTTCGACGTCGGCGTCGCCCAGGTTGTCGAGGACATCGCAGATCCAGCCGGCCAGTGCCACGCACTGAGCCACCTTGAAACCGCGGGTTGTGACCGCCGGGGTGCCGATGCGCAGGCCCGAGGTAACGAACGGCGACTGCGGGTCGTTGGGTACGGCGTTCTTGTTGACGGTGATGTGCGCGCGGCCCAGGGCTGCGTCAGCGTCCTTGCCGGTCAGGCCCTGACGGATCAGGCTGACCAGGAACAGGTGGTTGTCGGTACCGCCGGACACCACGTCATAACCGCGCTTGATGAACACTTCGGCCATGGCCTGGGCGTTGTCGATGACCTGCTGCTGGTACTGCTTGAAACCTGGCTCCTGCGCTTCCTTGAAGCACACTGCCTTGCCGGCGATGACGTGCATCAGCGGGCCGCCCTGGGCGCCGGGGAAGACTGCAGCGTTGAGCTTTTTCTCGATGTCCGGGTTGGCCTTGGCCAGGATCAGGCCACCACGTGGACCGCGTAGGGTCTTGTGAGTAGTGGTGGTGACCACGTCGGCATATGGCAGCGGGTTCGGGTACAGGCCAGCGGCAACCAGGCCGGCAACGTGGGCCATGTCGACGAACAGCAGCGCGCCGACCTTGTCGGCAATGGCGCGGAAGCGCGGGAAGTCGAGGGTCTTGGAGTAAGCCGAGAAGCCGGCAACGATCATCTTCGGCTGATGCTCGACCGCCAGGCGCTCGACTTCGTCGTAGTCGATCAGGCCGGTGTCGGTGTTGATGCCGTATTGCACCGCGTTGTACAGCTTGCCCGAGGACGACACCTTGGCACCATGAGTGAGGTGGCCGCCGTGGGCCAGGCTCATGCCCAGAATGGTGTCACCGGCCTGCAGCAGGGCCAGGTACACGGCGCTGTTGGCCGACGAGCCGGAGTGCGGCTGGACGTTGGCGTAGTCGGCACCGAACAATTGCTTGGCGCGCTCGATGGCCAGTGCCTCGACCTTGTCGACGTGCTCGCAACCGCCGTAGTAGCGCTTGCCCGGATAGCCTTCGGCGTATTTGTTGGTGAGGCCGCTGCCCTGGGCCTGCATCACGCGCTTGCTGGTGTAGTTTTCCGAAGCGATCAGCTCGATGTGATCTTCCTGACGTTGTTCTTCGGCATTCATCGCCGCCAGCAGCGCGTCGTCGTAACCCTGGATCTGGTCTTGCTTGCTGAACATCATGTGTCTCCCGGCAGCGATCATTTTTTGTCAGTAGGGTTCAGTGCCCCTTTGTGCCGATGGTATGACTGCGGCGGGTGGGTCAGATGCCTGCGCACGCCTTGCAATGGCGCGTTTACGACATTCGCAGTTGAGCTGTCGCGGGCGGGCATGCTTGCCAGAATCAGCCATTTGCCTGAGCCCGCGTGCTTGAGCCGCCGGCGGGCCGGGCAATTGCGCCGTGCACGGTTGTATAGGCAACCGGGTAAATGATCGTTTAGAGTGCATCTCTGCGTCGTTCACAGGACCGTGTCATGACAGATAACAGCCAGCAATTCGCCAGCGACAACTATTCCGGCATCTGCCCCGAAGCCTGGGCGGCGATGGCCAAGGCCAATCAGGGCCACGAGCGCGCCTACGGCGACGATCAGTGGACCGAGCGTGCGGCGGCGTACTTTCGCAAGATCTTCGAAACCGACTGCGAAGTGTTCTTCGCCTTCAACGGCACCGCGGCCAACTCGTTGGCCCTGGCCTCTTTGTGCCAGAGCTATCACAGCGTGATCTGTTCAGAGACTGCTCACGTCGAAACCGACGAATGCGGCGCTCCGGAGTTTTTCTCGAACGGCTCCAAGCTGCTCACCGCCCCCAGCGTCAACGGCAAGCTGACGCCTGAGTCGATCCGCGAAGTGGCGCTCAAACGCCAGGACATTCATTACCCGAAACCACGCGTGGTGACCCTCACCCAGGCCACCGAAGTCGGCACCGTGTACCGCCCCGACGAGCTCAAGGCGATCAGCGCCACCTGCAAGGAGCTGGGCCTCAACCTGCACATGGACGGCGCGCGCTTTACCAATGCCTGCTCGTTCCTCGGCTGCTCGCCCGCCGAGCTGACCTGGAAGGCCGGCGTCGACGTGCTGTGCTTCGGCGGCACCAAGAACGGCATGGCCGTGGGCGAAGCGATCCTGTTCTTCAATCGCGAGCTGGCCGAAGACTTCGACTACCGCTGCAAACAGGCCGGCCAACTGGCATCGAAGATGCGCTTCCTCTCCGCGCCCTGGGTGGGCCTGCTGGAAGACGGCGCCTGGCTGCGCCATGGCAACCACGCCAACCACTGCGCGCAGTTACTGGCCTCGCTGGTCAGCGACCTGCCGCAGGTAAAGCTGATGTTCCCGGTGGAAGCCAACGGGGTGTTCCTGCAGATGCCGGAGCCGGCGCTCGAGGCGCTGCGCAACAAGGGCTGGCGCTTCTATACCTTCATTGGCAGCGGCGGCGCACGCTTCATGTGCTCGTGGGACACCGAGCTCACGCGCGTGCGTGAGCTGGCGGCAGATATCCGCGCCGTCGTGGCAGCCACCCCCCTGTAGGAGCGGCCTTGTGTCGTGAAAGGCCCGCAACGCGGGCCCGGCGATTTGTGCACCACCACACAATGTCGGGGCCGCTACGCGCCCCTTTCGCGACACAAGGCCGCTCCTACAGCAGCGCACGTCTTAGATACGGCGGGGTCCTGTAGGAGCGGCCTCGTGTCGCGAAAGGGCTGCGCAGCGGCCCCGGGATTTGTGCAACACCACAAAATACCCCGGCTACTGTGCACGCTCCCGACGCATCACCTTAAAGCCTGAAACCACCCATCTGCCGCGCCAAGTCATCGGCCAGGCGGCGCAGTGTCTGGCATTCCTCGCGACAACCAAGCACCTCGGCGGCGGTCTGCCGCGCCAGGTCAGAAATCCCCTGCACGTTGCGATTGATCTCTTCAGTCACCGCTGACTGCTGCTCGGTCGCGGTGGCCACCTGCTGGTTCATGTCACTGATGCGCTCGACCTGATCGGTGATCGCCCCTAGCGAGGTGCCGGTGCGCTGGCTTGCTTCAACCCCGCTACCGGTGGCCAGCTGGCCGGCCTGCATTGACGTCACAGCCACGCCGGCGCCCTGCTTGAGGCGCTGAATCATCTGCTGCACCTGATCGGTCGACAGCTGCGTGCGCCGGGCCAGGGTGCGCACTTCATCGGCGACCACGGCAAAGCCACGGCCCATTTCACCGGCGCGGGCTGCCTCGATGGCCGCATTGAGGGCGAGCAGGTTGGTCTGCTCGGAAACGCTGCGAATCACCGCCAGCACCTCATCGATCGAGGCCACTTCCTGCGCCAACTGGCCCACCGCCTCGGCAGCCCGGCTGATTTCACCGGACATGCCGTGGATGCCCTGTACCGACTGTTGCACTTGTGCGCGCGCCTGCACCGCTTCGTCACGTGCCGACTGCGAGGCGTACGCCGCATGCCCGGCGTTTTGCGCAACATCCTGCACAGTCAGGCCCATCTGGTGCACGGCGGTAGCAACCATCTCGGTCATCTGTTGCTGGCGTTCCGAGCGGTCAGCGGTGTTGCCGACCACCTGCGTTACCTGCTCGACCGAGCGGTGCAGGCGCTCGGTAGTGCTCAACACCTCGGCGATCAGCGCCCGCTGGCTGTCGAGAAAGCGGTTGAAGCCGCGAGCCAGGTCACCCAGTTCATCCTCGCGGGAATCATCCAGGCGATGGCTCAGGTCGCCGGCGCCGCCACCGATCTGCACCAGCGCCGTGGTCACCTGGCGGATCGGGCGCACCAACCCGCGTGCCAGCAGCACCACCAACAGCAATGACAGCAAAGCGACTGCCCCACCGATCAAGCTGGTCAGCCACACCGCCTGGCGCATCTGCGCGTAGATCTGCGCCTGCGGCACTTCGGCCACCAGCGTCCAGTTGAGATCACGCAGCGGCAGGCTCAGGGCCAGATACTGCTCGCCGTCACGTTCGAACTGGCTACGTTGCAGGCCTGCGCCCTGCCCCAGTAAAAGCTTGGCGGCGTCGCCACCGACCTGTTCGGAAAGCGTGCGTTTGGCGCTGTATTGGTTGTCCGGGTGGACCTGGATCAGGCCGTCGTTGCGCACCAGCATGACCCTGCCCTGCTCGCCAAAGCTGAAGTCGTGGATCAGCCTGGACAACTCGGTCAGGCGCAAGCCCATGCCGGCGATGCCGACCAGTTGCCCGGCCTTTTCGATGCGGTAGTCGATGAACAGCGCCACCTCGCCGGTGGCACCATCCACGTCGATATTGATCAGCCGCTCGGCACCACTGTCGATGTAGCCATAGAACCACTGGTCCTTGGGGTTCTGCCGGCTAAGGGTGCGATCCAGGCCTTTCTCGTTGTAGTAGTGGCCGCTGGCAGTGGCGGCGAACAACGCGGTAAACGCATGGTTGCGCTGCTTGGCAGCCTCCAGGTATTCAACGAAGCGCGCCGCCTCCGCGGGATTCTCACCGGCAGCGAGCCAGTCACGCAGCAGGGTATTGCCAGCGATATCGGCGGCCGCCACCAGCGGCTGGCTGAGCATGCGCTCGATATCGTTGCGGATGGCCTCGATGCTGGCCGGCAGCGCAGTGTCCAGCAGATAGCGCTCGGTCAGGCGATTGAGCGCCACGGTATAGATCGCAACCACCACCAGGATGCTCACCAACAGGGCTGCGCCCATGCCTGCGATCAACTGCAACTGGATACTTCGCCGCCAGATACGCATACGTTTCCCTCCCCCAGGATTCTTGTTTTGGGAGATTGTATACACTTACGTATCCATTCAATCCAGTAATCATCGACAAACGCTTAACGCAAAACGGGGAACAGCCACGCGTCACCGCATGGCTGTTCCCCGCTCGAAATTTGCCTGCTGGCTAGTGCTTTACTGCTCGCCGATGGTGCGTGCGATGGCATCTACCGTGGCATCGATCTGCGCCTGGGTGCGCGCGAGCGTCACTTGATGCTCTTTTTGCAGTTCGATCTGCCGCGAGCACAGGTTCAGCGCCGCCAGAACCAGCAGCTTGTCACCGATCAGGGTCGGGTACTGGCGCTTGGTTTCGTTGAGGGCGGTGTTAAGCATCCGCACAGCCTGCGAGAGGGTCTCTTCCTGGCCTTCAGGGGCTTTGATCGAATAGTCGATACCCAGAATCGACACGACATTGATCGGCTGCGCTTGCAGTTTCATGCGTTGACGACACCTGCGCTGGCGCGCTCAACCAGCGCCTGGATACGCGCAGCAGCGGCGCCGTGTTTCTCTTCCTGTTCCATCAGCGACAGCTGCAGGCTGTCGTTATCTTCCTTGGCCTGGGCCAGTTCCTGGGCGATGGCAGCGTTCTGCTCGCTCAGCTGGGTGTTTTTCTGCATCAGGTCGTTGACCAGTTGCTCGAGTTGATTCAGGGAAGTTTCCAACATGGGGTATGTCTATCTCGGGTTGTTGCAGAGGGCGCACACGATAAAGAAAAGCACGCGCCCCCGCCATTAAATATCGGGTCAAAAGGCTTCAGCCAGGCCAGATTGACAGGGGATCGGCCACCTTGTTCCGGCCTGGGTCAACCGCCGGTCAGGATTTGTCGCGGCCAACTCGGGCTTTTGCTCATCGCACTCAAGACTGGCCGGTCACGACCGATAGCCATACAGGTCTCATCCCGACGCAAGGATTGCGCGCCCCCTTACCTTGCCTGGATTGTCCAAATCATGTCGCTACGCAATATGAATATCGCCCCGCGCGCCTTGCTCGGGTTTGCCTTGATCGGCGCATTGATGCTTGGCCTTGGCGTATTTTCGCTGATCCAGATGGGCAAAATTCGCCAGGCGGGTGTCGCCATCGAAAGCATCAACGTGCCGAGCATCAAGACCCTCGATGAGCTGACCGCGCTGAGCCTGCGCTTGCGTACGCTGTCCTATCGCCTGTTGGTCAATCGTGACCCGGCCACTCAGCAAGACACCCTGCGCCTGCTGGACGAGCGCAATGCACAGATCGACAAGGCCCAGAGCCGTTACCAGACGTTTATCGTCGCCGCCGAAGAACAAGCCGCGTTCGATCAGTACGGCCAATTGCTGACCCAGTACCGCCAGCTGGAAACCCGCATGCGCAGCCTGAGCCAGACCAATCGCATCGACGAACTGGCCGACCTGCTCAACCGCGACCTGCTGACCAACTCCGAGCAGATCAACAAGGTCATGAACACCCTGCTGGAAATGAACACCGAGCAGGCGCGCAACGCCAACGCCACCGCCGCCAACCAGTACAGCACGGCGTTCACCCTGGTGATCGGCCTGCTCATCGTCGCTACCGTGCTGACCCTGGTCTGCGCACTGCTGCTGACCCGCAGCATCGTCAAGCCGATCGAAGAGGCCTTGCAGGCCGCCGAACAAGTAGCCGATGGCGACCTCACCCACACCATTCGCGCCGAAGGCAGCGACGAAGCAGCGCGCCTGCAGCGGGCCATGGCACGCATGCAGGAAAAGCTGCGCGACACCCTGCACCTTATTTCCGGCTCCTCTACCCAGCTCGCCTCGGCGGCCGAAGAGCTCAACAGCGTGACCGACGAAAGCGCGCGCGGCCTGCAGCAGCAGAACGCCGAAATCGAACAAGCCGCCACTGCCGTAACAGAGATGACCAGCGCGGTCGAAGAAGTGGCGCGCAATGCCGTCAGCACCTCGGAGGCTTCGGCCGAAGCCAGCCGTTCGACCAGCGATGGCCGTGACCTGGTAATGGAAACCGTCAGCGCTATCGAGCGCATGAGCGGTGACGTCCAGGGCACTGCCAAGCTGATCACTCACCTGGCTGAACAGTCGCGGGATATCGGCAAGGTACTCGACGTGATTCGCGGCCTGGCCGATCAGACCAACCTGCTCGCCCTCAACGCCGCCATCGAGGCAGCGCGGGCCGGTGAGGCCGGGCGTGGTTTTGCCGTGGTAGCTGACGAAGTGCGTGCGCTGGCGCATCGCACCCAGCAGTCGACCAGCGAGATCGAGCGCATGATCGGCACCATCCAGGGCGGCACCGGCCAGGCGGTCGACTCGATGCGCACCAGCACCGAACGCGCCGAATCAACCCTGAACATCGCCCGCGGCGCGGGCCTGGCGCTGGACACCATCGCCACGGCAGTAGCGCACATCAACGAGCGCAACCTGGTCATCGCCAGTGCGGCGGAAGAACAGGCTCAGGTCGCCCGTGAAGTCGACCGCAACCTGGTCAACATCAACGACCTGTCGGTGCAAAGCGCCACGGGTGCACACCAGACCAGCGCGGCGAGTGCCGAGCTGTCGCGTCTGGCCGTCGACCTCAGCAGCCTGGTTGCACGCTTCCGCGTCTGACCCAGGCTGCAGGGCCCAAGCGGCCTCGGCTTAGTACTCGATACGCACGTCGCCGCGCGGCACGCTGCAGCAGGAGAGGATGTAGCCCTCGGCTTCGTCCTCTTCGGTGATGCCACCGTTGTGCTCCATGTCCACTTCGCCGCCCAGCTTGAGCACCTTGCAGGTGCCGCAGATGCCCATGCCGCAGGCTTTCGGGATCATCAGGCCAACCTTGGCCGCCGCCGCATGCACGGTCTCGCCCGGGGCCACGCGGATGCTCTTGTCGCTGCCGACGAATTCCACCAGGTTCAGATCGGACAGATCCACTTCCGGTGCATCGGCTGCCTGTTCGGCGTGCTCGACAGCGTCGGCCTTGGCCTCTGCCGGGGTCGCACCAAACGACTCCTCGTGGTAGTTGTTCATGTCGAAGCCGACCGCCTCGAGCATGCGCTTGACCGCGCTCATGTACGGCGTAGGCCCGCAGCAGAACACCACGCGCTCCATGTAATCCGGGGCGATCAGCTCCATCAGGCGCTGGTTCAGATAGCCCCGATAGCCTGCCCACGGCTCGCCCAGCCCGTGCTTTTCACAAATGATGTGCAGGCTGAAGTTGGGGATGCGCGAGGCCATCTGCTCCAACTCGCGGTGGTAGATGATGTCCTTCGGTGAACGCGCGCTGTGGACGAACACCATGTCGACGTTGGCGTTGGTGTCGTAGAACCAGCGCGCCATCGACATCACCGGGGTAATACCGACGCCACCGCTGAGGTAGAGCACCTTTGGTGCCGGGAAATCGATTGCGTTGAACAAGCCGACCGGACCGTGCACCGGCAGTTCGGCGCCTTCGTGCATGGTGTCGTGCAGGTAGTTGGAAACATGCCCACCCGGTACCCGCTTGACCGTGATCGAGAAGCTGTACGGCACCGACGGCGAGCTGGAGATGGTGTACGAGCGCATCACCTGCTTGCCTTCGATCTCAAGCTCCAGGGTGACGAACTGGCCGGGCTTGAAGAAGAACATGATCGGCTGGTCGGCCATGAAGCAGAAGGTGCGCACATCCCAGGTTTCCTGGATGACCTTGACGCAGCGCACGATGTGGCGGCCGTTGGCCCAGGTCTGGGTGCTGACCGGGTTGAGGAATGTTTCGGACATGTTGTTCTCCCGCGGCCGACTACCGGCCTTTTATGGCTCCGATAATGCTCAAGGCCGTGGCCCGGCACATTCCCATCAGCGACATCGGCGTGCTTATCGCGACCAGCCCCGCACGACAAGGGCTGGCGCGTCGGAATTCGATTCGGCCATGTCGCCCATGGATACGGCTCAAGGCGCCCTTGATCGCACACTCCACGGCAACTAGACCTGATGTTTTCTGCACCTGCCTTGCGGCACTAAAACAACGATTAGCCACCTTTCGCCGGCCTTTATCGGCCTTGAGGATTACAACGATGGACGTCACCGCAACCCTGAGCCTGGGCGATCCACTGGAAGCTGCACGCAAGGCCACCGCCGAGATGCTGCAGACCCGCGAGCGCACCTACTCGCTGCCCCAGCCGTTCTACACTGACGAGCGTCTGTTTCAGATCGACATGCAGGAAATTTTCCAGAAGGAATGGCTGATCGCAGGCATGACCTGCGAGATCCCGACCAAGGGCAACTTCCTCACCCTGCAGGTCGGCAAAAACCCGATCATTGTCATCCGTGGCGCCGAAGGCAAGGTGCATGCATTCCACAACGTCTGCCGCCACCGCGGCTCGCGGCTGTGCACCAGCGAGAAGGGCAAGGTCGCCAAGCTGGTCTGCCACTACCACCAGTGGACCTACGAGCTCGATGGCCGCCTGTTGTTTGCCGGCACCGAAATGGGCGCCGATTTCGACATGAAGGAGTACGGCCTCAAGCCGGTCAATGTCAAAGTCGCGGGTGGCTACATCTTCATCAGTCTGGCGCAGAACCCGCCGGCGATCGACGAGTTCCTGGCGACGCTCGACCACTACATGGAACCGTACGACATGGAGAACACCAAGGTGGCGGTGCAAACCACCTTGCTGGAGAAAGCCAACTGGAAGCTGGTGCTGGAAAACAACCGCGAGTGCTACCACTGCTCCGGCTCGCACCCAGAGCTGCTCAAGACCCTGCTCGAGTGGGACGACACCAACGACCCGCGTGCCGATCAGTCGTTCAAGGACCACGTCGCTGCCTGCGCCACCGCGTGGGAAGCAGAGAAAATCCCTTACCTGCACAAGAGCCACGGCCTGCGTAACCGCATCGTGCGCATGCCGCTGCTCAAGGGCACGGTATCGATGACCATGGACGGCAAGCAGGCGAGCAAGAAGCTGATGGGCCGCATCCAGAACCCGGACCTGGGCTCGATGCGCATCCTGCACCTGCCGCACTCGTGGAACCACTGCATGGGCGATCACATGATTGTCTTCACGGTGTGGCCGATCAGCGCTCAGGAGACCCTGGTCAGCACCAAGTGGCTGGTTCACAAGGATGCTGTTGAAGGCGTTGATTACGACCCAGAGCAGATGCGCAAAGTGTGGGACGCCACCAACGACCAGGACCGCCGTCTGGCTGAAGAGAACCAGCGCGGGATCAACTCAACTGCCTATCAACCTGGGCCGTACTCCAAGACTTACGAGTTTGGTGTGGTCAACTTCATCGACTGGTACAGCCAGCGCGTGCTGGAAAACCTCGGTGCGGAACCTGCGCCTTATCTGAAAGAAGTCGTTACGCAGTAATTGACCTGCCGGGCATGCCTTTGCGTGTGCCCGGCACGTTGTCCACAGGTACCCGGTAGCATTCTCAGACCTCGCTCCAAGCCCCTCCTGATCAATTATTGATCATTTCTCTACAGGCCTTAAGATAAGTGGCTTGCAGCGGATGCCAAACATGTTGTCCACAGAAGCGCCAACAGAGAATGTGAACAACATTGATTACACATGTGGATAAGCTATCGAGAGCCCTGAATCTCAGGCATTCGAGCATCTTGTGATGAAGATTGATTGAATTTTGATCAATCCTATGTAAGCCACGGGATACGTGGCCTAGCGAGTTAGCCGAACAGTTTATCCACAGCCCCGCTAACAGCGATTGTGGGCAACTACAACGCCTGTGCACGGAAAAAAGCCATGGAAATCCATGGCTTAGGTTGATCAATTATTGTACAGAGGGCTGCACGCCCCGAATTCAAAGGGCTGCAGACATGAGCGAACACTTTATCCACAGCCTGACTAACAGCAAATGTGCGTAAGAACAGCGCTCTGTGTAGGAGCGGCCTTGTGTCGCGAAAGGCCAGCGGAGCTGGCCCAGCAATGTCAGCGGCGAAGCTGAAAATGTGGGGCCGCTGCGCGACCCTTTCGCGACACAAGGCCGCTCCTACAGGGACCGCGCAGGAATCAGGCACTGCCGCTAACGCAGCACCCCTTCTTCAACCAGCAACTTCAGGATGGCCTCGGCGCCTTCCTGGGGGGAAACATCCTTCAGCACCTTGCCGCCGCCACCGCTGGCCTTGGCCGTCGCAGCCTTCATCCGATCCGCACCGCTCTTGGCCTTGATCACCTTGAGCCGCTTGGGCCGTGGACGGGCCGGTTGCAGCTCGGCGTCCGCCAGCAGCTCATCCTCAACAATCGCCACATCACGCGCTGCCAGCACGCCACGCCGCGCAGGGCCAAACGCGCTCTGGCGTGGCTTGGGTGCTGCGTTATCCACAGTGGCCAGCAACGGCAAGCGCACCTTCAGCCGGCGCCGCTGACCACGCGGTAGCGCCTGCAAGACCTGTGCGGTGCCATTCTCGATCGACTCGACCTCAGCCAGCCCGACAATCAACGGCCAACCCAGCTTCTCGGCCAGCAAGAACGGCAACATGCCTGAACCTTCGCCGGTCTCGGCCTGGCTGCCGGTCAACACCAGCTGGGCGCCAGCATCACGTAAGTAGTCGCCAAGCACTTCGAGCACGTCAGCCCCTTCCGGCTGTTCGAGCACATCCAGATGATCCAGGCCCATGCCCAGATAAGCCCGCAACGCCTCCTGGCGGTGATCGCCAGCATGCACCACCTGCAAGTTATCCCCAGCCAGCTGCAACCCCAGCTCGACCGCACGGGCATCCTGCTCGGCCCGGCGACTACGGCCAGAGCCGGGATGAGCACCAATGGAAACCAGGCTAATGACCTTTGTACTCATGTTGGAACCCTTATGCCGCGTCGCGCTGGCCGCCGCTGCGGTAGTTATCCACAGCTTCGATCAGAGCCTGAAGAATCGCCGCGCTGTCGCCAATCACTGACAGGTCGGCCCGTTTGATCATGTCGCAGCCAGGGTCCATGTTCACCGCCACCACCTTGTCGCAAGCGCCAATACCCTGCAGGTGCTGGATCGCGCCGGAAATGCCGACCGCCATGTACACCCGCGCGGTAACCCAGGTGCCTGTCGCGCCAACCTGGCGCGTACGCGGCATGAAGCCGTCGTCGACGGCCACCCGCGAGGCACCCTCAGTGGCGCCCAATGCAGCGGTGGCGCGGTGGAACAGCTCCCAGTCCTTGACGCCGTTGCCGCCAGAGACGATGAACTCCGACTCGGCCATGGCAATGGCGGCCGGGTCGACCGCCACCGAGCCGAGGTCTTCGATCCGCGACAGGCTGCGCGCAACGCTTGTGGACAACTCGACCGGTAGCGCCTCATGGCGGGTTTCACTGACCGGCTCGGCGCATTCGGCAGCCGCCAGAATCAACCGCGCCATGCCCCGTTGCAGGTCTTGTTGACCCGCGCCAGCACGGCCGATGCACTGGCCATCCTTGATCTGCCAGACCCGCGTTGCCGGGCGCTCACCCAGCGATGCAGCAAAGCGTCGGCCAAGCTCACCGCCACCGGTGCGGCTGTCTGGCAGCAACCAATGTTGCGGGGCAAACTGGTTATCCACAGCGCGCAGGCCCTGCACCAGTTGCTCCGGTGCATAACCCTGGAATGCCTCGCCTTCGATCACCAGCAGGCGATCGACACCGGCGGCGCCGAAATTGCTTTCTTTGTGCTCGCCAAAAACAATCGCCAGCACCGCGCCATCCTTGCCAGCCAGGCTGTGAGCCAAGCCGAGCAAGTCGCGGTCGTGAGAACCGAGGCGGCCCCCGACCATGTCCGGCACCACAGCGATGTAAAACGCCGGATCTGCCACCTGATGCAGCGGCAACTGCACTTCAGCAGCAGCCGTACGCCGGGCCCCGGTAGCGGTGCCTTGTTGGGCACCGCTGCGGTCCAGGCGTTTGAGGCCGCTGGCCGCAATGAAACCTGCGGCAATCGCGTGAGGGTTCTTGCGGATGATGCCGTTAGGCCCCATCCAGCTGGTTTGCTGGGTCTGCATCGCTGCGTGCAGCGGATGCAGACGGTTACGGGCGATCCACTCAGCGCGAGGGTCGCGGCGGATGATGTCGCTCATCAATGCACCTCCGCAGGTTCACGTTTGGCTGCTGCAGCTTTCGCAGTAGCTGGAGCATCGGCTTCGATCAGCACATCGGCGACCAACTCGGCGAGGTCCTTGATCAGCGGCCGTGGTTCGACCACACCTTCAAGCATCGCGGTGCACTGTGGGCAACCCACGGCGACCACTTCGGCCTCGGTTTCGCGGATGTCGTCCATGCGCATGTCGGGGATCCGTTGCTTGCCCGGGATGTCGGTGATCGGTGCACCGCCACCGCCGCCGCAGCAACGTGAACGGAAGCCCGAGCGCTGCATCTCGCGTACTTCGATGCCCAGCGCCTTGAGCACTTCGCGCGGCGCTTCGTACTCGCCGTTGTAGCGGCCCAGGTAGCACGGGTCGTGATAGGTCACGCTGGAACCTTTGTGCTGGCCCAAGTTGAGCTTGTTGGCGGCGATCAGCTCGGCGATGTAAGTGCTGTGGTGCAGCACCTGATAATCGCCACCGAGCGCGCCGTATTCATTCTTCAGCACATGGAAGCTGTGCGGGTCGCAAGTGACGATGCGCTGGAAGCGGTACTGCGCCAGGGTCTGGACATTGCGTTTGGCCAGTTGCTGGAAGGTAGCTTCATCGCCCAGGCGACGGGCGACGTCACCGCTGTCGCGTTCTTCCAGGCCGAGCACGGCAAAGTCCACACCAGCCGCCTTGAGCACTTTGACGAAGGCACGCAGGGTGCGCTGGTTGCGCATGTCGAAGGCACCATCACCGACCCAGAACAGCACCTCGGTGGTTTTCACCTCGCTGAGCAGCTGCAGGTTAAGGTCGGCGGCCCAGTTCATCCGCCCGCCCGGATTGAAGCCGCCCGGGTTGTCGGTGGCGATCAGGTTATCGAGCACCTCGGCGCCCTTGTTCGGCGTGGCGCCGCGTTCCAGAGTCAGGTGCCGGCGCATGTCGACGATGGCATCGACGTGCTCGATCATCATCGGGCATTCCTCGACGCAGGCGCGGCAGGTGGTGCAGGACCACAGCGTGTCGGCATCGACCAGGCCATTGACGATGGGCTGATGCGGATGGCCGCCATGCTCGCCCAGCGGCTTGCCCGGATACGGGCTGCCGGCAAACTTGGCGTCGGTGCCACCAGCCAGGCCGATGACCATGTCCTGGATCAGCTTCTTCGGGTTCAGCGGCTGGCCGGCGGCGAACGCCGGGCACATCGCCTCACACTTGCCGCACTGCACGCAGGCGTCAAAACCGAGCAGCTGGTTCCAGGTGAAGTCGGCAGGCTTCTCTACACCGAGCAGCGCATTCGGGTCTTCCAGGTCGATTGGCTTGAGCCCGGTCGAGCGGCCACCGCCAAAGCGCTCGGCACGACGGTGCCAGGCCAGGTGCAGGGCACCGGCGAAGGCGTGCTTCATCGGCCCGCCCCAGGTCATGCCAAAGAACAGCTCGGACACGCCCCACAGCACGCCAAGCCCCAGCACCGCGACCATCACCCAGCCGCCGGTATTGGCGGGCAGGATGCCGGCCACCGGCAGCGTCGCAATGAAGAAGCTCGCCGCGAATACCAACAGGCTTTTCGGCAGGCGCATCCACGGCCCTTTCGACAGCCGCGCAGGCGGGTTGAGGCGCCGCTTGAAGACGAACAGAGCGCCGGTGAACATGATCACGGTGGCGACCAGCAAGGCGTAGCCAAGGATCTTGCTCTGCAGGCCAAAGCCATGCACCAGAATCGCCAGCGCTGCCGACAACACAAAGCCGCCTGCAGTGGCGACGTGGGTGTTGGACATGTACTTGTCGCGCTCGACCACATGGTGCAGATCCACCAGGTAGCGCCGCGGCATGGCCAGCAGGCCGCCGAGCAGGTTGACCTTGGACGGCCGGCCACGGCGCCACATGCGCACCCGGCGCAACGCACCGAGCACTGCCAGGCCAAGGGCCGCGAACAGCAGAATGGGTAGAAGGGTGTTCAACATGGGAGGCTCCCACAACAGCTGAAATCGTGCGCCGCCACAAGGGCAACGCGGCTCTCTGTAGGAGCGGCCTTGTGTCGCGAAAGGGCTGCAAAGCAGCCCCAGGATCTATGTAGCGTCACAAGATCGCCGGGGTCGCTTCGCGACCCTTTCGCGACACGAGGCCGCTCCTACAGGGGCCAGTTCATGTGCGATCGATCAGAAGTCCTTGCACAGACGCAAGGCGTCGTAGATCGCAGCGTGCACGTTGCGCTGGGCCACGCAGTCACCGATGCGATAGAGCAAGTAGCCTTCGCCCGGCTGGCTGAGGATCGGCTGTGGCTTGATGGCAAACAGCGCCTCCACATCGATCTGGCCCTTGTTGCGCGAACCCTCTTTGAGCCCGTAGTACAGCTCTTCATCAGGACGCACGCCGTTCTCGATCACCACCTGGTCAACCACCCGCTCTTCCTTGGCGCCGGTGTATTCGTTTTCCAGCACCGCGATCAGCTTGTCGCCTTCGCGGTAGACCTTTTCCAGCATCAGGTCGCCGGTCATGATCACTTCTTTCGGGTACATGCTGCGGTAGTAGGTCGGGAAGGTGGTGCCGCCCATGGCCACGCCTGGCTTGATATCGTCGGTGACGATCTCGACCTGGCTGCCCTTGTCGGCGATGAAGTCCGCGGTCGACATACCGGTGAATTCGCAGATGGTGTCGTACACCAGCACGTTCTTGCCCGGCGCAACCTTGCCATCGAGCACGTCCCAGCTGCTGACCACCAGGCCTTCAGCGGCGCCCCAGTGCTCGTTCTGCTCGACGAACGGATGGCCGCCGACGGCCAGCACGATCACGTCCGGGCGCAGGTCCTGGATGGTCGCAATGTCGGCCGCAGTGCCCAGGCGCAGGTCGATCTTCAAGCGGGCGAACTCAAGCTGGTACCAGCGGGTGATACCGGCAATCTGATCGCGTTGCGGGGCCTTGGCAGCAATGGTGATCTGCCCGCCCATCTGTTCTTTCTTCTCGAACACGGTCACGTCGTGGCCACGCTCGGCGGCAACTCGCGCCGCTTCCATGCCGGCAGGGCCGGCACCGACCACGACTACCTTGCGTTTGACGCCGGTGGTCTTCTCGATGATGTGCGGCACGCCCATGTATTCACGGGAGGTCGCGGCGTTCTGGATGCACAGCACATCCAGCCCTTGGTACTGGCGGTCGATGCAGTAGTTGGCACCGACACACTGTTTGATCTGGTCGATCTGGCCCATCTTGATCTTGGCGATCAGGTGCGGGTCGGCCATGTGCGCACGGGTCATGCCGACCATGTCGACATAGCCACCTTCGAGGATGCGCTGTGCCTGGTTCGGGTCCTTGATGTTCTGCGCGTGCAGTACCGGGACCTTGACCACTTCCTTGATGCCGGCGGCCAGGTGCAGGAACGGCTCCGGCGGGAAGCTCATGTTGGGGATGACGTTGGCCAGGGTGTTGTGGGTGTCGCAGCCCGAACCGATCACGCCAAAGAAGTCGAGCATGCCGGTCGCATCGTAGTACGCGGCGATCTGCTTCATGTCTTCGTGGCTGAGGCCATCGGGGTGGAACTCGTCACCACAGATGCGCATGCCCACGCAGAAGTCGTCGCCAACCTCGGCGCGCACGGCCTTGAGCACTTCCATGCCGAACTTCATCCGGCCTTCGAAGCTGCCGCCCCATTCGTCGGTACGCTTGTTGACCCGCGGGCTCCAGAACTGGTCGATCATGTGCTGGTGCACTGCCGACAGTTCGACGCCATCCAGGCCACCTTCCTTGGCCCGGCGCGCAGCTTGCGCATAGTTGCCGATCACCCGCCAGATCTCTTCCGGCTCGATGGTCTTGCAGGTCGCACGGTGCACTGGCTCACGCACGCCCGACGGCGACATCAGGGTTGGCCAGTTGAAGCCGTCCCAACGTGAGCGGCGACCCATGTGGGTAATCTGGATCATGATCTTGGCGCCGTGCTTGTGCATAGCGTCGGCAAGGTTCTGGAAGTGCGGGATGATCCGGTCGGTCGACAGATTGACCGAAGCCCACCATTCCTGCGGGCTGTCGATGGCGACCACCGACGAGCCACCACAGATGGCCAGGCCGATACCGCCCTTGGCCTTCTCTTCGTAGTATTTGACGTAACGGTCGGTGGTCATGCCGCCGTCGGTGGCATACACCTCGGCGTGGGCAGTACTCAGCACGCGGTTACGGATGGTCAGTTTGCCGATCTGGATCGGCTGGAACATTGCTTCGAAGGCCATGACGCTATCTCCGGCTCAGGCTTACAACGGCTTTGTAACGAACAGGCCATCTTCGTGGCCCTCTTCCGACCCGCCGTAGACCTGCTCTGCCACGGTGCGCAGCGAGCTGCCACGGGCGGCGAGAATCTGGTCCATGGCGCCGGCAAACCAGCCGGTGAACATGTAGTCGACCTTGCGGCCAACCTTGCCGTACACATAGACGAACGCCGAGTGCTTGAGCCTGACGCTGCAGGTGCCCTGGTCGAGGTCGATGGCTTCGATTTCAAACAGGCCCCAGCCGCGCTGGGACAGGCGTTTCATGTAGTGCTCGAACACCGCCACGCCTTCCAGGCCATGGCATTCGGCTTCTTTTTCACACCAGTGCCAGGCCGACTTGTAGCCGGCCTTGTAGAGGATCTCGGCGTAGGCATCGGCGCCCAGCACTTCTTCGATGCCCATGTGGTTGTTGACGAAGAAATGGCGTGGCACATACAGCATCGGCAGCGCGTCGGAAGTCCAGACACCGGTCTCGCTGTCGACTTCGATTGGCAATTGCGGGGCGATCTTGGCCATGGAAACTTAACTCCAGAAATTTTTGAAAGATGGCCCAGGCAGGTTCTGGCCTGGGCAGAACGGTTTGGAGTGCGGCTTACTCGCCCCACACATCCTTGAGCACGTTGACCCAGTTCTCGCCCATGATCTTGCGCACCACGCGTTCGCTGTGGCCGCGCTTGAGCAGGGTTTCGGTGAGGTTGGGGAACTCGCCCACAGTGCGGATGCCAAGTGGGTTGATGATCTTGCCGAAGTTGGTCAGACGGCGGGCGTAGCCCTTGTCGTGGGTCAGGTATTCGAAGAACTCCTGGCCGTGACCCTGGGTAAAGTCGGTGCCGATGCCGATGGAATCTTCACCGACGATGTTCATGGTGTATTCGATCGCCTCGGCGTAATCGTCGATGGTCGAATCGATGCCCTTGGCCAGGAACGGCGCAAACATGGTCACGCCAACGAAGCCGCCGTGATCGGCGATGAACTTCAGTTCAGCATCGGACTTGTTGCGCGGGTGCTCTTTAAGCCCGGACGGCAGGCAGTGCGAGTAGCACACCGGCTTTTTCGATTCGAGGATGACTTCTTCGGAGGTTTTCGAGCCGACGTGGGACAGGTCGCACATGATCCCGACGCGGTTCATCTCGGCGACGATTTCGCGACCGAAGCCGGACAGGCCGCCATCACGTTCATAGCAACCGGTGCCAACCAGGTTCTGGGTGTTGTAGCACATCTGCACGATGCCGACGCCGAGCTGCTTGAACACATCGACGTAGGCGATCTGATCTTCGAAGGCGTGGGCGTTCTGGAAGCCGAAAAGGATACCGGTCTTGCCCAGCTCCTTGGCTTTGCGGATGTCGGCGGTGGTGCGTACCGGCATCACCAAATCGCTGTTGTCGCGGATCAGCTTCTGGCTGGCGGCGATCTGGTCGACGGTGGCCTTGAACCCTTCCCACACCGACACTGTGCAGTTGGCTGCGGTCAGGCCGCCTTTGCGCATGTCCTCGAACAGCTCGCGGTTCCACTTGGCGATGATCAGGCCATCGATGACGATGCTGTCGGCGTGTAATTCGGCTGGGCTCATCAGGCTGTCCCCTTTTTGATATGGGTTGCGCCGAATCAGGTGTCGGCGTTTAGGGCCAGCATATGCCTGCGCGAACGACGAGCCGGATGCAAAAACGACAAGGGCCATACCGAAAGCGTCAAAGCCCTCATCGCGACAGTTGGCTTCATGACAAATGTCGCTCAAGCCTGTTCAAGGGGGCAGCGCTGAGCGAGAATTGCCCGACTTTTTCATGGGAAGTGAACATGCTGCGGATCAATTCATTGATAGGCCTGACTTTATTGTTGAGCGCGCCGTTCGCGTTCGCCGCAGACGATGAGTCCACCCCATGCGACAACGTCGACAGCGATGCCCAGGGTTACGCCTGCGCCGCCTACAACAAGCAAACCGCTGAGCGCGAGCTACAGGCGGCCTTCGATGACCTGATCCAGCGAATCCGCGACCAGTACCCGGATGAGGGCGACAAGGTGCAGAGCCTGTCCGAGCGCTTCCGCGCGGCGCAAACCCTGTGGACGCAACTGCGCGATGCCGACTGCAAGGTCGAGACCGCTGCCGAGAAGCCCGGCAGCAAGGCCTTCGAAGCGGCATGGAACACCTGCGTGGCGCAACGCAGCGATGATCGCTCCGAATACCTGCAGTCGATCGGTCAACAATAACCCGCCGCCGTCATGACGCCGCACTGGTGTGGCGGTCGGCCCGCGGGCAGCGCTCGAAGCGCGCCCGGTAGCAGCGGGTAAAGTACGACGCCGAGTCAAAGCCGCAGGCGATGCTGACCTGCAGCACGCTCATGTCGGTCTGGCGCAGCAACTGGCGCGCCTTGTCCAGCCGCAGACGCAGATAGAAGCCGCTCGGCGTGTCGTTCAGGTGCAGGCGGAACAACCGCTCCAACTGGCGCCGGGTGACCTGGATCAGGTCGGCCAGCACCTGAGTGTTCAACGGCTCCTCGGTATTGCGTTCCATCTCGCCGATCACCTTGACCAGCTTCTTGTTGCTCAGCCCGTAACGCGCGGCAATCTGCATGCGCTGATGATCCTGGCGTGGGCGGATGCGGCCGAGCACGAACTGCTCGGAAACCTGCACCGCCAGCTCGCTGCCATGGGCCTGGGCGATCAGATCGAGCATCAGGTCGATCGATGCCGTACCGCCGGCACAGGTGATCCGTCGCCGGTCGATCTCGAACAACTCCTGGGTGGCCTGCAAGCGTGGGTAGCGTTCCTTGAACGCCTCCAGCGCTTCCCAGTGCAAGGTCGCCCGATAGCCTTCGAGCAGGCCGGCTTCAGCCAGCAGCATCGCGCCGGTATCGATCCCGCCGAGAATCACCCCCTCGTGCTCCAGCCGACGCAGCGCCTGCTGCAACGCCAGGCTGTAGTGCGCCAGCGGGTCAAAGCCAGCCACCACCAACAGCATCTGCGGCGCCGCCTCACCCGCCAATGCAGCATCGGCATTGACCGACATGCCATTGCTCGCCTGCACCGCGCCGCCGTCCAGGCTGAGCACGCGCCAGCGATACAACGCCCCGCGAAAGCGGTTGGCCACCCGCAACGGCTCGAGGGCACTGATAAAGCCCATCGCGGAAAAACCCGGCAACAGCAGAAAGTGAATGGTAACGGCCATCGAGGGCTCCCGCACAAGGTAGTCGCCAGGGTGCAAATGTTGGTCGCCAGCGTGCGACTTTTGCCTAGGCTTGCCGGGTAGCTTAGTCACACGGCCCGCAGAGGTCGCCCACCATAACAACATGCACTGCCGATGGAGAGCCACCATGCACAGCTTGATCCGCCGCAGCCTGTTACCCCTTGTGTTGAGTACCAGCTTTGCCCTGCCAGCATTTGCTGGCGAACCTGCGGTGTGCCAGAAGGTCCGCCTCGGCGTGGTCAACTGGACCGACGTCATCGCCACCAGCGCCATGGCTCAGGTATTGCTCGATGGCCTGGGTTACCAGACCAAACAGACCAGTGCCTCGCAACAGATCATTTTTGCCGGCATCCGCGACAAGCGCCTGGACATGTTCCTCGGGTACTGGAACCCGATCATGAACCAGACCATCACCCCGTTCGTCGAGGCCAAGCAGGTCAAGGTGCTCGCTGAGCCCAGCCTGAACGATGCCCGCGCCACCCTGGCGGTGCCCAAATACCTGGCCGATCAGGGCCTGCAAAGCTTTGCCGACATCCACAAGTTCGAGAAGCAGCTGGGCGGCAAGATCTACGGCATCGAACCCGGTTCAGGCGCCAATACCCAGATCAAGGCAATGATCGCCAAGAACCAGTTCGGCCTGGGCAAGTTCCAGCTGGTCGAGTCCAGCGAGGCCGGCATGTTGGCTGCGGTTGACCGCGCAGTGCGGCGCAAGGAAGCGGTGCTGTTCTTCGGTTGGACCCCGCACCCGATGAACGTCAACATCGACATGGTCTACCTGGGCGCCAGTGAAGACGCCCTCGGCCCGGACGAAGGCCGCGCCACAGTGTGGACGGTGACCGCGCCTGACTATGCCGAGCGCTGCCCCAACGCCAGCCGGCTGCTGGCCAACCTGACCTTCAGCGCCGAGACCGAGAGCCGCATGATGCAGCCGCTGCTCGATCACAAGGACGCGCTGGAATCAGCCCGCAAATGGCTGCAGGACCACCCCGAAGACAAAGCCCGCTGGCTTGAAGGGGTGACCACCTTCGACGGCAAGCCGGCTGCCGACAACCTCAAGCTCAGCGCCAACTAAGCGACCTACGCGGTCCTTGTAGGAGCGGCCTTGTGTCGCGAAAGGGTCGCGTAGCGGCCCCGGCAATCTGTGGCGCGGCATAAATCGTGGGGCCGCTACGCAGCCCTTTCCGACCGGTCCGGCGCCCCGGCAAGGCCGCTCCTACACGGACCGCGTACAGCCCACGCCATCCAGACTTCTAGCCAGGAACCCCAGCATGAACCACGACGTCATCATTACCTGCGCCCTCACCGGCGCTGGCGACACGGTCGCCAAGAGCCACCTGGTGCCGATCACCCCGGCGCAGATCGCCGCCGCCGCGGTCGAGGCCGCCAAGGCCGGCGCCACCGTCGTCCACTGCCATGTCCGCGACCCGCAGACCGGCCGTTTCAGCCGCGATGTCGAGCTGTACCGCGAAGTCATGCAGCGCATCCGCGAGGCCGACGTCGACATCATCGTCAACCTCACCGCCGGCATGGGCGGCGATCTGGAGATCGGCCCGGGCGAGTCGCCGATGGAGTTTGGCCCCGGCACCGACCTGATCGGCCCGCTGGAGCGGCTGGCGCACATCGAGGCGCTGCTGCCGGAAATCTGCACGCTGGACTGCGGCACGCTCAACTTCGGCGATGGCAACGCCATCTATGTGTCGACCCCGGCGCAACTGCGCGCGGGCGCCAAACGGATCACCGAGCTGGGGGTCAAGGCCGAGCTGGAAATCTTCGACACCGGTCACCTGTGGTTCGCCAAGCAGATGATCAAGGAAGGCCTGCTCGACGACCCGCTGTTCCAGCTATGCCTGGGCATCCCCTGGGGGGCGCCAGCCGACACTGGGACCATGAAGGCGATGGTCGACAACCTGCCGCAAGGCGCGACCTGGGCTGGCTTCGGCATTGGCCGCATGCAGATGCCGATGGCCGCGCAAGCCGTGCTGCTCGGCGGCAACGTGCGGGTCGGCCTGGAAGACAACCTGTACCTGGACAAAGGCGTGCTGGCCAGCAACGGCCAGTTGGTCGAGCGTGCGGTGGAGATCCTCAGCCGGCTCGGCGCCCGCGTGCTCACACCGGCTGAAGGCCGGGCAAAAATGAATCTCAAGCGCCGGTAATTCCCTCAGGAGTCGAACATGCCTTTCATCACCGATATCAAGATTTTTGCCGCGCTTGGCAGTGGCGTCATCGGCAGCGGCTGGGTCGCCCGCGCCCTTGCCCACGGCCTCGATGTAATCGCCTGGGACCCAGCCCCCGGCGCCGAACAAGCCCTGCGCCAACGTGTCGCCAATGCCTGGCCAGCGCTGGAGAAACAAGGCCTGGCAGCAGGTGCAGCACAACAGCGGCTGCGCTTTGTCGACAGCATCGAAGACTGCGTGCGCGACGCCGACTTCATCCAGGAAAGCGCACCCGAGCGACTGGAGCTCAAGCTCGATTTGCATGCGCGCATCAGCGCTGCCGCCAAGCCCGCTGCAATCATCGCCTCGAGCACCTCAGGGCTATTGCCGAGTGAATTCTACGAGTCGGCCAGCCTCCCCGAACGCTGCGTGGTCGGCCACCCGTTCAACCCGGTCTATCTGTTGCCGCTGGTCGAAATCGTTGGTGGCCGCAATACCGCTGCCGATGCCATCGAAGCCGCCAAGATCATCTACACCGCGCTCGGCATGCGCCCACTGCACGTACGCAAGGAAGTCCCCGGCTTTATCGCCGACCGCCTGCTCGAAGCGCTCTGGCGCGAAGCCTTGCACCTGGTCAACGACGGCGTCGCTACCACCGGCGAGATCGACGATGCAGTCCGTTTTGGCGCCGGCCTGCGCTGGTCGTTCATGGGCACCTTCCTCACCTACACCCTGGCGGGTGGTGATGCCGGTATGCGTCACTTCATGGCTCAGTTCGGCCCGGCGCTGAAGCTGCCCTGGACCTACCTGCCAGCGCCGGAGCTCAGCGAACAGTTGATCGAAGACGTGGTTGCCGGCACCTCGGAGCAACTCGGCGAGCGCAGTATCGCGGCCCTTGAACGCTACCGCGACGACACCCTGCTGGCCGTGCTGGAAGCGGTGAAAACCAGCAAAGCCGAGCACGGCATGAGCTTTGCGGACTGAGGAGCAGACGATGCCTGCATTGATTACCTACCGCACCCCAGTCCAGGCGGACTGGGTCGACTACAACGGCCACCTGCGCGATGCCTATTACCTGCTGATCTTCAGCTACGCCACCGACGCGCTGATGGAGCAGATCGGCCTGGACGCCGACGCGCGTGGGCACAGCGGCCATTCGCTGTTTACCCTCGAGGCGCATATTAACTACCTGCACGAGGTCAAACTGGGCAGCGAGGTATGGGTGCAAACCCATATCCTCGGCTTTGACAGCAAACGCCTGCACCTCTACCACAGCCTGCACCGGGCAGACCTCGAACAGGCACTGGCGGCCAGCGAGCAGATGCTCTTGCACGTGGACCTGGCCGGGCCGAGTTCGGCGCCGTTCAGCGACTACAGCCGGTCGCAACTGCAGGCCATGGTTGCGGCTCAAGCGCCATTGCCGGCAGACACATGGATAGGTCGGACCTTGCAGCTACCGGGCAAAAAAAACCCCGACAAGCCGTGAGCTGTCGGGGCGGGAGAGTGAGCGATATTCACTGTGACGAGTCAGGGTGACCAAACCCCACGTTGCGGTGAATGACCCCAGTGTGCGGGCCCATTGGTTGATCGAGTTAGCCATGAGCGACCTGTTCATAGCCAAAGCAGCCATGTCGGCATTCTGTTGTTGCGGGCATGTCGCGGTCGTCACAGAATCGGTCGTAAATCACAGCAGCACTCTCTTGGCGATAAGAAGGGACAACAACCATGATGCATGCGGATTTGATTGATCAGGACGACCTGCTGGGGCAAATGCGCGCTCGCGGCTTTGACATTCCCGCCGGCGCCAGCGCCGAGCAGGCCTGCGAAGTGGTGGTGCGCGGGCTGACCGAACCCAACGCACGTGCACTCAAGGGCATGGTCGAGCAGATGTACACCGGCAGCGCGACGATCCTCCCGGCAGTGCGCCAGGCCATCGAGAAACAGCTGCTGCCGGCATTGGCGCAGTTCAGCAAGCGCGCCTGATTTGGCTCATGCGGGCTGGAGCTGAGGCTCCAGCTCCAGCGTGCGCTCGAACAATTCGCCGAGGCCGACCTGGTGGGTCACGCCCACCACGGTACACTGCGGCAACTCGCGACGAAGCATACGCAACAGGCCATAGGCGGCGTTGAAATCGAGCTGGCTGGTGGCTTCGTCCAGGTACAGCGTGTCGGGTTGGTACAGCAACGCCCGCGCCAGGCTCAGGCGCTGTTGTTCACCGCCACTGAGCACCCGCTCCCACTCTGCTTCGTCACCCAGGCGGCTGACCAGTTCGCTCAAACCGACCTTGACCAGGGCGTCGATCAACAGCACATCGTCGAAGCGCTGCAACTGCGGATACGCCAGCAGTTCATGCAGGCGCATCTGTGGCAGGTACGGCTTCTGCGGCAACAGCAGGCTGCGCCCGGGCGGCAACTGCCAGTTACCCCGGCAATACGGCCACAAGCCTTGCAGGGTGCGCAGCAGGGTCGACTTGCCCAAACCACTGCGGCCGGCCAGGCGCAGCCATTGGCCCTGGCCCACCCGCAGATCGAGATTGCTCAGCAGTGCGCTGCCATCTGGCCGGCACAGGGTCAGCCCTTGCGTACACAGGCAACTGCCCTGCGGCGCGCTGACCAGCTGCTGCCGGCTGGCTTCGATGGCCCGCTCGAACTGATCCAGCCGTTCCAGTGCCGCGCTCCAGCGCACCAGCTTGTTGTACAGCTTGATGAACCAGCTCAACGAATCGTGCACGGCGCTGAACGCGCTGCGGATCTGCATCAAGCCACCCAGGGTGATGGCTTTGCTCATGAACGCCGGCATGGCCGCAAACACCGGAATGATCAGGCTCAACCGCTGGTAGGCAACGGTAAACAGGCTCAGGTCACGCTCGCGGCCGATCAACTGCCGCCAGTTGCTCGCAATCGCCTGAAAACGCCGGGCCAGTTGCTCGCGCTCGACACCTTCGCCGCGGTACAGGGCAATCTGCTCGGCATGGTCGCGCTTGCGCAGCAGGCTCGCGCGAAAGTCCGCTTCACGGTGCTCGCGTTCGTAGTTCAGCGCGTGCAGCGGCTTGCCGATCAGGTGCGTAAGGACACTCCCGGTCAGGGTGTAGATGACCACGATCCACAGCAGATAGCCGTGCACGGTAAAGGTCGCGCCAAACAGGCTGAAGCTCTGCACGCCGGACAGGTTCCACAGGATCAGCGCAAAGGCGCCAACCTGGGCCAGGTTGATCACCAATGACGCCACCAGTTCGATGCTCAACCCCACCATCAGGTCGACATCCTGGGCGATGCGCTGGTCAGGGTTGTCCGGCTCGCCGCTCAGGCCCAGCCGATAGAAAGCGTGATCGGCCAGCCAGGCATCGGTCAGGCGTGCGGTCATTGCCTGGCGCCAGCGCAGTTCGAGGCGTTTGCGGATGTAATCGAGGCCGACGATGATCAGCACGTAGGCGCCCAGATACAGCGCATATTGGCCCACCAGCCCATACAGGGCAGCAGTATCGAACGCCGCCAGGGTGTCATAGAAGGCCTTGCTCCAGCTGTTGATCAGCACATTGATCTGCACCACCAGCAAGCCCAGGCCGATCACGGCCGCCAGCATCAGCCAGCCCTGCCACTGGCCGCGATCATGCCAAAAGGGCCGGCTCAGACGGACGAATCTGCGCAGCGTATTCACAGCGCCTGCTCCAGTGCGGTCACCGAAGGCAGCAAGCGCAACTGCACCTGATTGGCCAGCGGGAACAACTGCCGCGCCTGCTGCTGCAGGGCTGGCAAGCTCAGCGCTGCCGGCAACTGCGCCTGGGTGCGCAGGTAGCGTGGGTCTTGCCAGTGACGCTCGCTGAGGATCAAACGCTTGAACTGGGTTTGCGGGTCGTCACGGCGCTTGGCTTCCTGGCGAGACAGTTCGCTTCGTTGCACGGCAACCCACTGTGCATCCACGTCCAGTTCGGCCAGGGTCTGCTGCGCCAGCGCCCACAACTCATCGACCCGGGCCGGGTCGCAAGTGAAGTTCAAGCGGCTCTCGATGCGCTGGGTCTGTGGGTTCAGTTCGCTGTCGAACTGCAAGCGGTAGATCCCCGAGGCTTCACCGCGCAGGCGCTGCTTGAGGCGCTGGTTGGCCAGGTCGCGCAGGGCGGCCACACGCATGGCCGCTTCAGGGCTCCAGGCCTGCGGCTGATAACTGCTGGCCTCAAGCACGGCCCTGGGCTCCAGCGCGATAGCCAGGTCATGCCGACGCTGGCCGGGTTGCTGCATAACCGGCTTGCTCGGCAAGGCGGACGTGCGCGGCACGCTGGCGAGCTGCTCGCGCACCAGCGGCTCCAGTTGGGCAGGGTCAATGTCGGCCATCAGGTAGTAGGTGACAGGCGCACCCGAGAGGCGCTGCCAGTCAGCGCGCAGTTGCTCGCTGGTCAGCGCTTGCAGCGTGACAGGCGTTGGCGCCTGCCAGGCATCGGCGCCGAATTTGAGCCGGCGCTGCTGGCTGTCCTGCTGGCTGCGCACATCATCCGGGCGGCTGTCGCTGCGTGCCAGCAGGTCCGCGCGCGCTTCGCTGAACAGCGCCGGGTCGATGTTCGCCTGCTGGCTCAGGCGATAGCTCTGGAACACGCTTGGCAGCTGCTCGGGCGCTGCGCTGAGGTTAATCTGCAGGCGCTGCGGTGAGTGCTCCAGGCTGATGGTGGCGCGCTGCTGTTTGCGCCACTCGATCAACGCCTCGCTTGCGCCTGCCTGGGGGGCACTGGCCAGCGCCAGTTGCGCCGCCATCTGCAAACGCCAAGCCGGCGCCCCGTCGATGTTGTAGCCCGCCGATGACTCCGCTTGCAGCAACCACTTGCCATCCGGGCCGTTGCGGCGCAGCCAGACCAGCCGATCACCGTTGCTCAACTGCCAGTGCTCGACCTGCTCTTGAGCAAAAGCCTGGCGCGCAACGATGGTCCCGGCCGGGCCAGGTGCAGGCAGTTCGAAACGAGGCGTTGCAGCGACCTTGGGCGCTTCGCTGACAGGTGCCGACGGGCGTGTCTGGGCAATGCTTGCCTGCAGCGCTTCGACCTCCGCGACCGTCGGCAGGCGCGCCAGGCTGGCCTCTGGCGCGCTGATCTGCAGCACCCGGTCAGGGCTGGCAAGCCAGCGCTGCAGGCGCTGCTCAAGGTCGCGGCGATCGATCTGCTCAAGCACTTCAAGATAGCGCCCGGCGGTGGCCTGACGATCAGTCACCCGCCCTTCAGGGACAGTAGCGTTGCTCAATTGCTCGACCCACTGCTCGAAGCTGCGTGGTTTGGTATTGGCCACCGTCTTCTCACCGAGGCTGCGAATATGCGCCTGCTCGCGTTGGAAATCGGCCTCGCTGAAACCATGCTGGCGCAGCCGCTCGATCTCGCTGAGCAACTGGCGCAGCGCCTGATCGTGGGCCTGGCCCTCGACCCCGGCGGCGATACCCAGCACGGTCGACTGGCTGCCGATCAGGGTCTTCTGCGCAATCAAGCTACGCACGCCCGGTTGCAGCGGCTGGCGGCGCAGGCTGTCGAGCAGGATGGCCAGGGTCATGCGGTCGATCAGCCGCTCACGCAAGGCATTGCGGCTGCTGCCGCGGCTGTCCGGCTCATGTAGGCGCAGCAGCAGCGAGACTTGATTGCTGCCCGACTGCGGGTCGTGCAGGTGGAAGACCTTGAGGCTGTTGTCCAGCGGCAGGTCGCGATAGGCCCGTGCCGGGCTGCCGCTGCCAGCGACCGTGCCGAAGGCCTGCTCGATCTGCGCCAGCATCGCCGCCGGCTCAAAGTCACCGACCGCCGAGATGACCATGTTGCCAGGCTGGTACCACTTCGCCTGGTACGCCTGCAGGCTGCCCAGGCTGGCACTGCGGATCGCCGCTTCATTGCCGATGGTGCGGTGTTCGGGGTAGCGCGAACCGACCCGCTGCGACGCCGTACGTTGCTGGTTCATGCGCTGGGCCACGCCAAGGCCGCCGCGCCATTCTTCGATGACGATCGGCCGCTCGCGCTCAAGGTCCGCCGCCGTGTAGTCGGCCGCAAAAACCATGTCTGCAAGTACCTGCAAGGCCTGCGGCGTCTGCTTGACGCCAGCCGGCGGGCTGAGCATGTACTGGGTGCGTTCATAGTTGGTCATGGCATTGAAATGCCGGCCCTGCACCCAACCCAGCTCGGTCATGCGCTCGCGCACGTTGCTGTTGTGCCCGGCGCGGCTGTGGAACAGCAAGTGCTCGACCATGTGCGCGACGCCAACCTGGTCTTCAGTTTCGTCAATGGAGCCGGCGTTGACCGCCAGGCGCAGGTCGAGCCTGCCGGGCTGGCTGGTCTCGCGCACCAGCCGGTATTGCAGCCCGTTGGCCAGGGTGCCCTGGCTGACGGCGGCGTCCCACGGCAGCGGTGTATCGGCGTCAGGCAGCGCTGCGCAGGCGCAGAGCAGCAGCGGGCCAAGCAGGCCGGCAATGAGCTTTTTCATCAGGGTGTCCACGGTTTTTTATAGGAGGATCAGAAGCGGTAGCCGACTTCCAGCCAGTACTGGCGGCCGACTTCGTAGCTGACCAGGCTGACCGACTCGCGGCTGGCGATCTTGTTGACCTGGTCGGTGACATTGGTCACGTCGACATTGACGAACATCGCCTGGTCATTGCCGGTCGGGATTTCCCAGGCCACACGCATGTCCCAGGTCGGCGCACCGGGGGTAGCCACGGTTTCGTAACGCTTCAGTACTTCACCGTCGATCTCGACATCGGGGTCGACCCCGACCACTTGATCGTAGGGGCCGCGGTAGCGGAAGAAGTTGCTCACCGACAGGTTCCACTGAGGGATGTCGGTGATGGTGGTCAGGCGCCCGGTCCATGGCCGGTTGAAGTCGCTGGCCGGCAGTTCGTGATAGGCGATGCGCTTGCCGTCGAGAACGACGTCTTCATTGTCCAGCTGGTCGCCGTCCAGGCCTGCTTCATAGGTCGCGCCATAAGCGTTTTTCGAGCGCGACCAGTCCAGTGCCAATTGCACACTGGTGCTGGTGCCATGGAAGCGCAGTGGCTGCATCGGCGTGACCGTCAGGCTGAGGTTCTCACTTTTGCTGGTACCCGCATTGAGGTAGCTGTAGTAGTCCTTGCTGTAGCCTTCAGGAATGTCCTTGGCGTCGAGGTAGTAATACGGACGAGTCCGGTAGATCTGCCCCTTGCCGGTACGGTTGACGTACTTGAGCTGGAACTCGGTGTTGAACCAGCGTTGGTTGAGCCCCAGCATCCACTCGTCGTCGTAGGGGATGTCCATCGTCGAGAACTTGCTCAGGTTCGGGTTGCGGCTGGCATTGGTCCAGTCGCCTTCCTGGGTCGTGCGGGTATAGCGTGTGGTGTAACCCTGACGCCCATCGGCCAGGCGGTATTTGAACAGATTGCGACCGTAGTAGCGGTTGGCGCCGAACACCAGCACGGTGCTGCGATCACCGAAGAAGTCGTAGTCGCCGGCAAAGCGCGGCGCCAGGCTTTTCTTCTCCATGTAGTCGTCACCCTCATAGCGCAGGCCCGGACGCAGGGTGAGGTTGCCGTAGCCGATTTCATCCTGAATGAACAAGGCGTACTTCTTCTGCGCCATGTCGATTTTGCCGGCACCGTAGCTCATCTTCGCCGTGGCCCATTGACGACTCTGGCCATTGAGCAATGTGCCGGTGGAGCAGAACGGGTCATTGCCGCTGCACACTCCGCCATCACGTTTGGACGTGGCGACCGACAACGCAGGGTCTTCACGTTCCCAGGTTGCCTGCTGACAACCCAGCTCCAGGCCAGTGGTCAGGCTGTGGGTAGTGCTGCCCAGATTGAAGGTCTGCCAGTCGGCCTTGAGCTTGTAGTCGAGGCTGCGCTGGGTCTGGTAGATATCGCCAAAGCCACCTTGCGAGCTACGCGCATTGGTCAGGCCTGGATTGCCCCAGTTCTTGGTATCGGACCAATACCATTTGATCTCTTCATCGCTGTCCGACTCACGCGACGCATACAGATCGCTCATGGCCAGCTGCTGGGTCCAACGCGCGCTGTCGCCCTCGTAGATGGCCTTGAACGAGCCCTGCCAGCCGCCGTTGATATTGGTGTAGCCCGAGTCCCGGTAGTCTTCCCGGTAGTAGGTGTTTTCCTGCGGGGCGTAGACGATCGAGGTGTCCAGGGTCAGGCGGTCGTTGACCGTCCAGTAGGTCTTGAGCAGGAAGTTGTCGAGCTGGCGGGTCTGCTCCTGGTCGTTGTCGCTGGTGGGGCTGCTGTAGCCGTTGGCGTAGCCGCGCAGGGGCAGATACGAGCGCTTCTGGGAGAAGTTCAGCAACGCGCCGAAGTTGTCGGTGAGGTGGCCCTCGAGGGTGCCGCGCAATGTCGTCTTGGTGAACTCAGGCTGGTTTTTCTCGTTTGACGACGTGTCGAAGGTCTCTTTGTTTTCCCGGGTGATGTGGTAGCTGGTCCACTCCGAACGGGTCATGGCGTAGGAGATCTTGCCGTGCAGGTCCTGGCTCGGGCGGCGAGTGATGGCATCGACCACACCGCCATTGAAGCCGCCAAACTCGACCGGCACGTTGCTGTCGTAGACCTTCACTTCTTCCAGCAGGTCAGCGTCCAGCGCTATGCCGTGGGAGCGGCTCGGCGCCGAGTCGAACTGGCGGGTTTCGTTGTAGCCGTGGGCACCGGGGTCGAGGTCGTTGTTGATCGAGATGCCATCGATCATGAAGTTGTTCTGATAGAACTTCGCGCCGTTGATGCTGATGTCGGCCGGGTCGATTTCGCCGGGCGTGTTCGAGCTTTTCTGGTCGGTGCTGAACTGCACGTTGGGGTGCATCTGCAGCAGCGTGGTGATGTCGCCGTTAGCGCCGGGGAAGGCTTTGATTGCCTTGCGGTCGATGACCGTGGCGCCCATGTAGCTGTTCTCTTCGGTATCGCCCAAAACCACCGTGTTGTGCAGTTCCAGCGCGCCGTCGGCGGCGCTTTGCAGGCGACGGAAGACCAGCGCGCCGTACTCGTAGTCCCAGGCCAGGCCGCTGCCCTGGAGCAAGCGCGACAGGGCGATTTCGCTGCTGAACTGGCCGCTGATGGCGCTCGATTGCAGGCCGTCGAGCAGGTCCGGGTCGACCGTCACCTGCAGATTGCTCTGCTGGCCGAAGTTGATCAGCGCGATGGCGAGGTTCTGCGCGGGGATGTCGAACATGTGCACCTGGCTCAACAGCGTGCGCTCGGCGGCCTCTTCGGCATGCGCTGGCAGCGCGCCAAACAAGCAGCACAACCCAAGCATGCCGCTGCCTGCGGCGTTCTTCAGGCGCAACGACCAACCCCGCGCTGGGCGCGACCTACGGCTTGCTTCTACAGTCATCCCACGTCCCCGCCCCGGACACAGTCCGGGTAGCAAATAGAATACGAATCGATCTCAGTTATTGCGCGCGGGGTAGAAGACGGGGTGGTTCGCGGATTTTTCAGACAATTTTGAAATATTTTTTCTGGGACTGGCTTCAGGGCTGTCGCTCAGCCCCGAACAGGCCTCAAGGCCGGCTGACAACAAGCAACCAGGGACCAAAGTTTTCGACCTTGCCGCCATGTGGCCGCAACACGGCGTTGAGCGCCGCCTGAGGTTTGCGCAGGTCATACACGCCGGTCACGCGTTTGCTGCCCAGGCTCTGGTCACGCAACAGCACCTTGCCCGGCAGGTAACGCTCAAGCTCGCCGATCAGCTCGGCTATCGAGACGTCATCGGCAATCAACTGGCCCTTGCGCCAGGCGGCCGCCTGCGACGGCTGGAAGGTGCGCACCTCGACCAAGCCGTCGATATAGCGCAGGCGCTCCCCTGCCGTCAGCGCGCTGGACAACACCCGCGCCTGGCTGGCGTCAGCGACGCGCACCGAACCGTGCTCGACCTCGACGTCCACCTGCTGCGGGCGCAGCTCAACATTGAAAGCCGTACCGGTAACCGTCACCTGCACAGCGTCGGCTCGGACATGAAACGGCCTGGTGGCATCCGGAGTGACTTTGAAGAAGGCCTGCCCGGCGAGCAGACGCACATCGCGTTGAGTGCCGGCGTACTCGACGGCGATGGCGCTGTCGCTGTCCATCTGCACCACGCTGCCATCTGCCAGGGTGACGTCGCGGGTTTCGCCTTGGCCGGTGCGGTAGTCGGCCTGCATGCGCAGGCTGAGCGAAGGTGCCAGCGCCACCAGCAAGCAGGCAGCGACTGCCGCGCCGAGCCAGCGCCGCCGACGCCGCGTTGGCCGAGCCGCTGGCGGCAGTGAAACGGGATTGCTGGTTACCGGCAGCGGCCACTGCGCTGCGCTGGTCGGCGCCAGTTGAGCAGTCAGGCGCCAGACCCGCTCGGCCTTGCCATAGGCCTCGGCGTTGGCCACATCGCTGGCGCACCACTGCGCAAGCTCAGCCCGCAGCTGAATATCGTCGGGCGCCTGCTGCACACGCAGGAGCCAGTCCAGCGCCTGACCACGACGGCTGCAAGCGGGATCTGCTGACGTCATGTGCGGCCAGTCTCCTGTGGATTAGCGGGCGCGAAGGGTCGCACAGAGTCGGCCCGTTGAGCAAAAGACGCAGCAGCGCGTGGTTTTTTCACAGATGCGTTCAAAGATCGCCCTCCAGCCGCTCCAGACAATGGCGCAGGGCATCGTGCACCAGCTGATGGACGAGGCTGACCGAGACGTTCAGGTGGTTGGCCACCTGCTGCAAGGTGAAGCCGCCGAGACGATGCATCTCGAACGCCAGACGCGTGCGCTCGGGCAGCTCTTCCAGCGCGCGGCTGATGGCCGCCAGCTCATCCTGCTGGCTGACCGATTGCTCCGGGGAGGCGCTACTCGAGGGTATGTCGGCAAGCAGCTCATCGCCGCCGGGCTGAGTCTTTTCGGTGGCGTTGCGGCGAGTTTGATCGAGCGCCAGGTTGCGCACGATGCGATACAGGTAGCTGGCTGGGTGGCGGATGTCGGCGCTGTCGTCCTGGCGGCTGAAACGCAACCAGGCTTCCTGCACAACATCCTCGGCGCGGGCGCGGCAACCCACGATCGGCGCGGCGTAATCAAGCAACGCCGCCCGGTGGCTCAGGTACAGCTGCAGTTTGTCGTCCGCCACGGGGTGGTATGCCAGCAATGCTCGGGGCGGCGATGTTACCCGTAGTCGAGAATCATTATCAACAGGTTCACGCTACCTCGCCCCGCCTTCGCGGCAAATCCCGCGAAGGTCTGCTGAGAGTTACAGCCTTACGCTGGCAAACGTCGACTCGTTGCGCGCCTGGCTCAGTGCAGCCAACGGCCCACTGTGCGGCGACAGGGTCATGGCCTGCGGAATCGGCATCATCGCCACCTGCTGGGTGGTGTTGGAACCGACACGCTCATCGCGCGGCGGAATGCCGAAGTACTCGCGGTAGCACTTGGAGAAATGCGGCGTGGAAACGAAACCGCAGACCGAAGCCACTTCGATGATCGACATCGGCGTTTGCTTGAGCAACTGGCGGGCGCGGATCAGGCGCAGCTTGAGGTAGTAACGCGACGGCGAGCAATGCAGGTACTTCTGGAACAAGCGCTCGAGCTGACGACGCGAGACAGCGACATAGACTGCCAGCTCATCGAGATCGATCGGCTCTTCGAGGTTGGCTTCCATCAGCGCGACGATCTCCTGCAGCTTCGGCTGGTTGGTGCCGAGCATGTGCTTGAGCGGCACGCGCTGGTGGTCCTGCTCGTTGCGGATGCGCTCGTAGACAAACATCTCGGAGATGGCTGCCGACAGTTCACGGCCGTGATCACGGCTGATCAGGTGCAGCATCATGTCCAGCGGCGCGGTGCCACCGGAGCTGGTGAAGCGGTTACGGTCGAGGGTGAACAGACGGGTGCTCATGTTGGCCCGCGGGAAGGCCTCCTGCATCGATGCCAGGCACTCCCAGTGCACGCTGCAATCAAAGCCGTCGAGCAGGCCGGCACAGGCCAGGGCCCAGCTGCCGGTACACACCGCCCCGAGGCGACGCGATTGACGCGCTTGCGCCTGCAGCCAGGTGACGTGCTCGCGGGTAACCGTGCGCTGGATGCCGACACCGCCGCAGACAATCACCGTATCGATCTGCGGCGCGGCGTGCATGGAGGCATCCGGGGTGATCTGCAAGCCATCGCTGGCCCACACCTGGCCGCCATCGACGGTCAGGGTATGCCAGCGATACAGCTCGCGACCCGACAGCTGGTTGGCCATGCGCAGCGGCTCTACTGCCGACGCCAGGGATATCAGTGTGAAGTTGTCCAGGAGAAGAAATCCGATGGACTGGGGTGCGCTGCGGTTCTGGGTTTGGGTCCCGGAAGTGTACGACGTCATCGCGATTTCTCCTCACTCAAGTACAGGGGTGCCTCAGGCGGGCACTGGTTCTTGTCATGGCCCCAGTTCGTCTGCGGGGGCTCTGTTGATAGCACTAGCGATTACAACGCAATTGGCATGCCTAAATTGAATGGCCCGCCAACAAAGTCCAAAAACGACGTTGCGCACCAGCGGCCATGGGCTTCTGCTACCGCTATGGCTCCAGCCGCAAGCCCCGCCGTAGGGCTTTTCCTTATCATTAGTGAGCATTTAAGTAGCAGTGCCGGGAAACATGTCTCTAAACGACATGTAACCCTGTCACCGCTCCAGTATCAGCCTGTTAAACAACTTGTTTGAAAATGCAGATGACCGGCGCACCAAAAAGAGGCGCGGTGGTCGTTAATGAGGATTTTGGGGCTGTTGGGATGAGCTCTAAGGGGCCATTCGCGGCGTTGTTGGGGGCGCTTCGCACCCCTATCGCGGCACAAGGCCGCTCCTACAGGGACCGCGTATTCCCTGCTTGCGCGGTCCCTGTAGGAGCGGCCTTGCCGGGGCGCCGGACCGGTCGGAAAGGGGCGCGAAGCGCCCCCGACATACCCAAATCAAACGCAAATATCAGAAGAAGATCAGCACTCGATGACGCTGACAGCAAGGCCTCCGCGAGAGGTTTCCTTGTACTTGTCATGCATGTCAGCCCCAGTATCGCGCATGGTGCGAATCACCTGATCGAGCGAAATAAAGTGCTCGCCATCACCGCGCAAGGCCATCTGCACGGCGTTGATGGCCTTCACTGCGGCAATCGCATTGCGCTCGATGCACGGCACCTGAACCAACCCGCCGACCGGGTCGCAGGTAAGCCCAAGGTTGTGTTCCAGGGCAATTTCGGCGGCGTTTTCCAGTTGCGCCGGCGTTGCCCCGAGCACCTGAGCCAGGCCGGCGGCGGCCATTGCGCAGGCGGAGCCGACTTCACCCTGGCAGCCCACTTCGGCGCCCGAGATCGAGGCGTTCTTCTTGCACAGAATGCCTACCGCGGCTGCAGCCAGCAGGAAGTCCACGACGTGGCTTTCATCGACCACGTCGGAGAAGCGCATGAAGTAATGCAGCACCGCCGGGATGATCCCGGCAGCGCCATTGGTAGGCGCGGTGACCATGCGCCCGCCGGCGGCGTTTTCTTCGTTTACGGCCAAGGCAAACAGGTTGACCCACTCCATCGCACTGAGGGTCGAGCCGATCACGTTGGGCTTGCCCAGCTCCTGCAGGCTGCGGTGCAGCTTGGCTGCCCGGCGACGCACATTGAGCCCGCCGGGCAAGATCCCTTCGTGCTTCAAGCCGTTGTTGACGCAGTCCTGCATGGCGCTCCAGAGCTTGATCAGGCCAGCGCGAATCTCTGCCTCGCTGCGCCAGACCTTCTCGTTGGCCATCATCAATTGCGACACGCTGAGGTCGTTTTGCTTGCACAGCCGGAGCAACTCGGCAGCGCTGTTGAAATCGTACGGCAGCTCGGTCTGGTCAGCGTCGAGCACACCGCTGGCAGCCTGCTTGGCGTCGACCACAAAGCCGCCGCCAACCGAGTAATAGGTGTCCTGGTGCAGCTCGCCGTGTGCGCCCTCGGCCTTCAGTGTCATGGCGTTGGGGTGGTACGGCAGGTTCTCGTCGAGCAGCAGCATGTCGCGCGCCCAGACAAATTCGACCGGCAGGCGGTTGTCCAGCAGCAGGGTGTTGGTTTCGCGCAGATCGGCGATACGCGGGACGATCTGGCTTGGGTCGATGGCGTCTGGCCATTCGCCCATCAGGCCCATGATGGTGGCGTGATCGGTGCCATGGCCGATGCCGGTGGCCGACAGCGAGCCATACAGGCGCACCTCGATACGCGTCACCTGCTCAAGCTCACCGCGCTGGCGCAGCCCCTCGACGAACAGCGCTGCGGCGCGCATCGGGCCGACAGTGTGCGAGCTGGAAGGCCCTACACCGATCTTGAACAGGTCGAACACGCTGATGGCCATGGTCGGAACACCTCTTGCTGGGCTTGTCTGGCCGCGCCATGTGGCGCGTCTGGCAACTGCTAGGCTGAACCTGCGAGCTGCCGCTATTACCCGCATCATCAGCCTTTTGCGCCGCCACTCGCCGTCTGCAACCGACGTACTTTTGTCCGGCCGCGCCGCGATGTGCTGGCGCTGCTCCGGTACTGTTCGAGCCGTTTTCGGCTGGGCAAATGCCGCAAAGAGGTGGTGCACCGGGTGGAAAAATCCATATGCGACATTGCCCGTACTGGATACGACCCATCCTGTACTGGATGCGACTCAGGCAGTAGGCGATTGCCCGGCGCTGGAGGATTATCGAAAGCGACTCGTATTGCACGGCCCCGCAACCTGCCCTCTGCAGGCCTGGTCGACCGGACCCTGAGAAGCCCCGGCGACCCACGCGAACCCGAAGAAAAAACTACAGGAGTCCACCTATGAAAGGTTCACCCTCGCTGTTGCTGGTTGCGATGCTCACGGCACCGTTGCTGGCTCAGGCTGCAGAGCCGGAACAGTGTCAGACGGTACGTTTTTCCGATGTCGGCTGGACCGACATCACGGTAACCACGGCGGTTACCAGTGCGGTGCTCGAAGCGCTGGGCTACAAGACCCACACCACCATGATCTCGGTCCCGGTGACCTACAAGTCGCTGGCCGCAGGCAAGGATCTGGATGTATTCCTCGGCAACTGGATGCCGACCATGGAAAACGACATCAAACAGTACCGCGACGCCGGTACCGTCGAGACCGTGCGCGCCAACCTGGAGAACGCCAAGTACACCCTGGCAGTGCCCCAGGCGCTGTATGACAAGGGCCTGAAAGACTTCGCCGACATCGCCAAATTCAAAGACGAACTGGGCGGCAAGATCTACGGCATCGAGCCTGGCAACGATGGCAACCGCACCATCCAGAGCATGATCGACAAGGACGCCTTCGGCCTCAAGACGGCCGGTTTCAAGATCGTCCAGTCCAGTGAAGCGGGCATGCTCTCGCAGGTCGATCGCTCGCAGAAGCGCGGTGAAGCGGTGGTGTTCCTCGGCTGGGAACCGCACCCGATGAACAAGCGCTTCAAGATGCAGTACCTGACCGGTGGCGACGAGTTCTTCGGCCCTGATTTTGGCAAGGCCACCGTGCTGACCAATACCCGCAAGGGCTACACCCAGGAGTGCAGCAACGTCGGCCAGTTGCTGAAGAACCTGTCGTTCTCGCTCGACATGGAAAGCGAGCTGATGGGCAAGGTGCTTGACGACAAGGTCAAGCCCGATGCAGCCGCCAAGGCGTGGCTGAAAAACAACCCACAAGTGCTCGATACCTGGCTCGCCGGAGTCACCACCGTAGATGGCAAACCAGGGCTGGAGGCAGCCAAGGCCAAGTTGGCGCAATAACCGACACACAACCGGCACTCTCTCGGGGCAGGACCGTGCCTGCCCCGGACTGATTCCAATCTATGCAGGTGGAAGCTCGCTATCATGCTTATCGATCAGAAAATACCTCTGGGGCAGTACATCGCGTCGTTCGTCGAATGGCTGACGCAGAACGGCGCCGACTATTTCGATGCCATCGCTCAAGGCCTGGAATTCATGATTCACGGGGTGACCAGCGCCCTGACCTGGTTCAACCCACTGGTGCTGATCGCACTGTTCGCCGCGCTGGCGCATCTGATCCAGCGCAAATGGTCGCTGACGGCCTTTGTCGCATTGTCGTTTCTGCTGATTCTCAACCTGGGCTACTGGCAGGAAACCATGGAGACCCTCGCCCAGGTCACCTTCGCCACGGTGGTGTGCGTCGCCATCGGCGTGCCAGTGGGCATTCTCGCCGCGCACAAACCGATGTTCTACACCGGCCTGCGCCCGGTACTCGACCTGATGCAGACGGTACCCACCTTCGTCTACCTGATCCCAACCCTGACCCTGTTCGGCCTGGGCGTGGTGCCGGGGCTGATCTCGACCGTGGTGTTTGCGATTGCCGCGCCGATTCGCCTGACCTACCTGGGCATCTGCGACGTACCGCAAGAGCTGCTCGATGCCGGCAAGGCCTTTGGCTGCTCGCGCCGGCAACTGCTGACGCGCATCGAACTGCCACATGCAATGCCGAGCATTGCCGCTGGCGTCACCCAATGCATCATGCTGTCGCTGTCGATGGTGGTGATCGCCGCCCTGGTCGGCGCTGACGGCCTGGGCAAACCTGTGGTCAACGCACTGAACACCGCTGATATCTCCCTGGGCTTCGAAGCAGGCCTGGCGATCGTGCTGCTGGCAATCATGCTCGACCGTATCTGCAAGCAACCTGAAGCTACGGCAAGGAGTGAGGCATGAGCATCATTCGATTCGAAGACGTCGACGTCATCTTCACCAACAAGCCGCGCGAGGCGCTGTCGTTGCTCGACCAGGGCCAGACCCGCGAGCAGATTCTCAAGCAGACCGGCCTGGTGGTCGGCGTCGAAAAGGCCAACCTGGATATCCAGAAAGGCGAAATCTGCGTGCTGATGGGCTTGTCCGGCTCGGGCAAGTCGAGCCTGCTGCGCTGTATCAACGGCCTTAACACGGTCAGCCGCGGCAAGCTGTTCGTCGAGCACGAAGGCAAGCACATCGACATCGCCCACTGCACCCCGGCCGAGCTGAAGATGATGCGCACCAAGCGCATCGCCATGGTGTTCCAGAAGTTCGCCCTGATGCCGTGGCTGACAGTGCGCGAAAACATCAGCTTTGGCCTGGAGATGCAAGGCCGGCCCGAGAAGGACCGGCGCAAGCTGGTGGACGAGAAACTCGAGCTGGTCGGCCTGACTCAATGGCGCAACAAGAAGCCTGACGAGCTCTCTGGCGGCATGCAGCAGCGCGTCGGCCTGGCCCGCGCCCTGGCCATGGATGCCGACATTCTGCTGATGGACGAACCGTTCTCGGCCCTCGACCCGCTGATCCGCCAGGGCCTGCAGGACGAGTTGCTGGCACTGCAGAGCAAGCTGAACAAGACCATCGTGTTCGTCAGCCACGACCTCGACGAGGCGCTCAAGCTGGGCAGCCGCATCGCGATCATGAAAGACGGCCGCATCATCCAGTACAGCAAGCCCGAAGAAATCGTGCTGAACCCGGCGGATGAATATGTGCGCACCTTCGTTGCCCACACCAACCCGCTCAACGTGCTGTGCGGGCGCAGCCTGATGCGCACGCTGGACAAGTGCAAACGCGTCAATGGCTCGGTGTGTTTGGACCCAAGTGGCGATTCCTGGCTCGACCTGGGCGAAGGCAACTCGTTGACCCGCGCACGCCAGGGCCAGACTGGCATAGACATGCAGAACTGGGCGCCGGGGCAGGATGTGGCGTTGCTCGACCGTCGGCCGACGGTGGTGCATGCTGATATCGGCATGCGCGAAGCGCTGCAGATTCGCTATCAGACGGGGAACAAGCTGGTGCTGCAGGATAACGACAAGGTGGTCGGGATTCTCGGCGATACCGAGCTGTACCACGCGTTGCTCGGCAAGAATCACGGCTGATTGTTATTGGGGCTGCTTCGCAGCCCTTCGCGGCGGTCCGGCGTCCCGGCAAGCCCGCTCCCACAGGCATAGCGTTGCTTGAGGGCCTGGCGGTCCAAGTGGGGCAACGCTCACCTGGGGCTACCGCATAACCCTGTGGGAGCGGGTTCACCCGCGAAGGGCCGCAAAGCGGCCCCCTGCAATGGCTCAGCGAACGACGATACCGCGTGCCGCCATGTAGGCCTTGGCTTCCGGCACGGTGTATTCGCCAAAGTGGAAGATACTCGCTGCCAGCACCGCGCTGGCATGCCCTTCCAGAATGCCGTCTGCCAGGTGCTGCAGATTGCCCACACCACCCGAGGCAATCACCGGGATCCCCAGCGCATCGCTGATGGCCCGGGTCACGCCCAGATCAAAGCCGTTCTTCATGCCGTCCTGATCCATGCTGGTCAGCAAAATCTCACCGGCACCCAGGCCTTCCATCTTCTTCGCCCACTCGACTGCATCGAGCCCGGTCGGCTTGCGCCCGCCGTGGGTGAAAATCTCCCAGCGCGGGGTTTCGCCCGGCCCGGAGACCTTCTTCGCGTCGATCGCGACAACGATGCACTGCGAGCCAAAACGCTGCGCAGCCTCACCGACGAACTCAGGGTTGAACACCGCCGCAGTGTTGATCGAGACCTTGTCGGCACCGGCATTGAGCAGGTTGCGAATATCCTGCACGGTGCGCACACCACCGCCCACGGTCAGCGGGATGAACACCTGGCTGGCCATGCGCTCGACGGTATGCAAGGTCGTGTCACGGCCATCGACGCTGGCGGTGATGTCGAGAAAGGTAATCTCGTCAGCGCCCTGCTCGTCGTAACGACGGGCGATTTCTACCGGGTCACCGGCATCGCGGATGTTCTCGAACTTGACGCCCTTGACCACCCGGCCGTTGTCCACGTCCAGGCAAGGGATGATGCGCTTGGCCAGTGCCATGGGTTGCTCCTCAGCCTTTATAGGTGTCGCAGAAGGCCTGGGCCTCGGCGACGTCCAGGGTGCCTTCGTAGATCGCCCGGCCAGTGATCGCGCCGACGATACCCGGCGCCTTGGCGTCGAGCAGGGCACGAATGTCACCCAGGTTGTGGATGCCGCCCGAGGCGATCACCGGGATGCGCGTGGCTTCGGCCAGAGCCTTGGTGAAGGGCACGTTGCAGCCCTGCATCATGCCGTCCTTGGCGATGTCGGTGTAGACGATTGCCGACACGCCATCAGCCTCGAACCGCTTGGCCAGGTCGATCACCTGCACCGAGCTGACTTCAGCCCAGCCGTCGGTGGCGACGAAGCCGTCCTTGGCATCCAGGCCAACGATGACCTTGCCCGGGAACGCCTTGCACGCCTCGGCCACGAACTCCGGCTGCTTGACTGCCTTGGTGCCGATGATCACGTAGCTGACGCCGGCCTTGATGTAGTGCTCGATGGTTTCCAGCGAACGGATACCGCCGCCGATCTGGATCGGCAGTTGTGGGTAGCGCTTGGCGATGGCCGTGACCACTTCGCCGTTGACCGGCTGGCCTTCGAAGGCGCCGTTGAGGTCAACCAGGTGCAGGCGGCGGCAGCCACCCTCGACCCATTTGGCGGCCATGCTCACCGGGTCATCGGAGAACACCGTGGAGTCTTCCATACGGCCCTGACGCAGGCGCACGCAAGCACCGTCCTTGAGATCGATAGCGGGAATAATCAGCATCTTGGCAACCTGTCTAATCGTTGGGGTTCAGGGCTTCTCGAGCGCCCACAGGTCGCTTTCGATGCTCTCGAACCGCTCCTTGAGGTGCAGCTGAACATCGGCAATCGCCCTGTTGTAGTAATACGGAGCCACTTCTCGGGAAAACAGGTCGAGGACCTCGGCCACCTCGAACGACCCCAGCTCAAGCTCGAAGCGGTCTTCAAGAAAGCGCTTGAGCTTGTCCAGGGCCTCGCGCTCCTGTTCAGGGGCGAGGGTCAGGATCGGTGGCTTGGTCCGCGACTTGCTCATTTACCAGCGGCCATCCCAGGCGGCGAAGTTCTGCAGCAATTGCAGGCCATGGGTATGGCTCTTCTCCGGGTGGAACTGCACGGCAAAGCGCGAGCCTTCGGCCAGCGCTGCGGCGAAGTCGACGCCATAGTGGCCGCGACCGACCACCTGGCCAGGCTTGCCGGCATTGATGTAGTAGCTGTGCACGAAGTAGAAGCGGGCACGGTCGGGGATGTCATGCCAGAGCGGGTGCTCGATGGCATGGCTGACTTCGTTCCAGCCCATGTGCGGCACCTTGAGGTGCTCGCCCTGCTCTTGCAGGTCCTTGCCGAAGAAGCGCACCTGGCCGGGGAACAAACCGATGCAATCGACACCGTCGTTTTCTTCGCTGTGCTCGAGCAGCGCTTGCATGCCGACACAGATGCCGAGAAACGGCCGGTCCTGGCTGACTTCACGGACCAGGCTGTCAAAGCCCAGCCGGCGAATCTCGGCCATGCAGTCGCGGATCGCGCCTACACCGGGGAACACCACGCGGTCGGCCTCGCGGATCACCGCGGCGTCGCTGGTGACCAGCACCTTGCCGGCGCCAACATGCTCAAGCGCCTTGGCCACCGAGTGCAGGTTGCCCATGCCATAGTCGATTACGGCTACGGTCTGCATTTACAGGCATCCCTTGGTCGACGGCATTTGCCCGGCCATGCGCTCGTCCTGCTCGACCGCCATGCGCAGGGCACGGCCGAAGGCTTTGAACACGGTCTCGATCTGGTGGTGGGTGTTGTGCCCGCGCAGGTTGTCGATGTGCAGGGTGACCAGCGCATGGTTGACGAAGCCCTGGAAGAACTCCTGGAACAAGTCGACATCGAAGCCACCGACCGAAGCCCGGGTGTAAGGCACGTGCATCGACAGGCCTGGGCGGCCGGAGAAGTCGATGACCACACGCGACAAGGCTTCATCGAGCGGCACATAGGCGTGACCGTAGCGATAGATGCCTTTTTTGTCGCCAACGGCCTTGGCAAACGCTTGGCCGAGGGTGATGCCGACGTCTTCGACGGTGTGGTGATCATCGATATGCAGGTCGCCCTTGCATTCGATGTCCAGATCGATCAGCCCGTGCCGGGCGATCTGGTCGAGCATGTGTTCAAGGAAGGGCACGCCGATATCGAATCGGGCCTTGCCACTGCCATCGAGGTTGATCGAGGCCTTCACCTGGGTTTCCAGGGTATTGCGCTCGACGGAAGCCTTACGTTCGACCATCACCAGCTCCGCAAAATCATTGGGCGAAAAGGCCGACATTATAGGCCTAGAACGCGCCAGCTTGAAACGCGGATGACATATGGCAAGTCGCCGGGGCAAATGCAAACGCGGGTAAACCCGCTGACAGCCGGGCTAACAGCACCCTGCGACAACGAATTTACCCGCGTTTGGCCCGGTTTGGCTGGCATTAAAGCCAGCCAGCACGGTTGTCAGTGGAACAGTACGGCAGTCTTTTGCAGGGTAATCCAGATACCCCACGCCAGCGGGATCACCACCACGGCCCAGGCCAGCAGCACCAGCGGCAGGCTGCCCGGCGCGGCGTGCCATTCCAGCGAACGAGCACTGTCGACGCCTTTGTCGTGGCTCAGCGCACGTTCGGCTGCCAGTTCGGCATCGGTCATGAAGTACTTGTCGGCTACCGGACGCACCAGGGCGTTGCAGATGAAGCCCAGCACCAGCAGGCCGGCGAGGATGTACAAGGTCATGTCGTAGGCCGCCGCACGGGCAACCCCGGCCGCCAGCTGCGACTCGCGCAGGTAGGTGATCAGCACCGGGCCGAGCACGCCAGCAGCAGCCCAGGCAGTCAGCAGGCGACCATGGATCGCACCGACCATCTGCGTACCGAACAGGTCAGCCAGGTAGGCCGGCACCGTCGCGAAACCACCACCGTACATCGACAGGATGATGCAGAACGCCGCCACGAACAGCGCCACGTTGCCCAGATGGCCCATGTTCGGCACCAGGCTGTAGAGGCCGACGCCGAGGGCGAAGAAGGCGAAGTAGGTGTTCTTGCGGCCAATATAGTCGGAGAACGACGCCCAGAAGAACCGCCCACCAATGTTGAACAGGCTGAGCAGGCCGGTGAAGCCAGCGGCAATTGCCGCGATCTGCGCCAGTTGCGCGCTGTTCAGCTCGTTGAAGCTCAGCTCATTGCCGATCAGCTTGCCGGCGAACACTTCCTGCAGCAGTGGCGAAGCCATGCCGAGGATGCCGATACCGGCCGAAACGTTCAGGCACAGCACCAGCCAGACCAGCGCGAACTGTGGGGTTTTCCAGGCAACGCTGACATGCACGTGACGGTCGGTGACCATCGCGTTGGCCTTTTTCGCCGGTGGCGTCCAGCCCTCAGGCTTCCAGCCGGTTGGCGGTACGCGGTAAGTCAGAGCGCCAGCGGTCATGAACACGAAGTAGATCGCCGCCATGACCACAAAGCTCTGCCATACGCCGACTTCAACCGAGCTGCCGAAATGGCCCATCAGTGCAGTGGCCAGAGGCGCACCGACCATCGCGCCGCCGCCAAAGCCCATGATCGCCATGCCGGTCGCCATGCCGCGCTTGTCCGGGAACCATTTGATCAGAGTCGAGACTGGCGAGATATAGCCCAGACCCAGGCCGATACCACCGATCACCCCCGAGCCGAGCCACATCAGCCACAGCTGGTGAGTCTTGATGCCGATCGCCGAGATCAGCAGGCCACCGCACCAGCACAGCGCCGAAACCAGGCCAGCCTTGCGCGGGCCGGCGTGTTCCAGCCAGCCGCCGAGTACGGCCGCCGAGCAACCGAGGAAGACGAAGAACAGCGTGTAGATCCAGCTCAGCATCGAGATCGGCCAGTCACACTCGGCGCTGAACATCCGCGCGATGAAGCCCATGTCCGCCGAACAGGCAACCGGTGCGGTGATGCCGATGGCTTGCGACAACGGCAGCCAGAACACCGAGAAACCGTACGCCATGCCGATGCAAAGGTGGATTGCCAGGGCTGCTGGCGGCACCAGCCAACGGTTGAAGCCCGGCCGGGCGATGATGCGCTCCTTGGACAGGAAGCCCGGCGCGCGCGCCGCTTCTCCCGCAGTACTGCTGCTCATGGTGTTTCCTCTTATAAGTAGACGGTGCCTTCGGCTCTTCGGCCGGGTTGGCGGCACGCACGCTGCGATCGGATATTCACGCCATCCGCGACAATCGGTCGCGTAATGCGGCGAAAGCGGCGCAAGATTAACCAGCTGAAACGCTCAATGGAAGCAATCTGATATCGTTATTTTCTTGCCACCTGCGCAAGCCAGCTGAACTGTAGAGTAGCTGGCGGTCAGAAACTGATCAGCCTGAGTAGAACCAGGCTGCGCAACCCGGCGAAACCGATACTTAGGTAGGAAATAACCTATATCTACCGGCGGGTACTCAGGCTAACCAGCCACGGCGCTATACTCTGGCGCTTGAATTTTCATTTCGGACTACAAGGACTCGCCCATGAAAGCGTTCGGCAAAATCCTGGGGCTGGGGCTTCTCGGGTTGCTGCTGATCATCGTGGCACTGGGCTTCGCCCTGACCCACCTCTTCGATCCCAACGACTATAAAGACGAGATTCGCCAGCTGGCGCGGGACAAGGCTCATGTCGAGCTGACCCTCAACGGTGACATTGGCTGGAGCCTGTTCCCGTGGCTGGGCCTGGAGCTGCATGAAGCCAGCATCGCCACCCTGAACAAACCGACCGAACCGTTTGCCGACCTGCAGATGCTCGGCCTGTCGGTGCGCGTGCTGCCACTGCTGCGCCGCGAAGTGCAGATGAGCGACGTGCGCGTCGAAGGCCTCAACCTGAGCCTGGTGCGTGACGAAAACGGCCACGGCAATTGGCAGGACATCGGCAAGCCACTGCCGACCCAGGCCAGCACCACGCCTGGCCAGCCTGCGCCAGCGCCGAGCGAATCGCCGCGCAGCGAAGACAGCGCCAGCGAGCGCTCGGTCAAGCTGGATATCGACAGCCTCACCGTGAACAACGCCCGCGTGCAGTACACCGATGCCAAGACTGGCCAGAGCCTGACCGCCGAGAGCATCCAGCTGAGCACCGGCGCGGTCCACGAAGGGGCGAACATCCCGCTCAAGGCCAGCGCCTTCATCAGCGCCGCGCAGCCGAACATCAAGGTGCGCAGCGAACTGGCCGGCGAACTGCGCTTTGATCGCAAGCTCAAGCGCTACAACCTCGAAGACATGCGCCTGTCTGGCGAAGCCTCGGGCGAGCCGTTTGCCGGCAAGACCATGACCTTTGCCGCTCAAGGCCAACTGCTGGTCGACATGGCGGCCAACGTCGCGTCCTGGAACGGGCTGAAGATTTCCGCCAACCAGTTGCGCGCACTGGGTGAGCTTAACGTGCGCGAGCTGGACAAGACGCCGCTGGTCGGCGGCGGTATTTCCATCGCCCAGTTCGACCTGCGCACCTTCCTCGACAGCATCGGCCAGCCATTGCCAGCCACTGCCGACCCGGCCGCATTCAGCAAACTGGAACTGGTCAGCCGGCTCAGCGCCAGCCCGACCAGCCTGGCGCTGGAAGGCCTGGCCGTGAAACTGGATGACAGCAGCTTCAGTGGCCGTGTTGCAGTTGAAGACTTCGCCAAGCAAGCCCTGCGCATTCAGCTCAAAGGCGACAAGTTCGACGCCGATCGCTACTTCCCGGCCAAAAGCGAGCAGGCCAAGGGCGCCAAGGCGGCGCGTCAGGCCGAGGTCCAGCAGCAGGAAGCAACCGCCGTTGCCGGTGCCGGCAGCTCGCCGCTGCCAAGCGCACCGACCCAGGTTGCCTGGAGCACCGACAAGCTGCTGCCGGTCGACCGCCTGCGTGCCCTCGACCTGCAGGCCGACCTCAGCTTTGGCGCCCTGACCCTGGACAAGCTGCCGATCAACGATGCCCAGCTCAAAGCCAGCGGCCAGGGCGGTTTGATTACTCTACAAAGCCTGCGCGGCGAGCTCTACAACGGCACCTTCGAAGCCACCGGCAGCGTCGACGTACGCCCGGCCGTGCCGCAGATCGGTATCAACACCAAGATCAACCGGGTCCCGGTCGAGCACTTCATCAAGTCCGACAACCCGGAACAGGCGCCGCCAGTCAAAGGCCTGCTGACCCTGAGCAGCGACCTCACCGCCAGCGGCAACAGCCAGAAAGCGCTGATCGACACCCTCAACGGCAACGCCAACTTCACCATCAACGATGGTGTGCTGGTCAATGCCAACCTTGAGCAGCAGCTGTGCCAGGCCATCGCCACCCTCAACCGCAAACAGTTGAGCGGCGACCCGCGCGGCAAGGACACTCCGTTCGAAGAGCTGCGCGGCAGCCTGGTAGTGCGTAACGGCGTGGCCAGCAACCCTGACCTGAAGGCGCGCATCCCCGGCCTGACCGTCAACGGCCAGGGCGATCTCGACCTGCGCGTGCTGGGCATGGACTACCGCGTTGGCGTGGTGGTCGAAGGTGACCAGCGCGCCATGCCGGACCCTGCCTGCCAGGTCAACGAGCGCTTTGTCGGCGTCGAGCTGCCACTGCGTTGCCGTGGCCCGCTGGAACTGGGTGCCAAAGCCTGCCGCCTGGATCAGGACGGCCTGGGCAAGGTCGCGGCCAAGCTGGCCGGCAACCGCCTCAAGGACAAGATCGACGAGAAACTCGATGAGAAGCTGGGCGACAAAGTCAGCCCGGAACTCAAAGACGCGCTCAAGGGGCTGTTCAAACGATGAGCCCCGAGCAATTCTCCGGCGCCGTGCTGGCCTGGTATGACCAGCACGGCCGCCACGACCTGCCCTGGCAGCAAGACATCAACCCGTACCGGGTGTGGGTCTCGGAAATCATGCTGCAGCAGACCCAGGTCAGCACCGTGCTGAACTACTTCGACCGCTTCATGCAGGCCCTGCCTACCGTGCAGGCGCTGGCTGAAGCGCCGGAAGACGAAGTGCTGCACCTGTGGACCGGGCTCGGTTACTACACCCGCGCCCGCAACCTGCAGAAAGCCGCGCAGATCGTCGTCAGCCAACACGGTGGCGAGTTCCCGCGCAGTGTCGAGCAGCTCACCGAGCTGCCCGGCATTGGCCGCTCTACTGCCGGCGCTATCGCCAGCATCAGCATGGGTATCCGCGCGCCGATCCTCGACGGCAACGTCAAGCGTGTGCTGGCCCGTTTCACCGCCCAGGGCGGTTATCCGGGCGAACCCAAGGTTGCCAATGCCTTGTGGGCGACCGCCGAGCGCTATACCCCACAGGCGCGGGCCAACCATTACACCCAGGCGATGATGGACCTTGGCGCAACCCTGTGTACCCGCAGCAAGCCCAAATGCCTGATCTGCCCGCTGCAGCGCGGCTGCGAAGCGCACCTGCTCGGCCAGGAAACCCACTACCCCGAGCCCAAGCCGCGCAAGGCGCTGCCACAGCGGCGCACGCTGATGCCGATGCTGGCCAACCGCGAGGGCGCCATCCTGCTTTACCGGCGCCCGTCTACGGGCCTGTGGGGCGGCTTGTGGAGCCTGCCTGAGCTGGATGACCTCAAGCAGCTCGATGACCTCGCCTATCAGCACGGCCTGCGCCTGAACGGCACGCAGGCGCTGGACGGCCTGACCCACACCTTCAGCCATTTCCAGTTGGCCATCGAGCCCTGGCTGGTGCGCGTCGACCCACTGGGCACGCACGTGGCCGAGCCTGACTGGCTCTGGTATAACCTCGCCACCCCGCCGCGCCTGGGCCTCGCCGCCCCGGTCAAGAAGTTGCTGAAACGCGCGGCCGACGAATTGATTGCAGGAGAGCCGCAATGACCCGCACCGTGAAGTGCCGCAAATACCACCAGGAACTGCCCGGCCTTGAGCGCCCACCGTACCCGGGTGCCAAGGGCCAGGACATCTTCGACAACATCTCCCAGCAAGCCTGGGCTGATTGGCTCAAGCACCAGACCCTGCTGATCAACGAGAAGCGCCTGAACATGATGAACGCCGAGGACCGCAAATTCCTCCAGGTGGAAATGGACAAGTACTTCTCCGGCGAGGACTACGCCAAGGCCGAAGGCTACGTTCCGCCTAGCGAATGACCCCGTAAAAGCGTAAGCGACGGAATTAATTTAAAAAATTTTCAAAAAGTCGTTGACGCAAACCTGAAAAAGTCTTTTAATGCGCCCCGTTGCCCAGATAGCTCAGTCGGTAGAGCAGAGGATTGAAAATCCTCGTGTCGGCGGTTCGACTCCGTCTCTGGGCACCAAAACACTAAAACCCTGAATCGAAAGATTCAGGGTTTTTTTATGCCCGCACTTTATTCATACCCCGCTGTTGATCCGTATCAACAGGCCCGTTGCCAGCATTCCTTAGCATGATCGGTGGACACTCGAACCGACCCGCAAGGATTTCCATGAGCGACGAATCCACCCCGCTTCTCTCCCCCACCCCTGCTGCCGACACCAGCGCCAGCCTCAGCGCAAGCGCCACACCAGCCCCGCGCAGCCGTCGCCCACGCCAGCGCAAGCCGGCCGCCAAGGTCAGCGCCGAACCGGCGATCCTCAGCATCAGCCAGCAGCCCGCCGCGCTGCAGGTAGCTACCGCACGCAAAGGCAGCAACGAGGACAGCACCTCGGCCCGCCTGCCTGCCAACTACCCGTACCGCACCCGGCTGCGCCGCAACGAATACGAGAAGGCCAAGACCGAGCTGCAGATCGAGCTGCTCAAGGTGCAGAGCTGGGCCAAGGACACCGGCCAGCGCATCGTGGTGCTGTTCGAGGGCCGTGACGCGGCCGGCAAGGGTGGCACCATCAAACGCTTCATGGAGCACCTGAACCCGCGTGGCGCGCGCATCGTGGCGCTGGAGAAGCCTTCCGAGCAGGAACAGGGCCAGTGGTACTTCCAGCGTTACATCCAGCACCTGCCGACCGCCGGGGAAATGGTCTTCTTCGACCGCTCCTGGTACAACCGCGCCGGGGTCGAGCGGGTCATGGATTTCTGCACCCCGATGCAATACCTGGAGTTCATGCGCCAGGCGCCGGACCTTGAGCGGATGCTCACCAACAGCGGCATCCTGCTGTTCAAGTACTGGTTCTCGGTCAACCGCGAAGAGCAGCTGCGCCGCTTCGTCTCACGCCGGGACGACCCGCTCAAGCACTGGAAGCTGTCGCCGATCGACATCAAGTCGCTGGACAAGTGGGACGACTACACCGGCGCCAAAGAGGCGATGTTCTTCCATACCGACACCGGCGATGCGCCGTGGACGGTGATCAAGTCGGATGACAAGAAGCGCGCGCGGATCAACTGCATCCGCCACTTCCTGCATTCGCTGGAGTATCCCGGCAAGGACCTGCGCGTGGCCCATGCGCCCGACCCGCTGCTGGTCGGCCGGGCATCGCGCGGCTTTGAAGAAGATGAGGCGCCGGCCGCCTGATCGCGACGCGTGCCTCTTGGGTTTGTCGGGCAAGTGCGATTCAATACGCGCACTTTTGCCCCTCCAAGGATTTCAGGCCCCATGGCTTCCAACACCAAGCAGCAAAAACGCGCCAAGCGCGCCGCCAGCAAAGCCAAGCAAAACCGCATGGTGCGTAGCGGCCAGGCAGTCAAGGCGAGCGCCGGTGACAGCGCCAGCGTCGAGCAGATCTTCAACAAGGCACTGGAGTCGGACAGCTACAGCGAGCTGTTCAGCAAGATGAAAGCCGCCCAGGAGACCGGCCTGGTGGCGATGATTGCGGTGTTCCTGGTCGACCCGCTGTTGACCCTGGTGCTCAAAGGCCACAAGGAAGAGCACGCCACCGACTACATCGTGCTGGTGTTCACCGCCTACCGCACCTGGCTGGACGGTGCCGACGAAGAAACCACCATGGCCTGGCTGGAGAGCGACGAGTTCCAGGAAGCCTACGTAGCGGCTTCTGAAGTGGTAGCCAAGCAGCAACTGCAACAGAAGCAGTTCGGCTAAGCCCGCCACAACGCCCTCCCTGTAGGAGCGGCCTTGCGTCGCGAAAGGGTCGCGTAGCGGCCCCAGGAATTGTGCAGCACCGCAAATCGTTGGGCCCGCTTTGCGGGCCTTTCGCGACACAAGGCCGCTCCTACACCGGCTGCGTCGCGACAGTAAAAAGGCCGCGCCCTGATCCAGAGCGCGGCCTTTTTGCATTCAGTTCAACGAGCCGGCAGGTCAGTTACTCAGCACAACCCGCCCGGCTGCCACAGCCGCCTTGCGCTTGCGCTGCACCAGCAGGCCGGCAGCGACCACAGCCAGGCTCAGCAACGCGGTGGCGATGATCTCAATGCGGTGGTCTGGACGAATCGCCATCACCACCAGCACGGCGACGATGAAGGCGATGGTCACCCAGGTCAGGCCCGGGAACAGCCACATCTTGAACTCGATCTTCTCGCCGCGGGCTTCACGCTGGCTGCGCATGCGCAGTTGCGACACGGCAATCACCAGGTACACCAGCAAAGCGATCGCGCCGGAGCTGGCGAGCAGGAACTCGAACACCTGCGCCGGCGCGACGAAGTTGGCGAACACACAGAGGAACGCCGCAGCGGTCGACAGCAGCACCGCCCAGTGCGGCGTACCCGCCTTGGTGGTGCGCTGGGCTACAGCCGGGGCATCGCCACGCTTGCTCAGCGAGAAGAGCATGCGCGAGGAGGTGTACAGCGCCGAGTTGAGGCAGCTGGTCACGGCGATCAGCACGACGATGTCGACGATCAGCTTGGCATTCGGCACGCCGATCATGCTCAGCACGGTCTGGTACGAACCGGTGGCCGCCAGGGCTGGGTCGTTCCACGGCACCAGGGCCACGACCAGGAAGATCGACACCAGGTAGAACAGGCAGATCCGCCAGATCACCGAGTTGGTGGCCTTGCTGATCTGTTTGCCCGGGTCTTTCGATTCGGCGGCGGCGATGGTGACGATTTCAGTACCCATGAACGAGAACATGGTGGTCAGCATGGCTGCCAGCACTGCGCCGAGGCCATTGGGCATGAAGCCTTGAGTGTCGAACAGGTGGCTGACGCCGCTGACCTGGCTGCCCGGCACCATACCGAACATGGCCGCGCAACCGACCACGATGAAGCCGATGATCGCCAGCACCTTGAGCAGCGCGAACCAGAACTCGAATTCGCCGTAGTTCTTCACGCTGAACAGGTTGGTGATGGTCAGCGCCAGAGTGATCAACAGCGAGAACGCCCACAGATCAACCGCCGGGAACCAGGCATTGAGGATCGCGGCCGCGGCGTTGGCTTCGAGCGGGATCACCAGCACCCAGAACCACCAGTACAGCCAGCCGATGGTGAAGCCGGCCCAGTGGCCGATCGAGCGATCAGCGTAGGTCGAGAACGAACCAGTGTCGGGCGAGGCGATCGCCATTTCGCCGAGCATACGCATCACCAGCACCACCAGGGTACCGGCTGCCGCGTAGGCCAACAGCACGGCTGGGCCGGCCGCCGCAATGGCGTGGCCGGAGCCAACGAACAGCCCGGCGCCGATCACACCGGCGATGGACAACATGGTGACGTGACGCGATTTGAGCCCCTGAGCGAGGTCATTGGAATTGTGCTTACCGCTCATAAAACTACCTTTGTAAGGAGGTGGACTACCTGAATGACTGGCCAGCGCACCCGGGATTTAGGTAGGCGTCGCTGCATTCTGGAAATATCCTGTCGCAATTACCGCGCCATCTCAGTGCTTCTCTCACCAGCGCCAGCCCCAACATCAATCACAGCGCGGCCTGCAGAGCATTCGGCCAAGGCCTGGCCGAATGCTCATCAAATCGGCTTGTGCTGAGCAGATTACTGAAATACCCACTTACAAATGCACCAAAGGTGCTCCTTGGTAACACCCGCGCACAAAATCGAAGCGCTCAGGTGCAACCATCAGCGCAACCTCTTTTCAAGCGAGAAAGACGGCAGTAGCCACTACGGCTAAAAACGGCTTCCCAGTGCGGTGCAAAACTGGCACCATCGCGCCTTTTTTCATCAAGGCTCTGGTGCTGGGCACAAGGCCGGCGGACATCCTCGCGACGTTGCACTGCAACGATGCGACAAACTGCCCCGCCAGCGACCCGAGCCCCTTGCGACCCCGTTGGCTGTCAATGAGCCGCTATGCTAGCGTGGCGCTCGCCAGGAAGGCCGCCAACAGCTGGGAACGCACCCGAACCGAAGAGGACCGCACATGGCCCAGGCCACGCCCGCGCTGGAAATCCGCAATCTGCACAAGCGCTACGGCACCCAGGAAATTCTCAAGGGCATTTCCCTGACCGCGCGCGATGGTGACGTGATCTCGATCCTCGGATCGTCCGGTTCCGGCAAGTCCACCCTGCTGCGCTGCATCAACCTGCTGGAAAACCCGCATCAAGGGCAGATCCTCGTAGCCGGTGAAGAGCTCAAGCTCAAGGCCGCCAAGAACGGCGACCTGATCCCGTCGGACAACCGCCAGATCAACCGCCTGCGCAGCGAAATCGGTTTTGTCTTCCAGAATTTCAATCTGTGGCCGCACATGTCGATCCTCGACAACATCATCGAGGCGCCGCGTCGCGTGCTTGGCCAGAGCAAGGCCGAAGCCACTGAACATGCCGAAGCACTGCTGAACAAAGTCGGCATCTTCGACAAGCGCCACAGCTACCCCGCCCAGCTTTCCGGTGGCCAGCAACAGCGTGCCGCCATTGCCCGTACCCTGGCCATGAAGCCCAAGGTGATCCTGTTCGACGAGCCAACTTCGGCGCTCGATCCGGAAATGGTCCAGGAAGTGCTTAACGTTATCCGCGCATTGGCCGACGAAGGCCGTACCATGCTGCTGGTAACTCACGAGATGAACTTTGCCCGCCAGGTGTCCAGTGAAGTGGTTTTCCTGCACCAGGGCCTGGTTGAAGAGCAAGGAACGCCGCAGCAGGTCTTCGAAAACCCGAACTCGGCGCGTTGCAAGCAATTCATGTCCAGCCACCGCTAACGGAGCAATACATGCAGACCTACAAGAAGTTTCTCCTGGCCGCTGCCGCCACTTTGGTGTTCTCGGCCAATGCCCTGGCCGCAGACAAACTGCGCATGGGTATCGAAGCGGCTTACCCGCCGTTCAACAACAAGGATGCCAGCGGTAACGTGGTCGGCTTCGACAAGGACATCGGCGACGCCCTGTGCGCCAAGATGAAAGTCGACTGCTCGGTCGTCACCTCCGACTGGGACGGCATCATCCCTGCCCTGAACGCGAAGAAGTTCGACTTCCTGGTGTCGTCGCTGTCGATCACCGACGAGCGCAAGCAAGCGGTAGAATTCACCGACCCGTACTACTCGAACAAGCTGCAGTTCATCGCGCCGAAGAACGTCGACTTCAAGACCGACAAGGCCTCGCTCAAGGGCAAGACCATCGGCACCCAGCGCGCGACTCTGGCCGGCACCTGGCTGGAAGACAACTACGGCGATGACATCACGATCAAGCTGTACGACACCCAGGAAAACGCCTACCTCGACCTGATCTCCGGCCGCGTCGACGCCATCCTCGCCGACAAGTACGTGCAGTACGAGTGGCTCAAATCCAACGACGGCAAAGCCTATGAGTTCAAAGGCGAGCCAGTGATGGACAGCGACAAGATCGGCATTGCCGTGCGCAAGGGTGACGACAAGTTGCGCGACCAGCTCAACGCTGCCCTGAAAGAAATCAAAGCCGACGGTACGTACAAGAAGATCAACGACAAGTACTTCCCGTTCAGCATCGAATGATTCGCCCGACCGGCACGCCCTTGCGGCGTGTCGGTCCCTAGAACGCACCTAATCAATGAATATTGACCTGCACGGATTCGGTCCGGCCTTGATGGCTGGCACCCTGATGACGGTAAAACTGGCGCTCTGCGCCTTGCTGCTGGGGCTGATCCTGGGCCTGCTCGGCGCCCTTGCCAAGACTTCTGCCATCAAGCCACTACAATGGCTTGGCGGCTTCTATTCGACCCTGGTGCGCGGGATTCCCGAGCTGCTGTGGGTGTTGCTGATTTATTTCGGCACTGTCGGCCTGGTCAACAGCCTCGGCGAAGCCCTGAACATGCCCGGCCTCGAGCTGAGCGCATTTGCCGCCGGCGTGATTGCGCTGGGCCTGTGCTTTGGCGCCTACGCCACCGAAGTGTTCCGCGGCGCGATCCTGGCGATCCCCAAGGGCCACCGCGAAGCGGGCATGGCCCTGGGCCTGTCCAAAGGCCGCATCCTCTCGCGGATCATCCTGCCGCAGATGTGGCGCATCGCCCTGCCGGGCCTGGGCAACCTGTTCATGATCCTGATGAAGGACACCGCGCTGGTGTCGGTGATCGGCCTTGAAGAAATCATGCGTCACTCGCAGATCGCCGTGACCGTGAGCAAGGAGCCGTTCACCTTCTACATGGTTGCCGCGTGCATCTACCTGAGCCTCACCGTAGTGGCGATGGCCGGCATGTACTTCCTGGAAAAACGCGCCGCTCGCGGCTTCGTGAGGGCTGAATAATGAACTGGGAAGTCATCATCAAATGGCTGCCACGCCTGGCCCAGGGCGCGACCCTGACCCTGGAGCTGGTGGCCATTGCCGTGATCGCCGGCTTGATCCTGGCGATCCCGCTGGGCGTCGCCCGCGCCTCGCGCCACTGGTACGTGCGCGCCCTGCCCTACGGCTACATCTTCTTCTTCCGCGGCACGCCGCTGCTGGTGCAGCTGTTTCTGGTGTATTACGGCCTCGCCCAGTTCGAAGCCGTGCGCAACAGTGTGCTGTGGCCGTACCTGCGCGATCCGTTCTGGTGCACCGTGCTGACCATGACCCTGCACACCGCCGCCTACATCGCAGAGATCCTGCGTGGCGCACTGCAGGCGATCCCCAAGGGTGAAATCGAAGCAGCGCGGGCGCTGGGCATGTCCCGCGCCAAGACCTTGTTCTACATCATGCTGCCACGCGCCTCGCGCATCGGCCTGCCGGCCTACAGCAACGAAGTGATCCTGATGCTCAAGGCCAGCGCCCTGGCCAGCACCGTTACCCTCCTCGAACTGACCGGCATGGCCCGCACGATCATCGCCCGCACCTACCTGCCGGTGGAGATCTTCTTCGCGGCCGGTTTGTTCTACCTGGTCATCTCGTTCCTGCTGGTGCAAGGCTTCAAGCTGCTAGAACGCTGGTTGCGGGTGGACGCCTGCCAAGGGCGCTAAGGCGTCCATGGCCATCCTCGAAACCGAACAGCTACTCGCCCGCTTCCACGCCCTCGACCAGTTTCTGGTCGAGCATCAAGCGCTGTGGAAGCCCAGGCCCTTCACCGCCTTGCAGATCGACTGGGAACAGCATTACCCAGAACTCGCCAGCTGGCTGCGCCAACGCTCCCTCGAAGACGCCGAAGCCAGCCTCGACCCGCACCTCGCGCCCGCACCTTATCCACAGCTGGCCACCCAAGCCCAACAACTGACCGCACTGGATGAATTGCCCGACGCAGGCCTGCCACCCGCCGGCCACCGCCTCGACGTCAACGTGCCCGGGCGCAAGTGGCAGCAGATCGAAGCCTTCAGCCGCCGCCTCGGCTTTCGTCAACAGACCCACCACTGGCTCGACTGGTGCGCCGGCAAAGGCCACCTCGGCCGCCGCCTGCTGCAGCCCGGCCAGCAACTGACCTGCCTCGAGTACAACCCCGAACTGGTCGCCGCCGGCCAGGCCCTCAGCGACCACCACAAGCTGCCCGCCCAGCACCTGCACCAAGACGTCATGGCCGCCGACAGCGCTCGCTGCCTCGACCAGAGCAAAAGCGTGGTCGCCCTGCACGCCTGCGGCGATCTGCACGTGCGCCTGCTGCAGTTAGCCGCCAGCCAAGGCTGCCAACACATCGCACTGGCACCCTGCTGCTACAACCGTATCCAGGCTGACACCTACCAGGCCCTGTCCAGCCCAGCCCGCGCTTCAACCCTGCAACTCGACCTCGACGATCTCGGCCTCCCTTTGAGCGAAACCGTCACCGCCGGCGCCCGCGTCCGCCGTCAGCGCGACACCTCGATGGCCCGCCGCCTCGGCTTCGACCTGCTGCAACGCGAGCAACGCCAGAGCGACAGCTATCTGCCGACGCCATCGCTGCCCGTCAGCTGGCTGGACAAGACCTTCTCCGAGTACTGCCAGGACCTCGCCGCGCTCAAACAGGTGCGCCTAACAGGCAACCCCGATTGGGAGGCACTCGAAGCCGCCGGCTGGCAACGCCTCGCCCAGGTGCGCAACCTCGAGCGCGTACGCAACCTGTTCCGCCGCCCGCTGGAGTTATGGCTGGTGCTCGATCGAGCGCTATACATGCAGGAACAAGGCTACAACGTGCGCCTTGGACTGTTCTGCGACTACGCCCTTACACCCCGCAATTTGCTACTTTTGGCCGAGCGCGCGTGATGAGCAACCTGTGGATAAGTCTGTGCACAAGCTTTTGATGAAATTGCCGGATTGGTGGATCCAACTGGCTATTTAGGGCCGCCTGCTTATTCGCTTAAACCTTCAAGCCCAGCAAAAACAGCACTTTGCGCAAAGACCGGCGGTTACGACCAACGGTATGCCCGAACGGCAATCCTGGCATGCCGCTTGTGCATAAGCATTTTCAGAATTGTCCGAAAGCGTGATGGCCACCCGCCTTCGCCCGCGCCTACTGAGTTACAATTGCCCGCAACAAAGACTGTCACCGAACGGACTTCGACATCGTGATCCCGATCAAATCCACAGCCCTGCTCAGCTTCGCCATGGCCCTAACCGGCTGCACCAACACCACCAGCCACACCCCCGACAAAGCCCTGGGCTGGGACACCCCCGCCATGCAACTCGGCGGCGACCGCGGCCTGCCGCTGCACGTCGAACAGCCCTGCCGCAAGCGCGGCTGCGACAACGACAAGCTGTTTTTCAACCCCGCCAAGGCCGAGCCAGGCATAAACACCATCCACCGCGGCTGGTAGGAAATTTCTCCTTTCAGGCCGGTGAGTTACGGCTTTTTGCATTGATTGCAAGGAAGTGGTTTACACGGCTGCTCGGATAGCTATAATGCGCCCCTGTGCCGGTATAGCTCAGATGGTAGAGCAACTGACTTGTAATCAGTAGGTCCCGGGTTCGATTCCTGGTGCCGGCACCACACACACACGAAAAACCCGCCTTCTGGCGGGTTTTTTCGTTTCCACCCCAGCAACACCGCCGCCCCGCTGTAGGAGCGGCCTCGTGTCGCGAAAGGGCCGCAAAGCGGCCCCAGCGGTTTCAGCAACAATGCCAAAACTGCAAGCCCACTACGCCCCCCCTTCCCAACCATCCCGCCGCTCCGCCCATCCCGCTCATAATCACGCCCAACGTGAGATCCCTACACTTCTCTCAAAACGCCCCAAGCCCACCCACTTAATCCAGCCCAAACACGATCGGCGTAGGAGCGGCCTTGCGTCGCGAAAGGGCCGCAAAGCGGCCCCAGCAATCCCAACCCCAACCGCAGAGCCCGCCAAATAGCCCCCCCCTACTGCCACGACCACCGCATACACATCTTTTCGCAAACACCCCACCTCAGCTGTTCTGAAGAACTTTCAGAGCAACCTCAGCCAACAAACCAGATCGGCTTTTGTGTTCCGGATGGCTTTTTACAAAAGCACCAATCTGACTCAGCAAATACACCGGCAAGGTGATGTTGAGTTCTCCACCCTGCCCGCATAGAGAGTGATATCGATATCGCTCACTACCCAAGCGCAACCGAGATTACCCGGATGGTGGAATGCGCCGTGACTTGGCCGGCCTCAGTAATCAAGCAGTCCAAGGAGTCCTTTGAAGGCGGTGCGCTCTATCGGCATGCCGAGATGGCGGTGGATCACCCGCAAGTACGATTCGCGTCCGGCAGCTCGTACGGTCACTACCCATGTGATGGATGCCAACTCAATATCGTTGCCCCTGCGGCAACCACCCTACCCATCTGCTCAGCAGCAACCTATCCGCTTGGCCATTTCGCGTGCGCCAACCTGCGCCCGTCTCTTTCACCGGAAAGAGACGGGCGCTCCTGACACTGCTGCAGCCCTGATCGCACATGGCTCAGCGGCAACTCCCCTCGTGACAATCGGCGTGACAAACGCCGATGTCACCAGCAACAGCCATGCAGATGATGGTGCCGCAGACCAGGGAATGGACTGCACCTGACTGACAGTCAGGTATGCCCCGGTCATCGCCTCGCTGCGTTCACCCGGCTCAGGATCTCGCGGCACTGGTCTCGTCAGCCAATGCAGCCTCCACCCGCCCACCGGTAACGGTGCTCAGGAGGCCAGATCATGAGATGCCCTTGCCCCCGGACGTAAGGAGCCGCCAGTCCCGCGTTAGAGGACATCCCCACAGGTCGCAGGGACCTTGATCCCTGATAACACTCAGCATTCTTGGCGGGATGACGTGGGGCGAGGATCAGAGAACGGCAGATGAGGTGATCGACATGGCATTGATAGGTAGACGCGATGGCCGCAATTTCGGTTACGGCAGACAATTGAGCTATGCAGAGCCGCAGGCGCTAAAAAACATGTTCGGCGGTGGCCACTACGGCACGGTCAAGGCGCAGTGCGATCAGTGGCAGGCCTTCGTGAAGTGGTGCCGCTCCGAACAGGGGCCCGGTATTAGTGATGCGCGGCAGATTGATCGGAAGGTATTGGCCGACTATGCGGCGTATCTGCGCGACGTGGTTAGGCGCGGTGACCTCGCTGTCAGCACCGCACAAAACCGGCTATCCAGCGTTAACAGAACTATGGCAGCGCTTCGCGGTGATCAGTACGTGAAATTGCCTAGTCCGAGCATGGCATTGGGTATGCAGCGCATCGGGGTTCGTCAATTGGCCCCACAAGGCCAGGACCGCGAACAGCTTAAGAAAATCGTTGATGCGCTTTGCCGCCATGATCAGCAGCGGGCCGCCGCGATCGTTCTGTTGGCGCGAGCCACCGGCATGCGCTTGCGTGAGGCCATCTTGGCTGACCTGCCACGGCTGAGCCGTGAGGCTAACGAATTTGGCAGGATCAACATTCAGGATGGCACCAAAGGCGGTCGCTCCGGAGCCTCGGCGCCGCGATGGATTACAGTGGACGATCATGTTCGCGAGGCGCTTGAGTTTGCACGGCAGGTATCACCTATGGGTAGCCGCAATCTGATTGCGCGACACGAAAGCTACCTGACATTTCTGCAAGAAATCATCCACCCTGCGCGTGTCATCCTTCATGCACACAACCTCAAGGGCTTCCATGAGCTACGAGCGGCGTACGCATGTAAGCGCTACGAGCAGATCACCCAATACCCCGCGCCAATCAACGGCGGCCAATGTTGCCAGGTAGATAGGAAACCTTGATCTTGAGGCCCGGTGGCAAATCAGCTGCGAACTGGGGCACGGGCGGATCGACGTGGTCGCCGCCTACATTGGTGGTCGGGTATGAGTAAACCATTCGATATGGAGCTGTTTTTAGCTGGCGTTCTGACCGGCTCACACGCAACGCGGCAACACCACGTTCGCCAGGCCAAAATCATTCAGGCTGAAATTGCAGAACGCTGGCAGAGAGAAACACCGTGGGGTTGGCAGAAAAAGCACGTGGACTGGTTTTTCGAACATTGCATTAGCCGGCGGAGTGAGGCGACACGGTACTATTACGTGTTAACCATCCGACTGATCACGCGGCGCTTAGAAACGTCATGGGCATTCAAGCGCTGAATGGGATCTGGTCCTAGTGGTCTGGACGAACAGTGATCGACTAAAAACGGCCATTGGATCAATAAAGAATTACAAAACGTTCGCAGAAATAGAAAAAACATCTTTACGCAAAATCTGTCACTGGAGCGTAGCCTTGCTCGAAAATCGGGTAAAATCGCTTATTAGCCATACTTAGCACACACCTAGAAAAACATGGAAGGTTAACCTTAACTATGGATCAGTCCTTCTCGATAAAAAATCTTAATAAGCTACTAAAGGCTGATAGAGAAAAGGGTGGGGATTTAGAAGAGCGGTATATCCCAAGCGCTTTCGCTATAAGAGTAAAACTCTACAAGCTGAACAAGCTAAGATCATTTGCACGCTACCGCTTGCGCACGGGGAAAACTACGCTCGCGTTCTACGAAAAACGCATGTCACGATTGACTACTGTTATAGAAAAACGCAAGTCTCAGCATGTAACTTTGATTGAGTCTGAGTTAGAGAGGGTTAGCAAAGCAGTTAGCAGCAAAGACTTCAGAATAAATATCACGCTTCTACCGGCTCCGGTTGGAGGTAAAAATGTTTACGGCGCAGGGAATTGCTTAGGTCAAATACTCGCGATGAGGTTTGTTCAGCAAGCGCTAAAGACTTTATATGAGCTTCGTATGCCTCCGCGTGACATTCTAGTCAGCCAAATAAAATCACTGGCTTTAGATGGCGTACCCAAGTACATCATTAGATCAGATGTAGAATCATTTTATGAGTCTGTAAGGCATAAGGAGCTGCTCGATGGAATTCACCAAGCTCCTGAGCTATCGGTGCTAATTAAAAGAATTATAACACGACTCATGAAAGATTATGTCGTTGTATCTGGGGACGTGAACGGACTACCGCGCGGCATAGGTATAAGTGCGTATCTATCCGAAATATATCTCTCAAGCATTGATGCCGAAATCAAACGGCAAGAAGATATATTTTATTATGCAAGATACGTTGACGACATGGTTCTCATGTATGCCCCCCAGCGAAAAGAACTCGCAGATCAGTACCTACCTACTCTCAGTAAAATACTTGAGGCAAAGGGACTGAAATTTAACGCCAAAACAAAAGTTATTGATTTACTGGTTGAGCAAAAAGGTAAATTTGACTACCTCGGATATACATTTGATGTTTCTAAGAGCAGTCCGGCCGTAAGACTGAGCCAAAGAAAATTTGACAAATATAAATCACGCATCGACAAAGCATTTTCCGACTATGCTTCAAAATCTTTATTTATCCCCAAGAAATCTGAGCAAGAACTAATGCTCAGATGTCTGTTCTTAACCGGAAACATGCGCTTATTCAATAGAAAAAGCGACGCATTCATTGGAGTCTACTTTAGTAACAAGTTCATAACTGAGACCGCTCAGCTTTCTGGGCTTGATAACTATTACATCAATAAAATCAAGAGCATTACCAGCCCATCACTATCGAGAAAGCTCTCGAAACTATCTTTCGCGCAAGGTTTCAAAGACAAATTGTTTAGAAATTTTGACCCAAAACAGCTTTCAGAGCTTTCGCGAGGTTGGAAGCATGTCTAGAAAAAAAGCACTATCCATAAATTTCCCAATAGAGCGAGTTGTATTATCAGATGTACTTCCCTACGAAGTGCCTATAGTTTTCTCAAATAGGTACTTCTACAGATTCTTATGCGAACACAACATAAAAATCAATGGAAATACAATCTCATGGACTACAAAAGATGAAGTTCTAGATAATCTTGTAAGAATGATTCTTGGCATTCAACCAAGTAAAGTTGTCAAACATGTCACCGAGGACAGCGAATCTAAATCTCTAATTATTCTGGAAAAATCGGATTTCGCCCACACTGTCCCCTTCATTTTTTCGACGACACATAAGCAGGACCAGTTAAGACAATTGTCGCTAATGCACCCCAAAGGTCAAGTGCTCGTAGTAGATTTCTATGATCAATATAAAGACCTGATGATTTATTACACTGGCAGAAGTGAGTTCAGCCTGCGATCACCCAAGAGAGTTGCTGGATGTACTTATATAGATTATCGCTCGCAAATAGAAAGACAAGATAAATCTGATGCTTTGGTAGAAGTAGACGGCGAAAACTATGAGAATTTAAAGTCGTTTTTTGTATATGAACGATTTAGCAATGTTTTTAAGTTTTACGAATCGAGGGAGCACCTGCGTAGCGAGCGCGATTTCAAGAACCTTACAAAGTTTGACGTGTCAGGTTGTTTTGATAGCATTTACACGCACTCCCTAGCGTGGGCAATATATGGAAAGGACTTCGCAAAGCAAAACCTTAAAACCATACTAGGCTCATTTGCGGGGAAATTTGACTCGCTGATGCAAAAGTTGAATCATAACGAAACAAACGGAATTTTGATCGGCCCTGAAGTTTCAAGGATTTTCGCGGAAATAATACTCCAAGCTGTTGATACTGAAATCTCTGGAAAACTACTTGAGAAAGGGTATGTACACAATTCAGATTTCAAGATTTATCGATATGTAGATGACTATTTTGTCTTTTACAATAACGAAGAAGTCTGCCATCAGATAAAAATGATATTGCAAGAAAGCCTGAAGTTATACAAGCTATCTTTAAACAAGGGCAAAGAAGAAACACTACAACGCCCTATAATTACGCCTATATCCATTGCAAAGAAGCGTATCTCTGATCTTTTTGATCGTACGTTAGCTTATGAAATTTCTTCAGAAATCAAGGATGGAGAGAAACTTCCAAGGGGAGAAATTTACATTGGAAGATCTTCATTAATCACGGACTTTAAGTCAATCCTGGCGACCTCAGGAGTTAATTACGGGGAACTATTAAATTATTCTCTTTCCGTGGTAGAGCGCAAAGTAGGCTCCTTGATTGAAGCTTATAAGAAGATAGAAAATCTTAGCGGTACCGACAAGAGCTTTTCAAAGTCAATAGAAGCCCTCCTAGGCTTTGTCTTTTTTATCTATGCCGTATCGCCAAAAGTAAACACAACTATTAAACTTTGCCGTATATGCCAACGTATCTTGTCATTTTATAAGTCCGACCCAATCGGCTTAAGTTATGAGGCATCAATCTCACAGGTAATTTATGAGAGATGCCGAAGCATCATGGATCGCAACTCCGATGGCAAAAGCGCAAAAATCGAGACGATGTATTTACTGGTGTTAATGCGTCAACTTGGCAAAAACTATCGCATAGATGAAAAAGTTCTCGGATACAGCTTTGGCTTTGACTTTTCAGATGGACAGTTTCAAACAAAATCTAGCCTCGACTATTTCTCCATAGTCACTCTTTTTTTCTACATAGAGAAAAAGACCCGTTACTCGCTTTTAAGAACTGCTTTGGAAAAGCATATATTAGAGAGATTCAGGTTGAAGCAAGATTCGTTGATCGGTGATTCTGAAATGCTTCATATGGCATTGGACCTTACAGCGTGTCCCTTCGTAAGCAATGAAACTAAAATCAGAATCCTGGAACAATATGGCTTGCCCAAAAACTATCTGCTAAGAGTTCAAAAATATAGCGAGTACTGGTTCACCAAATGGGGCGATTTTGATTTCTCTAAGGAGCTAGACGCTAAGGTCAGTCAGGAAGTATACTGATTCGGATGCTTCACGCACATTGAAGACCGTTTGCGGTCGCACACACCAGCATCATGGCAAGGTTGTTCTATGCACGAAAGCTTTGCCTCGTTGAATCCTCGTGAGTTCTCCGGTCTTGACTCCTTCACTTTCCTCTTAGCTTAAGGCCTACCAGGAAAGTGAAGGATGCTCGATTAAACGCTGCAAATGGTTGCTTGCTGACAAGGGCTATGCCGCTACTGCGACCAATATCGAATTAAGCCCGTCATCCCGATGCGCTCAATGAAGCGCAAACCCAAGCCTGGCTTACCCAGACTTTTTGGTCGACCCAAGTACCGACAGAGCAACATCATCGAGCGCATGTTTGGCTAGATGAAAGAGAACCGCCGCATCGTGACACGCTTCGACAAGCTCGCAAAAAGCTATGCCGCCAAGTTCTCACTGGCTTGTTCCATGCGGCGTTTGCGACATGCCTTTTAGCACAGAGCCTAGCATAGATTAGTCGCCAAGGACCTGGCATTCCAAAGAATACAGAAGGCCCGCCAAAGCGGGCTAACTGCATACATTAGAAGATAGCATTCAGTAGACAAAAATCGACAAATCTTGTCTAAAGAAGATTATTCTTTGCTAGCAAACCCAAGCGCTTTAGCCGCAGCAATCCGAATTAAGTCAGGTTTCAATCCATCATTCATAATTTTAGATAGCGCTTTACGAGCCACTGGCCCTCCAGCATAACCCAATCCTTCAGCAGCACTTGCTCGAAGAAGTTTCGGCTTGAGTCCATCTTGCATAATCTTAATAAGGTTATTAACAGCTTCCTCACTACCCATTAAAAACTCCTCCAAATAACCGCAAATCCAATTAACCACTAAGACTTACTAGCATGAGTACTAGATCAAGTCTTAGATCTAACTCCAGCGACTAATTCGTCTAATGAAAAAGAATTTATATCGTTAATTAGATTCGGATACTTATCAAGCAGGTATATTAATAAGATTAAAGATTTTGCCGGAGCCACCTCAGCTTTTTCATATCTAGAAAATGCGTTATGCCCACCGCCGGAAATCTTTTCCGCTGCAACTCTCTGTGTGATTTTCAAATTACTTCTGACATGTCTTATATAGGCGCCTACTGCTTTTTGCGTATCTATAACAGATTCATCGGAAGCATTTGAATAGCGCGTTGCACTATCAGCATCAAACTCAATTTCGCCACATTCAAGGCATTCAAAGCCAGAAAGCCCCTGAAGGTCCCTTTTGAGGGACCCCCGGCCTATTTCATAGCTCCTGTCTTTGAAGGGGTGCAGACTAGCTGCACCACAGCAATGACAAACTTTTTCGCTCATGTTTACTCTCTTCTCTTGAAGGAGATAACAGTAACAGTGCGATCATTGTGCAAAGTGAACTTAATGTACAGCGGGGTGCCATCAGCAGCCTTCGCGTAGTACACGTCTTGCCAAACAGCAGAATTTGTATAAGTACTCATGGACTTATAAAAATTTTGCCGAATAGAAAGACCACAAATTATATCGATCGCAGTGCTTAACACCATATCCAAGTCTTTAATGCCATCCAGAGCAGACTTGGTAAACGCAGGTGCCTTATTTACTGAAACCCGCTGTTTAACATCGTCCAAATCGTGAGATGGCTTGCTTTTCATGCTCATGCACCGCGCTCCTAGTCATTAGAATTTCCATAAGTCACCTCAGCTAAATAGATTAGAGACTCAAAATTACCCTTTTTGGGTAATCTGGTCAAGCAAAAAATTACCCAGAAAGGGTAATCGGCCCACAACCATGGGCAGGCGAAGCTTTCATGCTCGATGCTCGATGCTGCCCAGTGATCAGCGCTCTGGCGCAATCGGCAATAGCAGGATGCTAGGTAGGCTGCGCTACCAGCGCTGGTCGAAAGGATGACCTGAGGGGAAGACCTGAGGGATTCAAGCCTCCAGATTGCGGGAGAGCCGCCAAGATCACATCCGTCAGCCTAGCAACTGCGCATGGTCATCGTTACCCGACTGAAAGATCGTGGGTGTGGCAAAGCGACGGTGGCTGTGCCATAACGGATTGGCATTGGGGACAATGATGACCTAGGAGGCAGATGCCGCCCCCCAACGCTTGGCAGCATAGGCAGCTAGGCCGCATTAGATGGAATCTTAGTTAACGACGCACCGAGAGGCCAAAAAGGTATTTTTAGAGATATCAGGTGTGCTTGTTAGTATCAATATTCAGAAAATTCAGGTAGTTGTACGTTTTTTCGACTCCTGGTGCCGCACCATACACACACGAAAAACCCGCCTTCTGGCGGGTTTTTTCGTTTCTACCCTCAGCAACACCACCTCCCCCCTGTGGAGCGGCCTTGTGTCGCGAAAGGGCCGCAAAGCGGCCCCGGAAATCTCAACCTAAACCGCAGAACCCGCAATCACCGCATGCACATCTCCTCGCAAACACCGCACCTTAGCTGCCCTGAAATACTTTCGGTTCACCACATGTATTTTTTCTCGGAAACGCCCCCCTTAGTTGCCTTGGAGAACCTTCAGCGCCGCCTCAGCTAAAAATCCGGAGCGGCTCTTGTGCTCTGGATGGTTTTTCACAAACGCATCGATCCGGCTCAGCAGATATGCCGGCAAGGTAATGTTCAGCTTCTCCGCCTTGCCTAGATAGCGAGTGATGTCGATGTCGATCAGTGCCCAGGTGCAGCCGAGGTAGTCTGGATTGGCAGCATGCACGGTCACTTTGCTGGCTTTGGGTATTTCCTGCTGATCCTGAGCAAGCAACTCAAGGTGGCCCTCGATAGCTTCGCGCGCCATTGCCATGGCGTCGTCGAGGTCATCTCCAGCCGAGTAGCAGCCGGGGATATCCGGCACTTCCACACACCAGGCATGGGTGTCGTCGCCGGGGAGGATTGCGATTGGGAACAGCATGGGCGTTCTCCGTGTTTAGCTGACGTAGCCAATCCTCGCCTGCCTCAGGATGCTTGCCGCAGTTTTGGGCAGCAGATCCTTCTTCGGGTGCGGGACAGTGACCAGCCCTGGTTTCTGAGGATGCTTGAAGTGGTGGTGGCTGCCACGCGTGCGCACGAGGTACCAACCATCCGCTTCGATTACCGATATCAATTCGCGGCTCTGCATGACCTTTCCTTGGTCGCTGCGCCGGTAGAGACTATAACCACCAGCGCATCATCAATCAACACTATACCCACCTTTAGCTGGCAGGGGCTTGGCCAAGCCTAGGCCGGTAGCTGGATGAGTGCAGGGCTCGATGTGATACCGGATCTTGCATGACTACAGAGAAGCTAATGCGCTTGAGTACTAGCCATGAGACGCACATTCCAGCTGCAACGCTCAGGTAGGAAATTTCCCAACCTGCAACCAAATGCTTCAGCCAAGCCCTCTTCGGAACTATCCTACGCACCTTGCCGAACCTTCGCTGTTGTCGGGGAAATGCCTCAGGGATAACGTCTCTGGGTCGCCAGTTTCCGGTGACCGGGTGTGAGAACCCGCATGAAATGCAGCGGCAAGTCGTTATGGCAGCCGTGCGCGGGCAGACTTCGGTCTGGCCGGGTTTTGCTCGTTTCCTCGGTTTCTCACCCTGCGTACGGCTGCCACCTTGATCCGTGAGAAAGGTCGAGCTGGTGGCTCCTGTCACGAAATGAGAGATCCACCATGAAGAAACTCGTCCCCGATCCTCCCCGCCAAGACTTCACCCGGCTGTCTTCCTTCAGCCTCCATCCAAACGTCACTACTTCTGAAATCCTTGCCCATGCCAGCGAACTGCTGCTCGGCGTAGCCGAAACCATCGACCAACACCGCCGCGCCCATCCTTACCAGGCAGGGCTGAACATGCTGGCGAACGCTGCCCATACCGCCGATGCCTCACGCGCGCTGATTGACTACGCAGTGACCTGCCTGCCCGCCAAGCCGGAGGAATGCTGAAATGAGCGATGATCAAAAAACCAACGTCACGGCCGGTGTCGAAACGTTCTTCGAATCGGGAGCGGAGTCCTCTCACATATTCCGGGTCATGCCCGGAGTGCCGTTCGAGCATGCCTATGAACACGTGTCAGTGCTGCTGGGCTACATCAAGCATCTGGTCCGCGAGGGCGATATGGAGAATGACCACAAGCTACTCGGCGCAGCGGACTACCTGAGCACCTTCGCCAAGGCGATCATGGACGACATCGAGATCGCGCGAAACCGAGCTCAACGCACAACGCCATAGGCGCGCAGCAAGGGTCGCTCGGCGGCCCTCACACTGCGCAGTTAGACGAGGCACAGGGTAAGCAGCATCAAGTTGATGCCGATCAAAAGCCGTACTCACCGCAGCAGTAACCTAAGCGCAATGACCGCTACAACGAGAGCGCTCCATGGCCAAGAAATTCCCCCTCAACCCAAGCCATCCCGAACGCATTTGCTGGGGATGCGACCTGTACTGCCCGGCCAAAGCGCTGGCCTGCGGAAATGGTGCAGATCGGACGATGCACCCAGCTGAGTTGTTTGGTGAGGATTGGTACGAGCATGAGGCGTGGTCGCGAGAGACGGACGTTCAGAGCGGTGAGAATCTGACGCAAAATTCAAGCACCTGACCGTGCCGTATAGCTCATTCAAACATACCCTGGACCTCTTCCAGGGTAGGCATGACCGCAGTAATCACTTGCAACTCGCAATCCATTGCTCCAAGGGCCTTGGCGTAGGCAGCGATAGCAACGGACAGGCTACCTTTTTCCACAGCGATGATCTTTTGCCGAGTGAGGTTGGCCAGCTTTGCGAGCTGCTGCTGGGTGAGCCCTCGATGACGGCGCCGCGTGCGTATTTGTTGCCCTAGGCGTTGGGTCAGTAACTCATAGTCCATGTTTCGAATACGCGACAATTTGATTGAAATGTAACGTATACGCGACCAGCTCATAAATCAAACGATCTGGAGTCAATGGATGGCCTCGGCTTTATGCCGGAGCGTTTTTCGGGTTGCTGAGACGGCGATCCTCGCCCTGAGCGTCATCCCTTTCGAGGTGTTAGGAATTGCACTTGTCGTTGGATCGTCGGGGGCCGCTGCGCGACCCTTTCGCGACACAAGGCCGCTCCTACATGGACGGTGCCGTGCAGAATTTTTCGCGTGTAGCGCAACAATCATGGCCTATGCCTGTGGGAGCGGACCCAGCGATCTCAAACCAGTATCGAAGCCGCAGATCACCCCTTCCAGGTCTTCATGATCCGGTCGCTGTCATACATGCAGTAGACCCACTCACTGCCCACCTTCTGCTTCTGAAAGATCCCTAGCTCAACCAAGCCATTCAGCACAGTCGCTGCGGTGTTGTAAGCGCACCCAAGATTGTCCTTGACCTGACTAACCGTAAATTCGGTAGCCACGCCTTGCTTGGCGACATTGAGCACAACCCGTTGCTTTTCGCTGAGCTTGTTATAAAGCCCGGACTGAAACAGGAACGCGTTGAATTCCATGATCGACTGGGCCGTCTTCTCATAGGTCTCGGTAAATTTGCTGATCGCTCTGGCCAGCACTCGGCACTGGTAGTCGAGAAAATAGGTGAGGTCCATACCGTCGGTTTCGGTATACAGATAGCTTTTGCCGTACTGGATCGGGGCTTTTTTCAGCAGGGTGCTGATGGCGATGTAGCGGAACGCGCTGAAGCCTTTTTTGAACATGAACCAGTAGAACAGCGATCGGGCAACCCGGCCGTTGCCGTCGTGAAACGGGTGTTCGTAGCCAATAGCGAAATGCAGAATGATCGCTTTGATCAACGGATGCATGTAGGCCTTGCTCAGCCCGTCGGTGTGGTCGGTGTTGATCCAGTCACACAACTGGCCAATCCGTTGAGGCAGCCCGGCGACCGGAGGCGGCTGATGCACCACTTCGCCGCCATCCCCAACTACGACGTCGTCGGTATTCTTGAATGCACCGGGATGGTATTTGTCATCATCGATGCCCTCGACACCGATCTTGTGCAGCTCGGTGATCAGCTCCTCACTTAGCTCCTTGTCCCTGTTCTCCCAAGCGAAACTCATCATCTTGTAGTTACCGATGATCATTTTCTCATCGGCGGAGCGTGGCACCCTGCTTCTCTTCAGCAAGTCCTTCGCAGCCTTTGTAGCGATGGCCGCACCTTCAAGCTGACTACTGCTGATCGCCTCATCTTCAATCAGGTCAGTGAGCAAATACTGGAGGTGATTGCCTTCGCCAACCTTCGAGCCCATCAACTCCAGCTGACTTCTGGTTGTGTGTCGGTCGCATTCTGAAACGGCCATATGCATGGCAGGCGTGTGCAGATAACAGCACTGATAAGCAGGCTCGCCGAGAATCAGCGCTGGGGTGAGATGATCGCTTCTCGCATGCTTTATGAGGGACCAAGCCAATGTGGCATCCAGCCCAGCAGGAAGCCGAAACCGCCACTCGTCAAAGTGCAGATAACTGCCTTTCGGATCGAGCGGATGGGCCAGCGCAAAATATTGCGCGGCCTGGTCCTGGTGCTGTGCGCTAATGAGCGCGAGCGGGTCCGCGATGACCTCGGGTGGGCGCTTGATCATGCTCATTCCAGATGTCCCTCGATTTGGAATGAGACTACAGCACTAATCCAACTCCCTAAAAACGCAAAAAGGGCCGCTAAGCGGCCCTTTCCGTCACCCAACCAGAATCAGAAGATGCTGATCGGATACTCAACGAACACACGTACTTCGTTGCCGTCGTCGTTGTAGCCGTTCTGCTGTACCGCGTTATTGGTACGCAGGAACGAGCCACGCAGTTTGACCGACAGGTCCTTGGCCGGGCCGTCTTGAACGACGTAACGGACCTGGCTGAAGATCTCGCGCTCTTTGCCTTCGCCGAAGCCTTGTGGGTTATCGACGTTGCGGGTGTTGATGTTGTCGCCGACAACGTAGGCCAGCTTGTAGGTCAGGCCAGGCACGCCGAAGGTGCTGAAGTCCAGGCCGTAGCCGAGCTGCCAGGAGCGTTCGTCTTCAGCGTTGAAGTCAGACCAGTACGAGTTGGCCAGGTAGATGGTCGAACCACCGTCACCCACGCCGCCTTCGTTCTGGTACCAGCCGTAGTTGTAGCCGGTGCTGCCAGTGCTGCGCTGGTGCGCCAGGGTGAACGAGTGCGCGCCGTAGGCGTAGGTAGCGGCCAGGCTCCAGATGGTGTTGGAGTCGCCGTTCAGGCCTGCAGCCTGGACGTACTTCTTGTCGATGTCGGACTTGTAGCCGTTGAAATCGAGGGTCAGCGACTGGTCAGCAGCGATCGGGAAGACGTAGTTCAAGCCCAGGTAGTGCTTCTTCATGACGTCTTCGGTGTCGGCGCTGTACAGCGACGCGGTGAAGTTGTCGGTGAATTTGTAGCTACCACCCAACACGTTGATCGACTTCAGGCCACCGCTATCGCGGCCCTGGGCGCTCTTGCGGGCTTCCTGGGTGAAACGACCGGCGTTCAGCTCGAGGCCTTCGATCTCCTTGGAGGTGATCATGGTGCCGGTGTAGCTTTCTGGCAGCAGGCGCGAATCGTCGTACTGCAGAACTGGCAGGGCCGGCATCTGGTCGCCGTACTTCAGCACGGTGTTGGAGATGCGGAACTTGACCGCAGCGCCAGCACGGGCGAGGTCGTTGGCAGCAGCGCTCTGGCCATCTGTGTCAACGGTGTTTTCCCGCTTGAAGAAGTCGATACCGCCGCCGCCGTTGCGGCCTTTGCCGCCGTCCAGGCGCAGTGCGTACAGGCCGAAGGCGTCAACGCCTACGCCGACGGTGCCTTGGGTGAAGCCGGAGGAGAAGTTACCGATGAAGGCCTGGCCCCACTGGGACTGGTCGTTGGTGCCGTGTTTCTTGTCACGGTTGATGAAACCGTTGCGCAGCAGGATGTTGGCGTGGCTGTCTTCAACAAAGCCCTTGCTCTCGGCCTGGTCATTGGCCTGGGCCTGGGTCGCGGCAACGAGTGCCAGGGCGATCAGGCTGATCCTGGTTTTCAACATTTTCTTTTCCTTTATTTTTAATCAAAAACACTGTGCATTTTTACGCCCGGAAACCAACGCCCCTTCGTAGGTTCGACGTTATGCGGATCCAACTGACAAGCCGTGCCGATGCTCAACTGGCGGGCTTTCGCAGCCGCATGGCCATGTTATGGCCAGCAAGCGATGGCGAATCCTAGCCGCCCCTGCTTCTAAATGTCAAAAAATCGTGAAAGGCAGGTGTATATAACCAAAAAAACACCTCGCAATAGTGCATTTCAATGCGTATCTGCCGTTGTGTGGGGCATTTTGTCTCGCACGAGCACTAATTCAACCTGCGTACAGCAATAAAAGGCCCCAACGGGCAGCGCCGCCGACTCTGTTACATCCAGATACACATGTAAAGACAGGGCTTTACAAATTAGCCAAGCAGGCGTTAATAGCAAGCATTACCATCCGCATCCATTTTTCATTAACCGCTTGTTTGGATGCCGTCATGCGTGTGCCTCGCCGCCTTTCGCCCCTGTCCCTGAGCCTGTCGCTGCTATGCAGCGCGGGCGTTGCCACTGCCGCCACCACCACCCTGCCAGAGCTTTCAGTCACCGCCGATGGCGAGCGTGAACGGGACAACCCCCGGGTCAAGGAAGTCAGCACGGCAACTCGCACCTCCACCCCGGTGCGCGACGTACCGCAAGCCATCGACACGGTTAAAACCAGTAACCTGCTGGATTACGGCAGTAACAACCTGGGCAAGGCGCTGGAGGGCATCCCCAACGTCAGCAGCGGCGCCGACACGCGTTTCGACAGCGTGCGTATCCGCGGCTTCGAGAGCAGCAACGACTTCTATCTGGACGGCATTCGCGACGACAGCCAATACATACGCGATCTGCACAACATTGAGCGGGTCGAGGTGCTCAAGGGGCCGGCTGCGGTGTTGTATGGCCGTGGCGGCCAGGGCGGGATCGTCAACCGGGTGAGCAAGGCGCCAGAGCAGGGCCGGCGTTCGAGCATCGAAGTCCAGGCGGGCAGCGAAGATATGCGCAGCCTGTACGCCGACCTCAGTGCCGACCCGAGTGACACCGTCAGCCTGCGCCTGAACATGGGTAACCTCGACTACAACAGCTTTCGCGATGGCATCGATGGCAACCGCCAGCTGTTCGCGCCGTCGATGAGCTGGCAGCTGACGCCAGACCTGAACTGGCTGGTGCAGTACGAATACAGCCGCTTCAACCGCACCCCGGATCGCGGCATCCCCGGCGTCAATGGCCGCCCGGCCGACGTTGACCGCGGCACGACTTACAGCGACACCCAGCGCGACTTCATCGACGACCAGGCGCAGTCGCTGCGCTCGCGCTTGAACTACCAGCTCAGCGATAACTGGCAGCTGCGTCACACGCTGGGCCTGTTCCAGCTCGACAGCCAGTTCGACAACACCTACGCCACCGGCTACAACGCCGCCAGCAACACGGTGACTCGCCAGCGTTGGCAGCAGGATCTGAAAACCCGCAACCTGTTCAACAACCTCGAAGCCGAAGGCGAGTTCGCCACCTGGGGACTGCACCACACTGTACTGGTCGGCCTGGAACTGGGCCACCAGCGCCGCGACCCGCTGTTGCGAACCGCTGCGGTGCCCAACTCAGTACCGCGTCTGGACCTGGACAATCCTGACCGCGGCCTGCAACACAATGGCCGCATGCGCGTGTCGAGCAACAACCACACCGTGGTCGACAGCCGCGGCCTGTACCTGCAAGACCAGATCCGCCTGAACGAGCAATGGCAGATCCTCGCAGGCTTGCGCTTCGATCGCTTCGAAGTCGAGACCACCAACCGCCTGACCAACCGCAGCGAGCCACAAACCAGTACCAGCACCAGCCCGCGCATCGGCGTGGTGTACTCACCGTGGCGCGAGCACTCGTTCTACGCGTCGTGGAGCAAGACCTTTTCGCCAGTCGGCGGTGGCCTGATCGGCATCACCCCGGACGCCGCCGGCAACACCAACGACACCGACCCTGAGCTGAGCCGGCAGAAGGAGATCGGGGTCAAGAGCGACTGGTTCGACGAACGCCTGAGCACCACCCTGGCCATTTATGAACTGGAGCTGTACAACCGCCGCACCCGCGACCCAATCAACCCCGAGCTGATCCAGCTCAGCGGCCTGCAACGCTCGCGAGGGATAGAGCTGACCGCAACCGGCAACATCGTCGGCAACTGGTATGTGCGCGGTGGCATCGGCCTGCAGGATGCAACTATCGTCAAAGACAACAATGGCCTGGAAGGCAACCGCATCAACGATGTGGCCAAGCGCAACGGCAGCCTGTTTATCAGCTGGAAGCCGCAACTGGGCTGGTACGCCGAGACCGGCCTGACCATGGTTGGCGAGCGCTACGCCGACAACCAGAACACCACCCTGCTGCCAGGCTATGGCCGCTGGGACGCGCTGGTCGGCCTGCGCACCACGGACTGGGATGTGCGCGCCGCCCTGAACAACCTGACCGACAAGACTTACTACGCCTCCGCCACCAGCGCCGCACAGATCCAGTTCGGGGACCCGCGCAGCCTGGTCGTGACCGGCACCTACAACTTCTGATTCACCCGCCCAATAAAAACGCCACCGCGGTCAGCGGTGGCGTTCTTGTTCAACTGCTCGGGGAGCACTGCCTGCTCAATGCCAGATGGCTACCAGCGCCTCTAGCTCAGCATCGCTGATCAGTCCTCGTGGGTAGCGCTCATGCAACAGACGTCGGGTATCGGTCGTCCTGACCCGCTTGCTTCCATGGTGCTTCAACCACTGCGTCAGCATTTTGAGCGATTGGTGATTTACTGCCGATGGGCGCAAAACCAACTCACTTGCTGCATTCATTTCAACACGTACTCCCTGGGCCCGTGAGCGGCTAACTTACGTTGAGTTTGTGACAGATTGGTTTATACCTATCTGTTTGAAACACAATGGGAAACGATACAAGAGGTGTGCCATTTAGTGCGTTTGTCGTCAGCCGCGCATAAAAAAGCCCGTCAATCGACGGGCTTGTTTTTTATCAGGGCGTTAGCGCTTATACGGCGCCGGTTGTTGCTGAGTCAGGCAGTGTATATTGCCGCCACCCAGCAGCAGCTCGCGGCCTGGGATCATCACCACCTCATGGTTGGGGAAGATCTTCGCCAGAATGGCTCTAGCTTCGGCATCTGCCGGGTCATCGAAGCTCGGCGCGATGATGCCGCCGTTGACGATCAGGAAATTCACGTACGACCCTGCCAGGCGCTCGGCAGGGCTGCGCTCCTGGCTACCGGCCACCTGGTCGACGCCTGCGCACTCTTCTTCGGTTGCGTACAGCGGGCCTGGGATCGGCATCTTGTGCACTACAAAGGTGCGGCCTTTGGCGTCACGGGTGTTTTCCAGCACTTCCAATGCGGCGTGGCAGCGCGCGTAGTTGGGGTCGTTGGAATCATCGGTCCAGGCCAGTAACACCTCACCCGGGGCGACGTAACAGCAGAAGTTATCGACGTGGCCATCGGTCTCGTCGTTGAACAGGCCATCCGGCAGCCAGACGATGGTGTCGACCGCCAACTGGTCGCGCAGGATCTGTTCGATCTGCTCGCGGCTCAGGTGCGGGTTGCGGTTGCGATTGAGCAGGCACTCTTCGGTGGTGATCAGGGTGCCCTCACCGTCTACGTGGATCGAGCCGCCCTCAAGCACGAAGCCCTCGGTCTGGTAACGCTGGCAGCGTTCCATTTCCAGGATTTTGGTGGCGACGTCTTCGTCGCGGTTCCACGGCGCATACAGGCCGCCATCAAAACCGCCCCAGGCGTTGAAGGCCCAGTCGACGCCGCGGACTTCGCCGTGGTCGTTGATCACGAAGGTCGGGCCGGTGTCACGCACCCAGGCGTCGTCGTTGCTCAGCTCGACCACGCGGATGTTGGGTACGTCGAGCTGGCGTCGGGCGTTCTGGTACTGAGCAGCAGACACCCCAACCGTCACCGGCTCAAAGCGGGCGATCGCCTTGGCCAGGGTCACATGCGCTGCCTGCACCGGCTTGCCGCCCAGGCGCCAGTTGTCCGGGCGCTCGGGCCAGATCATCCAGGCCTGGGTCTGTGGCGCCCACTCGGCAGGCATATGGAAGCCATCGGCGCGGGGAGTCGAGGTGAGGGTTTTCATCGGTGTCCTCTGCGGTACGGTTGAGGTATGTGCGGGTGGCGTGCACTGGGAATAGTTATAATCGATAATTATCTATAAATATAGTGAGTAACATAAAATTCAAGACAGATGGTGGGCATTAATACCGATAATAATCGGTAACTAAATTCGTTGATTTGCGTCGTGTATGAGTGCGTTGGGGCTGCTGTGCAGCCCTTTCGCGACACAAGGCCGCTCCTACAGGGACCGCGTCAGTCTTGCCGTACGCGGTCAGGGTAGGAGCGGCCTTGTGTCGCGAAAGGCCCGCGCAGCGGGCCCAAGCTCTTGAAGGGTTGACCGCTAGAGCCCCTCTTGCAGAATCCGATCCACACAATCGACAAAATAATCAACGCTGGCCCGGGTAGTGCACATCGGCGGTTTGATCTTGAGAATGTTCAGGTAATCGCCGGTTGGCTGCATGAAGATGCCCAGATCGCGCAGGCGATTGCACAAGGTGGTGGTCTCTTCAGTGGCCGGTTCAAGGGTATGACGATCACGCACCAGCTCCAGCCCCAGATAGAACCCCGAGCCATGGATAGCACCCGCCAGCGGATGTTTATCGACCAATGCCTGCAAGCGCGCCTTGAAGTAGCCGCCGACCTTGCGGGTGTTGTCCCACAGGCCCTCCTCCTGCATCACGTCGAGCACGGCCAGGCCGATCCGGCAACTGACCGGGCTGCCGCCAGCGGACGAGAAGAAGTAACCCTCGGCTTCCAGCGCCTCGGCGATCTCACGACGGGTGATCACTGCACCCAACGGCTGGCCGTTGCCCATGCCTTTGGCCATGGTGATGATGTCCGGGGCAACGCCCTGTTGCTCGAAGCCCCAGAAGTAATCGCCCAGGCGACCATAACCGACCTGCACTTCATCGGCGATGCACACCCCACCACGGGCACGGACCTTGGCGTATGCCTCGCGCAGGTAGCCCGGCGGCAGCGAAATACCGCCGGCGTTGCCGTACACCGGCTCGCAGATCATCCCCGCCAGCTGACGGCCGCGGGCGTCGAGGTCGGCCAGTTTGGCATCGACGTCACGCAGGTAGTCGGCCGTGCTGTCATCACCGCGATAGCGACCGCGGAAAGTGTTCGGCGCCTCGACCGGATGCACCCAGTCAGGGCGGGTTTGCAGCGCTTGCGGGTTGTCGGCGATCGAGGTGGAAATCGCATCGGTAGCCACCGACCAGCCGTGATAAGCCTCCAGCACGCTGATCAGGTCACGCCCGCCGCTGTAGGCCCAGGCCAGGCGGATGGCGAGGTCATTGGCCTCGGTGCCGCTGTTGACCAGAAACACTCGATCAAAGCCTTCCGGCGCCAGCTCCAGCAAGCGCTCGGAGAACTCCGCGACAGCGGCGTAGTGGAAGCGCGAGTTGGTGTTGAGCAGCGACCACTGCCGCGCCGACTCGGCGGCCATGCGCGGGTGACCGTGGCCAAGCACCGCGACGTTGTTGAGCATGTCCAGATACGAGCGGCCCTGCATGTCGATCAGGTAGTTGCGCCAGCCGCGCTCGATATGCGGCGGCTGTGCGTAATAGTGCTTTTGCGAGCGGGCGAAGCTGGCGTCGCGGCGCGCCAGCAACGCCTGCGCATCGGGCAGCGGCTCGGCGTCGCAGGCAAAGCCAAGCAAGGCTTGCGGCGACGGGCACAGCGCCAGCCAGGCGGCCGCCGCAGAAGGCGTGGCAAAGAACGGCGGCTGCACACTGCTATCACGGCACAGCTGCACGCTGAGCAGGCTGCCGGCAGTGCCGAGCGCCTCACCCAGATTCAGCGCTTGGCCATCCTCCGGCATGCTCTGCAAGCCCTGCAGCCACAGGCTGAAATGCTCGCAGCGCAGGCAGCCATGGTTGCCGCTCACACGCTGCCATACACCGGCATGCGGCGCTTGCAGCTGGCTGCCTTCAGGCAGCTTGAGTTCAACACCCAGGGCACAGGTGGCCGGCTCGTCGGGGCGATCAATATGGGTTTGCGACAGCCGATATTGCCCATGCAGGCTGCACGCCGCGCCCGGTTCTGCGGCCAGTACCGCCTGATCGAAGCCAGGCTGCTGCCAGTTGCCTGCCTCGCAATGCCGGCTGAGCACGCCAAGGTCGACCCGGGTAACCGCCTGGCCTGCCAGCGCCGGTAGCAAAGGCGCGCAGTCGGTCAATTGCAGCGCCGGCAATTGCTGACCAGCAGCTTGCAGAATCGCCGCCTCCATCAACGCTGCTGGCACACGGGTGGCGGTTTCGAAGATCTCCCACTCGTGGGCGATGTTGTCGCGGATGTATTGATTGTCCGGATCGACCGTCAGTTGCTGCTCGCTGCTCAGCACCAGCACCGCAGCACGCATCAACACCAGCGGCCACAGCGCCAGCAACTCTGCCTCGCTGAGCAGATTGACCTCGTGATAGGCACTGACCACCGGCAAAATCCGCAGCGGGTCGCCCTCGGCGTGGTGCAGCAGCGCGGCACAGGTCACCGACAAGTCAGCGATGCGCCAGGTGCGGACCAGGTCGCCAAAGTCGATCACACCCTGCAACTGCCACTCGCGCTGGGCATCGCGCTGCCAGACCACATTGTCATCGGTGATATCCAGATGCACCGCCTGGCTCGGCAGTTGCGCCTGCACCTTGGCCAATACCTCAACTGCCTGCGCAACCACCGCCTGCAGTTGTGCGCGGCGCGGCGTATCGCCCAGCACCGGCAACAGGTGCTCGATCAACGCCTGGGCATGTTGCGGGTCCCACTGCAGGGTGCGCGCAAGGCCCGGGTGGTCGAAGTCGGCCAGGGCCACGTCAACCCGTGCGCACAGGGCGCCGAGTTCGGCCATCAGGCTGGCCGGCATATGCTTGAGGCGGGTCAGCGATTGCCCTTCGATATAGTCGAGCACGCGTACGCGCAGTGGCTGGCCGTCGACGTCCAGTGCCAGCAGCGTCTCGCCGTTGCGCGCAGCGCGCACACCCGGCACCGGCACGCCCTGCTCGGCCAGATAGGCCAGCGCCGCGTGCTGCGCCTGCAGCTCGACCTCGGCATAGCTGCCGTGGCAGGCCTTGAGCACGAAGCGGCCCTGGTCGCTGTCCAGCAGCAGGTTCAGGTCCTGTTGGCTGCCCAGCGCCTGCAGCTCACCGCCGAGGTCAAAATGCGCCCTGAGCAAAGCATGCGCCTGCGCTTCGCTGAGCGAAGGGCTTGGCTGGCTGGAACGCTGAATCAGGGTGCTGAGGGGCATTTTGCGTGTGACCTCGGTTTTTTTGTCGCTTATATCGCCACTGCTGCGGCGGATATACAAGGGGCAGCTGCAACAACACGACAAAAGATCAGCAGGGCTGCACTTGCGCGAGCTGTTGCCATGAGCAACCACGCTGATTGAGCGTCAGAACTAGCGCATAATTGCGCCAGACTCTTCTGGCGCAGTTGGCACATGATGCACACCCCGACCTCCCCGCGACGCCCCCGCTGGCGCAGCCTGGCCCTTCTGGCAGTGTGCCTGGCGCCGCTGCTGTGGCCGCTGCATCACCTGGCCGAACGCTATTACCAGGACCAGCTCGCCTCGCAGAATCGCCAGACCCTCGACCTGTACGTGGCCAACCTGCTCGGCACCCTGCACCGCTACGAAACCTTGCCGCAGATCCTCGGCGAGCTGCCGGCGCTGCGCCAGGCACTGGCCGATCCGTTCAAGATCGAGGCGATCACTAACGCCAACCGCGTGCTCAAGGACATCACCCGCCAGACCGGCGCCGAGGTGATGTACCTGATGGACGTCAGCGGCAACACCCTGGCTGGTTCCAACTGGGATAAACGCGACAGTTTCGTCGGTCGCAACTTCGCCTTCCGCCCCTATTTCATCGAAGCCATGCAGGGTCGCCTGGGGCGCTTCTTTGGCCAGGGCACCACCTCGGCCAAGCGCGGCTACTTCTTCGCGGCTGCGGTGCGCGATGGCGAGCGGGTGATCGGCGTGCTGGTGGTCAAGGTCGACCTCGACCACACCGAAACCCTCTGGGGCAATACCCCCGAGCAACTGCTGCTGACCGACCAGAACGGCGTGGTGGTGCTGACCTCGCGCCCCGACTGGCGCTTCCGTGCCACCCGCCCGCTGACCCCGGCCGAGCGCTCGGCCATGCTCGCCATTCAACCCTACCCGACCCAGGCACCGCAGCCGCTCAACCTCAACCCCGAGGCCTGGCTGATCCAGACCCGTGACATCCAGGAAACCGGCTGGCAGGTGAGCATCCTTGCCCCGCACATCCTCATCGACCGCTCGGTGCAGACGGTCATGGCGATTGGCGCCGGCGCGCTGCTGGTGTTGATCCTGCTGACCGGTTTGGTGATGCAGCGCCGGCGCCACTATATCGACCGCATCGATCTCGAAGCCCGCGGCCGGCAAGACCTGGAAAACCGCGTGGTGGCCCGGACCGCCGACCTCGAAGGCCTTAACGCCCTGCTGAAAAGCGCCGTGCTCGAGCGCGAGAGCGCCCAGCAGGAGCTGGTCCGCGCTCAGGACGAGTTGGTCCAGGCCGGCAAGCTGTCGGTGCTCGGCACCATGTCGGCAAGCATCAGCCACGAGCTCAACCAGCCGCTGGCGGCGATCCGCAGCTACGCCGAAAACGCCGAAGTGCTGCTCGATCATGAGCGCACCGAAGACGCTCGGGGCAACCTCAAGCTGATCGGCGAGCTGACCGGGCGCATGGCCTCGATCATCGCCCACCTGCGCGCCTTTGCCCGGCGTGATCGCCATGCGCCGGAAAGCGTCGCCCTGCAGCCCGCGCTGGACGACGCCCTGGCCCTGCTGGCCAAGCGTCGCCGGGCGATGGCGGTGGAGCTGATCCGCGACCTGCCGGACGCGCCGCTGTGGGTTCAGGCCGGCGAAACGCGCCTGCGCCAGGTGCTCGGCAACCTGCTCGCCAACGCCCTCGATGCGCTCACCGAAAAAGCCAACCCACGCAAGTTGTGGCTGAGTGCCGAACGGCGCGACGAGCACGTCTACCTGTACATTCGCGACAACGGCCCAGGCTTTACCCGCCAGGCGTTGGAGCGCGCCAAAGAGCCGTTCTTCACCACCAAGACCCGCACCCAAGGCCTCGGCCTGGGCCTGGCGATCTGCGAGAGCCTGATGCTCGCGCTGGACGGTGAACTGCTGCTCGGCAACCACCCTGAAGGTGGCGCCCTGCTGACCTTGCGCATGCGCGTGGCCAAGCCCGGCGCGACCCTGCCCACTTCGGAGGACCCCTCGGCATGACGCCCGAGACGACACTGATCGACAGCCGTACCCAGGTGATCCTGGTCGACGATGACCCGCACCTGCGTCAGGCCCTGGGCCAGACCCTCGACCTGGCCGGGCTCAAGGTGGTCACCCTGGCCGACGCCCAGGGCCTGGCCGAGCGCATCGAGCCAGACTGGCCGGGCGTGGTCGTCAGCGATATCCGCATGCCCGGGATCGACGGCCTGCAACTGCTCGAACACCTGCGCGGCCGCGATCAGGAGCTGCCGGTCTTGCTGATCACCGGCCACGGCGACGTGCCGCTGGCGGTGCAGGCGATGCGCGCCGGGGCTTACGACTTCCTCGAAAAACCCTTCGCCAGCGACGCCCTACTCGACAGCGTGCGCCGCGCCCTGGCCCTGCGCCGGCTGGTGCTGGACAACCGCAGCCTGCGCCTGGCCTTGAGTGACCGCCAGCAACTGTCGACCCGTCTGGTGGGCCAGTCGCCGTCGATGCAGCGCCTGCGCGACCAGATCGGCGCTCTCGCCGGCACCCGCGCCGATGTGCTGATTCTGGGTGAAACCGGCGCCGGCAAAGAGGTCGTCGCCCGCGCCCTGCATGATCTGTCCAGCCGCCGCGATGGCCCATTTGTGGCGATCAACGCCGGCGCTTTGGCCGAATCAGTGGTCGAGAGCGAACTGTTTGGCCACGAGCCCGGCGCGTTTACCGGCGCGCAGAAGCGCCGCATCGGCAAGTTCGAATTCGCCAATGGCGGCACGCTGTTCCTCGACGAGATCGAGAGCATGAGCCTGGATGTGCAGGTAAAACTGCTGCGCATGCTGCAGGAGCGGGTGGTCGAACGCCTCGGTGGCAATCAGCTGATCCCGCTGGATATCCGCGTCATTGCCGCCACCAAGGAAGACCTGCGCCAGGCCGCTGACCAGGGCCGCTTCCGTGCTGACCTGTATTACCGCCTGAACGTCGCGCCGCTACGTATCCCGGCACTACGCGAGCGCGGCGACGATATTCTGGTGTTGTTCCAGCACTTTGCCGATGCCGCCAGCCAGCGCCACGGCCTGGCCCCGCACAGCCTGCAACCGGCGCAACGGGCGCTGCTGCTGCGCCATGACTGGCCCGGTAACGTCCGCGAGCTGCAAAACGCCGCAGAACGCTTTGCCCTCGGCCTGGAACTTGCTCTCGACGGCCAGCAGGCACCCGCCACGGCCAGCGCCGAGCCGCTGCTCAGCGGCAACCTCAGCGATCAGGTCGAGCAGTTCGAGCGGTCATTGATTGCCGCCGAACTGACCCAGCCACACAGTTCCATGCGCAGCCTCGCCGAAGCGCTGGGCGTGCCGCGCAAAACCCTGCACGACAAGCTGCGCAAGCACGGCCTGAGCTTTGCTGATCATGCCGGCGGCGCTGACGATCACGAGGACTCGCGCCCATGAGCGACGACCGCCAATACCTGCAAGACGTACTGCACAGCGACATCCCGCTGACCCGCGAGATGGGCCTGCAAGTGCTCAGTTGGCAAGACCAGTGCCTGCAACTGCAGCTGCCGCTGGAGGCCAACGTCAACCACAAGAGCACCATGTTTGGTGGCAGCCTGTATTGCGCAGCGGTGCTGGTCGGTTGGGGCTGGTTGCACCTGCGCTTGCGCGAGGCGGGTATTGCTGACGGTCATATCGTCATTCAGGAAGGCCAGATCAGCTATCCGCTGCCGGTCACCGGCGCTGCGGTTGCCCGTTGTCAGCCGCCTGAAGACAAAGCCTGGGAGCGCTTCGTGACGATGTACCAGCGCCGCGGCCGTGCGCGCCTGACGCTGGATACGGTGGTCAGCAACAGCGGCAGCATTGAGCCCGCCGTCACGTTCAGCGGGCAGTACGTGTTACATCGTTGAGGCGAGTTTGATCAGTGCCTGGCGCCATGGGGCGGCGCTGGGCAAGGCCAGGAAAAATGGGTTGAGCAGCGACTCCCGCGCCGGGTAACGGAACGGCTGGCCATCCAGGCCGATCACCTCACCGCCAGCGCCTTCGAGCACGCCTTGCGCGGCAGCGGTGTCCCACTGCGAGGTCGGCGCCAGGCGCGGATAACAATCGGCCGCACCTTCGGCCAGCAGGCAGAACTTCAGCGAGCTGCCGACGCTGACCAGGTCCAGCTCACCCACCGCACCGCTCAAGCCAGCCAACAGTGCTTCCTGCTCTGGGCTGGAGTGACGGCGGCTGGCGACCACCGTGAATTGGGCGTCGGCAGGTGGCGCAGTGCGCACCTGAATTGGCTCAGCTGGCGCGTCCTGATCGGCACGCCAGGCGCCCAACTCGTGACCACCAAAGTAGCAGCGGTTGTTGGTCGGCATGCTGACCACGCCAAACACCACTTCGCCCTGCTCGATCAGGGCAATGTTGACGGTGAACTCTTCGCTGCCAGCAATGAATTCCTTGGTCCCGTCCAGCGGATCGACCAGCCACCAGCGGCTCCAGCCGGCGCGTTCGGCCAGGGCAATGTCGCAGTCTTCTTCCGACAGCACCGGGATTTGCGGCGCCAGCGCCTGCAAGCCTGCAGCGATGACGTGATGGGCTGCCAGATCGGCAGCGGTGACCGGCGAATCATCCGCCTTGGACATCACCGCCACATCAGCGCGCCAGTGCGGCAGGATCGCTTCGCCGGCAGCCAGCGCCAGCTTGACCACTTCGTGCATCAGTTGTTGATCATTCATACGCTGAGCAACCCGCGCTGGGTGAGCATGTCACGTACCAGGTACAGCGCCGCCAGGGCGCGGCCTTCGCTGAACTGCGGGTGCATCGCCAGGGCCGACAGCTCGCGCAGGTTGACCTTGTCCACCCCCATCGGCTCCGGCTCGTCGCCTTCCAGGCGTTCCTCAAAGAGGTCGGTGGCCAGCACCACCTGGATCTTCTGGCTCATGTAGCCCGGCGACAGCGACAGCTCGGTCAAATGTTCCAACTGACGTGCGCCAAAACCGGCTTCTTCCTTGAGCTCGCGGTTGGCCGCTGCCAGCACATCCTCGCCCGGTTCGATCAGGCCCTTGGGCAGCGACAGCTCGTATTCGTCGGTGCCGCCGCAGTATTCCTCGACCAGCACTGCATGCTCGGCGTCGAGCATCGCCACGATCATCACCGCGCCATAGCCATTACCGCGCCCGACCAACCGTTCGTAGGTCCGCTCGACACCGTTGGAAAAGCGCAGCTCGACGGATTCGACCCGGAACAAACGGCTACTGGCGACGATTTCGCGGCTGAGGACGGTGGGTTTCTGGCGCATGGGGCAGCTCCTTGGCGTGAACGGGTTACTATACCGTGGCTAGCCGACTGATCGAGAGTTTCCCATGCCTGTTCTTCCCTGGTCTGCCATCGACACCGTTCTGCTCGACATGGACGGCACCCTGCTCGACCTGCACTACGACAACCAGTTCTGGCTGCAGCACCTGCCCCAGCGCTACGCCGAGCTGCACGGTATCAGCCGGGCGATGGCCGAGCTCGAGCTGCAACCGCTGTTCGAGCGCAATGCGGGCACACTGAACTGGTACTGCCTGGACTTCTGGAGCCAGGAGCTGAACCTGCCGATCCGCGAGCTGAAGCAAGAGATCGCCGACCTGATTGCCCTGCGACCGGATGCCGATACGTTTCTGGCGGCGATTCGCAAGGCGGGCAAGCGGGTGGTGATGATTACCAATGCCCACCGTGACTCGTTGTCGTTGAAGTTGGAGCGGGTGGAGTTGGCGGGGTATTTCGAGCGATTGATCAGCTCGCATGATTACGGTTACCCCAAGGAAAGCCCGCTGTTCTGGGATGCGCTGCAGGCCGATATTGGTTTTGATCCGGCGCGCAGCTTGTTCATTGATGACACTCTGGCGATTTTGCGCAGTGCGCAGCGGTATGGGGTGGGGCATCTGCTGGCGGTGCGGCAGCCGGACAGCAAGGCGGCGCCGCGGGATACTCAGGAGTTTGCGGCGGTTGAGGATTATCGGGAGTTGTTGGCTGGGCTCTGAGCCTGGCGCGAGATTGCCGGGGGCGCTTTGCGCCCCTTTCGCGACACAAGGCCGCTCCTACACCGACCGCGTCGTGTTGACTTGCGCGGTCCCCTGTAGGAGCGGCCTTGTGTCGCGAAAGGGCCGCAAAGCGGCCCCAATCCACCGATCCAACCCCGTAAGACATTTCCCAAACTGCAACCAAATGCTTCAAATCGGCGTCGCTTCGGAACTATCCTACGCGCCTTGCCGAACCTTCGCTGTTGTCGGGGAAATGCCTCAGGGATAACGTCCTTGGGTCGCCGTTCCAAGGTGACCGGGTGTGAGAAACCCGATTCGAAAGCAAATTGGCAAGTCAGTAATGGCGGCCGTGCGCGGGCAGACTTCGGTCTGGCCGAGTTTCCTTGCTTCCTCGGTTTTCTCACCCCACGCACGGCTGCCACCCAAACTCGTGAGAAAGGTTCAGGTGGTGGTTTCCTCGAGAAGCTAAGGACCTCAGCCATGAAGAAAATCGTACCCGACCCACCCACTACAACCCTCTTCTACGCCTCCATCCACCCCGACCTGTACCCACCTGACGCTCTCGCCCACACCAGCGAACTGCTGCGCGGCGTGTCGGCGACCCTGGAACAACACTGCCGCAACCACCCGGGCCAGCCGGGCACCTGCATGCTGGCCAACGCCAGCCATTGCACCGACACCGCACGCGCTTTGGTCGAGCACGTATTCCACCGGCTGCAGGCACGCCAGGAGGCACTGCCATGAGCGATCACCCACGCACAGACGTCACTGTCGGCGTCGAGACGTTTTTCGAGGCGGGCGAAAAGCCCTGTCATATTTTTCGGGTGATGCCGGGGGTGCCGTTCGAGCATGCCTATGAGCAAGTGTCGGTGCTGCTTGGCTATATCAAGCACCTGGTTCGCGAGGGCGATATGGAGAATGATCACAAGCTGCTGGGGGCGGCGGATTATTTGAGTGCGTTTGCCAAGGCGATCATGGATGACATTGAGATAGCGCGGAATCGGGTGCACTGACGGGAGCACTGGTATTTGACATCCTGGGGGCGCTTTGCGCCCCTTTCGCGACACAAGGCCGCTCCTACAGGGGACCGCGCACTCCCAGACGACGCGGTCGGTGTAGGAGCGGCCTTGTGTCGCGAAAGGGCTGCAAAGCAGCCCCAATACGCCGACCTGAATTCCTTACTCCGGAATCCGCAACACCTGCCCAACATAAATCTTGTCCGGATGCGACAACATCGGCTTGTTAGCCTCAAAAATCTTGTTGTACTTGTTCGGGTCACCATAAACCCGCTTGGAAATCGCGCTCAGCGTATCGCCGCTCACGACCGTTACGAAAACAGCCGCCTTAACCACCGGCCCGGTCACGGTAATCTGGTCGTCAACGCTAGCCACGCCATGGATATTGCCCGCCGCCAGAATAATCTTCTCCTTCTCCTCCTGGCTGGTTACTTCGCCCTTGAGCGTGATCTTGTCCCCATCAACCGTAGCGGTGATGTTGGGGTTACCCAGCCCCACCTTGCTCACGTGCTCCTTGATCTGCTCTTCGGCATTGGCATTGCCAGGCGTGAGCAGGTCGATCAACTTCTCGCCGGCTTCCTTCACGAAACTGAATAGGCTCATTGCGCGCTCCTTGTTGATAAATCCTCGGAACGGCAAGTCTAGGACAGGTTTGCCCAACCCGCCCGGGTGCGACCAATCGACGCGCTCTATCACGGCATAGAACCTTGCGATTAGACGGCGCCGACGCACAAGCCTAGGCTTGTGCACTAATGAGCCAGACGGTACTGCGCCCGATGAACAGCAAACCTCCGGTCTGCGCGGCGTCCACTGCACTGTCCCTGCCTGCCGCCAGCAACACCTACGACTACGTCCAACTCAGCGATGCCGAGCGTGCCAGCACGCCGCTTGCCGAAGAAGTCGCGCTGGCGATCGCCTACAACGGCCTGAGCCAGGCAGTGATGCTGGTCAGCCCGACCGATCTGGAAGATTTTGCCGTCGGTTTCAGTGTCGGCAGCGGCATCGTCGAAAGCACCGATGAAATCTACGACGTGAAGCTGTCTGGCAGTGGCTCGGCACTGTACGCCGACCTGGAGATTTCCAGCCGGGCGTTCTGGAACCTGAAAAACCAGCGCCGCCAGTTGGCCGGTACCAGTGGCTGCGGCCTGTGTGGTGTCGAGGCGCTGGAGCAAGCGCTGCCAGAACTGGCCAGCCTGCCCGGTGCGCCGCTGCCGCCGGTCGAGTGGCTGCACGACCTGCGCCGGCGCATCGATCAATTTCAACCACTGGGCCAGCACTGCGGTGCTGTCCATGCGGCATTGTTCATGAATGGTGAAGGTGAGCTGTTGCTGGGCCGGGAAGACATCGGCCGGCACAACGCCCTGGACAAGTTGATCGGCGCCTTGCTGCGCGAGCAGATCGACACCCAGGGCGGCCTGGCCATCGTCACCAGCCGCTGCAGCCTGGAGCTTATCCAGAAGGTGCTGCGCGCAGGCATCCAGACCCTGGTCAGTTTGTCGGCGCCCACCGGCCTTGCCCTGCAATGGGCGCGCAAGCATCAGCTCAACCTTATTCATCTGCCCAAACACAGTGCACCACGGGTGTTCAGCCCCGTGGCGGAGTCGAAATCGCCGTGACCTCGCATCAGAAGCTTCCGCAAGAACAAACCCCACCTCGCTACAAGCCCTACAACGGCGCCGCCGGCGGATGGGGTGCACTGCGCAGTGTGGCCAAGGCCTGGGTTGGCAGCGACAACGCGCTGAAGAACATCCGCGCCCTGCTCAAGACCAACCAGAACGGCGGCTTCGACTGCCCGGGCTGCGCCTGGGGCGACTCACCTGAAAGCGGCATGGTCAAGTTCTGCGAAAACGGCGCCAAGGCGGTCAACTGGGAAGCTACCAAGCGTCGTGTCGATGCGGCCTTCTTCGCTCGCCACAGCGTGACCTCGCTGCTTGAGCAGAGCGACTACTGGCTCGAGTACCAGGGCCGCCTGACCGAGCCGATGCTGTACAACCCGGCCAGCGACCGTTACCAGCCGATCGACTGGGACAGCGCCTTTGCCCTGATCGCCCAGCACCTGAACGGCCTCACCAGCCCGGACCAGGCCGAGTTCTACACCTCGGGCCGGGCCAGCAACGAAGCGGCCTACCTGTATCAGCTGTTTGTCCGCGCGTTCGGCACCAACAACTTCCCGGACTGCTCGAACATGTGCCACGAAGCCAGCGGCGTGGCCCTGGGCCAGAGCGTCGGGGTCGGCAAAGGCACGGTGACCTTCGATGATTTCGAGCACGCCGATGCGATCTTCGTCTGGGGCCAGAACCCCGGCACCAACCACCCACGCATGCTCGACCCGCTGCGCGACGCGGTCAAACGCGGAGCCCAGGTGATCTGCGTCAACCCGCTCAAGGAGCGTGGCCTGGAGCGCTTCCAGCACCCGCAGAATGCGCTGGAGATGCTCACCAACAGCGACCGCCCCACCAACTCGGCGTACTTCCGCCCTGCCCTTGGCGGCGACATGGCACTGCTGCGCGGCATGGCCAAGTTCCTCCTGCAGTGGGAGCGCGAGGCGCAGGCCAAGGGCGAGCCGGCGATCTTCGATCATGTGTTCATTGCCGAGCACGGCCACGGCATCAACGAGTACCTGGCGGTGGTCGATGCCACCCCGTGGGACCAACTGCAGGCCCAGTCGGGCCTGGAACTGGCCGAGATCGAACAGGCTGCGCGCATGTACTGCAAGGGCAAGCGCGTGATCATGTGCTGGGCGATGGGCATCACCCAGCATCGCCACTCGGTGCCGACCATTCAGGAAATGGTCAACGTGATGCTGCTGCGCGGCAACATCGGTCAGCCCGGTGCTGGCCTGTGCCCGGTGCGCGGCCACAGCAACGTGCAGGGCGACCGCACCATGGGTATCAACGAGCGGCCGCCAGCGGCGCTGCTCAATGCCCTGCAACAACGCTTCGCCTTCCCGGTGCCACGTGCCAATGGCCACAACACCGTCGAAGCGATCCACGCCATGCTCGATGGCCGCTCCAAGGTATTCATCGGCCTGGGCGGCAACTTCGCCCAAGCCACGCCAGACACCGCGCGCACCGCTCAGGCGCTGCGCAACTGCGACCTGACCGTGCAGATCAGCACCAAGCTCAACCGCAGCCATTTGATGCACGGCAAGCAGGCGTTGATCCTGCCATGCCTGGGCCGTACCGACATCGACATGCAGGCCGATGGCCCGCAGGCGGTCACCGTGGAAGACTCGTTCAGCATGGTCCACGCCTCCAATGGCCAGCTCAAGCCGCTGTCCAAACAGATGCGCTCCGAGCCAGCAGTGATTGCCGGCATTGCCGCCGCAACGCTGGGCAAGCGCCCGGTCGACTGGCATTGGCTGGTGGCTGACTACGACCGGATTCGTCAGCTGATCGCCGACACCATCCCCGGCTTTGCCAACTTCAACCAGCGCCTGCAACACCCGGGCGGCTTCTATCTGGGCAACAGCGCTGGCAGCCGCAAGTGGCAAACCGCGAACGGCCGCGCCAACTTCAAGGCCAACCTGCTGCCCGACTCGCTGCTTGATGAGCGCGTACGTGCCAGCGGCCAGTTGCCAGACCTGATCATGCAGTCGATGCGCTCGCACGATCAGTACAACACCACTATCTATGGCCTGGATGACCGTTACCGTGGGGTCAAGGCGCAGCGCGATGTGCTGTTCGTCAACGAAGCCGACATCATTCGTCTGGGCTTCGCGCCTGGGCAGAAGGCCGATATCGTCTCGCTGTGGGACGATGGCATCGAGCGCCGTGTACGTGGCTTCACTCTGCTGGCCTACGACATTCCGGCTGGGCAGGCGGCGGCCTACTATCCAGAGGTGAACCCGCTGGTGCCGCTGGAGAGCATTGGTGATGGCAGCCATACGCCGACCTCCAAGTTCATCGCGATCAAGCTGGAGCGTGCCAGCGACACCGGTCGGATCCTCTGACGGCCTAGCCTCATCGGCTTTCTCGAGACCAAAAAAAGCCCTGTCCGCAATGGTCAGGGCTTTGTCTCAAGTAACGTATGACAGGCAAAAAACGATTAAGTTTCATACTGAAAACAGTAACTTAGAGAATTGTGTACAACTCGTGTTACTCGTCGGATTTCAATTGCCAGAGCGCTCGCAGAGCCTCAAATTCGCCCTCGTCATCCCTCTGAGGTTCTCTTGATGAAGAAGTACTCCTCGATTCTGTTGTTGTCTTTTGGCTTGCTCAGCGGCGTTGCCATGGCAGGCGGCACAACTGAAGCAGGTATTGGCGGCGCACTGGGTGGGGTACTCGGCTCAGTGGTCGGCCAGCAGCTTGGCGGCAGCACCGGCGGCGCGATTGGCGCAGGCCTGGGCGGCGCAGCCGGCAGCGCGGTCGGTGCCGATAAACGTCAACGCGGTGAAGCCGCAATCGGTGGTGCCCTGGGCGCAGCCGGCGGTAACGTGATTGGCCGCAGCGTAGGCGGCACCAACGGCAGCTACATCGGTGCAGCCGCTGGCGGCGGCGCAGGTGGCGCGCTGGGTAACTACATGGGCAACAAGGCCGATCAAGACGAGCGCGACGACCGCCGTTACCGTCGCGGCTACGATGACCGTCGTCACTACGACCGCGGCCACCACTATGGCCATCGCAAGCACAAGCCAAAACGCCACTGGCGTCACTGATAGCCAAGGGCTTTGCCCAGGCATCAAAAGGCCCCGCCCCTCCCGGCGGGGCCTTTGCATTTGTGCCCTTTAAAGGTTGGGCCGCAGGCCTGCAAGTGTCGCCTGCATGGCCTCAGACAGCACCGCAGGCTGGCCTGAGCTGCGCTCGATGAACACCTGCACCAGGCTGCCCGCCGCACACGCCTGGGTCTCGCCCGGGCGGAACAGCGCCAAACGATACTCCACGGTACTGCCAGCCAGCCGCGTCACCCCAAGGCCCACTTCGAGCACATCCGGAAACGCCGGCAAGGCGTAGAAGTCGGCTGCCGAACTGATCACCAGGCCCGCCAAGGCACCGTCACGCAGATCGAGCTCGGCCTGCTCTACCAAGAACGCCTGGATCGCAGTTTCGAAAAAGCCATGCACAGTGGCACCAGCGATGTGGCCGTTGACGTCGTTGTCTTGCGGACGGGTGAGGATTGGGTGGAAGTGGTTGAAGTCGGAGCGCAGGGGGGATTCGGTCATGGATTACCACGCAGGTTGATTACATGAAGCCGCTTCAGTCATCGTAGTGAAAACGACATTGCAGGATCGTGAGCGTGCCGCTTTCGTAAAAATAGACCATGCGATGCTCGCGGGTGATCCGCCGAGACCAGAACCCAGACAGGTCACCTTTCAGCGGCTCAGGCTTGCCGATTCCTTTGAATGGACTACGCAGACACTCGGAGATCAAGGCGTCCAGCCGCTGAAAGACATCGGCATCGTTCGAAAGCCAGTGGTTGTAGTCTTCCCAGCCTTCCGAGGTAAATGCGATGCTTGCGGTGTTACGGGCCTCAGTCTTGTTGCGTTGTTTGGACTTCGTGCTCATTGATAGTCAGTTCCTTGGTAATCGCCTTACCGGAACGGATCTGAGCGATGGAGGAGCGCAGACGCTTGGCGTTTGCAGATGATCCCAATAGGTACATGGTTTCGCGCATGCCGTTGTAATCGTCCAAAGAAATCATCACCACGGGCTCACCGCGCTGGCGGGTGATGACTGCTGGCTCGTGATCTCGACAGACGTCATCCATTGTCTGCTTCAGGTCGGCGCGAGCCTGGCTAAAGGTCAATACATGCATTGGTCAATCCTTTCCAGGCAGCGCCTGGAGCAGGTGTTTCAGAAGGTGTTTCGCTTCAACAAACGCTCGTGGAGCGCTTGATCAGACGCGGATCATTGTACGATACTTCGTACATACGTCAACAAGGCAAATTCCGCGCATAAAAAAGCCGCCCCTAAGGGCGGCTCTCTATCCAGCGTACCGGTTAAAGCTTACAGCTTCGGCCCGGCAGCCTTGATTGCGCCGGAAACGTCAAACTTCTTGAAGTTCTCGATGAACAGTTTGGCCAGACCTTTGGCAGCCTCGTCGTAGGCAGCCTTGTCTTCCCAGTTGGTACGTGGGTTGAGCAGGTTGGTATCAACACCTTCAACGGCTTTCGGCACGTCGAGGTTGATGATGTCCAGGTGTTCGGTTTCGGCACCCACCAGCGCGCCGCTCTGGATCGCAGCGATCACAGCACGGGTGGTCGGGATGCTGAAGCGCTTGCCAACGCCGTAGCCACCGCCGGTCCAGCCGGTGTTGACCAGGTAGACCTTGGAGCCGAAGCCGTTGATGCGCTTGATCAGCAGCTCAGCGTATTCGCCAGCAGGACGCGGGAAGAACGGCGCGCCGAAGCAGGTGGAGAAGGTCGACTTGATACCGCCGCCCGAACCCATCTCAGTCGAACCGACCAGCGCGGTGTAACCCGACAGGAAGTGGTAGGCCGCTTGCTCGTTGTTCAGGATCGACACTGGCGGCAGTACGCCGGTCAGGTCGCAAGTCAGGAAGATAACGGCATTTGGCTCGCCGCCCAGGTTCGCTTCGGAACGCTTGGCAACGTGCTCCAGCGGGTAGGCTGCGCGGCTGTTCTGGGTCAGGCTGACATCAGCGTAGTCGGCGTGCTTGGAAGCGTCGTCGATGACCACGTTTTCAAGGACTGCGCCGTGCTTGATGGCTTTCCAGATGACCGGCTCGTTCTTCTCGGACAAGTCGATGCACTTGGCGTAGCAGCCGCCTTCCATGTTGAAGACAACGCCTTCGCCCCAGCCGTGTTCGTCGTCACCGATCAGGTAACGGCTTTCGTCGGCCGACAGGGTGGTCTTGCCGGTGCCCGACAGGCCGAAGAACAGGGTGACATCGCCTTCTTCGCCGATGTTGGCTGCGCAGTGCATAGGCAGTACGTCAGCGGCCGGCAGCAGGAAGTTCTGCACCGAGAACATGGCTTTTTTCATTTCGCCGGCGTAACGCATGCCAGCAATCAGCACCTTCTTCTGGGCGAAGTTGATGATCACGCAACCGTCGGAGTTGGTGCCATCGCGCTCAGGCGAGCATTCGAAGTTGGCAACGTTGAGCACTTGCCACTCATCACGACCGGCCGGGTTGTATTGCTCCGGGTTGATGAACAGGCAACGACCGAACAGGTTCTGCCAGGCAGTCTGGGTGGTCATGCGCACTGGCAGGTAGTGCTCGGCGGCAGCACCTACATGAACGTAGGACACAAAATGGTCCTGGGCGTTGTTGAACGCTTCAACGCGAGCCCACAGGGCATCGAACTTGTCGGCCGGGAACTTGCGGTTGATCGGGCCCCAGGCAATTGCCTCGGTGGTGCTGGGTTCGTCGACGATGAAACGGTCAGCTGGCGAACGGCCGGTGCGGTGACCGGTTTTCACGACCAGTGCGCCAGTATCGGCCAGCTCGCCTTCACCGCGGGACAGCGCTTCTTTTACCAGCTCATCGACGCTCAGGTCGGTGTACACGGTGTTGTTGGCTTGCGTCATGAGATACCCCATCCGGCCCGAGGCCGAGTGCTCCAAACGTTTTGTAGTGGTCCGAAAAAAACGACTACAGCGAAAAAAGTGGCCGGATTATGCCAGAAAAGCCCAAAAAAAGTAGACCCCTCCTGTCAGAACTGCGGTTTATTGCAGAACGACAGGAGAATCCACTGCAATTAAACGTTTCAGTGACGTGTTTCTGCTGCGCCGCTTGTGCCGCCGCCAGCAAACAATTGCGTAACGTCGGTCGCATCAAACAGATAACGCTGATTGCAGAACTGGCAATCGACCTCGATTTGGCCACCATGTTCGACTACCAGCTGCTGAGCGTCTTCCTGACCGAGACTGACCAAGGCATTGCCTGAACGTTCCCGCGAGCAGCTGCAGCGGAACTGCAACGGCTGCAGGTCGAAAAGACGCACGACCTCTTCGTGATACAGGCGATGGAGCATGGTTTCGTTGTCCAGGCCCAGCAATTCCTCGGCTTTAACAGTGTTCGCCAAAGCCTTGACGTGGTTCCAGCTTTCATCGCGCTCGTCGCTGTCTTTCTGACGGTCGGCAGGCAGCTGCTGCACCAGCAAGCCACGCGCACGCGAGCCGTCGGCAGCCAGGGTGATGGTGGTGTTGATCTGCTGCGACATGACGAAGTAGTTGGTGAAGCACTCCGACAGGTCCTTGCCGTGCAGGTCGACCATGCCCTGGTAGCGCTGACCGTTGATCGGGTCAACGGTCAAGGCCAGCACGCCGTCGGGCATCAGGTCGGTAAGGGTCGCGTCAGCGGCGATCTGGTCCGCCTCATAGCGGGCCAGGCCGCGGATGTCATGCTCGCTGGAGCATTCGATCATCAGCAACGGCACCGGCCCTTCCGAGCGTGCCTGCAGGATCAGCAGGCCATCGAACTTGAGGGTGCCGACCAGCAGCGCGGCAGCGGCCATCAGCTCGCCGAGCAGGAGCGCGACCGGCTGTGGGTAGGGGTGCTTGGCCAGCACTTCGGCGTAACTGCGCTCCAGTCCGACCATCTCGCCACGCACGTCGCGGTCGTCGAACAGGAAACGTTGAGTGAAATCGGTAGCAGGGAGGTCGCTCATAAGGTTCTGGCTATCTGGAAAAATAATGTCCACATATTAACAGGCCTGGTACGGCCCACGCATGAGGCGCTCCCTGTCTCATCCTCTTACAACAGCACAGGTCAGTCGAAATTGCCGTGCAGCTGGTGGATCTGCCGGCGCTGTTTCTTGTTGGGCCGACCATCGGTCGTCATCCCCAGGGCGCCATCCTTGCGCTGCTGCGCCGCTTGCTCGCGGCGGCGAATGCTCTCTTCGGTTTCGCCGTACAGCAGCTGCGCCTCAGGCGCCCCGCGGCGGACCACCGACAGCGCCTTGACGACGATGGTGCGCTCGTCGAAACCGGTGCGCAGGACGAACTCGTCGCCCACCCGTGGCTCCTTGCCGGGCTTGCAGCGCTCGCCGCGGCAGTGCACCTTGCCGCTTTCGATGGCCGCCTTGGCCAGTGCGCGGGTCTTGTAGAAGCGCGCGGCCCACAGCCATTTGTCCAGGCGCACCTTGTCGTCTTCTTCCGGCTTTTGTGCCATCTCTTTACCTCGAATTCTGTCTTTAACCGAACTGTACTACCGTCACTGACGGATGCAAAAATTCTGCGCGGTGCTTAAAGTTCACCACCTTATCCCCAGGGTGTGATTAGTGAAGACATTTGACCATCTGAGTGTGATCGGCCTGCGCGAGTGGGTGGCGCTGCCCGAGCTCGGGCTGGCCGGCCTGCGCGCCAAGATCGACACCGGCGCCAGCACCTCGAGCCTGCACGCTACCGATGTCGAGCCGTTTGAACGCGACGGTGAGCAGTGGGTCCGATTTACTGCACACCTCGGCTCTGTGGTGCAGCTGCGCCATCGCCGCTGTGAAGCACCACTGGTGACCATGAAAAGCATCAAGAGCTCCAACGGCCATGCCCAGGTCCGCTATGTGATCCGCACGCCGCTGGCGCTGGGAGACCGGGTCTGGGAGGTTGAATTCACTTTGGCCTGCCGCAAGGCCATGCGTTATCGCTTGTTGCTCGGTTCCAAGGCATTGATCCACGGCCAACTGGTGGTGGACCCAAGCTCGAAATACGTTCAGGACAAACCGGCCTTTCCGGTCAACCCTCTCCCTGTCACAGGTGCTGCATGAAGATCGCTGTGCTGTCGCGGAACCCGCGTCTGTATTCCACCCGCCGCCTGGTCGAAGCCGGTACCCAGCGCGGCCACGAGATGGTTGTGATCGATACCCTGCGTGCCTACATGAACATCGCCAGCCACAAGCCGCAGATCCACTACCGCGGGCGGCCGCTGGAGGGTTTTGATGCGGTGATCCCGCGGATCGGCGCGTCCGTCACCTTCTATGGCTGCGCGGTGCTGCGCCAGTTCGAGATGATGGGCGTCTATCCGCTCAACGAATCGGTGGCAATTGCCCGCTCGCGGGACAAGCTGCGCTCGTTGCAGCTGCTGTCGCGGCGCGGTATCGGCCTGCCGATTACCGGCTTTGCCCACTCGCCGGACGATATCCCCGACCTGATACAGATGGTCAACGGCGCGCCCCTGGTGATCAAAGTGCTGGAAGGCACCCAGGGCATTGGCGTGGTGCTGTGCGAAACCACCCAGGCCGCCGAATCGGTGATCGAGGCGTTCATGGGCCTGAAGCAGAACATCATGGTTCAGGAATACATCAAGGAGGCCGGCGGCGCCGATATCCGCTGCTTCGTGGTTGGCGACAAGGTGATTGCCTCGATGAAGCGTCAGGCCAAGCCGGGTGAGTTCCGTTCCAACCTGCATCGCGGTGGCGTTGCCAGCCTGATCAAGATCACCCCGGAAGAGCGCATCACTGCAATTCGTGCGGCCAAGGTCATGGGGCTGAGCGTGGCTGGGGTCGATATCCTGCGCTCCAACCATGGGCCGCTGGTGATGGAGGTGAATTCATCTCCAGGGCTGGAAGGGATTGAGGTCACTACCAGCAAGGACGTTGCCGGGATGATCATCGAGCATCTGGAGAAGAACGGCGGGCCGAATCAGACTCGGACCAAGGGTAAGGGCTGATATTGCCGGGGCCGCTCTGCGGCCCAATCCGACCGGTCCGGCGCCCCGGCAAGGCCGCTCCTACAGGGGACCGCGTACCATCGCCATACGCGGTCAACTGTAGGAGCGGCCTTGTGTCGCGAAAGGGCCGCAGAGCGGCCCCCGACAATCACACAGCATTACGCGGCAACAGCAACCCCAACGGCAACCGCACCCGCGCTTCAATACCCCCACCGGAACGGTTACGCAGCTCGACATTGCCCCCATGCTGCGCCGCAATCCGCTTGACGATGGCCAGCCCCAGCCCCGTACCCTTACCCCCCCGCGCACGGTCGCCCCGAATGAACGGGTTGAAGATAGTCTCCAGCTCCGACTCATCAATCCCCGCGCCGCGGTCGAGCACGCTCAACACCACATACGGCGCACTGTCATCGCCCGACACATAAGCCGCTACTTCAACGCCCTGCCCCGCATGGTGCAAGGCATTGCCGATCAGGTTGCCGAGCATGCGCTTGAGCGAGACCCGGCGCAGCGGGAATGGCGGAATCGGCTCCAGGCACAAGCGCACGCGCTCTTCCGGCTGGTTGTACGGCGCAACCACCTCACGCACCAGGTCGGAGAAGTCGATCTCTTCGAGCGGCTCGTCACGGCCATCGCGGATAAACGCCAGAAACTGATCGAGAATCGCGTCCATGTCTTCGATGTCGCGGACCATGTCGTCGGTCAGGTCGTTGTCGTTGTCCATCAGTGACAGCGACAGGCGCAAGCGCGTCAGCGGCGTGCGCAGGTCATGCGAGACCCCCGCCAGCATCAGCTCACGCTCGCGCCCGGCCTGTTCGACGTCTTCGGCCATCTGGTTGAACGAGCGGTAAACCTCGGCCATCTCGCTTGGCGTGTCGCTGACCGGCAAGCGCACACTGCGCCCCTGGCCAAGCTGACGGGCGGCAAACACCAGGCGCTTGAGCGGCTGATTGAGCTGACGGACGAAGATCCACGCCGACGCTGTCGACAGCAAACCAATGGCCAGGAACCAGCCGAGTACGTTCCAGATCTTCTGCCCACGCAACGGGTGCGGGTACAGCGGCACCTTCAGCCAGCCCGGGCCCAGGCTCGGCGCGTTGACCCACAGCGCCGGCGGCGCATGCACGCGCAGGCGCACTTCGGTGTCTTCGCCCAGCTCGGCCTGCATCTGCCGTTGATAGATTTCGCTGTACGGCCAATGTTGCTCGCCTTCCGGCACGCCGGCCCCGGTAACCCGGATCAGGCCGGCCGCTTCGGCGATCTTCTCGCGGTTTTCTTCATCGGCTGCCCAATAGGCGCGCAAGGTCAGGGCCACGCCGTGGCTGTACTGACGGTCGACCAGCACGTCTTCGTTCATCAGCAGGTAGACCAGGGTCAGCGCCTTGGAGAACAGCACGACGATAAGCACCAGCCACAGGGTGCGGGCGAAGAAGCTTTGCGGGAACCAAACAGGGGTTTTCATCGAGGACATCTACTGCAGAGCGGGCGCGAGCAGAGCCCGCCAGATTGCCGGCTGGCCACAGATGCAAACAGGGCGGCCCGTTCGGGTCGCCCTGCAGCATTGTGGCAAGCCTGCAGACTCATTTGCCGGCGTTTCCGTCCGGCACGAACACGTAGCCCACGCCCCAGACGGTCTGGATATAGCGCGGCTTGGACGGGTCCGGTTCGATCATGCGGCGCAAGCGCGAGATCTGCACGTCGATGGAGCGCTCCAGCGCATCCCACTCGCGGCCGCGGGCCAGGTTCATCAGCTTGTCGCGGGTGAGCGGCTCGCGGGCGTGCATCACCAGCGCCTTGAGCACGGCGAATTCGCCGGTGGTAAGCATGTGCACTTCGTTGCCGCGCTTGAGCTCGCGGGTGGCCAGCGACAGCTCGTAGTCACCGAAGGTCACCGTCTCGTCTTCGCTGCCAGGCGCACCCGGCACCGGCGCCGACTGACGGCGCAGCACGGCCTTGACCCGCGCCATCAGCTCGTCGGGGTTGAACGGCTTGGCCAGGTAATCATCGGCGCCCAGCTCCAGGCCTTTGATCCGGCTCAACTCGTCGCCCTTGGCGGTAAGCATGATGATCGGGATCTGGTTGTTCGCTGCGCGCAGGCGGCGGCAGGCGGACAAGCCGTCTTCGCCGGGCAGCATCAGGTCGAGGACAACCAGGTTGAACACCTCACGGGCCAGCAGCCGGTCCATCTGTTCGACGTTGGGTACTGCCCGGGTGCGGTAGCCCTTGCTGGTGAAAAAACGCTCCAGCAGGCTGCTGAGCCCCGGATCGTCGTCGACGATGAGAATCTTGTCACCTTCAACTGTGTTAGGCGTGCTGGTCATCAATAACTCCTCTGAGATCGCTGCGCATTATGGCGTAGCCATTGCAGCGCGTGCCGTGTGCATTGTTAGCAGATTTTTCCCCCGGCGCCACTTCCACGCGGCCGCCGATGGCTCGGCGCTATCACCGCAAGCCCGACGCGATGGGTATAATGCGCGCCTTTCACCCAGCGCCGCCGGGCACGAATGCCCACCTGCGGCCTCCAGTATTCACATATTGTCAGGTGGTTTTCATGGACAGCATCAACAGCCGTATTGCCGCAGAACTCGGCGTTCGCCCGCAACAGGTCGAGGCGGCCGTGGCCCTGTTGGACGAAGGCTCGACGGTGCCCTTCATCGCCCGTTACCGCAAGGAAGTCACCGGCAGCCTCGACGACACCCAGCTGCGCCACCTGGATGAGCGCCTGCGCTACCTGCGCGAGCTGGATGATCGCCGCGCGAGCATCCTTGCCAGCATCGACGAGCAAGGCAAGCTGACCCCGGAGCTGGCCCGCGAGATCAAGCTGGCCGACACCAAGACCCGCCTCGAAGACTTGTACCTGCCGTACAAGCAAAAGCGCCGCACCAAGGGCCAGATCGCCCTCGAAGCCGGCCTCGGCGAGCTGGCCGACGGCCTGTTCAACGACCCGCAGCTGACCCCGGAAAGCGAAGCCGCGCGCTTCGTCGATGCCGACAAGGGCGTAGCCGACGTCAAGGCCGCGCTGGAAGGCGCCAAGTACATCCTCATGGAGCGCTTCGCCGAAGACGCCGGCCTGCTGGAAAAACTGCGCAGCTACCTCAAGCAGGAAGCCGTGCTCAGTGCCCGCCTGGTGCCTGGCAAGGAAGAGGAAGGCGCCAAGTTCCGCGATTACTTCGACCATGACGAGCTGCTGCGCACCGCGCCGTCGCACCGTGCGCTGGCGATCTTCCGTGGCCGCAACGAGGGCGTACTCAGCGCCGCGCTTAAAGTCGGCGAAGAGCTGCCGGGCACCCTGCACCCGTGCGAGCTGATGATCGGCCAGCACTTCGGCGTGGAAAACCGCGCCCGCCCGGCCGACAAATGGCTCGGCGAAGTGGTGCGCTGGACCTGGAAGGTCAAGCTCTACACCCACCTGGAAACCGACCTGTTCGGCGAGCTGCGGGAAGCCGCCGAGAGCGAAGCGATCAACGTCTTCGCGCACAACCTGCACGACCTGCTGCTGGCTGCCCCGGCAGGCCCGCGCACGACCCTGGGCCTCGACCCTGGCCTGCGTACCGGCTGCAAGGTCGCCGTGGTGGACGCCACCGGCAAGCTGCTCGACACCGCCACGGTTTACCCGCACGTGCCGCGCAACGACTGGGACCGCACCATCGCCGTGCTCGCCGCGCTGTGCGCCAAGCACTCGGTGGAACTGATCGCGATCGGTAACGGCACCGCCAGCCGCGAGACCGACAAGCTCGCTGCCGAGCTGATCAAAAAATACCCAGCACTGAAGATGACCAAGGTGATGGTGTCCGAAGCCGGCGCTTCGGTGTACTCCGCCTCGGAGCTGGCAGCGCGCGAGTTCCCGGACCTGGACGTATCGATCCGCGGCGCGGTGTCGATTGCCCGACGCCTGCAGGACCCGCTCGCCGAGTTGGTCAAGATCGACCCGAAATCGATCGGCGTCGGCCAGTACCAGCATGATGTCTCGCAGCTCAAGCTCGCCCGCGGCCTTGATGCGGTGGTGGAAGACTGCGTGAACGCCGTCGGCGTCGACGTCAACACCGCCTCGGTGGCGCTGCTCACGCGCATCTCTGGCCTGAACGCGACCCTGGCGCAGAACATCGTCGCCCACCGCGACGCCAATGGCCCGTTCGCCACCCGCGCAGCGCTGAAAAAGGTCAGCCGCCTCGGCGAAAAAACCTTCGAACAGGCCGCCGGCTTCCTCCGTGTGATGAACGGCGACAACCCGCTGGACGCCTCCGCCGTGCACCCGGAAGCCTACCCGCTGGTGCAGCGGATTGCCGCCGGCACCGACCGCGACATCCGCTCGCTGATCGGCGACAGCGCCTTCCTCAAGCGCCTCGACCCGAAAAACTTCACCGACGAGACCTTCGGCCTGCCGACCGTCACCGACATCCTGCAAGAGCTGGACAAGCCCGGCCGTGACCCGCGCCCGGAGTTCAAGACCGCCTCGTTCCAGGACGGCGTCGAAGAGCTCAAGGACCTCGAGCCTGGGATGATCCTCGAAGGCGTGGTCACCAACGTCACCAACTTCGGTGCCTTCGTCGACATCGGCGTGCATCAGGACGGCCTGGTGCACATCTCGTCGCTGTCGGAGAAGTTCATCAAGGACCCGCGTGAAGCGGTCAAGGCCGGCGACGTGGTCAAGGTCAAGGTGATGGAGGTGGATATCCCGCGCAAACGTATCGCCCTGTCGATGCGCATGGGCGACACCCCCGGCGAGAAGGTCGAAGGCAACCGCGGTGGTGGCCGGGCAAATGGCGGCAACCGCCCGCAGCAGCCCGCGCGCCCGCGTGAAACGGCCACGGTCGCGCCAGCCAACAACGCCATGGCTTCGCTGTTCGCCAATGCCAAGCAGTTGAAGAAGAAATGACCGACCTGCCCAGCGAATACGTCGAAAGCGCCTTCAGCCAGTTGCTTGGCTGCCGCCTGCAGCGCCTTGAGGAGGGTGTTGCGACGGTAGCCCTGACGCTGACGCCACAGCTGCGTAACCGCGGCCAGAAGCTGCACGGCGGGGCGATCTTCAGCCTGGTCGACATCGCCATGGGCCTGGCCTGCTCGGCCAGCCATGGCTTTGACCAGCAAAGCGTGACCATCGAGTGCAAGATCAACTACATGCGCGCGGTCAGCGATGGTGAGGTGTTATGTACCGCGCGCGTGCTGCACGCGGGCCGGCGCACGCTGGTGGTCGACGCCGACGTAGTCCAAGACGACAAACTGGTTGCGAAAGCTCAGGGAACCTTCGCGGTTCTCTAGCTCACAAAGCGCTATCTGCGGTATTTTTCGGCAGTGTGATGGCACTGCCGAAACCGCGTAACCAGGCGACAACGCCAGTTCCTTTGTCCCTACCCTTGTAGACCGTCATTTCTACCCCCATATTGGGGCGACTGACGCGTGAAGGAATACATCTTGAGCGAACTCCTCAACAGCCGCCTGAGCCTGCTCAGTGCCAATCTCCCCTTGCTCAAGCAGTGCCTGCACGGTATTGAGCGCGAATGCCTGCGCGTGACCGATCAAGGTCGCCTGGCCCAGACCCCTCATCCCGAGGCCCTGGGATCGGCGCTGACCAACGAGCAGATCACCACCGATTATTCCGAATCGCTGCTGGAGTTCATTACTCCGGCGCTGGCCGACCCGGCTGCGGTGCTGGATAACCTCGAAGAGGTGCATCGCTTCGTCCAGTCCAAGCTGGGCAACGAATACCTGTGGAGCCCGTCGATGCCCTGCGCATTGCCGGCCGAAGAGGATATTCCGATCGGCTATTACGGCACCTCCAATATCGGCCAGCTCAAGTACGTCTACCGCAAGGGCCTGGCCCTGCGTTACGGCCGCACCATGCAGTGCATTGCCGGTATTCACTACAACTTCTCGCTGCCCGAGGCGCTGTGGCCCTTGCTGCGCGAAAAGGAAGGCGGCGCCGACAGCGATCGTGACTTCCAGTCGGCGGCGTACATCGCCCTGATTCGTAACTTCCGCCGCTACAGCTGGCTGCTGATGTACCTGTTCGGCGCTTCGCCGGCGCTGGACGCAGGCTTCATGCGCGGCCGTGCGCATCAGCTCGAACAGCTCGACCCCGACACCTTGTACCTGCCCTACGCGACCAGCCTGCGCATGAGCGACCTGGGTTACCAGAGCAACGCCCAGGCCGGCCTGACGCCTTGCTACAACGACCTCGCCAGCTACACCGACAGCCTGCGCAAGGCGGTCGGCACGCCGTACCCGCCGTACGTCGAGATCGGCACGCACAAGGATGGCGAGTGGGTCCAGCTCAACACCAATATTCTGCAGATTGAAAACGAGTACTACTCGAACATCCGCCCCAAGCGCGTGACCTACACCGGCGAGCGGCCGATCCAGGCGCTGGCTTCGCGTGGCGTGCAGTACGTCGAAGTGCGCTGCCTGGACATCAACCCGTTCCTGCCGGTCGGTATCGACCTGCAGCAGTCGCGCTTCCTCGATGCATTCCTGCTGCTGTGCGCGCTGGACGACAGCCCGCAGCTGAGCAACGGCGAATGCGGCCAGTGCACCAGCAACTTCCTCAGCGTGGTTAAGCAAGGCCGCAAGCCAGGCCTGGAGCTGCAGCGCAATGGCCAACCGGTGACGCTCAAGGACTGGGCTGGCGAGTTGCTCGAGCGTATCGCGCCGCTGGCCGCGTTGCTCGATCAGGCCAACGGCGGTGACGCCCACGCCAAAGCGGTTGAAGCGCAGCAGGCCAAGGTCGACGACCCCGAGCTGACCCCATCGGCGCAGGTGCTGGCGCGCATGACCGAGCACGATGAGAGCTTTGTCGAGTTCTCCATGCGTCAGAGCCGTCTGCATGCCGAAACCTTCCGCGAGCAACCGTTGAGCCCCGAGCGCCAGCAAGCCTTCGAGACGCTGGCACGCGAGTCGCTGGCCGAGCAGGCGCGCCTGGAGCAGGACGAAGTCGGTGATTTCGACCTGTTCGTCGGTGCCTACCAGGCCAGCATCCTGGCCATCAGCAACTGATGACCCGCACGCCCACACCACGCAAGCCGCGCGCCAGCAGCCAGGCCAGGATCGTCACGATTCTGGCGGCAGCCCGCGAGTTGCTTGCGGCGCACGGTGTGGCCGGGCTGTCGATCTACAGCGTGGCCGAGCACGCGCAGATCCCGCCGTCGTCGGTGTACCACTTCTTTGCCAGCGTACCGGCCCTGCTCGAAGCGCTGACGGCGGATGTGCACCGGGCCTTTCGCGAGGCACTGCGCGCGCCGATCGACAGTAGCGCGCTGACCACCTGGCATGACCTGTCGCGGCTGATCGAGCAACGTATGTTGGAGATCTATCAGGAGGATGCCGCAGCGCGGCAGTTGATTCTGGCCCAGCATGGCTTGAGCGAAGTGACCCAGGCGGATCGCAAGCATGATCTGGAGCTGGGCGAGCTGATGCACAAGCTGTTCGATCAGCATTTTCAGTTACCGGCAATGCCGCACGACGTCGATGTGTTTGCCCTGGCGATGGAGCTGAGCGACCGGGTCTATGCCCGCTCGGTGCAGTTGCATGAGCAGATCACCCCGCGTATGGCCGAGGAAGGCAAGCGGGTCTGTGATGCGTATCTGGGGTTGTATTTGCCGCTATTTCTGCCTAAACGCTGATAGTTTTGGGGCCGCTGCGCAGCCCTTCGCGGGTGAACCCGCTCCCACAGGTTCAGGCGACGCTGCAAACCTTGTGGGAGCGGGCTTGCCCGCGAAGGCCGCAAAGCGGCCCCAAAACACCAACAATCATCACAGCTTGGCGATAGACACTTCGGTCGATTTGACGAAGGCAATCACTTCACTGCCCACCTGCAGTTCCAACTCTTTTACCGAGCGCGTGGTGATCACCGAGGTGACTACACCGGAGGCGGTCTGCACGTCGATTTCCGACAGTACCGGACCTTCGAGGATTTCTTTCACAGTGCCTTTGAACTGGTTGCGGACGTTGATCGCTTTGATAGTCATGGAGTGATTCCTTTGTGCTGGTTTCAGGGGTTCAGTGAGCCCAACGCAACTGCGTGGGCAAAGGTGCTACAGGGTCCGGCTCGGGCGCAGCGCCCGGTACAGACAAAACGCGGTTGAGAACTTCGCTTTCCAGGGCAGCCAGGCGATGCGAGCCGCGCACCCGGGGCCTGGCCAGCTCGACGTTGAGGTCGAGGCCGACCGCGCCGTCTTCAATCAGGATCACCCGGTCGGCCACGGCAACCGCCTCGCTGACGTCATGGGTGACCAGCAGCACGGTGAAGCCATGCTGGCGCCACAGGCGTTCGATCAGTTGCTGCATCTCGATCCGGGTCAGCGCATCGAGCGCGCCGAGCGGCTCGTCGAGCAGCAGCAGGCGCGGCTGGTGAATCAGCGCGCGGGCCAGCGCTACACGCTGCTTCTGCCCGCCCGATAACGCCGCTGGCCACTCATTGGCGCGGTCGGCCAGGCCGACGGCTTCCAGTGCGTCCAGCGCCTTCTGCCGCCAGTCGCCCTTGAGGCCAAGGCCGACGTTGTCGATGACCTTTTTCCAGGGCAGCAAGCGCGCGTCCTGGAACATCAAGCGGGTTTCTTCGCGGGCATCGGCCAGCGGCGCAGCACCGGCCAGCAACTGACCGCCCGTAGGCTGGTCGAGGCCCGCCAACAAGCGCAGCAAGGTGCTCTTGCCGCAGCCACTGCGGCCCACGATGGCGACGAACTGCCCGGCCGGAATGTGCAGGTCGATACCACGCAGTACTTCACGCTGGCCAAAGGTCTTGCGTACATCCTGGGTGGCCAGCGGGATGCCACGCAGCAAGCGCGGCGGTTGTTCCTTGAGCACGGTCATGCGCCCTCCTTCTTGGCCACTTGATAGGCCGGGTGCCAGCGCAGCCAAGCGCGTTCCAGGCCGCGAGCGGCGAGGTCAGCGAGCTTGCCGAGCACGGCGTAGAGCACAATTGCCAGTACCACCACGTCGGTTTGCAGAAACTCCCGAGCGTTCATTGCCAGGTAACCAATGCCGGCGTTGGCCGAGATGGTTTCGGCGACGATCAAGGTCAGCCACATGAAACCCAGGGCGAAGCGCACACCGACCAGAATCGACGGCAGCGCACCCGGCAGGATCACCTGGCGGAACAGGCTGAAGCCGGACAGGCCGTAGCTGCGGGCCATTTCCACCAAGGCCGGGTCAACGTTGCGGATGCCGTGGTAGGTGTTCAGGTAGATCGGGAACAGCGTGCCCAGCGCGACCAGAAAGATCTTCGCCGACTCATCGATACCGAACCACAGGATCACCAGTGGGATCAGCGCCAGGTGCGGCACGTTACGGATCATCTGCACCGAGCTATCGAGCAGGCGTTCGCCCCAGTTCGACAGACCGGTGATAAAGCCCAGCACCAGGCCGATGCTGCCGCCGATGGCAAAACCCAGCCCCGCACGCCAGCCGCTGATGGCCAGGTGAGTCCAGATCTCGCCGCTGCGCACCAGCTCGACACCGGCGCTGACCACTGCGCTGGGTGCCGGCAGGATGCGCGTCGACAGCCAGCCAGCGCTGACCGCCAGCTGCCAGATCGCCAGCAGCAGTACCGGCAGTGCCCAGGGGGCCAGGCGCTGAGCCAAGGTGGATGAGGTTGCACGACTCATGGTCCGGTCCTCAGCTCTGCGACACGGACTTGGGCAGGATGTCGTTGGCGACCATCTCGCCAAACGGGCTCACATAGCCGCCCGCTTTCGGTTGCTCCGGGCGTTGTACGTTCAGGTGCGGGAACAGCAGCTCGGCAACGCGGTATGACTCTTCCAGATGCGGGTAGCCAGAGAAGATGAAGGTGTCGATACCCAGCGCGGCGTATTCCTTGACCCGCGCTGCCACGGTCGGGCCATCGCCGACCAGCGCAGTACCAGCGCCGCCGCGGACCAGACCAACCCCGGCCCACAGGTTGGGGCTGACTTCAAGGTTGTCGCGGCTGCCGCCGTGCAGGGCGGCCATGCGTTGCTGGCCTACCGAGTCGAAGCGCGCCAGCGAGGCCTGGGCACGGGCAATGGTGGCGTCGTCCAGGTGCGAAATCAGCTTGTCGGCGGCGGCCCAGGCTTCTTCGTTGGTTTCTCGAACGATCACATGCAGGCGGATGCCGAAGCGTACTTCGCGGCCTTGCGCGGCAGCCTTCTCGCGCACCTGGGCGATTTTCTCGGCCACTGCTGCAGGCGGTTCGCCCCAGGTCAGGTACAGCTCGACCTGCTCGGCAGCCAGGTCCTGCGCGGCCTCCGAAGAGCCGCCGAAGTACAGTGGCGGACGCGGTTGCTGGATCGGTGGGTAGAGCAGCTTGGCGCCCTTGACCTGAATGTGTTTGCCTTCGTAGTCGACGTTTTCGCCTTCGAGCACTTTGCGCCAGATGCGGGTGAACTCGACCGAGGCTTCATAGCGCTCCTGGTGGTTCAGGTGCAAGCCATCGCCGGCCAGTTCGTCCGGGTCACCGCCAGTGACCAGGTTGAACAGCGCACGGCCGTTGGACAGGCGATCCAGCGTGGCTGCCTGACGCGCCGCTACGGTCGGCGAGATGATGCCGGGGCGCAGCGCGACCAGAAATTTCAGGTTCTGTGTGACCGGGATCAGCGACGCAGCCACCAGCCAGGAGTCTTCGCAGGAGCGTCCGGTCGGGATCAGCACACCGCCGAAACCAAGGCGATCCGCCGCCTGGGCAATCTGTTGCAGGTAACCGTGGTCGACCGCACGGGCGCCATCGGAAGTACCCAGGTACTTGCCGTCACCGTGGGTTGGAAGGAACCAGAAAATATTAAGGCTCACTGGAGTTGTCTCCTCAAGGGTGGCTCAAGCCGGAGCGGCGCCCCGGCGCAGGCAGATCAATCAAGGCGCAGTTGCGACCTTGGCCGGGGGTGTCCAGATCACGTCCTTGATGCTCAGCGGCTTGGGGATCAGCTTGAGCGCCTGGAAGGTGTCGGCAATTTTCTGTTGTGCCGCGACCACTTCAGGGGTCAGCGGCGCTGCGCCGTAGCCCTGACGCTTGACCGAGGTCAGGGTGATGTCAGCCGGCAGGCCAAGCAGCGGTGCGACCTGATCGGTGACTTCCTGCGGGTTGGCCTGGGACCACTGACCGACGGCGCGGACTTCTTCGATCAAGGTGTTGATCACGGCAGGGTGCTGGGTCGCATAGTCGCGAGTCGCCAGGTAGAACTGGTGATTGTCGACCAGACCTTTGCCGTCACGCAGAGTGCGCGCCTGCAATTGCTGCTCGGCGGCCGCCTGGTACGGGTCCCAGATCACCCAGGCGTCGACGCTGCCACGTTCGAACGCGGCGCGGGCATCGGATGGCGGCAGGTAAACCGGTTGGATATCGCTGTACTTGAGGCCGGCATCTTCCAGCGCACGCACCAGCAGGTAGTGCACGTTGGAGCCTTTGTTGAGGGCGACTTTCTTGCCTTTGAGGTCTTTTACCGACTGTACCGTGGAGCCCTTCGGCACCAGGATCGCTTCGCTGTGCGGGGCTGGTGGCTCGTAGGCAACGTAGAGCAGATCGGCGCCAGCGGCCTGGGCAAACACCGGCGGCGTTTCGCCAGTCACGCCAAAGTCGATCGAGCCGACGTTGAGCCCTTCGAGCAGCTGCGGGCCGCCGGGGAACTCGGTCCACTGCACCTGAATGCCTTGCTCGGCCAGGCGCTTTTCCAGCGTGCCCTTGGCCTTGAGCAGCACCAGCGTGCCGTATTTCTGATAACCGATGCGCAGGCTCTCGGCCTGGGCTTGAGTAATGGCGCCGAAGGATACAGCCGCCGCAAACAGGGCGACCAGACCGCGACGCAAGAAGACTGTGCGCATGGCGCTCTCCAAGACGTATAGGGTTCGGGTTGCACCTGCTTGCCTCGTTGACGGGCGAGTAAGGTGGAAAAACGTGTGGCTTCAGATGCTCCAGCGAGCACTGATCAAGCGTTCATTGAGCACGCCGGGGGCGACCGGTTGTGGCCGGCGGACCAAGGCGCTGTGAAACGTGTCGAGCGAGTCCAGCAGGCGCGCTTCGAGGCTGGCCGCGAGCTGCGCCGGGGTGCTGCCTTCGCCGTAGGCGATCTGGCTGTCGTCGGCGAAGATCCCTTGCAGGGTCTCTTGCGCCTTGAGTGCCGACAGCACCGGTTTGAGGGCGTAGTCCACCGCCAGCATGTGGGCGATGCTGCCGCCGGTTGCGATTGGCAGTACCACTTTGTGTTCCAGGGCGCGCTCGGGCAGCAGATCGAGTAGGGTCTTCAGGGCGCCGGCAAACGACGCCTTGTACACCGGGGTGGCGACGATCAGGCCATCGGCCTGCGCTACCAGCTGCTGAAAGTGCTGCACTTGCGGGCTGTCGAAGCGCGCATGGAGGAGGTCTTCGGCGGCAAACTCGCGGACCTGAAAGGTCACGACCTCGACCCCGCGCTCTTGCAGCCACTGGCGTGAACGCTCCAGCAACACGCCGGAGCGGGAACGGGTACTTGGGCTACCACCTACCGAGACAACCAACATGAGCAACGCTTCCTTCGATTCGTGGCGGGGCCTGTTCAGTAGTGCTCCCGCTTGATGTAAGTGACCTTAACAGCAGTTCATATATATCTATAAATCATATTTTTTCATTTGTTTATTCTTTTTGGTTACATATAAATCAGTTGCCCCTACTGGGGCCGCTGCACGGCCCTTCGCGGGCAAGCCCGCTCCCACAGGGTTTTGCAGCGCCGCCGTAACCTGTGGGAGCGGGTTCACCGGGACGCCGGACCGCCGCGAAGGGCCGCAAAGCGGCCCCAATAGCTAAATCACAAGCATAAAAAAGGGCCGCATGAGCGGCCCGAAGATCCCTGCTTGGCTAAGAGCATGTGCAACGAGGATTCGATATTCAGCGGTTGGGCTGCGGCGTCAGGCGCAGGTAGGGCTTCACGGCGCGGTAGCCTTTGGGGAAGCGCTCCTTGATTTCAGCTTCATCCTTGAGCGAAGGCACGATCACTACTTCGTCGCCGTCCTGCCAGTTGCCTGGCGTGGCGACCTTGTAGTTGTCGGTCAGCTGCAGCGAGTCGATCACCCGCAGGATTTCGTTGAAATTACGCCCGGTACTGGCCGGATAGGTAATGGTCAGGCGCACCTTCTTGTTCGGGTCGATGACGAACAGCGAGCGCACGGTAAGGGTGTCGTTGGCGTTAGGGTGGATCAGGTCATACAGGTCGGAGACCTTGCGATCGGCATCGGCAATGATCGGGAAGTTGACCACGGTGTTCTGAGTTTCGTTGATGTCATCGATCCACTTGTGGTGCGAATCGACCGGATCGACCGACAGCGCGATGGCCTTGACCCCGCGCTTGGCGAAGTCGTCCTTGAGCTTGGCGGTCAGGCCCAGCTCAGTGGTGCACACCGGGGTGAAGTCGGCAGGGTGCGAGAACAGCACGCCCCAGCTATTGCCCAGCCACTCGTGGAAGCGAATCTTGCCTTCGCTGGAATCCTGTTCGAAATCGGGGGCGATGTCGCCGAGTTTGAGGCTCATGGTGCGGCTCCTGTGTCTGCGTTATGGGTCCAATGTGCCTGCAATCCAAAAAGATTAAAAAGAATAAATATCGATTTATTTATAACCAAATTGCATTTCAAATTGCAGGCACAAAAAAGCCTCGCACTAGGCGAGGCTTCTCTGGGTACAGCTACGACTTACTTGAAAGCGTAAGTGTAGTTGACGATGAAGCGAGTCTGGTCCTGGTCAGCCAGCGAGCTGGTGCCAGTGCCGCGGTACATACCGTGACGCAGGGTAGCGCCCAGGCCTTTCAGGGTGCCTTGCTGGATCACGTAGTCGATCCGGGCGTCGCGTTCCCATTCAGAGAAGGTGCCGTTGCCGTTGGCGTTGCGGCCATCTTCACCACGCAGGTACGAAACCGATGCCTTCAGGCCTGGCACGCCAAGGCGCGCGAAGTCGTAGGAGTACTGACCGAAGGTGGTGTTTTCACCGGCCTTGGCGAACTGGTTGATCATGCTGTCGGTGAACAGGTAGAAGCTTGCGCCACCTGCGCCTTCCGGACGGCCATTGCCATCACGTACCGAACCTTGGTTCAGCCAGACGAAACCGCCGTCATCGCTGACGCGTTGATGACCGAGCAAGAAGGCATGACCACCCAGGGTGTAGGTGAACATCGCGGACCAGGTCTTGTTGTCGACCTCGCCCACGTTCTTGGCGTAGCCACCGTTGTTGTTGAAGTTGTAACCACCGCCGTTGCCGTTCTTGCCGTCGCTGCTGCTGTCGAAGTAGCGCAGGTCGGTTTTGAACGACTGGTCGTCAGCGATCTTGAAGACGTGAGTCGCGCCCAGGAAGTGCTGCTTGTAGAAGTCTTCCAGGTTCGAGTAGTAGTACTGCAGGGTCAGGTCTGGGGTGAGCTTGTAGTCCAGGCCACCGTAGCGGAACTTGTTGCTGTCAGCAGTAGCACCGTTGACCGACAGGCCAGTCCGGTTGCTGGACGCACGGCCCATGGCGTGAGTCATCTGACCGGCGTTGATGGTCAGGTTGTCGATTTCCTTGGAGGAAATGGTGGCACCTTCGAAGGTCTGCGGCAGCAGACGGCCATCGTTGGCAACCAGGATCGGCAAGGCTGGCGCCAGCGCGCTACCGAAGTGAGCTTCGGTCTTGGAGAAACGAGCCTTGGCGTTAGCGCCGAAGCGTGCCCATTGCTTCTCGGACGAACCGTCGGAGTCGCTTGGGAAGAAGCTGCTGTTATCAGGGTGGTAGCCACGGCCGCCGTCCAGGTGGATGCCCCACAGCGCCTGAGCATCTACACCAAAACCAACGGTGCCTTCGGTGAAGCCGGAGATGTAGTCGAGCTTGAAGCCCTGGCCAGACTCACGGTTGTCAGCACCGCCATCACGGTTGTCGTTGTTGAAGTACATGGTACGCGAGCTTACGGACAGCTTGCTGTCCTCGACGAAGCCAGCAGCACCTGCTTGTTGGGCGAGAACCCCCAGTGCCACGGCCAGAGCCAGGCTTGACTTGTACATGTTTTGCTCCTCTACGTTCTAATTTTTGTATATCAGTGGCGGCGAGGTCTGTTGCCTCACTCACCATGGACTGGCGATTTAGTCGCTGAGCGTGACCGTCCAGTCAATCATTTCCGAACGTTTCACGACGAAGGTCTAAGCCGCCACCCTGGGCTACAGGATAATGACAATCCTATAAATCCAAAATGACTGTTTTATGAATTGCTAAGACTATTGCGGCATATCATAGGAACCTTTACTACCATTTGCGGTATCGGCAGGGGCCCTTAAGAGCTTTAGGTTATTTGCAAACGTTTGCTCATAACCTTATTTCCTTTTGCTCTAGGCCGGGGAAGCGTAGCAGTGAACGGTCTTTACGCCAGTTAGATTGCTGGGCCCGCCTTGCGGGCCTTTCGCGACACAAGGCCGCTCCTACAGAGGACCGCGAAAATGCCCGAGCCTTGCGCTGATCAGGGTAGGAGCGGCCTCGTGTCGCGATAGGGGCGCGCAGCGCCCCCAAAAGGCACCTAAGCTAATGCCAAAAGGTTATTTATTTCAATATTCTTAGATCATTTAGTCTTCTCGCCATCAACTACCCAGATTGCTGACGAGAGGCAAACCCATGATCCCGCACGCTCCGCTGCGCCTGTTCGCCGCCCTGACCCTCGCCAGCAGCAGCTGGTTGGCCCAGGCCGCCGACCTCACTGTCGCCTACCAGACCACCGTCGACCCAGCCAAGGTCGCCCAGGTCGATGGCGCCTACGAAAAAGCCAGCAAGGCCGATATCGACTGGCGCAAATTCGATAACGGCGCTGACGTAATCACCGCCGTGGCATCAGGCGATGTACAGATCGGCTACCTCGGCTCCAGCCCGCTGGCCGCAGCCGCCACCCGCAAGCTGCCGGTCGAAACCTTTTTGATCGCCACCCAGATCGGCGCCGGTGAAGCGCTGGTTGCACGCGACAGCATCAAGACCCCGCAGGACCTGATCGGCAAAAAGGTCGCCGTACCGTTCGTTTCGACCGGCCACTACAGCCTGCTCGCTGCGCTCAAAGCGTGGAACATCGACCCGTCCAAGGTGCAGATCCTCAACCTCGCGCCACCAGCCATCATCGCCGCCTGGAAGCGTGGCGATATCGACGCCACCTATGTCTGGGACCCAGCCCTGGGCGTCGCCAAAGAGAACGGCAAGGTGCTGATCACCTCCGGCGAGCTGGCACAAAAAGGCGCGCCAACCTTCGACGCCTGGATCGTGCGCAAAGACTTCGCCGCCAAGCATCCGGACGTAGTCAAAGCCTTTGCCAAGGTCACCCTGGATGCCTACGCCAACTACCGCAAGGACCCGGCAGCCTGGCTGGCCAACCCGGACAACGTCGCCAAACTGGCCAAGCTCTCGGGCGCCAAGAGCAGCGATATCCCGGTGCTGCTGCAAGGCAACGTCTACCCACTGGCCGCCGACCAGGCCAGCGCCCTCGGCGCGCCGACCACCCAGGCCCTGAGCAACACCGCAGCCTTCCTCAAGGAGCAAGGCAAGGTCGACGCCGTGCTGCCTGACTATGCCCCATACGTCACCGCCAAATACCTGCCCAACTGATCCGGAGCCCGTCATGGCCTTGCTCGAGCTGGAGCGCATCAGCGCACAGTACCCCGGCGCCGACACCCCGGTGCTGGCCGATATCAACCTGAGCCTGGGCCCGCGCCAGCTGCTGGTGGCCCTTGGGCCATCGGGCAGCGGCAAGACCTCGCTGCTCAACCTGATCGCCGGCTTCGTGCCGCCCAGCGCTGGCCGTATCAGCCTCGACGGCGTGCCGGTGCAAGGCCCGAGTGCCGAGCGCGGCGTGGTGTTTCAGGACGACGCCCTACTGCCTTGGCAGAACGTACTCGGCAACGTCGCCTTCGGCCTCGAGCTGGCCGGCGTAAGCCGTGCCGAGCGCGAAGCCAAGGCCCGCGAAATGCTTGCCCTGGTCGATCTGGCAGGTTTCGCCGAACGACGCATCTGGCAGCTTTCGGGCGGCCAGAAGCAGCGCGTCGGCCTGGCCCGTGCCCTGGCTGCCAATCCGCGTGTGCTGTTGATGGACGAACCGTTCGGCGCCCTCGATGCGTTTACCCGCGAGCAGATGCAGGAGTTGTTGCTGCAGGTCTGGCAGCGCACCGCCAAGCCGGTGTTCCTGATTACCCATGACATCGAAGAAGCAGTGTTTCTCGCCAGCGAACTGGTACTGCTGGCGCCCAACCCAGGACGTGTCGTCGAACGGCTGCAACTGGACTTCGGCCAACGCTATGCCGCCGGTGAATCGGCGCGGGCGATCAAGTCCGACCCGCGCTTTATCGAAACCCGCGAACACGTGCTGGCGAGAGTCTTCTCGCAACGCGAAGACGCCCGCCGGGAGCACTCAGCATGAGCACTGTCGACCTGCCGCTGGCAGCCAAACCGGCCAGCCTCAAACCGCTGTCGCGCAAGCCACTGTCGACCCGCTGGATCAGCGCCCTGACCCTGGCCAGCCTGTTGCTGCTGTGGTGGGCGGTGACCGCCGCCGAGCTGGTCGAACCGCTGTTTCTGCCACCACCGGCAGACATCCTCGGCAAGGCCTGGGTGCTGCTGACCCAGGGCTACATGGACGCAAGCCTGTGGCAGCACCTGGGCGCAAGCCTTGGGCGCATCGGCCTGGCGCTCGGCGCGGCCATCCTCACGGCGATCCCGATCGGTATTGCCATTGGCTCCAACCGCATTGCCCGGGGCATTTTTGACCCGCTGATCGAGTTCTACCGGCCGATCCCGCCGCTGGCCTATCTGCCGCTGATCGTGATCTGGTGCGGCATTGGTGAGCTGTCCAAGGTGCTGTTGATCTATCTGGCGATCTTCGCACCGATAGCCATCGCCACCGCTACCGGCGTGCGCACCGTCGACCCGGCCAAACTGCGCGCCGCGCAGTCGCTGGGCGCCAGCAAAGCCCAACTGATTCGCCATGTGATATTGCCCAGCGCCCTGCCCGACATCCTCACCGGCGTGCGTATCGGCCTGGGCGTGGGCTGGTCGACCCTGGTTGCTGCGGAATTGATCGCGGCCACCAGCGGCCTCGGCTTCATGGTCCAGTCGGCGGCGCAGTTTCTGGTCACCGACGTGGTGGTGCTGGGGATTCTGCTGATCGCCCTGATCGCCTTTGCCCTGGAAATGGGCCTGCGCGCCCTGCAACGCAAGCTGGTGCCCTGGCACGGCCAGAGCCACTGATCACGACTGACCACGCCGGCACTCCGGCGCCTGACATAGAGACTGCCATGAGCCTGACCATCACTCCGTTAAGCCCGGCCCTCGGCGCGCAGATCACTGGCGTCGACATCAGCCGTGAGATCACTGCCGAACAACGCAACGCCATCGAGCAGGCACTGCTCAAGCATCAGGTGCTGTTCTTCCGCGAGCAGCCGCTCAGCCCGCAGCAGCAAGCCCGCTTCGCTGCGCGTTTTGGCGACCTGCATATCCACCCGATCTACCCCAATGTGCCGGAAACGCCACAAGTGCTGATCCTCGACACCGCCGTCACCGACGTGCGCGACAATGCCGTGTGGCACACCGACGTGACCTTCCTGCCGACCCCGGCGCTGGGCGCGGTACTGAGTGCCAAGCAATTGCCGGCCTATGGCGGCGATACCTTGTGGGCCAGTGGCGTGGCGGCATTCGAGGGTTTGTCGGCGCCACTACGGACGATGCTCGACGGCCTCACCGCCACCCATGACTTCACCAAGTCATTCCCGCTGGAGCGCTTCGGCACCACTGCCGAAGACCTTGCCCGCTGGGAAGCGACCCGGCGCAACAACCCGCCGCTGACGCACCCTGTGGTGCGTACGCATCCGGTCAGCGGGCGCAAGGCGTTGTTCGTCAATGAAGGGTTTACCACGCGGATCAACGAGCTCAACGAACAGGAAAGCGAGGCCCTGCTCAAGCTGCTGTTTGCCCATGCGATCCGGCCGGAGTACAGCATCCGCTGGCGCTGGCAGGAAAACGACGTGGCCTTTTGGGACAACCGCGTCACCCAGCATTACGCCGTCGATGACTACCGCCCGCAGCGGCGGGTCATGCACCGCGCCACCATCCTTGGCGACGCGCCGTTCTAGCAAAGGCAAGGGGCTGCCCGGCAGCCCCTAAGGCCACTACCTGACCATGTGCAGGAACTGCATGTGCCGTTCGTACTGGTCGAGGATGTCGTTGATGATCTGCTCCTTGCTGTAGCCGACCAGATCGTAATCCTGGCTACCCTCGGACAGATGCACCTCGGCGCGGTAATAACGACGGTTTTTCAGCTCCTGCGCGCCCAACCCACCCAAGGCGAAGGACGGCGTGAAGTAACCACGCATCTGCACCTGGTAGATGAACGGCTGCTCTTCACCATGGCCGACTTTCAGGCTGACGTTGTCATGGCTCGGGTCGTCCTGAGTGATCAGCACCAGACCCTTCTGCTCGAACACCTCGCGCACTTCATTGATTGCCGGGCGCACCACGTCATCCATGAAGCGGTACACCTCATCGCGCGACGGGAAGTGCACAGCCTGGCTCAAGCGCTGACGCCAGCCCCCGCGACCACGGCGGCGGCTCTGCGCGACCGGTGCCAGCGAATGCAACTGGGCAATACGCCGCTGCGACTCGAGGTAGAACGCCTTGTGCAGGCCCCACATCATGCACAGCAGAATCAGCGAGAACGGCAATGAGGTCAGCACCACTGCCGACTTCAGCGAGTCGATGCTGCCGGCGAACAGCAAGGCGCTGGTGATCAGCGCGGTCATCGCCCCCCAGAAGATCCGCAGCCAGTTCGGGCCGTCTTCGTCAGGGCTGCCGCCCTTGGCCGACAAGGTCGACAACACCACGGTGCCGGAGTCGGCCGAGGTGACGAAGAAGACGAAGCTGATGAACACCGTCACGGCGATCACCGTCTTGCTCCACGGATAGGTTTCGAGCAGCAGGTACAGGCTCATCGACGGGTTATCCAGCGCCGACTGGCCGAGCGCGACCAGGCCATGGTTGAGCACCTGGTCCATCGCGCTGTTGGCGAAGATCGACATCCACGCCAGGGTGAAACCAAGCGGGATCAACAGCACGCCGAAGACGAATTCACGGATGGTCCGGCCACGGGAAATCCGCGCGATGAACAGGCCCACGAACGGCGCCCAGGCAATCCACCAGGCCCAGTAGAAGACCGTCCAGCCACCCAGCCAGTCGCGGTTCTCGCCGTAGGCATAGACGTCGAAGCTCTTGCCAGGCAAGGCGCCAAGGTAGTCACCGAGGTTCTGAATCAGGGTGTTGAACAGGTGCTGGGTCGGCCCGGCAAACAGCACGAACAGCAGCAGCGCACAGGCCAGGAACAGGTTGATGTCGGACATCACCCGCACGCCCTTCTCGACCCCAGCCACGGCCACCGCCACTGCAGCGCCCATCATCAGCGTGATCAGCGCGACCTGCACCCATTGGCTGTGCGGGATGCCAAACAGGTAATCCAGGCCGGAATTGAGGTGCAGCACGCCAAAGCCCATGTCGGCGCCCAGGCCGAACACCGTGGCAATGATGCCGAAGCCATCCACGGCGTAACCGATCGGGCCGTTGATACGCTTGCCGATCAGCGGGTACAGCGCCGAACGCAGTGCCAGCGGCAGGTTGTGGCGATAGGCGAAGTAGGCCAGCGCCATGCCGACAAAGGCAAACACGCCCCAGCCATGCAGGCCCCAGTGCAGAAACAGCAGCTTCATTGCTTCGCGCCCCGCCTCGGCGGTGCCGCCCTCACCCTGGGGCGGTTGCAGCATGTGCGTCAGCGGCTCGGAGACGCAGAAGAAGAACAGCGTGATGCTGATACCGGCGGCGAACAGCATGCCGGCCCAGGACAGGTAACTGAACTCGGGTTCGTCATGGTCGGCACCCAGTTTGATCTTGCCGTAGCCCGACACGGCGGTGACCACCACGAACACCAGATACAGGGTCATGGCCAGCATGTAATACCAGCCCACCGTGTTGGCAGCCCAGTTTTGCGCGGCCAGCAACCAGGCACCGGCAGCCTCGGGGTTGACGATGACCACCAGCCCGAAGAGCAGGATAAAACTGGCGGCGAAGTAGAACACCGGGGCGTTCATGCGCATCTTGCTGTCAGCAAGTTCAGGGGTGGGAGTACTCATGCAGCCTGCACCCCGCTGTGGGAATCAGGCATAGGATTTAACGGGTTCAGCAAAGGCATATCCTCCTGTTGAACACCGGCAGCGACCAGCGTTTTTATGTTGAACAAGCGTTCAAGTTAAACATGGATCGGCCTTCGATGCGACCTGCCCCGCTGAGCGGGGCAGGTATATAGAGGAGCTGACAACGGCTTTTGCTCGCCGCTTTTGCTATTTTTTTGCCTGGCAGTCGAGCTGCAGATTGGCCTGGGTGATGTTGCTGTCGGCCGGCACGCTGCGGGTCAGCCACACGTTGCCGCCGATGGTCGAACCCTTGCCGATGGTGATCCGACCGAGGATGGTCGCGCCGGCATAGATCACCACATCGTCTTCGACGATCGGGTGGCGCGGCTGGCCCTTGTGCAGGCTGCCGGTTTCGTCGGCGGTGAAGCGTTTGGCGCCCAGGGTCACCGCCTGATAGATGCGCACGCGCTCGCCGATGATCGCGGTTTCGCCGATCACCACACCAGTACCGTGGTCGATGAAGAAGCTCGGGCCAATCCGTGCGCCGGGGTGGATATCGATGCCAGTGGCCGAATGCGCCAGCTCCGAGCTGATCCGCGCCAGTAACGGCAGGCCGGCCAGGTACAGGTGGTGGGCCAGCCGGTGGTGGATGATCGCCAGGATCCCCGGGTAGCACAGCAGCACTTCGTCCACGCTACGCGCGGCCGGGTCGCCGTGGTAGGCGGCGAGCACGTCGGTGTCGAGCAGCACGCGCATCTCTGGCAGGGCCGCCGCAAAGCCCTGAATCAGGCGCAAGGCCTCGCTGTCGGCATTGGCCTGGTCAGTCTGGCTCTGGCGTGCGGCATAGCGCAGCTCCAACCGCGCTTGCGCGAGCAGTGCAGTGAGGGCGGTGTCGAGGGTGTGACCGACGTAGAAATCCTCGCTTTCTTCACGCAGGTCGACCGGGCCCAGGCGCATCGGGAACAACGCCCCACACAGTTGCTCGAGAATGCGCTGCATGGCGTCGCGCGACGGCAACTCGCGGCCGCCCTTCTCGCCGCTGCTGCGGCCATTTTGCGTGCGCCACTGCTCACGGGCGCCGCGCAGGCCGGTCACAATTGACTGCAACTGCCATTTACCGGGGGATGTCTGTTCGCTCACGATGTACTCCTGTCTGTCGTATAGATGCACTCTACGACAAATCCAGCCCTTGGAAAAAACAACGCTTTATTCCATCCTGCGCTAAGTCGGGCATAAGCCGCGCTGACGGGCTACCCTCAACGCAGCCGGCCGAGGGCCAAATTTATACAAATGGAATAACAAAATAGGTTTTTATTATTTCATGAGCTAAGCGGCTTGGATTTATAGTCTTGGCCTTTTGGGCTTGTGCAAATCGAGCCTGGCTTGAGAATGCCGGGGCTGCTTTGCAGCCCTTTCCGACCGGTCCGGCGCTCCGGCGAGGCCGCTCATACAGGGACCGCGCCGCAATGTCGTACGCGGTCCCTGTAGGAGCGGCCTTGTGTCGCGAAAGGGGTGCGAAGCGCCCCCAGCATTTCTGACTCGTACCAAACTCGTCTCCACCCACTACTCTCACCACAGCGCGGGGCCCTGCCATGTCGATCTTTGCCAAACCGCTACTCAATGCCAGCCTTGCCATCGTGCTCGGCACCGGTCTGTTCAGCCAGGCGTTTGCTGGCGAGCAACTGCAGACCATCAAGGACAAGGGCGTACTCAACGTCGGCGTCGAAGGCACCTACCCGCCGTTCAGCTTTGTCGATGACAGCGGCAAGCTGTCGGGCTTTGAGGTAGAGCTGTCGGAGCTGATCGCCAAAGAGCTCGGGGTCAAGGCCAAGGTCCAACCGACCAAGTGGGACGGCATCCTCGCGGCCCTGGAATCCAAGCGCCTGGACGTAGTCGTCAACCAGGTAACCATCTCCGACGAGCGCAAGAAGAAGTACGACTTCTCCGAGCCGTACACCGTGTCCGGCATTCAGGCACTGGTGCTGAAGAAGAAAGAAAAAGATCTCAACATCAAGTCCGCAGCTGACCTGGCCGGCAAGAAGGTCGGTGTTGGTCTGGGCACCAACTACGAGCAATGGGTCAAGGCCAACGTGCCGACCGCCGACGTGCGCACCTATGAAGACGACCCGACCAAGTTCCAGGATCTGCGCGTGGGCCGCACCGACGCCATCCTGATCGACCGCCTGGCGGCGCTTGAGTACGCGAAAAAAGCCACAGACACCGTTGCCGCTGGCGACGCCTTCTCGCGCCTGGAGTCGGGCATTGCCCTGCGCAAGGGTGAGCCAGAACTGCTCGCGGCCATCAACCAGGCCCTGGACAAGCTGCGCGCCGACGGCAGCCTGGCCAAGCTGTCCGAGAAGTACTTCGGCGCTGACGTGACTAAATGATTGAAGAAAGCCTGCAACTGGTAGCCGACTCCGCGCCCTTTCTGCTCAAGGGCGCTGGCTACACCATCCTGCTCAGTGTCGGCGGTATGTTCTTTGGCCTGCTGCTGGGCTTTGCCCTGGCGTTGATGCGCTTGTCCAAGGTGCTGCCGCTGGACTGGCTGGCGCGCATTTATGTGTCGTTCTTCCGCGGCACGCCGCTGTTGGTGCAACTGTTCGTGATCTACTTCGGCCTGCCGCAGATCGGCCTTGAGCTCGACCCGATCCCGGCAGCGCTGATTGGCCTGTCACTGAACATGGCGGCTTACGTTTGCGAAATCCTGCGGGCAGCGATCTCGTCGATCGAGCGCGGCCAGTGGGAAGCCTGCGCCAGCATCGGCATGACCCGCGCCCAGGCCATGCGCCGGGCGATCCTGCCGCAAGCCATGCGCACTGCCTTGCCGCCGCTGGGCAACAGTTTCATTTCGCTGGTCAAGGACACCGCGCTGGCGGCCACCATTCAGGTGCCGGAGCTGTTCCGTCAGGCGCAGCTGGTCACCGCGCGCACCTTCGAAGTGTTCACCATGTACCTGGCCGTTGCGGTTATCTACTGGATCCTGGCGAGCATCCTCGCCCACTTCCAGAACCGCCTGGAAGCGCGGGTCAACCAGCATGACCAGGAGCGTTGAGCATGATCGTAGTTGAAGGCCTGACCAAGCGGTTCAACGGCCAGACCGTGCTCGACGGCATCAATCTGACCGTCCAGCCCGGTGAAGTGATCGCCATCATCGGCCCCAGCGGCTCGGGCAAGACCACCTTTCTGCGATGCCTCAACCTGCTCGAGACGCCCGACGCTGGACGGATCCAGATCGGCGACATCAGCATCGACGCCAACCGCTCGCTGGGTAACCAGCAGAGCGCCATCCGCCGCTTGCGCCAGCAGGCTGGGTTTGTCTTCCAGAACTTCAACCTGTTCCCCCATCGCACGGCGTTGGAAAACGTCATCGAAGGGCCGCTGGTGGTCAAGAAGACCCCGCGTGCGACAGCCTTGGAGCTGGGCCGACGCTTGTTGGCCAAGGTCGGCCTGGCCGGCAAAGAAGACGCCTACCCTCGGCGCTTGTCCGGTGGCCAGCAACAGCGCGTGGCGATTGCTCGGGCGTTGGCCATGGAGCCGGATGTGATCCTGTTCGACGAGCCGACTTCAGCGCTGGACCCGGAGTTGGTGGGCGAAGTGCTGGAGACCATTCGTGGCCTGGCCGAAGAGCAGCGGACCATGATCATCGTTACCCACGAGATGAGCTTTGCCCGGGATGTTGCTAACCGGGTGATCTTTTTCGACAAGGGGGTGATTGTTGAGCAGGGGGAGGCCAAGGCGTTGTTTGCCGATCCCAAGGAAGAGCGGACGCGGCAGTTTTTGCGCAAGTTTCTTGGGACTGGTGCCTCTTAGCACTTTCACTTTCGTGGCGCTGTTCGAAATTGCTGGGGGCGCTCTGCGCCCCTTTCGCGACACAAGGCCGCTCCTACAGAGACCGCGTACCATCGACATGCGCGGTTCCCTGTAGGAGCGGCCTTGTGTCGCGAAAGGGCTGCAAAGCAGCCCCCGACGTACTCAAATCCCCCACCCGCCCCAGCACTTCTATCCATATTCCCAAATGATAGTTCTAAATTATTTAATAAGCCTTTAGGGTATATAAACCGGACCACCGGACCAGCACACGCGCAGCGCAACCACCAAGCGCCGCCGCCACTTTTTTGTGAGGTCAGGAATGGTCAGGAATGCAATCACCCCAGTGCATAACGCCAGGGCATTGAGTACAGCCAAGGAGCGGTACTAATGTCCAGCCAGGCACAAACCCTTCACGCCAGCGACCTCGACAGCCCGCCAGCACTGCTGCCGGCCAAGGTCCTGCGCAACGATGCCGAAGCCCTGCAAGCCGCCCATGAGCTGGCCGCAGTCGCTCGCGCCAACGCCTCCAAACGCGACCAGCAGCGCAAGCTGCCGTGGGCCGAGATCGAGCTGTTCACCCGCAGCGGGCTCGGCAGCATCAGCATCCCCAAAGCCTTCGGTGGTGCCGACGTGTCGTTTGTCACGGTCGCCGAGGTGTTTCGCGTCATCAGTGCTGCCGACCCGGCGCTGGGGCAAATCCCGCAGAACCAGTTCGGCATGCTCCAGCTGCTGCGCCTGACCGCCAGCGATGCCCAGCAGGCGCTGATTTTCGGCTCGGTGCTGAACGGCTGGCGGATCGGCAATGCCGGCCCCGAGCGCGGCAGCAAAGACACCCTCACCTTGAAGGCGCGGATCAGCCGTGACGGCGATGCTTATCGCATCAGCGGCGAGAAGTTCTACTCCACTGGCGCACTGTTCGCCCACTGGGTGGCGGTCAAGGCGCTGGACGACGAAGGCCGCCAACGCCTGGCTTTTGTCCGTCGTGGCAGCCCGGGCCTGCGCATCGTTGACGACTGGTCCGGCTTTGGCCAACGCACCACCGCCAGCGGCACTGTGCTGCTCGACCAAGTACCGGTGGAGGCTGAGCTGGTAATCGACAACTGGCGCCAGCGCGACCTGCCCAACATCCAGGGCGCGGCGTCGCAGTTGATTCAGGCAGCCATCGACGCAGGTATCGCCGAAGCAGCCATCGATGACGCGATCAGCTTTGTGCGGGAGAAGTCCCGGCCGTTTATCGACGCCAATGTCGAGCGCGCCAGCGATGACCCTTACGTGATCGCCGACATCGGCCGGCTAAAGCTCGAACTGCACGCCGCCGAGGCGCTGCTGCGCAAGGCCGCGCGGGTGCTCGACGAGGTCAACGCTGGGGCTATCGACGCTGACGCCGCCGCGCGCGCTTCGATTGCCGTGGCCGAAGCCAAGGTGCTCACCACCGAGATCGCCCTGCAGGCCAGCGAGAAGCTGTTCGAACTGGCCGGCAGCCGCGCCACCCTCGCCGAGTTCAACCTCGACCGGCACTGGCGCAATGCCCGCGTGCACACCCTGCACGACCCGGTGCGCTGGAAGTACCACGCCGTAGGCGCCTGGCACCTCAACGGCACCCGGCCCGCCCGACATTCCTGGATTTGAGCGCCTCTGGGGCTGCTCTGCAGCCCTTCGCGGGTAAACCCGCTCCCACAGGGAATAGCGCTGAACCTTGTGGGAGCGGGTTTACCCGCGAAGGGCCGCAAAGCGGCCCCAAAGGCCCCGGAGAACAACATGAACGCAACTGTCATCCGCACCGACGGCGAGGCCCTGGCCGTCGCCGACGAACTCGCCAAGCACCTGCGCCGCGACAGCGCCCTGCGCGACCGCGAACGGCGCCTGCCGCACGCCGAGCTGGAGCTGTTCAGCCGCTCCGGGCTGTGGGCCATCAGCGTGCCCAAGGCCTTTGGTGGCGCCGGCGTATCGTATGTCACCCTGGCTCAGGTCATCGCCCGGATTGCCCAGGCCGACGGCTCGCTGGGGCAGATCCCGCAGAACCACTTCTACGCCCTGGAAGTGCTGCGGGTAAACGGCACGCCCGAGCAACAGCAGCGGCTGTACGCCGAAGTACTGGCCGGGCGGCGCTTCGGCAATGCCCTGGCCGAACTCGGTACCAAGACCGCCCACGACCGCACCACCCGGCTCAGCCGCGACGGCGACGGTTATCGCATCAACGGCCGCAAGTTCTACTCCACCGGCGCGCTGTATGCGCAGCGCATCCCGACCTCGGTGATCGATGACGACGGCATCCAGCGGCTGGCCTTCGTGCCGGCCGATGCGCCAGGCCTGCAAGTGATCGACGACTGGAGCGGCTTTGGCCAGCGCACCACTGGTAGCGGCTCGGTGGTGTTCGATAACGTCTGGGTAGCCGCTGCTGACGTGGTGGCATTCCAGAGCGCATTCGAGCGGCCGACACCGGTTGGCCCACTGGCGCAGATCCTCCACGCTGCAATCGACACCGGCATCGCCCGCGCCGCCTTCGAAGACGCCCTGCACTTCGTCCGTACCCGCAGCCGGCCGTGGGTCGACTCGGGTCACGACAAGGCCGTCGACGACCCCCTGACCCTGAAGAGCTTCGGCCAACTGTCGATCCGCCTGCATGCCAGCGAAGCACTGCTGGAACGTGCTGGCGAATTCCTCGACCAGGCCGCGGCAGCTACGCCGGAGATAGCCGCCGAGCGAGTGGCCGCAGCCTCGATTGCCGTCGCCGAAGCCCGCGCCATCAGCACCGAAATTGCCCTCGCCGCCAGCACCACGCTGTTCGAGCTGGCCGGCAGCCAGGCCACCCTGGCCGAGCACAACCTCGACCGCCACTGGCGCAACGCCCGCGTGCACACCCTGCACGACCCGGTGCGCTGGAAGTACCACGCCATCGGCAACTACTACCTCAACGACATCAACCCACCGCGCCGGGGGACGATCTGATGAGCAAGCAGATCCTCCTCAACGCCTTCAACATGAACTGCGTCGGCCATATCAACCATGGCCTGTGGACTCACCCACGCGACACCTCGACCCAGTACAAGACGCTGGCCTACTGGACCGACCTGGCCAAGCTGCTCGAGCGCGGCTTGTTCGATGGCCTGTTCATCGCCGATATCGTCGGCACCTACGACGTCTATGGCCAGTCGGTCGATGTGACGCTGAAGGAGTCGATCCAGCTGCCGGTCAACGACCCGCTGCTGCTGGTCTCGGCCATGGCTGCCGTCACCCGCCACCTAGGTTTTGGCCTGACCGCCAACCTCACCTACGAGGCGCCGTATCTGTTCGCCCGCCGGCTATCGACCCTTGACCACCTGAGCAACGGCCGGGTCGGCTGGAACATCGTCACCGGCTACCTCGACAGCGCCGCCCGCGCCATGGGCCTGGAGCAACAGCCCGAGCACGACCGCCGCTACGACCAGGCCGATGAATACCTGCAGGTGCTGTACAAGCTGCTCGAAGGCAGCTGGGATGACGACGCAGTGGTCGCCGACCGCGAGCAGCGGGTCTACGCCCACCCCGACAAAGTGCGCAAGGTCGAGCACCACGGCGAGTTCTACAAGGTCGAGGGCTACCACCTCTGCGAGCCCTCGCCGCAGCGCACGCCGGTGCTGTTCCAGGCTGGCAGCTCACCGCGGGGCCTGAGCTTTGCCGGCAACCACGCCGAATGCGTGTTCATCAGCGGCCAGGACAAAGCCTCCACCCGTATTCAAGTCGACAAGGTGCGTGCCGCAGCCAAGGCGGCCGGGCGTGATCCGCAGGCCATCAAGGTGTTCATGGGCATTACCGTGATCGTCGCCGCCAGCCAAGCCGAAGCCCAGGCCAAGCATGCCGAATATGTGCGCTACGCCAGCCCCGAGGCCGGCGTCGCCCACTTTGCCAGCTCGACCGGGATCGACTTTGCCGCCTTCGAGCTGGACGAGCCGATCGGCTTCGCCAAGGGCAACGCCATCCAGTCCGCAACCCGTCAGTTGCAGGACAGTGCCTGGACCCGCCGTCGCCTGCTCGATCAGCACTCCCTCGGCGGGCGCTACGTGACCCTGATCGGCACCGCCGCACAGGTCGCCGATGAGCTGATCGCCTGGATCGACGAAACCGGCCTCGACGGCTTCAACCTGACCCGCACCGTCACCCCGGAAAGCTTCGAAGACTTCATCGACCTGGTCGTCCCCGAACTGCAACGCCGCGGCCGCTACAAGACCGCTTACCAGGACGGCAGCCTGCGCGAAAAGCTGTTCGCCAGCGACCTGCCGCACCTGCCCGCCGACCACCCCGGCGCCCGCTATCGCAACACCCACCCAACCCCTGCCCCGACTGGAGCCCTGCACCATGCTTGATAAACTGTTCCGGCCCGTCGCGGCCGCCGTACTGTCACTGGCCATCAGCGCCAACGTGTTCGCTGCCGAGCCGCTCAAGGTCGGCACCACTGCAGCCTTTGCCATTCCGCTTGAAGCCGCTGTCGAAGAGGCGCACAAGCAAGGCCTGGAAGTGAAGCTGATCGAGTTCAGCGACTGGATCGCGCCCAACGTCAGCCTCAACAGCGGCGATATCGACGTCAATTACTTCCAGCACATCCCATTCCTGGAAAACGCCAAGGCCGCAGCCGGCTTTGACCTGGTGCCGTACAAGCCGGGGATCATCAACAACGTTGGCCTGTACTCGAAAAAGTACAAAAGCTTCGCCGAGCTGCCGACCGGCGCCAGCGTGGCCATCGCCAACGACCCGATCAACAGCGGCCGTGGTTTGCAGCTGCTGGCCAAGGCCGGGCTGATCACGCTCAAACCCGGCGTTGGCTACAAGGCCACCGAAGACGACATCGTCGCCAACCCGAAAAAACTGAAGATTCTGCAGGTTGAAGCGGTGCAGCTGGTGCGCGCTTACGACGATGCCGATCTGGTCCAGGGCTACCCGGCCTATATCCGCCTGGCGAACACCTTCGATGCCACCTCGGCGCTGCTGTTCGATGGCCTGGAAAACAAGGAATACGTGATCCAGTTCGTCATCCGCCCGCAGGAAAAGGACGACCCACGCCTGGCCAAGTTCGTTGATATCTACCAGCACTCGCCTGCCGTAAAAGCTGCGCTGGACAAGGCTCACGGCAGCCTCTACCAGGCCGGTTGGGAAGGCTGACATGAGCAGCGCCAGCGCCCTCAGGGTGCCCACTGCCCCAGCCGTACCGGCGCCCGCCCGCGAGCAGGCGTTGCGGCCCGAGGTCAATCAGGCCCATGTGCGCTTCATCGGCCTGGGCAAGACCTACCCCGGCCAGGCGCAGCCTGCCCTGCAAGGCATCGACCTGAACATCCGCCGGGGCGAGATCTTCGGCATCATTGGCCGCAGCGGCGCCGGCAAATCGTCGCTGCTGCGTACCATCAACCGCCTGGAACAGCCGAGCCAGGGCCGGGTGCTGATCGATCAGGTCGACATCGCCCCGTTCGATGAAGACCGCCTGGTCGCCCTGCGTCGGCGCATCGGCATGATCTTTCAGCACTTCAACCTGATGTCGGCGAAGACCGTGTGGGACAACGTCGAGCTGCCGCTCAAGGTCGCCGGCGTGGCCAAGGCCGAACGCCAGCGCAAGGTCCGTGGGTTACTCGATCTGGTCGGCCTCGCCGACAAGCATCAGGTGTACCCGGCGCAACTGTCCGGCGGGCAGAAACAGCGCGTGGGCATCGCCCGGGCGCTGGTGCATGACCCGGAAATTCTGCTGTGTGATGAAGCCACCTCGGCCCTCGATCCGGAAACCACCGCGTCGATCCTCGAACTGCTGCGCGACATCAACCAGCGCCTTGGCCTCACCGTAGTGCTGATCACCCATGAAATGGCAGTGATCCGTGATATCTGCCAGCGCGTGGTGGTGCTGGAGCGCGGCCAGGTCGTTGAGCAAGGTGAAGTCTGGCAGGTGTTCGGCAGCCCGCAGCATGCCGTGACCCGCACCTTGCTCGCGCCGTTGCAGGGCAAGTTGCCGGCAGCATTGCAAGGCAGTTTGCTGTCGACTGCAAGCAGCCGCGATGCGGCCCTGGTACTCAAATTGGTGGTGTTTGGCGAGCCGCAGTTATCTGGCTTGTTCGCCGACCTTGGAGGCCAGGTCAGCCTGCTCCAGGGCGGCGTTGAAACCATCGGTGAACATGCGCTGGGGCGGTTGATCGTGTCAGTGCGCGGTTCAGTGCATGACACCCATGGCGTGCTCGAACGCGCACGGCGTTGGGCGGATGATGTGGAGGTACTGGGCTATGTGGACTGAGCGATTGCTGCAAGGCTTGTGGGACACCTTGCTGATGGTGGGCGTGTCATCGCTGGTGGCGTTGCTGCTGGGTATTCCGATGGCGGTGCTGCTGGTTACCAGCGACAAGGGCGGGATTTACCAGGCGCCGTTGCTCAACCGGGTGGTGGGCGCTTTCGTTAACCTGTTCCGCTCGATCCCGTTTCTGATTCTGATGGTGGCGTTGATCCCCTTCACCCGGCTGGTGGTCGGCACCACCTATGGCGTGTGGGCTGCCGTAGTGCCGCTGACCATTGCCGCCACACCGTTTTTTGCGCGGATTGCCGAGGTCAGTTTGCGCGAGGTTGACCATGGCTTGATCGAAGCGGCGCAGGCGATGGGCTGCCGGCGCTGGCATATCGTTTGGCATGTATTGCTGCCCGAGGCGCTGCCGGGGATTGTTGGCGGGTTCACCATCACCGTGGTGGCGTTGATCAACTCTTCGGCCATGGCCGGCGCGATTGGTGCTGGAGGGTTGGGCGATATTGCCTATCGCTATGGCTATCAGCGGTTTGACAGCCAGGTGATGTTGACCGTGATTGCCATGTTGGTGGTGTTGGTGGCGGTGATCCAGCTGGGCGGGGATCGGTTGGCGCGTGGCTTGAATAAGCGGTGATCGGATTGGGGCTGCTTTGCAGCCCTTTCGCGACACAAGGCCCGCAAAGCGGGCCCAAAAATCTCAACCCCACCCCAGATCCGCAGCCGGCACCGGCCGCCCAAACCAATAGCCCTGCCCCAACTGACACTCCTGCGCCAGCAAAAACAGCGCCTGCTCCGCCTGTTCGACCCCTTCAGCATGCACCTGCATACCCATGCTCCGAGCCAGGGCGATGATCACCCGCACAATCGCCACATCGTCCTCATCCTGCGGCAATCCCGAGACAAATCCCTTGTCGATCTTGAGTTTCTGCACCGGCAGCCGCTTGAGCCGCAGCAACGACGAATACCCCGTACCAAAATCATCAATCGCCAAACGCAAGCCCAGCTCGCGCAAGCGATGCAGCTGCTCCAGCGCCACCTCGGGATCTTCCATCACCGCGCTCTCGGTCACCTCCAACTCCAGCAGCGCCGGGTCCAGCCCGGTGTCGTGCAGCACCCTGGCCACTTGCAGGTACAAATCCCGCTGAGCAAACAGCCGGCTGGAGATATTCACCGCAATAAAGTCCAGCAACTGCCCCGCGGCCTGCCACTCGACCATCTGCCGACACGCCTGGCGCAGGACCCAGCCATCGATCTCGGCAATCAGCCCGCTGGCCTCGGCAACCGGGATGAACTCACCCGGCGGCACCAGCCCGCGCTCGGGGTGCTGCCAGCGCACCAGCGCTTCAACCCCAACCATCTTGCCGCTGGCCAGGTCATGCACCGGCTGGAAGAACAGCCGCAGTTCCTCCTGCTCCAGGGCGCGGCGCAGCTCAGTGGCAATCTCCACTCGCTGCTGGGCATGAGCAGTCAGCTCTTCGGTGTACAACGCATAACCACCGCGGCCGTTGCTCTTGGCCTTGAACAGCGCAGCATCGGCATTGCGCAGCAACTGCGCGGCGCTCAGGGCATCGCTGGGGAACAGGCTGATGCCGACGCTCACCCCAATGAACAAGCTGTGCCCCTCGCAACTGAACGGCTCGCGCATCTGCTCGATCAGCGTCTGCGCCAGAGTCGCCGCCTGGCCGACCTGCTGGCAGTTCTCCAGCAGCACGGCAAACTCGTCGCCGCCCAACCGAGCCAGGGTCAGGCCCTTGCCCAAGGCCGCACGCAGGCGTTCGCCGACCAATTTGAGCAACTGGTCGCCAACCGGGTGGCCAAGTCCATCGTTGATGCTTTGAAAGTGATCCAGGTCGAGCAGCAACAGCGCACAGCCGCGCTTGTGGCTCTGCGCCGCGGCCAGGGCCTGCTCAGCGCGGTCGTTGAACAGCAGGCGGTTGGGCAAACCGGTCAGCGGGTCGTGGTGGGCGAGGTAGGCCAGCTCCTGCTCGGAATGCTTGATCGCACTGATATCGCTGAACACCGCCACGTAATGGCTGAGCTCGCCGCTGTCGTCGCGTACGGCGCAAATCGTCTGCCATTGCGGGTAGATTTCGCCGCTTTTGCGCCGGTTCCAGATCTCGCCGCTCCACTGCCCCTGCTCGCGCAAGGTGGCGTAGATCTGCTGATAGAAGTCCGCCCCATGGCGCCCCGACTTGAACTTGCTCGGGCGCTGGCCGATCACTTCGTCCTGCTGATAGCCGGTGATACGCATGAACGCGCGGTTAACGTGCACGATCAGGCCCTGCCGGTCCGTCACCAGCACACCCTCCAGGGTGCTGTCGAACACCGCCGCCGCCATGCGCAGGCGCTCGCGGTCCTCACTGCGCAGGCGCGCGCCGATACCGATGAAGTTGAGCAGGCGCGCCCGTGAGATAAAAATCACCAGCGCACTGAGCAGCACCCACACCAGCACATTGATGCAGCGCCCCAGGTACAACGCCAGCGGATCATCGGACAACTGTTGCAACAGCTGCTCACTGAGCACCAGCCACAGGATCGATAACACCACGTATAGCGCGGCCATGCGCAAGGCGTCGCGAACAGAACCAGTCATGTCGGGTACTAATGCCCTTAAAAAAAAGTGGGGCATTATACGGCTCGAAACATGTCTTGATGCATTCCCGCTCTGGTTTTATTTCCCGGTCAATGGATAATGCAAAGCGCAGTTCCCCCCCGCGTTTCCGAGGGCTTTTACATTTATGTGGTACTACGGCTTACTCGATCTGTCGGCCTGGCAACTGGTCGCGGTCACCCTGCTGATGACCCACGTGACCATCATCAGCGTCACGATCTACCTGCATCGCTATTCGGCGCACCGCTCGCTTGAGCTGAACGCCGGCCTCAAACACTTCTTCCGCTTCTGGCTGTGGTTGACCACGGCGCAGAACACCCGCGAGTGGACCGCCATCCACCGCAAACACCACGCCAAATGCGAAACCGTCGATGACCCGCACAGCCCGGTCATCAAAGGCCTGAGCACCGTGCTGCGCAAAGGCGCCGAGCTTTACCGCGAAGAGGCGCAAAACCCCGAAACCCTGCGCATCTACGGCAAGAACTGCCCGGATGACTGGATCGAGCGCAACCTCTACTCGCGCTACAAACTGGGCGGCATTGCCTTGATGGCAGTGCTCGACCTGCTGCTGTTCGGCACCATCGGCATCACCATCTGGGCGATCCAGATGATGTGGATCCCGTTCTGGGCCGCAGGCGTGGTCAACGGCCTTGGCCACGCCGTTGGATACCGCAACTTCGAATGCCGCGACGCCGCCACCAACCTGGTGCCGTGGGGCATCATCATTGGCGGCGAAGAGCTACACAACAATCACCACACCTACCCCAACTCGGCCAAGCTGTCGGTCAAGCGCTGGGAGTTCGACATGGGCTGGGCGTGGATACGGGTGCTGAGCCTGCTGCGCCTGGCCAAGGTGCAACGGGTCGCGCCGATTGCCCACCGCGTTGAGGGCAAAGCCAGCCTGGACATGGACACGGCCATGGCGATCCTCAACAACCGCTTCCAGATCATGGCCCAGTACCGCAAGCTGGTCATCGCGCCACTGGTCAAGCAGGAGCTGGACGTGGTCGACGCCTCGCTGCGCCATCGCTTCCGCCGCGCCAAGCGTCTGCTCTCGCGGGAAACCAGCCTGCTGCAGGACCGCCACCACGTGCGGATCGAGTCGATGCTCGCCCACAGCCAGGCACTCAAGACCATCTACGAGAAGCGCCTGGCGCTGCAGCAGATCTGGGCCCGCACCAGCGCCAATGGCCACGACATGCTCGCCGCGATGAAAGACTGGGTCCACGAAGCCGAGGCCAGTGGTATCCAATCGCTGCGCGATTTTGCCAGCCAGCTGAAAACCTACTCGCTGCGCCCAACCGCCTGATCCCCGTTGATCGGCACGCCCTGTTCTGGGGCGTGCCGAGCGGAACTTCACCCCACCTGCTTACTCAAACCCGCACATCGCCCGCGTGGCGGGCCGGATCGTGGCCGCACGCCCTCAGCCGAGAATCGCTCCGTGCACATGGCCAAACCCATACAGCCCCGCGACCCGCCACCTGCCGCTGCGCAAACCCTGCTCGCGCTGTTTCATGCGCAAGGTGAAGTGGCGCGCCTGAGCGAGCGCGAGCAGCTGTTCAGTTCCCTGCTCGAAACCGTCAACGCGGTGCTCTGGGCGTTCGACTGGGAAACCCGCCAGGTGCTCTATGTAAGCCCCGCCTTCGAGCGTATCTTCGGCCGCCAGGTCAGCCGGGTGCTGGCCGACTTCAATGAATGGCGCGACAGCATCTACCCCGACGACCTCGAGTACGCCGAGCGCAGCCTGGCCCAGGTGCTGCTACAGGGCGCCGTCGAAGACCGCGAGTACCGCATCATCAACGCAGCCGGCGAAATCCGCTGGTTGAGCGACAAGTGCTACATCAACCAGCAGCAAGACGGCGACCGCGTGATCGTGGTCGGCATCGCCGAAGACATCACCGAAAAGAAGCAGCTCGAAAGCGAACTGCAGCGCCTGGCCACCACCGACGTGCTGACCCAGAGCAGCAACCGCCGGCACTTCTTCGAGTGTGCCAACCAGGCCTTCACCGCCGCCCGCGAAGACGGCACGCCGCTGTCGTTTCTGCTACTGGACATCGATGACTTCAAACTGATCAACGACACCTACGGCCACCAGCAAGGTGACCAGGTGCTGCAGCACATCGCCGACAGCGGCAAGGCCGTGCTGCGCCGCGGCGACGTGTTCGGGCGGATTGGTGGTGAGGAGTTTGCTGCGGTGTTCCCCGGCTGCGAAGCCGAGGTCGCCGAGCAGATCGCCGAACGCCTGCAGCGCGAGATTCAGCGCTTGAGCTTCAGCCATGGCGAGGAACGTTTCGGCGTGACCATCAGCCAGGGCCTGACCAGCCTGCGCGACGAAGACCTCAGCCTGGACAGCCTGTTCGCCCGCGCGGACGCGGCGATGTATCAGGCCAAGCGGATGGGCAAGAATCAGATCATTTGCGGCTGACCTAGCTGTCTGCCAGCCCATCGCAGCGTACAGCCGAGATGGGCCGACACAGTCAGCGCGTGGTCACTGCCTTGCGCAGCCCCAGCTCCATATCGTCGATCAGTGCTTTGGCCAAACCGCTGAGAATGCGCGCCGCACTGCCCGCCTGCCGGTCATTTTCCATCTCGGCCTCGGTGGTCAGATGACGGATGCAGCCGAGCATGACCGACAACTCCGAAAACGCCTGCTCGAACGGCACATCGCCCTGTACGGCAAACAACGCCAGACATTGATCCTGCGCGCCC